>CAVXPD010000004.1:0-1173543 GCA_963763575.1 uncultured Acidimicrobiaceae bacterium
CGGGACCGAGGAGGCCGCCGAGGCGCGCCGGGCCCGGCGCGACGTCTATCTCGAGGCCTCCATCAGCGGGATGTATCTGGGCTCGATGACGCTCGACCCCATCTCGGGCTCGATCGTGGCGGGCGAGCTCGGGCGGATCGAAGACGAGTTCTTCAAGGCCGACTGGGCCCGCGCCCGCGCCGAGCTCGGCCACAACCCCAGCGCTCGACCAGCTCTGGCGCAGCCCGGCGCAGCGCCGCGCCGACGCCCTCGTCGAGATGGCGGGCCGCTCGTCGCTCGTCGAGCCCGAAGGCGTCGCCCGACCCCCCGCCCCCCTCTTCAGCGTGCTCGTCGACTGGCCGACGCTCTCGGGGCGGGTCTGCGAGCTCGCCGAGGGCATCGTGGTCTCGCCGGGCGAGCTCGTGCCCTGGCTCTGTGTGGCCGACCTCGAGCGCGCCGTGATGGAGCCGTCCGGACGCGTCGAGGTCTCGACCAAGCACCGGCTCTTCAGCGGGGCGACGCGCCGGGCCCTCGAGCTGCGCGACCGCGGCTGCGTCCACCCCTTTTGCGACGTCCCGGGCTCACGCTGCCAGGCCGACCACATCTTGCCCTGGGCGCTGAGCGGGCGGACCACCCAGGACAACGGGCGCCTGCTCTGTGGGTTCCACAACCGCCTGCGCAACGGGCGCCCGCCGCCCCAGCGCGAGTAGCGGCGGGGCTCAACTCACCGGGCGAGAGGCTCAACGGCGGGTGGCGAAACGGGGGGAGATCACCCGAGACCATGGAAAGAGAGCAGGCGTGTCGCTTTGGCGCGCCTGCTCTTTGCTTTGGCCCTCGGTTTGCATGTGGGCATCCGGTCCTGACAAAGCCCGCGGTTACGGTGAGGGCGTGCGATGGCGATGGCGGATCATCGTGAGCGGCGCCATGGCGGCCAGTTTCAGCGGAGGCATCTCCCTCGTCGCCGGGTTGTCCGGGACGGAGTTGCAGGCAAAGGCATCGGTCGCCGCCACAGCTTCAACTTCGACCGCGTCCGAGCTTGCGACGGTGGCACCCGGAGAGGACCACGACTGCATCGTCGGGCCGCCTCCGCGCTCGATTGATTGGGCGGCCTTGCACAACCCGGTTCTCTCGTACGACTCCGCGGGGGTCAAAGATCAAGCCCTGCAGTGGTCCGACGGGAACTGGCACATGCTCTTCAGTGACATGACACAGACGCGTTCGGCGCCGCATGTCCGCTTCGACGTGGCCGTTGCCCAGAGCCCGGATCTGCGTCACTGGAGCGCACCCACGGTGATCGCAACGAACGCCGCCTCCCCGGACATCGTTCGCGACCCGGCCGGGGACTTCGTCGTCACCTACCAGACACCGGGCGGCCTCGAGTATCGGGTCGCTGGCTCCCCTTCCCTTCGATCATGGTCGCGGCCGTACCCGCTTGCCCACGGACTCGCCGGCCGCATGATCGACGGCGCACTTGCGTTCACGGGCAACGGTGTGATCCTGGGTTTCAAGGCTGGCACGACGTCGCAACACTTCGAGATCGCCTGGGCACCGTCATTGTCGAAGAAGTTCCAGCTCGTGGGCCGGCCGGACATCGTGCTCTACGGCGACACCGTCGAGAACTATGAGTTCCTCACCATCGGCGGGGCGTGGCGACTCGTCGCAACGTCGAACACCTTGGACCAGCCGTTCATCTTCTCCCTCGAAGCCGGAGACCCGGAGGACCCGGCGACCTGGTTGCACTGGTCCCCCGGCCGCGAGCTGATGGTGCCCAGCCAGGCCTTCAACAGCGGCTCAGGGATCTCGAGCGTCAACTACGAACACGCCAACTCGGCCTTCTTGTGTGTCGGGCCCCACGACGAGGACTACCTCACCTATGCCGGCAGCACCGAGCTCACCGCCTTCGGGGGGTGGGGACACGCGCGGATCGGCGTTGCACGCAGCACCGACCTCGTCGATTGGCAGGTGCCGGCGGGCTGAGGGCAGGGGGTGGCTCCTCAGTAGATGTATTGGGCACTCGCCTCCTGCAGACGCCCGGCGAGGTTGGAGAGCATCTTCAGCCCGATGCTCGGCGTCGTCATGAGCATGGAGCGGAACTCCCGGGCATCGAAGACCAAGAGCTCCATCGGCGTCAGCGCGACGACGTCTCCGGCTCGCAGCCCGCCGTGCAGGAGGGCCAGCTCGCCGAAGTAGCCGCCGGTCCGGAAGCGGGAGACCTCTATTTCGTGCACCCGGCACGAGGCCTCTCCGTCGAGCACGAGGAAGAACTCGCGCCCCGGCTTGCCCTCCTCGGTGAGATAGGCACCCTCTTCTGCGTCGACCGGCGTGCCGAGTTGGGCGATCGACCGCAACTCGTTGCGGCTACACCCGGAGAACAGGGGCACTGCGGACAGGAACTCGATCTGTTTGCTCGGGATACGGCTTGCCATGGGACTCCCCTCCCTCGGTCCCGCCTGCCAATGCTGGGGGAGCGTAGCCGCCTTGCTGACCGGTGAACAGGCATGTCACGTGGGAAAACCCGGTCCCGGAGACGGAAGGCCTGGTCGCAGTCGGTGCGATGACGCAACGAAGGCCGGCCGGTCAGCCCCCCGCCCGCAGACGCTCGCGCAGGACGAACTTCTGGATCTTGCCCGACGGCGTCCTCGGCAGCTCCTCCACCGCCCGGACCTCCTCGGGCCACTTCTGGCGGGCCAGGCCCGACTCGGCCAGGTGGGAACGCACCGCTTCGAGGTCGGGCGCCTCGACGTCGGGCTGCATGCGGAAGAACGCGCAGCCGTGCTCGCCCAATCGTTCGTCGGGGGCGGCCACCACGGCGACCTCGGCCACGCCCTTCATGTGGGCGAGCAGCTGTTCGACCTCGGCCGCGCTCACGTTCTCGCCGCCGCGGATGATGATGTCCTTCAATCGGTCGGTGATGGTGAGGTAGCCGTCGGCGTCGATGACGCCGACGTCGCCGGTGTGGAGCCAGCCGCCCTCCTCGATCGCCTCGGCGGTCAGCGCCGGATCCGTGTAGCCGGCGAAGCGGTCGGGTCCACGCGAGAGGATCTCGCCCGGCTTGCCGATGCCGACGTCGTTGCCGTCCTCGTCCACGGTGCGGATCTCCACCCCGGCGAGCGGCTTGCCGTCGGTGTGGATCCGCTTCTCGCGGGGCGCCTCGTGCTCGGAGCCGGTGATGGACGGGTGCTCGGTGCTGCCGTAGGCGCGCACGAGGGAGATGCCGAGCTCGTCCGCCCGCTCGGCCACCGCGTCGGGGATGGGTGAGCCGCCCAACCCGATGAAGTGCATCAGTTCGACGTGCTCCGGCTTGAAGTCAGGGCAGTCGAGGAGGCTCGTGAAGAAGTAGGTCGAGCCGCTGCCGGCGGAGATGTCCTCCTCCAACATGGCGGCCAGCACGGTGGGCGGGTCCCAGCCGTCGATCATGTAGACGGCCTTGCCGCCCACGAGCGGACACAAGAGGCCTCCGAGCATGCCGATGGCGTGGCCGACGGGCGCGCCGACGAGCCCGGCACGATCGCGCCCCGACTGGTGACCGCTCAGCTGGCGCACTTCGCAGCCGAGCGTGCGGTGCGTGTGCACGACGCCCTTGGGGTCGGCGGTCGTGCCCGACGTGTAGCCGATGACCGCGGGAGTGTCGGGGTCCACGTCGAGGGGGCCATCCAGCGGCTCGGCCGCATGCAGCCGGTCGAAGGGCACCAGGTCGGGCGCGCCACGGGTGTCGCCGACGACGAAGACGGTCTCGAGGTCGCCGAGGCCGTCGCGGACGGTGGCGAGCTCGGCCAGGTAATCACGCTTGCCGTAGGCCGAGACGGTGACGAGGGCGCGCGCCCCGCTCTGGCGGAGGATGAAGCCGACTTCCTTCGGCCCGTAGAAGTGCACGATGGGCACGATCGTCACGCCCGCGATGCTGCAGGCGTAGAAGGTGACGGCCGCCTCCACCCAGTTCGGCAGCTGGAAGGCCACCAGGTCACCCGGGCCGAGCCCGTGGGCGCGGAGGCCGCCGGCCACCCGGAGCGCCTGCTCGTACACGTCGCCGACGGTCCCGATGTACGGATTGGTCGGCGACCAGATCCGGAACCGTCGCTGCGGGTCGTCGTGCAGCGCGTCGTTCAGCAGCTGCCCGAGGGTGCGATCGTCCCAGAGGCCCTCGGCGAGATAGCGCTCGGCCAGCTCGGGCGGCATCGGGCTCTGCTGGAAGCGAGACGGGGGGCGCGATGTGGACCCGGAGGTCGATCGCGAAGCGTTCGAGGCGCTCGAGACGTTCGAGGCGTTCGAGGTGTTCGAGAGGTCAGTCACTCACGCAGACTCTATGAAGATCGCCGCCAGCCGGTGCAGCTGGGCGCCGGCGCCACCGGACAGCACCGCGTTCTGCTTCACCCGCTTGAACAAGAAGTGCGCGTCGTTGGCCCAGGTGAAGCCGACGCCACCGTGCATCTGGATGTCCTCTCCCGTGACCCGGACGCCGGCCTCGGCGGCGTAGCTGGCCGCCATGGCGGCCGCCTGCGCCCGCTCCGGCGCCTCGGTGTCGGAGGCCCAGGCGGCGAACTGGAACCCGGCCCGGGCCATCTCGACCTGTTGGAACATCTCGACGAGGCGGTGCCTGATCGTCTGGTAGGTCGCCACCGGCTTGTCGAACACGATGCGCTCGGACGTGTAGCCGATGGCCTCGGCCAGCGCACGGTCGGCCGCGCCGACGGTCTCGGCGGCCAGCGCCACGGCGAAGTCGTCCTGCAGGCGCTGCCAAAGCCCCGCCTGGTTCCCGGGCGGACCGAGCGGGACCACGGGCGCCTCGTCGAGCACCAGGTGGGCCAACTTGCGGGTGGGGTCGAGCGAGGGGACCAGCTCGACGGCGGTGCCGGCGTGGTCGGCGGGCGACTCGAGCAGGTACGAGCGCACGCCTTCTTCGCTGCGGGCGACGACGATCACCCAGTCGGCGGTGTGGCCGTCGATCACCGCCACCTTCTCGCCGCTCACCACCCACTGGGCGGCCTTGCGGCGGGCCCGGGCGCGCACGGTCGACAGCGGCTCGCCGTGCCCTTGCTCGCCCAGGGCCACGGTGCCGCGGCGGGTGCCCGCGGCCAGGTCGTCGAGCAGCTCGGTGGCGCCGAGGGCGCGGGCCGCCAGGGTGGCGGCGACGGCGGAGGAGAAGAAGGGGCCGGGGAGCGGGATGCGGCCCATCTGCTCGAGCACGATGCACATCTCGAGGAGGCTGGCGCCGGTGCCGGTGCCGCCGTGCTCGTCGGGCACGAGCAGACCGGTCCATCCCAGCTCCACGAGCGTCGACCACAGCCTCGGGGTGATGCCGGACGGGTCGTCGGCGAGTTCGCGCAGCAGCTGCGGGCTGCACTCGCGTTCGAGCGCGGTGCGCGCCACGTCCTGAAGCGCCAACTGTTCCTCGTCGTACGTGAAGTCCACGGCCTCCCCCACGGGTCCACTGCGGCGTGTAGCGCGGGTGTCGCGCCGGCGCGCCGTTCCCTGACGCCAGCGTCACAGTACACGGGAGGTCGGCTACCCTTCCCCCCGTGGATTTCGCCCTGGCCCCCGAGGACGAGAAGTTCCGCGACGAGCTGCGCGCCTGGCTGGACGAGAACCTGCCGCCGTTCTTGGAGGCCGAGGCCCTCGGAGACGATGCGCAGCTGAGCGGCGAGGCCAGCCAACAACGGCGACAGAAGTGGCAGCGCAAGCTCCACGAGGGCGGGTGGGCCGCCATCCACTGGGGCCCCGAGTACGCCAAGGGCCGGACCATCAACGCCATGCAGCGGCTGCTGTATTCGGAGGTGATGGCGGAGTACCGGACGCCGGGCATGTTCAACACGAACGGGATCTGGCAGATCGGGCCGATGATCATCCAGTGGGGGAACGAGGACCAAAAGGCGGAGTGGCTGCCGTCGATCCTCGAGGCGGAGGAGCACTGGTGCCAGGGGTTCAGCGAGCCGATGGCGGGCAACGACCTGGCCAACCTGCGCACGACCGCGATCTACGACCCCGACACCGACGAGTACGTCGTGAACGGCTCGAAGATCTGGATCTCGTCGGCCCACCTGGCGACGTGGGGGCTCTTCTTGTTGCGGACGGACCCGACGGCCATCGAGCGGGGCAAGAAGCACGAGGGGATCACGGCGTTCGTCCTGAACATGAAGACGCCGGGGATCGACGTGCGGCCGATCAGGGACATGGCGGGCGAGGAGCTGTTCAACGAGATCTTCTTCACCGACGTGCGCATCCCGGCCCGTTGGCGCCTCGGCGAGGAGGGCGCCGGCTGGATGGTCGCCATGGGGACGCTCGGATACGAGCGCGTCGGCATCGCATCGCAGATCGCGATCCTCGCCGCCGACCTGCGTGCCGTGGTGGAGGCCGCCCGCTCGGTGAACCCGGGCGCGCTGGAGGACCCCGCCCTGCGCGACCGCATCGCCAAAATGTGGACGGAGATCGAACTGGCCCGTCTGCTCTCGCTGCGGGCGCTGTCCAAGATCATGAAGGGCGAGAAGAACTGGCCCGAGGTGCCGTTCGCGAAATTGTCCTGGTCCTCGATGGCGCAGACGCTCGCCGAGCTGGCCGTCGACCTGCTCGGGCCGGCCGGGCTCTTGGCCAAGGGCGGGCCGGACACCGTCGACCGCGGGAAGTGGACCCGCCTCTACGCCTTCCAGCGCTACTCGACCATCGGCGGGGGCTCGACCGAGATCCAGAAGAACATCATCGCCGACCGGGCGATCGCCATGCCCGGCAAGTCGCGCGGCTGACGGCGACGCCGCCGCTGGATCCGTCGTTGTGGCCGTTGCCGTGAGCCCTGCGTCGTGAGCCCTGCATCGTGAGCCCTGTGTCATGAGTGGTGGCGCCGACCCCCGGGCCGCCTGCATCATCGGCGTCGCCCGTCACACCTGGCACCCGACCGACGACGACGTGGTCGCGGCGGGCGGCCTCGCGCCGGAGCCCCTCGATCATGTGGGAGCGGGTGACGAGGGAGGCGGCGGCGGACGCAGTCGACGGTGCGACAGCGGGTGCCGGTGCCACAGCGGCGGGTGTGCTGAGCGGGCTCGAGGGCATCGACGTCGTGTACTCGCAGTCGTGGCAGTACGACGACGCCGTGCAGCGACTGGCCGAACGGGTGGGCGCGACGCCGGCGCGGCGCCGGTACTCGGGCATCGGGGGGACGGTGCCCCAGGTGCTGGCGTTCGAGGCGGCGCGGGCGATACGGGAGGGCGGCCTCGACCTCGCACTGATCACCGGCGCGGAGGCGTTGGCCACCGTCCGCCGCCTCAAGAAGGCGGGCGAGCGCCCGCAGTGGTCGAACAAGCCGGCGGAGAGACGGCCGTTCCCGATGGACATGGAGTTCGACCCCTCCGAGATCAGCCACTCGGTGTTCGAGGCGTACCTCACGTTCGCGCTGTTCGACAACGCCCGGCGGGCGAAGTTGGAGAGGCGGCTCGAGGTGCATCGAGATGCGCTCGGCCGCGTCATGGCGCCGATGACGCGGGTGGCGGCGGCCGATCCCGTCAATGCGTGGTTCCCGATCGAACGGGGCGCGGCCGAGGTCGTCGACGCGACGCCGGACAACCGCATGGTCGCCTACCCCTACACGAAGCTGATGACCTCGATCATGGACGTCGACATGGCGGCCGCGGTGATCCTCGCCTCGGCGGCCAAGGCCGACGAGCTGGGAGTGCCCGAGGAGCGCCGGGTGTATCTGCGCGGGTTCGGCTACGCCGAGGACCCGGTGCACGTGGCGTCGCATCCCGAGCTCTGGCGCTCCCCCGCCCTGCAGTCTGCGGCGGAGGCGTCGTTGGCGGGGGCGGGCATCGGGGCGGACGACGTCGCCTACTTCGACCTCTACTCGTGCTTCGCCTCGTCGATCGGCTTCGCGTTGGACGCCCTGGGGATCGGCGAGGACGACCCGCGCGTCGGCGGTGACCCGAACGGGCGGGCTGCCGTACCACGGCGGGCCGGGCTCGAACTACATGACCCACTCCATGGCGGCCATGGCCGAGACCCTGCGCCTCGACCCCGGTGCCTACGGCGTGACGAGCGGGGTGGGCATGCACATGCAGAAGCACGCGTACGGGGTGTGGTCGACCGCATCGGGCAGCGGCGTGGTGGAGGACCCGGAGCCTTATGCGGCCGTGGAGCTGCCCGCCGTGATCGTCGCCTCGCCCTCGGGGCCGGCGACGGTCGCCACCTACTCCGTGCTGCACGGCCGCGAGGGGGAGCCCGAGCGGGGGCTGCTCGTCTGCGACTTGCCCGAGGGCGGGCGTTGCTACGCCCTCTTGGAGGGCGGGGCGGATGCGCTCGCCGAGGCCGAGATCTACGAGCTGATCGGGCGGCAGGTGACGCTGGCGCCGAAGGACCAGCTGAACTTGGCCGAGCTGTCCTGACGCCGGCGCTCGGGTCTGTCGGCGGGCTCGACGGGTCTGTCGTCGTCGGCGGGATCGACGGCTGCCGGGCCGGGTGGGTGCTGGCCACGATCATCGCCGTGGCGAACGAGGGACGCCCCGACGTCTCGGTGGTCGTCCTCGGCGACCTGGAGCCGGTGGTCGAAGCGCTCGCGTCGGGCCGCATGGCCGCCGCGGGCATCGACATCCCGATCGGTTTGGCGGCAAGCGGGCCGAGATCCTGCGATCTGGAGGCGCGCCGTAGGTTGGGTCCCCGGCGCAGCTCGGTCTTCCCGGCGCCGGCGCGCGAGGTGCTCCATGCATCGAGCTACGAGGAGGCGTGCGCCGTCTCCCGCCGGGTCTGCGGGCGTGCGATCTCCACGCAGCTGTACAACATCGTGCCGAAGATCCGCGAGGTCGACCGGTTGCTGTCGGAGCCGAGCACACGGCCGCTTCACCTCTTCGAGATGTGCCCGGAGTTGAGCTTCGCCGCGATCACCGGACACCCGATGCGGCACAACAAGAGGACGCCAGAGGGCCGGGCGGAGCGCATCGAGGCGCTGCGGCCTACCTTCGGCGACGTCACTCTCCTCGTAGAGCCACCACCGACTGGTGCGTCAAAGGACGACGTCCTCGACGCGCTCGCCGGCGCGTGGACGGCCCGCCGCTACGCCGGCAGCACGTGTCTGAGGCTCGGTGGGGAGGTGGACGAGACAGGCTTGCGAATGGAGGTCACCGCCTGAGAGCAGGATCAGGGATTCGACTTCGCCGTCGGCCCCGGACCGGTGCTGCCGGTGTTCAGGCCCCCGGAGTTACCCGAGTTCCCACTCGAGCTCGACCCACTGGACTTGCAGTTGACACTCGGGCCGTTGGTCGAGTTCGGCGTCGTAGTCCCGGTCGTGCATGAACCGGGAGGCGGCGGCGTGGCCACTTGTGGTCCCGAGCTCGAAGACCCTCCCAGCGGAAACTTCACACCCGACTGAGACAACGGAACCAGGGCTTCAGACGTCGTCCCAGAGGTTTTCGTGACCTGCACCGAGCTCGCATCGGCCGTAGATCCGGGCCACCACGCCACGAACCATCCGTCGGCCACGGTCGCCACAACGTCTTGACCGTCGTCCATGACCAAGGTGACACCGCTCACTCCGTTCGCCACACGCCCGTCGATGAACGTGTAGGGCCCGTCGGCCGTCGTGGTCAGGTGGTTCTGCAACACCTGGCTCAGGTCACCGGAACTGGTCCGCTCGAGGCGCACCAGCGAACCCACACCGCCCTGAGCCGGGCCGCCACTGCTCGCCGACTGGCCGCGGACGCTCAGCGATCCGGACTGCGCGCCACCGGAGCCATTCGGCGAATTGATCTGGTTGACTTCGGTGAACGACGGTCCCGTGAAGCAGGACGCATAGGAAGTGCCGTTCTGCAGCAGAGTGATGGTGAAGGGACCGCGGACGTCCGACAGCAGTGTTTGCCAAGTCCCCGTGCTGGATGGTCCGGACGGTCCTGATGGCGCGCTGGAGAGCGCGCTGACGCAATCCGGAGCCGCCGAAGAGGACGGCGCGGACGACGCCGTGGGGGTCGCGCTCCAGCCGGCGTATGCAGGGGTCGCTCCCCCGAGCACGACCGCGAGGACCGTCCCCACTGTCGCTGCGGTCGCCGCCGCGCCGGCGCCGACGGCGACCGGAACGGCGAGGAGGTGGCGGCGCGGGCCATAGTCGATCGAGCGCAGGCGTTCTGCAGCCCCCCTCGGTACCGTTGCCGCGCGTTGGGCCAAGGCGTCGGTCAGTCCCTCTTCGATTGCTGTCGTCATCGAGTGACGCTCCCTTCGTTCTTGTGCACGCCGTGCGTGGTGACGGACTCCCCGTTCGTGCTGTTCGGGCTCTTCGTGTCGTTCGTGTCGTTCTTGTCGACCATGCTTCGGTCGCTCTCGGCCGCCACGGGCGCCTCGACGACCAGGCGCAGCCGCTCGAGGGCTCGGGACGTCGTGCTCTTGACCGTGCCCACCGAGCATCCCATCGCCTGGGCGACGTCCGCCTCGGAGAGGTCCTCGAAGTAGCGCAGCACTAGCGCGGCCCGTTGACGAGGTGGGAGCTCTCCGAGCGCCCGCGTCAGGTCAGCATTGACCTCGACCCGGCCGAGCACCCTGACGGCGGTGACGTCCTCGTGCTCGTCGAGCGGAACGGCAGCCGCCGGTAAGAGCTCGGCACGTCGACGCGTCCGGCGCTTGCCCTCGTCAAGCGCCAGATGGACGAGCACGGTGCGCGCGTATGCGACCGGGTGGTCCATCCTGCGGACGCGGGGCCAACGGCGGGCGACACGGAACAGGCACTCCTGAACGAGATCCTCGGCCTCGGCCACGTCCCACGTGATGAGGGACGCGGCCCGCAGCAGCCCGTCGGCGGCGGCATCGACGAACCTTTCGAACTCGAGCCGCGAGGGCTTCTGCCCACGACGATCGTCCATCATCACCCTCAACCCCTCGAACGGGACGAAAGGTTGCCTGCCGCCGGAAAAGACCCCTCACCAGGACGGACCGAGCTCAACCCGGCTCTCGGCACACGGCGCCCGGCGCGCCACACTCAGCGCGCGGCGTGGAAGTCCAGGAACTCCGTCACCCGCAGCACGGCCAGGAAGCCCCGTTCGAGCCGGGGCACGTGCTGTCGGTGGGGGTCGTTCACGATCTCGGGGTCGGACAGCTCGTGTTCCCGGCCCCGCGTGCGCAGCCTGACCGCCCCGTG
Source organism: uncultured Acidimicrobiaceae bacterium (assembly GCA_963763575.1). Classification (GTDB taxonomy): domain Bacteria; phylum Actinomycetota; class Acidimicrobiia; order Acidimicrobiales; family RAAP-2; genus Bog-473. Next base: position 11,075 of record CAVXPD010000004.1, read on the forward strand.
CGCCAGCGCGTTCTTCACCCAGTCGGAGTCCCTCCCATACGTGAGCGCGATGCGAAAACCGTCCATGGTCCGGAAGACGAGCACCGGCGTGCGATACACGGTGCGGGTCCGGCGCCCGACGTGGGTCACGATCCCCCAGCCGGGCAGGAGTCCGGCGACGTGGACGAAGACCTTGTTGCTGACCGCCCGGTTGAAGCGCGCCGTGCGCCGGCCTAAGCGTGGCCTCGGGGGTGCGACGCGCACTCCCGACCGGCGCTGGGCGGAGTGGGCGGCGCTCATACCAAGGTCAGCCCTCCGTCGACCGCCAGCACCTGACCCGTGATGTAGCTCGCCTCGTGGGACAGGAGGAACACCGTGGCGGCCGCCACCTCCCAGGCCGTGCCCTGCCGACCCAACGGCACCGGCGTCCGGGTGCGCGAGGGACGGCCCGCCGAGGCGGCACGGCCGAGCGGCGTGTCGATCAGCCCCGGAGCGATGACGTTGGCCCGGATGCCGCGCCGCGCGCCCTCCACGGCGACGTGGCGGTTCAAGCCGATGAGGCCCGCCTTGGAGGCGTCGTAGGCAGGGATGCGGCTGCCCGGCCGCAGGCCGGCCACCGAGCCCATGAACACGATGGACCCGTTGTCGGGCAGCGTCACCAGGGCCCGGCGGACGAGCATGAAGTGGGACCGGAGGTTCAGCGCGAAGGTGCGGTCCCAGTCGTCGGGCGACGTGCCGGCAACGCCCATCCCGAAGCCGATGCCGACGTTGAGCACGAGCCCGTCGGGCGCGGCACCCGGCTCGTCGGAGACGGCGAGTCGGCACCCCTCCTCGGTAGTGACGTCTGCCACGACGACCGCGGCCTTGCCGCCCTCCTCCGTGATCAGGCGCCACGTCTCCTCGACCGCCGCCTCGTCGTTGTCGACACAGACGACCGACGCCCCCTCCCGCGCCGCACGCACCGCGATGGCCCGTCCGTTGCCCGGCGGCGCGTCGGGGTCGAGGGACGGCTGCGTGCCGGCGCCGACGACGGTGATGCAGCGGCCTTCGAGGAGACGCGTCATCGGCTCATCGGCTCATCGGCTCATCGGCTCATCGGCTCATCAGTCCGGCGGTCCGCCCGGGACGCCGCGCGCCCACGCCTCGGCGCGCGGCTCGAGCTCGATGCGCAGCGAGCGGAGCACGGTCGTGAGCATGAGGTAGTGCGCGATGAGCATGAGGAGCTCGATGATCTCGCCGTCGCTCAAATGAGCGGAGAGCTGTTGCCAGGTGGCGTCGGACACCGCCCCCGCGTCGGCGGTGTCGTCCACTGCGGCTAGGGCGGCGCGTTCGAGAGGCGTCCACTCGACCGCATCGAGCCCGCCTTCGGCGCCGTCGCCCAGCGCCGCCATCTCGGGCCGGGTGACCCCCTGTGCCTCGCCCATCTCGAGGTGCTGGGCCCATTCGTAGCGGCCGTCGAAGCGGTAGGCCGTGCGCAAGATCACCAGCTCGCGCAGCCGGCCCGACAGGCCGCCGCCGAGCAGCGAGCCGCCGAAGCCCATCCAGCGGCGGAAGAGGTCGGGGTTGGCACTGTTGGCCCGGGCCAGCGTCGCGAAGATGTGCATCGGCTCGGCCGTCCCGCCGGGCGACAGCTCGAGCACCCTCCTCAGCCGGTCGTCCCACTCCTCGGGTGGGAGGGGTGCGATCCGGGGCCCGGGGCTCGGCCGACTCGACATGGCCGCATCGTAGGCACGCGGGCCGGTGCGGTTCTCGTGCCCGGCCAGTGACTTCGGCCGTCAGCTTGCCGGGCCGTCAGCGCTCGGCCGTCAACGCCGGGCCGTCAGCACCGGACGGTCAACGCCGGGCTGTGAGCGCCGGGTGTCAGCGAAGGGGCCGGAACCCCATCGGCGGCGAGCCCGAGCCGGGCAGCCGCCGGATCGCCGCGTCCGGACGGCTCACCTCGTCGATCAACCCGTATCCGACCGCCTCGGCAGCGCCGAGGAACAGGCCACGCGTCATGTCCTCCCCGACCGCCTCCGCGCTCTTGCCGATGGCGGCGCCGACGCGCTCGCAGAAGCGCTGCCGCTCCGCCGCGCGCAGCTCGGCCCACTGGGCGACGTTGCGCACGTGCGCCTCCATCTGCGTCGTGGGCTCGCACACCGAGAAGCGCGTGCTGGGCATGGCGGCACGATGCGAGCACAGCGCCACCACCCCGATCGCCCCGCCGGCCACCTGGCCCAGGCAGAGCGCCCGCACGGGCACGCCCATCAGCTCGACCACGTCCATCAGCGTCAGCGCCGGCGCCAGGCCGGCCTCGCCGCAATCGACGCGCAGGGTCACCGGTTCGTCGCCCTCCGCATCGAGCGTCATCAGCTCGGCCGAGACCCGCGTCACCGTCATGTCGTCGAGCGGGCCGTGCAGGAGCACCACGCGCTGGGCCAACAGGCGCTGCGCCAGCACCTCGGAGAGCGACTCACGGCCGTCGCCCAGGCCGAAGCCGCCCGGGCCGGTGCCGGTGCCCCCGGGACCACCCCCCGGGCCACCCGGCGGGGCCGGCGGCGGCAGCCAGGGCCAGTCGTGCTCGCGATCACCCACGCTCGATCCTCCATTCCAGGCGCGCCCCGAGCGCCACCGTGTAACGCTCCACCGTCGAGAAGCGGACGTCCAGGTCGCCCGCCTCGAAACGGGCCACGGCCGACTGGGACGTCCCCATGCGCGACGCCACCTCGGCCTGGGACAGCCCGAGCTCTCGCCGCAGGGACACCAGCTGGCCCGACACCGAACGGCGCCGCTCGGCCATCTCCCGGAAGCCGGGGAACACGGTGGGGTGCCGGCGCTCGCTCACGATGCACCATTATCTCACATTTGATATAACGTCGGGGAGGACAAGGACAGGAGATGAGGGAAGGAGCACCCCATGGCCACCCCCAGCAGCAGCCCGCACCCCCGGACCCGGAGTCGGACTCGGACTCGGACGAGGAGCTGGCGCTGGCCCGGGCCCCCGACCCGGCCCCGGACTCGGCCTCGGACCCGACGGCCACGACCCGCTGCGCCACGTCCTCGTCCCCACGGTGATCGAGGAGGGGAACCGGGGCGACCGCGCCTTCGACATCTATTCGTCGCTGCTGCGCGAGCGGATCGTCTTCCTGGGTCAGGAGGTGGACGACCAGGTGGCCAACCTGATCATCTCCCAGATGCTGTTCCTCGAGGCCCAGAACAGCGGGCGGGACATCTACCTCTACATCAACTCGCCCGGCGGGCAGGCCTACGCCGGGATGGCCATCTATGACGTCATGCAGCACGTCGAGCCCGACGTCTCCACCATCTGCGTCGGCATGGGCATGTCGGCGGCGGCCATGATCCTGTCGGGAGGCACGGCCGGGAAGCGCTTCGCGCTGCCGAACTCGCGCATCATGATCCACCAGGGCTCGGCCGGCACCCGCGGGGCGCCGTCGGACATGGAGATCCAGCTGCGCGAGGTGATGTCGCTCACCCAACGCATGGCCGAGATCATCGCCCACCACTCCGGGCGCCCGGTCGAGCAGGTGTCACAGGACATCGACCGCGACCACTACATGACCGCGGAGGAGGCCCGCGACTACGGGATCATCGACGACATCATCTTGCCGAGGCGGGGCGTGGCGGCGCCGACGCTCGAGGTCGCCAGCGCCTGACCACCGCCTGAGCCATTGTGAGCCTCCGCTGAGGGCCGGCCGCCCGTTTCCGCCGCCGACCGAGCGCGGCGGCGCGGCCCCGGTGCCGCCCGGGACCGGGCCTCGGCGCGGGCTGCTTCGCACGCCCGGCGAGGGGGCGCATAAGGTAGGTGACATCGGTGTCAGGGATCTGACCTCGACACGGCACCGCCAGGGACACTGCCCAGGGCAAGGGCAACGGCAAGGGCAAGAGCGAGCACAAGGGGAGGACGAGATGCGCACGGAAGACCTGATCCTGGTCAGCGTGGACGACCACGTCATCGAGCCGAGGGGGATGTTCGACGGCCTGCTCCCCGCCAAGTACCAGGACAAGGCGCCCAAACTCATCCGCCGGGACGACGGGACCGACTATTGGTTCTACGACGGCAACCAGATCCCCAACGTGGGCCTCAACGCCGTGGTCGGCCGTCCCCCCGAGGAGTACGGGATCGAGCCCATGTCCCTCGACGACATGCGGGTCGGCTGCTACGACGTGCACGAACGGGTGCGCGACATGTCGGTCAACGGCGTCCTCGGCTCCATGTGCTTCCCTTCGTTCCCCCAGTTCTGCGGCCAGCTCTTCGCCCGCCGCGAGGACAAGGACGAGGCGCTGGCGATGGTGCGCGCCTACAACGACTGGCACATCGACAAGTGGTGCGGCGCCGAGCCCGGGCGCTTCATCCCGTTGTCCATCCCGGTCATCTGGGACCCCGAGCTCGGGGCCGAGGAGGTGCGCCGGGTGGCCAAGAAGGGCTGCCACGCCGTGACCTTCTCGGAGAACCCCGAGAAGCTGGGCTGGCCCTCGCTGCACAGCGCGCACTGGGACCCGTTCTGGACGGCGTGCGCCGACGAGGGCACGGTCGTGTGCATGCACCTCGGCTCGTCGTCGCAGATCCTCATGACTTCCATCGAGGCGCCGATCGACGTGATGATCAGCCTCCAGCCGATCAACATGGTGCAGGCGGCGGCCGACCTCGTCTGGTCACCCATCCTGCGCAAGTACAAGACGCTGCACTTCGCCCTCTCCGAAGGCGGGATCGGCTGGATCCCCTACGCCCTCGAGCGCATCGACTACGTCTATCAGCACCACCACAAGTGGACCGGCCAGGACTTCGGCGACCAGCTGCCCAGCCAGGTCTTCAAGGACCGCGTCATCACGTGCTTCATCGACGACGCCTTCGGCGTGCAGAGCCGCCAGTACCTGAACATCGACAACATCACCTGGGAGTGCGACTACCCCCACTCGGACTCGACGTGGCCGCAGGCCCCCGAGGCGCTGATGAAGTATCTCGAGGGCGTGTCGGACGAGGAGATCGACAAGATCACCTACCTCAACGCCGTGAAGCACTTCCAGTTCGACCCGTTCTCGGTTCGGCCGCGTGACAAGTGCACGGTGGGCGCCCTGCGGGCGGAGGCGGAGGACGTCGACACGTCCCTTGTCTCGCGGGCCCACGGGCAGACGAAGACCAACGACGAGGGCATCGTGAGCGTCGCCAGCTTCGCGACCCGCCTCGGCCAGGACAAGGACTGACCCGGAGACCCACCGGGATCATGCCGGTCGAATACGTCTTGGGTGACGACCACGTCGTCACGATCACGATCAACCGCCCCGAGGCACGCAACTCCATGGACATGGAGCACTTCTACCAATTGCGCTCCGCCTGGGACCGCTTCGACGAAGACGACGACGCCTACGTGGCCATCGTGACGGGCGTCGGCAAGGACTTCTGCGTCGGCGCCGACCTCAAGACCTACATCCCCCAGATCACCGAGCTCCAGAAGAAGATGCAGGCGGGCGAGGTGTCCGAGATCGACGGCTACCGCCTCGACGACGGGGTCAAGGCGGTGCTGCGTGGCGTCAAGATCTACAAGCCGATCATCGCGGCCGTGAACGGCACCTGCGTGGCCGGCGGCATGGAGATGCTCGGCGGCACCGACATCCGCGTGGCCTCCGACACGGCGACGTTCGCGGTGATGGAACCGAAGCGCGGGCTCTTCGCCGGCGGCGGCACGACCGTGCGGCTGCCCCGCCAGATCCCGTGGCCCGCCGCCATGGAATTCCTGCTCTGTGCGGACCAGATCCCGGCCGCCCGCGCCTTGCAGATGGGCGTGCTCAACGAGGTCTGCCGCCCGGCCGACCTGATGGACCGCGCCATCGACTACGCCCACCGCATCACCGCCAACGGACCCTTCGCCGTCCGCAAGACCAAGGAGTCGGCGCTGCGCGGCCTGGCCACCGACATGAGGGAGGCCTACCGGATCGAGTCGGAGATCTCGGGCGAGGTCTTCAGCAGCGAGGACGCCAAGGAGGGGCCGCGCGCCTTCGCCGAGAAGCGGGCGCCGAACTGGAAGAACCGCTGACGAACGAGCCGCTGTCGGAGGACGATGTCGTCGAGGTCGTCACTTCGTTCTTCGTGCGCCTGACGGCTCGTGACTGGGCGTCGCTGGGTGACATTCTCGCCGCCGACGTCGAGCGGATCGGGCCCTTCGGTGACCGGGTGGTCGGGCGCGACCGCTATCTCGCCTTTCTGGCCGGCACCGTGCCCACAAATCCAGCCCGGTACGGCATCGACGTGCACGAGGTGATTGCATCGTCCGACGGCCGCACGGCGTGCGCCCGCGTGACCGAGCACCTGACGTACCCCGACCGCGAGCTGCACCTCGAGGAGACGCATTGGTTCTCTCTCGACGCGGAGGGCGCCGTGGCCCGCGTCGAGATCTTCTGGCAGACGCCCGAGGCCGACCCGGGTGGGTTCGGCTCGGCCCTCAGCGAGGAGAGCTACGGCGGCCGCGGGCCGGGTTCGCCGCTGGGCGGAACTTCCTGAGCCGGGCTCACTCGGCGCGCCAGCGACGGTAGAGCTCGCTCAGCTCCTGCCTTGCCTCGGGCGTCAGCTCCTCCGCCTCGATCGACCCGCTCAGCTGGATGGTCGTTCTGATCTGCTCGAGGTACGCCGAGCAATTCGGGCACTTCTTGAGGTGCTTCTCGAAACGGCGGCGGTCGCGCCGCGACAGGTCGCCCTCGAGGTAGTCGGTGACCAGTTCCACCGCCTGCTGGCACACGATGTCACGTTGCCGGAGCGAGAACACCGCTACTCCCCTCTCACCACGGACTCGATCTCGCGGCGCAACTGGCTCCGGCCCCGGTGCAGGAGGAGCCGCTGGTTCCCCGGGCTGACCCCGAGGACGTCGCAGACCTCCGAGCCGGACAGCCCTTCCAGGTCCCGCAGAAGGACGACCTCGCGCTGGCGGGGCGACAAACTCTCGAGAGCGGCCTTGAGGAACGGGGCGAAGGCGGAGGCGTCGAGCCGGTCTTCGCTCTCGTCCCCCCACGGGACCACCGGCTCGAGCCAGCTGCCTCTGGTATCGAAGAACGAGGGGTCGACCGCGGGTGCAAACCGGTCCTCATCGACCGGTGGGGCATCGAGGGCAGCGGGACGGCGGCCTCCGCCCGAACGCTGCTCGCTCGAGCCGGCCGACCGGGCCCGGTTGACCAGGATGTGAAACAGCCACGTGCGGAGCGAGGAACGTCCCTCGAAGCGCTCGATCCCCCGGACCACACCCATCCATGTGTCCTGCACCGCCTCCTCGGCCACTGCGTAGCTCGGCACCATCGTACGGGCGAGCCGCACCATGGACTGCTGGTACCGCCCGACCAGCGTGACGAATGCGTCTTCATCACCATCGCGCAGTCGGCCCAACAGCTCCACGTCCGTCTCCACGGAACGCATTGTAGGACCGCGCGCCTCGAAGAAGTCACTGCCTTCGCCACGCGCGGATTGAGTCTGCTGACGGTGGCGAAGCGTTACGCGACCGGTGCTGCGTAACGGTTGCGGCCCATCGCGTGACGGTACAAGTGCAGCAGTCTCTTCGACGGAACCACTGGACCATTTGGAGGACTACATGAAGAGGAAGATCATCGGCGCCGGCGCCGCCCTCGCGGCCGGCGCGGCGGTGGGGCTGGGTGCTCTCGCGGCCCCGGCGGCGGGCGCCCTGGATGCTCCTGTCACCCAGGCAGTCGGCGGCTCTCACGCCGTGTTCGTCCAGACGGACAACCCTGCCGGCAACCAGGTCGTGGCCTACGAGCGCGCCGGTGACGGCGCCCTCAATGCCGCAGGCGCCTACGACACCGGTGGGCTGGGCGGCGTCCTCAACGGATCGGTCGTCGACCATCTCGCTTCGCAGGGCTCGCTGACCTATGACCCGGCGAACGAGACCCTCTACGCGGTGAACGCGGGGAGCAACACCGTGTCGGTCTTCTCCGTGCGAGGTGACACGCTGTCCCTGCAGCAGGTGATCAGCTCCGGCGGCACCTTCCCCGTCAGCGTGGCGGTTCGTGGGGGCCTCGTCTACGTCCTCAACGCGTTGGGCGGCGGCAGCGTCCAGGGCTACATCTCCTTCTTCGGGCGGCTCATCGCGTTGCCGTTCTCGAACCGGCACCTCGGCCTCACCATCCCGACCGATAAGACCCAGTTCACGAGCACTCCGGGCCAGGTCGCGTTCTCGCCGGACGGGTCGGAGCTCGTGGTCACCACCAAGGGAAGCGGCAACAGCATCGACGTGTTCCATGTCGGACCGTACGGCTATCTGCCGCAGGCACCGGTAGTGAACCCCGAACCCGGCACCGTGCCCTTCGGGGTGGCCTTCGACGGCGCGGGCCACCTGCTCGTCGCCAATGCCGGCACAAATGCTCTGGCGACGTACGCGCTGCACCCGAACGGGACGGTGACGCTGCTCGATGCGGTCGGCACCGGTGCGGCCGCCACCTGCTGGGTCGCCCCGGCCCGCGGCTTCCTCTACGCGTCGAACGCCGGCAGCGCCAGCGAGAGCGCGTTCGCGAGCTCGACCTCGGGAGCCCTGGTGCTCCTCGGGGCCACACCGACCGACCCCGGTACGGTCGACGCCGCACCGACCTTCGACAACCACTACCTGTACGTCCAGACGGGCGGCAACGGCGTCGTCGACGGGTTCCGGGTCGCGGTGGACGGGCGACTGGTCCCGGTGGGCGCGGTTACCGTGCCCGGGGCGGTCGGCGGCGAGGGCATCGTCGCCCTCTGAGCCGGCGAGGGAATGCGCCGGGCGCGTCGGAGGACGATGTCGTCGAGGTCGTCACTTCGTTCTTCGTGCGCCTGACGGCTCGTGACTGGGCGTCGCTGGGTGACATTCTCGCCGCCGACGTCGAGCGGATCGGGCCCTTCGGCGACCGGGTGGTCGGGCACGATCGCTATCTCGCCCTTCTGGCCGGCACCGTGCCCACAAATCCAGCCCGGTACGGCATCGACGTGTGCAGGGTGATTGCGTCGCCCGAACGCCCCACGGCGTGCGCCCGGGTGACCGAGCACCTGAGGTACCCGACCGCGTGCTGCACCTCGACGAGACGGGCACCGTCGCCGGCTGAGTCGGTGCGGTCGCTCCCGCGTCCCGTTCGCCGGCGCTGACGGATCGGGAGAGCAGGGCTTGATCGCCGTATGCTGTGTGGTCTGCACGCGCGTCCCCGAACCGAACCATTGGTGGTCTGGGACGGTCCTTGATGAAGCAGTCCTCAGGTTGATGCTGTGATTCGGGCGAGAGCTGACCTAAGTGTGACGAGATCGTCGTCGCTATAGCGATGACGGATCTCCTTGAGATCGATTGGCCGACCTGCGAACCCGTCGTCTCGTTGGCGAGGAAATAGGTGCATATGGAGATGGGGCAACGTGTTGCCATGGATTTCATAGTTGAGCTTGACCGGCCGATAGAGCTCCTTGAGCACCTGAGCTACGGCCATGGCTTCCTGCCAGAAGCCCACTCCGGTGTCGGGCAGATCGAAGGGCTCGACGACGTGGATCTTCGAGATGACGCAGACATAGCCGAAGATGGCCACTTCGGGATCGGTGGTTACCCAGGTCTGCTTCAAGTCAGCGATGATGCCGAAAGGGTGGCCCGAGTTGCACACGATGCACCCCTCAGGTCGCAATCGCTGGGCCCAGCCCTCTGGGTTCGACCAGGCACCTCCATAGAGTTCAGCCACCATCTCGGCTTCGTTGGGCCAGCGTTCGAGTTCCACACGCACTTTGTAGCCAACAAATCCGTCCGGCTCCAGGGGAGCGCAGGCTTCCGGCCGGGCACTGCCGAGCCCTCTCTCCGGTCGTTGGGCCATGGCTCATTGGTGGTCTGAGACATATCGCACCGACAACCAGCCATCGATCAACACTCATGGTCGCACCAACGCCGATCGTTCCCTCCGATTGATCGTAACGAATACCGCCTCGCCATGCCTTCTCCGATGCTGCGTAGACTGGATCGGTGTTGGCTGAACCGTGGCCGTGGCCGGATGACCTTGACGCCATGATCGCTGCACCCGGCTTTCATCACGTCCTCTTCGAGGACGACCGAGTCGGGGTCCTCGATGGGCGTGTCGCACCCGGTGCCACCGTCCCCGTGCACACACACGTTGGGGCGGCGCCCTCTACATCTTGGGTACAAGCGACTTCGTGCGTCGTGATCCCGATGGGAATGTGTTCGCGGACACCAGACTTTCGAAGTCCGAGCCGGTCGTTGGCACGGCGGTGTGGGGTGCCCCACTGACGCCACATACGTTCGAGAACGTGGGCACCGACGAGTTCCGCACTCTGACGGTAGAGATGAAGGACTAGAGCGGGTCGCCAGCGCCCATCCACAACGCGTCGCATGCCTGGTCGTACGGGACGCGTCGAAGGCGCTGCTCCGTGGTCACTGTCAATTCAGGTTCCGTCGTTCGTAGACATGCTGAGAGGTGCTGGCGGCACTGGTAACGGAAGTGGAGCGTGGAGGTTTCACATGAGGAATGGCGTGCTGGTGATGACGGCATCAGCACACTGGTTTCACCACCCGTCGCCGACGACTACCTGTAGGAGGAGCATTGATGTCACGCGTTCGAGTCCACAACTTCTCGGTCTCACTCGACGGATTCGGCACCGGTGACGGTCAGAGTCTCGAAACGCCCTTCGGCCACGCTGGTAACCGGCTCCACGAATGGTTCTTTCCCACTCGCACCTTCCGCGGCCTTCCCGACGCGCAGGGCGACGCAGGCGGAAGCACCGGCGTCGACGATGCCTTCGCCAGCAACTGGGCTACGAACATCGGGGTCGAGATCATGGGCCGGAACAAGTTCGGACCCCAGCGCGGGCCCTGGGTTGACGAGGAGTGGAAGGGCTGGTGGGGCGATGACCCGCCGTTTCACACTCCGGTCTACGTGCTCACCCATCACCAAAGGTCCTCGATCCAGATGACGGGCGGGACGACGTTCCATTTCATCGATACCACTCCGAGCGAAGCGTTGAACCTTGCCGAGGAGGCTGCTGGCGGCCTGGACATCCGCATCGGTGGAGGCCCGTCGACCATCCGTCAGTTTCTTGCCGCCAACCTCATCGACTACATGCACGTGGTGATCGTCCCCATTGTCCTCGGGCGGGGCGAGCGCCTTTGGGACGGGCTGGAGGAGCTCGAACAGCGTTTCGATATGGAATCGGTCAGCTCCCCAAGCGGCGTCACCCATCTCACGTTCACCCGCCGCTAGAGGCTGCGACAGGCCGGGCAATCAATATCGTCAGGCTCCGTAACCGCCGCCGAGCCGGTGATCGGGCGCATCCTTGGCCCGGCGACCATTGTCTGTCCCAGGTTGGACCAGTTTCAGTAGTCTCGGAACGTGAGTGGGCGGGTGAGGTGGGCCAATCAGGACCATAAGGTTCGGGTGACTGACGGTCATGAGGCCGAAGCTAGGAGGGCGCAGTCGCGCAAACCCTTGAACAGGATTCAACTCTTCTTCCTACGAGTTCTGGGGCTGCGGGATGAGGTCGCCCCGCCGACGGGTCAAGACCGCCGCAGCCCGTCTCACGAACACCCCGAACACCCCACGCTCAACCAGCATCACGAGCACACAGCTCACGGACAGCACGAAACAAAACCAGGCAACTGAGCGCCCTGCGAACGCTTCGGGTCCGGCGTTGGGTGATGCGTCTGATCGTTCGGAGCGAACGGCGAGGTTTTGCGGCGCCGGTAGCCTCCTCCCACATCCGAAGGGATGACGGACCGAGCTTTAGTCCGTATGGGCGCTCGTCGGCGACGCTCCTGAGCCCCCGGACGCCTCGGCCCCGGAGAGCAGATCCATGGCCTCGGCGTCGAGCTCGACGTCCGCCGCCGCCAGGTTCTCCTCCAGATGCCCGAGGGACGAGGTGCCCGGGATGAGCAGGACGAGCGGCGAGAGGTGGAGCAGCCAGGCCAACGCGACCTGGGCCGGCGTGACGCCCAGCCGCTCGGCCGTCGCGAGCACGCTCGGACGGCTCAACACGGGGCGATCCGGCATGAAGGCGGAGCCCAGGGGGAAGAACGGGACGTAGGGGACGCCGTCGACCACGCAGGCGTCGTACACGTCCTGGCCCGAGCGGTCGGCCACGTTGTAGGCGTTCTGGACGCACGCGATCGTCGTCGCCTGAGTCCCCTGCCGGTACTCGTCGAGGGTGACGCTGGACAGGCCGACCCCGCCGATCAGGCCCTCGTCACGCATGGCGACCATCGCCGCCAGCTGCTCTGCGAGCGGCACGTCGGACCCCGGGTGACGGCGCAGGTTGACCACGGGCACCTGGTCGAGACCGAGCGAGGCGAGGTTGGCCTCGACGCCGGCCCTCAGCTCGTCGGGTCGCTGCGCGCCGTGCCACTGGCCGGTCCCGTCGCGCCGCGCGCCGACCTTGGAGACCAAGACGAGGTCCTCGGGGTACGGGTGCAGCGCCTCGTAGATGAGGTCGTTCGCGACGTCCGGTCCGTAGAACTGTGCCGTGTCGATGTGGTTCACCCCCGCGTCGACCACGCGACGGAGGACGGCCAACGCGGTCGCCTTGTCCTTGGGTGGCCCGAACACGCCCGGCCCGGGCAGTTGCATGGCCCCGAAGCCCATGCGGCGGACGGGACGGTCGGCGAGGGTGACGGTGCTGGCGGTGTCGTGCATGGCGCCAGCTTGCCGTGCCGACCGGCCGGCCCGAGCGGGCGGCCGTTCGAACCACGTTCACGTCAGTGGGGCGAGGCCCTCCGCATGGCCAACAGCGACGGGAACCCCACGACGAGCGTCTGGAGGCGCCATCCGCGCGGCGACAGGCCGCGGCGCCGGGCCATCCGCCCCGCCGCCAGCGCCTCGGAGGCGTGGATGAGCACGGTCGCCGCCAACAGTGCCTGGAGCACCTCCCGGGGCGGCAGGGTTTCACCACTCATTTCGCTGCCTCGCCGGTAGGCGGCGCCGCTCAGAGCCAGCCGGGCCAGCAGCACGATGCCGCCGTCGAGGAGGAGGAACCACAACAACGAGGGACGCACGACGCGCGCTCGCCCGGACCGTGTAGTCGCCATGGGGACTCGTTCTATCGAGCGCGGGCGCCCGGGACGAGTCGGACGGCTCGCCCAGCCGGCGCCGGCGACTCGGCGTCAGCGCCGACCGCTGCCGCAGCGGTTGCCGCCAGCTGCCCGCACGCGGCGTCGATCTCCACGCCCCGGGTGACGCGGACCGTCGCGTTGACGCCGAGCGATGCCAGTTCGTCGCGAAACGCTCGGACCCGCGCCGGCGACGAGCCCACGACGGCGTAGCCCGGAGTGGGGTTGAGGGGGATGAGATTGACGTGCGCGCCGAGCGGCCGGGCGAAGGCCGCGAGTTCGGACGCGTCGCCGCGCCGGTCGTTCACCCGGTCGATGAGGGCCCACTCGATGGACAGGCGGCGCCCACTCGCCGCGACGTACTCGGCACAGGCCTCGGCCAGCGCAGCCAGTGGATAGCGCCGGTTGATGGGGACGAGCTCGTCGCGCAAGGCGTCGTTCGCCGCGTGGAGTGACACGGCCAGGTTCACCGGCAGGTCCTCGGCGGCGAGCCGGCGGATGCCCGGCACGATCCCGACCGTCGAGAGCGTGAGATGGCGGGCGGAGAGCCCCATCTCGCCCTGCAGGCGCACGACGGCACCCCAGACGCGGTCGTAGTTGGCCAGTGGCTCGCCCATCCCCATGAACACCACGTTGGACAGCCGGCGGGGGTGCGCGTCCCGCATGGCCACGGCCACCTGCTCGACGATCTCGCCCTGGCTGAGGTGGCGCTGGAAGCCCGCCTGGCCGGTCGCGCAGAACTGGCAGGCCATGGCGCAGCCGGCCTGGGTGGAGACGCACACCGTCACCCGGTCCGGGTAGCGCATGAGCACCGACTCGACGCGGGCGCCGTCGGCGAGCGACCACAGCCACTTCGTCGTCTCGCCGCCGTCGGCGCTGCGCCGGGTGACCTCACTGAGCGCGGGCGGCAGCTCCTTCTCGAGCACGGTCCGCAGGGCCGCCGGCAACTCGGTCATCTCCTCGGGTCGCTGCACGCGTGCGTGCAGGCCCGTCCACACCTGGCGTGCCCGGTAGGCGGGCTCGCCCTCGAGGAGCGCCGCCAACTCGTCCATCGTGAGGTCGTAGGGCGCCGGCACCGCCACCCAGGCTACGGCCCGAGCAGGCGGCGGCACGACTGGCCGGAACCCTCCGCCACCTGCAACTCTGGCGGTCACCTGCAACTCTGGCGGCCACGGGCGCGGCACGCACCCGCACCAAGGAGATCGATGAACACCACCACGGAAGACCCGATCGGCGACGACCTGATCCGGCGGATCGAGGACGGCATCTGCACGATCACCATCAACCGGCCCGACGCGGGCAACGCGTTGACCCAGTTCATGCGGGACCGCATCGCCGAGTGGGTGCGTGACGCATCGGCGGACCTGTTCGTCCGGGTGGTAGTGATCACGGCCGCCGGCGACAAGGCGTTCTGCACGGGGGCCGACCTGCGGGGCGGCCGGTTGCCGCCCCGCCCCAAGCCCGACGGAGCCCCCGAAGACGGCGTGGGCGAGGCCTCGCGCATGATCCGCGAGGGCTGGCAGGGCCTTGTGACGGCGATCCTCGACTGCGAGAAGCCGGTCGTCGCGGGCGTCAACGGCACGGCCGCCGGCGGGGGCATGCACCTGGCCCTCGCCTGCGACCTCGTGGTGATGGCCGAGGAGGCCAAGTTCGTGGAAGTCTTCATCCGGCGCGGCATCGCCCCCGACGCGGGCGGCGCCTGGATCCTCACCCGGCTGGTCGGGATCCAGAAGGCCAAGGAGCTCTTCTTCTTCGGCGACGACGTCCCGGCGGCCGAGGCCTACCGCATCGGGCTGGTCAACCGTCTCGTGCCGCTCGCCGAGCTCCGGGCGACACTCGAGGAGATGGCGGGGCGGCTCGCCGTGGGGCCCACGAAGGCGATCTGGATCGCGAAGTGGCTCACCAACCGCGCCCTCGATGTCGATCGCGCCACCTCCCTCTACGACGAGGCGATGGGCCAGGAGCTCGTCACGAACACGTTGGACTCCAAGGAGGGCGTCGCGAGCTTCGTGGAGCGCCGGCCGGCCGAGTTCAAGGGCTGGTAGCCGAATCTTCAGCCCCGACCCGTCAACCCGGTCCGTCAGCCCCGGCCGGTCAGCTGCGCCCCGTCAGCCCCGGCTCGTCAGCCGCCTGTGTTCCCGGACACAGCACCCGCTGCGCCGGTCGTCGTGGTCGTCGCACCCCCCGTCGGTGCGGTGGTCGTGGTCGACGGAACCGTGGTGCTCGTCGTGGTCGTTCCCGGCGAGGACGTGGTGGTGGTCGTGGACGAGCCGTTGGTCGTGGACGTCGACGTGGTGCCCGGTGTCGTCGTGGTCGTCGTCGAGGCCGGCGGTGACGACGGATTGAAGACGTCGTTCACCGAGGTGCCCGTCCCGTGGTCGCCGAAGATCGACGACAGGGGCTTTCCCGCGATGAGCTCGACGGCGGTCACGAACAGCAGTGCCAGGACGAACACGATGGCGGCGGTTCCCGCCATCGTCTTCCAGCTGAAACGGCTTGAGAACACGCCGCTGCCTGCCCCGGCGCCTGTTCGCTGCGCAGCGCTGGGCCCTCCGCCGGACTTGCCCCCGGTCGCCGGCACCGCCTCCGTGCTCGCTTGCACGCGACCGGTCTCGGGCGTGTCGGCGGTCGCCGAGACCTCCAGCCGCCCGGTGGCCTCGACGGGCGCCGCCGGGGACTCGATCGTGGAGGTCTCCGCGGCGGCCTCGTGAGGTTCCGCCCCCGATGGCGTCGCCGTCGGATCCGGCGCACTGCTCGTCCCCGTCGTCCCCAGCCGCCGGAGCAGCGTGGACGAGTCCGGGACCCGCTCCGCAACCTGTTTCACCGCCTCGTGCCCGCGCTCGATCGACTGCGCGACCAACGCGGTGCCGAACGTGGCCGCCGCCGAGCCGATCGCCACCCCGACGATCGTTCCCTTGACGCCGAAGGCCGATGCGATGATCGCCGCGATCACCGCGCCCGCGGCGGAGGCCAGGATCTGCCGGATCGAGAACTTCACGCCTGGGGAGTCGGAGCCTCCGGAGCGGGCTGGGCGGCTCGGGCGAGGCACTGACGGCCCACGCTCACTCCCCCACCGCCCCGTCGATTCGCTCTCGCAACAGATCGGCGTGCCCGTTGTGGCGTGCGTACTCCTCGATCATGTGGACCATGATCCAGCGCAATGACAACGGCTCCGAGAACTTCGCGGCCGGCGCGTCGAGGCTCGGGGTCGCCGCCACGATCCCCCGCGACACCTCGCATTGCCGCTGGAACAACGCAATGTCGTCCATCGCCCTCGTTGGATCGAGGTCGTTCCAATCGGCGTCTTCGTCGTGCTCGGTCGAGATCGGTGGCGGGGTCGAGGTCCCCGCGAAGACCTTCTCGAACCAGCTCCACTCGACAATCGTCATGTGCCGGACGATCCCGAGCAGGCTGAGCGGCGACGGCGGCACGCCCCGTTGCGCGAGCGTCTCGCCGTCGAGCTCCTGGCACTTCCACAGCAGCGTCGAGCGCTGGTAGTCCATCCACACGGCGAACATCGTGCGCTCGTCGCCGGTCATGGGCGGCTCGGGACGGGTCACCGCGGGGAGCACCGGAACAGGCTAGCGGCGAAATCTCTGCCCGATCGGAGGCCGGTAGCATGGCCGTTGTGCGTGCACGATGGCTTTCCAAGCGGGCCGTCTCGCTGCACGCCGCCGTGCTCGTGATCGTCCCGGGCTGCGCCATCGCCGCGTGGTGGCAGATCCACCGGGCGCAAGACGGCAACACCCTGAGCTATCTGTACTCGGTCATGTGGCCCGCCTTCGGTCTGCTGGGGATCTACTTCTGGTGGTTGTTGCTCCACACCGACTACGAGACGGTCGGCCTCAAGGGCATGCGCCGCGCCCAAGCACAGGCGGAGGCACAGACAACCGGTGCTGAGGCCACCTCGCCGGCACCGCCCATCACCGTCTCCGAGGAGCCCATCGTCGCCGCCTCCGGCGATGACGACGACGCGGAGCTTGCGGCCTACAACGAACGCCTCGCCGCGCTCTCGGCCAAGCCCAAGACCTGGCGCAACCGCGAGACGGTCGTCGTACGGCGCGCGCAGTGAAGCGGCTCACCCAACGCGGCCTGAGAGGCGCGCTGTTCCGTTATCAGCTCATGGCGAACATCGTCGGCGTGCTCATCATCCCTCTCTTCATCTTCACCGGCCTGCATTTCGCGAACGTCGGGAGCTTCAAGGCGGAGCTCGCGATCTTCGGCATCGGTCATGGCTATCTCTACATCGTCTACCTGATCGCCGCCGGGTACCTCGCGCTCAGGGCACGGCTGCACATCCCATGGATCATCCTGATGTTCGCAGCCGGGCTGATCCCGGGGCTCACGTTCCTCGTCGAGTGGCTCGTCGTCACCCGCAAGCTGCAGCCGCTGATCGCCGCCCAGGAGGAGGCGGCGAGAGCGAACGGGGCGGCGGGCAGGCCCGAAACGGAGACCGGGATCAGCCCAGCCGCTCGATGACGGTGCCGTTGGCCTGGCCACCGCCCTCGCACATCGTCTGATACCCGTAGCGGCCGCCGGTGGCCTCCAGGTGGTTGAGGAGCGTCCCCATGAGACGCACGCCGCTGGCGCCCAGCGGATGTCCGATGGCGATCGCACCCCCACGCGGGTTGAAGCGCGCCATGTCGTAGGAGAACTCCTTCTGCCACATGAGGGCGATGGCGGCGAAGGCCTCGTTGCACTCGACCGCGTCGAACTCGTCCACCTTCATACCCGAGCGCTCGAGCAGCTTGTGAGTGACGGGCACGGGCGCCGACAAGACGATGGCGGCGTCCTCGGCGGCGACCGCAAAATGCGCGAAGCGGGCCCGCACGGGCAGGCCGAGCGCCTCGGCGGTCGAGCGGTCCGCGATCAGCATGGCAGCGGCCCCGTCCGTCACCTGTGACGAGTTGCCGGCCGTGATGTCGGGCGCGGTGTCGGGCTCCCAGTGCTGCGCCGCGGGCAACGCGGCGAGGCCCTCGAGGGTCGACGTGCGCCGGATGCCCTCGTCGGTCCGCAGGAAGTCGCCGGTCAGGCTGCCGTCCTCCGCCTTGAGGGGCACCGGGATCGCCTCGTGCTCGAAGTGACCGTCGTCCCAGCTCGCGGCGGCACGGCGGTGCGATTCGAGCGCGTAGGCGTCCATCTCCTCCCTTGTGATGCCGTAGCGGTCGGCCAGGACCTGGCTCACCCGGAACTGGGTCCAGAGTCGCCCGTCGACATGCTCGAGGAACGACGGCGGGAAGGGCCCGGTGCCGCCGCGCGCGTTCGAGGCCAGCGGGGTGCGGCTCATGACCTCGACGCCGCACGCCACCACCAGGTCGTAGTGCCCGGCCGCCACACCCGCCGCGCCGAAGTGCACCGCCTGCTGGGAGGAACCGCACTGACGGTCGACGGTCGTCGCCGGCACGCTCTGGGGGAATCCCGCCGACACCCAGCCGTTGCGGGCGATGTTCGTGCTCTGCTCCCCCACCTGGGTCACGCAACCGCCGATGACGTCGTCGATGCGCTCGGGGTCGACCCCGGTCCGCTCCACCAGCGAGGTGAGGGCGAAGGCGAGGAGGTCGGCGGGGTGCCATTGGGCCAGCGCCCCGCCGCGCTTGCCGAAGGTCGTGCGCACGACGTCGACGATGACTGGCTCTCTCATGGTCTGCCTCCTCGGTCCGCTCGGTGCGGGCCTTTACTCTGCCGCCTCGGCCGCTCCCGAGGCGGCAGCCTCCTCGCGTCGCGCCATCAACGTCTCGACCGCCCGGCCGGCGCCCGACGGCTCGCCCTCGTAGGCGACGCTGCCGTGGTCGAGGACCACGGCCCAATTGGCCAGTTGGAGCACTCTGCTCACCTGTTGCTCCACGACGACGAGCGCAGTGCCGTTGCGGTTGATCTCGCGGAGCCCGTCGTAGACCTGGTCGACGATCACCGGGGCCAGGCCGAGCGACAGCTCGTCGGCCACGAGCACCTTGGAGGGGACGACCAGGACCTTGGCGAGC
Organism: uncultured Acidimicrobiaceae bacterium; assembly: GCA_963763575.1. Classification (GTDB taxonomy): domain Bacteria; phylum Actinomycetota; class Acidimicrobiia; order Acidimicrobiales; family RAAP-2; genus Bog-473. The sequence continues at coordinate 30,078 of CAVXPD010000004.1, forward strand.
GACAGCAGGCGCTGTTGGCCTCCCGACAACGTCCCCGCCACCTGCTTGCGCCGCTCCCCCAGGATGGGGAACGCGGTGTAGGCCCGGTCGAGGTTGGCCGAAAGGTTCCCGCGCCCCGCCCGCTGGCGGAAGGTGAGCGTCAGATTCTCCCCGACGGTCAGGGTCGAGAACACGCCTCGCCCCTCGACGACGTGGGCCATCCCGAGGCGGGCGATCTTGTAGGCGGGAAGCCCGGTCACGTCGCGGCCGGCGAACATCACGCGGCCCGAAGACGCCGTGACCAGACCCGTGACCGTCCGCGCCACGGTGGACTTGCCGGCCCCGTTGGAACCCACGAGCGCCACCACGCCGCCGTCGGGCACCCGGAACGACACATTGAAGAGTGCTCGGTACGGGCCGTATGCGGCGCTGACGTTCTGCACCGCGAGCACGCCGTCCTGGGGCACGCTGGCCTGGTCGACGCCGGTGTCGGCGGTCGTAGTCATGCGACCCCCATTTGCCCGAGGTAGGCGTCGCGCACCATCGGGTCGGCCATGACCTCGTCGAACGTCCCCTCGGCCAACATCGCACCCAGGTCCATCACGATGGTGCGGTCGACGACGTCGGCCACCATGGAGAGGTCGTGCTCCACCAGGAGGATGGCCGTGCCCCGCTCCCGCTGGACGGTGCGCAGCACGGCCGCGACCTCGGCGGTCTCGCGGAGGTCGAGTCCGGACGAGGGCTCGTCTGCGAGCAGGATCTTCGGCTCCGTCGCGAGCGCCCGCGCCAGCTCGACCAATCGGCAGTTGCCGAGGCCGAGCGCGTTGACCGAGGTAGCGGCCAGGTGCGTGATGCCCACGAGGTCGAGGATGGCCGCCACCCGCTCGGCCTCGTCGGCGGTCGGCTTGCTCAGGTTGACGAGGTCGCGCCAGAGGCGACCCTCGCCCCGCCGCGCCCGCTCGGCCACCATGAGGTGGTCGCGCACGGACATGTCGGTGAACACCTCGACCTTCTGGTAGGTGCGACCGATGCCGAGGCGGGCGCGCTTGTAGGTCGGGAGCCCGACGAGCGAGGTGCCGTCGAAGACCACCTCCCCCAGCTCGGGACGGAGCTGCCCGCACACACAGTTGAACAGCGTGGTCTTGCCGGCCCCGTTCGGCCCCACGAGTCCGACGATCTCGCCGGGGGAGACGTCGAACGTGATGCTCGAGACGGCCTGGATCCCACCGAAGGACTTACAGACGCCGCGCAGCGTGAGAAGCGGGCGGGCGTCAGCCATGGGCTTGCGAGGTCGAGAGGGCACCACCGGGGACCTCGGCCGAGCGGCCACTGAAGAACCACCTCTCGGCCCGCTGGTTCCACCGGCGCTTCTGATATTCGAGCACTCCTTCGGGGTGAGCCGCGTACGTCAAGCGCACCGAAGGCGAACAGCACGACCGTCAGGCTCGACGCGCCGATACGGGCGGGAAGCACCGTCGTGAGGATCTGCTCGGTCACGTAGAATCCGATGCCGGCCTGAATGGCGCCTTCGACGGTCGTCACACTCGTGGTGACGACCAGGACCACGAACACCAGAGAGAACTCCGTGTTCCAGTCGGTGGGGTTGACCACCTGTTGCTCCATGCTGTACAGCAGGCCGCCGATGCCGGCGATGGCGCCCGACAGCGCGAAGACCACGATGCGCTGCCACGTCGGGTTCACTCCGAGACCGGCGGTCGCGACCTCACTCCCCCGCATGGCCGCGAGGTTCCGACCGACTGTGCCCTTGCGCACCAGCTGCACCACGATCACCGCGAGGATCAGCACTCCGAGCGAGAGCAGGAACATGGCGTGGCCGTCGAAATTGAAGAAGGCACTCGTCCCCAGCCATTTCGCCTGGATGCTCACACCCTGCGATCCGCCCGTGATGGAGGTCGTGTTGAAGAAGGTGGCGTCGAACAGCAGTGCGGCTGCCAAGGTCATGAGGGCCAGTCCCAGCCCGCGCAGGCGCAGCGACAGCAACGCCAGGATCACCGCCACCGCTGCCGCCAAAACGGCACCGACCAAGCCGCCCAGGAGTAGGTTCAGCCCGAGGTGGTTCGCCAGCTGGGCGGCCGTGAAAGCCCCCACCCCGGCCAGCGTCGCTTGGCACAACGAGAGCTGGCCCGCCATGCCCGTGATGAGCGTGATCGAGAGAAGGACGATCGACAACGTGAGGCCGTTGTTGAAGACGGTCGTCCACGCGTCGGGGATCCAGGTCAACATCGATACAAAGAACCCCGCGAAGATCACCCACCACAGCGGTCGGATGATCTTGTCCATCGTGGGGGCACGGCTGGCGGCGGCGATGGGCGGCGGTGGTGGGTCGATCGTGGCCAGGGGGTCACGGCTCGCGTCAAGGCTGCGCATTCCCGGCAGGATCAGCAATGCCGCCACGATGAAGAGGAACGGGAGCGAGGGCACCACCGCCGAGTTCCAGAAGCTGTTGGGCGGGATGTAGCCCTGGAGGACCGTGGTGGCCACGCCGATGAGGACGGCCACGCCCGCCGCGACCGGGAGGTTGCGCAGCAGCGCCCACGCCGCCGCTGCGATGGCGACCACGGTCAGCGTGACGAAGTCCTCCGAGTTGAAGGCGCCGAACACGGGCGCCAGGAGCACGCCGGCCAAGCTGGCCATGAAGCTCGACACGATCCAGGCCACCGCGACGACACCATTCGAGTTCACCCCGTCGAGCTGGACGAGGCGCCGGCTCTCGACGGCCGCTCGCATTTGTAGGCCGAGCGGGGTGTAGCGCAACAGGATCGTGAGGAGCACCAGCACGACGACCGTGACCGAGATAATCGACAGGTAGATGCCGTTGATCGGCGTTCCTGCGACGGTGAAATACACCACGTTGGGATTGAAGAACGGAAGGATCGTCGTCGTCGCGTCCAGGTTCTGGGGCCCGAAGATGACGGGGAGCAGGTTCGGGATCCCGACGAGCAGCGCCAGGCTGCACACCATCTTGGCGACCGTGTTCGAGTTCGCGATGTGCCGGAAGATCAACCGGTCGAACGCCCATCCCATGACCGGTCCCAGCACGACGACCGACACCAGGAAAGCCTCGAACCCGGACCAGTTGTGGTACTGGGTCAGGAAGGTGAAGACGAACGCCGACGCAAACGCCTGCGCGCCGAACGCGAAATTGAAGACCCCAGTCGCCTGATAGGTCAGGCAGAGGCAGACGGCGACGAGTGCGTACGTGCACCCGTAGGGCACGCCGGGGAGTGCGAAGCCGAGGAACTGCTCCATTTCGGTTCCGCGCTCCCGGCTCCCCTGCCCCGGCCTACCCTCCCGCCCCGATCAGGCGGGAGCAGGCGTGCCGGGCGGCAGCGGGAACACCGGATTCTTCTTCGGGTTGAGAGACCCGAAGCAGTTGAACACGTTCTTCCCCGTGTTCAATGTGGGCACGTATTTGTCCCCCGAGACCTTGATGTCGGCGCTGCAGTAGGGCGGCGGATGGCCGCTGTGGCCGGCGTCCTTCCAGTTCACCGGCGACTGCAACCCGTTCGCCGTGAAGGCGGTCAGGGAGTTGTCCGCGTTGATGACGTTCGCCCACGTGAGGTTGTTGCCGGCCATCTTCACTCCCTCGACGAAGAGCGCCGCCGACTCCCAACCCTGGATGGCCACCTCGTCTTGGGCGTAGGCCGGCTCGTACTTCTTCATCTCGGTCAGGTACAGCTTGAGGCCCGGGTAGTCCGACTGCGGCGCCGTGAAGGGCACGTGGGCGATGTTGAAGTAGATGCCCTGCATCAGGCTCTGGTTCGCGTTGAGCGTCGGCTGGTCGTTGCCGTTGAACCACAGCTGGGTGATGTGCAGCCCGTATTGCTTGACCGCCCGGGCCATGTTGATGTTGCCCTGGACGTCCATGCAGCTGACGACCATATTCGATCCGGCCTGCTTCATGCGCTGGACGTCGGTCGCAACCGTCGTACCCGGGTAGTTCACCTTGTAGTCGGTGTAGCTGATGTTGTAGCCCGAGTGCTGCAGCGAGGCCGCCTCGGCCTGGCAGGCAGAGGCCGATGCCGCGATGCCGTACGCGACGAACGCGATGGACGGCGAGTGGGTCTCCCTCGAGACGAAGCCGACGGATGGCGCCCCGGCCGGGGCGTACTCGACGGAGCCGCCGGCGGCGAACAGGTTCTTCGGGCCGGCCCAGTTGTTGGTCACGTTGTAGCCGTAGGTCGGGATCCCGGACTCCACGAAGAGGTTCGGCGTGAAGGACGCCGTCCCCACGCCGGTCACCGCGAAGACGTGGTCCTGGTTGATGAGCGTGTTCGCCAGCTGGTTGAACGTCGTGGCGTTGCCCCCGTCGTCGAGCTGGTATTTGTAGTCGATCTTGCGTCCGTTCACGCCGCCCTGGGCGTCGATGTAGTCGAAGTAGGCCTTCTCGCCCTGGATGAGCGACCCGAAGTTGGACGCCAACACTCCGGTTTGGGTCGAGATCGTCCCGACCGTGATGGAGTTCGATGGTCACTCCCGGCGCGCTGCTCGCGGACTGCGCGCCCGCGGTCGTCGCCGACGCAACGACGAGGGCACCGGCCACCATGGTCCCTGTGAGCACCCCCGCCAACGCCGCCTTCATTCCCTGCCTCGCTGCCATGCCGTCCCCAATCATCCTTGTGCATCCCCCCCGGGATGGGGGTCACTGTAGCTGGGCGATTTCACGCCCATTGCTCACCCCTTCGGCTCATATGACTTTCTTAGAAACAGCTGTTATTGCGCCAATCCAAGCGATTTCCGGAGCGAGGGCTGGCGCCGAAGGAGCCCCGAGAGAACGCTTCCCTGATGGCCCCGACACCTTCTCCCCGCAAACCCTCTGGGCGGCCCGATGCGCCCCGACGAATCCCGTGTCCACTTCACCCCCGACAAACCTCACGAAAGGAACAGTCTCCGTCGGTCATAGTCGCGGAGCGCGCCCACCTCGTCCGGTCGCACCGCCGGAAGCTCCTCGACCTGGCGGGCGACCTCAGGCTCGTACCCGCACGAGCCCACGAACGCGCGCACCTGCTCGCCCAGCGATCCATCGCCTGCCGGAACGGCCACCAGGCGCAACACCCCGTCCTCACGTCGCAGAACGCCCTTGTCGGTGACCACGCTGACCACCCGTTCTCCGGGCGACGTCACGTAGGCCACCTCCGCGGGCAGCCGCTCCGGACGGGCCAAGGTGACCACGACGCACGCAGTGGCTCGACTCGCCACGTCGTTGGCGCCTCCCGAACCGACGAGGAACCTGCCGCCGGCCAGCTCGGTCGAGTTCAGGCAGCCGTGGCGGTCGACCTCTGCCGCACCCAGGCAGCCCACCGACGTCGTGCCCGGGCCGCCGATGACCATGCCCAACACCGAGGAGGCGTCCGAGAGATAGGGCGTCGACGGGAAAACCCTCTGGTTGAAGATGTACGGGTCCGCCGGCGTCGGCTCGTACCCCCAGAGCCCGAGCTCGGCGGTGAGCATGACCCGCTGCCCAGCAGCCTGGGCCCGGGCCACGGCGACCCAGGCGGCCAGGTTGGCGACCCCGGCGCCGGCCAGGACGGCGTCCGCCCCGACCGCCGCCACCACCCGTTGCACCTCGCGGGCGGCCAGCGAGGCCGCCGTCTCCCATTTCGTGAACTCCGGGTCCTCGACGATAGGCACGGCGTCCGCGTCGGCCTTCCATGACATCGGGTCGGACCGGCCCTCGAGCCACGCCAGCTGGTCCTCGCCGACCCGAGCCAGATACTCCTGATGGGTCGCCGGTCCGAGCACCCACTCCTCGACGTAGCGGTCGAATTCGTCGCTGGCGGCTGCTTCAGCTGCTGCACTCCAGTGCGCGATGTCCTCGCCGTAACTGCGGACCGGCAGCCCCGGCGCGTAACAGCCGCCCGGGTGGGCGCCGTAGGGCGCTTCCACGACGGCCAGGACGCGGTGGGCGGGAACGCGGACCCGGTGCCCCAGGCCCTCGATGTCGTCGAGCACTCGCTCTACCGTCGCCACCACGCCGCGGCGGGCGGCCCACGCCCCCCACAAGCCGTCGAGGAGCGGTTCCGAAAACACGAGGTTGCCGGCCGGATCGGCGGCAGCGGCGTGGACCAACGCCACGTCGGGCACGAGCGGCTCGAGCAGGCCGAGCGGGCCGAACGGCGAGTCGACAACCGTGAACGCGTCGTTCTCGGCCATGGACGACCCGACGAGTGACCCGGTGACCGCCGCCGGCAGCCCACGGGCGGCCGCTTCCAGGCGTTGGCTCAGGGTGAGAATCGACCAGTGCTCGACCTCGACGTGACCCGACTCGTAGGCCCGGCGGAAGATCGGGTTCGGCGTGTAGGTCGGGAAGCTGTTGCCCGAGTACGCGGTGATGACCTTGCGGACGAGACCGCCGTGAAAGAAGGCGGCGCCGAGCGCGCCCAGACTCGTCATGACGAGCGTGAACCCCGGTTCGGTACCCCAGAACTGGCGGGCAACCTCTCGGGCGGCCGCCGTCCAACGGCTGTGACCCATCATCACCAGGATCGTGTCCCCAGCTCGGACGTTCTTGGCCACCGCCTCGCCCAGAGGGGCCAGGACCGGTGTCGCTCGTGGGCCCGCTTGGGTCATGAAACTCGCTTTGCGTCAAAGAGCGAGACGCGAAACTCCTGGTCCAGTGTCACTTTTGCCCCGACCCAAACCTGACCATCGTGTCAGGTTAGCCATTTCGTCGAAGCCCGGCACTACCATTCACCAGCCATGGGGCCGCCGAAAGTCCAGCGAGACGCGGCGGCCGCCACGAAGGGCCCGCCGCGCTCGGTGGGGGCGAAGAAGGGCAAGACAGCGGGCACCTCGAGGGATGAGGCCCGGCTCTCCTCCCTTTCCAAATCGGCCTCGCCCAACGGGCGTCGTACGGGCGCCAAACGGCGACGGCGAGGCGGTGGGGGCGCCAGCCAGCAAGAGGGTGCTCCGCAGTCAGGGACGTCGCACCATGCGCAAGCTGCTCGACGCGGCGATGGTCGCCTTCGACGAGCGGGGCTACCACGCCACCCGCGTCAACGATGTCGTGGAGATCGCGGACACGTCACACGGCACGTTCTACCTGTACTTCTCCAACAAGGAGGATCTGCTCCGCGCGCTCGTCACCGAGGCCGCCGGCGAGGCTCAGGGCCTCTATGACGCGCTGAACACGCTGCCCGACGAGGGCGGCGCGCCGCAGTGGGACGACGTCTATCGCTGGGTCAAGGCGTTCTCGGAGCTTTGGCACCGCTACGCGCCGCTCTTCCGCGCGTGGACTGACCTGGCGACCATCGATCCTGAACTGGTCGACATCATGCGCGGGACCTTCACCGCGCTGTCGGGCGCTCTCTCGAGGCAGATCCATCCCGATTCCTCGGGTCACGTCATGGACCCCGAAGTTGCCGGCATGGCGACACTCGCGATGCTCGACCGATTCCACTACTTCCTCGAATTCGTAGGCCATCCGATCGACGAGGTCGCCCTCGAGACGATGACCACGATGCTGTATCGAGCGTTCATAGACCCGAACGCCTGAGCCGTCAACGCCGACGAGTTACCGCGGGCCGCCCGGGAAGACTCGCTCGAAAATCGTGTCGACGCCCGAGCCGTGCAGGGTCAGGCCACCGTCCACCACGATGTTCTGGCCGGTCACGAACCGGGCGAGGTCCGAGCACAGGAAGACGACGACGTCGGCCACGTCCTCTGGCTCACCGATCCGGGCCACCGGTGTCCCGGTCTCGAACCGCTCGACCTGGTCCGGCCAGAACTCGAACCACGGGGCGGTCATCGTCGTGCGGATCATGCCCGGCGAGACCGCGTTGACCCGGATGGACGGGCCGTACTCGAGGGCGGCCGATGCGGTCAGCGCGGCGACCGCCGCCTTGCTCGCAGAGTACGGCCCCTCCCCCGCGGCCGGGCGCGTCCCGCTGATGGACGCGGTGCTGACGATGGAGCCGCCTCCTCCCGCCAAGAGGTGCGGCACGGCGGCGCGGAACCCGGCCCACACACCAGTGAGGTTGATCCGGAGGACCCGCTCCCAGTCGGCCGGCTCGTATTCGTGCAGGCGATTGAAAGCGGAAGTGCCCGCATTGTTGTACATGATCGAGAGACCGCCCAGCTCACGCGCGGCCACGTCGACGGCGTCGCGCAATGCGTCCGGGTCCCCGACATCGACGCCATAGGCAACGGCGCCGATGTCGCGCGCCACGAGCTCGGCCGACTCCCGGTCGACGTCCAGCACGGCAACCCGCGCCCCCTCCTCGGCCATGCGGCGGCAGGTCGCTCTGCCGATACCGGACCCGCCTCCGGTCACCACGGCGCTGCGCCCGTCAAGCAGACCCGTCGCCACGATTCTTTCCGCGCTCGCTCGGCAGCCAGGCTGGTGCCTCGAAGACCAGGGGGACCTCGAGCTTTCTGATCAGCAGTTCTTGCGCCATGCTCAAGTGGAGGCTTCCGTCCTCGGAGTGCATCGTGCCTCGGATGGTCGCACGGCCGCCTGCGTTGACCAACGCCTGCAGGTCGAACAGGCTCCATTCGTCGGCGCGCCACGGACGGTGGAACCACACGGCGTGATCGAGGCTGGCGTCCGTGTGGGTGCCGAAGCTGCCGAGGCTCAGAGGGCGAAAAGCGGCGCCCGTCATGTCGGAGAAGTAGGCGAGGACGCAGGCGTGCAGCCCAGGGTCGTCGGGGAGCGTCTCGCGGGTGCGGAACCAGCACCGGCGGGTGGACCGGTACGTGCCATCTTCTCGCTTCTCGGTGGCGCCGACCTCGCGGATGTCGAACGGGAACGGCGCCTCGAAACCCTCGATGTCGTTCGGGGGCGGGGTCCCCGGTCCCATCTTGAGCTGGTAGTCGTCGCCTTCCTCGGGCGCCTGGAACGAGCACGTCATGCGGAAGGTCTCCTTGCCCTCGACGAGGCTCGTCACGCCACGCGTGCTGAACGACCGTCCGTCTCGAACGTGCTCGATCAGGTGGGTCGTTCGGGCACCCGGCGAGGTGGGACGCACGAAATATCCGTGCAGCGAATGGACCTCCATCCCAGTGGGAACGGTTTGAAAGGCGGCATTCAGCGCCTGCGCCACGACCATCCCGCCGAAGGTCCGGTCGCCGACCCACCACTCCGGGCTGGTCGTCGTGAACGACGAGCTCCCGTCAAGACCCGGCCCCGCCTCCCGCGCGGTGATCGCGTCGACCAGGTCGCCGACTGTTGCCTCGACGACTTCCGCCTCTTCGGCCTCGTCAAGCTCCAGGGTGATCACCCCTCCGTGCTGCTCCTCCTGTGTCCGTCACGACAACTCCACGTCGACGGACAGGCCTCTGGCAGCGAGGTCCACGCAGCGGTTGTCCTCGGGGTAGCGAAGTCCCTGCACGTTGAAGAGGCGCACCTCGTTTCCCTCGATCGGGAACGGCCCCCAGTGCCAGGTGCCTCGGTGCAGGACGAGGGCTTCGAGCGGCTCGATACGGAAGGCCTGGACCGACTCCGTGTCACGCTCCGAGTCGAACTCGACTCCGGCTGGAGCGACGGCGATCACGGCAGGGACATTGAGGGGCATGACCGACTGGGTGTGGGTGTCGTGGCGGAAGAGCATCTCGCAGCGCAGGCCGGTGGCGGTCTCGGGCACCTCGGCCCTCAGGTGACTGATGAGGTTCACGTGCGGGTCGGCCCACTCGAAGGTCATCCGATGCTCGCCGTCGCGTGCGTCGGTGTCCGCGACCGGGAGCCATCCGAACGGCGCCCAGGCCGATTCGGTCAATGGCTCTGCTCTCACTGCTCTCTTCGTTCCCCGTCTCTCTGCGGTCATGTCTCACCCTCGCCCGGTCGACACTGTCTCACGCTGGTGTCTCACGGGTGCATCGTTCCGGCACCACCGCCTAACCTGACACCTGAGTCAGTCTAGAAACAACTTTGGAGGCCCTCGGAATGGACGTGCGCAGCATTGAGGCCAAGGCACCGGTCGTCGAGCACAACGGCACCGTTCCCGTCTGGTGGATGATCGAGTCCCGCGAGTTCAAGGACGTCACCGACGGCGGCTTCCTAGAGCTGGTCAACGAGTTCGAGGTCCCGGGCGGAGGGCTGGTCGATCCCCACTCCCACCCGACGCACGAGTTCTATTACGTCATGAACGGCAAGGGGATCATGACGATCGACGGCGAGGACCGGCCGATCTCCCAGGGTGACCTGGTGTACATCCCGCCCGACAAGGTGCACTCGCTGCGCCCGATCAGTGACCACGCTCCGATCCACTGTTTCTGCTTCGCCATCGGCGTCAAGGGCGCGGGACCGATCGACTACACCACGCACTAGGTGGGTCGCGTCCTCGTCACCCGTCCTCTGACCGAGGGCGGGACCGATCCCCTGGTCGAAGCAGGTCACGAGATCATCGCGCCAGACGACGTTCCGACCCCCGACGAGTTGGTTTCATATGCCGCTGAATGTGACGGCATCGTCAGCCACCTGACCGACCACATCGACTCGGGCGTCCTCGCATCCGGAAGCCGGGGTCAACTCCGTGTGGTCGGGAACGCCGCCGTGGGGTTCGACAACATCGATGTGACCACCGCGCACGAAATGGGGATCACCGTCTGCAACACACCTGGAGTGCTCGACGACACGACTGCTGACCTGGCCTACCTCTTGATCATGGCGGCCAGGCGCCTGACTACCGACGCGGAGCGCGATCTGCGGGAAGGCCGGTGGAACGGATGGGGCTTCGGCGATCACCTGACTCACGACGTGTACGGAGCGACCCTTGGCCTGGTGGGCTTCGGCCGAATCGCCAGGGCGGTGGCTCAGCGGGCCTCCGGTTTCGACATGGAAGTCATCCATACGACCCGACATGACACCGGGCTGCCGGGCTTCGTCGCATCGCTCGACGAGCTCATTCGTCGTTCCGACATCGTGAGCCTGCATGTGCCGTTGAACGACTCCACCCACAACCTCATCGGCGCAGCCGAGCTGGCAAAGATGAAACCGACCGCCGTCTTGATCAACACCGCCCGCGGGCCGGTGGTCGACGAGGACGCCCTGGTCGACGCACTCCACTCCGGCACGATCTACGCAGCGGGCCTCGACGTCTTCGTCGGAGAACCCAATGTGAATCCCCGGTTGCTCTCCGCCCCCAGAGCAACCCTGCTGCCACACATCGGCAGCGCGACGGTTGCCACGCGCACTCGAATGGGTCGTCTGGCCTGCCAGGGGGTGGTTGACGTGCTGGCGGGTCGCTCGCCACCCAACCAGGTGCTCCCCTAAGAGAGGGCCTCCGGGCGACGACCGTTCTCTCTCGGGTCAGATCACCGCCAGTGAACCCGCACGAGTCCACGGATACGATCCAACGAGTTTCGTTAGGGGTGGTCTCAGGGTTGAGGAGGTGGCCGTGCGAGCGGTCCGGGGAATCGCTTTTGCCGCGCTCTCAACCCTGACGGCACTCGGACTCTTGGCTCTCCCTCTGGTGGAGGACGCTGGTCGCGCGTCCGCAACAACTCCGTCATGGGTGTCAACTGCCTCGTATCCGCCTCTGCCGAACGTCAACGCTGTGTCCTGCGCACCGTCCTCGACCACTTGCGTCGCCGTTGGTGATGGCGTCAGCGGCTACGCATCGATCATCTTGACGAACGATGGAGGCACGATCTGGTCCGACGGTGCCGTTCCTTCTGGAGTGTCTGCGCTTACGACGGTGTCATGTCCGTCGGCCTTGATCTGTTATGCGGGGGGTGGATCCGGGATCATCAAGTCGACTAATGGCGGGTCGAGTTGGACAGTCCAAGACTCCACGTTCTTACCGCAATCGATCTCATGCATTCACAGCCATTCAGTGCACGGCAGTTAGCGGCTCCCAGGATCGTCGGGACGATCGATGGATCGACGTGGTCGCCTCAAACGCCACCCTCTGTCACTGGATTCGTTCAAGTCCGTCTCATGTCCCGACCGTAGTTGTCTGCGTGGCAACTGGCACTGTCGGCACATTTCCAGCAATCATCGGTACGCAAGAACGGTAAACCTGGACGATTCTTCAGCATTCAACATCTCGCTCTCTTTCGAGCATCTCTTGCTGTAGCAGTATGGAATGCGTGGCATCGGGGTTGCCTCCACCAATAGTCGGACGTCAGTAAGCACTTCGAACGGAGGTGGCCGTGGACATCCACAGCATCCCTGCCTGGTGACGGTCAGCTAAATGCCGTTACGTGTCAATCACCCGGAACTGCATAGCGGTAGGAACGAACTCGAGTCCGACTCCCTACGCGATTGCTACGAACGACAACGGCGGTGAATGGACCATGCAGACTCCGCCCTCGAACGCGGTCGAACCTGCTGGACATTTCCTGTAGTTCTTCTGCCGTTTGCGTGGGGGTCGGTGAACACTGGGAAGCTGGCAGCGGGTCAACCATCATGGCGACAACAGACGGCGGAGATTTCTGGACAAACCAAACACCTCCAGCCGGCATCACCAGACTCAACTCTGCCTCTTGTGCGAGCGTTTTGGTGTGCTTCGCTGTGGGATTGAATGTAGTGCTTGTATCTCGGAATGCAAGGGCTTCTCTTGGAGCTCGCAAGTGGTTCCTGCGGTCGTAAAGGGCTTGAATTCGAATTGCGTGCGCTACAAGCTCACTCTGCGTAGCAGTTGGGTTCGGGATATTTGGTGAGCGTGCTGGCAAGCCCAGAGATAATTGAAACCTCTGATGGAGGATCGATTTGGAGCCTCCAGACCGTGCCGACCAGACGTCGGCAATCTCACTTCGGTCTCCTGTAGCAGCGATTCCGACTTGTGAGGCGGTGAGCGATTTTGATTCGAACTCTGGCGCGCCCAGCATCATCGGGACGACTGACGGAGGAGCTACTTGGTCTCGCTCAGTCGATTCCTGCCACCATGACCAACTTGAGCGGGTATCTCTTGTCCCAACAGCCTCCACTGCACAGCCGTCGGCACATCCTCACTCGGGCCAGGCGCCGCGATCATCTCAACCAACAACGGCGGCATCACCTGGACACCCCAGTCGCCCCCGAGCAGCGTCACCTCGCTCACCGGCGTCTCCTGCGTCAGCGACACGACCTGCTTCGCATCCGGATCCGAACTCATCGGCACCACCGACGGAGGCTCCGACTGGCTGCCACTCGGCAGTCCCACCGGATCGAAGCTCGAGGCAATCAGTTGCATCAGCGCAAGCTCCTGCACCGCCGTGAGCGGAGCCAACATCGTCAGCACCTCGGATGGCTGGGCCAGTTCGACGCCGCAGCACGCCCCGTCGGTCGTGGCCTCGCTACTCGGGGTCTCGTGTGCCGGCGCCGTGAATTGCGTCGCGGTCGGCGCCGCCGGCAACTTCGGCGGAACCATCGCGACGCTTTCGGCTCCCCCCACGATCACGACGACAGCGCTGACCGTCGGCACGATCGGCGTGCGGTACACCAGCTCACTCTCGGCCGTCGGGGGGCTCGCCCCGTACTCGTGGGCGGTGACGGCAGGTCACCTCCCTCCGGGCCTGCACCTGAGCGCCGACGGAGCGATCAGTGGCACACCCACCATCTCCGGGGAGTACGGCGCCACGTTCAGGGTCACCGATTCGAACAACCTCTCGACCCAGGCCAATCTGACGATCGGCGTCAGACCGCTGTCCGCCCCTGGCTACTGGGAGGTCGCCAGTGACGGCGGCATCTTCAGCTACGGCGGTGCGCAGTTCTACGGCTCGACCGGCGGGCTGGCCCTCAACGCGCCGATCGTCGGGATGGCCTCCACCCCGGACGCGGCCGGGTACTGGCTGCTCGCCTCCGACGGCGGCATCTTCGCCTTCGGGGACGCCATCTTCTACGGGTCGACCGGAGGAACCCACCTCGACGCGCCGATCGTGGCGATGACCCCGACGCCCGACGGTGCTGGGTACTGGCTGGTGGCGTCCGACGGCGGCGTCTTCGCCTTCGGAGACGCCAATTTCTACGGCTCGACCGGAGGTATGACGCTCGACGCCCCGATCGTCGGGATCGCCGCGACCATCGACGGAGGTGGCTATTGGCTGGTCGCGTCCGACGGCGGGATCTTCGCCTTTGGCGATGCAGCCTTCCACGGCTCCACGGGAGGCCTGCCGCTGCACAAGCCGATCGTGGCCATGACGGCGGCACCTGACGGGGGCGGCTACTGGCTGGTCGCGTCCGACGGCGGGATCTTCAGCTTCGGCAACGTGGGGTACTTCGGCTCCCTGGGCGGCGAGCCGCTCGTGGCGCCGGTCGTCGGCATGAACCGGACAGCAGACGGTCAGGGCTACTGGATGGTGGCGAGCGACGGCGGGGTGTTCAGCTTCGGCGATGCCGGATTCTTCGGGTCGGCCGGAGGCATGCCTCTGAATCGGCCCGTGGTCGGGATCGCCGCCATCCAGTCTCTCTGACACGCCTCTACACGCTCACGCGCCCCGAGCCAACCGCCGACGCCGGTACCATCGGGTCGTGAGCCGACGCGCTCCATCGGAACCCAATGCGTCCACCGACGCAGCAACGCTCGACGACGCACTGGACTTGGTGCGCCAGCACGGCGGGCGGGTGACGTCGTCACGGCGCATTCTGCTCAGGACACTTTTCGCCTCCCGCGGTCACCGGACAGCCGAAGAGCTGGCCGCCGAGGTGCAGGCGGAGTCCCCGGACATCCACCTCTCGACCATCTATCGCAACCTCGATGAGCTCGAGCGCCTCGGCGTCGTCGTGCACTCTCACTTCGGTCACGGCCCGGCGACCTACCACCTGGCGAGCGCCGTCCACGGGCACTTCCTGTGCGAGGAGTGCGGGAGCCTCATCGAGGTCCCCGACGACCTCTTCGCCGGGCTCGCCGAAGACGCACGCACCCAGTTCGGCTTCACCATCGACCCCCACCACATCGCCATGCTGGGGCGCTGCGCCCGCTGCTCCTAGCGCGGCCAGGCCGCCGGCCGCGTCTCGCTCACCACTGGCTCGACCGGGCCAGCGTCCGCTCCAGGATCCCGAGCGTCGCCCGCAGCGCCGTCTCCGAGATGACGGGGAAGATGTCGGCCTCCCTCCACTCCGGTGCGATGTCCGACCAGTCGTAATACGACGTGACGAGCGTCCCGCCGCCCTCGGCCGGCTCGAGCTCGTAGCCGTAGACGTGGCCGAGATTGAGCTGCCCCAGGATGGTCCAGGCGATGGCGCGGTCGGGCTCGTAGCGCGTGATGTGGATCGTCACGTCGTACTTGCCCATGGGGTAGTCGTTGAGCGACTCGCGGTCCATGTGCACGACGAACTCGTCGTCCACCTTGGCGGCCGGCTCCCCCGTGGCGTCCTGCAGCATGCCGGAGCTGTCGATGGTGACGTGACCCTGGGGGTCGCGCAGCACCGCGAAGATCCGCGCTGCGTCCGCCGGGATTGGCCGCTGGACCTCGATGCGCTCAGTCTTCTCTGCCTTCTTCTCTTCGCTCATCACCGCATTGTGCCACCGGACCCGTCGCGGCGGCCGGGACGTCTCACGCCGGAGCGGGCCGCCACTGCGGTCCTTCGGACGACACGGTGCCGCCAGGTCGGACGGATCGCTCAGTCTTGGTCGGCGGGCACCACACCCACGAGATCCGCCTCGACTTCTCCGTGGACCTCCGGCCCGCGTTGGCCCGCCTCCCCGCGGGCCTGCCGTGGACCTCGGGCGAGCGACGCCACCGCGGCGATGAAGGCGAGGCCGGCCGAGACCGCGAACACGATATCGAGGCCGTGGCTGAACGGCTCCGAGATCAGGTGGGGGAAGAACGTCTTGCCGGTGAGCACGCGTTGCGCCTCCGCCGGGAGCGACGCCAGCGCGCCGGCCATCGAGAGCAGGTGCTGCAGCGGATTGATCCCGAGCACGGAGGCGAAGAGCGAGGAGACGGGCGGCAGGGAAGCGACGTGATGGGCCGCCGCGTGGGGCACACCTTGTTGCTGCAGCCCCTTGGTGAGCGCGTTCGGCAGGGTGCTGGCGAGCCCTGCGATCATCAGCGAGAAGAAGACCCCGATGGACAGCGCGGATCCCGAGTTCTGGAACGTCGCGCGCATCCCCGACGCGGCGCCGCGCTGGTCCGCCGGCACGCTGCTCATGATGGAGGACGTGTTGGGCGCGCTGAACATCCCGATGCCGATGCCGTTGATCGCGATGAGCGTGGCGAACGTCGGATAGCTGAAGTCGATCGGCAGCAACGAGAGCCCGATGAAACTGAGGCCGTAGACCACCATGCCCGTCGTCGAGAAACCCCGGGCGCCGTAGCGGTCGGACAGGTGGCCGCACAACGGCCCCGACACGAGGAACCCTGCCGTGAGGGGCAGGAGGAAGATGCCGGCCCACAACGGGGTGGAGCTGAAGCTGTACCCGTGCAGCGGCAGCCAGATCCCCTGTAGCCAGATGACGAGCATGAACTGCAGCCCGCCCTGGCCCAGGCGGGCGGCGAAGCTGGCGATGTTCCCCGCCGTAAAGGCGCGGATGCGGAACAGGCTGAGCTGGAACATCGGGTCGGCCACTTTGGACTCGACGAGCACGAACGCCCCGAGCAACGCCAGCCCGCCGACCAGCAGCGCCACCACCTCTGGGTTCTCCCAGCCCATCGTCTGGCCGTGGTACGGCTGGATGCCGATCGTGATCGCGATGAGGAGCGCGCCGAGGCCGGCGGCGAAGGTGACGTTGCCCCACCAGTCCATGCGGCCCCCCGACTTCAGCCCGGTCTCGCGCAGTCGGCGATAGGCCCAGAGCGTCCCGAACACGCCGACGGGCACGTTGACCCAGAAGACCGCGCGCCAGTCCCACGTCGCCAGCAGCCCACCCGCGACCAGGCCGATGAACTGCCCGGACAGCCCGGCCACCTGGTTGATGCCCAACGCGAAGCCGCGTTGGTTCTCGGGGAAAGCGTCGGTGAGGATGGCGGCCGAGTTCGCCATCAGCATTGCGCCGCCGATGGCCTGGACGAAGCGCCAGCCGATCAGCCACGTGGCCGCAGTGGTCCCCAAGAAGGGATCGATCGAGAGCAGGACCGACGCGACGGTGAAGACGGCGAATCCCGCGTTGTAGATCTTGACGCGCCCGTACATGTCGCCCAAGCGACCGAGAGTGACGACGAACACGGCCTGGACGAGCCGGTAGCCCATGATCATCCAGAGCAGGTACGTGATGTTGCCGGGCGCCAGCGGGTCGAGGTGGATCCCGCGGAAGATGGCAGGCAGCGCGATGATCACGATCGAGCCGTCGAGCACGGCCATGAAGGACCCAGCCGTGGTGTTGGTAAGCGCGACCCACTTGTAGTTCTTGTCTATGGGGGCGGGAGCTGGTGTGGCCTCGGCGACTCCGCTGCCGTCGGCCATCAGATGCTTTGCGCCAGACGCTCGATGAGCGGCGCGGCGGCTTGCAGCTGCTTGAGCTCCGCACGGGTGAATCCGGCCGCGAGAGCCTCCGATAGCAAGTGGCTGCGTGAGCTTCGACGTCGCATCAACAGGTCCTGCCCGCTCGCGGTCAACGACAGGATGACGCGGCGCCCGTCGTCCGGATCGGGCACGCGCTCGACTAGTCCCCGCTCCTCCAATGCGCCCACCGTCGCACCCATCGATTGCGGGCTGATCCGCTCGAGACGGGCCAGCTCCGACGCGGTGGTCGGACCGGTGCGGTCGAGCCGGGCGAGCGCGGAGGTCTCCGGTGAGGTGAGGTCTCCCTCGACGGCCTGGGTCTGCCGCAGCCGCTGCACCAAGAGGCGGACGCTCGCCTGGAGCACGGCCGCCACGTCTTCGACCATGGGATCTTCGACCATGGGGTCTTCGACCGTGTGGTCAGCGCCGGGACGGCTCATGTAATAAGACTAGGCTGCTAAGTCTAGCCTTAGCATTTTC
Source organism: uncultured Acidimicrobiaceae bacterium (assembly GCA_963763575.1). Lineage (GTDB taxonomy): Bacteria > Actinomycetota > Acidimicrobiia > Acidimicrobiales > RAAP-2 > Bog-473. The sequence goes on from CAVXPD010000004.1 coordinate 47,860, forward strand.
CGTGGTAGGGGCTCTCTACGGCCGGCGTTGGCGTCCGCTTCCCTACCGGTTCTGTCCTATCTCCGTCGGCCCCTCTATCGATCGGGCTCGGTGACGAGCGACGCATCGAGACCCAGCAGTTCCACCGTCGTCGACCCCGAGCGCAGCGCGTCGAAGAAGCCGGCCTCCTTCGCTTCGCGCTCCCGTCCCGCCGCCAACACCTCGTCGACCGACGCGCCCGGGACGAACGTCACGCCGTCGACGTCGGCCACGACCCAGTCGCCGGCGGCGACCATGACGCCGCCCACCCGAACCGGTCTCCCGACCATGCCCGGCTTGTCCTTGGTGGCGCCCGTCAGCGCGATCGTCGACGAGAAGACCGGGAAGCCGTGTGCCTCGAGCGCGCCCACGTCGCGCACCCCGCCGTCGAGCACGAGCCCCGCGATCCCGGCCGCTTCCGCCGCCGTCGTGAGCACCTCGCCCCAATAGCCCCGGTCAGCCACCTGTCCCACGTCGACCACCAGCACGCTCCCCCGCGGCGCCTTCGTCACCGCGACGTGGACGGCCAGATTGTCGCCGGGCGTGCACCGGACGGGATAGGCGGCGGCGGCGATCGACGCTCCCGGCCATGCGGGGCGCAGTCTCCGGTGCGCCGCCCGTCCACCCGACTCCCCCAGAGTGGCCGAACCCAGGCCGGCCAGTGCGGCGGCGATCTCGTCGGAGCTGATGCTCGAAGCGGCCAAGGTCCATCCTCCTTGCTCGGGTCTCGCTCGGTTCTAGAGCATTCGACCACCGGGCGCGGGCGTCGCACCAGCCGTACACTCCGCCTCGTGGCCGACACGATGCTCATCGTCACCCAGGTCGCCCCCTACACCGACGGGCCGGCCGGTGTGCACGGCACGCTGGCCCAGGCGACCACCGCGCTCGCCGAGCTGGCCGAGTTGGCCGGTCTCGCGCCGACCGCGGTGTCAGACGTGCGCGACGCGTCGCCCCGTCAGCTCGGCTCGGCGCGGGTCCTCGCGCTGTTCACGATCGGCGAGACGCCGTGGTCCGACGACCAGAAGGCCACCGTCCACGAGGCTTGGCGAGCCGGGGGCCTCCGCGTCCTCGGCGTCCACTCCGCCACCGACGCCAGTCACACCTGGCCCGAGTACGGGTCGATGCTCGGCGCGCGCTTCGACGGCCACCCCTGGACGCAGGACTTCGCCATCGACGTGGTCGAGCGCCGGCACCCCGCGACCGCGCACCTCGGCGAGCAGTGGGACTGGCACGACGAGGTCTACCTCTTCCGGGAGCTCCGGCCCGACGCGCAGGTGCTGCTCCGCCTGGCCGACGACCAGGTCGACCTCTCGGTGCCCGGCGGGCGGGTCCCCGGCTGCGGCTACCCGCTGGCGTGGTGCATCGACGAGGGTCCGGCCCGGAGCTTCTACACCGCCCTCGGGCACTTCCCTCTGGCGTGGGAGCTCCCGGTGTACCTCCGCCATCTGAACGGCGGCCTCGCTTGGCTGCTGCAAAGCGCCTAACCTGACGCCCATGTCAGGGTCCACGGGGGGGTCGAACGGCGGCCCGCTCCCCGATGTCATGACGGCCGCCGTCTACCAGTCGCCCGGTGTGATCACGGTCGAAGAGCGCCGTGTCCCGCGCCCCGACCCGGACCAGGTCGTCGTGCGCGTCCATTCGTGCGGTATCTGCGGCTCCGACATCCACCAGCTCCGCGACGGCTGGGGCCTGCCGGCCGGCGTCGTGGCCGGGCACGAGTGGAGCGGAAACATTGCTGCCGTCGGCGAGGGTGTGACCGAATGGTCCGTGGGTGAGCTCGTGGTGGGGGGCGCCTCACCCAAGTGCGGTACCTGCCGGCGCTGCTTGGAGGGGAAGCCGTCCCAGTGCGAGAACCGCCACTCCATGACCGACGGAGGACACAGCGACGGGGCGTTCGCCGAGTACATCGTGGCGCGCGCCGCGGGCGTCGTCCGCCTGCCCCAGGGCCTGCCGCCCCGTCACGCCGCCCTGGCCGAACCGTTGTCGGTGGCGATGCACGGGATCACGCGCTCGGGGGTCGCGCCCGGCGACCGTGTGATGGTCTTCGGTGCCGGCCCGATCGGCGCGCTGAGCGTCGCGGCCCTGCACGCGATGGGCGTGAACGACGTCACTGTGGTCGAGCCCAACGAGGGACGCCGGCGGCTCGCCATGTCGCTCGGTGCTTCCGAGGTCGTGGACCCGGGCGACCTCGAGGTGTTCCCGTCGTGGCAGCCCGAGAAGCAGTCGTCCAGGGCCGCCCACGTCGTGCTGGAGTGCTCCGGCCACCGGTCGGCCATCGAGGCGGCCTTTTGCCAGGTGCGGCGCGGCGGCATCCTCGTCATGGTCGGTGCGGGCATCGACCACCCCACCTTCGACATCAACCGGATGATCCTCAACGAGCTCACCGTGACGGGGAGCTTCGTCTACGACCTGGACGGCTTCGAGCGGGCCCTGGAGATGTTGGCCTCGGAGGGCTTCCCGTGCGACCTGCTCATCGAACGTGACAGCGTGGCGCTGGACGGCATCACCGACGCGCTGGAAGGCCTGGCGATCGGGAAGATCGCCGGCAAAGTGATGGTGGTGCCAGGAGGTGGCAGCTGATGCCTCACCCCTACTACCCCGCCGGCAACCCACGCTTCAATCATGTTGCGATGTCCTTGCCGGCAGACGTGTTGGCCGAAGAGAGCCGTACCGACATCTGCGGCTTCTTCAAAGAGGTACTTGGGTTCGACGAGATGGCCGTGATGACCGAGGACCGGCGCCGATTGATACTCAGCTGCGTGCACTGGGACCAGTTCATCTTCCTGATCTCCGAGGACGACCCCATGCGCTGCCCGCGCATGGACCACTACGGCTTCGCGGTCAATTCCCTCGAGGACCTCCGCGGCATCCAAGAACGCGCCGAGGCGTTCCGCAAGAAGGACGACCGTATGGAGCTCATCGACCTCCACGTCGACGACCAGGGCATGGTCAAGATCCACTCGCTCTACGTCCGCTACATCCTCCCGATGACGTTGGAGGTCCAGTACTGGGAGTTCCCCGAGTCGGCGAACTGATCCAGCGCGATCGGACCGAGCGAACAGCTGGGTAGAGAAAACTAGAAGAGGTGGTCGAAAGCGCAACAGCGGACGGCCCCCACCCAATGGGGCAACGGGGAAGAAGCCTGGGGGGTGGGGGCCGCCCGTTGATCCCCTGCAACTACAGTTGTCGCGCCGAACCACGCTTGGTGCAACCCACCAAAGGTCATAAAAACCACAGCTCCTCCAAACGAACGATTGGACGAGGCGTTCCACACACCGACATCTCGCAGGTACCGTGCGTCTATGGCGCCCCTCGAGTCGAGACCAGAACAGGCCGCTCTGGCACAACAATTCTTGGCCCTGCACCGGCCCGGCATCCCCCTGCTCATGCCCAACGCCTGGGACGTCGGGTCCGCCCGCCTGTTCGCCTCGGTGGGGTGTGAGGCGATCGCCACCACGAGCGGTGGCTTCGCCGCCAGCCAGGGCCGCCTCGACGGGGCCATGTCGAGCGAGGAAGTGCTCGCGCACTGCGGTGACCTCGCGGAGGCGGTCGACGTCCCGGTCTCGGCCGACCTCGAGAACTGCTTCGCCGACGACCCCGACGGCGTGGCGGCCACCATCACCGCCGCCAAGAAGAGGGGCCTCGCCGGCGGGTCAGTGGAGGACTTCACACGCAACGCCGACGACCCCATTTACGAGCGTGCGCTGGCAGCCGAGCGGGTCCGCGCCGCGGCCGAGGCCGCACACGACGGGCCCGTTCAATTCGTTCTGACGGCACGGGCCGAGAACTACCTGCACCACCGTCTCGATCTGGCCGACACCATCGCCCGGTTGCAGGCGTATCAAGAGGCGGGGGCGGACGTGCTGTTTGCGCCCCGGGTCGTGGAGCCCGCCGAGCTGCGCCAGCTGCTGGCGGAGGTCGATATCCCCGTGAGCGTCCTCGTGACACCGAAGGCGCCGCCCGTGCCCGAGCTGGCTCAGCTCGGCGTGAGCCGGATCTCGGTGGGCGGCGCCATCGCCGTCGCCTCGTACGGCTTCGCCGTCGCCGCGGTCAAGGAGCTGCGCGACCGGGGCGCGCCCAACTACTGGGACGCCGCCGCGGCCGTGCGCGACGACATAGCGGCCGCGTTCGTCAAGCCCTGACGGCGACCGTCACCTCGATCTCGACGGCGCCGCCCCGCGGCAGCGCCGCCACCCCGATCGCCGAGCGGCTGTGCCGCCCCGCATCACCGAAGACGTCGGCCAGCACCCGGCTCGCACCGTCCACCACGGTCGGCTGTTCGTGGAAGTCGGGGGCCGAGGCGACGAAGCCCGTAACCGTCAGCACCCGCTCGATGCGGTCGAGCGATCCCAGCGCCACCTCGAGCACGGCCAGCGCGTTGAGCGCACACACCGCCGCGGCCTCTCGTCCCTGCTCCACGGTGACGGTGTCGGCGAGACGGCCCAGGCAGGTCAGCTGCCCGTCGATACGCGGCAGCTGGCCCGAGGTGCGGGCGACCCCGTCCCACACCACGACCGCGTCGAGCGGGTCGTGGGGCGGATGGGGACCGTGAAGGGTAAGGCCGAGCTCGGCCAGCCGGGCCCGGACGACTCCGTCGCTCATCGCGGCTACCGCATGTACGGGTAGACGTTGGCGAAGTTCTTGTTGATCTTCTCGGGCAACGGGTAGATCATGCCGAGCTGCTTGGCACCCCAGATGATCTGTGCCGAGCGCTCGACCAGCGCCGTGTTGTGCATCGCCTTCTCCATCGTGGTGGCGACCGCCACCATGCCGTGGTTGGCGATGAGCGCGGCGCCCCGGTCCTCGAGCGCCTTGACCACCTGCTCCGCCAGGTCCGGAGAGCCGCTCGGCGCGTAGTCCGTGCAGCGGACGTCCCCGCCCAGGTACACCGTGAACTCGTCGATGCAGCTCGGGATGTCCTTCTGCGCGACGGCGAACATCGTGGCGTGCACGGCGTGGGAGTGGATGCAGACGGCAATGTCCTCGTACGCGTTCATGACCGCCAGGTGGAGGTACTTCTCCGACGTGGGGCCTCGCTCGCCCTGGACCTGGTCCCCCTCGGGGTTGACGATGCAGATGTCGTCCGCCGTCATCACGCGGTAGTCGAGCGACGAGGGGGTGCAGGCGATGTGGCCGTCCTCCATGCGCGCCGAGATGTTGCCCGAGGTCCCCTCGACCAAGCCCTTGGCCAGGAGCTCCTTGGCCGCCGCGACGATCTGCTCGGGTGCGTTCTCAATGAAGGTGGCCATGGCCGGGGCTCCTCACCGCTCGAAAGGGCGACGCTCCGTCGCCACGTGCTCATCCCGATGGTACAGCGCCGACGTGATCCCTGACACGGCTGTCAGCAAAAGTCGGCCGAGATACAGTGCGCGCCATGGGACTACTCGACGGTCGTGCGGCGGTGGTGACGGGCGCCGGTCGGGGCATCGGGCGGGACATCGCCTTGTGCCTGGCCGCGGAAGGGGCCAAGGTCGTCGTCAACGACGTCGGCGTGTCCCTCGGTGGTGAGGGCACGGAGGAGGACCCCGCCGCGCAGGTGTGTGCCGAGATCGAGGCGGCCGGCGGCACGGCAGTGCCGAATCACGACTCGGTGAGCGACCACGTTTCGGCCGGGCGCATCATCGCCGCGGCGGTCGACACCTTCGGTGGCATCGACATCGTGGTGAACAACGCCGGCATCGTCCGCGACCGCACGCTGGTCAAGATGGAGGAGTCCGACTACGACGCCGTGGTCGCCGTGCACCAGAAGGGCACGTTCAACACGGTCCGGCACGCGGCGCCCCTCATGAAGGACGCCGGCTACGGGCGCATCGTGAACATCACGTCGTCGGCCGGGCTGCGGGGCAACTTCGGTCAGACGAACTACGGCGCCGCCAAGGCCGCCATCATGGGCATGACGTTCGTGTGGGCCCTCGAGCTCGGCAAGTACGGCATCACCGTGAACGCCGTGGCGCCGGCCGGATTCACCCGCATGACCGAGGGCCTGTACGCCGGTGCCGAACCGCCGCCCGATCAGGACCCCGCCCTGAACGCACCGCTCGTGGCCTTCCTCGCGTCCGAGGGCGCCTCCTACGTCAACGGCCAGGTGCTGGGGCGCACCGGCTACGCCTACACCCTGTTCCAGACGCCCCGGCAGATCGCCACGATGTGGAAGGACGGCGGCTGGACGCCCGAGGAGGTAGCCGACCACTTCCATGAGGTCCTCGGCCAGCACCTCCAGCCCGTCGGGATGGGCGAGCACCCGCTCCTCGGCAAGCGCTAGATCGGTCGCCGCCCAGCGGCGCCTCGGCTCCCTGCGTGGGTAGGGTGGGAACCCTCAGGGCACACAGACCGACACATCCACCAAGAGGGAGGGCGCCACCCATGGACGTGCGCGACAAGATCTACATCAACGGGGCCTGGGTCCCCTCGACCGGGACCGGCACCCTGGACGTCATCGACTCGGCCACCGAGGAGGTCTTCGCCACCATCCCCGAGGGGACGCCCGAAGACGTCGACAAGGCGGTCCAGGCGGCCGCGGCAGCGTTCCCAGGCTGGTCGGCGACGTCGCGGGAGGAGCGGGGCAAGCTCCTCAAGCGCATCGGCGAGGCCCTGGCCGCGCGCACCGACGAGATCGCGAACGTGATCAGCCATGAGGTCGGGATGCCGATGACGCTGTCGGGCAGCATCCAGGTGGGGCTCCCCGCTGGGGCCTTCGCGGACGCCGCCAACGCGGCCGAGACCTTCGAATGGGAAGAGGAGCTCGGCAATTCGCTCGTCGTCCACGAGCCGGTCGGCGTCGTCGGCGCCATCACGCCGTGGAACTACCCGCTGTACCAGGTCGTGCTGAAGGTGGCGCCGGCGCTGGCCGCCGGCAACACCATCGTCCTCAAGCCGAGCGAGGTGGCGCCGATCAACGCGTTCATCCTGGCCGAGGTCATCGACGAGGTCGGCCTGCCGCCGGGCGTGTTCAACCTCGTCAGCGGCACCGGCCCGGTCGTCGGCGAGGCCATCGCCGCCCACCCGAAGGTCGACATGGTGTCCTTCACCGGTTCGACTCGCGCCGGCCGCCGCGTCATGGAGCTGGCCGCCGAGGGCATCAAGCGCGTCTCGCTCGAGCTCGGCGGCAAGTCGGCCAACATCCTGCTCGACGACGCCGACTTCGCGACGGCGGTGCCGGCCGGCGTGTTCGGCTGCTACCTGAACTCGGGCCAGACCTGCTCGGCCCTCACGCGCATGCTGGTCCCCCGCGAGAAGCTGGCCGAAGTGGAACAGCTGGCGGCGGGCGCGGCGGCGGGCTTCGCCCCCGGCGACCCGTTCGAGGCCGGCAAGCTGCTCGGGCCGCTCGTCTCGGGCGTCCAGCGCGACCGGGTACGTGGCTACATCAACAAGGGGATCGACGAAGGCGCCAAGCTCGTCGCGGGCGGCGCCGAGGCGCCGGACGGCCTCGACAAGGGCTTTTACGTGCAGCCGACGATCTTCTCCGAGGTGACGCCGGACATGACGATCGCCAAGGAGGAGATCTTCGGGCCGGTCCTCTCGATCATCCCCTACGACACCGAGGAAGAGGCGGTCGAGATCGCCAACGGCACGCCCTACGGCCTGGCCGGCGCGGTGTGGAGCGGCGACCCCGCCCGCGCCGAGCGGGTGGCGCGCCAGATGCGCACGGGGCAGGTCGACATCAACGGTGGGCAGTTCAACCCCAGCGCGCCGTTCGGCGGCTACAAGCAGTCGGGTATCGGGCGCGAGCGCGGCAAGTTCGGCCTCGAGGAGTTCGTCGAGACGAAGGCGATGCAGCGTTAGGAGGCGCGTAGGCGCCGCTGGCCTCGCCGGCGGCGCCGTTCCGCACCAGCCGGAGGGTCGCTGATGGCCTCACCACGCGTCCGGTTCCGCCGGCGCGTCGCCACCGCCGTGCTGGTCGTCGTCGCCGGGATCGGGGTGGCCGTCGGCCTGGAGTCGACCGGGTCGTCGCCACCGTCGCCCCACCAGTTGTCGTCGGCCGTTTCGAGCACCAAGCCACCGCCCTCGACGTCCACCTCCACCTCCACGTCCACCACCACGTCGTCCACGACGACGACCACGACGACCGACCCCGGCACGCTCCCGCAGACCACGCAATTCCCGTCCGCCACCGACCCGCTGTTCACGGTGAACATGAACGCGCTGTGGCAAGGCATCGTCCAGGGCTCGGTCACCCCCGCGCTGCCCGCATTCTTCCCGCGTACGGCTTACGTCCAGCTGAAGACGGGCATCGGCGACCCGGCGGGCGACTGGCAGAACCGCCTGGTGGCGGATTACGCCCTCGACATCCAGGCGGCGCACGCCCTCCTCGGCCCGGCCCCGCAGCAGGCGACGCTGGTGAGCGTGTCCGTGCCCGAGCAGTACGGCCACTGGATCCCGCAGGGAGTCTGCGCCAACGGGATCGGCTACTTCGAGGTGGCCAATTCGCGCATCGTCTACTCGCTCGACGGCCAGACGAGGTCGTTCGGCATCGCGTCGCTCATCTCGTGGCGCGGCGAGTGGTACGTGGTCCACCTGGGCGCGATCTTGCGCAGCGGGTACGGCGGAGAAGTGGACGAGCCGGCCGTCGGGGCCGGGTACTCGGAGCCGTCGAGCACCTGCTGAGCCGCTGAGCCGCTGAGCCCTTCCTCTCCGTCCGCCCGGCCTGCAGGCTCAATGCGTCCGGACGGCGATACCGGGATAGTCGACCACGAGCCCTGCGGCGTCGTAGAGCAGGCGGCAGCGGAAGTCGAAGCGGGGCGCTTCGTAGTCGAACCGAAGGGTCCCGTCGTCGTCGGCGAGCCGCGCATAGTGCTGCTCGAGCCGTTCGACCCCGAGCCCGATTGCTCGCACATAGACCGCTGGCGCACTGGAGGCCCCACCGGGTGGCCGGGTCCAGGCGATGGACGGGGATGGTGTTCGTGAGGGCCGAAGACTCCAGGTCGACGTCGAGGCATCCGTCGAGCTCGGGTCGGCCGACGCCGTCGACCGACCAATGGCCTTCGCCGTCGGTCTGGAGGTGGACGCACCCTTCGTCTCCATACGTCCAAGCGGTGACCTCGGCGTCCCGGGTCAGCCAGCCACGGTCGAGGTCGATGGCGTAGCGGACCACCCACGCCTCCCCCGACTCGACGGCGGTGGTGTGTCCGTCGAGGCGATATCCAGAGTCGTCAGCGCGGAAGAACGCGACCTCGAAGCCGTCGCGCAGTCCGTCGTGGCGCCAGGCGGCCGACGTGGGGAGCGGCTCGAACGTCACGGAGACGTCATGAGCGAGATCACGGATCCGGCGGGATCACCGTCAGGTCTGGTTCGGGCTCTTGCGACAGCGCGGCCAGCACGGCCGCCGAGGTGGGAGAGCGCGGTTCGAGCGCCAGCTCCAAGAACCGCGTCGTCTCCTCCCGCATGGCCGCAGCCGGGGGCGTGGCGTCGAGGAAGGAACCGAGATGGTCGCCACCCGCTTCCACGATCTCGATCTTCGAGGAGGTCTCCGCCGCCTGGAACACTTGGCCGGCGAACGGGTAGAGCCCGTACTCGTCCTCAGTCCCCACGGCCACCAACAGCGCCGCTCGCGACGGCGCGGTCGTGTACGCCGCCACCCCCGACGGCAGCTCGCCCGACAGGCACAGGTACGCCCGCACCCGCGAGTCTGCGTAGGCCGGGTCGAGGGCCATCACCGCGACGTCGGTCCCGCCGTCGGAGTGGCCCGCCACCGCGATGCGCGTCGGGTCGATGTCGAGGGACCGGTCGTGGAGCAGCGAGGTGATGACGAACGAGAGGTCGAGCGCCTGGTCCGCGTAGTCGCTGACCGGCGTCCCCGGATAGAGGTCTGTGGAGTCGGGGAAGATCGGCGCCGCCACGAGGAACCCGGCCGCGGCCCATTGGTCGAGCAACGTCTGGTAGACGCCGGGGTTGCTGTTCCAGCCGTGGGCGAAGACGACGAGCGGCAGCGGGCCCGGCGCGCCCGACGGGACGTAGAGGTCGGTCATCAACAGCCGCCCCGCGGCGGCCGGGACGGCGCCGCGGGCGGGGGTCGACCGGCTGGGGTCGAACAGACGGACCGACTCGTCCTGCACCGTGTAGGGCGGTCCGGTCCCGGGGGCAGGCGGTGGCGGGGACCCCGGGTCCCGTCTTGGCGCCGTCGACGAATTGTCCGAGCGGGCCGGCCGGGACCCGGCAGCCGTCGCATGGGTGTTGCCGCGCGGACGGCTCGAGGAGGTGCCCCCGGTCGCCAGCACGATGATCGCCGTGACCAACGCGGCGAGGGTGACCAGGCCGACGAGCCCGGTCAGGACCCCGCGCCGGTTTCTCGCTGCGCTCGCGGTGCCATGCACTCCCTTCAGCGTGCCCGATGTCAGCCTGCTGTCGGGACCACCGGCGGGTTGCCGCCGGGCGTCAGCACCTCGATCCCCGAGAACGACGGGTCGTAGGTCGAGCCCAGGCCCAGCACGAGCGCGTCGCCGACCGTGGCGATGCCCGACCAGTTCGCCTGTGGTATCCCGACCTGGGCCAGGAGTCGGCCCGTCGCCGCATCACGGACCTGAACTGCCACGGCGGCGAGCGCCGGGCCGTTGAACGTCATGCCGCCAGCGACAGTCGTCGGCGAGAACGACGCGAAGCCGTCGTCCTGCCAGTCCACCGCGCCCGTGGCGGCGTCGAAGGCGTGGTCGGTCGGATTCTGCGACGCGGTATCGCGCGGGTCACCGGGGTCACACACGGTGTTGCCCCCTCCCTTGCGGGGTAGGAAGTCACCGAGCCCGGTCGCCCCGTACACGCGCGTGCCGTCGTAAGCCGTGGTGCCGATGAAGCCGCCGGACGACCCGCCGAAGACGACGTTCGTCGACCAGCGCACACGGCCGGTCCGCGGGTCGAGCGAGTAGTAGGTCCCATCCTTGCTCCCCTCGCCGAGGAACGTCGTCCGCCCAGAGGCGGTGACGCCCGCGTTGGCACTCGCCCCGAAGTCGTAGTCGCAGGCGGGAGCCTTGGCCAACGCGTGGTACCGCCAGGCAAGCGTGCCGTCGCTGATCCTCAACGCAATGACTGAGTCGGCATAGCGGGCGGCGCCCGAGAAGTCGCAGTCGGCCATTCCGAACACCACCAGGCCCAGATCGGGCAGCACGGAGCCCGAGGACCACACGCTTCCACAGCTGTCGTCCAGGATGCGGCCGCTCGGGCCCACGTCGGTCTGGTACTCCCACAGCGGGTCGCCCGTCGCCAGGCTGGCCGCCACGACGTAGCCGGCCGACCGAGGCTGCCCGTCCTCGTCGACACCGAACAGCACGCGCCCGTCGAAGACGACCGGTGACGAGAAGATCCGGGTGCTGTCGGTGTTCGGGTCCGGCGGCCCGGGCACCCCGGGATAGGCGTGTTTCCAGTACAGCGCGCCGGTCGCCGCGTCGAGGGCGTAGAGCGTGTAGCCGGCGCTGAAGATGACAAGGGCGGGTCGTCGGCCTGCGGCGGGCTGGAACCAGGCCGAGGACGTCACGAGCCCGCCGTCGGAGGTGACGTCGCGGGGATTCTGGCCGGGGTAGGGCGTGATGGCGTTCTGGGAGGCGAGCCGGACCTTCCAGCGCAGCGCGCCCGTCTCGAGGTCGAGCGCGTAGAAGTAGTCGTCCCAGGAACCGGCGTACACCGTGTCGCCGACGACCGTCGGCGTGGCGGACACCGCGTCGCCTGTCGGGAAGTACCAGGCCTGGTGCAGCGTCGTCACCGAGGCCTCGGTCAGGGTGGTCCGGCCGTGGAAGGTGTGCTGGGCGTCGTGGCCGTAGGTCGGCCAGTCCCACGCGCTGATCTTGGCGGGCACTGCCGGCGGGGTCGGCGTCCCGTTGAGCGCGGGCGGGCTCCCGGACGCCCCCGCGGCCCCCGCGTGGCTCGCGCCGGCCGGCACTGTCACGCCGAGCACGACCACGGCGACCCCGAGCACACCCCGCGCCCGCCCGCCGGCCCTGGTCACCGGCCCGGCACGCCCGGCGCCTCGCGGGCTGCGCAAGGCCCTCAGCCGAACCCGGCCGTGGCGGGCGCGTCAGAACGCGGACCCTTCGCGGGGGCGGGGTTCTCGGACGGGCCCGACAGCGGCGGCTTGATCCTGTCCGTTGGATACGGGCAGATCGTCTTCGCCGGGACGCACACCGTGACGCTCGTCGGGAAGTCGAATCCGCTCGCCACCGCGACCGGCGCGCTGGGCTGCCCGTCCGTGATGGTCACCCGCATGATCCGCCCCCCGTAATTGGCGGGGCCGCAGCCGGTCAGCGGGCCCGTGCACGCGATGTGGATGTCGACGAAGTACAAAGTGCCGTCCGGCGCGAAGGCCATCCCGAAGGGGTTGTACTGGTCGGGGTTCTTCCCGAGGTCAGCCACGGTCGTGCCGGGCACCGAACCGCGCCCGGGCTCTGGTTGACCATTGGCCGTGACCCAGACGATGGAGGGGTCGCCGATGTAGCTGCTCACCGCGTAGCATCCGCAGGTGGGGTCCTCGGCGACGCCGGCAGGGAAGGAAACCTTGTAGAACGTCGAAATCTGCAGCTTGCTCCGCGGGTAGAGACCGCCGGGGCACTCGGCTGCACTGGTGGGTAGGGATGAGCCTGCCACGCGCAACACGCTGCTCGTGCCGACGTTGGGGACGAGCAGGTCGCCGTTGCGGGCGAGGGCCATCATCCCCGGCTGGGCGAGGCCGCCGTTCCCGTCGGTGTGGTGTGGGCCGTAGCCGCCGGAGGCCGGCCCGTACACGATGCAGTACGAGGTGTATCTGGGCGCGAACCATTCGACCAACCGGCCGGTGCTCGGTGGAGGGAACTGGCCCTGCGCCGTCGCGATATCGTTCGCCAGCACGTTGTGGTGTCTGTCGACGACGCACCCTGTGTAGGTCTGGTTGTTGTTGAAGACGCCGTTCGAGGTCGGCGGCGAGTCCGAGCCGATGGTCTCGCCCCTCATCTTGTAGGGGCCCGGCACGTAGAGCGTCTGCCCGCTGAAGGAACCGTTGGACTCGTCGAGTTCCTCGCCATCCGGTGGCTGCTTGTAGGGCTTCTCGCCGCCGAGGTTGTGCTGGCTGGGCAGCGTGGGGTCGTAACCCCCGACGAAGCGCCCGCCCGGCAGCACGCACACTTGACCGTTCAGATCCCATGCGGGCAGGAGCTGGCCCTGCAAGCCCGAGGGCATCGAGAGGAAGTCGACCTCTTCGTTCTGGTCCCAGTAGACAAGGTAGCCCGGCTTGCCGGTCACGCCGCCTCTCGACGATGCCATCGAGGCACCGGCGGGCGCTGGAGACCCGGCCATCACCAGGGCCACCAACGCCCCGAGGCACAGCGCTGCCGCGCGCACGGACCGAACCGCTCTCACCATCTGCCCCATCGGAACCCCCCCGGACCCAAAGGCTGACCGGCGTCATCGTAGGCGTGAGGTTTCCGACGTTGCAGGTATTTCGGCGCTCAGGTCCGGCAACGGTCAACCGGTCGGTGCAGAGCTTTGCGAGACGGGGAGGCCGCCGGGATTCGGGAGGTCATCGATGACCCCGCCCTCGACTCTCTACGCCAGCGCGTCCTTCCATCCGGGCGAACCGGTGCGCGCCCCGGCGGCCACGCGCAGGCCGATGTAGTTCTTCTGCGCCTCGACCGTCCCCGCACCGATGCACAAGCCGCGGACGTCACGATAGGCCCGCTCCAGCGGGTACTCGCGGGAATAGCCGTAGCCGCCGTGGATCTGCATGGCCTCGTCGCACACGTACTTCGCCGCCAGGTTCGCAGCCGTCTTGGCCAACGCGGTCTCCAGCGCGGGAGGCGTCCCACCCGGACCGGCCAGGCGCACGGCCCGCGCCAGCAAGAGCCGGGCCCCCTCGAGCTGCACCGCCATGTCGGCCAGCTTCCACTGAAGGCCCTGCAGCTCGGCCAGCGGCTTGCCGCCGATGACACGCTCGTTCATGTAGCGCACGGCGTTCTCGAGCGCGCCCTGCGCGGCGCCGAGGCACATCGACGCGTTCCCACAACGCTCGTGGTTCAGGTGCGACAGCAGCACCTTGAACGCGGACGTGCTCGAGGGGTCGCCGGCGATCAAGATGTCGTCTTCGGTGATCTCGACCCCGTCGAACGCGAGCTCGGCCTCGGTGGCGGCGTGGATACCCATCCCCTTGTGCCGCCCGGTCACCGACACGCCTTCGCGGTCGGTCGGTACCACGACCGCGCCGATCCCCCGAGCGCCCTCGCCTCCGGGCCAGCGGCACCAGACCAGCACGCCCTGGGCCACGTCGCCCATCGTCGAATAGTTCTTGTACGCGTTGAGCCGCCAGCGGCCCGGACCGTCGGCCACGAGGGCCGCCCGCATGTTCTGCACGGCCGAGCCGGCGTCGGGTTCGGTGATGCCGATGCTGAGGAGCGCGTCGCCGTCGGCCGCCGCCGGGAGCCAGCGTTCCTTCATCGCCTCCGGGCCGAGATGCTCGATCCCCCGCGGCGGCCCGTTGAACGTGAGCTGGCAACAGATGGCCGACGACACGTCGGCCCGCGCGATCTCCTCCAAGACGATGGACGCCTCGACGTCGCCCAGACCGAGGCCACCCCACTCCTCGCCCACGGTGACGCGCAGAAGGTCGGCCGCGGCCAGCGCCTTGCGCACCTCCGCCGGCACCACGCCGTCCTCGTCGGCCTGGTGCGCCCGGGGTGCCACCTCCCGCTCGGCGACATCGCGGGCCAGCTGGCGCAGCGCGGCCTGGTCCTCGGTCTCTTCCAGCAGGTCGGCACCCGGTTCGGTACCGCCGCCGGCCGCGTCGCCCCCCTTGCTCATCAGCCGAGCTCGGTGCCCACGATGCCGACGAAGCTCACGCCCTCGCCCGGTGCGCCACCGAGATTGTGCGTGAGCCCCAACGTCCGCCCCGGCCCCACCGTGGAGATCTGGCGCTCCGGCGGCGCCTCGCCCCGCAGCTGCAGCCAGCACTCGAAGAGCATCCGCAGCCCGGACGCGCCGATCGGGTGCCCGAAGGACTTGAGCCCGCCGTCGGGGTTCACCGGCAGCTCGCCGTCGCGGTCGAAGGTCCCCTCGAGCACCTCCTTCCAGGCCGTGCCGCGCTCGGCGAAGCCGAGGTCCTCCATCAGCACGAGCTCGGTCGGGGTGAAGCAGTCGTGCACCTCGGCCATGGCCAGCTGCGCCCGCGGCTCGGTGATCCCGGCCTGCGCGTAGGCGTCCTCCACCGAACGCACGACCTCTTCGAACGTCGTGTAGTCGTAGGAGGGGTCGATCGGGCCGGCCGCCGGCCCGGCCACGAAGGCCAGCGCCTTGACGTAGAGGGGATTGTCGCAGTAGCGGTGCGCGTCCTCGACCCGGCAGATCACCGCCGCCGCCGAGCCGTCGCTCACCCCGCTGCAGTCGAACACGCCGAGGTCGCCGGCCACCAGCGGTGCCTTCGCGATGGTCTCCATGGAGACCTCCTTGCGGAACTGCGCCCGCGGGTTGCGCGCGCCGTTCTGGTGGTTCTTGAAGGCGATCCGGCTCATGACCTCCTTGAGCTGGTCCTTGTCCACGCCGTACTTGTGGGCGTAGGAGGGGGCGAGGAACGAGAAGGCGGCGGGGGACGACAACCCCGGGTCGGTCCCGTCGCCCACGGCGCGGATGCCGGTCAGGCCGGAGTACCCGGTGTCCTTCAGCTTCTCGACGCCGATGGCCATGGCGAGGTCGTAGGCGCCCGACGCCACCGCGTAGCACGCGTTGCGGAACGCCTCCGAGCCGGTGGCGCAGTAGTTCTCGACCCGGGTCACCGGCTTGTAGTCGAGCTTCAGGGGACGCGACAGCGTCACGCCGCACACGCCCGACGTCATGGTGCCGAGCCAGAAGGCGTCGATGTCGTGGATCGACATGCCGGCCGACGCCGCGGCCTCGGTCGCCGACTCGGTCAGCAGGTCGTCGACGCCCTTGTCCCACAGCTCGCCGAAGCGGGTGCAGCCCATGCCGATGATGGCCACCTGGTCGCGGATGCCGCTGCTCGCCATGGCTCTACTCTCCTCGCCCTCTGTCGCCTCGATCTGCGTCGCCCGAACCGGCCGCTCCGGTGAGCGGGCGGGCCTTCCAGAAGTAATTGTGCACGCCCTGCGCCGTCCAGATGCGCCGGAACGTCATGGAGACGCGGTCGCCGATCGAGAGCTCGTCGGGGCGGGCGTCGGTCAGCTCGCAGCGGAACCGCCCGCCGCCGTCGAAGTCGATGATCACCCCGATCACCGGGGGCGACAGGCTGAAAGCGAGATGGTCGATGGTGAACGTCGCCACCGTCCCCGCCACGTCGGCCAGCCTCTCCGTCTGCATCTGGTCGATGGCGTGGCAGTTGAGGCAGGCCCGCGTCGGGGGCATGTGGCGGAACCCGCAGGCGGTGCAGCGGCTCGCCGAGAAGGCGTACTTCCACTCCTCCGAGCGGTGCACGGTCGGGGCGCCCGGACGCTCGGGGTCCGGTCGGCGCGGCGGCTCCCGGTGCATCTGGCCGCGCCAGGTCAGGAACGACGCGTAGGCGAGGTCGTCACGCCCGGCCGCGACCTGCTCGGCCACCGTCGGCACGCCGGCGGCCGCCCGCGTGCGCTGCGCCTCGGTCAGCGCCGGCGTCGTGCGCAGCACGAAGGCGTCCGCGCCGTCGGCCAGCGAGAGCACGGCGATCACCTGTCCCGGCTCGGCCCGCTCCAGCACGTCGCAGAGCGCGACGCCGACGTGCGCCGCCCCGAGGTTCCCGGCCGACGCGACGAGGTCGGGGGCCAGCACACCCTCGCGCACCCCGAGGCCGGCCGCAGCCGCCTTGGTCGCGCGCACGTGCAGCCCCGAGACCACCGCATGGTCCACGTCGCCCTCGGCGATCCCGGCGTCCTTCAGCGCGGCGGCGAAGGCCTCCCGCGCCAAAGGCACGTAGAGCTCCTCGCCGAAGCGCTCCTCCCAGACGTGCGAGTCGGCCTCGCCGGGGACACGCCAGCGGTCGAGGAACTCGTCGCTCGATGCGCCACGGCCCACCAGCACCGCCACCGCCCCGTCGGGCGCACACACGAAGGCGGCCGCCCCGTCGCCGCTGTCGCGCTCCTCGGCCGAGCCCGCCAGGCCGGTCCGGAGGTCCGAGACCACGGCCATCGTCGTCCGCCCCGCACCGCCGCCTCCCTCGGAGCCGGCGAAGGCCCCGAGCAGCGTCGCGACCGCCGAGCGCGACGACCCCGAGAAGTCGTAGGCGCCGCTGGCGCGGGGAAGGCCGAGCGCCGCGTGCACGGTGGTGGCGCTCGTCTTGTCGAGATACGCGGGGTCGGGCGTGGAGAAGAACAGGTCTTGCACCGCCCCTGCGCCTGGCCCGACGGCCAGCGCACGCCGGCCCGCCTCGACCCCGAGGGTCGTGGTGTCCTCGTCGTACGACGCGACCGATCGGGTCCCCCGGCCGCCACCGCTCCCCAGCACGCTGCCGATGGCGGCACGCTGCAGGCGCCAGTACGGCAGGTAGGTACCCCACGCCGCGATGCCCGCACTCATGACCGGCAACCCTCCCGAGCGATGACCGACCGCGCCCGCGACACCGGCCAGCTGCTGACATCCATGTCAGTTGCCACTGTATACGGCCGCTCCTGAGGCCCCTTCGGGGGTCACCGCCCGCCTCCGCCGGGACCCGTCCCGGCGGCGTGGACGTCCCGGCTCAGGCCCGGGCGACGACGACGAGCTCCCAGCTGTCGACCTCGAGCGGGCCACCCCCGCCGGCCTGGAATCGCACGTCGCCGAAGCCCGCCGCCTCGAGCCAGACCACCCACTCGGGCGGTGTGGGCAGCCGCACGAAGTACGTCGCGTGCCGCACCGCACCGTCCCGGTGCGAGGTGCGCTCGATATTCATCCGCCCCGACACCGGATCGAACGTCCATTGCTCGATCATCGTGTCGTCGCCGCGCCGCACGGTCACCGCGTCGGGCGCCGGGGTGTAGTGGCGCACCCCGCCGTCGTGGTGGAGCGTGTCGATCGCCACCAGGCCGCCGGGCCGCAGGACGCGGTGGAATTCGCCGAGCACCCGGTGGCAATCGGCGTCGTCGTAGTAGCCGAACGAATTCAGCCAGCACACGACCCCGTCGAAGGGGCCGTCGACGGGCAGGTCGCGCACGTCGCCGACGAGGTAGTCGGCCGAGCCCGGATCGAGCAGCGGGTCGGTACGCGCCTGCTCGATGTAGGCCGGGGTCAGGTCGACCCCCGTCACCTCCATGCCGGCCGCCGCCAGCCGGCGGGCGATCCGGCCGTGGCCGCACGGGGCGTCAAGGATCCTCGAGCCCTTGGGCAGATCGAGCAGCCGCAGGATCTCGGAGGTGTCCGAGTCGGAGTGCGCGTCGTCGATCGACTCCTCGTAGAAGTACAGGTAGTCGTCGCCGAAGGTGGCCTCCAGATCGAAAGGCATGCGCCATCTTCGCCGCCGGTAGGGTCGGCCGCATGCCGGGACCCGAAGACCTCTCCTTCGACGCGGCGACGGCAGTACGCGCCACGAAGGAGCCGGGCGTGTTCGAGACCACCGTCCACGATCAATGGACGGTGGGCGACAAGCCCAACGGCGGGTATCTGCTCGCCCTCCTGGGCCGCGCCGCTCGGGAGACTGGCCGGGGCGACGACGGACCGTCCTGGGAAACGGTCACCTCCGCCATCACCTATCTGCGACCACCCGACCTCGGTCCGGCGAGGATCGCCACCACGCTGCTTCGGCGCGGCCGGTCCGCGGCACAGGTGCGCGCCGTCCTGTGCCAACGCGACGCCGAAATCGTCGAGGCGGTGTACGTGCTGGGCGCACTGCCCAACCGCGCCTCGACGCGCTACGACGCCACCCCTCCGCTGGCTGCGCCCGATCCGGAGCACTGCGTGCGACTGCCCCCGCAGATCCCCGGCGGCGCGCACGTCGGTGTGATGGAGGTGACCGACCTGCGGCTCGATCCCGCCACGCTGCCCTGGTCCGAGTCCCCACCCTCCAAGGTCGTGCGGGCGGAGCTGCGCGGATGGACCCGCTTCGCCGACGGACGCGAGCCCGACGCGCTCTCGCTCCTCTATTTCCACGACGCCATCCCGCCCGCGACGTTCATGATCGGCTCGACGGGCTGGGTCCCCACCCTGCAGATGTCGGCCTACGTGCGGGCCCGTCCGGCGCCGGGCTGGCTCGGCATCCGCATCACCGCCAACGTGGTCGCCGACGGGATGGTGGACGAGACGTGCGTCCTGTGGGACTCCGCCGATCAGGTCGTGGCGCAGGCCAGTCAGTTGGCCCGCCTGCGCTTCCCGGACGACCCCGTCTGACCCGGCGGCGGGCGGCTCGACCCGACCGTCCGCGGGTCTTCCGGCCTAACCTGACCGCGATGCTCCCCGCTACGGCCTCTGTCGTGACACGCGCGTGACCGCGCCGATGGCGGCACGTCTCGGCCGGGGCGATCTCGAAGAGATCGCGCGGCTGTGCCAGCGGGCCATGGCGGCGCCGCCCTCGGTCGACGAGCTGGAGGGCGCGCTCTTCACCGAGCAACAGCCCGCGGCGGTGATGGGCGATCCCTCCACCGGCGTCGTGGCCACGGTCGAGTGCGACGACGGACCGCACGTCCGGCTGTTGGCGGTCGACCCCGCGGCGCGCGGCCGCGGCCTCGGCCATGCCCTCTTGCAGGCGGCCGAGGACTGGGCCCGCGCGGCCGGCCACAAGAGCCTCATCACCGGAGCCGACCCGCCCTACTTCCTCTGGCCCGGCGTGCCGAGCACGGAGACTGCGCTGCTGTGCCTCCTCGAGCGCCGCCACTACGGACGGGCCGAGACGAACTTCAACATGGACGTGGACCTGCGCACCCTCCCCGACGACCCGGGCGGCCACGGCCTCGCCACCGCGGCTGACGAGGGAGAGGTCGACGAGTGGATGGCCACCCATTGGTCGAACTGGCGCCCCGAGGTCCTGCGGGCGTTGCGGAAAGGCAACCTGGTGATCGCCCGCGGGGAGGGTGACGACGGCCCGGTCACCGCCTTCTGCGCGTTCGAGGTCAACCGCCGCGGGCTGCTCGGCCCGGTCGCCGTGCGCCCGGACCTCATGGGCCGGGGTATGGGCAAGGGCGTGCTGCTCGGTGCCCTCCACGAGCTGCGGCGGCGCGGCGCGGACTCCGTCTCGGTCGTCTGGGTCGGCCCCGTCGTGCCCTACGCGATCGTGGGCGGGCGCGTGAGCGACGTCTTCTTCGTCTACCGCAAGGGGCTGCCGTGAACCTGCTGCCCGTCCCGCGTCGGCTCGAGCTGACCGGCGAGACGGTCCCCAACCGGCCGCCGGTGCACCGGGTCGACGCCTCGCTGCCCGCGCAGGGCTACGAACTGCGCATCGAGCGCGAGGGCGTGGAGTTGGCCGCGGCCGACGCCGCAGGAAGCTTCTACGGCGAGGCCACGCTGGCCCAGATGGCGCGGCTCGGTGACGGCTCGCTGCCCGCCGGCGTCGTCCGGGACAATCCCGACCTTCCGGTACGGGGCGTCATGCTCGACATCTCGCGCGACAAGGTGCCGACGCGCGAGCGCCTCGAGGCGCTCATCGAGCGCCTCGCCTCGCTCAAGGTGAACCAGGTCCAGCTCTACTCGGAGCACACGTTCGCCTATCGCAACCATTCCGAGGTGCACGCGCAGGCCAGCCCGCTCGACGCGGAGGAGATCCGTCAGCTGGACGCCTTCTGCCGGGACCGCCACGTCGAGCTCGTGCCCAACCAGAACTGCCTCGGCCACATGAACCGATGGCTCGCCCACGAGCGCTACCGGCCCCTGGCCATCGCGCCCGACGGCTTCACCGACCCGTACGGCATCACCCGGCCACCCATGACGATCGAGCCGACCGACCCGAGGTCGTTGGCGCTGATCCGCGAGCTGCTCGCCGAGCTGTTGCCCCTCTTCAGCAGCCGCCGGGTCAACGTCGGCCTGGACGAGGCGTGGGAGCTGCCGGCATCGCGCCTCGACGACTTCATGGCGTGGGTGACCACCCTGCGCGGGCTCCCGGAGCTCGACGGCCGCGAGATGCTCATGTGGGGCGACATGATCTCGGGTCACCCCGATGCGCTGGCCCGGCTGCCCGAGGGCGTCACCGTGTGCGAGTGGGGCTACGACGACTGGTACCCCTTCGACGAGCGGTGCGCCGCGCTGGCCGGCGCCGGGGTGCCGTTCTGGGTGACGCCGGGCACCTCGAGCTGGATGAGCATCCTCGGCCGCGTGACCAACGCCCGCAACACCTGCCGCAAGGCGGCAGAGGCCGCGCTCGCGCACGGGGGCGCCGGCTACCTCAACACGGACTGGGGCGACCTGGGCCACCTCCAGCAGCCGGTGATCAGCGAGCCGGGCCTCGCCTACGGCGCCGCCGTGTCGTGGTGCCTCGACTCCAACGCGGACCTCGACCTCGGGGCGGCCCTCAGCGCGCACGTGTTCGGCGACGACACCGGCTCCTTGGCCGAGGCGCTCCTGGCGCTGGGCGACGCCCACCGGCTCGTGTCGCCGCAGTTCCCGAACATGTCGACGCTCGTGATGAACCTGTACTACCCCCAGCTCCACGTCGGACGAGGCCTGACCCGGGGACTCACGGCCGGCGAGCTCGACGAGGTGGACGCCTGCCTCGAAGGGGCCCGCGAGGCCGTCGCCCGTGCCCGCCCCGATCGTGCCGACGCATCCGTGTTGGGCGACGAGGTCGTGTTCAGCATTGACCTCGTCGCGCTGCTTCAACGCGACGCACGGGCCCGCCTCGAGGGCGACGGCTCTCTCGCCTCGGTGCCCCAGGGGGCGCGCGACCGGCTGGCGGTGGAGTTGGAGTCCCTCGTCGAGCGCTACCGGCGCCTGTGGCTGGCCAACAACCGGCCCGGCGGGCTCGCGGACAGCGTGACCTGGCTGGAGAACCTGCGCGCCGCCTACGCGAGCGGTCGTCCGGACCCCGAATGGGGCGGCATCAAGGTGCCGTCGGAGGGATAGCCCTCCCTTACTCGGATCAGGCGCAACAGCGCGCCGCGCCCCAGGCGACCTGCTGTCCCTCGACGTCGCCCGCGAGGTCCATCTCGACCGCGTCGTCGTCGGCTTCGTAGCAGTCCCACGAGCAGTAGCCCGCGATCCGAGGGGAGGCAGGGTGGAACCGACAGCGGGGGCACACCGCCGTCGTCAAGGTGGGGGTCGGGTTGGTATTGGTGAAGTCGTGCATGGTCTCTTGGTTTCGGGTCTGTTCGTTTCGGGTCTGTTCGTTTCGGGTCTGTTCCACTCGTGATGCTCTGTGGCCTGTTCGGCTCCCTTGCCGGTTCGGCCGCCCGCAGACTCACACGCCGCGCCGGACACCAGCTCAAGCGCAGCTTGGTGCCCGCTGGGTGCGTGGTCCTGAATGCAAAAGAGCCGCTCCCCTAGAGGGAAGCGGCTCCTCAACGCCAGGACGTCGTACGTCCTCCTATGGCGTCGAGGCCACCTCCCCTGCGCTCAGCTTGGGGATGCCGCAGATCTGTACCTCGGATACGGCACCGCGCGGCCGACTCAGGGAGGATCCTCCCTGGACGTACGGGCGCATCTCGCTGGTCGCTTTCTGCTGGCTCATCGCAATGCCAAGTATACGAGACGATGTCACCGCCTCTGGACGCGCTCGGCTAGATCTCCGGTGCGTTTGCGAAGATTTCACCCGCGTGTAACGCGCCGCTTCGCAGTTCGATATATGGCGGCAGGTGTTCCAGCCCCCGTTCCGCAGCTCGACGTCTCTCCTTCGAGCTTCCACGCTGACGGGGGCCGCTGACACCCTGGGATCCCAGGGTCCGGCTCAATCTGACGTTCTGATGTACTCAGGAGCCGCTACGGAGGGTCGAAGCCTCGGCCCAGGCGCATCCCAGGGCTCTTCCAGCTTCCGGTCCTACCGTCGCCGACGTGGCAGCGAACGGGGAGAATGGAAGCACGAGCCTGACGACGTCCGAAGACCCCGAGGCGGCCCGAGGCCGGCACACGCGCCGCGAGTTCCTGATCCTCGCGGGGGGCGTTGTCACGGGCGCCGCGCTCGCCGCCGCCTGCGGCTCGGCCCCAACGAGCCCCTCCACCCCGACGAATGCCTCCTACCGGTCCCGGCCCGACCTCACCCCGTCGCTCATCGACGTCACCACGGGATCGGGGCCGCCGGGACCCGGCTACGTCTGCGTGACGCCGTCGGGACCCCTGCTCGTCGACGACCTGGGGCGCCCGGTCTGGATCCGCGAGGTCCCGGACGCCTCCACCAACCTGCGCGTGCAGTCGCTCAACGGCCAGCCGGTGCTCACCTGGTGGCAGGGGAAGATCGCCTCCTACGGCGTCGGCACGCAGGGTGAGTACGTCATCCTCGACAGCTCGTACCGCCAGGTGATGACCGTGCAGGCCAAGAAGGGACTCCCGGCCGATCTGCACGAGTTCCTCATCACGGGCGGCGGCATCGCGTACTTCACCGCCTACCGCACGTACACCACGGACCTGCGGAGCGTCGGAGGGCCCGCCAGCGGCCAGGCGCTCGACGCGACCATCCAGGGGGTCGACCTGAAGAGCGGTGAGCTCGTCTTCGACTGGAGCAGCGCCGAACACATCGACTTCTCCGAGTCGGAGCAGCAGTACGCCGCGGGCGCGCCGTACGACCCGGTGCACCTCAACTCCGTCGACATCACCCCCGACGACAAATTGCTCGTTTCGGCTCGCAACACCTGGACCGTCTACAAGATCGACACCGGGTCGGGCGACATTCTTTGGCGGCTCGGCGGCAAGAAGACCGACTTCACGCTCGGACCCGGAGCGCGCTTTGCCTGGCAGCACGATGCGCGCACCCACGCGGACGGCACGCTCTCTCTCTTCGACGACGAGGGTGACCCTCCCGAGGCCAAGCAGTCGCGCGGCCTGATCCTCGACGTCGACGAGACGGCCATGACGGCCGACGTCAGGGCGCAGTACTTCCACCCGAAGAAGGCGCTGCTGGCCGGAAGCCAGGGCAGCATGCAAGTGCTGCCGGGCGGCGACGTCATGATCGGCTGGGGCGCCGAGCCCTACTACGCCCAGTTGCAGGCGGACGACACGATGGTGCTCGACGGGAGGTTCGCGAAGGGCACTTCCTACCGCGCCTTTCGCTTCGACTGGATGGGAACCCCGACCGACGTCCCCGCCGTGGCGTCCGCACGTTCCACGGCGGGGCTCACGACGGTCTACGTATCCTGGAACGGTTCGACCGAGACGGTGCGGTGGCGGCTCCTGGCCGGACGGGGACCGGCTGGACTGCGGCCCGCGGGTGAACTTGCGCGACAGGGCTTCGAGACTGCGCTCCCCGTCCCAACCGGCGCCACCTTCGCCGCGGTCGAGGCGCTCGACGCAGCGGGCGGCGTGCTCGCCCGTTCGCGCACGCTCAGTATCTAGATCCCATTAGCACGCCGGCCGAGCGGGGTCGTACCAGCAGTGCTCGACGAGTCCTCGCTCGCCAGTCGGGTCAGGCGGGCGTGGCGGTGAGCCGGGCTTTCAGCTCGGGCTTGACCACCTTGCCCGTCGGGTTGCGCGGCAGCGCGTCGACGAAGACGAACTGGCGGGGCACCTTGTAGTCGGCCAGGTGCTCGAGCCCGAAGGCACGCAGCTCGTCGGAGGAGGCTTGCGTCCCGGGGTGGAGCACGACGAAGGCGACGACGTCTTCGCCGAGAACCGGGTGGGGTGCGCCGACGACCGCCACCTCCCTCACCGCCTCGTGCTGCACGAGAGCGTGCTCGACGTCGGTCGCATGCACGTTGTTGCCGCCCCGGATGATCACGTCCTTGGAGCGGCCCACGATATAGAGGTAACCGTCCGCATCGAGCTTGCCGAGGTCACCGGTGACCAGCCAGCCGTCGCGCCAGGTCTCGGCCGTCGCGTCGGGGTCGTTGTAGTACTCGCGCTGGCGCCCCGGGAGCTGCAGTCGTACCTCGCCGACCACCTCGGGTGGCACGGGCTCGTCGTGCTCGTCGACGATGCGCACGATGGCCGGTGGCGCGATCTGCCCGACGGAGCCGGGCCGCTTCACCGCCTCCCCCTGCGGCATGATGGCGTAGGCGGAGCCGGCCTCGGTCATCCCGTAGTTGTTGGAGACCAGGGCACTGGGCATCTTGGCCTGCAGCCGCTCGACGACATAGGGCGCGAGCGGCGCGGAGCCCACCGAGCACATCGTCACCGAGGACAGATCGGCATCGTCGAAGCGCGGGTGGTCGATGAGCAGGTGGGCCATCGCCGGAACGAGAAAGACGGCGACCGGACGCTCCTGCTCCACCACGCGCAGCCAGCGGTCGGCGTCGAAGCGCGGCTGGTAGATGACTTGCAGGCCGAGCTTCATCGGCGTGTACACGAGCGCGATCCCCGCGAACGTGAACAGCGGGCTGGCGTGCACCCAGCCGCCACCCGTCCAGTTCGGCTCGACCGCGCCGATCATGGCGCCGTTGGAATGCCGTACGGCCACGCCCTTGGGGCGGCCCGTGGTGCCCGACGTGTAGAGGATGTCGGCCAGGTCGTCTTTGTCGCGCGGGGCCTGGAAGGACGAGCGGTCGCCGGCCGTGGCGTCGCCCCACCCGAGGACGGGAGTCGTGGTGCCCGAGGTGGGGGCGGCCGGAGTGGTGTCCTCCGCGCCGGCGTCGATCAGGACGGCGAGGCGTCCCGCCGCCGACTCCAGGTCGCTGGGCACCAGGTCGTCGTCGGCCACCACCGCGGTGGCCCCGGAGTGGGTCAGCACGTGCGCCACCTCGGCCGGGGCGAGGCGGGGGTTCATCGGGACGGCCACGCCGCCGGCGCGGTGGGCGGCCGAGTAGCTGACCAGCCAGCGCAGCGCGAGCTCGGGGTGCAGATGGATGCCGACACGGGCGCCGGGTTCGAGACCGGCATCGAGGAGGCGCCGGGCCAGCGCGTTGGCCGCACCGTCCCACTCGGCGAACGTCATGGAGCCCACGTCGACGACCTCGAAGGCGGTGCGGTCGCCGAACTCGGCGGCCATGCGGCCCAGGTGCTCGTCCATCAACACGGTGCGGGGTCCCCTCGAGAGGCTGGTCGGCGCAGAAATTGACGCCTGTGTCAGGTTCGAAGCAGCATGGCCGATGCGCCCGCGGGGGTCAATCCGGCCGCACCGCGCGCGACGTGTCACCCGCGAACCATCCACAGAGAAGGGGTGTGCCTCCCTGCCATGACCGAAGCTACCGATGCCGTCATCGTCGCCGGTACCCGCACCCCGATCGGGCGTTCGGGCCGCAGCCTGGCCGCGCTCAGCCTCCACGACATCGCCATGCAAACGGTCTCGGGCGTCATCGAGGCGGCGGGGCTGGAGCCGGGCGACATCGACGACCTGATCCTGGGCGAGTGCCTGCAGGGCGGCGGTGACACGGCGCGCTACATCGCCAACGCACTGGGCCTGCCGCCCGACACGCCGGGCGGCGCCGTGCAGCGCCAGTGCGCGACGGGGATGATGGCGGTGCAGGAGGCGGCGGCCCACATCCGCTCGGGCATGGCCGACGTCGTGATCGCGGGCGGGGCCGAGACCATGACCCGCGGCCCGCTCCTCTTCGAGAAGTCTCCCTTCCCCTTCGGTGGGGTGGAGCGGTATATGCCGCCCAGCCACCCGAACACCCCGGACGCGCCGAACACGAACATGCTGATCACGGTCGGCGAGAACACGGCACGGGAGTGCGGCATCACCCGCGAGGAGGCGGACGAGTGGTCGTACCAGTCGAACGTGCGGGCGGCGGCGGCGACCGAGGACGGGCGCTTCGCCGAGGAGATCGTCCCGGTGACGGTGCCGGCGGGACGCGGTGAGACGGTGACGGTCAGCATCGACGAGCACCCCCGGGCCGACACCACGATGGAGAAGCTGGGGGCGCTGCCCGTGTTGTCGGGTCTGCCGGACGGGCAGGTCACCGCCGGGAACTCGTCGGGCATCGCCGACGGTGGCGCCGCCCTCGTCGTGACGTCCCGCGCCTACGCCGAGTCACACGGAATGGAGCCGCTGGCGACGGTCCGGTCGTGGAACTCGTGCGGTATCGAGCCCGCCCGCACCGGGCTGGCGCCCACGATCTGCGTCCCCCGCGCCCTGGCGCGCGCCGGGCTGGCGGAGTCCGATGTCGACCTGGTCGAGATCAACGAGGCCTTCGCCACCATGGCGGTCGCCTCCTCGCGCAAGCTCGGCTTCTCCCACGACATCGTCAACGTGAACGGCGGCGCCGTGGGCCTCGGCCATCCGATCGCGGCGTCGGGGGCGAGGATCCTCATCACGCTCCTCCACGAGCTCCGCCGTCGCGGGGGCGGCATCGGGGTCGGGTCGCTGTGCGCCGGCGGGGGGATGGGCTCGGCAACGGTGCTGGAGGTGCACGCGCCGGCCTCGTAGCCGGTCTAGTAGTGGCGGATCTCGATCAGGTGCCGGTCGGGGTCGAACAGGTACACGGCGGGCCCCATGCCCCGGGCGCCGAACTCGTTGCCCGGGCCCTGCATGTTGCCGACGCCGTGGAAGGAATCCCCGTAGGGGACGCCGGCAGCCTTGATCCGCGCGAAGGCGGCGTCGAACTCGTCGGGCGCCATGGCGAACGCGAGGTGCTGGCCGCCGTCGGTCCCCCAGGGCGCGAGCAACAACATCGTGTCGGACGTGACGCGGATCACCGAGAACGGCCCGTCCTGCCCGTCCGCCTCGAGGCCGAGGACCTCGGTGTAGAAGCGCACGCTGGCCTCGGCGTCGCGCACCGGGACGATCGTGTGGTCGAGCAACGCCATGGCCGGCCTACTCCTTGTCTTCCGCTCCGCCCTCGGCCATGTGGTCCTTGATCGAGTTGACCACCGTCGGGTCGAGCAGCGTGGTCACGTCCCCGAGGGGCCGGTCGTCGGCGACGTCGCGGAGGAGCCGGCGCATGATCTTGCCGCTGCGGGTCTTCGGCAGTTCTGGAG
Source organism: uncultured Acidimicrobiaceae bacterium (assembly GCA_963763575.1). GTDB lineage: Bacteria > Actinomycetota > Acidimicrobiia > Acidimicrobiales > RAAP-2 > Bog-473. The sequence continues at coordinate 75,700 of CAVXPD010000004.1, forward strand.
TCAACATGATCTGGCGCGGCTTGGCGATCGGGCCGATCTCGTGGGCGACGTGCTCGCGCAGCGCCTTGACGAGCTCCTCGCCCGCCATGCCCTCGGCGTCGCTGGTGCCCTTCACGGTGACGAAGGCCACGATGGCCTGACCGGTGGTGGCGTCGTTGGCGCCGACGACGGCGGCCTCGGCCACGCTGGGATGGCTCACCAGGGCGTGCTCGACCTCGGTCGTGGAGATCCGGTGCCCCGCGATGTTCATGACGTCGTCGACCCGCCCGAGCAGCCACAGGTCGCCGTCCTGGTCGCGCTTGGCGCCGTCCCCCGCGAAATAGCGGCCGGGAAAGCGCGACCAGTAGGTCTCCTTGTAGCGCTCGTCGTCGCCGTAGATTCCCCGCAGCATGCCGGGCCACGGTTGTGTGATGACGAGGTACCCGCCCTCGTCGTTGTGCACCGAGTGCCCGTCGTTGTCGACGACGTCGACCGCGACCCCGGGGAACGGCGACATGGCGGCGCCGGGCTTGGTGGTGGTGATGCCGGGCAGCGGCGTGATCATGATGCCGCCGGTCTCGGTCTGCCACCAGGTGTCGACGACGGGGCAGCGCCCGCCGCCGATATGGGTGCGGTACCAGATCCAGGCCTCGGGGTTGATGGGCTCCCCTACCGACCCGAGCAGGCGGAGGCTGGAGAGGTCGTGCTGGGCCGGCAGGTCCTCGCCCCACTTCATGAACGTGCGGATGGTGGTGGGCGCGGTGTAGAGGATGTTGACCTTGTACTTCTCGACCACCTGCCACCACCGGTCGCGCGTGGGCGTGTCGGGCGTTCCCTCGTACATCACCGAGGTCGTGCCGTTGGCGAGCGGGCCGTAGACGATGTAGCTGTGACCCGTCACCCACCCGATGTCGGCTGCGGTCCAGAAGACGTCCGTCTCGGGCTTGATGTCGAAGATCAGCCGGTGCGTCGCCGACACGTGGGTGAGGTACCCGCCGCTCGTGTGCAGGATGCCCTTGGGCTTCGCCGTGGTGCCGCTGGTGTACATGATGTACAGCGGGTGCTCGGCGTCGAACGCCTCGGGCTGGTGCCGCTCCGGCTGGCGGAGTACCACGTCGTGCCACCAGACGTCGTGGGCGTCGTCCCAGGACACGTCTTGGCCCGTCCGGCGCACGACGAGCACGCACCGCACGTCGGGGCAGTCCTTCAGCGCGTCGTCCACCGCCGGCTTGAGGGCGCTCGGCGCGCCGCGCCGGTAGCCGCCGTCCGCGGTGATCACGAAGTGGGCGTCGCAGTCGAGGATGCGGCCTCGGAGGGCGTCGGACGAGAAGCCGCCGAAGACGACCGTGTGCGGCGCACCGAGACGCGCGCAGGCGAGCATCGCCACCACGGTCTCGGGGATCATCGGCATGTAGATCGCGACCTTGTCGCCGGTTCGCACGCCGAGCTCGGTCAAGGCGTTGGCCGCCTGGCACACCGAGGCGAGGAGCTCCCGGTAGGTGATCGTCCGGGTGTCCCCGGGCTCACCCTCCCAGTGGAAGGCGACACGGTCGCCCAGGCCTGCGTCCACGTGTCGGTCGACGCAGTTGACCGACACGTTGAGCTTGCCGCCGAGGAACCACTTGGCGAAGGGCGCGTCCCACTCGAGCACCTGCGACCACGGCTCGGTCCACGTGAGCCGCCGGGCCTGCTGCTCCCAGAAGGCAAGCGGGTCCGCGTCGGCCTCGGCGTAGATGCCCGGCTGCGCGTTCGCGGCCTTGGCCAGCGACTCGGGCGGCGGGAAGGTCCGGGTCTCGTGCAGCAGGGCAGACAGCCCCTGCTCCGCGCTCTCGCTCATTCGGTCGGCCTCCTCTTCGGTGCGTCTGCCTCCCATCCTGCCTGATCAGGGAGAGGGTGGGTCGGGCCGGTCCTTGGGGTCCCGCAGCTCGAAACCGTCGAAGGTGAACGCCGGTGTCACCGTCGCGCCAACAAGGGCAAAGCGCCCGAGCGGCCGAGCCGACTGCCAGACACCGGCTCCAACGACGACCTGGGGCGCCTGCCCGGCCGCCACGTCGGGGCCGAGCACCCGCACCTCGGGTGCGCCGTCGGGCCTCTCCAGCGTCAACTCGAGCGGGTCGCCGTCGTAGAAGTGCCAGAGCTCGGTGGCGTCGATGCGGTGGGGCGCCGACACCTCGCCCTCCAAGAGGAGGTAGTAGATGGCGCTGCCGGCGGGACGCGTTTGGCCATCTGCGTCGGCGAGCCAGGTCCGCCGAAACCAGCCACCCTCGGGATGCGGCCCGAGCTCGAGGGCCGCGATGAGCCACTCGCCGGGGCGGACGCGATCGGCACTCACGCCGGCGTGCCCGCTCAACCCTCCCCGTCCGTGCTGTCCAGGGCGCGGGAGACGGTGAGCAGGTGCTCGGCCGAGCCGCCGAACAGGGCGCCGTCGGTCTCGGCGCGCTTGAAGAAGAGATGGGCGTCGTGCTCCCAGGTGAAGCCGATCCCAGCGAACGACTGCAACGATTCGCGTACGACCAGGCGCTGACACTCGTCGCTCGCCGCCTTCGCCATGGAGACCGCCGCCGCCCGAGCGGCCGTGTCCTCGGCGACGGCGGCCACGGCGTAGTAGCAGAGGGACCGTGCCCGTTCGATCGCCATGAACAGGTTCGCCATCTTGTGCTTTATGGCCTGGAAGGAGCCGACGGGCACACCGAACTGGTGGCGGTCCTTCACGTAGGCGAGGACCAACTCGAAGAGCGCGTCGCAGGTGCCGACGGTCTCGAGGGCGAGCGCGAGCGTCGCCTCCTGCACGGCACGGGCGATGCCCCTTGTCGAGGCCTCGCTCCCGGGCTCGCCGAGGGCGCGATCGTCGGGGACGAGCACCCGGTCGAAGGTAGCGCTGGCGAGGGGACGGCTCGCATCGAGCGAGTGCATCGCAACCATTCGGGTTTCCGCGGCGGGAACGACGAAGGCGCCTACGCCGTTGCCCGCTCGGGCGACCACGGCGATCTCGTCGACGCCGCGTGCAGCGATCACTCCGTGTTTTGTGCCGTTAAGCACCCAACCGCCTTCCACGCGCTGGGCGCGCATGGACACGTCGTCGAGGGCCCAGCCGCGGGGATGGTCCGCCAGCGCGACCGTTCCCGTCAGCGCCCCTGTGGCCACTTCGGCGAGGAAGCGTTGGCGCTGTTCGGCCGTCCCGGCCTCGCGGACGACCGGCGCGAACTGAGTCACCGTGGCGAGGAACGGGCCCGGCGCGACGCTCCGACCGAGCTCCTCGACGACGACCGCCGTTTCCACGACCGACAGACCAAGACCCCCGTTGTCCTCGGGGACGGCCAGCGCAGGCCAGTCGAGAGCCACCATGGAGGCCCACAGCTTCTCTGCCGGCTCGCCGGTCTCGACCACGGCGCGGACGACGTCGATCGAGCATTCCTTCTCCAGGAAGGAACGCACCGAATCGCGCAACTCCTCCTGCTCGCCGGTGAATTCGAGCTCCACTGCCCTCCTTTTCCCGGCGTTGCCGGCGGTGCACGCGATCGCCGTCCTCGACCAGCGCGGGCGGCGAAGGACCGAGCGAGTGTATCTGACGTCCTCGTCAGCCTTCTGTGCTACCTTCCTCGCCGCACCGTCGCCGGGAGGCGAACAACAGGTGTCCCTCGGGGGGGATCGCCGGTCCGTGGCGCAAGCCCGGGCCGGCGATGTCGGGGGCCTCGGTCGCTCGCTGTTTCTGCGGCACGGCCGGCGGGTCGGACGCGGACGCTCGCCTACACTCTGTTCTCGCGCCTCTAGCTCAACGGCAGAGCAACGGACTCTTAATCCGCAGGTTCCGGGTTCAAATCCCGGGGGGCGCACGTGGGCTTGCACCACAGGCGCACGCATTCCAGGCCTATGCGTTCCGCCCGCATTCTGGGGGGCGCACACAGGCTGCACAGGCGCACTCGCTGCGCTTGAAGTGTGATGCGCACTCGTGTGATGCCCGACTCAACTTCAGTTCAGCGGCATACATCGGGTGGCCTTGATGAGCCGCTCCTCAAGCTGCAGCAGGCCGAAAGCACTCCGAGAGCCACTCACCCGAAGGCGTAGTCGGCGCGTTCGACGTGGCGGGTCCACTCCCAGTAGAGGTCGAGCGGCCACGGCGAGAGGGTGAACACCTTGCCCTGGCTGTTCTTGTAGTGGCTGTGCTGAATGGACGGATGCGACCAGACCATCTGACCGATCTCTGTCTGGTAGCGGTCGGCGTACTCGGCGTGGACCTCGGGGCGGACCTCGCTCCAGCTCGCCTGGGAGGCCAGCGTCTCGCGGATCACCTCGAGGGCGTAATGCACCTGGAACTCGGCATGGTAGAAGAGGCTGGCTCCGGCGGCGAGGTTGGTCCCGGGCCCGTAGACGCAGAACAGATTGGGGAAGTTCGGCATGGTGATGCCGAGGTACGCAGTCGGCTCGTCGCCCCACTGGTCCCGCAACGAGATGCCGTGCCGGCCCGTCACCCGCAGTGAAGCGAGGAAGTCGTTGTGGAGGAACCCGGTGGCGTAGCAGATGACGTCCGCGGGATAATGGGTCCCGTCCGCGGTGATGACGCCGTCGGGGACGATCCTGTTGATGGCGGTCCGAACGATCTCGACTTCGGGACGCTGCAGGCAGCGCAACCAGGTGCCGTCGTCCTGCAGGATGCGTTTCCCCGTCGCCGGGTAGTCCGGCACGATCTTGTCGAGGAGGTCGGGACGGTCCGCCACGAGGGACTGCATGGAGGCCAACAGAGCCTCGGCGCGACGGGCGTTAGTGGGGTTGATGGAACGATGGGTCGGGTCGTCGTAGGCCAGCGTCGATGCGATACGGCTCGGCGCCCATGGCGATGCCGGCGAAGGTCATGATGAACCGGTACCAGCGGCCATAGAAGGGCAGGTGGCGAAGCGCCCAGTCGTCTCCGGGCGGCACTGCTGCGTGGTACAGCGGGTTCGGGATGATCCACTGGGCCGTGCGCTGGAAGACGGTCAGTCGCTCGACCTCCGGTGCGATGGCAGGCCCGATCTGGAAGCCGCTCGCTCCCGCCCCGACGAGGGCGAACCGGGTCCCGCTGATATCGAGGTCCTGCGGCCATCGTGCGGAGTGGAATGACGGGCCGGTGAACATGTCCATGCCCTCGATCGAGGGCATCCGGGGCAGGTTGAGCGACCCAACCGCGCTGATGACGAAGCGAGCATCGAGAGAATGTTCGGCGCCGTCCGCTCCGCAGAGCGCCACGCGCCAGAGCGCCCGATCCTCGTCCCAGGTCGCCTCGGTCACGGTGGTGCCAAACCGGCAATTGGGTCGAAGTCCGTACTTGTCGACGATGGTGTCGAAGTACGCCCGGAGCTCGGGCTGCCGGCAGTAGTACTCACTCCAGTGGTCGGCCGGCTCGAAGGAGAAGCAGTACTGGTGGCTCCCCACGTCGACGCGTGCCCCGGGGTAACGGTTTTCCCACCAGGTGCCTCCGGGACCCCCGTTCTTCTCGACGATGGTGAAGGGCAAACCCGCCTGGGCGAGGCGGATGCCGGCGAGGATCCCGCCCATCCCGCAGCCGATGACCACGACCGGTGTGGAGGCCTTCTGCTCCTCGTTGATGTCTTCCCCCCACGAGATGGCCCCGGTGTCGCCGCCTTCGAACTGCAGGTCGTCGAAGAATAGGCCGGCCAGCCGACCCTCGACCGGTCGGCAGCCGAGAAATTCCATCATCTCCCGCAACAGCTCCGTCGGGAGCTCCACCGGCTCGCAGCCGCCGTCGCGATATGCCGCGATGACGGGCAAGGCGAGGCAGCGCACATCGGCCCGATCGTCGGTCGACATCCCGCTCTGGATGTCGAGGGACATGGCGAGGCGCGGCCGGATGTCTCCCCGAATGAACGAGGGGTCGCCGGTCATGTGAACCAAGGAGCACATCAACGCCGGGATGCTGACCTCCTCGAGCGCTTTGGCGATGGCGTCGTCGTCGTCCGTGAACGGCTCGCCGGCGAACCGGTTGCGCGTCATCGCCGGGTACTTATCATGACTCGACCCCGTCGGCACTCCGTCAGAATATGAGGGTCCGTCCTATGCTGCCCGAGGTGCGGTATCGACCACCCCGCGAGGTGCGATGAGCCCGGTGGCCGTCGTCACGGGCGCGGGGCGCGGGCAGGGCGCCACCGAGGCGGCCATGCTCCGATCGCGCGGGTGGGACGTGGTGACCACCGACGTCGCCGGAGAGGTCGATGTCATCGCGGACGTATCCGATGCCGGAGCGTTGGAAGTCCCTGGTCGAAACAGCTCTGGAGCGTCACGGCCGACTCGACGGCCTGGTCAACAACGCCGCGGTCCATCACGTCCGCCCACTTCTCGAGGAGCGGATCGACGACGTCGAACGGGTTTTCCGGATCAACACCTTGGGGCCACTCATGGGCATCCAGGCAGTGGTCCCGGCTATGGAGGGCGGTGGTGGCGGCTCGATAGTCAACGTGTCCTCCGCCGCAGGAGCCCGCGGCTTCCCGGGTCACACCGCCTACGGTGCGGCTAAGTGGGCACTCCGGGGCATCAGCCGCACCGCCGCGGTCGAGCTCGGCCGTCTGGGCATCCGCGTCAACGCGGTATTACCCGGTCCGATCGACACCCCGATGTTGCCCGTACCGGAGGAACAGCGAGCCATACGCTTCGGCCATCTTCCGCTCGGCCGCGTGGGCACGCCATCGGAGGTCGCCGAGGTGGTCTGCTTTCTGCTCTCGGGCGCGGCGTCGTATGTCACCGGTGCGGAGATCGCAGTCGACGGAGGGCTGGAGGCCTGAGGACCGGGCTTTCGGATGATCACCGATGTATATGCCTGCAGGCGCCGACTGCATTCACGCGGCCGTGGACGGCGAGCTTGGTTTCGTGAAGATTCCTGAAGGGCGCCGTGAGATGGGCCTGGCCTGGTGCCGCCCAGCTGTTTCTCCCGAGCTTCCAGCTCTCCGGTCGTACTTGCTACCGATAGGGCCAGACCCACTGGGCGACCTCGGGAATATCATCACCGTAAGCACGCGTCCATTCCCTTGCCCTATTGCGGGCGTCGACCATCGCTTGACGGATGCCGGCAGCCCTCGCGCCTAAACCCGGCACCCGATCGATCACGTCGGTCACGAGGTGGTAGCGATCGAGGTGGTTCATCATCACCATGTCGAAGGGGGTCGTCGTGGTGCCCTCCTCGATGAACCCCCGGACATGGAAGTTGTCATGGTTCTTCCGGCGGTAGGTCAACCGGTGCACCGTCGCGGGATAGCCGTGCCAGGCGAAGATCACGGGCCGGTCGACCGTGAACAAGGCATCGAACTCGGCGTCGGGAAGACCGTGAGGGTGCGTCGAGTCAGGCAGTAGGCGCATGATGTCGACGATGTTCACGAACCGCACCTTCACCTCTGGCATGTGCTGACGGATCAGGTCAGCCGCCGCGAGTGATTCCAGCGTCGGAACGTCCCCGGCGCAGGCCAGGACGACGTCGGGTTCGTCGCTCTCGGTCTCCGTCGAGGCCCACTCCCACACCCCGATGCCGCGCGTGCAGTGCGCCACCGCCTGGTCCATGTCGAGATAGTCCAGTGCGGGCTGCTTCCCCGCGACGATGACGTTGACGTACTGACGACTGCGCAGACAATGGTCCGCCACCGAGAGCAGGCAGTTTGCGTCCGGGGGCAGGTACACACGGACGACGCTCGGCTTCTTGTTCATCACCACGGTCAAGAACCCGGGGTCTTGATGGGTCGAGCCGTTGTGATCCTGACGCCACACGTGCGAGCTCAGCAAGTAGTTGAGTGAGGCCACGGGCCGCCGCCACGGGATCGCGGAGGCCGCCTCGAGCCACTTCGCATGCTGGTTGAACATGGAGTCGACGATGTGAATGAAGGCCTCATAACAGGTGAAGAGGCCATGGCGCCCGGTAAGGAGGTATCCCTCGAGGAGCCCTTCGCAGAGGTTCTCGGAGAGGACCTCGATCACGCGTCCGTCTACGCTCAGATGGTCGTCATCGGGCTCCGTCTCTGCCATCCACTTTCGGTCGGTGACCTCGAAAACTGCGGTCAGGCGGTTGGACACCACCTCGTCTGGTCCGAAGAGAAGAAAATTGCGCGGATTGGCCACGATGACGTCGCGGATCCAGGTTCCGAGCACGCGGGTCGGCTCATGCTGGGACACCCCTGGCTGTTTCACTTCGACGGCGTAGTTCCGGAAGTCGGGAAGCTCGAGGTCTACGACCAGTAGTCCGCCGTTCGCGACCGGGTTGTCGCTCATCCGACGCTCACCCTGAGGATGGCAGGTCTAGGAGCTCATCGACCGGACCGCCCTCGTCGGTAAAGAGATCTTCGGGCCGGTAGGACCGCATCCAGGCTTCGAGGGCAGCTCGGTGAACATCGTTGTCGCGCGCGTTGGGGATCGGGACCTGATGGGCGCGGAAGGTACCCTCGACTCGCTGCCCATCGACCACGGGTGGCCCGGTCCAGCCCTTCGGGGAGCGGAGCACGATCATCGGCCACCTCGGAAGCTGGGAGGCTGTGCCGCTCCGAGCGGACGTACGGATCTCCGCGATGTCGTCCAGGCATCCGTCGAGGACGCGCGCGAAAGACTGATGCGACTCCGCCGGATTCTCATGGACATTGACATCGATGGTCACGACGTGGGGGTCGTAGCCGTAGCCGCGCAAGAGCGCGTCAAGGCTCTCCTCATCGATGCGGGCCAGGATCGTCGGGTTGGCGATCTTGTACCCGTTCAGGTGCAGGATCGGCAGGACGGTGCCGTCCCGCACCGGGTTGACGAATTTGTTGCAGTGCCAGCTCGCGGCAAGGGCCCCTGTTTCGGCCTCGCCGTCGCCCACAACGCAAAAGACCGTGAGGTCAGGATGATCGAGCGCTGCCCCATACGCGTGGAGCAGCGAGTACCCGAGCTCGCCGCCTTCGTGGAACGAACCGGGCGTATTGGGTGCGACGTGCGACGGGACGCCTCCGGGAAAGGAGAACTGGCGGAACAAGCGCCGCATGCCGAGTTCGTCTTGGCGGATGGAGGGGTAGCGCTCGGTGTAGGTGCCCTCGAGCCAGGCACACGCGTTGGGCCCAGGGCCTCCGTGCCCGGGCCCCATCACGTAGCAGGCGTTCAGATCGCGCTGACGGATGGCACGGTTGGCATGGGCATAGATCAGGTTCAAACCGGGTGTCGTTCCCCAGTGCCCGAGCAACCTCGGCTTGACGTCCTCGGGAGCGAGGGAGCGCCGAAGCAGCGGATTGTCCATCAGATAGATCTGGCCGACGGAGAGGTAGTTGGCCGCCCTCCACCAGGCGTCGAGCCGCCGCAGCTCGTCGAAGCTCAGCGGTCCCTCGGCGTGAATCAGCTCGTAGGGGACCGGCGCGATCGTCGGCCCGTCCGCGCTCCACTCGTCATCGGCGGAAGTGCCCGAGATTGCTCTTCCAGGGACCGTCATGCGAGCTCCTTTTCATGCGAGTGGATGACGACGCGGAGCCTACGTGTCGATCAAGGCGCTAGAACCGGTAGGTGCGAATTTTGGTGGTCAACGCAGGATCGTCGAGCCTGAAACTGCGGGTGGTCGAAAGTGACGATCGTGTGACCGAATCGGTCGACCTCGAGACACCCGGCGACGCGCTCGCCGACGACCTGCGTCGCTTCCTCGCCGTGGCCGGGCCGATAGACGTGGCCGGACACCGCGTCGTGCACGGGGGGCCGCATTTCACTCGTCCGACGATCGTCGATGCTGAGGTCCGGGCTGCGCTCGACGAGGTGAGCGAGCTCGCACCGTTGCACAACCCGCCCGCACTGGCCGCGATGGACGCCCTCGCGCAGCTGGCACCGGAAGTTCCGGCCGTGGCCTGTTTCGACACCGCCTTTCACTCCTCGTTGGCTCCGAGCGCCGCGAACTACGCCCTACCCGTCGAGTGGGTTGCCCGCTGGGGCCTGCGACGCTACGGGTTCCACGGCCTCAGCTGTCAGTGGTCCACGGGCCGCGCCGCCGTTCTGTTGGGGCGGCCCGTCAACACCCTTCGGCTCGTGATCTGCCACCTGGGCGCGGGCGCGTCGGTGACGGCGGTGGCCGGCGGTCGCTCGGTCGACACCACGATGGGCTTCACCCCGACCGAAGGACTCGTCATGGCCACGCGCTGCGGCGACGTCGACCCCGCGGCGATCGCGTGGCTCGCGGTCCAGGGCGTGCCGCCCCACGAGCTCGCCGACGGCCTCGAACGACGGAGCGGCCTGCTCGCGTTGACGGATGGCGCCACCAGCGACATGCGGGAGATCCTCGAACGGCGCGCCCACGGCGACCGGACCGCCCGGGTTGCCGTGGACACCTATCTGCATCGACTGCGCGCCAAGATCGCCGCCATGGCCGCTGCCACCGACGGGACCGAGGCCGTCGTGTTCACCGCCGCCGTGGGTGAACGCTCGAGCGAGATACGGGACGCCGTCTGCGAGCATCTCGCGTGGCTGGGGCTATCCGTCGACAACGACGCCAATGCCTCCGTCGCAACCGACGACTTGGACATCAGCCGACCCGACGCGGCAGTGCGAGCGCTCGTCATTCACGCGCGCGAGGAGCTGGTCATTGCGGCGGGTTGTCGTGCCGCGCTGGGGTGAACGAGGTCGTGCCCGGACCCAGGGGACTGCGTTAGTCCGCGTGGATCCCTTCGCCGCGTTCCCCCGCTTCCAACAGGCGGCCAATTTCGTCGACTTCGGCACGGACTGACCGGGCAAACCAGTTCGCGGCCAAAAGATCGTGGATCCAGCCGAGGGGCCCATGCCCGAGGTCGAGTTCTTCGACATGATGGATTCGGGTCCCGGCTCCGACCGGAGTGAACTCGAACCACGCGTGGAGTCTTCTGGGAACGCCATGCTCGAGGACGACGTCGATTCTGACGGGCCGTTGCCAGACGTAACGTGTGACGACCGAGCCCTTTGAAACGTCCGAGGAACTTGCCGTCCTCCCTTGCGATCATCCCGTCAGGCAGGTCGGCGAGCTTCGTCACCCAGATCATCTTCGTGTCCGCCTTGACGTATTGCCTGGGGTCGAGGACGAAGTCGAAGGCTTCTTCGGGCGTCACCCCCCGAGCGACGGTCGTTCCTTCTCCTCTCACCATCAGATACCCGGACCCCCTCTGTGGGACACGCGCCGCCCGGGAAGGGACGTCACCACCGGGGCGGCCATACGAGGACCGTCCAAGACCCTGCCACTCCGGATCGCCCCGGCGCCATCTCACGTGCCTCGGTGTTCGCAGAGGCGGACGACCAAATGCCCCAATGGTGGGAGCCGCCGACGGCTGAGCGGAACCCCGACGCCGGCGCCGGGACCGTCACGCCCCGGTCAAGTCACGCCGGGCGAACGTGAGGCATCCCGCGAGCGCGGCCGCCGCTCCGATGCCGACCATGACGAGATTGGCGGTCCAATTCGGGTGCACGGCCGGAGCGGCCGCCATCTGGTGGAACAGAGAGGTGTCGAGCAGCCAACCGCGACCGCTTCCGAACCCGCCCACCACCTCGATCAGGAGCGACCAGCCTAGGACGCCGTAGGCGACGTACGAGGCGGCCCGCGGCACGACCCCGAGGGCGAGCACGCCCAGACCCAGCACGCACAACGCGGGCGGGACGACGTTGAAGCCTGCCTGCAGAAGGGTGCCCAGGCTCACGCCGCCACCTTGCGTCTGGGTGCCGAGCCACGCGAAGCAACCCGTGATCACCGCCCCCACCACGAGGGCCACCACGGCCACCAGTACCCGGCCTCCCACCCACGACGTCCGCGACACCGGACCGACCACGAGGTGGGCGACGCGGCCCTCGGCCTCCTCGTTGCGCTGGGCGGTGACCTGTCCCGCGGCCAGGAACCCGGCCATGACGGCCACGATCAGGAACGAAATGCCGAGGAAGGCCACCGCCCCGGTCCCCGTCGCGCCGAGGCGGGCGAAGACCTGCTGGACAGAGGATCCAGAAATCGTGCCGCCTGCCTGCTTCGCGATCAGGCCCAACACCAGGCCCGTCGCCCCCAGCGCCACGATCCATGCCGTCACCGTCGGTCGCACCATGCGGACGCTCAAGCCCAACTGACCCGACAGAAGCCACAGGCGGGCGTTTGCGTGGGCGTCATCGGGGAGGATCCCGCTACCCACGTCGCGGCCTCCGGCGAGGTGGACAGAGAGCATGGCCACGACGGCCGTGAAGACCACGATGGGAATGAGGGCAACCGCGTTCGGCGACGTCAGCGGCTGCAACTCCTCGGTCCACCCGAGCGGCGTGAGCCAGATCAGGCCGTGCACGTCGACGCCGGCGTCGGCCACCATGCGCAGGACGTAACTCGCGCCGAGGAACCAGCCGGCCAACGTGGCCGCCTGCCGGCGGGTCGGCGCCAACTGCGACGTCAGCGCTCCGACGGCCAAGAACATGACGGCCGTCGCCACCTGGGCCACTCCGAAGTAAAGGCTCGCGCCAACCGTGAAGTCGAGCTTCGAGTCCCGCCCGATCACGACGGTGATCACCGCGGTGACGAGCCACAGCACCCCGACCCCTACACCTAATCCACCGAGCGCCTGGCCAGTGGCGCGACGCTGGGTGAACTGGCCGGTGAGCATGAGTTCCCAGCGTCCGGCGTCCTCCTCTCCGCGGAGCAACCGAGTGCTGATCAGCAGCCCCCACAATGCGCCGAGGACCATGATCGACATGAAGCTCTTGAACACCGTGAATCCGGCAACCGTCTGAAGATCGGGTGCGGGACCGAATAGTGCCGCCGTCGCGTGGTTGCTCCCGAAGGCTGCTGCGAGGCCGTCCCGTTCGGCCCGTGTTTTGTAGATCTGCGTGTAGCTGAAGGCCGACGATGCGACCAGGATCCCGAAGATGTACCCCCAGATCGCGCCGGAACGCGCGGCGCGGCGTGCTGTCTGGGAGAACACGACGACGCGTCGTGTCGGCTGGGCCCGCAGCGCGGCGGACATCGGGGTAGGCGCGGCCACGTCAGCCGGCAAGAGACGGCTCCGCAGCGTTCTGCTCTCGGCCGTACCGCGACAAGAAGAGCTCTTCGAGCGAGGGTTCCCGACTCAGCAGCCCTCTCACTTCGTGTCCCTGGAGTGCCTTCAGCAGAGGCTCGATCGGGCCGGCGACCTCGAGGTGGGCGACACGTCCGTCGACCTGGAAGGAACGCACCCCCGCCACCTTGGACAGGTCGGGCACCGGGCCGTCGAAGGTGACCTCGACCAGCACAGACGACAGATGACGCATCTCCTCGAGTGAGCCGAGCTCCACCAGCCGTCCCTGGCGCAAGATGGCGACCCGGTCACAGAGCGCTTCCACCTCGTTCAGGATGTGTGACGAGAGGAACACCGTCTGGCCCCGCTCTTTGGCCTCGGCGACCGTGCGGCGGAACTCGCGCTCCATGAGGGGATCGAGGCCCGACGTCGGTTCGTCGAGAATCAACAGGTCCGGACGGCACATCAATGCCGCAATCAGCAGGACCTTCTGACGGTTTCCCTTCGAATAGGCCCGCACCTTCATGTCGGCATCGAGTTCGAACCGTTCGATGAGCTCCTTCCTGTACGAGTCGTCGACCTCGCCGTGCACGCGGCCAAGAAGGTGCAACGTTTCGGCTCCGGTCAACGAAGGCCACAGGTTCGCCTCCCCGGGAACATAGGTGAGACGTCGGTGGGCCTCGACGGACTGGCGCTGGCAGTCCAGGCCGAAGACCTCGGCCCGGCCCGTGGTCGGGCGGGCCATCGCCAGCAACAGCCTGATCGTCGTGGTCTTCCCGGCCCCGTTCGGGCCGAGATAGCCGAGGACCTCGCCGCGGCTGACTTCGAAGTTCAGGTCGGAGAGGGCCTCCACCGACCCGTACCGCTTGCCCAGACCCTCGGTCATGATGGCGGCCTCGCTCACTCCGCAACCTCCTCGGTCTGTGGTTGAAACTACAGAAGGCGAGCCGGCAGTCAGCGCTTTGTCGCGGCGAGTGGCGTCGGATTACGAATCCGTAGCGAGACGGCCGAACGCGTCGCCCGGAGGGCCGTGCGCGATCCGGGTGGCCACGCGATCTGCACACTGGGACGGAGACAGCTCGGCGGTGTCGACCTCGAGGTCGTAGACGAGACCCTCGTGCACAGCAACCTGCCAACGGCGGACTGCTTCGAGCACCTCCGCCCCGTCGGGCTTCGCCTGGCCCCACGAGTTCGCCCGACGCTCCCAGATGACGTCGAGTGGGCAGTGCACGCCGACGAAGAGGACCGGGAGTCCTTGCAGGCGACGCGCGCCGTCACGCCGGACGTTCCGCGGTTTCGAATAGGACTCGTGCAGGCCCACGTCCACGACGACGTTGAGGCCGAGTCGAGCATGAGCCGCGATCGACTCCCAGAGTGCGGCGTAGAGCGTGAACACGAGCTCCTCCAGTTCCGGACGCTCCCCGCCGGGCCGCAGCCCGATCCCGGGCCGCAGCGTCTCGGGCAACTGCGATATGGACGTATCCACCCCGAGGTTGACCCACGGGCCGGTGCCGCGTGCCTGCAGCGCCCGGGCGATGGAGGTCTTGCCCGAACGGGGCGGACCGTTGAGGATCACGATCTGTCCGGGTGGGACCGCGAGGGAAGTCGACATCGCGACGAAAACGTGGCGGTCGGCCCCGGGCTACCCGGCCGCAGCTTCGATCGTGGACGCCACCTCCAGGATCAGGACGACCATGCCGCCACTCGTCCACGACTCGTGCTCCTCACCAGGGTCCACCAACGCAGCCTGGCCGCTCTCGATGGGACACGGGACGCCGTCACCGCCCGCGATGGTCCCCTCGCCACTGACGACGCAGAACAGCTGAGAACACGGCGCCGGGTGGCGACCGAGGCCGCCGCCGGGGCCGAGGTACATGCAGCCGAGGTGACCCTCGCCTTGGGTGACCGCGATCCGTGCGAACGCAGCGGCCCGGCTCGAATAGCGGTCGACGGCGTGAGCCCCGGAGTGGTGGAAGTCGATCAGCTTCACCCCGCCGAGTTTTCCACCGGGTGGCTCGGGATGTCCGGGATTGGGCCCTCCGCGCCCGCAGCGAGAGGCTAGATGCCCGACTCCACCGGACCAGCCACCCTGTCGGCATCCCTGCTCGTGTCCGGCACCGCCGACGCCTTGGGCTGGTGCCGCGAGGCCCAGCCGTCGACGAACGCGCCGCAGAACACCAGGATCAGTCCGACGCCGATGCTGTACCCGACCTCGTCCGCCAGCACCCGCAGATGCGTGTTGGCCGCGAAGTACGGTCCGCTGTTCGCGAGGACCGGCCAGGCAAGCGGGCCGATGGCAAACCAGGCACCGCACACCATGAGCAGCGTCCCCGCGGTGGCCAGGCTCAGCCTTCCCCGGCCGACCGTGATACCCCGTGATGCCGCGATCACGAAGAGACCGAGCAAGATGCCCAACGCTCCGGGCACCAGCGCGAGCACGGCGTGAGCGAGGGTCCAGTGCCACCCGCCGGACCCGTTACCGCTGTAACCGAACACGGGGCCGACGTAGGGGACGATCCCGCCCCACGCGGACACGAGCACGGCCACCACGCCGGCGGTTCCGAGCCCCAACCGGCCTAAATGCACGCGAGAGCGGACCCAGTGAATGGTGTCCGGTCGCTCGACGCGCTCGCTCCCTGTCATGGTGCCAGTAGGCGTAGTCATTTCGCTCCTCCAACCTCAATGAGCGTGGAGGAAGAAATACCCACTCGCCGAAGTCAAAAACGGAACCAAGCGCGATTCGCGGAACGCGGGATGCGCTCTTGCGTGGCGGTGCGCCATCGACGAACTGACGGGACAACTCTTGTCCACGTGGCACGGGCGTTCTGACTACGGTGGAACTGAGTGGTCACGCCAAGGGCCAAGAAGGCCAGCACCCAGGAGAAGTCGAGACCACTGGATACGTATCGCGCCAAGAGAGATCCCAAGAACACTCCGGAACCCATGGGCCGCCGACCTACGAAGCGCGCGGATTCCCGGCGCTTCGTGATCCAAGAGCATCACGCCACCAGCCTGCACTGGGACCTCCGCCTCGAGCGGGACGGCGTGCTCGTCTCGTGGGCCCTTCCCAAGGGGCTACCGGACACTCCCGAGGGCAATCATCTGGCGGTGCACACCGAGGACCATCCTCTCGAGTACGAGACGTTCGAAGGCGAGATCCCGAAGGGAGAGTACGGCGGCGGCACCATGACGATCTGGGACTCCGGCCGGTACGACACCGAGAAGTGGTCCGACCGCGAGGTGAAGTTCGTGCTGCACGGTTCGCGCGCAACCGGAGACTTCGTTCTCTTCCAGACCAAGGACAAGAATTGGATGATCCACCGGCACGGACCATCAATCCGCACTGACCCACTCCCGACCTCGATCAAGCCGATGCTGGCCACGCCCGGTGAGCTCCCCGCCGACGACACGGGTTGGGCGTTCGAGATCAAGTGGGACGGCGTCCGGACCATCCTCTTTGTCGAAGGTGGGCGCGTGCGGGCCCAGAGCCGCAACGATCTCGACGTGACCGCCTCGTTCCCGGAGCTGGCGGACATCGGGGAGTTCTTGGGCATGACCACGTGCGTCGTCGACGGAGAGGTCGTCGCCCTCGGCGAGGACGGGCGCCCGAGCTTCGCCCGGCTGCAGCAGCGGATGCACGTGGCGAACCGGCGAGAAGCACGCCGGCGCGCGGCCTCCGTTCCCGTGACTTTCGTGGCCTTCGACGTCCTGTACTTGGAAGGACACTCCCTTCTAGGCGAACCGTACGACGAGCGCCGGACGAAGCTGGAGTCCCTGCATCTTTCGGGGCCGACGTTCACGACGACCGAATCGTTTCGGGACGTGCCCGGGCGGGACGTCCTGGACGCCGCGACCTCGAACGGACTCGAGGGGATCGTGGGCAAGCGGCGCGATTCGCCCTACTTCCCCGGCCGACGCTCCTTGGACTGGATCAAGGTCAAGTCGTTCCGGACGCAAGAGGCCGTGATCGGAGGCTGGACCGACGGTCGTGGAGAACGGGAGGGCAGCCTCGGCGCACTCCTCCTCGGGCTGCCGACCGAGGACGGTTTGCGCTACATCGGCAAGGTCGGCACGGGATTCAACGAGCGCGCCCGCCAGGAACTCCTCGCCGAACTCGGGCCTCGCGTCACGCGCAAGAGCCCGTTCGCGGCGCCGCTGCCCGCGCGAGACGGCCAACTCGCATTTCGTACGGCCCGAGCTCGTGGGTGAAGTGGCTTACGGCGAATGGACGCACGCGGGGCGGCTTCGTCATCCGATCTGGCGTGGCCTCCGCCCGGACAAGAGCCCGCACGAGGTTGTCTCCGAATGACCACCGCGCACCGGATCGACTCTCCATGACGCCGAGCAGTCCGTCCACGCGGACCGTCGTCGACGGACGGGAGCTTTCGATCTCCAACCTGGACAAGGTGTTCTATCCGCAGTGCGGGTTCACCAAGGGGCAGCTGATCGACTACTACATGCGCATCGCCGACGCCATGCTGCCGCACCTGCGCGGCCGGCCGCTGACGATGCGACGGTTTCCCAACGGGGTCGAGGGGAAGTCCTTCTTCGAAAAACACGTTCCGTCGCATGCGCCGGATTGGGTGAAGAAGGTGACCGTTCCCGCCGCCGACGGCCATGAAACGATCCAGTATGCCGTGGTGGACGACCGGCCGACGCTGGCGTGGGCGGCCAACCTGGGCAACATCGAATTCCACGTGCCCTTGTGGCACGCCGGGCGGCAGCGCAAGCTCCCTTCAAGGCCTGATTTCATGGTCTTCGACCTCGACCCCGGGGAAGGCACCTCGATCGTCGAGTGCTGCATCGTCGCGGGCTACATCACCGACGAGCTGGCCCAGGCCGGAAGAGAGTGCTTCGCCAAGACGAGTGGGTCCAAGGGCCTCCAGCTCTACACGGCCACCCGTCCTAAGGTGACCTGGGAGGCCCAGCGGGACGAGGCGAATGAGATCGCGCGCAAGCTCGAGTCGGAGCATCGGGAGCTCATCGTCTCGAACATGCGCAAGTCGCTCCGACAGGGCCATGTGCTCATCGACTGGAGCCAGAACCACCCGGCGAAGACGACCGTCGCGGTGTACTCGGTACGGGCGAGGCCCCTGCCGACGGTCTCTACGCCCGTCACGCCGAGCGAGGTGGACCGGTGCGCCAGGGAGGGAGATCCCCGCTTGCTCATCTTCGAGACGGCCGAGGTCCTCAACAGGGTGGAGCGGCACGGCGACCTGTTTGGACCGCTGGCACACCCCTGACCAGGATCTTTTACCTCTAGGCGCTGGCGCGGACGCGGGCCACCACGCCGTCGACGACCTCCGAGGTCGACGCCTCTCCCCCGAGGTCGAACGTCCGGATCCCGTCGGCGGCCAGACCGAGCGTGGCCGCTCGGATGGCGGCGGCCCGCCCGGCGATCCGCTCGTCGCCGTGCGCAGCTTGGTCGAGTACGGCCGCGCACGCGAGCAGCATCGCCATCGGGTTCGCCACGTTCTTGCCCATGAGCGAGGGCGCGGTCCCGTGAGGCGCCTCGGCCATGGCCACTCTCGGGAGCATCCGGTGGTCGAGCGCCAGCAGAACGGACTCCGCCCCGGCGATGGATCCGAACAACGCGAGCACCAGATCAGACATGCAGTCCCCGTCGCGGTTGAGGGTAGGGATCACAAGTGTGCTCCCGCTCGACTCGGTGATGAGCCCGGCATACGCGGCATCGATCAGCGTTGGGCGGTAGACGACGTCGGGATGCCTGGCCGCGGCGGCGTCCATCTCCTCCTTGAGCATGCCTTCGTAGACCGTTGACACGGTCCACTTCGGCCCTCCGTAGACGCACGCGCTCATCCGTGCAGCCGTCAGGAAGGCGTACTCCGCGACCGATCGGCACACCGCGCGGTCGATCCTCTCGGTCCGCCATGCCTGCTCCCCCGCGGAACCGGGATCACCAGTCCGTCGCTCCTCCGCCCCGTACGCGTCGCCGACGGCCATGCGGACCACGACGATCGGGTGGACCACAGGCGCCGGCGGCGCAAACCCTGGGATGCGCCGTCCCGTTCGCACGATCACCGAACCGCCGATCCCCTCGCGCAGGATCCGATTCGGGCTGCCCACGTCACCGATGGCCTCGGGGGTGACCGTCGCGGCCTTCAGTCCCAGACCGGTCTCCCGCATCGCCGCCGCGGCGTCGCGGACGACCGCGTTGGAGGTGGCGCGGCGGTTCGCCAGTGACAAGTCGAAGTGCACCAGATCGAGCTCGAACCCGAGTACGTCGGGAGCCAAGACCCTGAGCGCCTCTTCGAGCAACTCCTGGCCGGTCTCGTCGCCGTCACAGACCACGATCTGGCGGCTGGTGGACACACGGGCCAGGGTCGCACGAAACGAAGGGGCGCCGCCACCGGCACAGCCAGCTCGGCCGGCGATCGCTGAAGGCGCCTGGCGCGGTTCCGCACCGGAGGCGCGGTGGCATAGATGACACCGAAGCGGGAAAAGGGAAAAATGC
Organism: uncultured Acidimicrobiaceae bacterium; assembly: GCA_963763575.1. Classification (GTDB taxonomy): domain Bacteria; phylum Actinomycetota; class Acidimicrobiia; order Acidimicrobiales; family RAAP-2; genus Bog-473. The sequence continues at coordinate 95,116 of CAVXPD010000004.1, forward strand.
TGTGAAGAGGAAACTGGAAGCCGGAGGAATCACATGACGGATGGGCCGGCGGAAGAGCCGACCCAGGGCACACCGAGCCGGCGGGCTCTGGGCGCGATGGAGAGTGCGGTTCGGCGCGCCCGGGAGGCCGCCCAATCCTCCCCGCCGGTCCGACCGGCCAAGCCCTTCGAGCCGCCGCAGTCTTCGGGGCCGCCGACGTGGTCTCCGCCGGCGCCCAACGAGGAGGTCGACGCGGATTCCGGCGGGTACCGGGCGCGCCTCGCCGAGAGTTGGCTGATCGTGTCGGTGGCCGTGGCGGCCACCCTGGTCGTCATAGGGGCCATTGCCCTCGCGCTGTCCGCCGGCAATGGAGGGCCCCAGCAGGCCGCCCCGCCCACCTCGAGCGCCACAGCGACCGGGCACGGCGGCGCGCCCACCCCGGGTCGGTCGTCCGGGTCGGGGGGCGGCCATCAGTCCGGCTCGTCTGCCTCCACGACCTCGACCACCTCGACGACTTCACCTCCCGCCTCATCTGGTGGGCCACCCCAGATCTCCGCACTGAGTCCTGCGAGCGGCGCCGCGGGTCAGGGAATCCGGGTGGCGGGGGTCAACTTCCTCAGTTCCGACGGCCAGATCGTGGCGTCGTTCAACGGTGAAGTGGCACCGACCAGCTGCCCCGCCCAGAACGTCTGCACCGTGACCGTCCCTGCGATCTCCAGTCCTGGGTCGGCGCAGGTGACGATCACCACCGCGGCCGGGACGTCGAACTCGGTCACGTTCACGTACTCGTAGCCAGGACCCCCGCGATCGGCCTACGGGTCAGCGGGCCAGAGCGACTCTGGTTCGCGCCCTCTCGTCTCGGGCAGCAACCAGAAGAACGCGGCGGCCACCGTGGCCGGAAGGAACGTCACCGCCGCCGCCTCGGCGAATCGGTTGCCGACGTCGGCCACGGCGCCGAACACCACCAGCCCGGTCACCGCCCCCAGGACACCCGCGGTCACCCACCACCCCGCCACCGAGGCGCGTACGGGCGTCGGGAACAGCTCGGTCAAAAAGGCGCCGATGGCCGGTGCCAGCAAGCCCCCGCTCAGGACGCCGAGCACGTACCCGACGAAGAGCGCCGGCCGCGAGCCCGAGTAGGCGAAGGTCCCCGTGACGGTGATGGCGACCGTGGCCAGCGTGCACGTGGGCCGGCGACCGACCCGGTCGGCCAACCAGCGTCCCGCCAGCAGGCCGAGCAGGCCGGAGACGCCGGCCGCACCGACCATGAGCGCCGTGAGGTACCCGGCCAGGTGCACCACGTCCTGCGCGTACAAGAAGACGAAGCTGGTCGAGGGCCCCGTCACGACCGAGATGGCGAAGGCGATCAGCGCGAGAACGATCACGCGTCCCCGAAAACGCGGCCCGACGGCGCCGAGCACGGGGGTCGGGTGCTCGGCCGCCGCCTCGGCCACCGTGAACCGGCTGGGTTCCTCGACCCAGCCGCGCACCGCTACCACCACCAGGAGCGGGACGACCGTCAACGCGAAGATGCCGCGGAACCCGAGCGAGCCGGACGCCAGGCTGTGCACGATGGCGGAGATGCCCGCACCGACGCCGTACCCGGCCGCGATGAGCGCCACCGCCGCAGCACGGTCGCGCGATCCCGTCTCCTCGGCCGCCATCAGCTCGGCCAGTGCGTTCGTCGCGCTCAGGAGCGGGCGGCCGAAGGCGAAGATGACGACGAACCACCAGTAGCCCGGGCTGGCCGCCGCCACCATCGTCAGCACGAGACCGACGATCGTGACGGTCAGGAGCATCCGGCGCCGCCCGAAGCGGTCGGCGAAACCGACCAGCGGCAGGCTGCCGAGGGAGGCAAGGCGGATGATGGCGAGCCCGATGCCGAGACTCGTTCCGGACAGTCCCACCTTGTCGGCGATCGACGTCCCCGGAACCACGTGACCGAGCTGCTTGGACACGTCGCCCAGCGCTGCGACGGCACCGAACTGCCCGAAGCCCGACGCGAGGGCAACGATGGCCACCGCCACGATGGCCCGGTCGTTCCAACGCCGCAGGTCCAGTGCCTCGAGCCCCTCCGCCGGCTCGCTCACGTCGTCGACCCCGCGTGACTCGTCGGGGACCAGCGACGACATCAGCACGCACCACCGGGTCGGCGGCGCAAAACCCGGAGGATGACCGGAGAGGAAGGACCGGGCGTCATCGGGCGGAATCCGGAGCAGAGAGGGGCAACGGCGGGGTATCGAGGTGCTGCCTCGCCAACGTGCGCGCACGGCTCACTGAGGTCCACTCCTCCCGGCGACGTTTCCGCGGACCATTGAAGCAGGGCGCGCCGTCACCTCTAGGGGACGCTTGGGATGTGCGCCCACTGCGAGTCTGCCTGCCGCTACGCGGGCCCGGAACCGAATTTCTCCAAGAACCAGTCGCGGGCCAGGCCGGCGACGGTGTCGAGGGCTCCGGGCTCCTCGAAGAGATGCGTGGCGCCGGGGATCACCACCAGGCTGTTCTCGCAGCGCAGGTCGGCCTGGGCGGAGCGGTTCAGGCGCAGCACTTCTGTGTCGCGACCTCCGACGATCAGCAAGGTCGGAGCCGTGACGGCGGAGAGCGTGTTCCCGGCCAGGTCGGGACGTCCGCCACGCGACACCACCGCCGAAACGACGCAGCGAGGTTGGGCCGCGGCCCGGAGTGCGGCCGCCGCGCCGGTGCTCGCCCCGAAGTATCCGAGCTTCGTCGGCTGCATTTCGGGTTGTCCCATCGCCCAGCGCGTGGCGTCGCCCAGGCGCTGCGCCAGCATCGCAACGTCGAAGACGTTCGCTCTCTCCCGTTCCTCCGTCTCCGAGAGCAGGTCGACGAGCAGTGTGGCCAAGCGGGCGCCGCCGAGAACATCCGCCACGAAGCGATTACGTCGGCTCAACCGGCTGCTACCGGAACCGTGGGCGAAGACCACCAATCCGCGATGCGCCGAGGGCACCGTGAGATGCCCGGCCAGTCGGACGGACGCGCTCGGCACCTCCACGTCTTCGTCCCGGAGCGGGCGTTCGAACCCACCTCCGGTGCCGGAGGGCTCCGCCGGCGTGTCCTGCAAGAGGCCGACGACCTCGTCGTCGCCCACTTGCGCGAAGTCTCGATACCACTCGCCCACCGCGAAGAAGGGATCGGGCTGGTCGAGGCAGACGAGTTCGTCACAGACCTGGCGCAACTCCGAGGCGGCCAGGCGTGACGCGACTGGGACGGCCAGGACGACGCGCGCCGCACCCAAGACACGTGCGACCTGACAGGCGGCGCGCGCGGTCGATCCCGTGGCGACGCCGTCGTCCACGATCACCACACAGCGGCCGTGCAGGTCGAGGCGGAGCCGGCCGGCGCGGTACCGCGCTGATCGCCGGTCGAGCTCGGCGCGCTCCGTCCGCTCCGCCTGGTCGAGATCGACCGTGCCCAGCCCGGCCATGCGCAGGACGTCCTCGTTGGACACCCGGACGTTCTCCTCACCGATCGCGCCCATGGCGAGCTCAGGTTGGAACGGGACTCCGAGCTTGCGGACGACGAGGACGTCGAAGGGCGCCCCCAGGGCGCGGGCCACTTCGGCGCCCACGAGCACGCCACCCCGCGGCAAGGCCAGGACGACGACCTCGAGGCCCCCGCAGTCGGCGCGTCGAACCGCTTCGGCCAGCCGGCGCCCGGCCTCGACCCGATCGCGGAACCTCATGACCACCTCCGGGGTGACCCCCGCAGTGTCCACCCGCCACGGCCCGCTCGTCTACCGCGACCCACCCGCCTGCGAGCCCTCCGTTCCTGAACGCCGCCCCGAGTCGCCGTAGGGTGGTCCGACCAGTCGAGATTCACGCGGGAGGAGCAGCGTGGAAACAGAGGGGCACCTCAACAGCCATCAGCGCGACACGCTGGCACACATCTTCAGGCATCCGATCAGTCACAACCTGGAATGGCATTCCGTGGTCACGCTTCTCGAGGCCGTCGCCACGGTGCACGAGACCCACAAGGGCCATTTGCTCGTGACGATCGGCAGCGAGACCGAGACCTTCGAGCCACCACGCCACAAGGACCTCGATGCGGAGCAGCTGGCGAACCTTCGACGTCTCCTGAAGAAAGCGGGGTACGGCCCGGTTGACCACGGGTCTGTCCTCGGCCCCCCGGCCTAGGCCCACACCACTACCACCAGTGGAGCCGACCGAGGCGACAGCGAATCCAGTCATGAGGACGACGCGATGAGCGAGGAAGTCGTACTCGCCGCAGACGTCGGGGGGACCCAGATGCGGGCGGCGCTGGTGGACGGGCAGGCGAAGATCCTGACGCGACGATCGGTCGAGACGCCACGGCACGGTGACGTTCCCCATGCGTTGATCGAGCTCATCAAGGAGGTGGCCAGCGACGGGACGTATCGGCGACGTGACGCAGGCAGTCGTCGGATTGCCCGGCGCAGTCGACTACGAGGAGGGGCATCTGCTGTGGGCCCCGAATCTTCCCGAGCAGTGGCCCAAACGATTGTCGCGAGACGAACTGACGTCCGCGCTCGGCCTGGCGACCTCGATCGCCAACGACGCCGACCTCGCCACCATCGGAGAGGCCCGCTACGGGGCGGGGGCGGGCAGCACCGACGTCGCGTTCCTGACCATCTCGACAGGAATCGGAGCCGGCATCGTCCAATCCGGCAAACTGGTCCACGGGATCCGATCGTTGGCCGAGCTCGGGCACACCGTGATCGACCTGCACGCCTGGCGCGAAGGTCGTCCGAGCACGCTCGAGGAGCTCGCCTCGGGCAGCGGGCTGTCGCGGCTCGGCCGGGAGGCTGGACTGGGCCACGTGTCCGCCCGCGACGTTCTGGCCGCGGCCCGCCGGGGTGAGCCCCGAGCCGCGGCCATCCGCGAGGACGCGATCGCCGCCTGCGCGATCGGCGTGATCAACCTCGTCATGTCCTTCTACCCGAGCACGGTCGTCGTCGGCGGCGGACTTGGCCTCCGCGACGAGTTCTTCGTCCCCCTCAGGGACCAGTGCCTCCGCCGCTACGAGTACCCGGCCACGCCGCTGATCGTGCGGGCGTCGCTCGGTGACGACGCGGGGCTGGTGGGCGCCGCGGGCTGGGCGGACGCGAGGGCCGGCTGAGCACACGATCCCGAAGCCAACCCTCAGGGAATTCCCAGCATGGCGGCCCACCGGTCGGTAGTGTGTCTCGGTGTTGCAACAAAACTGCAATGAAATCTCCCCAATGGGGTAGAAGCCAAGTTGGCTCGCTCACCGAGCGGGCCGGACATTAAGGAGACAACGTGCGTTTCAGCAAAGCAGGCATTCTTGGGGGGCTCTCCCTCGCAATGTCGGCGACGTTGGTCGGCGCAGTGGGTGGAGGGGCATCAGCCTCGCTCCACGCCAGTGGGCCGTCCAACATCTCGGCGAGTTCCTTCAACAACAGCTTTTCGGTCATGTCAGAGTTCAAGTCCCTCGCCTCGGCAGGACATGGCAAGGTTGCGGCGCTCCTGCCGGACACCGTCAGCTCGACCCGCTACGTCGAGTTCGACCAGCCCGACATCACCAAGGCGCTCCAGAAGGCGGGACTGAGTTCGTCGCAGTTCGTGGTGCAGAACGCTCTTGGCAGCGACGCCACCCAGCTGACCGACGCGCAGACCGACATCTCCAACGGGGCGACCGTTCTGCTGGTCGACCCGCTCGACTCGGGCGTCGGCGCGCAGATCGAGAGCTACGCGAAGCAGCGGGGCGTCAAGGTCATCGACTACGACCGGCTGACCCTCGGCGGCAGCCGCGCCTACTACGTCAGCTTCAACAACGTGAAGGTCGGCCAGGTCATGGGCCAGGGCCTGGTGAGCTGCGTGTCCGCCTGGCACGTCTCCCATCCGCAGGTCGTCGTGATGCACGGTGCCGTGACGGACAACAACGCCACGTTGTTCGCCCAGGGCTACGACCAGGTCATCAACCCGTTCTTCAAGGACGGCAAGTGGAAGGCGGTTGCCCACACCGCGGGAACCTGGGACCCGCCGACGGCTGAGACGGAGTTCCAGGCCGTCTACACGGCGCACCACAACACGAACTCTGCGTTGATCCCCAATGACGAGACCGGAGCGCCGATCATCACGTACCTGCAGTCCCTCCACGTCAAGGCGAAGACCTTCCCCACGACGGGACAGGACGCGACGCTCACCGGGCTCCAGAACGTGCTCTCCGGTTACCAGTGCGGCACGGTCTACAAGCCCATCTACCTGGAGGCGCAGGCCGCCGTGGCGCTGGCGCTCTACCTGCGGGACGGACAGAAGCCGCCCTCGTCGCTGGTGAACGGCAAGACGCAGGACACCACGGCCAACGTGAGCGTGCCGTCGGTGCTGGAGACGCCGGAGTGGGTCACCACGAAGAACATGAACAGCACGATCATCAAGGACAACTTCGTGCCGGCCTCCCAGCTCTGCACCGGGCAGTACCAGGCTGACTGCACGGCGGCGGGGATCACTCCGTAGCGAGCACCGGTCCGACGACGGTGCCCGCTGGGTATTGTCGGGGGGACGAGATTCAGGACGGCCCCCGTCCCGGCGACGGGACGGGGGCCAGGACCTGACAGATGGTTCCAGCCGAGACGGTGACCGGGGGGTACCAACATGACCGAAGGTGCGCCGCTGCTGGAACTGCGGAGCCTGAGCAAGTCGTTCGGTCCCGTGCAGGCGCTCAAGGACATCAACCTCACCCTGCACGCCGGGAAGATCATGGCCCTGGCCGGCGACAACGGGGCTGGCAAGTCCGTCACGATCAAGACGATCTCGGGACTGTGGGAGCCGACGACCGGGCAGATCCTCTGGGAGGGCAGCCCACATCACATCCGCTCCCCCAGCGACGCGGAGGCCCTGGGGATCACGACGATCTACCAGGATCTCGCGCTCTGCGACAATCTCGACATCGTGCAGAACATGTTCTTGGGGCACGAGAAGCTCCGGCACCTTCTGCTCGACGAGGCCGCGATGGAGATCGCCGCTCGCAAGACGCTGGCCGACCTGCACGTCACCACCGTGCGCTCGATTCGCCAGCCGGTGGCGTCACTGTCGGGTGGACAGCGGCAATCGGTGGCGGTGGCGAAGGCCGTGCTGTCCGCCGCCAAGCTCGTCATCTTGGACGAGCCCACCGCGGCGCTGGGCGTCGCCCAGACCCGCCAGGTGCTCGACCTCATCAAGCGCCTGTCAGAACAGGGGGCGGCGGTCATGGTCGTCTCGCACAACCTCAACGACATCTTCGAGGTGGCGGACGAGATCACCGTCTTGTATCTCGGCGAATCGGTGGCTGCGGGCCCCGTCACCGACTTCGACCCGCAGGTGGTCGTCGACTACATGACGACCGGCCGATCTTCCCGAGCCGCGGCCGCAAGATGAGCGTGCGATGACCGACACCATCGACGAGCCCGTCGCCTCTGGTCCAAGCGAAGAGGGTCCCCCGGGCAACGGGGGAATGACCGACTCAGCCATGGACCCGGACGCGCTGGCCGTCCTGGCTCCGGACGTTCTGGCCGACTCCCTCGGCGAGTACCTCCGGGCCTGGGGCAGACGGATCCGCGGCGGCGAGAGCGGCGCGCTCCCCATCATCCTCGGGCTGGTCGTCATCTGCATCTTCTTCGAAGTGCAGTCGAGCGCCTTCTTGACGGCGACCAACATCGTCAACCTCTTCGTGCAAGCCGCCTTCTTCATCCTCTTGGGGCTGGCCGAGCTCTACGCCCTGCTCCTCAGCGAGATCGACCTCTCGGTGGGGTTCGTCGGCGCCGTGGGCGCCGCCATCGCGTTGGCGCTCATGGGCGCACCACAAAACTGGCCCTGGTGGGCCGCGATCATCGTCGGCCTCGCCGCCTGCGCCGTCATCGGCGCCTTCCAGGGCACCTTGATCACCCGCCTCGAGAATTCCTTCGTTCGTCGTCACCTTGGCCGGACTCCTGGGGTGGCAGGGCGTGCTGATCTACGTCTTCGACGTGGACAAGGGGGCGGTCGGCGGAGTCATCACCATCAGCAACAACGTCGTCAACGACCTGGTGAGCGGCAACATGACCCCGGCCGCCGGATGGATCGTCCTCGTCGTGGTGGTCAGCCTGTTCGCCCTGATCGCGATCCTGCGCACCTCGAGGCGCCGCGCCCAGGGATTGAGCGCGCCGCCACTGAGCATCACGCTGCTCACGGTCGCTGCCGTCGCCGTGGCCGGGGTCGTGCTGGTGTGGACCTGCAACCTGAACCGGGGCGTCACCACGCCGGTGGAAGGGGTGCCCTGGGTCATCCCCTTCATGCTGGTCATCCTGGCGTCCCAGGGGTTTTTGCTGAGCCGCACCCGGCTCGGCCGCTACATCTATGCCATCGGCGCGAGCCCCGAAGCGGCCCGACGCGCCGGGATCCACGTTGCACGGATCCGCACGGTGACCTTCGCGCTCGTCAGCTTCATCGCGGGGCTGGCCGCAATCGTCTACGCGTCGCGGCTGGGCTCGCTCTCCGTCGGGTTCGACGGCGGCACCTACGTGCTCTACGCCGTGGCCGCAGCGGTCATCGGCGGGGCCAGCTTGTTCGGTGGCTACGGCAAGGCGATCAACCCCTTGTTGGGCGGCCTCGTGATCGCGACACTCACCAACGGTCTCGCCCTCCTCAACATCAGCACGGCGGGGACCGACATCGCGACGGCGGCCGTCCTCCTGGTGGCCGTGGCCGTGGACGCGACCCTGCGGCGCCGCGGTCGTCCGGCGTAGCTCTCACCTGCTCGCATCGGGTGGGCCAGTCCTCGGGGCGCTGCTCACAGGCGCGGCGGTGGGTGCCGGCCTTGCTCGCCGTGGTGGCCGCATGTGCTTCTGCCGCCTCGGCGTCCGGGGCGTCCGGGGCGTCGGCGGTGGCGGCTACAACCTCGGGAGCCGCATGGACCGTTTACCACGGCGACCCGGCGGGTGACGGCGTCGCCGCCGGCATCTCCTCGGTCGAGCTGTCGTCCCGTGCGTGGACCTCGCCCACGCTCGACGGCCAGCTCTACGGCGAACCTCTGAGCACGGGCGGCCAGGTGTTCATCGCGACCGAGAACGACACCGTCTACGCCCTGTCGGCTACGAACGGCACGGTCGACTGGTCGACGCACCTCGGCTCGCCGGTGCCAAGCAGCTCGTTGCCCTGCGGCGACATCTCACCTACCGTCGGCATCACAGGCACCCCGGTCATCGACCCGGCGCGCTCGGAGATCTTCGTGGTCGCCGACGAGCTGGTCCACGGGGCGCCGGCCCACGTGCTCGTCGGGCTCGGCACCAGCTCGGGGCGGATCGAGCTGTCCCAGATGGTGGACCCGGCGGGCTCGGACCCTGCCGCCCTGCTCCAGCGCACCGGGCTCGCCCTCGACGGCGGACGCGTGGTGTTCGGCTTCGGCGGGAACTTCGGCGACTGCTCGTCGTACCACGGCTGGGTCACCGCCGTGCCGGAAGCCGGCGGCGCTGCCGCTGTGTTCGAGGTCGACTCAGGACCGGGCGAAGATCAGGGCGCCGTCTGGATGGGCGGCGCCGCCCCGGTCGTGGACTCCGGCGGCGACGTGTGGGTCGAGCCGGGCAACGGCTCGGTCACCTCGTCGGGCCACGCCTACGACGACAGTGACTCGGTACTCGAGCTGTCGCCCGCGCTCAGCCTCCTGCAGTACTTCGCCCCGGCGTCGTGGGCGTCGGAGAACGCGACCGACCTCGACCTGTCGACGGCGCCGGCACTGCTGTCCGACGGCCAGGTGGTGGGGGCGGGGAAGGACCGGACCGCCTATCTGCTCGACGGCTCCCACCTCGGGGGCATTGGCGGTGAGGTGTCGTCGCTGCCCGGGGCCTGTTCCGACGTCATCGACGGCGGAGTCGCCTTCGTGGGCACCACCGTGTACCTGCCGTGCCTGAGCGGCACCGTGGCCGTGCAGGCATCGTCGTCGCCCCCGGGGCTCCACCTGCTGTGGGCTGCGTCGTCCGGCGGTGGACCGCCGATCGTTGCGGCGGGGCTCGTCTGGACGATCGGCCAGAACGGCGTCCTCTACGGGCTCGGCCCGTCGACGGGGACGGTGCAACGTCAGGCCGAGGTCGGGGTGCCGGCGAACCACTTCCCCACGCCCTCTGTCGGGGCGGGGCTGTTCCTGGTCCCGACGGCCACCCGCGTCGTGGCCTTCGGGACGACCGCGTCGTCGCCCGCCACGACCACGACCACGAGCACTTCGGTCCCACCACCGACCACCCGCGTGACGACGGCGGCGCGCCCGACGCCCTCGAGCGGGACGCCCGCCTGGGCGATCGCCGTGATCGTGGTGGGCGCGCTCGCGTTGGCCGGCGGCACAGCATGGTGGGTGCGGCGTAGCCGCCGGCGCCGGCCCGAGCCTCCGTCGTCCTGAGGGCCGCGAGCGGGGACGGCGCTGGTCAGCGCGAGGCCAGGAGCACCTCGAGGACGGTGCCGATGCCGGCGAGGACCAGCGACAAGGACACGATGACCGCGAGCACCTTGATCAGCGGCCGGTGCATGGGCTCCCACTCGCCGACGTCGTCGAACTGGTCGAGCACGTACCCCTCAGCGTCGGCCCACGCCGGCTCCTGGGGCGCCCGGTCCTCGAGCGGCCGGGGTTCGCGGGTGGCGACGTACCCGATGAACGGCCCGAGGCCCACCGGGAAGTGCGGCTGGGGCGGTCCGGGGAGGTGACCCTGCATCGCCCGCCTACGTTAGCCCTGCCCACGGCGGCGCGAGCGGTGGACCGTCTACCCTCGGTGCATGGACGAACCCCAACGGATCGGCTTCACCGCGCCCGAGTCGGAACCCCGCTTCCCGCACGACCCCAAGCCCCCCAAGGGTGCGCCGAACATCGTCGTCATTGTGCTCGACGACACCGGCTTCGGCCATCTCGGGTCGTTCGGCTCCGACATCCAGACGCCACACATCGACGCGCTGGCCGCCGGAGGGGCTCCGTTCAATCGGTTCCACGTGACGGCCCTGTGTTCGCCGACGCGGGCGTCCTTCTTCACCGGCCGCAACCACCATGCCGTGGGGATGGGATTCCTCGCCGACATCCCCCTCGGATTTCCCGGTTACGAGGGGCGGCTGCCCAAGTCCGCCGCCGCCCTGCCGCGGCTCCTGCGCGACGCCGGGTACTCGACGCTGGCCGTCGGCAAGTGGCACCTGACGCCGCGCTGGCAGCGCTCGGCGGCCGGTCCCTTCGATTGCTGGCCGCTCGGGCTGGGCTTCGACCGCTACTACGGGTTCCTCCAGGGCGACACCAACCAGTGGACGCCCAATCTCGTGTGCGACAACCACTACATCGACCCGCCTCGGCGGCCCGAGGAGGGCTACCACCTGAGTGAGGACCTGGCCGACCAGGCGGCGCGTATGGTCCAGGACCAGCAGCAGGGGGCGCCCGGCAAGCCGTTCTTCCTCTACTTCGCCCTCGGCGCGATGCACGCGCCCCATCACGTGACGCCGGCGTGGGTCGAGCCCTACCGCGGCCGCTTCGACCGTGGGTGGGACGCCTGGCGTGACGAGGTGTTCGCCCGCCAGATCGCCGCCGGCGTGATCCCGGAGGGGACGGCGCTGACACCGCGACCCGAGTGGGTGCGGGCCTGGTCGGACCACTCATCCGACGAGCGGCGCATGCTCGCCCGCCAGCAGGAGGTCTTCGCCGGCTTCCTGACCCACACCGACGCCCAGATCGGACGGGTGCTCACGTCTCTCGAGCGCCTCGGCGTCATGGACAACACCGTGGTGATGGTGTTCTCCGACAACGGCGCCAGCGCGGAAGGGGGACAGCAGGGCAGCGCCAACGAACACCGGTTCACCGCGCACGTCCGCGAGTCCCTGGCCGACAACCTGGAGCACTACGAAGATTGGGGAGGCTTCAGCACGTACAACCACTACTCGTGGGGATGGGCCTGGGCCGGCAACACCCCGCACAAACTGTGGAAGCGCTACACGTGGCTGGGCGGCACCCGCACCCCGCTGATCATCCAGTGGCCGGGGCGCGTCGGCCACGCGGGCTCGATGCGGACGCAATTCACCCACGCCGTCGACCTCATGCCGACGATCATGGCGGCGGCGGGGCTCGAGATCGCCAACCAGGTTGACGGCATCGACCAGCAGCCCGTCGACGGCGTGAGCCTGCTCGGGCTGCTGGAGGACCCCGAGGCAAGCGAGCTCCACCACACCCAGTACTTCGAGATGCTGGGGTCCCGATCCATCTACCACGAAGGCTGGAAGGCGACCACGGACCACATCAGCACGGGCATCTTGGACGAGGAGGAGCTGGCCGTCGGGAGCCGCCGCTTCGACGACGACCGCTGGGAGCTCTTCGACCTGGCAACGGACTTCTCCGAGGCCTCCGACCGCGCCGGCGACGAGCCGGAGCGCCTGCACCTCCTCACGGAGCTGTGGGCCAGCGAAGCCGGTCGCAACAACGTCCTCCCCATCTCCGACGGCCTGGTCGACCGCTTCAACGGCTTCATTGCTCCCGCCTGGCCGGCTGGCGCGGCGCGGACCTTCTTGCCGGGCGGCGGGCCCGTCGCAGACGAGTCGGTCCCGCTGCTGTGGGGCGGGTTCCACATGATCGCCGAGATCGAGACGACGGGGCCCGCCGAGGGCGTCGTGTTCGCGCTCGGGGACTGGTTCGGCGGCTACGCGCTCTATGCGGTCGGGGGCATCCTCCGCTTCACGTTCGCCCGGGCGGCCGACGCGCTCGAGCTCGCGGCGCCGTCGGAACTCGCGCCGGGGCGCCACGAGGTCGGCGTCCACTACGTGCTGGGCGATGGCGACCAACCGGGTCGCATGGAGCTGCTCCTCGACGGCGACCCCGTCGACGGAACCACCGTCGTCGGCATGCTGCCCATCGCCCTCCAACACGGCGGCGCCGGGTTGCGGCTAGGCCACGACACGGGCTTCCCGATGTCGGCCCGCTACACGCCGCCGGCGACGTTCACCGGCACGGTACACCGCCTCACCATCGAGGCGCCCGGTTCACGGCGGCCGGACCCGGTAGACGAGGTGCGGGCCGCCCTCCACGCCGACTGAAGTCCAAAGCCAGCCCGACGAACGCGGGTCATTCCGCCCCGTTCACCGCCTCCCGGGCGTGGGCCAGGTGCTCGCGGGCGTGGCGGGCCGTCACCACCGCCAAGTCCGCCGTCGGCAGCTCCCGGCCGCCTGCGGGACCGAACGGTGCGCAGCGGTCGAGCTCTTCGTCGGTCAGCGCGCGTAGGGCCGCCTCGAGCTCGGCGCCGTTCGACTCGAGGAGGGTGAGCGTCTCGGTCGGCCCTACCCGCTCGGCGCGCACGGCGTGCGCTGCGTTGACGCGGTCGATCTCCTCCGCCGTGGACACCACACCGTGGCCCCGGGCCATCGATTCGAGCCAGCGCAACCCCTGCCGGTGACCCTCGGCGACGTGGTGGAGCACGACGCCGACCGTCCAGCCCTCACCGGGCACCATGAGGAGCCACTGTTCTTCCGAACACGAACGAACGAAGGCGAGCACCTCCGAGTTCGCGGCGGCGAAGTCGTCGGCGATCCCGGCTGACCGCTCAGTCGCCGTGGCGCACCCCCGCCAGCTCGCTCAGCTTCTCGATGTGCCAGCTCCCGGGGGCGGTGCCCTCGGCCGCCGCCCGCAGCGCCAGCTGCTGGAGCAGCGCGTTGACCGGCGTCGGCACCCCGGAGAGGCCGCCCAGCAACACGATCTCGCCGTTCAGGTACTCGGCCTCGATGGAGCCCGCACCGCGGGCGAGGCTCTGCCAGCTCGAGCCGCCCCGCCACTCCCCCGAGGCGGTGGGCGAAATCTGGAGGGACTCGCCACGGCGGGCGCGGTCCTCCTCGGCGCTGGCGACGTCGATGCCGGCGGCGGACAGCGCCTCCGTGCCCTCGCGGTGTGCCGCGCGAGCCAGCGCACTGAAGCGGCCTTCGGGCCCGCACAACGCCTCGACGGCGTTGGCCACGTTCATCAGGAGCTTGCGGTACTTCCACCGCATGATGTCCTCACGCGCCACGGACTCGAACGTCGTGGTGCCAATGGCGTCGGCGATGGCCTGTCCGCGCGCGTCCAGTCCCGAGGGGTAGGAGCCCAAGTCGAGCAGTCCCGAGACCGGGACGGAATGCACCTGGATCACCCCGGGTCGCAGCTGAGTGGCCGGGCACATGACGCACATGCCGTAGGTGGCGAAGTGCCGGAGCACCCGCCGTTCGTTCTCGACCCCGTTCTGCATGCACACCACCGGCGTGGACGGCGGCGCCGCCGCCACCAGCTGCGCGAGCGCGTGGTCGGTGTGCTGACCCTTCACCCCGAGCAGGACCACGGTGTCCCCGTCGGCGTCGACGTCCCAGTCCACCTCTGATGGCTCGCCGACGACGGGGATCGGCAACGTCGCGGTCTCTCCCGGTGCCTCGAGCACGAGGCCGGCGGCGAGCGCGCGGCCGTGCTCGCCACGAGCCACGAGGGTGACGTCGTACCCCTTCTGGAAGAGCCGGGCCCCGACCGCGCCACCGATCGCACCCGCTCCCAAGATGACGAAGCGCATGGCGTGCACTCTGCCACGTCGCCCGCGCCCGGCCGGCGGCTCAGGACGGACCTTGAGCCAGGACTCGGCTCAGGTGGCGATGGTGGTCCCGCCGTCGACGCACACGACCTGGCCGGTCACGTAGGCGGCCCGGGTGAGCGCGACGACCACCTCCGCGACGTCGTCGGGCTGCCCCGAGCGCTTGAGCGGCGCCACCTGCCGGACGACCTCGCGCACGACGTCCCAGTCCTGGGTCCAGGGCGTGTCCACCAGCCCGGGAGCGACGGCGTTGACCCGCACCTCGGGGCCGACCACCTTGGCCAGGAGCACCGTCAGGTGGTTCAGCGATGCCTTGCTGGCGGCGTAGGGGATGGACGAGCCGGTGGGGCGCACGCCCGCGATCGAGGTGACGTTCACGATGGACCCGTGCGTCGCCCGCAACGCGGGCATGGCGGCGACCGACATGGCCCAGGTGCCGAACACGTTGACCTCGAAGATGTGTCGCCACACCTCGACCGACGCCGCCTCGAGGTCCTGGTGCGGGATCAGGGCGGTCGTCCCCGCATTGTTCACGAGGACGTCGAGCCGGCCCCAGTGGTCGAGGGCCGCCGCCACGAGGCGCTCGGGGACGCCGGGCTCGGCGATGTCGCCCTGCACGTAGACGGCATCGGGCAGCGAGTCGGCGACGGCCTTCCCTTCGTCGACGCTGCGCGACGAGTTGACCACGACGGCGGCGCCGCCCGCGGCGAAGGCGTGGGCCGTGGCCGCACCGATCCCGCTCGACGATCCCGTGACGAGAGCGACCTGGCCGGACAGCGGTGCGTCGCTCATCGCGGCGCGATGCCCCAACGCGACGACCACTCCTGATCCGGCCGGAGCTCGATCACGTCCTTGCCCGTGCGCAGTGCGTTGGGCGGGCACGTCATCGGTTCGATCGCGACCGCATGCCGGCGCCGCTGCACGTCGGGCAGCGTGTCACCCGTGTAGACCATGAGGTACGGGAAGCCGGGGTCGACCCACAGCGCGGCGCCGGCGGCGCCACCCGGGGCGTCGAGGCTGGCCCACGCCCGGCCGTCCTCGTCCCGCTCGAGGGTGGTGTAGGCGGTGTCGAGCACGGCCGGTCCCACGAAGCGCGAGCTGGTGAAGTCGCGGTCCGTGCCCTCCACCGGCGTGAGCGCCGCCGTGGGCAGCCCGCGGTCGTCGACGTCGAGCGTGTGGCGCCCCGGCACCTGGAGGATCGCACCGTCGACCGTCTCGGTCCCCGCCGTGAGGTAGGGATGGAACCCGAGGCCGAACGGGATCAGGCTCTCCTCGAGCGAACGCGCCTTGGTCGTGACGGTGAGGCCCTCGCGACCGACGTGGTACTCGAGTTCGAGCAGCAATGAGAACGGGTAGCCCGGCGAGGGATGGAGTTGGAGGCGCATCGACATCTGGTTCTGGTGCCGGGTTTGGAGCGTCCAGGGCAACCACCGCACCAGCCCGTGGATGGCGTTGTGGCGTTCGGGCTCGTCCAACGCGGCCTGGGCCCGCACGCCGTTGAACTCGTAGCGGCCGTCGGCCAGGCGGTTGGGCCAGGGGGCCAGCACCTGGCCCCGGCCCGAGTGCGACCACTCCTCGGGCCCGAAGCCGTCGATCACCGGGTCACCGCCCCTCGTGTAGGCCCGAAGCGTCGCCCCCACCTCGCAGACGACGACCTCCTGGCGGCCGTGCCCGATCCGCCACTGCTGCCCGGTGGGGGAGGCGACGGAGATCCTGGGCGTCCGAGCCGGCATGTCGGATGAATTGAAGCAGACCAGGCCCGTGGCGGGGGTGAGGGACGCGGTGAAGGCCCGGTGACCGGGAAACCAACGTCGCGCGACATCCAACCGCGGGGCGGAAGCGGGCCGATAGGGTCCAGGCACGTGAGGATCCTCGTCACCAACGACGACGGGGTCGGTGCTCCGGGGTTGGCGGCGCTCACCCGGGCCCTGGTCCGCTGGACCGAGCAGGCTGGCGACGGCCCCGGGGTGCCCCACGAGATCGTCGTGGTGGCTCCGAGCTCGAACTACAGCGGTGCCGGCGCTGCGGTCGGCTCGGTCACCGACGGCACGTCGATCGCCTACCAGCGGGCCAGCGTGGAGGGCGCCGGAGACGTGGAGGCCTACGGATTGGACGCCTCGCCCGCGCTCTCCGTCATCGTGGGGGCGCTCGGCGCGGTGGGCCCGAAGCCCGACCTCGTGCTCTCGGGGATCAACCACGGAGTGAACGTGGGCCGGTCCATCCTGCACTCGGGCACCGTCGGCGCCGCCCTCACGGCGAGCCAGCTCGGCATCAGGGCCCTCGCCGTGTCGCTGCGGGCGGGGGCGAACCCCGATCCGTGGGAGTCCGCCGCCGACCTGGCGGTGGCGTTCATCCCGCTCCTCGTGGCCGCCCCGGTGCGTACGGTCCTCAACCTCAACGTGCCGCACCTCCCGCTGTCCGAGATCCGCGGCGTGCGCTGGGCCCGGGTGAGTGGCGCCGGGCTCATCAAGTCGGCGCGGGGAGGCGGCGCCGCCGGGTGGGAGGCCCCGAACCCCGAGGAGATGGAGGGCCCGGCGGCGGCGGAGGCGGCGCGCGCCGCCATCAAGGGCGCACCCGGCGAGCGGGGAGAGATCATTCTCAGCGTGGGCTCGCCCTTCCCCCAGTCCGACGACCTGGACCCAGGCGAGGCCGGCACCGAGGACGCCACGCTGGTGGCGCAGGGCTACGCCGCGCTGACCGCGTTGCGCGGCCCGCGGGCCGAGGACGACCCCGAGCTGGTGAGACAGATCGACGCCGGCCTGGAGGCCGCGCTGGGCCCGTTCGCGTTCGCCGGCTGAGCGAACTCAGTCGTCAGTCGTCGTCGTCCTCAGTCGTCGTCGTCCTCAGTCGTCGTCGGTCCTCAGTCGTCGTCGGTCCTCAGTCGTCCTCACGGGGTGGCCGCCGGCCGCGCTTGACGTTGGCCCGGCGGCGCTTGGCCTCCACGCGGCGCACCTGGGAGCTCTTCGTCGGCTTGGTGGGTGTCCGGACCGGCTCCACCCGGAGGCCGGTGTCGAGCCGCCGGGCGAGCCGGGCCAGGGCGAGCTCACGGTTGCGCGCCTGGGACCGTGACTCCGAGGCGCTGGCCCGGACGACCGGCCCGAGCCGCTCGAGCAGGCGGGCGCGCTGGCGGGGCCCCAGCGTGGCCGACGCCGCAACGTCGAACTCCACCTCGACCCGGCTCAGGGTCCGGTTGGCGTGTTGCCCGCCGGGGCCGCCGGGCGTCGTCGCGCGCCAGGTGATCTCGGAGAGGGGGATGTCCAGACCCCGCCGCACGTGCACGACGTCCGCACCGGCCACCCGACGAGCGTAGGGGCACCCCGATACGCTCCGGTGCATGGAGTACCGACACCTCGGACAGTCGGGAATGATGGTCTCGGCCCTGTCCTTAGGCAACTGGATCACGCACGGCAGTCAGATCGAAGAGCAGGTCGCCCGTGACTGCGTCAAGGCGGCGCTCGACGCCGGCATCACCACCTTCGACACCGCGGACGTCTACGCCCTCGGGCAGGCCGAGACCGTGTTGGGCCGGGCCCTGGCGGGCGTGCCCCGCGACTCGATCGAGATCTTCACCAAGGTGTACTTCCCGACGGGGCCGAACCCCAACAACCGCGGCCTGTCGCGCAAGCACATCACCGAGTCGCTGCACGCGTCGCTCGAGCGCCTCCAGACCGACCACGTCGACCTCCTCCAAGCCCACCGCTTCGACTACGAGGCGCCGCTCGAGGAGACGATGCGGGCCTTCGACGATCTCGTCCGCCAGGGCAAGGTCCACTACGTGGGCGTCTCGGAGTGGTCGGCGGAACAGATCGCCGACGCGCTGCGTCTGGCCGACGACATGGGGTTCGACCGTCTCGTCTCGAACCAGCCCCAGTACTCGTTGATCTGGCGCGTGATCGAGGCCGAGGTGGTCCCGCTCTGCGAGGAGGAAGGGGTGGGCCAGATCGTGTGGTCGCCTCTCGCGCAGGGCGTGCTGACCGGCAAGTACCTCCCCGGGGAGGCGGGCTCCCCGTCGGACACGCGCGCCACCGGCCCCGAGGGTGCCGAGATGAGCTGGCTGTTGCGTGACGAGGTGCTCGAGCCGGTCCAGGAGTACGCCGCGCTGTGCCGCGAGGCCGGCTACGCGCCGGCGGCGGTCGCGCTGGCCTGGGTCCTGGGCAACCCGAACGTCGCCAGCGCGATCATCGGCGCGAGCCGGCCCGAGCAGATTCGCGAGAACGTCCGCGCGTTCGACGTCGACCTGGCGCCGGACTTCGTCGAGGCGATCGAGAAGGCCCTCGCCCCCGCCACCCTCTTCGACCCCGGGTTCACGTTCAGCCCGGAGAGCCGAAGCGAGATGTGAACGAACGCACCGTCAGCGTGGAATGGGTGCGGTGCTCCTCGAAGACCCGGGTATAACCCGTGTGTTCGATGCGCCATCCCGCGCCGGTCAGCCGGTAGCGGTCCTCGTAGAAGGCGGTCCCTCCGATCTCGAGGTCGGCCGCCGGGACGATGACCCGGTCCTGCAGATACCACACGCCCGCCGCGGTGGTGTCCGAGCTGAACGTGATCTCGGGATGATGACCGTGGTGCTCGGTCACGATGCCCGGGTCGCCCAGGGCCGAGGCCAGCCACCCGACGATGGCGGCGCGCCCCTCGAGCACGGTCTTGCCGTCCTCGTAGGAGGCCGTGGCGTCGTCGGAGAGCAGCTCGCCCAGGGCGTCGAACTGCTTGAGGTCGAGGGTGCGGAAGTACGCGTACTTGAGCCGCCGGATCGCCTCGAGCTCGGCCGCGGTGTCCATCGTGTGCGCACTCCCTTCGCTCCGGCCGCTGGTGGCCGCGGCCAGGGTAGTTTCCGCCCGAGTTGGCGGGGGGTGGCCGAGGAGACCAGCATTCTGCGGGTGACGGCCGTGACCGAACGCCAGCGGATCGCCGCCTACGGCGTCGTGCGCGACGACGAGGGGCGTCTGCTCCTGGCCCGGGCCGCGCCCTACCTGACGCTGCGCGGGCGCTGGTTCCTGCCCGGAGGCGGCGTGCAGCACGGCGAGAGTCCGGCCGACTCGCTGCGCCGCGAGATCGAGGAGGAGGCCGGCCTCATGGTCAAGGTCGGCGAACTGCTCGACGCACTCTCCGACGTGCGCACCGTCCCCGACGGCACCAGCCTCCACACGGTGCGCCTCATCTACCAGGTCGACTCCTGGGAGGGGACGCTGCGCCCGGAGGCCGAGGGCACGACCGACGCGGTGGGCTGGTTCACCCTCGAGGAGGTGCGCACCATGCCCCTCGCGCGCTACGTCGAGCTCGTGGTGGAGCGACTGCAGTGAACGGGCCCGCCCGGGCGGTGGACCGCGAGCACCGCGTCGTGATCATCGGCTGTGGCTTCGGCGGGTTGTTCGCGGCCCGGGCCTTCAAGCGCACCCGCGGCGTCGAGGTGACCATGATCGACCGCACCAACCACCACCTCTTCCAGCCACTCCTCTACCAGGTGGCGACCGGCATCCTCTCGGAGGGTCAGATCGCACCGGCAATCCGCGACGTGTTCCGCAACTACGAGTCGCTGCGCGTCCTCCTGGCCGACGTCGAACGGATCGACGTCGCGGCGCGCCAGGTCACTGCGGACGAATTCGGCACGCCGATGACGATCGCCTACGACAGCCTCATCGTGGCCGGTGGCGCGACGACGTCCTACTTCGGGCACGACGAGTTCATCGCCTCTGCCTCGGGCATGAAATCGCTCGACGACGCCCTGGCGCTGCGCGGGCAGATCTTCGGCGCGTTCGAGCTCGCCGAGGCCGAGCGCGACGCGGAAGCGCAGCGGCGCCTCATGACCTTCGTGGTGGTGGGCGGCGGCCCGACCGGCGTGGAGATGGCGGGCCAGCTCAAGGAGCTCTCCCGCCGGGCGCTGCACAAGAATTACCGCCGCATCAACCCGCGGGACACCCGCGTCGTCCTGGTCGAGGGGACGGACCAGCTGCTCGGGTCCATGGGCGCCCACGTGGCGCGCCTGACCGCGCGCGACCTGACCCGGATGGGCGTCGAGATCCACTTGAACGCACTGGTCACGGACCTCAACGCCGAGGGCGTCGAGATCACCAAGGGTGACGGGTCGAAGGTGGGGGTCTCGGCCGCCACCAAGGTGTGGGCCGCCGGGACACGCGCCTCGGGGCTCGGTGCGATACTCGCCGAGTCGGTCGGCGCCGAGGTGGACAAGCAAGGCCGGGTGCTGGTCGAGCCCGACTGTTCGCTGCCGGGTCATCCCGAGATCTTCGTGGTGGGCGACCTCATGGCCCTCGACGACCTCCCCGCGGTGGCCGAGGTGGCGATCCAGTCGGGGGCGCACGCGGCGCACACGATCGAGCGCCGGCTGGAGGGGAAGGACCCGAAGCCGTTCCGCTACCGGGACCTGGGCACGCTGGCGGCGATCTCGCGTTTCCGGGCCGTCGCCCACATCGGCCCGTTCCAGCTGGGCGGGTTCGTGGGCTGGCTCCTGTGGCTCGTCGTGCACATCACCTTCCTCACCGGCTTCAAGAACCGATTCGGCGCGCTGGCGCGGTGGGCGGTGAGCTTCATCGGACGGGGCCGCTACGAGCGGGCGCTCGTCGGTCGCTGGGTCGCCCATGTCCGGCGGTCGGACGATCCTGCGTAAGGTTCCCCCCGGAACAGACGCAGAGCTCACTGGGGGACCACCCATGCCGATCAACGTGACGCCCATCGCCGGGCTGAGCAACCACATCAACGACGTCCGGCTCCGTACGGCCCGCATCGTCAACGAGATGATCCTGCCCAACGAATCCCTCTTGTGGGGCGCGCGACGGGGCACCGCGACCGACGCCGAACGCGCCGAGGCCAAGGCGCTGCGCCGCGAGATCTCCGACGCCGTCAAGTCCGAGGGGCTGTGGGCGCCCCACCTGCCGCCCGAGTACGGGGGCATGGGCCTCGACTTCATGGCCCACGCCTACATGAACGAGATCCTCGCCTACGCCGTCGGCGCCGCGTCCCTCTTCGGGGTCGTGGCGCCCAACTCGGGCAACCAGACGATCCTGGTCAAGTACGGGACGGAGGAGCAGAAGCGCAAGTGGCTCCTCCCGCTCGTCGAGGGGACCATGCAGTCCGGCTTCTCCATGACCGAGCCGGAGAACGCCGGCTCCGACCCACGCTCCATCCAGACCACCGCCATCCGCGAGGGCGACGAATGGGTCATCAACGGCCACAAGTGGTTCACCTCGAACGGCCTGGCCGCCGACTTCTTCATCGTGATGTGCCGGGCCAAGGTCGCCAGGGACGCCGACGACGAGGACGAGCAGGGTCCCGGGCGCATGGTCCAGATCATCGTGCCGACGTCGACGCCCGGCGTGATCATCGAGCGCGGCATCGGGATCTGGGGCGCACCCGTCTCGGACCACTGCGAGGTGCGCTACGACAACGTACGGGTCCCGCTCGACAACGCGCTCGGCCAGGTCGGCGAGGGCCATCGCGCCGCCCAGGACCGCCTGGGCGCCGGGCGCATCTTCCACTGCATGAACTCGGTGGGCCAGATGTGGCGGGCCTTCGACCTCATGGTGGACCGCCTGCTCACCCGCGAGGTGCACGGGGGCCTGCTCAAGGACAAGCAGTTCATGCAGGGCTTCGTGGCCGACAGCTACATGGACCTGCAGTCGGCGCGCCTCATGACGATCCACGCCGCCGAGAAGGTGGACCAGGAAGATCCTCAGGCCCGCACCGAGATCAGCGCGATCAAGGTCTTCGTCCCCGCCGCCTACAGCCGCGTCGTCGACCGGGCCATCCAGGTCTGGGGCGCGGCGGGCGTCACCAGCGAGCTCCCGCTGGCCCAGATGTACCTCGGGGCGCGCACCCTGCGCCTGGCCGACGGCCCCGACGAGGTGCACCGCATCCTCATCGCCAAGAACGTGCTCCACCTCTACGAGAAGGGCGAGAGCTGGGACTTCGCGGGGTGATCCCCGGGGCGACCTGGGCCGCCGGGCCGGCGGTCTCGGTCTTCGCCCCGGGCCTCTTCGACTCGAAGGTGGCGGTCGTCACCGGCGGGGGCACCGGGCTGGGGCGCGAGGTGGCGCACGCCTTCGCGCACCTGGGCGGGCATCCGGTCATCGCGGGGCGGACCGCGGCTCGCCTCGAGGAGGTGGCCGGCGCCATCCGCGACGCCGGTGGGGACTGCAGCGCCATCCCCACCAACATCCGCGAACTGGGGCAGGTCGACGCCCTGCGCGACGAGGTGTACCGGCGCCTCGGCCGCGTGGACCTCCTGGTCAACAACGCGGGAGGCCAATTCCCGGCGCTCCCCACCGCGGTCTCGGACAACGGCTGGCGGTCGGTGGTGGACCTCAACCTGAACGGGACCTGGAACATGACGAGCCGGTTCATGGGTCCCATGGCCGACGCCGGGACCGGCGCCATCGTCAACGTGGTGCACATGTTCTCCCTCGAGCGGGGCGCGCCGATGTTCGTGCACTCGGGGGCGGCGCGGGCGGGTGTGATCAACATGGTCAAGACGCTGTCGCCCTACCTGATGCGGCGCGGGGTGACGATCAACGCCCTCGCGCCGGGCGCCTTCTCGACGCCGGGGTTCGTGGCGGCCGAGCTGACGCCGCTCGGGCGCGACGAGGCGGGGTTCGCCGACGAGCTGGTGGCGGAGGGGACGACGGTGCGCCTCGGCACGGCCGACGAGATGGCGGCGACCGTCCTCTTCTTAGGCTCGCCGGCGGCGCGCTTCGTGTGCGGGGCCACCCTCGTGGCCGACGGCGCGGCCATGCAGAGCAACTGGGTCAGCCTGTTCCCCGACGGGGAGATGTAGCCGTCGCCGCGGCAATCACAGACCCTGATGCTCGCACCTTGCTCGCGGAACATCCCGGCGGTCACTCGCGGTGAGCCACCTGATAGACGTTGCCGAAGGGGTCACTGAACATGGCGCGGCGGTCGCCGTAGGGAGTGTCGAGCGGGGCCTCAAGGCTCTTCGCTCCAGCGTGCAGAGCTTTCTCATAGGTGGTGTCGGGAGCGTCCACATAGATGTAGAGGAACGTCGGAAAGGGCCCTCGCTCGAGGGAAGAACCGATGAGGATCACCGAGTCACCGATATGGACGTCGGTCGGACGGCCGGGTTGTATCTCTGCCTTGGCATCGAAGACCTCCCGCAGGAAGGCCACGGCGGCTTCGGGATCATCGACGAACATCCGAGGCGTGACCGTCCGGTAGTCGGCGGCCGGGTTCTGGCTGCGCATCCTGCGATTCTTCCATCGGGCGGGCGTTGGGTCTGCCGCTCCCAATAGGCGATCCTCTGCACACCGCCGTTGGCTCAGAGCATCTCCGCGACATCCACTGGCTCGACGGACCCCAACCGACGAGCCGCGTCTCGAGTGGGATGGGCCGTGATCAAAACCCCCCCGACGATCGCGGCCAACAACAAGATGCCGGCTGCCCAGGCGCTGGCGACCGCGTAGCCATGCACGGTGGCGTTCTGGAGCAAATTGCCGCCGCCCCGATGGTCAACCAGGTAGGTCGCCGTCGTGGTGGCGGCAATAGTGCTCAGAAGCGCGGTGCCGATCGAGGCGCCAATCTGCTGGGACGTATTCGTCGTGGCCGAGGTGACCCCGACGTCTCTGGGATCGGCGTGATAGGTGCCGACCGTAGAGAGGTATGGACTAGAGCGCAGGAGCACTTCTGCGCACGCAAACGCTAGGGCGACACCTGCGGCACCGCCGAACCCGCCGTGGCGTCCATCGTCGCGGGCGTGGTGCGCGCCAGCACGAACGCCGCCACACACATGGCGGCGAAGGCCGCCGCGCCGATCGCGAGGCGCAACGCGTCCTCGGTGAACGTCTCGGCGAAGATCCAGACGCTGAGGGCGATGCTCACGATCGGGTCGACCACCACGATCATCGGCTGCGAGACGCTGAGCGGCCCGACGTGGAGGACCGTCTGGTTCAACAGCTCGGCCGAGAGGCCGCCCACCGCGAGCGCGTAGACGGGCCAGTGGGTAAACATCCCGCCGACGCCGTACTGGACGAGCGTGTCCGTCGTGGCCTTGATGAAGGTGGCGACGAGCGCCCACAGGATGGAGGTCGCCGCGCCGAGCAGGGCGGCCCGCCGCAGCGGCGAGCCTCGCGTGCCGAGGAGCGCCAGCAAGGCCGCGGTCCCGGCCGTCGCGGCGATCGCGGACACCCAGGCGCTGCTGGTGGGCAGGGCGTTGCCCCCGGTGGGCTCGGACACCGCGATGAACACGGCGAGCGAGGCGCAGGTGCCCGCGGCGGCCCACCAGGTCACCGAGCGGATCTGCTGGCGGACCCAGAGCCGCCGCAGCACGAGGGCGAACACGAGCTCCGTGACGAGCAGCGGCTGGACGACGGACATCTGCCCGTTGTGGAGCGCGAGCGCCTGGAACACGAACGCGCCGGCCAGTGCCACCCAGCCGAAGAGCCAGAGTGGGTTGGTGACCAGGTAGCGGACGAACCGCCACCCCTTGCGGTGACGCGGGTCGCCGATGCTCGCGATGTGCTGGGTGATCAGGTTCAGCGCGTTGGAGAGCGCGGCGAGCAGGGCGAAGACGACGGGCATGGTGCGCCGGCGGCCGCCGGCTCAGCCCGCCAGGGCGGTGCACACCCACCCGGGTTCGTACGTCCGCACCTCGATGTCGTCGAAGCCGGCGGCGCCCAGCCGCACCTCGAGGTCCTCGGGGTCGATCGGGTTGTACGTGTCGCCCTCGTGGAACGCGGCCGTGGCGTCGTTGTACACGCCGTCGGCGGCGACGAAGACGGCGCCCGGGACGAGCACGCGGGCGAGCTCCGCGAAGACGCGGTCCTGCGCGTCGGGCGGCTCGATGTGGTGCAGCATGTGGAACGAGGCGGCGCCCGTGAACCGTCCCGCGGGGAAGTCCAGCGCGGTGGCGTCGCCGAGCACGACGTCGACGTTGTTCCCCGCCATCCGCTCGGCCAGCGACGCCGCCAGGCGCTCGTCGATCTCGACCGCGGTGAGCCGGCCGGTCATGGTGTGCAGGACGTCGGTCGTGAAGCCGGGGCCCGGCCCGATCTCGATCGCGTCCGCACCCAGGTCCACACTGCGTAGCGCCTCGGGGAGGATGACGTCGTGCACCATGCGGCGCCAATCCTCGCTGGCGCAGAACTCGAGGTGGCCCGCGTTCACCGCACGGTCCTCAGCCGGGCGCCTGCACCTGGTACTCCGCCTTCCACCAGCGCGCCGCCTCGACCTCGGCGGGGTCGGTCCGCACCGACGGGTCCTGCCCCAGGTCAGCGGGCGTGGGCCCGATGTGCTCCGCGATCGGGCGCAGCGAGGCGAGGTCGAAGCCGTAGCACCGGGCCGCCGTCTCGCCGAGCAACTTGCGGGCGTCCTCCACCGGGATGCCGCCGAAGTCGGTGCGCAGGCGCTCCTGGGTGTGCGGCCAGGTCCCCTCTGGATGCGGGTAGTCGGTCCCCCACATCATGACGTCGCAGCCCAGCACGTGGCGGCGCCGGATCTCCTCCTTGGACATGGTCGACGCGCCGATGAAGATGTTCTCGCCGAAGTAGTCCGACGGCAGCTTGGAGATCTTGCCCTGCAACAGGGCGGCCATCTTCTTCGTCGTGTGGCCGCCCCCCATGTACTGGTCCCACTTCCACATCATGTCGGCGGCCCAGTACGCGGCCGCCTCGGTGACGACGAACTTCAGACCGGGGAAGCGCTCGAAGGCGCCCGAGAAGAGCAGGTGCCAGGCCGGGCGGGCGGCCCACCACACCACCTCGGCCAGGTAGATGCCGATGTTGCCGTTGTACTCGTCCTGGGGTGCCTCGCCCGAGTGCGTGTGCACCGGCAAGCCGGCCGACTGGCACGCCGCCCACACCGGGTCGTAGTCGGGGTGGTTGTAGGGCACGCGGTCGTGCCACATGGTCGGCACCATGACGCCGCGGATGCCGGGCTGTTCGGCCAGCCACTCGATCTCGGCCACCGAGCGCTCCACGCCGTGGGTGATGGGCACCAGTGCGATGCCGCCGTGGCGCTCGGGGCTGCGGGCGCACATCTCGGCCAGGAAGCGGTTGTGGGCTCTCGCTCCCGCGAAGGCGAGCTCGGGGTCGGTGATCTCCCCCGCGCTGAGCCCGGCCCCGAAGGGCGGGGAAGCCATGCCGGTGATGGCGTCGGCGTCGGCGAACATCACCTCGGCGGCGACGCCGTCCGCGTCGAGCTCCTTGTCGCGCTGCTCGATGTCCCACGCGCCGCGCAGGCCCTCTTCGTTCTCCGTCTCCCACCCCATGATGTAGTCGTAGTTCATCTTGAGGGCCTCGTCGCGGTGGGCCTGGCGCTCGGCCAGGTACCCGTCGAACGCCGCGTGGTACGCCGCATCGAGGTAGGGCCGGTACCCCTCGGCGGGCAGGCCCGCGTGGGCGTCGGCCGAGATGATCGTGTAGCGGTCGCTCATCGCCTCGCCCCCAGCACCGAGAGGTCGTCGTAGCGCTGGTGGATGAACGGCTCGAGGCCCGCCCGCGGCACCGGCCCGATGACGCGGCCGACCTGGGTCGACGCGCGCTCGGTCCAGTTCAGGTCGACGATCCGGCGGACGACCAGGTCGGCGACGGGGTCGAGCGGCGCCTCCTTCAGGATCAGCTCGCCGTCGATGGACTCGTGCACCCGGGTCTTCTCCGTCTTCTCGCCGTAGACCAGCAGCGGGTCCTGGTCGAGCACCCCGGCCTCCTCGCACGACGGCGAGAGCTTGAACCAGAAGTCGGTCTTGGCCAGCTCGTAGTTGTCCCGCAGGCCGCTGATGCGCCCGGTGATCTCGCAGATGACCGAGCCCATGCGCGCGATGCGGGCGGACACGGCGTCCCCGTCGCGGTGCACGTCGACCTCGGCCAGCTTCTTGGGCTCGCCGTTGACCTCACGGCCGCCGATGAGCGACTGCTCGGTCGTCATCGGCATCAGGATCGGGTACTCGCCGACCCGGTCCTGGTGGCGCGCCTGCACGCCGATCCAGCCGGCGCCGAACACGGGCAGGCCGGGCATCTCGACCCGGGTGATGGTGATACGCACCAGCGGTTCGGGGCCGGGCTCGAGCGGTGGCGGCAGCACGGCCGCCACGATGTCGGGGTCCGTCTCGTAGATCGCGGTCGCCGCCTCGGACCAGATGTCGGCCTTCTTGGCCTCGATCTCGCGGTTCACCTGTTCACGGCGGGCTCCGTAGCGGACGGTCGGCATGTCGGGCATGGCTCCTCCCTCTCGTCCGCCGTCACCACGACCGCAGGATCTGGGTCCGGTCGAACGCGTTGCAGGTCGTCTTGGTCGGCCAGTCGTCGGGCGCCAGCGGCCGGGCGACGTCGGCGACGAGCGGTCCGATGCGGTCGCCGATCGGCCGCAGCCGCCCGAGGTCGAACCCGTAGAACGAGGCGGCGGTCGACTCGACCATGGCACGCACGTCGGGCTCGGCGAAGTCGGCGAACGCCACGCGCAGCGCCTCGGTCGTGTAGGGGTAGCTCCCCTCGGTGTGCGGGTAGTCGGCCCCCCACATGACGTGCCCGATGCCGAGGTCTCGGCACAGCGGCGCCTCGCTCGGGCGCAGGAACGACGCTCCGATCCAGAAGTTGCGGGCGAAGTACTCGGACGGCGTCATCGACATCTTGGCGGCCGCCGCCCCGAAGAAGTTGGCTTCCGCCGCATCGGCCAGCGTCATGCGGCCGTAGAACCAGTCGAGCGTCTCGAGCCCCCGGGGCAGCCAGGCCACGCCCTGCTCGGTGACGGCGAAGCGCAGCGTCGGGTGGCGCTCCAGCACGCCGGAGAAGATCAGGTGCCACACCGAGCGGTGGCTGAACCACGGGATCTCGATGAGCATCATGGCCCGCGCCGCCTCGTGCTCCCCGTAGTCGGGCAGGGCGCTGCCGCCATGGATGTTGATCGGCACGTCCAGGTCGGCGCACACCTGCCACAGCGGCTCGTAGTGGTCCTCCCACAGGGGCGGGAGGTGGGAGTTGGGCGGGATGGAGGGAAGCAGGATCCCCCCGAAGGGGTGGCCGAACGCGTCGGCGGCCCAGCGGACCTCGGCCACGGCGTCGTCCATGTCGTTGGCGAACACCTGCACGATGCCGGCGCGCCGGCCGGGCGCGACGGCGCAGAAGTCGGCGAGCCACCGGTTGTGGGCCTGGACGCCGGCCCAGCGCCGCTCGTAGTCCTCCGGCGACGGCGGCAGGGCGACCAGGTTCCCCTCTTCGAAGAAGGGTGGGACCGTGTTGGGGAAGAGCACCTCGGCGGCGATGCCGTTGGACTCGGTCTCGGCCAAGCGCCGGTCGTTGTCCCAGTTGCGGTAGGCCCACGGGAGGAGCAGGTCGGCGAACGGGTTCACGTAGGCGGCCGCCCAGGCGTCGAACTCGTCGTACCACCGGCTGGCGAGGTACGCCTTGTAGTCGGCGATGTCGGCCCCGGCGTGGCCGTCCGCCGACACGATCGTGTAGCGCTCGTCGGTCGCGATGGTCGCCATCAGCCCAGCGCCGCCGGCGGCAGTTGCCCGGCCCCGATGGCGTCGGCCCGGCGGTGCAGCATGGCTGCGGCGTCCTCGAGGCCGTGGGCGATGATGAAGTCGCCGCGCCTGACGCCCTCGACGCAGAACCGCCCGAGCTCGCGCAGGTCCATGAGCTGGACCGGATGGCCGGACGCCTCGAGCTGGGCCTTGAACTCCTCGAAGGTCGTCCCGGGTGCCGGCGGCCGCGGCGTGACCCGCGCCAGCGCCGCGGGGCGGTTCCGGTGCGCCGTCCACAACCCCGTCTCGAGCAGGCCGCCCGACGGGTAGAACACCGCGGCCCGCACGTTGGCCCCGGCGTCGATGAGCTGATGGGCGAGCGCCTCGGTCAGGCACGAGACGGCGGCCTTGCTCGATGCGTACACCGAGGCGTACGGAACCGGGGCGATGCCGCCGTCCGTGCTCGAGGTGTTGACGACGACTCCGGGTTCGCCCGACTCGATCATGCGGGGCACGAACGACAACATCCCGTTGGCCACGCCGAAGACGTTCACCGAGAAGCACCAGGTCCAGTCGTTGGCCTCCTGCTCCCAGGGCCGGCCTCCCCCGCCCGACGTGACGCCCGCGTTGTTGAACAGGTAGTGGCACGCACCCTCGGTGCTGAACACGTCCGCCGCGAGCGCCTCGACCGATGGGGCGGAAGAGACGTCGGTCACCACGCCGCGGACCGCGCCCATCTCGGAGAGCTCCTTCACCGTCGTCTCGAGGACCGGCTCCTCGACGTCGGCGATGACGACGCGCGCCTCCTCGATGAGCAGGGCCTCGACGATGCCGCGTCCGATGCCCGCGGCCCCGCCCGTCACCACGGCCACCTTGCCGTTCAGGTCGTCCAACGCGTCGCCCCCAGTCACCTGACACCCCGTCAGGTGACCACCATAACCCCCGTCGCGAAGGCCCGAAGGGGAGGAGACTGGTACACCTCGCGCTGCGGGGAATCCGCCTGCGGCGACCACCTCGTCAGCTCTGCTCGACCGATTCCGGAGGACCACGATGCCCGAGACACCGCCCACGCTGAGCGTCCCCCGGCCCGAGGAGGCCGTTCCGCTCGCGGAGATGCCCATGGCGCGCGCCTGGCTGCAGCACCTTCGGGACAGCGCCGTCTTCAAGCTGGAGGGCTTGTCGCCGGACCAGTTGCGCTGGCGGCCGGCACCGAGCGCCAACTCGCTCGGCGTGATCGTGGTCCATCTCGGTTACACGGAGCGGCTGTGGATCCGTGCCATCTTCGCCGGCGAGCCGATGGACATGGGGTGGCGCGCCCGCATGTTCGAGCTCCCGGAGGGCTGGTCGCGCGACGACGCCGTCGCCTTCTACCGGGCGGAGACGTCACAGGCCGACGCCGTGCTCGACCAGGCGTCGTCCTTCGACCTCCCGTCTCGGGGCGAGCTCCGCCCGACCACGCTGCGCTGGGCGGTGCTGCACCTGATCGAGGAGGCGGCCAGGCACGTCGGCCACATGGACATCACCCGGGAGCTGCTCGACGGGAGGACCGGTCGCTGAGGCTCGGTCGGGGCCGGGCAGGCCCGGGCGGCCGGCCTCGCCGACCCCGGCATGCTTCCCCCCGTCCCGGCCGCGTGCGATCATTTTTGGGCCCGGGACCGGTAGGTTGAATGACGCAACCCCCGCAAGCGGGCGAGGGTCGGGGGGTCGAGTCACACCAGCGCATTCGAGTACGGGGCGTCGGAGAGGAAACGGCCATGGACGTGCAGACGGGCGACACAGAGTTCCGCCCGGACCCCGCCGCCACCGCCCCCGTGCCCACCACGCGATCCCCCGGCCAGGGAGTTCTGTTCAAGGATCCCCACGGCTACTCCGCCTTCGACGACACCGACAAGATCCCGGCTGTCACCGGGACTCGTGGCGGGGGCAGGGGCCGGGGCCGGGGCTGGGGCCGGGGTCACCGCCCGGGCGGCCCCCGCTGGCTGCGCCTCGCCGTGACGTTCGTGGCCGTAGCCATCCTGGCGGCGGGGGCGGCGCTCGGTCTGGTCAAGGCGGGCGTGATCGACGGGAACAACAAGAACGGGCCGACGGCCAGCGGGACGAACACGACGACGCCGCGGACTACGCCGGGGCCGACGAAGGAGACGAATTCGCTGCTCACCTCGACGGGGACCACCTCGTCGGGAGCGGCCAACTACACGATCCATCAGCGCGCCTTCGGCGTGACCGTGACGACGTCGGTCGGCCGCTCCTGGGTGGTCATCGGCGTGGCGGGCCAGCAACCGGTCTTCGCGGGGATCGTGCCGCCGAACTCGTCACAGCACGAGATCCTGCTCGGGACCGCGCAGGTGCAGGTGGGCGCCGGGGGGACGAAGGTGATCGTCAGCTCCGCCCACAAGAGCCAGACGCTCACACCGCCTTCGGCACCCTTCAGTTACCAGATCACGCCGGCCTGATCGGCTCAACCTGAGGTCGCCAAGATCACGATGTCCACCGGCTCGTCTCGACCGCGAACCCCGACACGATCCGAGCGCCCACCGGGGTGCTGCTCCTCGATGAGCGGGTAGAGGGGAGCAGCAAGGACGACCTCGCCTGGCGACGCCTGGGCCTGGAGGCGAGCGCCGACGTTGATGGCATCACCCAGCGCGGTGAAGTCCAGCACCGTTCCGGATCCCACATTGCCCACGAAGGCAACGCCTGCGTTCGCAGCGACGCCGAGAGGTAGTGCGGTGACCTCACTCGCGAGCTCGAGGGCGGCGATCGCGGCCTTGCGACGGTAATTCGGTCCCGCGATCCCCGGGATGAACAGTCCCATCACTTCGTCCCCGATGAGCTTGTCCACGACGCCGTCGTTGTGAATCAGTACTTTCGTTGCCACGGCATAGAACTCGTTCAGGCGCTTCGCGAAGTCGGTGGCGTTCGACTGCTCGCCCAGAGCTGTCGAGGCGCGGACGTCGGCGAACACGACGCCTATGTCGATCTCGATGCCTCCGGCCGGGAGATGGTCGAAGCAGTACTGACAGACGTTCGGGTTCTTCCGAGACGGCTTCCAACCAAAAATGCCGACGACCCTTCCGCCCACGCCGCCAAAGGGGTTGTAGCAGAGCTTGCAGCGGGGATCCTGAGGAAGGTGGCGGAAGACTCGCTGCGCAATCCGGAGCGGTTCATGACCCTTGACGAGCAGGGCCTCCCAATCGACCGGCTTGGCCACCTCCGAAACTATGGCTCGCCGCAAGCGGTGCCGCCAGGGTTGGCGGAACTGATGCTCAGGACTGCTGGCCCGACGCCCGGGCGTGGACGGTGTCGTGAATGAGCATGAACCGCATCGACCAGAACCCGGGTCGCGGCTCGGGAAGCTCTTGCCTGGCCCGGAAGAACCCGGTCAAGGTGACGGCGGCGGCGGCGAGCCAGATGATCAGCCCCGTGGCCAGGACCCAGGGCGTGGAACCCGTCAACAGGACGACGAGGCCCCCGACGCCGACGGCCAGCCCGAGATACCCCACCCGGAGGGCCCAGACGGCCATCCTCCAGTGTCCGATCTCTTGGAGCTCAGGCGGCTCGGCCATCCCACGGATTGTGCACGAGCCTCGCTCACACGACCAGGGTGGTTCGTGTTCCAGGCGGGCCCCTATGTGCTACTTGATGGCATAAATCTTCACCTCGTAGCCATTGGCACGCGCGCCGTCGTGGTCCGACCCTGCACCATTGTCGCCACGGAGCGAGTCCGAGAATCTGCCCGAGCCGTTGAGTGCGAAGGTGTCGCCTTGCTCGGAGTCCGCTGGGTCGTAGTGGTCGGCCGAGTCGTAGACGAGGGTGGCCGTGTCGCCGGCGGCGCCCGCAACGTCGTAGGTCCCCGTCGTGGTGCCGTTAGCCCGGTCGGCCTCGACGAAGAGGTACGTGGTGCCGTTCAGGACCTTGGTCATGGCCATGATGGGCTCGCTCGTGTTGGACGTCGACATGGTGAGGTCACCGCCCGAGCACGTGGTGAGGAGCGGGTTGGCGTCGTCGATCGGCTGCATGGTGCAGGCGCCCAGCGTCGGGCTCTCAAGCACCGGCGCGGAGATCGCGAGGGTGTCGTCGATGAACTGGAGGTTCGAGAAGATCGCGTTCGACGCCGAGCCGTTGCCGCCCATGCAGTCCGAGTCGCTCGTGGCCTGCCCCTGGGCGGCGCCGTGGCAGAACCACTCGATGCCGGTGGCCCCGTTGATGATGGCCGCCCAGGCGTTCGCGTTCACCTGGGGGACGGTCGCGTTGTACTCGTTGCCGTTCGAGCAGGTGTTCGTCGACGTGTTGCACGAGCTGCCGGACTGGCTCGAAAAGCCCAGCTCGTCGGTGCCGGTCTCGAGGAAGACCCACGTCGGCTTGCCCCCCGAGAGGGAGACCTGCTTCGCCGCCTGGAGGCCGTAGAGCCACGAGCAGTCCGCCCAGGGGCTCGTCGAGACGTGCTCGCCGCCTTCGCAGCCGCTCACATTCCAGGGGTCCGTGTCGTGGTAGTCGTCCGACGAGGTGATGGCGGGGGCGGCGAAGGCGGCGTCGGCGGTGGAGGTGCAGCCAGAGTCGCCCCAGGTCACCCACGACGCCATGTTGTCGACCGTCGGCCGCGTGGGGTCCTCGGCGTGGATGGCCGCCACCTGGGCAATCACGTTGGTCGAGCACTCAGCCGGCTCGTCGGTCCAGTCGTAGCCGGCCAGGTACTGAGTGCACGAGGTACGCGTCGTGGCCTGGGTCTCGAGCGCGGCGATGAACTCGACCGAGGCGACCGAGTTGGCCGCGGTGTTCGACGAGGGGTTGCCGCCGGCGATCACGTGCTCGCCTGCGTTGCACGCCGCCTGGAACTGGGCACCTTGTCCACCCGTCGAGTTGTCCACGGCGAAGGCCGAGGGCCAGTCGTAGAGGCCGAGAAAGGTGTTGATGCCTTCGGCGGCCGCCGCATGGGCGAGGGTCGAGTAGCCGCTCTCGATCCCGGTCGTCTGGTCCGGATTCTGCAGCCAGACGGCGACGGGGAAGTGGGACGAACTCGAAGACTGCGAAGCTGCCAGCGCACTTCCGGATCTCGCTCCTGCAAATCCGATGATCACCCCGAAGGCGCTCGCCGCGCGGATCAGTACGCAGGTTCGGCGGAGTCTGCTGCGGTGTGGGCGACCCACGCCCCCTGAGGACTGATTTCTGACGAAGGAAATGCCCCGACGCGACATGATTTCCCTCCGGTAGGCACGGGGGCGCGCTGCAGCGCCCCGGATTTCAGCAACCCCTGGTTCCGGGCGCTGGCTCCAACCCGCCGGGCACGGCGATTACGCCGATGCCGCAAGGCGCGGGCGCGCAGTCAGGGCATGTCTTAGGGCGAAACTCGGCGCTGTCCGCATGCTCAGGACGACTCGTGCAGCCGGGATTTCCGGCACTTCACGAGTGCCGACCCGAGAGGCGTCCGGGGAGCTTGCCCCTCGATTCCTCCTTGCCCATACCCCGCGAAGCCGTTTCCAATCACGTCACCTGATGGCCTGTCGAAGTCGACGGATCGTGCTGAAGCGCCGAGGTTCAGGCCACGACCGTCGTCTCTTGGTTGCACGTCGACGGCCGTTGGCTCGCCCGGGACGCCATCGTCACGGCAGAGCCAGACGCCTAGGCCGCCTGGGTCCCGGTGCGGACCAGGGCCGGATGCGAAATCCGGTGTCACCTCACGTGTAACTCCAGCGTCGTCAGACGCGAATACCCGTCAGGTGTGAACGGTCATTCGATTCCGATTCCGACGGTCACCCGGCCATTCGCTGCCACCGGACTGCGTTCGTTTCTATGGCTCCAGACTGAATGGCGGGTACTCGTCGTTCAGCAGCAACAGGTACGACCCCACGCGAAGCTGCCAGCGGAACACGCCGATGCAGAAGTTCTTCAGTGCCGGGTTCCATTGCCCCGTGAACAGTGCGATGAACCACGAGATGAGGAGGCAGATTCCACCGGCGATGTTGACAAAGTACAGCACGATGAGCTGCGGGATGCAGAGGATGATTCGCACCAGCACGGTGATTCGGTTGCGCTCCCCGCTGACGGGCATGATGTTCAACATCGCCGGGTAGCCACCGGGATCAGCGAAACCCTCAGGGATCGGCGTAAAGGGTGGATACGGTTCGGCCCACACGTAGACGCCGGTGGTCACTCGCCACTGATAGCGAATGACGCCAGCGATGAACAAACTCAGGCTCTCCGGTGCGGTCCCGGTGAACACAATGGAGAACCAGCACACGACGGCCGCAAGGAAGGCCACGATGCTGAGGATGTACAGCCAGATGAATTGCGGGATGAAGATCAGCCAGTTCGTCAGGACCTTGACTGGCGGGATCTTCTCAGGTCCCGGCGGGACATCGATCGTCAACGGATAGGCGCCCGACATAGAGGACTCCCTTCGTTCGGCCGCCCCCTCAGTGGGCACGATAGCCCGCCCGACGTCACTGCCGATGGATCCTCCTCGCGGCGATCGCGAGTGAATGCACAATCAGACTGTCCTCGGGTGGTTTTGAGGTCGTCGGCTCCAGCGGAGCTAAGTTTCGGGACGAGCGACTGAGGGAGCGCAATGGGCTTCGAGCTGCAGCACGTGGAGATCCATGGTCATGACCTCGGGTACCGGATGGCCGGCGAGGGTCCGGCCATCCTCCTGATCCACGGGATCGCGGGCAGCTCGGGCGCGTGGAGGGAGGTGATGCCCGCTCTGGCGCGCCGCTACACGGTGATCGCTCCGGACCTCCTCGGACATGGCCAGTCAGCCAAGCCGGCAGGTGACTACTCCCTCGGCGCGTATGCCAACGTCTTGCGGGACTTGCTAGGAGTGCTCGAAATCCCCAGAGCGACCGTGGTAGGCCAGTCGTTCGGGGGAGGTGTTGCCATGCAGTTCTGCTACCAGAACCCGGAGCGGTGCGCGCGCCTGGTCCTCGTCGACAGCGGCGGTCTCGGCCGCGAGGTGAGCTGGCTGCTCCGGTTCATGGCTCTCCCGGGAAGCGAGTACCTCATGCCGATCATCTTCCCCTCGTTCGTACGGCGACCTGGGAACGGGCTCGGCCGGATACTCCACTCGCACGGGATACGCATGGCGCGGCAGGGAGAGATGTGGCGGTCCTACGCCTCGTTGACCGACGCCACCAATCGCCAGTCGTTCATCCGGACCATACGCTCAGTGATCGACCCCGGCGGCCAGACCGTGAGCGCCATGGACCGGTTGTACCTCACGCAGCAGGTGCCCACGATGATCATCTGGGGCGGGCACGACGCGATCATCCCGGTGAGCCACGCTCACGAGGCGCACGCCGCCATCCCGAACTCTCGCCTCGAGATCATTGCGGACGCGGGCCACTTCCCCCACGTCGAGGCTCCGCTGCAATTCCTCGATGCGCTGACGGACTTCATCGAGACGACTCCACCGGCAGAGCTCGAACTGGCGCAGTTCCAACAGATACTCCGAGAACGCGCTCACGCGTCGAACTAGGCCTGCTTAAAGGGACACGACCCGGTTTGCGCATTCGAGCTGATGCGCAAGATGCGAGCTCACAGTGAGCGCGAGGCCCGCCAGAAATTCGAGACACGACGCCACGGCGGACGCAGCTGCCGTGGACGAGGGTGCGACAGGAGGCCGTCAGGATCGCCGAGCCGACGACCGGACGTAGACGGTGCTCGTCTCGTCCGATTCTCGGGCTACCCAGCCCGCCCGAGGTGACGCAGGAAGAAGGCCTCGTAGGCATCCCTTTCGAAGAGGGGGATCTGTACGTGGCCGCCCGGGTTGATGTGCAAGGTCTTCTCGGTCGAACCGATCGCGTCGAACAGCGCGAGGCCAGATGTCTGGCCGACCAGTTCGTCGTTCCACTGAAGGACGAGCAAGACAGGGATAGTGAGTCCACGCGCAGCCCGTCCGAAGCGGTCGGCCCCGGGCGTGGTCCCAAGCCCTGCCAGCCCCAGTACCGCTGCGCTGACCCGAGGCTCGGACGCCACAAACGGCAGGCCGATCGCGGTACCCATCGACACTCCCCAATAGCCGTACCGTGGTCCTTCTCCCTGCTGGTCGAGGCTGTCGAGAAGCGCGCGCCACTCGGCGATCCCCTTGGCGGTGCGCTCGACCCACTCCCTGGCCTCTTCCGGACCAAAGGCAACGCCACCCGCCCCGGGGCCCGCTGCGATGCGATCCTCGATCGACCGGCGGCGCCGCTCCGCCGTCTCGGGGTCTGTGATTCTCTCCCCGTGCCCGGGTGCATCGAGGGCTACCGCTGAGTAGCCGAGGTGTCTCACAAATCGGCGGGCAAGGCCCAGCACGTTCAGAACCCGTTTGTGCTGGGTACCGCCGTGCCCAATCAAGATCGTCGGTCGGGGCACCGTCGCCACCTCGGGGTACCAATGGATGCCCGGCACGGTCTCGGTACCGACTTGCAAGTCGAAGCGTCGCTCTACGACGCCCTGCTCGACCTTCTCGCTGAGAACTTCCATAATTTCCACCCTCTGAGCCTGATTGGTTTTCGGCGGCGCAATCAACCCACCAAAGTAGATCTCGTAACGACGAACGTCCATGGAGCGGACGTCCCGGCGGACTTCTTCCGGGCGTTGCTTGGGGCTCAGCCGCCTTGGTGACCGGACCGCGGCGAACCGCCGACGGTCGGCGAGTGCACCTTTCCAGGCCGTTGCTGATGCATTTCGAGACTTGGCGCTCGAACAACCGCAGCTGTATCGAAGCAATTGACCTGGGCCACAAGCGGTCAGCTCGCAAGGCGCCCCACCTCGCCGTAGGTAGGAACGACGAGACGAGGAAGCGGACGCGAAGCGAGGCCATCGGCCGGCTCGCAGGCGGCTCGCGGCCCACTTCGCTGTCGGGCGGCTGATGGAGGACTTAGCTACTTGAGACGCTCTTGTAGCCTCCTGCGACCCACTCGGCCGAGGCGCCCGTACTTGCTGGCTGCCTCCCTCCCACACAAAATGGTCGGCGTCAAGCGCCTCTGACTTCCGGCTTATCACGTCAGATCGACGTCTTGCGCCTCCGCTCAGCTCTTCCTCTTAAGAGTTCAAGAACTCACCCACGTCCGCAGCGAATTCAGTGTGGTGCTGGAACAAGAACCCGTGAGCGGCGTCGGGGTAGATCTTGAGCTGTGCGTCGGGAAGTAGCCCTGCGAGTAGGTACGAATAGCGAGGAAGGATCATTGGATCGCTATCGCCGTTGGCCACGAACGCCGGCATCTCGATGGCTTCGACCCTCTCGAGAAGGCCGTGGTTGGGTATCCCCCATTCGCACACGGCGTCGTACTGGGCCATGCGGCAGTCCCAGCTCGTCGGGGTGTCGCGGTCCTTTTTGCGCGCGTACATCCGGCCGAGAGCTGCCTGGCCAGCCTTCATACTCGCATCTGATGGTGCAAAGAAGACGCTGATGTATTCGTCAGGCGAGGTCTGAGGCGTGCCGACTGCGCCGATGACGTCGGCGGCCCATCCGTGCATGTGGGCCGCACCTTTCGGAGCCGACGATGCGAGGACGACCCTATTGACCACTGAAGGGCGAGTCAGCGCGATCTCCTGGGCGACGAAGCTTCCGATCGAGAATCCGAGGAGATCGACCTGTTCGAGGTTCATAGCTTCGAAAAACCTCAGTGCACCCGCCGCCGTTCCAGCCATCGTGTGCGCGACGTTTCCCTCGGACCCGCCGACACCTTCGTAGTCGAACGTGATCACTCGTCTGCCGGAAGCCAGCTCGTCGATCAGAGCGGGATCCCAGCTGTCGAGATTGCCTCGGAAGTGCTGGAGGAGGAGGACCGGGAGCCCGTTTCCCCCCGTGTCCCGATAGGCGAAGCGCAGCCCTGTGTCGGACTTCACACTGAGGTTAGGTAGCTCGGCATACGTCGGCATCTGGTCGGCCTTCCTTTCGTTGGGCTGTGTTCCGGGCGGAGGTCCCTATCGCTCCACGAACTCGACCTGATCCACGTCGATCGACACCATCAACGGGCCGGAGGCATCGTTTGATCGAGTGATTGGCGACGTGGCAGAGCCGGTCGTTGGAGATTTCACCACCACTTACGCTCGAGCGCTGCCCCCGGGCGCGAACCCGCATCCAGGCGATCTAGGTCCGTCATCTCAGCGTCCGAGAGCGCGAAGCCGAGGGCGCCGGCGTTCTGGGCGATCCGATCACGGTGTGTCGACTTGGCCAGCACGACGAAGTCGTGCTGGAGGCCCCAGCGGATCAGGACCTGCGCAGATGGCCTCCCGACTCGGTCGGCAATTTCTCGCACTTTGGGGTTGGAAAGATGGCGGCCGGTGCCGAGCGGACTGTAGGCCTCGGTCACCAGGTTGCGGCGTCGATTCTCTTCGATGAGGTCCTTCCGGTAGCTAAAAGGGTTGAGGTTGATCTGATTGGCGACGGGAGGTGAGGTGGCGAGGGCGAAGACCTGCTCGAGCTCGCCCACGTCGAAGTTCGACACTCCGACCGAGCGCGCATAGCCGAGGCTCTGCGCCTTCTCCATGCCAGGCCAAGCCCAGGTTGGTCCACCTTGAGGCCAATGCACCAGGTAGAGGTCCACGTACTCGAGTCTGAGCCGTTGGAGGCTGGCTTCGACCTCACGAACCGGGTCCTGAGACCCTGGGTAGAACTTCGTCGTGATGAAGACGTCGTCCCGGTCGAGACCGCTCTGCCGAAAACCCTCCCCAACGCTTTCTTCGTTCCCGTATCCCTGGGCCGTGTCGATGTGGCGGTAGCCCAACTCAAGCGCCCAACGCACGGCGTCCTTGGTCTGGCGACCTGCGGGGGTCTGCCAGACACCGAGAGCGAGAATGGGAATCACATGCCCATCGGCGAGAGTCTGGACCGGCACCGACTCACCGAACCGACTTGTGGACATCGTCATCTGCTCCTCTCGATCCTTCCTCATGAAGAGAAGGCTAAGTGCTGGTGTACCCCGGCCCGGTCTCTCGAGGACCTCGAGCAGTTCAGCTGCTCATGCACCCGCAACCGCGCCAAAGAAGAAGTTTCTACTCTCCGTAACGGTCCCTCATCGCATGACCGAGGGATCCCCGGCTGCCGGCCGTCCAGAGACCAGCGGGGTAGCACGAATCGTCCGTTCGAGCGATGCCGCCGAATAGACGTGACCGCGAGAGTGTCGTCATGGCCCGCATGAGACGAGACTGCGCTGCGGCGCAATCTGTGACCCGAGAGCCTCAACTTCAAACGCGAACTCTCGTTACGAGCAGCCGCTGGTCGTCCCGCAGCTCCCGCACACGTAGCACGAGCCGGCGCGCTGCATGTAGTTGCCGCAGTTGTAACAAAACGGCGCGTCGCGCTGTTCGGCCCGGGCCAGCGGCTGCATCGCCCCCGGCACCACGGACGCCGGCCCCATCGACGCCGAGTCGGCGCCCGGCGCCGCGGCGCCCGTCGCTTCGCTCAGCCCGTCGTCGACCAGCCCTGCCGACGGCGTCGCCATCTCCTCGACACCCGGCAGCGTCAGCTGCGTGCGCTCGATCGTGGAGAAGACACCGAGCTCGGTCCGCTCGTCGAGCGACAGGTAGTCGAGGGCCAGGCGACGGAAGATGTAGTCCAACAGGCTCGTGACCAGCCGCAGCTCCGGGTCGTCGGTGATGCCGGCCGGCTCGAACTTCATGTTGGCGTACTTGGTCACGAAGGTGGCCAGTGGCACGCCGTGCTGGAGCCCGAGGCTGATGGCGATGGAGAAGGCGTCCATGATCCCGGCCAGGGTCGAGCCCTGCTTGGACACCTTGATGAAGACCTCGCCGGGCCGTCCGTCCTCGTACTCGCCGACCGTGACGTAGCCCTCGCAGTCGGCCACCCGGAACGAGAACGTCTTGGAGTTGCGCTTGCGGGGCAGGCGCTCGCGCACCGCCCCGACCACGACCGGGGCCACCACCCGCTGCCGCTCGTTGGCCAGCGCCAGCTCGAGCTCGGCGATACGGGCCGCGATCTCGCGGTCGCGCGCCTCAGCGTCCGAACCCGCCGGCGCGCTGTCGCCTCCCTCGCCGCGTCCCACCGACGCGCTCTCCTTCTTGGTCGTCGACAGCGGCTGGGCCACCTTGCAGTTGTCTCGATAGATCGCCACGGCCTTCAACCCCAGGCGCCAGGCGTCGATGTGCAGCTGTTCGACGTCGTCGACCGTCACGTCCTCGGGCATGTTGACCGTCTTGGAGATGGCACCGCTGATGAAGGGCTGGACCGCCCCCATCATGCGGATGTGGCCGAGATAGTGGATCGTGTTGTCGCCCATCGAGCAGGCGAACACGGCCAGGTGCTCTGGTGCCAGGTGGGGGGCGCCCACGATCGACATGTGCTCGTTGACGTAGGCAATGATCTCGTCGAGCTGCTCGTCCGTGTAGCCGAGCTTGGTCAGTGCCCGCGGCACCGTCTGGTTGACGATCGACATGTTGCCGCCACCCACCAACTTCTTCGTCTTCACGAGGCCGAGGTCGGGCTCGACGCCGGTGGTGTCGCAATCCATCAGCAGGCCGATGGTGTTGTGGCTGACGAATCCGTTCGCCACGTAAGTGACGTTGTCGGGAACGGAGAGGTCATACGTCAGCTCGTCCTCTCCCAGTTCGGCCGACTCGACCGTATCGTAGAAGAAGCCGAGCAGGTGCCCGATCTCGACGTCGCCCGTCCGCTCGAACAGTTCTGTGGCCACCCGGCGAGTGACCCGTCCACGGGCATGCTCCATCAGGAGCACTCTGCGCAGCCGGTCGTTCGTCGGAGCTAACCGGTCGATCAGGGAACGGGTGAGCG
The DNA here is from genome assembly GCA_963763575.1 of uncultured Acidimicrobiaceae bacterium. Classification (GTDB taxonomy): domain Bacteria; phylum Actinomycetota; class Acidimicrobiia; order Acidimicrobiales; family RAAP-2; genus Bog-473. The sequence goes on from CAVXPD010000004.1 coordinate 136,768, forward strand.
GGATGTAGTCCATGCCTGCCGTCTGCCCGACAGATTCGTCGGTCGGCCGCACTCTGGCGTTCTTCCGGCCGCCCATGAAGCCGATGCGCTCCATCCAGAGGCTCGAATAGAAGCCGTTGAGCGTCCGAAGCGAAGCGAGGGGCGCGCCGCCCCAGATCGTGCCTGCCGTTCGGTCCTTCACCGAGAGGGTGGTCGCAATACCCAGGGCCAGCATCAGGGTCTGGGCGTCGCGTACTAGTTGCAGTGACGTGTTCTTCAGGTGCGGGTAGCCAGCGCTCGTGTCCCCGTCCGCCTCGTAGAGGCCCCGGAGGAACGCGCCGTACACCTCGGCATCGTTTGCGTGGAGCACGGCGTCGGGGATGTGTGCGGCGTATTCCTTGCCCTGGTGGCCCTCGGACGGGGCACGCTTGGCGAACCCACAGGCCTCCCACCAAAGAGCGAGGCGCACCGAATCGATCCTCACCTCCCTGTAGCCGCGCTTCGGCATGACCTTGGTCGCCACCCCAAAGGTCTCCTTGGCGAGTACGCCGAGCCGCTCGATGACGTCAAAGTCGTCGTTCGTCACGCAGAAGCGCAGGCCGCGACTGTGCAATGAGCCATCGCCCATGAAATAGCCGACGATCTCGGCGAGCTCGGCCGTCATCGTCCTGGGCACCTGCACGTGGTGCTCACCGGTCCAGTAGGCCTCAGGCAAGGGCGGCAGGGGGACTTCCTGGGGCTGACCCACCAGGGATCCCATCGCCAGAGGAACGAGCTCGCCCTCGCGCAGCTCGCCGAAGCGTCGCCACACCCAGGCGCCCGACTCTGGGTCCACGACCTTGATGCGGTGGGTCGCAGTTCCCCGGACCCGATGGCCCCGACCTGTCTCCACCGTCACGATGGCCTCGGACCCATTGACGTAGAACTTCGTGGCCGGCCGCGGCCCTTCGTCGGTGGCGACTTCGGTCTGCAGGTCCTGCCACTGCGCACCGTCGGGATCTCCGAGCGAGCCGAGTCGCACGAGACCGCGACCGGTCGATACGAGGGTCCCGCCGACGAGGCATCCGGTCGGGGCCAGCACCGAGGCCTGCGAGTTGCGCACGCCGTAGACCTCGGCCAGATCCACGGCGCGGTCCCACGACTCCTGCGCCGCGGAGAGGAGGTCGGGCGGCACGACGTCCTCATCGATGCGAGCCGTCTCGGCCTGGTGCATGCGCAGCACGTCGAGCATCGGCTCGACGTTGTCGTGGTACCCGGCGAACGGCCCCATCCGCGCCGCGATACGGGCCGAGGTGGCGTAGGCGTGCCCCGTCAGCAGCGCGGTGATGGCGGCCGCCCAGGCCCGTCCGGCGTCGGAATCGTAGGGCAGGCCCTCGGCCATGAGCAGCGCGCCGAGGTTGGCGTAGCCGATGCCTAGCTGGCGGAAGGCCCGCGTCGTCTCGGCGATCTTCTCGGTCGGGTAGTCGGCGTTCCCGACCAGGATCTCCATGCCCGTGAAGATGACGGCGACCGCCGCCTTGAAGCCCTCGACGTCGAACTCGTCGTTCTCGTCGAGGAACGTCAGCAGGTTCATCGAGGCGAGATTGCACGCGCTGTTGTCCAAATGCATGTACTCCGAACAATTGCGGACAACCACCCCATTTACTATGTACGAGTGGTTCCTCGGCTCGCTGAGGTTGTAGGTCAGTTCGACGCCGTCGTTCGTCCGCTCGAGCAGGTGTGCGGTCCGGCGCGCCGCGTATGGACCCTTGGGCGAATCGACGACCACGCTCCGCAGAAGTGCCGCCTTCCGCGACAGCGTGAAGCCGATGTGCTGTGCGAAGGTGACGATCGACTCCGAGCTGATGCGGAGGTCGTACGAGGCCGAATGCCCGTAGCGCCTCGTCTCACCCGACGTCGTGGTGTACGTGAACGATCCTTCGTCGGAAGCGCCCTTGGTTTGGTAGAGGCGGCTCATGATGCCGAGGGTGCTGAGAAGCGTCTGCACCCCTCGAAGAAGCTCCGGTGATGAAGAGCCCAGTCCGACGTAGTTGCTCTTCCCTCCGGTCACGACGCAACCGTCGGCGTCGTAGAGGCCGCGCAGGAACGCAGCCGCCATCTCGGCCGGTGCCTGCTCGATCGACCACGGCACCGTCTTCTCCGGGCCCTTGACCGACTTGATTCCCAGCGCCTCCATGAAGCGCTTGAAGGCGCGGCGGGCCAGTCGCAGTTGCACCGTGCCGTTGGCCTGCTCGGACGGCTTAAGGGGGCGCTCGCAGTTGATCCAGTCGAGCAATTCGGCGTGGCGCGGCAGGATCTCGTCCCGGTCCTCCTGGCTCCCGTAGATCGTGGCCACGGTCTGCCCCGAGGTCGAGCCGTCGCCGATCACCCAGCCGAGATAGTGGGCGAAGTCCTCGGTCCAGACCTCCGGGAACCGCAGAGGCGTGCCCTTGTCCCACTTGGTCCAGTAGTCGTCGGGGTCCGACGACACCGGAAGGACGCCGTCGGCGTCCGCAGCAGGCGCCTCGAGGTCGAGCAGCTTGACCTCGTCCGTGAACACCAGCTTGCGCGCCTCGACGTAGCCACGATTCGTCGTGAAGATCTTGTGGGACGGCGTGCACCGCAGTTCGGTCCCGTTGTCGAGGCGCAGCCGGACGATGTCGTTGTACCCGGTGATCATCAAGGCTTCGGGAGAGGTGATCTCCATCCGCTCGGCCGGCGCGTCGGGACTGGTCGCGTCGTGGGTGTAGATCCCGAAGGCCTCGCCGTGGTTGGCCCGCTCGAAGAGCTCATGGAACGGGATCAAGCCCTTGTCGGTGTGCACCTTGGCCGACCCGGGAAAGCACGGGTTGGAGCCGTTGATGCGCCCGGTGTTGGGGGAGGTGTGCCAGCGGTTGATGGTCGTGTCGTACTGCAGGCCGGGGTCGGCACACTCCCAGGCCGAGTGGGCGATCTGGCGGAACAGGTCACGGGCGGGGACCTTGCGGATGACCGACCCGTCGGTGCGGGCCGTGAGGTTCCAGTCCCGCCCGTCGAGCACGGCCTCCATGAAGGCGTCGGTGACCCGCACCGAGTTGTTGGCGTTCTGGTACTGGGTCGAGTGGCTGTCGGCTCCGTCGAGGTCCATGTCGAAGCCGGAGTCGCGCAGGACTCGGGCCTTGCGCTCCTCGATCGCCTTGCACCAGACGAAGTCCTCGACGTCGGGGTGGTCGGCGTCGAGGATGACCATCTTGGCGGCGCGGCGCGTCTTTCCGCCCGACTTGATCGTGCCGGCCGACGCGTCGGCGCCCCGCATGAAGCTGACCGGGCCCGACGCTGTGCCGCCGCCCCTCAGAAGCTCGTGCGACGAGCGGATGCGCGACAGGTTGACGCCGGCGCCCGAGCCGCCCTTGAAGATGATTCCCTCCTCTACGTACCAGTTGAGGATCGAGTCCATCGTGTCCTCCACCGAGAGAATGAAACACGCGGACCCTTGGGCCGGGACCCCTGGAACGCCGATGTTGAACCACACCGGCGAGTTGAACGCCGCCTTCTGGTGGACGATGAGGTACTTGAGTTCGTGGTTGAAGATCTGCGCTTCCTCGTCGTCGACGAAGTAGCCGTCCCGGATGCCCCAAGCCGTCAGCGTGTCGGCCACCCGGTCGGCCACCTGGCGCAGCGACGACTCTCGCTCGGGGGTCCCGAGCGTCCCGCGGAAGTACTTCTGCGCCAAGATGTTGGTGGCGTTCATGCTCCACGACTCGGGCACCTCGACGCCGACCTGTTCGAAGGCCACCGTCCCGTCCCGGAAGTTCGTGATGCGGGCGTCGCGCCGCTCCCACCGCACCTGGTCATAGGGGTGCACGCCCTCGGTCGTGAAGTGGCGGCGGATGCCGATCTCGGATCGCTGGGGGGCGATGGCCATGGCGCTGGGGTCCTCCTCGGGCTCGTTCCTGGGGTCGCAGCTTGCCTGCGCTCGTGCTCTGACTTTCCTTCTGGCCTACTGCTCGTCGACGCTCCGAGCCCGCCCCATTCCAGCGAAGCGGTGTCTCAGCGGCGCTTCTCCCGATCAGGCGCCCCAGAAAAGGGAAAAAGTCGCCAAACCACAATATATAGTGTCTGACCCACTCCCGAGACGCGAGATGCTGTGTTATTACAGCACTGTAGTTACGCCCCTGTCAACGAAGGGTGGACAACGTCCTTGCAGGTCACGGGCCGTTCGCGATGGTTTGCGCGACGACCCCCGGCGCCCGCCGCCAGCCGGGCGACCGCCCGCCTCCGGCCAGGCGACCGCCCCGGCCCCAGCGACTCGTCCCGGCGGCCTTCACCACCCCGCCGGACCCACCCCGCTGCGGCCCCCTCCCATTAGCTTCAGCCCCCATGGCCAAGGTCGTCGCCATCGATGCGGGCACGACCGGCGTCCGAGCCCTCGTCGTCGACGACCACGCCCGCATCACCGACGTCGCCTACCGCGAGCTGACGCAGTACTTCCCCCGCCCGGGCTGGGTGGAGCACGACCCCCTCGAGATCTGGGGGGCCGTCCGGTCCACCCTGGCCGAGGTGGCCACCCGCCTGGCCCGTTCGGACGACCACGACCCCGTCGCCGCCATCGGCATCACCAACCAGCGCGAGACCCTCGTGGCCTTCGACCGCGCCACCGGCCGGCCCCTGCACCGGGCCATCGTGTGGCAGGACCGGCGCACCGCGCCCCTGTGCGCCCAGCTGATCGAGCAGGGCCACCTCCCCCTGGTGCGCGCCACCACGGGGCTCGTCCTCGATCCCTACTTCAGCGCGACCAAGGCGGCCTGGCTGCTCGAGCACGGTGACCTCGCGCTCAGGGCAGACGACCCCAACCTCTCGTTCTGCACGGTCGACACCTGGGTGCTGTGGAACCTCACCGGCGGAGCCGCCTACGTGACCGACCCTTCCAACGCCAGCCGCACCCTCCTCCTCGACACGGCCACGCTCACGTGGTCCCCCGAGCTGTGCGACCTCTTCGGCGTCCCCCTGCACACGCTCCCCGAGGTGCGCCCCTCCGCCGGCCGCATCGCGACCGCCGCTCTCGGCGACCTCGACCCGCCCGCTGCGGCCGTGCTCGACGGCGTCCCGGTCTCGGGCATCCTCGGCGACCAGCAGGCGGCGCTCTTCGGGCAGGCCTGCTTCGAGCCCGGCATGGTGAAGGTCACCTACGGCACCGGGAGCTTCGTGCTCGCCCACGCGGGCCTCGACCGGCCGCCGCCTCCCGAAGGCCTGGTCGTCAGCGTGGCCTGGGACCTCGGCGACCACGCCCAGGCCGACGCGGGCACCGATCCCGTCGCCTACGCCCTCGAAGGCTCCGCCTTCGTCTCGGGCGCCGCCATCCAGTGGCTGCGCGACGGCCTCGGCATCATCGCCGGCGCGGGTGAGGTCGGGCCGCTGGCCGCTTCCGTCCCCGACAGCGGCGGCGTCACGTTCGTCCCCGCGCTCACCGGCCTCGGCAGCCCGCAATGGGACCCCCAGGCGCGCGGCCTCATCACCGGCCTCACCCGCGGCGCCGGCCGCGCCCAGTTGGCACGCGCGTGCGTCGAGGCGATGGCGTTTCAGGTGCGCGACATGACCGACGCCATGGCCGCGGCGTCGTCGCACCAGTTGTCCGCGCTGCGCGCCGACGGGGGCGCCGCCGTGATGGACCTCCTGCTCGAGCTGCAGGCGGAGCAGAGCCGCATGCCGGTGGCGCGCCCGCGCGCACTCGAGTCCACCGCGCTCGGTGCCGCGACCATCGCCGGGCTCGCCGAGGGCGTGTGGTCGTCGCTCGACGAGCTTGCCGCCCTGTGGGAGGCCGAGACCGTCTTCGAGCCTCAGCTGCCGGTCGAGCTCGCCGACGCCACCTACGCTGTGTGGGGTCGCGCCGTCGACAAGGCCCGCGGCTGGGCAACCATCGAGCAGTAACCACCGAGCAATAACCACCGCGCAGTAAGAAGCGAGCAGCAACCACCGAACGACAATGACCTTCGAGCCCGGAAGGAGGCCGCAGGTGAGTACCTCGGCGTTGGAAGGCTGGTGCACCGATCCCTTCGGCCGCCACGAGGCGCGCTGGATGTCCGACGGGGTCCCCACCAAGCTCGTGCGAGACAACGGAGTCGAGTCCTACGAGGACCCGCCCGACGGCGAGTGGACGGTGACCCCGACACCGATCGTCGAGGACGTGCCGCCGGACCCGAGCCGAGGCGACGCCATGCGAGAGCAGATGCGCGAGGCCGGGCAGTTCGGCGCGACCTGGGGTTCTCACATGCCGTCGCCGGGCCGTCGCGACGAATAGCCCGGACTCACCACGCCCACCCAGGTCAGACCCCATCTTTCCTGGAGAGCAATAAAACAAGGAAAACCTTGTTATATTCACCGAGAAGAGCGGCCGGACCGCAGACCGCTCGGAAGGGTGGGCCATCATGAGCGTGGCGATCGTGACAGGGGCATCCCGAGGGCTCGGGCAGGCACTGGCGGCGGGACTGGCGAGCGCAGGTTGGTCGCTCGTGATCGACGGGCGCGACCCGGCGACGCTGAGCGAGTCGACCGCCCTCATCCGGGCCCACGCGGCCGACGGCGTGCGCATCGTCCCCATCGCCGGCGACATCACCGATGCCGGCCACCGCCACGAGTTGACTGCGGCCGCGTTCGAATTGGGCGGACTCGATCTCGTCGTGAACAACGCCGGCACGCTCGGTGCCTCACCGCTCCCCCTGCTCTCCGACTATCCGCTGGGCGACCTGCGCGTCGCGTTCGAGGTGAACGTCGTGGCGCCCCTCGGTCTCGTCCAGGACGTGCTCCCCCTCCTGCTCGATTCGGCACACCCCCGCCTCATCAACATCACCTCCGACGCCGCCGTCGAGGCGTACGAGGGCTGGGGCGGCTACGGCGCCGGCAAGGCCGCGCTCGAGCACCTCGGCAGCGTGCTGGCCGCCGAGTTCCCGAACCTCACCGTGTGGTCCGTGGATCCGGGCGACCTGCGCACGGTCATGCACCAAGCCGCATTCCCCGGCGAGGACATCTCGGACCGGCCGGAGCCGGCGAGCGTGGTGCCCGCCTTCCTCGACCTGATCGCCAGCGACCGCCCGAGCGGCCGATACCGGGCCGCTGAACTCGCGTCGACGGGAGCGGTGGCATGAGCGCCCCCGCGGCCCCGGCCCCGCTCGCCAGCGCCACGACCGACGCCACCACCACCGACACCGACAACGACACCACCACCGCGTTCGGCGCCGACTCGATGACGCGCCGGCTTCCACAGCTCCACCCGCTCCACTTCGAGCTCCCACCAGAGCTCGAGGCGCCCGCGCCACCGGAGTACCGGGGCATGACCCGGGACGCGGTGCGCATGCTCGTCGCCACCAAGTCGGACGGCTCGATCATCCACTCGCACTTCTCCGAGCTCCCTCGCTTCCTCGACGAGGGCGACCTCGTGGTGGTCAACACCTCGGGCACGTTGGCCGCCGAGCTCGATGGCACCGCGCCCGACGGCGCACCCGTGCAGGTCCACCTGTCGACCCAGCTGCCCGCGGGCCTGTGGACGCTCGAGGTCCGCCGGGACGGGCATGCCGTAGTGGACGCGACACCGGCGAGCACCATCCGCCTGGCCGGCGGGGGCCACGTCACCCTGTTGGACGCCTACTCCCCTGGACCCGGCGGGGCCGGGGTGCGTCTGTGGATCAGCCGGCTCGACACGCCCGAGCGCCTCCACAGCTATCTGGCTCGATACGGCCGGCCCATCCGCTACGGCTACGTCCGCGGCGACTACCCAATCACGGCGTACCAGAACGTGTACGTCACCGAGCCCGGTTCGGCCGAGATGCCGAGCGCCGGCCGCCCGTTCACCCCCGAGGTCATCACCCGGCTCGTCGCCAAGGGCGTCGGCATCGCGCCCCTGCTCCTGCACACCGGCGTCGCCTCGCTCGAGGCGAACGAGCCGCCGTACGCCGAGTACTTCAAGGTCTCGCTCTCCACGTCGCACCGCATCAACGACGCCCGCCGCCGCGGCGGCCGCGTCGTCGCCATCGGCACCACCGTCGTGCGGGCGCTCGAGTCCGTCGTCGACGAACATGGGCACGTGCACCCGAGCGAGGGATGGACCGAGACCGTCGTCTCACCCGAGCGCCCCGTCCGTTCCATCGACGGCTTCCTCACCGGCTGGCACGAGCCCGAGGCGTCGCACCTCGCCATGCTCGAGGCGATCGCCGGGCGACCCCTGCTCGAGGCCTCCTACGCCGCCGCGCTGGAGGAGGGATACCTCTGGCACGAGTTCGGCGACGTCCACCTCATCCTGCCGTGACCACCGCCGGGATGCCGACCGAGCAGGATCCCGCCGGAACCGTCACGGCGGAGTCCCCCCTCCACCAACTGCCGACGACCCGCCGCGCCATCCTCAACCTCCTCAAGCGCCGGGGCCCGCTCGACGTCGCCGCCGTCGCGGAGGCGCTCGCGCTCACCCCCGCCGCCATCCGGCTCCAGCTGTCCCGCCTCGAGGAGGACGGGCTGCTCGCCCACCGCGACGAGGTGCCCGAGGGCGCCGGCCGCGGGCGGCCCCGCCACGTCTACGAGCTGACGGCGGCCGCCGAGACGCTCTACCCGAAGCGCTACGGCGACCTGACGACCGAGCTCCTCGGCTACCTCGGCGGCCCCGGGGCGTCCCAGGTGGACGAGCTCTTCGAGCAGCGGCGCCAGCGGCGGGTGGCCGGGGCGCTCCCCCGCACCGCCAACCTCCCCTTCGACGACCAGGTCGCTGCCTTGACCCGGATCCTCGACGAGGACGGCTACCTGGCCGAGGCCGAGCGGCTCCCCGACGGCAGCTGGCGCATCACCGAGCACAACTGCGCCATCCTCACGGTGGCTCACGGGTTCTCGCAGGCGTGCACGAGCGAGTTGGCGTTCATCCGCGAGGCGCTGCCTGGGGCGACCGTGCGCCGGGTCGCCCATCTGATGGACGGCGCGCACGTATCGCGCGTACGTCGTCAGCCCGCCGACGTAGCGGGGCGCTCCGCACTGCGGATCTCGAGGACGGACACGCCGTCCACCTCGTGGATCTCGTGCTCCAACAGCTCGATCAGGTCCCCGCCGAGCTCGACGACGAACTCGTCGATCGCCTGGCCCTCGCTGCGGTCCAGGATGTTGATGGCGACGATGTCGCCCCCGACCGCCCCGATGCGGCTCGCCACGAGGCCCAAGGCACCCGGTCGGTCCGGGAGCGCGATGCGGACCACGTGCCCAGCCATGCCGGCCACGTTAGGCGGTCAGTATGAACTGCCTGTTTCGAACCGCGAAGAACGCAGCGGGCTTCCCGTGGCCTGCGGATACGTGGACGCCCGCCGGCGGCGACCTCGTTCAGGAGGACGCAACCGTGGCCCGTGCGGGCACGTATTCGTCGACGTACTCGTGCTCGGACAGCCGGGCGATCTCCTTCATGAGCTCGTCCGTGAAGTTCCGGCACTTCGTGTGGTCGTGGTTCTCCAGCGGGTGCTCGGGGTCCTCGGGCGGGTCCATCCGCATCGGCGGGCCGAAGCGGATCCGCACGGTCTTGAACGGATGCATGAAGTTGGAGTTGACCGGCTGCACGTCCTCCGTGCCGATCACGCCGACGGGGATCACGGGCACGCCGCACTCGCGCGAGAGCCGCGTGACGCCGGTGCGCCCCTTGTGCACGAACCCGTCCAAGGAGCGGGTGCCCTCGGGATAGGCGCCCAGGAGCCGACCCTTGCTCAGGACTTCGGAGCGTGCCGTCTCGAGGGCGCGCTCGGAGGCGCTCCCACCGGACCGGCTGATCGGGATCTGCCCGGCCGCCCGGAAGAACCAGGCCGTCTTCCAGGAGTCGAAGTACTCGGCCTTGGCGAGAAAGGTCACCTTGCGCGCCACGACGAGAGGAATGAAGAAGGAGTCGCAGAAGGACTGATGGTTGGACGCCAGCACGGCCGAGCCGTGCTTGGGGATGTTCTCCCGCCCTTCCACCTTCACCCGGAACAGCACGAGGAAGACCGGGGTCAGGACCGCCTTGAGGACCCAGTAAGCCACGTCACCCAAGGTAGCCCCCGGCCGCGCCGTCCGCGCCGTCCGCGCCGGCCGAGCCGACCGCGCAGTCCGCGCCGGCCGAGCCGACCGCGCAATCCGCGCCGGTCGCGCCGCTCCCCGCGCCGCAGCACTTCCCCGCCGTCGGCGGCCGCCGTGTGCTGAACTGCAGCCGATCTTTCCCGGGCATGGAGGTGCACGTGACGACCGAGACACTGACCGCCGAGCCGTTCCTCTCGGGGCTCTTCTTCGGCGAGTGCCCCCGCTGGCACGAAGGCCGGCTCTGGTACTCGGACTTCTTCGACCACGCCGTCTTCTCGGCCTCACCCGATGGCGAGCGCCGGGTGGAGGTGACCTTCGACGGCGAACCGGCCGGTCTGGGCTGGCTTCCCGACGGACGACTGCTCATCGCCTCCCGCCTCGACCGCGCCATCATGCGCCGCGAGCCCGACGGGACACTGGTGCGCCACGGCGACCTCACGCCCTTTGCCACCTGGCACGCCAACGACATGGTCGTGGCCTCCAACGGGCAGGCCTACGCCGGGAACTTCGGCTTCGATCTCGACGGCCTTTACGCCGGGACGCTTGACGCCAGCCAGATCGGGCCCGCCTCGCTCATCCGCGTCGACCCCGACGGCTCGACCCACCAGGCCGCCGCGGACATGGCCTTCCCCAACGGGACCGTGATCACCGAGGACGGGAACACCCTCGTGATCGCGGAGAGCATGGGAGGGCGCCTCACGGCGTTCGACCGCGACGCGGACGGCACCCTCCTCAACCGGCGGGAGTGGGCCGCCCTCCCCCGCATCGCGCCCGACGGCATCTGCCTGTGCGAGGACAACTCCATCTGGGTCGCGAACGCGCTCGCGTCCGAGTGCGTGCGGGTCGCCGAGGGCGGAGAGCTGCTCGAGCGGGTCGCCACCTCCATGAACTGCTTCGCCTGCATGCTCGGCGACGAGGATCGCCGCACGCTCTACATGATCACGGCGCCCGACAGCCACGACGCCAAGGCCCGGGTCGAACGCCGCGGCGCCATCGAGAAGGTGCGCACGACCGTCCCCGGCTCCGGACTGCCCTGAGGGCCGCTCAGCCCAGCTTGGTCAGCGCGTTGCGCAGGTTGCGCACGGCCTGGCCGATGCGCTGCTCGTTCTCGATGAGCGCGAACCGGACGTGGCCGTCGCCGCCGGGCCCGAACCCGACGCCGGGCGACGTCGCGACGTCGGCCTCGTTGACCAGATACTTCGAGAACTCGAGCGAGCCCATCTCGCGGTAGGGCTCGGGGATCGGGGCCCAGACGAACATGGTCCCCTTGGGCGGCACGACGTGCCAACCGATGCGGTTGAGCCCGTCACAGAGCGCGTCCCGCCGCGAGCGGTAGATCTCGTTGATCTCCTTGGGGTAGTCGGGCGCCTCGTTCATGGCCACGATCGCCGCGATCTGGATCGGCTGGAAGGTCCCGTAGTCGAGATACGACTTGAGATTGGTCAGGGCCTGGACGATCTCGGCGTTGCCGACGACGAAGCCGACCCGCCACCCCGCCATGGAGAACGACTTGGTCATGGTGTAGATCTCGACGGCGACGTCAGTCGCGCCGGGCACCTGGAGGATGGACGGCGGCTCGTACCCGTCGTAGCCGAGGTCGGCATAGGCGAAGTCGTGGACGAGCACCACCTCGTGCTCACGGGCGAACGCGACCAGTCGTTCCATGAACGACAGATCGACGCACGCCGTCGTCGGGTTGTGCGGGAACGAGAGCACGATCACCCGCGGCTTGGGCCACGACTCCTCCCACGCGTGGCAGAGCCCGTCGAAGAACGCCTCCCCCGGGTCCGGCGCATCCTCGGAGGCCGCGTCGGGGCCCTGAAGCGGGACCTGCCGGATGTCCGCCCCCGAGAAGAGCGGCGCCCAGATGTGGATGGGGTACGAGGGTGACGGCACCAGGGCGGTGTCGCCCGGGCCGACGAGGACCCACATGAGGTGCGAGAACCCCTCCTTGGCCCCGATGGTCGTCACGACCTGGGTCTCGGGGTCGAGCTCGACCTCGAACTTGCGCCGGTAGAGGTCGGTGATGGCGCTGCGCAGCTTGGGGATGCCGCGGGAGGCCGAATAGCGGTGGTTGCGCGGGTTGTGCACCGCCTCGGCCAGCTTGTTCACGGCGACGTCGGGCGAGGGCAGGTCGGGATTCCCGAAGCCGAGGTCGATGACGTCGCGACCGGCTCGCCGGGACGCCGCCTTCAGGTCGTTGATGGTGGCGAACACGTAGGGCGGCAGCCCGTTGATCCGGCGGAACTCCATCAATGCATCCTACGGCCCGCTTTCTGCCGTTTACGACGATCCCTTCTCAGTCCCGCTCTCGACGAGGGCACGCGCGGCCCCCACCAGCTCCCCGAGGTCGACCGGCCACCCGAAGACCGCCCATGTGGCGCCCGCGTCGTGCAGGCTGCGGACCCACCCAGCGACCGACGGTACCGCCGGGAGCGGCGGGCCGGCCCACGTCACCTCGATTCCCGCCGGGTCCGACGCGATCGCCGAGACCACCGCGGGGTCGAGGTCCCACACGTTGAGCGCGGCCCCCGCCGCGCGCGCCTCCTCCATCCGGCCGGCGGGCCCTCCCGCGACCCAGACCGTGATCCCCGCCTCCACCAGCTGACGGGCCAGCCGCACCAGCTGGGCGCGCCGCTCCGCCGCGGGCGGGAACGGGAGCCCATAGGCCCGGTTCTCCTCCTCGTTGAAGCGGTCGCCCGTCCCGAGCCCGGCGATGACACGCCCGGGCGCCAACGCCTCGAGCCCGGCGAACTGCGCGGCCAGCACGTCGTTGGGGACGAGGCCGACGCGCGCCACCAGGGTCCCGAGGAAGGGGCCTCGGCGCCCGTCGGCGTTCTGGGCCAGCCGCGTCGCCAACGCGCCGAGCACGGGGAACGGCGCGAGCGCGGGCCGTTCGGGTTGACCCAGCGGCCAGATGTGGTCGTAGCAGAAGACGCCGTCCACGCCGGCGGCGACCGCCTCGTCCGCCGCGGCGAACGCGTCGGCCGGGGTGTCTCGAAACATCGGCAACACCACCCCGGTGCGGATCACCACAGGCCTGCCTGCCGCGCCGCCAACGCAGCACCCACCGCACCGGACCGGTCGCCGAAGGTCGCGGGCTCGATGGCCACCGGCGGGCGACGGTCTCCGCCCTCGACGAGCTCGGCGAACGTGCTCCGGGCGGCATCGATCAGCAGGTTGCCCGCTTGGACCACGCCTCCACCGAGGACGAAGCAGTCCGGGTCGAGGATGCAGGCCAGGTTGGCCAGGCCGAAGCCGATCCACGACCCGACCTCCTCGATGACGCGGCGCGCTGCGGGGTCCCCCGCCGCCGCGGCGGCGGAGACGTCTTCGCCCCTCACGCTCTCAGGGTCGCCACCGGCCAGTCGGACGACCTCCTGCAGCCGGCCGGCCAGGGCCGCTTCGCGGGCCCGGACCTTGAGGCCCGCACCCGAAGCAAAGCGCTCCCAGCAGCCGCGGCGCCCGCACGGACACGGTGGCCCGTTGGGGTCGACGACCATGTGGCCGATCTCGCCGGCGAACCCGGCGGAGCCCACCTGCACCCGGTCGTCGACGACCAGGCCGCCGCCGATGCCGGTACCGAGCGTCACCATGACGACGTGCCGATGGCCACGGGCGGCGCCGAGGCGGTGCTCGGCCAACACCGCGAAGTTGGCGTCGTTCTCTATGAGCAGCTCGCGCCCGGGCAGCCGGTCTCCGATCAACTCGGTCCAGTCGACCCCGTGGGCCTGGGGCAGGTTGGGCGCGAAACGCAGCCGTCCGTGGCGGTCGACCATGCCCGGCGCGCCGACCCCGACCGGTGCGGGCGTGGTGACGGCGTCGACCGCGGGTCGATCGGTGCGCGCGGCATCGAGCTCGGTGACCACCTTGGCCACGGCGTCGGCCACGTGGCTCCCGACGATCTCGCGGGTACCGCTCGGCGTGGGGACGCGGACCTCGGCGACGACGGAATGCTCCGGCCCGAGGGCAACGCCGAGGACCTTGGTCCCGCCGATGTCGATCCCGTAGGCCACGCCGGCGCCGTCGTGCGGGCCCGCGTCAAAGCTCACGAGAGGGATTCGACCCTTGCCTTCAGCTCCCGCATGGCGGTGGCCATGATGCGGCTGGTCGCCCGCATCTTGATGAAACCGGGGATCGGCACCCGCAACTCCGCCTCGAGGTGATAGGTGACGTCGGTGGATCCCCCTTCACCCGGGTCGAAGATGTAGCTGCCGTCGAGCTTGGTCGTGATGTCGCCCTGCGTGAGCTTCCAGGCCAGGGTGTGGGGGGCGTCGGAGTAATCGTAGGCGAGCGTGTAACTCGTGCTGCGGCCGAAGGCGGCGGCGCGAAACGTGACAAGCAGCGGACGGCCCTCCCCGTCGCGCTCCTTGATCTCGACCTCCTTGATGTCGGCCGCCCACTCGGGGTACCGCTCGAGGTCGGCCGCGACCGCGAAACAGCGTTCGGGCGGTGCCGCAACAGAGATGTGCTGAGTGGCTTGGTCGGCCACGGTGCGTGTTTCCCTTTCCCCGGTCTTCCCTCGTCCTCCGCGCGCCGGCGTGCGGTGCGTCAGATTGCCACTCCGGCGAGCGCATCGGCCAGCCTAGAAGCGAGAACGCCCGTGTCGAAGGATTCCAGCACACGGGCACGGGCGGCCTTCCCCATGCGGCGGCGACGAGTCGGGTCGGCCAAGAGCGCCCGCAGGGCTTCGGCCACCGCCCCCGGATCGTCCGGATTGTCGACCACGAGGCCGGTCACCCCGTCGACCACGGCCTCGGTGGCCCCGCCACTGGCGCCGGCGACCTGTGGCACGCCGGCCGCCGCGGCTTCGAGAAACACGAGTCCGAAGCCCTCCTGCTCGAGCCCGAGCCAGCGGTTGCGGCAAGCCATGACGAAGACGTCGGCCGCACCGAGCAACGCACCGCGATCCTCGTCGCTCACCCGTCCGAGCACCCGGATGTCCAGCGAGCTGCGCGCCGCGGCGCGCTCGAGCCGAGGGCGCTCGCGGCCGTCGCCGGCGATGGCGACGATGAGGTCCGGATAGGAGGGCGCCAGCCGGTTGGCCGCCTCGATCAGCACGTCCATGCCCTTGCGGGGCACCAGCCGGCTCACGCTCGCGACGAACGGGCCCCGGGCGGGCAGCCCGAGCTGAAGCCGCGCCGCGCCGCGCTCGGGAGCTTTCAGCGGGGCGACCGCAGAGGCGTCGACGCCGGGCGGGATCTCGACCACGTGCGCCGTGATGCCCGGCGCAGCACGGCGGGCTTCTGCCGCCGGGTACGCGCCGGCGGAGACGATGAGCTGCGCGCGCTCGAGGACTCGCCGTAGCGCAGCGCGCGATCCGGGCAGACGGCCCGGCACCGTGACCTCCGCACCGTGCAGCACGACGCCGTAGGGAGCATCGAGGTACGGCCCGAGGAGTCCGAGCGGGAGGGCGGGATCGAGCAACACCAGATCGATCTCGTGCTCTTCGATGCAGCGCCGTACCGCGATGAGGGCGCCAACGGTCGGGAAGAAGAGGATCGGCCCGGGAACGCGCTCGATCCGGACGCCGCGCTCGGCCTGTGCCGCGTCGAAGGCCGCCGCTTCTCCGTCGGAAGAGGCGGTCAGGACCACGAAGGACGCGGGGTCGAGACGCGACCACAGGTCCCACAGATAGTTCTGGATCCCGCCGACCTTCGGAGGGAAGTCGTTCGTGACCAGCAGGTGGCGCCTCATGCGCCGCCCCGTCGGACGGGGCTAGCCAGCCGTGTTGCTGAAGCGAAGTGTCGGCACCAGCCCGGCGCGCTCGAGCATGCGCATGGCGCGCGCCTCGTCCGCGTCGATGACGACGGCGTCATCTGGCTCGCGCTCGAGGAGGAAGCTGACGACGCAGTCGTCGCAGGCCTCCGTGTTCTTCAGCGCGCAGCAGTCGCAATCGATGGTGAGCCCGCCCTCGAGCTCGCGGTCGGCGTCCCTGGAAGTCGGCATTGCGATGACCCTCTCTGTTCGCGCCCAGCTTGTCGAGGGGTTGTGACACGTCGATCGGGCTCATCGCGTCATAGGCCACGCGTCACCCCGGGGACCGCTGTGATGCAACGAGGTGGGGACGCCGACACTGCTCAGCGCCGGGAAACAGCGCTCAGGGCGGTGCGCACGGTCTCTTCGACGCCCCACGCCACGCCCTCGGCCAGAACGGTGTCGGGTGCGGCCACCACGAGGAACGGCGCCCCCGCGCGGTAGTCGGCGAACGCGGGCGTGCTCATGACGACCGGAATGCCAAGACGGTCCGGGGCATCACCGGCGAGCGCGCGGACGGCGGCCGGTTCGTCCTCGGGGGCGCTCTTCGTGACGACGGCCAAGCGGGCAACCGATCCGAGCCCGGCCCGCACGTCCGCGAGGCCCGCCCACAGGTCCCGGCAGCCGATGCAGTCCGCCGTGAGGAAGAGGAGCAGAACCGGGGCGGTCGCATCCACCACGTCGACCCGGCATGCACTGCCGTCGGTGCCGGCGCCGACGACGTCGCGCGGGCGCGTCGTGGGCGGCCCGGCAGAGGTGGGGATGGGGCGGAGCCGGCGCAGGATGTCGGCCGGCGGGTCGGTCACGACGCCTTGGACGGCGCGCCCGGACCCTCGGCATCCACGTCGGTGATCTCGACCACGCTGCGCCCGTGGCCGCACCAACGGCAGACCACGTCGTCGACGTGACGGGCGAGCACCTCCTCGTCCTCGACCACCAGTTCGCCGCCCACCGTGAAGTGATGGAAGGCCTTCGTGGTCTGCGAGACCGTGACGTCGAAGCGCGTGAGGTTGCCGCAGGCGTCGCAACGGTATCGAGACAGGCTCACGCCGCCACGGTAGCCCGCGACGTCGGCGGCTCCAGCCGCTCTCGACGGGTTCGGTTACACGCTGGCCAGGATCTCGCCGTCAACGACGCGGGTGAAGGTGACGCCCGGAGCGGAGCTCCCTTCCTCCGGTACCCCGGCGAGGGCCTGTTCCTTGGTCTCGAACACGACCATGGAGGTGCCGTCGGTGTCGCCGAGCCTGACCCAGTAACCCGCGACGAAACCGGGCGCGCCCTTGACCATGGGAAGTACCTGCTCCTCGAGCCCCTTTCGTGCCGCCTCGGGATCTTTGATCTCGACGTCGACGATGACCGCGTGCATGCGCGCCTCCTTGTGATCGTGGTTTGTCGGTTGTCAGATGCGGTTGAGGAGCTCGCTCTTCTTGGCGGCGAACTCCTCCTCGGAGAGGATCCCGCGCCGGCGCAGGTCGTCCAGCTCGATGAGCCGGTCCCGTATCTCGAAGGCGGCCGCCGCCTTGGCCGGCGCGCCGGCGGGAGCGCTGGCGCGGCCGGGGTCGGTCTCCCGATCGGCCGCCGTGCCCGACGAAGCTCCGACGCCGAACGGCGGGGTGTCGTGGTTGTGGTTGTAGTCGTGGTTGTAGTCGTGGTCGTCGTCGTCGTGCTCGTAGACGTCGAGGTCGCGTGCGGGGCCCCGACGCACGTCGTGGGGTTGCATGTCGGGTGGGATGGGCTCGCGCTGGCCGCCGCCCACGATCTCGTTGATCTGCGAGTTGATCACGCGCTGGACGATCGCCGGCTTGCGCATGTATTCGAGCGTCATAGAGTCGTCCTCGCCCTGGACGTCGATCACGAGACTGCCCGTGCCGAGCAGGCGCTCGATGAAGTCCTGGCGCAGGTTCACCTCGGTGATCCGCTGGAGGCGCAGCTGCACCGTGTCGCGTCCGGTGATGCCCTGACGCACCAAGATGCGGGTCGACGTCAGCGCGACGTCATAGGACCGCCACCGGATGTAGCGGCCGAGCAGCCAGAGGCCCGGGACGAGGGCCAGGACGATGATGGGGTAGTTCGTCCAGCCCGGAGGGTTCGCCCACACGATCAGGATGGCGATGAGGGCGGCCCAGACCCCGATGGACGTGAAGAGGGGGCCGAACAGGAATATCCAGTGCGGGTGCAACTCGGCCAGCAGCTCCTCGTCCTGGTTGAGGAATTTCCGAGGTAGAGCCACCGCGCCAGAGTACCGGCGCGGCCTCACAGGCTGGGGACGGCGCCGGCCAGAGCGGGGTCGGCATCGAACGGCCCTCATCCGGACATAGCCTCGTCGCATGCCCTACGCCGAGGTGGAGCCGGAGGAGGTCAAGACACGGATCGCCCGAGGCGAGGACGTCTTCCTCTTGGACGTGCGCGAGCCCGACGAGGTCGAGGCGTGGGCCTACCCGATCGGCGTCAACATTCCGCTGGGCCAGCTGGGCGACCGGCTCGACGAGGTGCCCCGGGACCGCACCATCGTGGTCGCCTGCCATGTGGGCGGGCGCTCGGCCGCCGCGGCGAAGGCGCTGAGCGACGCCGGATGGAACGCGGAGAACTTGACCGGAGGCGCGGTGGCGTGGGCGGCGGGCGACGCCGACGATCCTGCGTAAGCGGCGGCGCCGGCTGGCGGTAGGGCCTGTCGGCAGGGCGCTCAATCCGCCCGACGCTGGGGTCTGATGGCCGACCTCGTCTTGTGGGGCGGCACCTTTCGTCCCGGCCGGTGACGCCTAATCGGTTCCGAACCGAATGCGCTGCAGGCGCCGGGGGTGCTGGAAGCGTCGATGCTGAAGGCGACCCGCTGACCCGAGCCGCCGCCTTTGGCGGTGACCGTATAGGTTCCCCCGGCGGCAGCATTCCCGGGAGGGGTGGACGTGAACGAGATCTCCTGAGCAGTCGGGGGTGGAACGGCGACATCGAGAGGGTCGAACAGCGCCTCGCCCGGGATGGTGACCGGACCTCCCCCGGAGGCCGGCAGCTCCAGCACTCTGTTGTTCAAGGTGTCGGCGACGAACAAGTCGCCGGCGCCGTCGACCGCCACCCCGAAGGGGGAGTCCAGGTCGGTCCCGTTGAGGAGCACCTTTTGCGGACCGCCCCCGGCTGGGATCTCCGTCAGGTTGGAGTGTTTGGTGTCCGCGACGAACACGTCGCCCTGACTGTCGACCGCCACGCCCATGGGACCCTCGAACCCTTCTCCCACGGGCACTGGGGAACCGCCCCCGGCAGGGAGCTCGAGGACCCGGTTATCTGCGTTGTCGGCGATGTAGAGATCGCCGGCGGCATCGAGGGCCAGCCCGGCCGGGTCAGACAGTCCCTCGTCGAGGACGGTCGTGAGGGGCCCGTCGGGAGGGCTGCCCGCGGGGAGCTCGAACACTGCGCCAGAATTGAACGTGGACGAC
Source organism: uncultured Acidimicrobiaceae bacterium (assembly GCA_963763575.1). GTDB lineage: Bacteria > Actinomycetota > Acidimicrobiia > Acidimicrobiales > RAAP-2 > Bog-473. The sequence continues at coordinate 155,958 of CAVXPD010000004.1, forward strand.
ATGAACACATCGCCCTTGCTGTCGACCGCCACGCCCGTGGGCTCTCCCAGGCCGTCCGCCGTGGAGGGCAACGTCACGGGAGTACCACCGCCGGCCGGCTGCTCCACGACTCGATTGTTGAAGCTGTCTGCCACGAAGATGTTCTCGGCGGAGTCGACAGCCACGCCGAACGGCGCGTGCAGCATGGAGGAGAGGGGGAAGGTGTTCACAGAGCCCCCGCCGGCCGGTACCTCCTCGAGGCCCTCGGTCATCGAGGAGTTGGCGATGTAGAGGTTGACCGGAGGCACCTGGGCGGCGGCCGAGGCCGTTTGCGAAGGGGCGAGAGGCACCGGAAGGACGACCACCGCCGAGGCTGCCAGCACGACGGCCAAGCTCGGTCGGGAAGTCAGACCTAAGTTCCGTCGCTCCCCTGACGGCCCCCAACCGCCTTTCGCCGACTCTGACCTCCGACGCCAAAATCCTCGTCGGATGACCACAACTCAGTTTGCCTCCGAGTGGCTAGAGCACCAGCATGACACTCGGTCCAGGACTAGGGCTACTGCCAGCGTTTGGCTCGCAGGCGGCTAGCTTCGATCACTCCCACAGACGTGTGCTTGCGGTTTGACGCGCCGGCGAAGCAGAAGCAATCCACCGCATAAGGCCTACCGCCTGATTCGAATCATCATGAACACCGCACGCAAGAGAAGATCATCCGTACCGCTTACCACGACCTACGACGCTTCCACGACAGTGAGCCGCTCGACGCTGGCGTGCCGCTGTTGCAGGTGAAGGAGCGGCTCGGACATTCGTCGAGGCGTTGACGCTCGGTCGTTACACGCGGCGCCGCCGATCGGCGGACCAGCGGGCAGCCGAGGCAATGAATCCCTGTTGCGCGATCGCCCACCCGCCCTGCCCGACGCCGGGTAGGGTGCGCGGCGCGGCAGTAGCTCAGCCTGGTTAGAGCGCCCGACTCATAATCGGTCAGTCGTGGGTTCAAGTCCCACCTGCCGCACCTCAGACCACCTGCCGCACATTGCGCTGAACATGCCGCACATGCCGCACATGCCGCACATGCCGCACAGACCGCTCAGACCTCAGCGCCCACCTCAGCGCATAGACCACCTGCCGCACAGACCTCCTGCCGCACAGACCACCTGCCGCAGAGACCACCTGCCGCACAGCCGCACAAGCCGCACATCCGCTCTGCTCAACCGCACAGACCACCTGCCGCACGGGGATAGGGGCCGCACGGGGATCGCCCTACCGTTAGTTTTGCGGTTGGCAGGACGACCACTTTCAGTCGACTCGTACGTCCACGTCTGCCGTCGATACCGGCTTTTCCACCAGGAGCCATGCGGCGCCATTGATGCAGACCCATACCACCGTTATCTCGCGTCACAAAGGCCCTTCAGTGGGTCGGTTCGCGCCCCGGGCCGGTGCCGGCTACGCCAAGTCGCGTGGCTTCGATCAGACTTCCCGCTCGCGAATGCTTGAGAACAACCCGGAGAAACCGCTCATCTACGAACAACGACTGCCGATATTTCATCTAAGCTGGAGCGTCAGATCACCGTCGGCTCATCAGGGCGTTCCAAGCGGAGGTGGCAATGTCATCGCTCGAGTCTGAGTCGCCTGTTGCTAAAGAGGACCATCCGACTCGGTCGGCTCCGAGTTGGACCGTTCCCGTCGTTGTCGTCGCTTTGGTACTGGCGCTGGCGGGTCTGGGCGTCGCGGTCTACACGCTGGCCAAGCAACCAGCGAAGGTAACGGGTCCGAAAGGATCAACAGGTCCCCAAGGCCTCCAGGGGCCAGCAGGTCCGCAGGGACCCCAAGGCGCACGAGGGCCTGGGGGCACGCTGGCAGGCACAGATGTCACGCGTGGTCCGAGCAAACTCTCGGCTCCGAATCCACCCGTGGGAGCCGTCGTGCAGGCCCAGGCCTCATGTCCAGCCGGACAGGTTCTCTTGAGTGGAGGAGCTCAGGTCACAGCAAGCGGAACAGTCGCGGATCGCAACGTGACCTTGCGGTCGTCGTTTCCGCTGAACTCCACAACGTGGGAGACGGTGGGCCTTGTAACGGGCCCATTGGGTCAGGACGTGACGATGAACGTAACGCCCTACGTAATGTGCGGCGTCTCGTCGACAACAACACCATCCTCGACGACGACAACGGCAGCACCGTAGTGGTGGTCCTCTTACTTATGAGTCGTCTGCTCTGACCACTGAGCTACTGCCCCTTGCTGGGCTTGCAGGGTTACCCGGACACCGAAACGCTACATGCGCGTTTCACTCCCGTCGGTGACTGAACCGAACGGATGCACGACAACGGGTTCGGATCTAGGCCAGTTCGGAGTTTTGGGAGCGTCGAGATCTCGGCCACGGCGAACGACGTGACGGTCGAGGGTTGAACGAGGCGAGAACCTTCGCGAAGGTCCCACGCGCACGTCAGAGCGCCCGCCCCGTGGGGATCGGGCAAGTTTGGCAACATACCTCGATGCCACCGCCGCGACGACGGGTGACAGGCCGGGCGCGTCGACCGGCATGACCTCGATCGGGGAGGCCACGGCCCCACCACAAGAGGAGTCACCGCCAGCGGAGGGAACCGAGCAGCGGGCGACGCCGGGAAGGTGGACCTGGTCCCGGTTCGGGCCCTGGTGCATCGTTGCGATCGCCTCGCTGTGGGGCTTGTGGGAGCTGCGGCCCGAGCTCCGGGCGGTCCCGTATCTCGATGACAGCTCCCTCCATCAGCAGATGGTCCGCTTCGCGGCAGCCCGGATCAAAGACGGCCATCTGCCGCTGACGAGCTGGTTCCCCTACCTCGGGCTCGGATCCCCGCAATTCCTGCACTACCAGAGCCTGCCGGCAATGATCTCGGGCACCATCGGCACGGTCGTCGACCCCGACACCGTGTTCCGCTGGTCGATCTATCTGCTGCTGGCCCTGTGGCCGCTGGTCGTCTACTGGTCGGCCCGACTCGTCGGCCTGGGCCGCTGGACGGCGGCAGCCGCGGCAGCGGTCTCCCCGCTGCTCGCCTCGTCCCCCGGTATCGGCTACGAGGACATCGCCTACGTCTGGCGCGGCTACGGCGTGTGGACCCAGCTCTGGGCGATGTGGACGCTGCCGCTCGCTTGGGCCTTCACCTACCGCGCCCTGGATCGGGCGCGCCCTTTCCGCCGGACCGTGTTGCCGGCGGTCTTCTTCATCATGCTGACGGCGGCCCTGCACTACGAGACGGGCTACCTCGCGTTTGTCCCTGTGGTCGTCTGGCCCTTCCTGGTGCCCTCGGACCTGTGGCGACGCCTCGGCCGCGCGGTGGTCGTCGGTGTGTCGGCCTTCTTGGCCTCGGCGTGGGTAATCGTGCCGCTGTTGGCTCAGTCGCACTGGGCCGCGCGCAACCAGGTCCTCGAGGGGACGGGGCTGGAGAACGGCTACGGCGCCCGCCACTTCCTGTGGATGCTCATCACCGGCCGGATCTTCGACGCCATCCACTGGTTCCCCATCATCACGATCTTCGTAGGGGTGGGACTCGTCGTGTGCGTGGTCCGGTGGCGAACGTTCCTCGCCGGCCGCGCGTTAGTGACCATCTTCGTCGTCACTCTGCTGATGACGTTCGGACGCACAACCTTCGGCAGCCTCTACTCGATCCTGCCCGGCAGTAGCGACGTCTTCATCCGGCGCTTCCAAATGGGCGTCCAGTTCTCGGGAATCCTGATGGCCGGCGTCGGTCTGGTCTTCGTCGGGCGATGGTTCGTCGATGCCGCGTCCAAGCTTCTGCCCGCGAACCGCCGGCGTCGGCTTCAACAACCTGCCGGTCAAGCGCTGATCTCCGGCATCTGCATCGCGGGCCTCCTCGTCGTGTTAGTGCCCGCCTGGACGTCGATGAACACCTACAACCGGGGGAATGCCACCAATGTGTCCCTGCAGGCGTCCGGCGACGCACACCAGGACCCCCACATCAACGAGTTGCTCGACTACGTGCGCGTCCATCCGAGAGGACGGGTGTACGCCGGCCAGCCAACCAACTGGGGGATGGGGTTCACGGTTGGGTTCGTGCCGGTCTTCAAGTACCTCGAGAGCCAGGACATCGACGAGGTGGGCTACACGCTCCGCACCGCGTCGCTGATGACCGACCCGGAGTACTACTTCGACGACTCCAACCCCGGCGACTACCCGCTCTTCGGCATCGGATACATCATCACGCCGCAATCCATGTCCCCGCCGGTGCCCGCTGACCGCGTGCTCTGCTCCGGGGAATACTGCCTGTGGGCACTTCCCAACCCCGGCTACATCCACGTGTACGACACCACCGGTGTCCTCGACGCCAATCGGGCCGACGTCGGATCGAAGAGCGAGCCCCTGCTCGACTCCTCGCTGATCGACGAGCAGCGCGACCTGACCGTGGGCTTCAATGGCAGCGCGGCGTCGGCCCCCACGGCCGAGAGTCTCTCCAGTTCGGCCGGGTCACCGGGTCACGTCGTCGTCGAGCACGCGGACCTGGCCAATGGACGAGCCAGCGCCGTCGTGCGGACCAGTCGCCGCGCCACCGTCGTGCTGAGCTCCTCCTACGACCCCGGTTGGACCGCCACCGTCGACGGCAAACCCGAGCCCACCGTGATGGTGGCTCCCGCGCTGGTGGGTGTCGTCGTCGGTCCGGGTGTCCACACGGTGACGTTCGCATACGGCGGCTACGGCTCCTACGTGCCGCTCTTCGTGCTGGCGGTGCTGGTCTTCGTCGTCCTGGGGTTCGGGCCCATACTGTGGCGCCGTCGCCGGCCCGTCGATACCGTGTGACTCACCCCGAGAACGGAGGTGGCCGTGTCTAGTCCGCAGCCGTCGCCCAGCCCCGTCCGCGCTCCAGCGGACGTCGTCATGGACTTCCTCGATGCCTGGGGTCGCTCCGACCTCGACGCCGTCTTCGACCTCGTGACCGAGGACCTCGTCTACACCAACGTCTCCCTGCCCACGATCAACGGGCGTGACCGGCTCGAACGGATGGCGCGGCCGATCATTCGCCCCGACCGGATGAGTTTCAAGGCTTACGTGCACCACGTGGCCACCGACGGCGACGTCGTTCTGACCGATCGGACCGACGAGCTCACGTTCCGCCGCTACAAGACGCTGTTCTGGGTCTACGGGCGCTTCGTGGTGCACGACGACAAGATCGCCGTGTGGCGCGACTCGTTCGACTGGCTCGACGTCACCGTTGGCAATATACGCGGGCTCGTTGGCCTGGTGGCGCCCCAGCTCAACCGGCGGATGCCGGCGGGCTGAGCCCACGGCACCGTCGGGAGTGCGCCTTATTGCAGATAACGCTCGACCGTCTCCGCCGAGCGCTGCTCCGCGGCGTCCGGGTCCTGCCCGGCGGACCGCTTGGCCCGGCGCTGGCGAAGGAGGTCCCACAGCTCGTCGAGGGTCACTTCGAGGTCGCGCTTGCGCTCTATCTCGTCGCCGGAGAGGCCCGTGCCGACGTGGGCCTCCTCGAGACGCTGTTCCTCGGCGGCCAACTCGTTGATCCGCTGCACGATCTGCTTGTCGTCCATGTGTGCGCTCCGATCGACGCTCCGTCGCGCCAGTCTGCCCGCCCTCAGGCGGCCGTGCTGAGCTCGCCCTCGGCGCCGGCCTCCGGCGTGCCCTCCCCGGACAAGGCCGGGGTGAGCACGTCGGAGATGGTGGCGGCCAGGTGGAACGTCATGACGTCGCGGACCTCGGTGGGGACGTCCTCGAGGTCCGGGCCGTTGCGCTCGGGCAGGACGACCTCGGTCAGCCCGGCCCGGTGCGCGGCCAGCACCTTCTGCTTGACGCCACCGATCGGCAACACCCGTCCCTGCAGCGTGACCTCACCGGTCATGCCCACGACGGAGCGCACCGGCACCCCACGCAAGAGGCTGACAAGCGCGGTCGTCATGGTGACGCCTGCGGACGGGCCGTCCTTGGGCACGGCGCCTGCCGGCACGTGGACGTGGAACCGCTTGCCGGCGAACGAGGCCGGGTCGATCCCGAGCTCCTCCGCGTGCGAGCGCACGTAGGAGAGCGCGATCTCGGCCGACTCCTTCATGACGTCGCCCAGTTGACCGGTCAAGGTCAGGCCCTCGGGCCCGTCCGAGACGCTCGCCTCGACGAAGAGGACGTCTCCGCCCGCTCCTGTCACGGCGAGGCCGGTGACCACGCCAGGCACGCTGGTGCGGTCCGCCGCCTCGAAGAAGAAGTGCGGGCGGCCCAGCCACTCGCGCACGTCGTCCTTCTCGACTGCGACCGGAGCCGTGCGCTCGCCTGACGCGAGCTTGGTGGCCACCTTCCGCAACAGCTTGCCGAGCTCGCGCTCGAGGTTCCGCACGCCCGCCTCCCGGGTGTAGTCGGCGACGATGGCGCGGATGGCCTCGTCGCTGACCGACACCTCGTCCTCACGGAGCGCGGCCCGGGTGAGCTGGCGCCGCAGCAAGTGGTGCTTGGCGATGGAGACCTTCTCGGACTCGGTGTAGCCGTCGATCCGGATCAACTCCATGCGGTCGAGCAGCGGACCAGGGATGGTCTCGCTGACGTTCGCCGTGGCGATGAACAGGACCCGCGACAGGTCGAGGTCGACTTCGAGATAGTGGTCTCGGAACGTGTGGTTCTGCGCCGGGTCGAGCACCTCGAGCAACGCCGAGGAGGGATCGCCCCGGTAGTCGGTCCCGATCTTGTCGACCTCGTCGAGCACGATGACCGGGTTCATGGTCCCGGCCTCGCGGAGGGCGCGGACCAACCGGCCCGGCTGGGCCCCGACGTAGGTGCGGCGGTGCCCCCGGATCTCGGCCTCGTCACGGATGCCGCCGAGCGACACCCGGACGAACTTGCGCCCGAGCGCGTTGGCCACTGACTCACCGAGCGACGTCTTGCCGACGCCCGGAGGGCCGACGAGGGCCAGGATGGCCCCCGACCCGCGTCCGTCGACGGGCGCGAGGCCACGCTCGGCCTGGAGCTTGCGCACGGCGAGGTGCTCGAGGATGCGCTCCTTCACGTCCTCGAGGCCGTCGTGATCGGCTTCCAAGATGCGCGACGCCTCGTTGATGTCGAGCCGGTCCTCCGACTCGACCCCCCACGGGACCTCGAACACCGTGTCGAGCCACGTGCGGATCCAGCCCGTCTCGGGGCTCTGGTCGCTCGTGCGCTCGAGCTTGTCGACCTCGCGCTCGACGGCCTTGCGGACGTCCTCGGGCAGGTCGGCGGTCTCGAGCTTGGCCCGGTAGTCGTCCGGGTCCTCGCCCTCCTTGTCCCCGCTGAGCTGGTTGAGCTCCTTGCGGATGGCGTCGAGTTGGCGCCGCAACAGGAATTCGCGCTGCTGCTTCTCCATGCCCTCTTCGACGTCAGTCTTGATCTTCTCGCGCAGCGCCGCGTCGGCCAACGTGTCGCACGACCAGCCGAGGACGAGACGCAGCCGAGCCTCGACGTCGAGGGTCTCGAGGACCTCGACCTTCTGGGTCAACGACAGGTCGGGCGAGTAGCCCGCCACGTCGGCCAGGCGGCTCGGCTCGGTGATCTCACGTAGCTGCGCCGCGATGCGGCCGGCGCCCCTCGTGTGCAAGATGTTCTCGAGCACGGCGCGGTACTCGCGCGCCAACTCGTGTGCGGCCGGCGTCGGCTCGGGTTCGGTGATCGACTCGGCCTCGACCCAGAGCGCGTTCCCGGTGCCGGGCACGCCGGTTCCGATGAGGGCGCGGTGGTCACCGCGGATGGCCACGGCCGGCGTGCCGCCGGGCAGGTCACCCTCCTCCATCACCTCGGCGACGACCCCGACGCGGCCGAAGCGGCCGTCGATGTGGGGCACGAGCAGCAGCCGACCGCCGGCAGAGCGGGCAGACTCCACGGCGGCGCGGGCCTCGTCGGACTCGAGCGCCATCGTGAAGACCATCCCCGGCAGCACCACACCGGAGGTGAGGGGAAGCAATGGGAGTGTCACATTCTCGTTCGTCATCGGGTCTTCCTTCTGGTCGATCCGTGCCCCGACGTAATGCCGTAAGCACGAAATCCTCTGACTGGTAAACCATTTCGAGGGGACGGTTGTTCCCGGGGAGAAGTCCCTGGTCACACCCCCTCTTGCGGGCCGGCGGGAGGGCGGGGCCGGGTGCCCGAAGCCTCGGGCAGGGGAAAGATCTAGCGTAAAGGTGTGATCGGGCCCACCAGCGCGTCGCTCGCCCCCGAAGGGGCCGGGCAGACCACGCTGGCCCCGTCCCGGCCGGCGCCCGACCTCGACGACGGCGACCACGACCGGATGGCCCACATCGTGCTCGAGGGCTACACGCCCAAGGAGGGCGAGAAGGCCGGCGAATACGTCTCGGCGGGACCGAGCGTCGTCGAAGGGATCGTCAACGCCGTGCCGGTGCGGGCGCTCTGCGGCAAGGAGTGGGTCCCCGGGCGCGACCCCAAGCGCTACGGCCTCTGCCCGACGTGCAAGGAGATCGCCGAGGCCATGGGCTGGAAGATCCCGGCCAACTGAGGTCTTTGCGGCTCGGGATCGAGCCGGACTGACGCCGGTCCGGGGGGTGGGCCGGACCCACCCCGCGGCCGCCTGCCCCGCTACCGTGCGGCACAACAGCGATCGAGGGGTGGCCGGCGGTCGGCGCCCGGAGGGAGCACGTTGGCACAGGTCAGCTTCGACGGGGTCACCAAGCGCTTCGGCGAGACCACCGCCGTCGACGACCTGACCTTGAGTGTCGCCGACGGCGAGCTCCTGGTACTCCTCGGCTCGTCGGGCTGCGGCAAGACGACCGCGCTGCGCCTCGTGGCCGGGCTCGAGGAGCTGGACGCCGGCACGCTCACGATCGGCCCGCGGGTGGTCAACGAGGTCGACCCCAAGGACCGAGACGTGGCCATGGTCTTCCAGAGCTATGCGCTCTACCCGCACTTGACGGTGGCGAAGAACATCGAGTTCCCGCTGCGCCAGCGCGCCATCGACAAGGAGGAGCGCACGACCAGGGTCAAGAGAGCGGCCGAGACGCTCGGGCTGGGCGGGCTGCTCGGGCGCAAGCCGGCGCAACTCTCCGGCGGCCAGCGCCAACGAGTCGCCCTGGCGCGGGCCATCGTGCGCGAGCCGCTCGTGTTCCTCATGGACGAGCCTCTGTCGAACCTCGACGCCGCGCTGCGGATCCAGACCCGGGCCGACATCGTCGAGCTGCAATCCCGGCTGTCGGCCACGACGCTGTACGTGACGCACGACCAAGTGGAGGCGATGACCATGGGGCACCGCATTGCCGTCATGAGTGAGGGTCGCCTGCAACAGGTCGCGCCGCCCGAAGAGCTCTACGCGCAGCCGTCGAACGCCTTCGTGGCCGGCTTCCTTGGCAGCCCCGGCATGAACCTGCTGGCCGGGATGCTCGTCGAAAGCGGGGCGGCGGTCGCCGACGGCGGTGGCGCTGCCGGCGCTCCGGGTCATCCGGGCGATCCGGGCGATCTGGGCGCCGTGGGCACCCTCTGCGTCGCCTTCCCCGGGGCATCGGTGCCCCTCCCGCACGTGGTGGCCGAGGCGGCGCGCGGCGGCGGCCCCGAGGTCTTGTTGGGGCTGCGGCCGGAGGCGCTCCACTTGAGCGCGGACGGTCCCATCGGCGCCTCCGTCCTCATCGTGGAGCCGCTCGGCGCAGAGACCCACGTCATCTGCCAGACCGAGAACGGCAGTCGCGTCATTGTGCGCCAGAGCGCCACGGCTCCCAAGCCCAAGCTCGGCGAGTCGGTGCGGATCGCCATCGCGGACGACCCCGCGGCCTACCACATCTTCGACGCCGCGAGCGGTTCGCGACTGGGGTCGACGTGACGAGGGTCGCGGCGCCTTCGGAGCAGCCCCCGGACCTGGCCCCGGCGAACGGGGCAACCGGGGCCAGGGAGCACGGCCTGCGTTCCCGGCTGCGCAAGGAGGCGGCGCTGGCCTACGTCCTGCTCCTCCCCGCGCTCGTCCTCTTCGGCTTCTTCTCCTTCTATCCCTTCTTCCGCAACTTCAAGCTGATGCTCTACGAGACGCCGCCGGTGCCGGGCCTGCCCGCCCGCTACGTCGGGCTCCACCAGATCGTCCCCACGATCACCTCGACGCAGTTCACCCAGAGCCTCGTCACGACGCTGATCTTCGTCGTGATCGTGGTGCCGATCAGCTTGATCCTCGGCCTTGCGCTCGCCGTGGCCGCGCACCGCCGGCTGCGGGGCATGGCGATTTACCGGGTCATCTTCTCCTCCACCGTCGTGAGCTCGGTCGCCGTGGCGTCGGTGATCTTCGGAACCCTGCTCAACCCGGTGGTGGGCCTGTTGCCGTGGCTCGGCATCAACCCGAACCCGCCCGCGCTCGAGAGCACCACGTGGGCCCTGCCGTCGGTGGCACTCATCACGATCTGGCAGTTCCTGGGGTTGTCGTTCATCATCATGTCGGCGGGCCTGCAGTCGGTCCCCGACGAACTGCTCGAGGCGGCGCGCATCGACGGCGCGAACGCGTGGGTGCGCTTCTGGCGCATGACCGTGCCACTGCTTTCGCCCACCATCTTCTTCGCACTGATCGTGAGCACGATCTACGCCATGCAGGCCTTCGGGGCGGTCGACATCCTCATCGGGCCGGCCAACGCCGCCCGCCTGCATACGAACGTGCTCATCTACAACATCGTCAACACGCTCCAGGTCGAGAACAACCCGGGGACCGCCGCCATCATGGCCACGGTCTTGTTCCTCATCACGCTCGGCCTGACGCTGCTGCAGCTGCGCTTCTTGGAGCGGAGGGTCACCTATGTCCGCTGAAACCGGCGTGGTCGACGGCGTGGACGCGGCCGGCGTAACGGACGTCCCGAAGGGACCTCTGGGAGCGGCCCCCGACGAAGCGCCGATCCCGCGCGGGCCGCGCCGCCGGCTGCGCACGTTCGGCACCTACGCACTGTTGACCTTCTTCGCCATCGTCCTTCTGTTCCCGATTTACATCACGATCGTGAACTCGCTCCTCGCACCCGACCAGCTCGTCCAGCAACCGCCGCCGTTGTTCCCGACCAGCCCGCAATGGCACCACTACGTGACGGCGTGGACGTCGGGGCAGATGTCCAAGTACCTGGCCACCTCGGCGATCATGACGGGCATCATCGTGGTCGGGCAGCTCGTCACGTCGGTCCTGGCGGCGTACGCGTTCGCGTTCTTGCGCTTTCCGTTCAAGCGGACGCTCTTCGTGATCTGCCTCACCACCCTCATGATCCCGTTCGAGGTGACGTTCATCACCAACCTCGACACCATCACCTCGTTCCACTGGTTCAACAGCTACGAAGGGTTGTCGATCCCGTTCCTGGCGACGGGCTTCGGCATCTTCCTGCTGCGCCAGGCGTTCCGCCAGATCCCCCGCGACCTGCACGAGGCGGCTCAGCTCGACGGCTACGGGCACTGGCGCTTCATGACGAGGGTGGCCGTGCCGCTGGCGCGGCCCTCGCTGGCCGCCCTGGCGGTCTTCTCCTTCCTCGGCGCCTGGAACCAGTACTTGTGGCCGCTGGTCTCGACGGGCGGTTCGACACCGCTCTACACGGTGCAGATCGGGCTGAAGCAGCTCCTGGGCACCCAGGTGTCCCAGATCCCGGTGTCGCTGGCCGGTGCGGTCATCGCGTTCGTGCCGCTGGTGATCCTCTTGATCATCTTCCAGAAGCAACTGGTGCGCAGCCTCACGGCAGGAGCGGTCAAGTAATTGGAATCCGTCTTTAAGAAACCGGTTGCGTCACCCGGCGGTGCGCCCCTGAACCATTGGCCCAGGTGGTAGGCAATAAGCGTGCGCACCTCCCGCCTCGGCCGGCTCGCCGCCTCGGCGCTGTTCGCGGGCGCAGCCACGTCCGCAGCCGCTGCCTCCAGCGTCGTGGCGAGCGCCCCGCCGGCGGCCGCCTCCAGCCTGCCGAGCTGCAACCTCTCGGCCCTGGCCAAGCACAAGGGCGTGGTCGACATCTCGTTCTGGGAGTCGGCGTCCCAGGCCAACCTCACCACGCTGCAGTCGATCACCACCGCATTCAATTCGTCGCAGTCGAAGGTGCACGTGACGCTCGTCACCCAGGCGGGCTACGACGACACCTGGCAGAAGTACGAGGCCGGCCTGACCAACGGGCAGCTGCCCGCCGCGGTCCAGCTCGAGGACCAGCGCACCCAGGCCGCCATCGACACGCAGTCCCTCCTGCCCGTGCAGTCGTGCATGAACGCCGCGCACTACTCCACGAGCGACTACCTGCCCCGGCCCCTCGCCTACTGGAAGGTCAACGGCGTCCAATGGGCCCTGCCCTTCGCCGTTTCGGCGCCGATCGTGTACTACAACCAGAACGCCTTCACGAAGGCCGGGCTCAACCCGGCCGACCCCCCGTTGACGCTGTCGCAGATGCTCGCTGACGCCAAGGCGCTCAAGGCGTCCGGCAGCGGGATGGGCCTCGTCCTCGACCCTTGGCACCTCGAGACCTGGCTGGCGACGGCGAACCGCCTCTTCGTGAACAACAACAACGGCCGCAGCACCCGCGCCACGAAGGCGGTCTTCGACACCCCGACGGCGGTCTCCATTTTCAGCCAGCTCAGCCAGCTGGTCCGCTCGGGCGACGCCACCACCAACCCTTCGACGGGCCCTGACCAGTACGACAACCTGCTCGGCATCGGAAGCGGGAAGTACGGGATGACGATCGAGACGTCGGCCGCGCTCGGGACGGTGACCCAACTCCTGGGCCAGGGCCAGTACTCCAACGTCAAGCTGGGCGTCGGGCCGTTCCCGGTCTACAGCACGTCGGCGAAGGGCGGGATCGAGCCCGGTGGGTCGGGTGTGTACATCTCGAACAAGGTGCCCGCCATCCAACAGGCGGCAGCGTGGGAATACCTGTCGTACCTCCTGAACACGCAGTCCCAGGCGACCTGGGCGGCGGGAACGGGCTACATCCCGGTCCGCAAGTCCTCGGCACAGACGGCGACGGTCCAGCGTCTATGGGCGACCAACCCGGGGTACAAAGTGGCCTACAACGAGATCAACAACGGCGTGAACTCCCCTGCGACCTCTGGCTCGGTCATCGGCCCCTACGCGGACGTGCGCACCGACGTCTTGAACGCCGAGATCTCGATGTACACGGGCGGAGTCAAGGCGGCGACGGCCGTAAAGAATGCCCAGACGAACGCCACCTCCACTATCTCGTCGTACAACAGCCGGCTCGGGGCCCCGTAGAGCTCGTTGGGAGGGCATCCCCGCAGATGTCCTTCGATCGGCAATCCCACTAACAGCGGGGTGTGGCCTTGGTCACGAACCTCCCGAAGCGATGCCGGGCCATGGCTCCGGCGTTAAGGCCGCAATCGTGATCTATTTCTCGCGGTCTACGTGCCAAGACACCCGGGCCGCGTGCGGGTCCAGGGGGCGGAAGAGGGTGCGGCTTCTCCCGAGCGATGTATATGGCGTGGCTCTTGCCGATTCTCCCCGGCTGAGCCGCCCCATACGACCCAGCGAAACCCTCGGTCCTTCGATCAACGGCCGTCAGACGCATCCCCGAATTGACCCCTGCACGCCCGTAGCCTTTGTCCTCCAGGGTCGGTGCGCCCCCTAGATCCTTGGGCACCCCGGCCGGGGACACGGGGCCGAAAGCCCCGCTTCGATCAAGGAGGTCCGGGAATGGACAACAACGGTCAAGGCTGGCTGGTTTTTGCAGCCGTCGCGCTCGGCATCGGCGGGATCATGCGGATCTTCGACGCCATCTGGGCCTTCCGCTACCACGGGGCGGTTCCTGAGAACCTGCAGAACGCCCTGTGGGGACACACCCTGAAGAACTACGGATGGCTCTGGCTGATCGTCGGCATCATCCTCATCTTGTGCGCCTTCGGCGTGATGGCCCGCTCGCAGGTGAGCCGCTGGATCGGCATCTTCGCTGGTGCCGTCGCAGCCATCAGCGCCATCTGGTGGATGCCCTACTACCCCATCTGGTCGCTCACCTACATCGCCCTGGGCCTGTTCGTCGTCTACGCCCTCGCCGCTCACGGCAGCCGGGAGACTGTCACCCAGTAGCCCGGTCTGGCCGGCCCCTGACGGACCCGGCGGGCGATCAGCGCCCAGGCCCCTCAGGCTGCTTCCCAACGCGTATTGAACTCGGCCAATCCCTGGCGTGAGCCCTTTCACCTGGTAAATCAACTAAATCACTAGAATTCACATACCCGCGTGTGTTTAGTGATCAGAGTGCATTACTCTTTCGCCATGCACTCCAACTCGACACACGATCTCGACGCGCCCGCGGTGGGCGACGCGCGCAACTCGTCGCGCCGACACCCCCGCCGTCCCCGCCGCCTGGCCGCTGCCGGTGCGGGCACCGTGCTGCTCGCCGCGGTCCCGCTCACGCTGGGCGCGGCCCCCGCCGGCGCCCAGAGCGGCGGCAGCGTCAACCTGGTCGCCTACTCGACCCCCAAGCCCGCCTACACCGTCCTGGCCCAAGACTTCGCCAAGACAAAGGCCGGCGCAGGCGTGACGGTCTCGTCCTCCTTCGGCCCGTCGGGTACCCAGGCCACCTCGGTCGCCGACGGTCTCCCCGCCGACCTCGTGAACTTCTCGCTCGAGCCCGACATGAGCAAGGTCGTCAAGGCCGGCTTGGTTTCGAGCTCGTGGGACAAGGGAGCGACCAAGGGCATGGTCACCAACTCGATCGTGTCGTTCATCGTGCGCCCCGGGAACCCCAAGCACATCACCACGTGGGCCGACCTCGTGAAGTCAGGGGTCGGCGTCATCACGCCGAACGTCTTCAGCTCGGGCAGCGCGAAGTGGAACCTCCTCGCGGCGTACGGGGCGGAGATCGAGCAGGGCAAGTCCGCCTCCCAGGCCCAGCAGTACCTCACCGAGTTGTTGCACAACGCCGTGGCGCAGCCCTCGAGCGCCAGCGCCGCCCTGCAGACGTTCCTCTCGGGGCAAGGCGACGTGCTCCTCGACTACGAGAGCGACGCGCTCTACGCCAAGTCGAAGGGTGAGGCCGTCGACGTCATCACGCCGCCGCAGACCATCGAGATCCAGAACCCGATCGCGGTGACCAAGACGGCCAGCCCCGCCGCCAAGGCGTTTCTCACGTACCTGCTCTCGCCGGCCGGCCAGACGGTGTGGGGCCAGCAGGGCTATCGCCCGGTCCTCGCCTCGGTGGCGAAGAAGTTCAACTTCCCCAAGCCCAAGACGCTGTTCACCATCAACACGCTCGGCGGCTGGACGGCGGTCAATACGAAGTTCTTCGACCCGCAGACCGGCATCGTGGCCAAGGACGAGCAGGGCCTCGGCGTCTCGACCGCCAGCGGGTAACCCAATGACGAGCGTGCCCGCCCCCGTCGCCGACCTCGAGCCGGCCCCGGGGGGCGACGCGCCCACGGACCGCCCGCCAGGGCGGGGGTGGAGGCACCGCTACTCCCTGGTGGCGCCTACCCCCGCCCTGGCCAAGGCGGCGACGCGCGCCGGGAAGGTGGCCGGCCCCTCGCTCGCCGTCACCTACCTGTCCCTCCTCGTCCTCCTCCCGCTCGCCGCGCTCCTCACCAACGCGTTCAACGGCGGCTGGAGCACGTTCTGGGCGGCCGTGACCCAGCCCGAGGCGGTGGCCGCCCTCGAGCTCACGCTCGGCGCGGCGTTCATAGTCGCCATCGTCAACTCGGTCGCCGGGCTCGCCATCGCGTGGGTGCTCGTGCGCGACGACTTCCGTGGCAAGGCCATCGTGAGCGCCATCATCGACCTCCCCTTCGCGCTGCCGACCATCGTCGCAGGCCTCACACTGCTCGCCCTCTACGGCGCCAACAGCCCCTTCCACGTCAACCTGGCCGGCACGCGCCTCGGCGTCGGTGCCGCGTTGCTGTTCGTGACGCTGCCTTTCTGCGTGCGCAGCGTCCAACCGGTCCTGGCCGAGCTCGATGCCGAGGTCGAGGAGGCCGCCTCCTCCCTCGGCGGCACCCCGCGGCAGGTATTGCGCCGCATCATCCTGCCGAGCGTGCTCCCGTCGGTCCTCGCCGGCGCGGGGCTCGCCTTCGCCAGGGCCGTGGGCGAGTTCGGCTCGGTGGTGCTCATCTCGGGCAACATCCCGTTCAAGACCGAGGTCGCCTCGTCGTGGATCTTCAGTCTCTCGCAGAGCGATGACCTCCCGGCGGCCAGCGCGGTCTCGATCGTGCTCATCGCGATCTCGCTCGCCGTCCTCCTGGCCATCGGCTGGGCGCGTCGCCGCTTCGAGGTCCCGGAGTCGTTGTGAGGGACTCCCGCTGGCGCCTGCCGCTGCGTTTCGGCGCCCTGGGCTACCTGGCCCTGCTCGTCGTCCTGCCCGTCGGGACCGTGTTCTTCCGCGCCTTTCAGCACGGGCTCGGTGCGGCGTGGGACGCGCTGACCGCGCCCGACGCCCTGCACGCGCTGTGGCTCACGGTGCTCGTCGCCCTTATCGCCGTGCCGCTCAACACCATCTTCGGCGTCGGGGTGTCGCTCATCCTGGCCCGGCACCGCTTCCCCGGCGCCTGGCTGCTCGATGCGCTGGTCGACATCCCGCTCGCCATCTCCCCCGTCGTGATCGGCCTCGCGCTGATCCTCGTCTACGGTCACACGGGCTGGTTCGGCAACTGGCTGGCCGCCCGCGGCATCACGGTCATCTTCTCGGTGCCCGGCATCGTCATGGCCTCGGCCGCGGTGTCGCTTCCCTACGTCGTGCGCGAAGTGCTCCCGGTGCTCCAGGAGATCGGCACCGAGCAGGAGCAGGCGGCCCGCACCCTCGGCGCCGGCGCGCTGACGGTGTTCCGGCGCATCACGCTCCCCAACATCCGGCGCGGCCTCGCCTACGGCGTGACGCTGACCACCGCCCGCGTGCTGGGCGAGTTCGGGGCGGTGGCGATCGTGTCGGGCGCCATCGCCGGAAAGACGCAGACGCTGACCCTGTTCATATCCGACAGCATCGACAACCTCGACCCGCAGAGCGCGTACGTCGGAGCGGTGGCCCTCTGCCTCGCCGCGCTCCTCGTGCTCACCGTCCTCACCTTGACCGACCGCAAACGCGACGAGTGGCACGGAAAGGCGACCGCATGAGCATCCACATCCAGTCCATCTCGAAGCGGTTCGGCGACGCCGTGGCGGTCGACGACGTGTCGCTCGAGGTGCCCACCGGGTCGCTGACGGCCCTCCTCGGCCCGAGCGGCGGCGGCAAGTCCACCTTGCTGCGCATCATCGCCGGCCTCGACGCCCCCGACACCGGCACGGTGCGCATCGAGGGCGAGGACCTGACCGACACGCCGGCGCGCCGCCGCGGCGTGGGCTTCTGCTTCCAGCACTACGCGCCCTTCCGTCACCTGACGGTCCGCCGCAACGTCGCGTTCGGGCTCGAGATACGGCGCCGGCCCAAGGCCGAGATCAAGGCCCGGGTGGATGAACTGCTCGAGCTGGTTGGGCTCGCCCACCTCGGTGAGCGTTATCCCTCCCAGCTCTCGGGCGGCCAGCGCCAGCGCATGGCCCTGGCCCGGGCCCTCGCCATCGAGCCCAAGGTGCTGCTGCTCGACGAGCCCTTCGGCGCCCTCGACGCCCAGGTGCGCTCCCAGCTACGCCAGTGGCTGCGCGACCTGCACGACACCCTCCACGTGACGACCGTGCTCGTCACCCACGACCAAGAGGAGGCGATGGAGGTGGCCGACCGGCTGGCCATCATCAACCAGGGCCGCCTCGAACAGGTCGGCACGCCGGCCGACATGTACGACCATCCGGCAACCGAATTCGTCCTGACCTTCCTCGGGCCGGCGACTCGCCTCAACGACGAGTGGGTACGGCCGCACGACCTGGTGGTCCACCGCGTCGAGGACGGCACGCCGGCCGACGACGCCGTCGTGGGAAAGGTCACCCGCGTCACCCACCTTGGCTTCGAGGTCAGGGTCGACGTGGAGCTCACCGGCGCCCGGGGGAGCTGCTGGGTCCAGCTGAGCCGGGGCACGGCGGCGGACCTCGGCCTCGAGCCCGGTGAGGAGGTGTGGGTGGCGCGCCTGCCCGCACGACCTACCGCGCCGCGCTCTGCGCCGCAGGTCCCAAAGCTCAGCGCCTGAACAGACGCCCGAAGCAAGCCCGGAGGGCGTGAGTGCGGGCGCCACTCGGCGCCCGCACTCGACCAACCCAAGCGGCCCGTCTGTCGGCGAGCGTGTTTCTCCTCGTCGGTCATCGAAACGCTGTTGGCCGGCGTCGCGTACGGGTGCAGGAACGCCAACGTCGACAGTGACGAGGCGACGGTGCAAGTGATGTCGCGACGGGTGGAACGCAATCACCGTGCCGTGCTGCCCTTGTCCTTGTACCCGTGCGGGTGACCCGATCCGCGCTCGGGTGAGAACGATCCGGGTCGAAAGGAGGAGGTGGGAGGGCCGTCGGGGCCCTCCCACCTCCATTCACTGTCCGCCCGATCTCAGAACCGGGCGTCTTGTGCTTGCTGGTGCCGCGTTCCGATCAGCCGAACGTGAACGTCGACGTCCCGGCCGTCCCGGTGAACTTGATGGACGTCAGGCCACCCGTCGCCTGACAGGCCGCGAGCAGCTGCGACGTCAGTGTCGTTGAACACCAGCGTCGCGGTGCTCGCCGCCGATCCCGCGGTGCCGTTCTTGAACGAGCCCATGGTGGTCGTTCCCGTTCCTCCGAGAACCGCCGTAAGCGGCGTCGCAGTGGTGTTCACCGTAATCGAGCCGGGCTTGAACTTGGTGGCTGCCGCTGTGCCACCCGTGGCGGTGTACTTGGTGGTGATGGTGGCTGCCGGGAGTCCGCTCGACTGCAGCGAGACGCAGTCGACCCCGGCGGCCAGCGTGACCGTGCTGGTCCCCTTGGCCCCGGTGATGGTGACACCCTTCTGTGTGAGGCCCTTGCTTGCCACCAGGCTTGCTCCCCGTCACGTGGGTGGTGAACTTGGTCGGGACGGTCGAAGGGGTGTTGAGGGTGAGCCCCGGCGAGATCGTGATCGAACCCGTGAGGTGCCCCTTGAGCGTGCCGGCGAAGACGACCGGCGTGGTGGCGGCCCCGCTCGGTCCGCTCGCCGCGATCACTGCGCTAGCCGGCAACGCCAACGCGGCCGCAGCCAACGCGAAGTTTCTCAGCGTCATGATGCCTCCTTAGTGTCTGTGCGCTGATGCGGCCCCGCCGCATCAATCCGTAGCAGGACTTCCCCGAGCGGCCGTGTCGCAATCATGTGGCGTGACACCAACGCGACCATCGGTACGGCGCGGTAGCCCGGCGCGCGGAAAAGGATGAGGCTCTCGCGCAAGGGACGAACGAGAGCGCGCACATACCGAGCGTTTGCTGGGGAAGAATCTGCACGTTCGGTGAGATCCGCGAGGGATCGGTGCGCGACTGTCAGCCGGTCTGCGGATGCGTCGGAGTGGAGCCGTCCGCGTTCAGAATGTCGAAGCCGTCGGGCGTATTGAGGAAGCCCGGCGCCGTCCCCGGAGGTATCGGGGACGCCGTAGTTCCAAACGAGCGCTTGCGTTGTCGGGTCGATGGCAAGCATCCGGTCCCGATAGTCGTCGTTCGCCATCAAGACACCGCTCGGCAGCTGCTCGACCAGTGACGGCTGGTTGAGCCGATTGATTCCCGACGTCGCCCGGTACTCGTAGAGGATCTGGCCACTGCGGTTGAACTCGACGAAGCCGCCGGGGTCTGAGTAGTCGGCACAGAGATAGAGGTTCGGACCGAGCTGCTGCGGATCGGAGGGGTAGCCGATGTCCAGGTGGGCCGTCCACACCAGCCCCCCGGTCGGGGTGTACTCGCTGACGTACGAGCCCCTCGTCTCGGACACCAAGATGTTCCCGTCTGTGAGTGGCGTGTCGCCGTTGGGTCCGCCGATTTCGGTCGGAGGGCCGTGGACACAGACTCCCGTCGTCCCGATCTGATTGACGACAGAGTCGGTGCTCGGATTGATAACGAGGATGCGGCAGTTGTCTGCGTCCGCCACAGTGATATTGCCGTTCTTCAGGAGATAGGCGTCGTCGGGCTCATGGAGGTAACCGGGTGCCGAACCTGGTTGGGCCGGATGGCCGTATTGCCACAACAGCTTGCCGCTCGGATACGCGATCTCGACGATGGTCTCGTTCTCCTCCTGGTTGGAGATGATCGCGGTCCCGTGGTCCATGAAGAACGTGTCGTCGGGGAAGTAGAACCCCCCGGGTCCAGGGGGCGGCGGCATGGTGGGGGGGTTCGGATACGTCCAGATCACAGTGCCGGTGTCGTCCAGCACCAGCATCCGGTTGTTGCCGCGGTCGGCGATGAGCAGCTTCTCGCCGAAGTAGGGCGAACCGGCACCGGGAGCCCCGGCGGTGCCGAACTTCGTATTAGGCCGCAACATCTGGACATCTGAGGTCGGCGTGCCGCTGCTCTCGCCGCCGATGAGCCACGCCGTGTCGCCGACAACGGCGACCGCCGCGTTGGACAACGCGGCGATCAGGTGCCCGGCGACGAGGGCCTTCCCCGACCGGGGGTCGAAGGCGTAGACCGTTCCCGAGTCGGCCGACCCGTTGGTGCCTCCCGCGATGTAGATCACGCCGCCCAACGTGACGGCCGAGGCGCCGAGCAGAGCTTGAGGTAGGTGGCCCACCACGCTGATCCGGCCTGACGAGGTGTCGACTTGCTGGACGTCGTTCACCGCTGCGCCCGTGCCCCCGACCTGCTGCCCCCCGAAGACATAGATGCTCCGTCCGAGTACAGCGGCCGCCGGATAACGCACCGGCACCGGCAGCGACCCGACCGGGTGGAACGAGCTGCCGTTCGCCGTCGCCAGCACCTGGGGGTCGGCCTTGGTCCCGTCGTAGCCACCAATGAGGTACGCCGTCTTGCCGACGGTTACCGCGACCGCGTCGGACCTGGGCTGGGGCAGCTGCCCGGCGACGATCGCCGTTGCGGAGGCGCCCGCCGCGGACAAGGGAAACGACTGCACGGTCGCGAAGGAGTTCGAGACACCGCCGCCGAATACGAGGACGCGTCCGCCAAGCACCACCCCGGCCGCGTCGTGCGTCGCCGTCGCAAGAGAGCCGGAGGCGGTCGCCGTTCCGGCCGCGACCCCGAGAGCGACCACGCTCGCCGTCGTCTTGTTGCCCGCGGTCAGGCCACCCAGCAGGGCGACGCTGCCGGCGGCGGCGCTGGGGACGGCGACCTCACGACTCAGCGGCTGTGCAAGCTGCCACGGGAGGAGTCCCGACTCGATGGCGGACAGTCCATTCGTGCTTGTGTCGAGCGCAGGCGAACGTTCCCCACGCGGATGGGAACCGGTGCCTTCACCGTGGCGCGAGGTCGTCGACGTGCTCTGCGAAGCCGCGTGATCGCCCGTGCCTTGCCCCGACGTCGACATGACGCTGACCAGGGCTATTACCAGGGCGACGACGGCAACGAACCCCGCCACCGCCAATGTGCGCCGCCGACGTTCCAAAGTCCGTCTCCGGCGTTCCGAAAGATGCTGCCCCGCCGGGCCTCGCGCGCTCACTGGAGCGCCATATTGGCCGCTCCGTCGGACGCGGGCCAGGATCTCAGGCCGCAACGCCACTACCCGGGATTCCCTCACGGTCAATTGCCGGTGGGCAACGCGGGTCCGCCACGTCGCCCAAAGGCGGAACAGCCAAAGGAGACCGGGGAAATTCAGGTCGGCCAGCCGGCGCCCGGACAGACCTCATCGCGCGTCGTCGGGAGGGGATCGTCCAAGCGGCCGCACAGAGCGCCCGACAGCCGGCATCGCCCCTTTGGGGTGGCACGTGGGTACAGATATGCATCGACACATCGAACGGACGCGTTCGTTGGCTGTACTGCGAACGAGCTTGGAGCGACTCCGGCGCTCTTGTGGAACCATTGCGAGATGCGTGCAATAACTCTGGCCTCGTTCGGCGGTGTCGACGCACTGGGCTTCCGCGACGTGCCAGACCCCGTCCCAGGTCCAGGCGACGAAATCGTCGAGGTCCGCGCCGTGGCTCTGGGACCGTGGGACGTCAGCGCTACCGAGGGCTCCTTCGCTCCGGCGGGCGGCTCCACCGAATTCCCACAACAACAGGGGTGGGACTTCGCGGGCCAGACGCAAACCAGGCGGCGCGTCATCGGCTTCGTCCCGCAACCGTGGATGGGCATGGGCACTCTCTGCGAGAGGATCTCGGTCCCCTCTGCTTTGTTGACCGACTTACCGGGCGACCTCTCCTGGTCCGAGGGTGCCGCCCTGCCGGTCGTATCGCTCACGGCGCAGCTGCTTGTCGACGGCGCTCAGGTCTCTCGAGGTGATCGGGTGGTCGTCACCGGCGCCGCCGGGATGGTCGGAGGGTTCGCGGTCCAGTTGGCCGGGGCCCGCGGGGCGGTGGTCGCCGGGGCCGTGCGCGCGCCCGATGCTGCCGAAGCTCGCCGACTCGGCGTGGAGACCGTCCTTGACACCGGCTCCGAGCTCGGCCAGCTGATGCTCGGATGGGTTCCCAGTGGGGTGGACGCCTGCCTCGACACGGTTGGCTTGGGCGGGTCAGCCCTCGAGGGAATACGCGACACAGGTCACCTGCTGACCACCGTCCCGGGGACACTCCCCGAACAAACGCGGGGCATCTCTTCGGCGGCCGTGCAGGTGCAACCCGATGCCAGCGCACTCGGGAGTCTTGCCCGCAGCGCGGCCGAGGGAGGGCTCACCATCCGCGTCGCCGAAACCCTTCCTTGGGCCGACTACCGCCGCGGCTTTGAGATGCTGCGCTCTGGGGGATTGCGGGGCAAGGTCGTCCTGACGATTTGAGTGTCCGGTCAGTGCGTCGCCCAGCCGTCGGCTCGCAAGAGTGTGACCCACTTGAAGTGATTGCCGTCCGGAATACGCTACTGGGGTGACGACTACCGCGACGGCACCCGACAGGTCGTACGGGAAACCCCCGATCGGCTGCTGAATGGCCGCATCCACCGTTAGATCGACAGGAAAGGGCTCTCGACGCCCGGGACGAAGCGACGACGCACTCGGCCACTTGTCCCCCGCTTCGAGACGGCGCCTCGTCCCAGCGGCTCCGCCGACGTGGGTGCAGCCGATGTTGGCAACCCTGACCAAGAAGCGCTTCTCGGATCCCGATTGGATCTTCGAGCGCAAGCTCGACGGGGAGCGCTGCCTCGCCTTTCGCACCGGCAGCGAGGTGCGCCTCCTGTCGCGCAATCGCAAGACTCTCAACGAGCACTACCCCGAGATCGCGACGGCCCTGGCCGCTCAAGCGGGCCCCGACCTAGTCGTGGACGGAGAGATCGTGGCGTTCTCCGGAGGCGAGACAGACTTCTCCCGGCTCGAGCGTCGCATGCAGGTTGGTGATCCCACCCGGGCGCGCCGCACGGGAGTCGCCGTCTTCCACTACCTGTTCGACATCGTCTATCTCGATGGATTCGACCTGACGGCCCTCGCCCTGCGAGACCGCAAGCGCATACTTCGGTCATCGGTCTCCTTCGGTGGCCCCCTTCGCTACACACCCCACCGCAACACGACGGGCGAGGCGTACTACGCACAGGCCTGCCGGAGCGGCTGGGAAGGCGTGATGGCCAAGCTCGCCAACGGTCCCTACGTGCACAAACGGTCGCCCGAGTGGCTGAAGTTCAAGTGCCAGCAGGGCCAGGAGCTGGTCATCGGGGGCTTCACCGAGCCGAACAACTCGAGGGAGGGCTTCGGTGCGCTTCTCCTCGGCTATTACCGAGGCGACAACTTCGTGTACGCCGGCAAGGTCGGCACCGGCTTCGACCAGCGGACTCTGTTGGACCTGCGCCGGCGCCTCGACGTCTTGGAGATCGACGATGCTGCCTTCACGGCGGGAGATCCGCCACGTGGCGCTCACTGGGTCCGTCCCGTGCTGGTCGGGGAGGTTCGTTTCAGTCAGTGGACGCCCGACGGCCGGCTCCGTCACCCGAGCTTTCTCGGGCTCAGGGACGACAAAAAGGCGCGAGACGTGGTGCGCGAAGAGGCCCTCTGACACACGTCGCCGAAAATCCTGCCGGTGGGAGTTGTATCTCGCCTCGCGACCTCCACCAAAGACGCTTCTTCAGGCGAGAACCGCCCATGAGCTCATTCCTGGTTGCCTTCGGGCTGGTACGTCCGACAGGGCTCCCCCCGGAGCGCGCCGCACGGCGGAAGGGTCGTGGTGGCGCTCACTCCGGCCACGATGTTCAGCGTGAGGGTGGAGGGCGTCACACCGCCCGTTCCGACTGTGGCCGTCTGGCCGTTGTCGAGAGTGTCGAACGTCCAGACGGGACGGTCACCGCCGGGTGCGGAGACGACGACCCGCAGTTCGGTGCCGGGCCGGAAGGTGTGCACGATCGGGTCAATGGGGATCTTGACCAGCGAGTACCCGGCAGGGGAGAGGTTCTGCGCATCCTTCCCCAAATAGCTGGGGTCGGTGAACAGCGCCGTGGAGTCGGACTTGTCGACCTGATTCGTGCTGCGGAGGAAGCCAGAGGTCACGTACTCCTCTTCTCCGGTCTGCGGCTGCACCTCCGTGATCGTCGCTTGGAAGTCCTCGACTGGCACCGGTGCTTTCACCCACAGAGCCAGCGTGGCGGGACCTGCGACCGTGGTCGCCACTTTGAACGGGGCGGTCTGGAACGCGAGGCCGTCCGCCGCGGGAACAGGTGTCCAGTCCCAGGGTGGGTCCGCCGCCCATGCGTTCGCACCTGACGGCAGGCTCGTCGCCGGCCGAACGCTGGGGTCGAGCATCAAGCTGGCGCTGCTTGGTTTGGATGGCGGCTGTTGTTTGAGTGACCCGTGTGATGCGAGGTACAGCGTGGTGACCGCTCCTGCAGGGGGCCAGCTTGAGAAGCCCGCGCTGTACGTCGATCCGATGTCGCCTGGCCCAGCGGCGCTAGCGCCGTTGTCGAACCAGGCCTGCACGAGGGGCGTCTGTGCGGCGAACTCGCTGCGAGCGGTCGCAACGTTCGGAGCCGTCGTGAAGCGGAGAGCCGGCAGCGGGACCTGGGCTGGGACCGAAGCGGCGGCCGAGGCGAAGTCGTCGAGCACGAGAGCGTCCAGAGCGTCGGGTTGGGTGGGCACTTTGTCCGCCACATAGATGTCGAGGAACTCCAGCCAACGGCTGACCGTCTGGGGATCGGTCGAGTCGATGTGTCCTCCGTTCACCATGTTGGCGAACACTGGCGTCGTCTTCGGGATGGCGTCGATCAACGCGGGCCACTGGGGGCCCGTTTGCTCGTCCTGCAGCGCGCCTGAGAGGAAGACCGGGACATTGATCTGGTGTGCCCAGTCCACCATCGACCGCCGGTTGAAGAGCGCAGGTTCGCGCCCAGGTCCCGATCCGGGAGCAACGAGCTGGGGGCCGACCAGGCTGGCCAGGTCTTGTGACGAGTTGTGCAGCGCCTGATTGGACAAACAGGTCGAGGACGCCCCATTGCTGGCTGCAAGCTCGCTGTCGATCTCGTAGTAGGTCCAGGGTTGGCCAACATTGGAGGTCGGGGTCGTCGAGAGTTGGACGAGCTGACCGTTGCTGTAGGTAGCGGCCGCCATGGCGTCGTCGATGCGTTGGTCGACCCACGACGCAGCGAAGCCGTTGTTGTAGATACCGCCCGGGTAGCCGGTGGAGAACAGGTCATCGGTGGGGCTCATCGGCGCGATGGCCGCGAGGCCCGGAGGATCGGTGCCCGCGGCCGGGAGCTGCGACAAGCCGGAGTAGCTGATGCCGACGAGGCCGACCTTGCCGTTGGCGACCCAGGACTGGTGCGCCGCGATCTCGATCGCGTCGTAGGCGTCGTAGTCCGACGGGTACCCGAAGAGGTCGAAGGCTCCACCCGAGCACCCGGTGCCACGCATCTGGAGACTGACCGTCGCGAATCCACTAAGCCGGGCCACCACCGCTCCGACGTAGGTGGAGCTACTGGGAAGGAGATTGGGATTGCCGCAGTTCGAGCATGGGAGGCCGAGGACGCCGTCGATCAACTCGGGAATCGGATCCGTGGGACCTGCCACGTTGTAGCCCGAATACTCGATCACCGTGGGACAGGGACTGGTGGCCGAGCAGGTGGTGCCGTAGGGGTAACGCACCGTGGCGGCCAGCGTGACACCGTCGCGCATGGTGATGTAGTTGAGTCCTTCGTGCATGGGCTGGTCCGCGTACAGGGGCGAACCGGTCGCCGGGTTCTGGCCTGGCGCCAGTACGGCGAACGTGGACGTCCGCTGGCCCGTGTAGTCGTCGCGCCACGAATAGCCGGGACCGGGACTGAGGTCGCGGATGATCAGCGACCCGAGCGAGTCGGCGTACCCGGGGTTGGCAGAGTTCCGGACGAGGGACCCGTTCTGCAGCAGAGAGATCCGGTCGCCCGGATGCGCACCCGTGAGCCACGCCTCCTCAACCGAGCCGTTCCCCTTCAACGTCGTCGGAGACGTCGGGTTGTCGAGCGTCAGCGTGATGGGGGTGCTCGTCGTGCTCAGCCCGTTCACGTCGGTCGCCACGCTCTGCAGCGCATAGGTGCCGTTGGGAAATGACTTTGTGTTCCACTCGCCGATCCAGCCGTACAGCGTCTGCGCTGAACCTGAGACGATCTCGTCGTTCAGGTTCCCACCCGTGATCTCGAAGTTGACTGACGCAATTCCCGCAGCGCTCGATGCGGACGCGTCGAGCGTGAAGGTGCTCGACACGGTGGCGTTCGTGGAAGGCACAAGGACCGCAGTGGAGGGCGGTGATCCGGCGGCCGAGCTCGCATTCACGAACAACACCTGGGTCACTGCTGCCACGGCGGCCACCGCCAGCAAGGTTGCCGCCGCAGCTCGTACGGAACTCCAGCAAGCTGCTGCGCGCCGGCCGCTAGCCAGCTTCCTTACGACCCCCACTTCCACGGTCCTCCTCGAGGCCAAGCCGATCCGTCCGCGCTGCTCTGGTGCGCTCTCTCTCAGTCACCGGAGGTTACAGCGGTACCGCGCAGCATGCCCACTGTGCAATCTTCCGATTCGAACGCGGGCGGCTGTCGTGACGGTCGGAATCTCTCCTCCTTCGACGCTGGGCGACTGTGTGTGACGATCTCGACGAGCATCTTGCGAGTCACAATGCCAGGAGCGCGCCGCGTCAGTCCCCGTCCACCAGGGATGTCCAAGACTCCACGACATCTGGGTGGATCAACTCGTGATCGCGAGAGAGAAACCTTGACAAAGCGGGACCGGTCATCCGCGAGAACCTCGATATTCCCGGCCTCAACCGCATCGAAGGCTTGTTGCGCTATCGACTTGGGGGAGACCTTAGGTGCGTCGATCCCGGCGGCCATGTCAGTGGCGATGAAGCTCGCGTGGACGGCAACAACCTAGGTGCCTTGATGGGCGAGTTCAGTGCGAATGCCGTTGGTCAATGACCATTCAGCCGCCTTCGAAACGCCAGACGACGCCTCGAGGGGGTTGTTATAGAAGCTCGTCACCGACAGCATGTTCACGATGGCGCCGCCGCCGTTGGCGGCAAGGCTGGAGCGAAAGCGCGCATAGCCAGACCGAGTCCGCGGTTGGCCCCGTGACGAGAGCGACCGCTCCCTCGACCTTGACGACTCGCCCCAGGCCAACGAGCTCAGTCGGCTAGCCGGCCAGATCGCCCCGAAAGTCATCGTCAACCCGGGTGGTTACGTCGCCGACTTGTCGTGTGTCCGTACCCCTCTGTGCCCGCGATATCGGGCGGGAGGTCGGCGCGGCGCAAGGCACTCAGCCGGCGCGAAGGTTCAAGAAATTTGCTCCGGGGAGAAAGACTCGAACTCTCGGTCTCGCGGACCCCCTGGAACGGGACCATTACCAGGACCCTCTCGAATAATCCCTTTTGGATAGGCATGCCTAAGTACTGCCCGCGACCGATCACAACCCCATTTCCGATGCTCACGAATCGCGCACGAAACTCGACTCTTGTCAATCGCTGACTCCAGCACTTCTGCTGGTCACTCGAGTTTTCGCGCGATCGACGCAGACAGCGGACCTCCTGCCAGAATCCCCCACAAGGGCCGACGCACCGTGTCGTACCTGCTCATCTGCGCACGCGTGCGAAATGGGTGCCTGTGCCAAGAGCGGAGGCCTTCGAGTCGGACCCCGACAGCGCGGCCATCACACGGTTAGGGTGAACGCAAAACCCGACTCAAGGGTCCGTGCGGCAAGCGAGGCTGATCTATTGGGGGGTCGAACCACACGACGGGTTACAGGCGCGTCCCGGGGCACGTTGGCGCCCGCGCCGGCTTTGCTGCTGACTGCGGCGCTCATTGCCGGCTTGCTCACCACCGCGCAGCTGGCAGCCCCTGCAGCCGCGGTTTCGATCACGCCGCTACCCCCCGCTCCGGACTGGGTGTCGTCCTCGCCGTGGACGCCTCACCGCCCGGCCTCATGCCCGGCGACCCCGACCGACCCCAACACGCCAACCGCCGGGGAGCCCTCCACCTTGAACGGAACGTTCCCTTGGCCGCCCAAGCCCTCCGCCGTTTCGAACCCCGAGAATTTCGCCGCCTACGACCACACGCGCTCCGCAACGCCTCCGATCCGCCCCTCCAACTGGGAGAACGGCGGAGGGAATTGGAAGCTCACCTCGGCACGCACCGGCAACAGCGCGCTCGACGACAACCCCCAGGAGCTCTGCGGGGTCCAGGGGGGCTCGGCCGACCAGGCGTGGCAAGTGAGCACCGGGCGCCCGTCCACGGTGATCGCGGTCACCGACTCGGGGATCGAGTGGTGCGACCCGGGCTTGGTCGACAAGATCGCCCTCAACCGCGGCGCGTTGCCTGAGCCCGAAAACGCACAGGGGCTGACCAAGAATCAGCTCGAGCGGTCGGGCACGACCTTTGCCGACAGAGATCCCTACGACCTCAACAACTCGGGAGTGCTGAACGCCGCGCAGTACGCGACCGACCCGCGGGTCATGGCGGTCGCCAAGGCGTACGGCGGGCTCTTCTGCGCCACGGCCAGCGGCTCGTACCCGGCGCAACCGGGCACAGTCACCGCGATGGACCTCATCCGCACGTTCGGCACACCGACGATGCCGGCTGCGGGCGGCGGTAGCGTCCCGAACCCCTCCTACGACGGCCGGCAGTCCCCCGCCGGGTTCACCGAGGCCATTGCCGGCTGGAACTTCGTGGACGGGAACAACAACCCCTATGACTCGGTGCACTACGACCACGGCACGGGTGAGGCCCAGGACTCGACCGGCGCGGCCAACACCATCTCGGACGAAGTCGGGGCGTGTCCGAACTGCATGATCCTTCCCATCAGGGTCGGCGACTCGTTCGTCACCTCGGCCAACCAGTTCGCACAGGGCGTACTGTTCGCCACCGACTCGGGTGCGAGCATGATCCAGGAGGCGCTCGGCACCTACGACGACACGGCGACCGCCCAGGAGGCCGTCGACTACGCGAACGCGCACGGGATTCCCGTCATCGCGAGCGCCGCCGACGAGGAGGCCGAGCACCACAACCTCCCATCAACGCTTTCGAACACGATCGTGGTCAACTCGGTGACGCGGGACACGTCGTACAACCCGCCGAGCCAGCTGTATCTGAACGGCTGCACCAACTACGGGGCGAACATCTCGGTGTCGGTGGAGAGCTCCTCGTGCTCTTCGGAGGCGACGGGCAAGGCCTCCGGGATGGTCGGGCTGCTCGAGTCCGCCGCGACCGACGCCATGCAGAAGGGCAGCCTGACCCCCTACCCGGGTCTACGGAGCAGCGACGGCCGGCCAGTCCCGCTGTCGGCCAACGAGGTCAGCCAACTGGTGACGATGGCCGCTTCGTCGGTCGACTTCGCTACGGCCGCGCCCCCCAACGGGCCGGCCGACAATTACGCAGTCTCGGCGCCGAATGTCCCGCTGGCCACGACGACCCGGTACCCGAGCCACGCTGGCTTCAACCAGTACTTCGGATACGGCCGGATCGACGCGGCCCGCATCCTGCAATGGGTGCGCGAGGGGGACATCCCGCCGCAAGCCGAAATCGACTCGCCGTCGTGGTTCGGCGTCGACAACCCCGACCAGACGCTGAACGTCACAGGGACGATTGGCACAACCCGTGCACCGAACTGGCGCTATCAGGTGGACATCGGGGTTGGTCCCGACCCCGACCCGGGAAGCTGGCACGTGGTCGACCAGGGCACCGGCCAAGGCGTACGCAGCGGGCTGCTCTCTCAGGTCCCGCTCGCTTCGGTCGCTGCGCTCTTCCCCGCTGGGACCGACTTCGCGAGCGGGCCCGTTTCGGGCAACGGGCAGCCGGATCCCGACAAGTTCACGTTCTCAGTGCGGGTCGTGGTCCAAGACACGGCGGGGCGAACGTCGGGCATGGTGGGCATCGACCACCGCGCGCTCTACCTCGACTCGGATCCGAGCCTTCTTCCGGGGTACCCGAAGCAGTTCCCGAGCTCGATCGACGCCTCGCCGACTCTCGCGCCCATCGGACCCGGCGGCACCAACGTGCTGATCGTGGCCACCGCGGACGGAACGATTCACGCCTACCTACCCGACGGCTCGGAGCTGCCGGGCTGGCCGGTACACACAGACCCCCTCGCCTACCACGCCGGTGAAGATGCCTTCACGTCGGGCAGTGTGCGAGATCCTCCAGGGGGTGAACTCGTCGGTGGCGTCGCCATCGGTGACCTTCGCCACGCGGAAGGGAACGACCTCGACGTCGTCGCCTGTGACCTGACCGGGCGCTGCTACGCGTGGAGCAAATCGGGGCAGCTGCTGCAGGGCTTCCCGGTCAACACCAACCCCTCGTTCTCCGGCCCCGCTGTCGAGAACATGGACAACCGCGTCTTGCCCGGGGTCTTCGGCGCGCCAGCGCTGGCCGACTTGCAGGGCAACGGCCAGCTCGACATCGTGGCCTCGGCCATGGACCGGCACGTCTATGCCTGGACGCCCCGGGGCTCCGCCGTCCCGGGCTGGCCGGTTCTGGCGGTGAACCCGTCCAAGGTCGCATCGATCAACCCGGTGACCGACCAGGTCACGTTTACGGCGACGAGCGGAGTCGAGCAGGGGACCAAGCTCATGGACACCCCCGCGATCGGCAACCTGTCCGGCGGGAGTGGCCCACCCGATGTCGTTGTCGGTTCCAACGAGGAGTACGCCGGACCGATCAACGCGGACCTCGGCGGTGGGTTCCTCCAGACGTTCCTCGAGCTCTCGGGTCAGCTGGCGAACTCCTCGAATGGACAGCTGTACGCGATCTCGCCCCACGGGACTTTGCAAGGCGCCGCAGGGTCGGGATACCCCGGATCGGGCGCGGTCGACTTCAACCCGGCGGCCTACCTCCCCGGCTGGCCAGTCGGATTGGCTGACTTCGAGCCTGCACTCCTTCCTGACGTTGGCGACGGGATCGTAGGGAGCCCGGCGCTCGCCGACGTCACCGGCAACGGGCAGCTGGACGTGGCGGCCGCCAGCGTGGCAGGACCCGGTTACGTGCTCACCCCGACCGGCAGCTCACTACTCGGTACCGATTCGTCGGGGCTGCCCGACGTCCTAGCTTCCGGAAACCCGGGGCCTGATTCCAACTCGACGGGTCTCCTCGGTACGAGCATTCTGGCCCTGTCCGGGCCAGTGCTCTCCCCCCTGGGCCCCTCAGCGCCGGGCGTAAACGTCGTCGCTCCCACCGCAAGCCTCGGCGAGCTGCTAGACGAGGCCGAGCCCGCAGACCAGACGCCGCACGATGCGCAAGTGAGCGCATGGAGGGCCTCGTCGGGGACCTTCGACGCCGGCTATCCCCAGCTGATGAACGACCTGATGTTCCTGTCCCAGCCAATCGTCGCCAACGTCGGCGGTCCTGCTGTCGGCCCATACGTGGTCGGCGCCAGCGCCACCTACGACGTACGGGCGCTCGATGCGAACGGCCAGGAGGCTCCAGGCTTCCCGAAGTTCACAGGAGGCTGGGTCGTGAACAGCCCGTCTTACGGTCCCTTCGGCAGACTCGGCACACAAATTCTGACCGCGGGGACCCGCGAGGGTGAGTTGTTCGTGTGGAACACTTCGACGCCGGCATGTGCCTCGAGCGGGCCTTGGCCGCGCCAGCACCACGATCTATGGAACACCGGCAACCTCGATTCGACCGGTGCCCCAGCATCACGCTGCCGGCACCAGGTCTCGGTGCCGGCACCGCCACGCGAGCTCAGCGCCAGGGGAAGCGGGTCACAGATCTCCCTCACGTGGGCCGCCCCGTCGAGCGACGGCGGCTCGCCGGTCACCTCCTACGAAGTGTTCCGGGGGAACTCGCCGACGGGCGAGGGCCCGACGCCGATCGGCACCGGGACGGGGACCAGCTTCACCGACGCCTCGGCGGCACCGGGCGATACCTACTACTACGAGGTCGCCGCAGTAAACGCGGCGGGACTATCGGAGCCTTCCAACGAGGTGTCCGCACTCCGCCAGACGGTGCCCTCGCCCCCCGCCGTCGTGAGCGCGACGGCCGCGAACGCCTCTGCAAGCGTTACATGGACGGTTCCGGGCGATGACGGGGAGAGCCCGATCATCTCGTATACCGTGTCCACATCTGGCGGCGGTGCTGCGCCGGTGACCGTCGCCGCGAGCGCCTGCAGCGGGGCGCCCGCCACCTGCCGGGCCACAGTGAACGCGCTCGCCAACACCACTCCGTACACGTTCAGCGTCGTGGCCACCAATATCCTCGGGAGCTCGACAGCGACCACCTCCAACGTGGTGACCCCGAGTGGCGGCTTGATCGAACAGAACCCGCACATGCCGTTGGAGCCTTCCAGGTAGCTGCCCTTAGCGACTAGAGGGGGGCCGGAGCGCCATGAGGCCATCTTCACACCGACGACGGTCGGGCACGTACCCCAGGTCAGCGGAGACGGATTTGGACGGAGACCGACACGGTTCGAACGGTTTCACAAGGCTTCGCCTCAGTATTGCGTTCAACATTCGCAGCGGCGTAATAACTAAGGTCGTTGTCCTGCTAACACCCGGGGGGTCCGCGTGGGGATGCAGGTAAACGCAACCGAGGGTGCCGAGGCCGGCCACGGTGTCATCAGGCGGCTGCACGGGCTGTTCACGCCAAGGTCTGTGGCGCTCGTAGGTGCGACTGACAACTCACAATGGTCGGTGTTCACACACGCGAACCTTCGGCGGTACTCGCCCGACGTGACCGTCCACCTCGTTCACCCGCATCACGAGAAGGTGCACGGCCAGCCGACGCACAAGTCGGTGTCCGCCATCGGAGAGTCGGTTGACCTCGCCTACGTCATGGTGCCCACTTCCGCGGTCATCGACGTGGTTGAGGAGATCGCGGATGTCGGCACCCGCAACCTGGTGATCCTGACCGCCGGTTTTGAAGAGGCTGGACCCGCAGGGGCAGAGTTGGCCGCTCGTCTCGAGAAGCTTGCCACGGGCCGTGACCTCACTGTCCTCGGCCCCAACGGCAATGGTTTCATCAATGTCGCTGGCGGCGTCGCTGCCTACGGCCTGCCTATCGCACCACCGCTGGTTAGCGGTCCGGTGGGGATAATCCTGCAGTCCGGGGGTCTGGCTGCAGCGGTGCTGTCAGGAGCGCAGGCTCGCGGCGTGGGGCTCAGCCTCATGGTTTCCACCGGCAACGAGGCGCTGATCTCGGCGACCGACATCTTGCGCTATCTCGTCGAAGACGAACACACCAAGGTGGTCGCGGCGTTCTTGGAGTCGGTCCGTCACCCTCAGGACTTCCGGGACGTGGCGGAGCGGGCCTTGCATGCTGGCAAGCCGATCGTCGCTCTCAAAGCCGGCCGCTCCGAGCAGGGTGCTCGCACTGCGCTCGCGCACACTGGCGCCCTCGCGGGCGACGACCGGATGATCGACGCGGCCTTCCGCCAACTCGGGGTGGTGAGGGTGAACTCCCTCGAGGAGCTGCTCGCCACGGCTGGCTACCTCGGGTACCACCCTGACGTGAAGGGCCGACGCATCGCGGCGGTGACCCCGTCTGGTGGAGCGTGCGACTTGCTCGCCGACCGGGCGTCGAGCGAAGGGCTGGAGCTGCCGGAATTCCCGACGGCGACCTTGCAGGCGTTGACCGATTTCCTGCCCCCCTTCTCCAATCCCCACAATCCGCTCGACGTCACCGGCTACGTAGTGGTCGATCCTCGGTTGTCTTTCGAGGCGTTGCAGATCGTCGCCGAGGAGGCTGACGGCAATTACGACATGATCCTCTACGCGACCAGCCTTCCCAGGATCGCCCCGAAGGATCTCAAGCCGATCGTCGGCCGCCTTGACGCGCTGGCGTCAGCCCGGCAACGGATCCCGGTCCCATTGCTGCTCCAGACCTCGGTGGTATCGGACCTGCCTTCCTACGCGCAGGAACTGTTCGGGCAGAGGGGCCTCTACTTGCTCGACGGGATCGAGCTGGGCACCCGCGCCATCGGCCACGGGTCCCGCTACCACGACCGGCGCGACCGTTGCCTCGCCGCCGGCTCGCCCGTCTCCATCTCGCCGGCGCCGCCGCTTCAGGTCCCCCCAGGCGCCGAAGGTGTGTGGACGGAGCATCGTGCGCGCGCCCTGCTGGAAGCCCATGGCATCCCGCTGGCGCCAGCAGGCCTAGCGAACAGCGCGGCAGAGGCGGCGGAACTGGCCGCTTCCTACGCGCAACCGGTGGCGATGAAGATCGCCTCGGATCAGGTTGCCCACAAGTCCGACGTCGGCGGGGTGCGCCTCGAAGTCGAACCAGCCCAGGCGGCGACCGCGTTCAGCGAGTTGGCCGCAGCGCTGGCGGAACACCGTCCCGGCACCCCCCTCGAAGGGGTGCTTGTCGGGCCGATGCGTCGGGGCGGTACCGAGCTGCTGGTCGGGGTGGTGACCGATCCGGATTGGGGGAAGGTGCTCTCGGTCGGGCTCGGCGGGCTCTGGGTGGAGGTGCTCGACGACGTCTCCCTGCGGCTCCTTCCTGTCGACGAGGTCGAGGTCGCCGAGATGCTTGCCGAACTACGCGGTGCTGCGCTGCTGAAGGGAGCGCGCGGTTCGACGCCGGCGGACATCGACCGCCTGTGCCAAGTGATCGCCGGCATCGCCGGTCTCGCAGAGGGACTCGGTCCGGCGCTCGACACCCTCGAGGTCAACCCGCTTCGCGTCGCAGGAACTGATGTCGAGGCGCTCGACGCGCTGGTCGTCTGGAAGGAAGGACAGCTATGACCGTCGGCAACGGACTTCTCACTGGCCGGACGGCCCTCGTCACCGGGGCAAGCCGCGGCATCGGCCTGGCTATCGCGCAGCGTTTCGCCGCCGAGGGGGCGACGGTCGCGGTGACCGCCCGGACGGTTGAACCCGGCAGCAACCCGATGGAAGGCAGCCTGACGGAGACTGTGGCGAAGATCGCGGACGCCGGCGGTCAGGTGGTCGCCATCGCCGCCGACCTCTCCCGGCCCGAGGAGCGCGAGCGTCTGGTCCTCGAAACCGAGGCGACCCTGGGCCGCGTCGACATCCTGGTCAACAACGCGGCCGTCAGCTGGTACATGCCCGTCGCAGACTTCACACCGAAGCGCCGAGAGCTGATGTTTCAGATCCAGGTCTACGCGCCGATGGACCTCGCCCAGCGGGTCCTTCCATCGATGGTGGCCGCCGGCCAAGGCTGGATCCTCAACATCTCCTCGGGAGCCTCGCGGCACCCCACCGTCCCGCCTGACGCTCGATGGCCGACAGGCGGGGCCGTTTATGGCATGTGTAAGGCCGCCCTGGAGCGGTTGACGACCGGTCTGGCCGCGGAGGTCTGGGAATCGAACGTCGCAGTGAACTCCCTGTCACCGAGCAGGGTCGTGCCAACCCCCGGAACCGTTTTTCACAGGCTCGTCCGACCCGAGGATCCTCGTCAGGTGGTGGAGCCGCCAGAGGTGATGGCGCGGGCTGCCCTCGAGTTGTGCTGCCGGCCGCCGCAGAGTCTCAGCGGCCGCATCGCTTACAGCCAGGCGCTACTCGCCGAACTCGGCACCGGCAACGAGGCCGCCGGGGGGGAGGGACTGTGAAGGCGGCGCCGGCGCCGACGCCCGAGACAGCGCCGTACTGGGAGGCCGCCAACCGCGAAGAGCTGCAGATCCAGCGGTGTAACCCTTGCGACCGGCACTACTTCTACCCGAGGACCGCGTGCCCACGTTGCGGCTCGACGGACGTGACATGGGTGACGGTCTCGGGGCGGGGCCGCCTCCATACCTACCTGATCAACCACCGTCCGGCGCCTGGCTTCGAGAACGAGGCGCCCTACGCCATAGCCGTGGTCGAGCTCGAAGAAGGACCACGGATGATGGCCAACATCGTCGGTGTGTCCAACACACCTGAGGAGCTCGAGCTGGACATGCCCCTCGAGGTGCGCTTCGAGCCCCGCGGCGAGCAGATGGTGCCGGTCTTCACCCCGGCGGTCCGGCCGTGAGCCCCAAGCAGCAACCGTGAGCGTCAGGGGCCGCGCCACGATCGTCGGCGCGGCCGAGTCGTCTCGCATCGGCGTGGTGCCCGACATGTCCGCGCTGGAACTGCATGCCGAGTCGGCGCGCCTCGCGCTGTCTGACGCGGGATTGAACCTCGCTGACGTGGACGGGGTGGCGTCCGCTGGAATCTCGCCAGTCGTGGTCGCCCACCATCTTGGCATCCTGCCGACGTGGCTCGACTTCACGTCCATCGGGGGCTGCTCGTTCCTGGTGCACGTCCGCCACGCTGCCGCGGCGATCGCTACCGGGCTCGCTGACGTGGTGCTGATCACCCACGGGGAATCCGGCCGCTCGAGGGTGGGATCTCCGCGACGCGCAATGGACCCATCATCACCGCAAGGGCAGTTCGAGGCGCCCTACGGCCCGCTCGGCGCGCCCACCCTGTTCCCGATCGGCGTGTTGCGCTACATGAAGACCTACGGCCTGACCCACGAACAACTCGCCTGCGTCGCGGTTGCCCAGCGCCGATGGGCTGCCGGCGTTCCCCGCGCGATGTATCGCGAACCGATCAGCATCGACGATGTCCTCGCCTCCAGGATGGTTGCCTACCCGATACACCTACTCGAGTGCTGCCTAGTGACTGACGGCGGGGGCGCCGTGGTAGTCACCTCGGCTGAGCGTGCACGAGCGGTGTCGGGGCCGAAGCCGCCGGTCTACGTCCTTGGCACGGGCGAAGCATCGGAGACCTCGATGGTCTCGATGATGGAGGATTTCACTTCCTCGGCCGCCTTCCGCAACTCAGGGGCGCTGGCTTTCGCCGAGGCACGGATCGGGCCGGCGGAGGTGGACCATCTGATGGTCTACGACGCGTTTGCGCACTTGCCGATCTATGGCCTCGAGGACCTGGGTTTCGTCGGCCGGGGTGAAGCTGGGCCGTTCATAGCGGAGAACAACACCTCGCCCGGAGGCAGCCTGCCGATGAACACCAACGGCGGCGGTCTCTCTTACACCCACACCGGCATGTACGGGATGTTCCTCTTGCAGGAGTCGATCCGACAGCTGCGCAAGGAGGCGGCCAATCAGGCCCCCGGCGTCGAGGTCAGCGTGGCCCACGGAGTCGGAGGCATGTTCATGTCTGCTGCGACACTCGTGCTCGGAACCACTTCGGCTGCCGGCGTCTAGTTCGAGAAGGAGGACAAAGGATGGACGTTGACCTCGGACCCGGAATTGCACAGTTCCGCATGGAGATGCGCGAGTGGATCAGCTCGAACGCGCCGGAGGGCCTCAGCGAACTTGCAAGCTGGGGTGGCCCGCAGGTCGCCGGGGGCCGTCGCGGTGCGGAGCGGTTCAGAATGCTCGACCATCCACTGGCCAAGAAGTGGGAAGCGCGCCTGCACGACGCCAAACTGATATGCCCGCAGTGGCCCAAAGAGGTGGGGGGAAGCGGCTGGGACGGAGTGCGCGTCGCGGTCTGGTTCGACGAGCTGCGTCGCCACAACGTGCCTGCAGTGAGGCGAGGCATGGGCGAGGCTCTCGTCGGCCCGGCGATCATCGTGCACGGGACGGAGGAGCAGAAGGACTACTTCCTACCTCGGATCATCGACGGCGTCGACGTGTACTGCCAGGGCTATTCCGAACCGGACCACGGTTCCGACCTCGGTGCGGTCTCCACCAGTGGTGTGGTCGACGGCGACGAGATCGTGGTCAACGGCCAGAAGGTGTGGACCTCCGGTGCCCAGCGGGCCAACATGATCTTCGTTCTGTGCCGCACCAACCCCGACGTCCCCAAGCACAGAGGGCTGTCATACGTGTTAGTCCCGTTTTCGCTTGACAACGGCGTCCGGGTCCGCCCGCTGCGCCAGATGTCGGGGGCCTCCGGGTTCTGTGAGGACTTCTTCGACGGAGCGAGGGCTCCCCTGTTCAACGTGATCGGCGGGCTCAATAACGGTTGGGCGCCGGCAATGACCACGCTCGGGTACGAACGCGGCGGCAACGCGACGACCGCTCACCTCGGCTTCGAGCAGGAGGTGTGGGAGCTCGTCGATCTGGCACGCATCAAGGGCAGGGCTGCCGACCCGCTGGTACGTCAGAAACTCGCCTGGTCGTACATGCAAGTCGAGATCATGCGCTTCGCCGGCCTGCGCCTGCTCGCCGGCATTGCGAAGGGCAAGGAGCCAGGCCCAGAGGCCTCGGTCAACAAGCTGTATTGGAGCGAGTTCCACAAGCGCTTCGGAGAGATCGCCATCGAGGTCGCGGGAGCCGATGCGATGGTCCGCGCCGACGGTTTCGGCTACGAGACCGGGGAGTGGCAGGACATCTTTCTCTCCAGCCGTTCGGGGACCATCTATTCCGGCACCAGCGAGATCCAGAGGAACATCATCGCCGAGCGCGCTCTCGGGCTGCCCAAGGAACCGAGCACGGAGAGGAGGTAATGGAGCGATGACTCGTATCTGTGAAGGGCGGGTGGCCATCGTCACCGGTGCCGGCCGGGGTCTGGGACGGGAGCACGCCTTGGAGCTGGCCCGGCAGGGGGCGCGGATCATCGTCAACGATCTCGGGTCGAGCGTCGACGGATCAGGCAGCTCGGCTGGACCTGCCAACGAGGTGGTCGAGGCGATTCGGCACACAGGCGCAGAGGCGATGGTCAACGCCGACGACGTGTCGAACTGGGACGGCGCCCGCCGCCTTATCGACACGGCGATAGAGACCTTCGGAGGGCTCGACGTGCTGGTCAACAACGCCGGCATCCTCCGGGACCGCATGCTCGTCAACATGACCCTCGAGGAGTGGGACGACGTCATCCGGGTTCATCTGCGGGGCACCTTCGCCCCTACGCACTGGGCCGCGCGGTACTGGCGGGACCGCGCCAAAGAGGGCGAGCGCAACGACGCCAGAGTAATCTGCACGAGCTCCTCGTCGGGCATCTACGGCAACGTCGGCCAGACCAACTACGGGGCTGCGAAGGCCGGGATCGCGTCCTTTACGATCATTGCGTCGAAGGAACTCGAACGCTACGGCGTGACCGTCAACGCCGTCGCCCCCGGTGCGCGCACCCGGATGACCGAGGCGTTGGCGCGCGCTCGCGGCGTGGCGGACCCTTCCCCTGGAGAATGGGACCCACGCGATCCGGGCAACGTCGCACCTCTGATCGCGTGGCTCGCGAGCAGCGAGTCCCGGCACGTCACCGGTCGGGTGTTCAACGTCGCCGGCGGCCGGATCAGCGTCGCCGAAGGTTGGCATGCTGGCCCAGGAGTGGACAGAGGCGACCGCTGGCAGGCTGAGGATCTCGGGCCGGTCGTCACGTCCTTAGTGGAGCAGGCGGCCCCCAACGCCGAGACCAACGGGCAGATCCCCGATCTGCCATCTGACAAGTCGCGGAAGGCTGCAGGTACGACCTAAGAGGGGTTGTCGCTTACTCTCGTCCTCGCGGGCCCTCTCGAACAGGTTCAGTACCAGCACCCTCTTGAGTAAGTCCAGCTAATGAGGTCATTGCGCGGCGCGGTGACTGTTCGTGACCCCAATATGCCGACCGCTCGCGCACGGATCGCGTACGAACCTTGACTGATGTGAAGTATCGGGGGCCAATTCGTTGTGAGACACCTACTGTCATTTGTCCCGAACCCAGCGTGCTTCGGCGAAACGCCGCAACTCCGCGAATCGATCGGCATCCTCCGGCGCCATGCCAAGGAATCCGCCGTGACCGGCTCCCTCCCACACGTGGAGCTCGGCCTCAATTCCGGCCGCGCGCAGACCCCGGTGCATACGCACGTTGTCCGAGAGGAGCCTGTCACGCGTGCCGGTCAAGAGGATGGCGGGCGGAAACCCGGTCAGATCACCGAACAGCGGTGAGATGTAGGGCTCGCGGCGGTCGTGGTCACCGGCATAGAGCTCGGTGCACGGCGCAACGGATCCCGAGAGGACATTGTCCAGGCCGTCGTTGGTCTGCCACGAGTCGCCCGAACCCGTAAGGTCGAACGCGCCCGTGTTGAACACGACCGCAGCCGGCAGGGGAAGTCCTTCGTCGCGTGCTCGCAAGATCAGCGCTGCCGCCAGGTTGCCCCCGGCCGACGTCCCACCGACGATGATCTCGCTTGGATCGCGCTCGTCCAACAGCAGCCGGTAAGCCCTGAGGCAGTCGTCAGAGGTGTGGGGAACGGATGGTCGGGCGGCATCCTGTAGTCCACCGACCAGGCGCGGGCTCTGACTGCGGTGGCCAAGGCAATCGTGGTCCTCTTGCACAGATCGCCACCACCGAGGACCCAAGCGCCCCCGTGGATGTCGAAAAACACGCGGCGATCAGTGTCCGCGACGGTGCCCGACGTTACGACGTAGACAGGGCACGGCCCGGTCTCTCGTTCCTCGATGGTGCCTGCAAACCCGGCGGCCGCATCACCGACCATCGAGCGCACGAAGTCGTCGGTCTCGGCAACATAGGCCTTCCAGCCTTCAAGGTCGTCAAGCGCCGGGAGCTCTCTCGATGGCGGGCCGAGCGGGCCCATCGCCAGGACCGCCTGAGCCTCTTCGCTGACGGAGATGGGGATTGGTATCTCTCGGGCTTGCATCTGAACCATGAGGCGATCGTACAGATCGGCCATATTCGGCGCTCAAGCAGGGCGATATGGGGCACCTAGCGCGCTACTCGCGCTGGTGCTCAATCCCTACGCAAAGGCTCGAATGTGGTCCCGATCGCATCGGAGAACGGAGGAGATCGCGCACGTAGTGCGCGCGATGATGCCGAAACGGACGGAAGTGAGGGAGAGTTCCTATTTCGGCCTCGCCGCCAGCTCGTGCCCAAGGCAGGGAGTGCTCCCCGGGACTTGTTTTCGACCGATCTGCGATCTCCGTGTCGTATCGTGCATCAAGGGACGAGTTGCTGCCCGCCGTCGATGTCGAAGGTGGCGCCGGTGACCGCGGTGTTGCTCATGAGGTGGATGGCAAGGGCGGCGATATCAGCTGGGCCGACGACGCGTCGGATCGGGAGAGTCGTCCGGAGTTGCTCGCGGCGCGCGTCGAGCTGGTCACCGAGGAGCGAAGCCGATAAAGGCGTGTCGACGAACCCGGCTGCGATCAGGTTCACGCGGATCGGGGCCAGTTCGAGCGCGAGGTTCTTCGTGAGAGCAGGCCCTGCGGCCGTGAGAGTCGAGATGGACGTGAAGCCCGGCGCCGGAGCGCGGCCACCAGTCCCTCCCATAAAGAGCAGGGTCCCTCCCGGACGTACCTTGTCCACGGCGTTCCGAGCCACTTGCACCGGCAAAAAGACATGCGCCTCGATGTCTAGGCGAGCCCTTTCGAGGTCGAAGTCCGCCAGCGGGGCGTAGTAGGGGCCGGGGCCGGTCACCAGCACATGGTCGATGGGCGTGGGTAGGTCGTCGAAAAACCCCTCGAGCTGATCGAAGTCGGTGGCGTCGAAGGCTGCACTATGTTGCGCGCCGACTTCGACGGCTGCTTTGTTGAGGCGGTGGGGATTACGGCCGGTGAGAATTACATGGGCACCTTCGGCCCGGGCGCGGCGAGCTGTCTCGAGCCCGATGCCGGCGCTGCCGCCAATCACGACGACGGTCTGCTCGACTAGCTCCGGCTTGCGCTGGACGGGTACAGGACTGGTTGAACTGCTCATGACTTCCCCGCAGTGGCGCGTCGACGGGGGGTCAGCGGGGCACCGGCGGCTGCAGATAGGTTTCCCATCCTGTCCTCCTCACCCCGACAGAGTCGGCATCCGCGCATCCATCGGCTTGGCCGGCGGAGGCATGTCCGCGATCTGCACCTCACCTGGGCACACCAACGACTTGGGCGGGATACAAGCCCAGTACGGGCACTCAGCACCCACCAGTTCCCGCTCGATTAGAGCAATATGCAGACGGCGCGCCGCCAGCGCGGCCGCGCAAGGCTCGCCTGGCGCGCCACCGCCAAGAACGATCACGTCATAGTCGCTCACTTCGGCAGTTCCGTGCCCGCCTGCTCC
The DNA here is from genome assembly GCA_963763575.1 of uncultured Acidimicrobiaceae bacterium. GTDB lineage: Bacteria > Actinomycetota > Acidimicrobiia > Acidimicrobiales > RAAP-2 > Bog-473. Next base: position 198,119 of record CAVXPD010000004.1, read on the forward strand.
GCCGCCATGTAGGCCGCGTACCAATCAGGCCAGTCTGGGTCGGCCTCGCCTATACGCTTCTCGTGCTCCCCGTGGGCGGCAGACGCCCTCCGCATCGCCTCTGCCAGGTCGCGAGCGGACCCGAAGGATGTGACAGAAGAGTCAACGCGCCCGGGCAGCCGAGTGGTGATCTCTTGGAACAGCCACCCGTTGCCGTCCGGGTCGCGCAGCGAGGCGAAGGAGAGGTAGCTGCCGCGCTCGGGATCGGGACCGCTGACCCGGCCGTCCGGGCCGTTGTGGAAAACGTCGCTCACCTCGACGCCAGATGCGACCATCTGCTCCTGGGCGGCCTTCACGTCAGAGACGATCAGAAAGAGACCCTGGGCCGACCCCGGCGGAGCGGAGGTGCGATTCGGGCCGAACTGGACCGAACACCAAGAGCCAGGCGGCGTGAACTGGGTCACGCCAGAGCCGGGCGGCGTGACGTCCTGCCTCCACCCCACCCTGCCGTAGAACTCAGTGGCTCGATCGACATCCGAGACGGGGATGGTGACCACCTCCAGCTTCATGTCGACGCTCCCGCCGGACGCCGTCCCACCTGCATCGTTGCTGCCCACCTGCGAAGTGCTCATGGCGACCTCCTCTAAGTTTTATGCCAGGAAGCCATCCTCGCGCCCAGACAGTGGTGTCGCACCAGGGAACTCAGTATTTCTTTCGGGGTTCCACAACTAACTTTGGAGGCTCACCGGGGCCACGACATCGTCGTAGACGCGGACTGCTGCCAAGAGCCCGTTCGCGCCACGTTCATAGATCAGGAGAACAAGGCAATGACCGCAACGACGCCCGCATCCTCAGCCCTCGTCCGTCCCTTCACCGTCGCGATCTCGGACTCCGAGATTGACGACCTAAAACAGCGACTCGCCAGAACTCGATGGCCGAATCCGGAAACCGTCCCCGACTGGTCGCAAGGTGTCCGCTTAGAGAATGCGAAATCGCTAATCGACTACTGGGAGCGAGAGTACGACTGGCGCCAATTCGAGTCGGAGCTCAACCGTTTCCCACAGTTCCTGACCGCGATCGATGGGCTCGATATTCACTTCATCCACGTCAAGTCCAAGAATCCGAATGCGATGCCCCTCATTTTGACGCACGGATGGCCGGGCTCGATCGTCGAGTTCCTGAAACTCATTGGCCCACTCACTGACCCGGCGGCGTTCGGAAGAAGCGTCGAAGATTCATTTGACGTCGTCGTTCCGTCGCTGCCCGGATTCGGGTTTTCCCAAAAGCCGACCGAGACGGGGTGGACAGTTCCACGTATCGCAAGCGCCTGGGTGGAACTCATGAAGCGTCTTGGGCTACAAGAATTGGGCCGCTCAAGGCGGTGATTGGGGTGCCGTCGTAACCTCCCCCTTGGGGCTATGCGGCCTGAGGGTCTTCTCGGGATCCACTTGAACACTCAATACGCATTTCCCGCAGAGATACCCGACACGCTGTCGCCCGACGAGCGCTACGCCGTGGACACCGTCGCCCTCTACACCGGCGATCTCGGTGGATCAAACCACCTTCAGCGCACGAAGCCAGAGACCGTCGGATTTGCTCTGGCGGACTCTCCGGCTGGCCAAGCAGCCTGGATCTACGAAAAGTTCCAGTCCAAAACGGACAACCACGGCCTCGCCGAGGACGCGCTCAGCACCGATGACATGCTGGACGCAATCTCGCTCTACTGGTACACAAACAGTGCCGCGTCGTCCGGCCGCATCTACTGGAAGAACAAATCGGCCAGCCTAGCTGGTCCAAAGCTCACATTGCCGGTCGCCGTGACCGTGTTCCCACGCGACATCCCACGCCTGCCACGCAGCTGGATCGAAGACACCTACAGCAACTTGATTCACTACGGCGAGGCCAACAAGGACGGCCACTTCGCAGCCTTCGAGCAACCCGAGATCCTGATCAGCGAAATTCGCACCGGCCTTCGGAGCCTCCGCTCGTAACACGGACGCCGATCGTGCCTCGGTACTCGACGCGGCACGCTAGGCGCGGAAATCCGGGAGACGCTCGTTTACCCCGGTGCCTGGTCCCATTTTCGGGGCCGGGCACTTCTGGGGGCGACGGGCAAGCGACTGCGCCCGAGCAACTTCGGGGTCATCTGGCAGGCCACTCGGCGCAACGCCGGCCTCGAGTGGGTGTGCTTCCACGACGTCCGCCACTTCGCCGCCACGATGTTCGCCTCCACGGGCGCAAGCACCAAGGAGATCATGAGCCGCGGCGGGTGGAAGTCGGTCGCCATGGTGGTGCGCTACGAGCACGCGTCCGAGGAGCGTGACGCACTGCTGGCCCAGGCGCTGAACGCCTACACGCCCACCGAAAATGTGGTCCCGATTTCCGACGCTGCGAAATCCGTTCGCGCACGTAGCGCGCACGACGACCCCGAGGCGGAGGGTGAGCTGCTGGACCTATCGCCGCTGACCAGCGAAAACGAAGCGGAATGCTCCGGGGGTGAGATTCGAACTCACAACCTAGCGGTTAACAGCCGCTTGCTCTGCCGTTGAGCTACCCCGGAAGGGTTGAGAAAACAGCCCCCGAACGATATCAGCGGACCAAGTCGTCACCGTCGCCACGACGGGCGAACGGTGCAGAAGAATCAGGACTCCTCGAGGTAGTCCCGCAGCAGGTGCGCCGCGTCCGGCCGGCGCAGCTTGGCCAGGGTCTTGGACTCGATCTGGCGGACTCGTTCCCGGGTCACCCCGAACTCCTTGCCGACCTCCTCGAGCGTCCGGATCTTCCCGTCGTCGAGGCCGAACCGAAGCCGCACCACGTCCTGCTCACGCTCAGAGAGGTGACCCAGCGCCTCCCGCACCGCCGCGTCCAGCAGTGACCGGGTCGCCGCGTCGTCGGGGACCACTGCTCCCCTGTCCTCGATCAGGTCCGAGAGGTTGAAGTCGTCCTCGTCGCCCACCGGTTGCTCCAGGGACACCGTGTCCTGATTGATGCGCAGGATCTCGCGGACTCGCTCGATCGGCAGCTCGACCCGGAGCGCCACCTCTTCGATCGTCGGCTCACGCCCGAGCTCCTGGAGCAGCTGACGCTGGGCCCAGACGACCTTATTGATCGTCTCGACCATATGGACCGGAATCCGGATAGTGCGCGCCTGATCGGCGATCGCACGGGTGATGGCCTGGCGGATCCACCACGTCGCGTAGGTCGAGAACTTGAAGCCCTTCGTATGGTCGAACTTGTCGACCGCCCGCATCAATCCGAGGTTGCCCTCCTGGATCAGGTCCAGGAACGCGAGGCCGCGGTTGCGGTAGCGCTTCGCGATCGACACGACGAGGCGCAGGTTGGCTTCGATCAGCTCGTCCTTCGCCTTGAGTCCCTTGCGCATGAGGCGCCGGCTCTTCGTGAGCGCCGGCTCGTCGAGGAGATCCTCAGGGTTGCCCTCACCCGTCAGGGCCAGTTCGTGGGCGGCCAACTTGGCGGCGGCCGCATTCCCCTCCTCGATCGTCTGGGCGATCTCTACCTCGAGCTCGGCGTTGAGCAGCGGGACCCGTCCGATCTCCTTCAGGTACGTGTGCACCGGGTCCTCGGCGCTGCCGCCCGACTCCCCCGACGACGCCGCACGCTTTCCGTTCGTCTCTCGCCTTGTCTCGATCCGAGTCGTCCCGTTGTCCCTCGCCGCTGCCTTCGGTTCCTTGGGCGGCTTGACCTCGACGGTCAGCTCCTCCTCTTCCTCCTCGACGAGGAACACGCCTTCGGCCGTGATTCGATCGATCAGCGTCGTGAGCACCTCGGGTGTGAGCTCGACGGTGTGCAACGCCTCGATCAGTTCGTCCTGAGTGAGCTGTCCCTTCTCGCGTCCCATCGCGAGCGCCGCCTCGAAATCCAGCTGAGACACACCGGAAGGAAGTCCCACGTGTGTGATCGACACGAGTGAATCGGGAGACGCCGACGAACTGACAGCGACACCGTCGTTGTCAATTGCCATCACGGAATCTTCGGTCACCCGTCGCCTGCCACTGTCGTCACTCTTCCCCTATCGGATAACCACGCTACCAACCGATCGGCAGCGTCGCGACCGTCTCCGGACTCGCCGAGTTGGTCCAGCCAGAGCCGCACCTGGGCGGTCTCGGCCGCCCGTGACCGCCACGTGTCACCTCCCGTTCGCGACTCGATCTCCATCTCGGCGAGGACTCGCCGGATGGCCTCGCGCAGCAGGATCGCAACGACCGAGTCGACGGAATCACCCAGCTCAGGGTCACCCTCGAAGGGCTCTTCGACCACGACTCGACGCAACACGATCGCCACCTCCGCCGATGCGGATTCCACCGCTTGCTGCACGCTGTCGTGTTCCAGCAGCGCCGAGAAGGCCTGCCGCTGCACCGAGTCGGAGAACAGGACCGCGTGGACCCGATCGACAACCTCTTCGGGTCGATGCACGGCGAGCTTGAGTGCTTCGAGTCCCGGCCCCGGTCGCAGCGCTGCCGCGACCGCAGCCTCGCTCCCCTCGTCTGGACCGAACCGCTCGTTGTCGTCCGGGTACTCCACGGGAGGCGATTCGTCCCTCCGAGCCCGGTGGCGCCGCGCCGAGGTCTCGGCGGGTGGATGCGCCCGCAGGGACTCGAGGCGATCGCGCAGCCTCGCAGCATCGAGCCGGCAGCGGTCGGCCACCTGCATGACGTACTGGTCCCGGACCAGGTCGATCGGGTGCTCGGCGACGGCGGTCAGTGCGGCCTCGGCGGCTCGTGCTCGCCCCTCCGCGGTGCCGAGGTCGCCGGCAGCCAACATGCGGTCGACCCGGAACTGGAGGAAGGGACGGGCCTCTTTGATGGCGCGCACCAGTGCCTCGGGTTCCGAGCGCGCGAGCTCACCGGGGTCGCTGCCTCCGGGGAGTTCCGCCACGACGACGTCCACCTCGTGCTTGCGCTCCCACTCGTAGACGCGCGAGGTCGCACTCTGTCCCGCTGCGTCCGCGTCGTACGCCAGCACGATGCGCTTGGCGAAGTTGCGCAGCAACGTGAAGTGCTCCTCGGCCAGCGCGGTGCCGCACGTCGCGACGGCCCACGGTGCCCCCGCCCGGAAACACCCGATCACGTCGGTGTACCCCTCACAGACGACGACCTCCTCATGGGCCACGATGCCCTGCTTGGCCCAGTTGAGCGCGTAGAGGGTCCGGCGCTTGGAGTAGATCGGTGACTCCTGCGAGTTCTTGTACTTGGGCTCAGGACGATCGGAAGGCGCGGTGCCCGCACGCGGTGGCAGCACGCGCCCGCCCAGCGCGACCGGCCGGCCCGAAGGGTCGCAGATCGGGAAGAGCACCCGGCCGCGGAAGAAGTCCTGGATCCGGCCGCGGCGGTTCACGAAGCCCAAGCCGGCGTCGGAGATGACCCGTTCAGAGAGTTTCAGCGCCTTCGCCAGCGCGTCCCAATCGTCGGGCGCCCAGCCCAGTCGAAACTGGCGCACGATCTCACCGTCGTAGCCGCGCGAGCGCAGGTAGTCGCGGGCTGGTCCCGCGTCGGGCGCCCGCAGCAGGCGCTCGTGGTACCACTCCACCGCCCGTTCCATCGCGTCGAGGAGCTCGGAGCGTCGCTTGTGGTCCCGGCCGGCCTCCTGGTCCTCGTGCAGCGTGATGCCGGACCGGTCGGCCAGGTAACGGACGGCGTCGACGAAGTCGAGATGGTCCACGGCGCGCACGAAGGAGATGGCGTCGCCGGACGCGTGGCATCCGAAGCAGTAGTAGAAGCCCTCCTCGGCGTTCACGCTGAACGAGGGTGTCTTCTCGGTGTGGAACGGGCAGAGCCCGCTCCAGCGCCTCCCGACCTTCCTCAAGAGGGCGTGCTCGCTGATCAGGGCGACGATGTCGGTGGCGGCCCGGACCTGGGCCACTTCCTCGTCGGGAATCCCCACGCCTCGACGGTACCGCGGCGGTGCGCCGGTCCAAGCTGACCTACCGTCGCCCGATGGGAGTCACCATCTACGGCGTCTGCGCCCTCACCTTCATGATGGCCATGTACGCCCTCGAGGCTCGCGGCCGACACTTCGTCCTGGCCTTCGCGCTCGGGTGCGCGCTGTCGAGCTCCTACGGCTTCCTCTCCGGGGCCTGGCCCTTCGGGGTGGTCGAGGCGATCTGGACCCTGATCGCCCTGCGTCGCTACCTGCAGGCGGGACGGGCACCCGCAGGGACGGGGCCGGCTAGCCCGCCTTGACCTTCTTGGGCGCCTTCTTGTCCTCAGGCGGCGCATCCGCCAGGACGGCCTGGGCCGCGGCCAGGCGGGCCACGGGGACACGGAAAGGCGAGCAGCTCACGTAGTCGAGGCCCGCCTCGTAGAAGAGGGCGATGGAGGCCGGGTCTCCGCCGTGTTCACCGCAGACGCCGACCTTGAGGTCGGGCCGGGTCGCCCGGCCCCGCTCGGTCCCGAGCTTCACCAACTCACCCACTCCTCCGGCGTCGACCACCTCGAAGGGGTTCCGTGGGAGAAGGCCGAGCTCCAGGTAGGCGTCCATCATCCGGCCTTCGACGTCGTCGCGCGAGAAGCCGAAGGTCATCTGGGTCAGGTCGTTGGTCCCGAAGGAGAAGAAGTCGGCCACCTCCGCGATCTGGTCGGCGCGCAGCGCCGCCCGGGGCGTCTCGATCATGGTGCCGATGGTCACGTCGAGTTTGCCCGCCTTCGCCGTGCCCCCCTTCGCCCCCTTCGACGGGCGCGGCGCCCGCTCCTTGTTGACGTCGGCGACGGCGTCCTCGACCCAGCCCCGCGCGAGCGCCAGCTCCTCGCGGGTCACCGTGAGCGGGATCATGATCTCGACGATCGGATGGCCGCCGTCGGCGACGCGCTGGCGGGCGGCCTCCATGAGGGCGCGCACCTGCATTGCGTAGAGCCCGGGCTTGATCACGCCGAGGCGCACGCCGCGGGTGCCCAGCATCGGGTTGGCCTCCTTCCACGAGAGCGCGGCCTCGTAGAGCCGGCGCTCCTCGGGGTTGAGCCCGACGGTGGCGTCCTTCGTGGCCAGCTCCTCGGTGGACGGCAGGAACTCGTGCAGGGGCGGGTCGAGCAGGCGCACCGTGACGGGCAGCCCATCCATCGCCGCGAGGATGGCCAGGAAGTCCTCGCGCTGGACGAGGCGCAGCTCCTCGAGCGCGTCGGTCTCTTCCGCCGGCGTCTGGGCCAGGATCATCCGGCGCACGACGGGCAGGCGGTCCTCACCGAGGAACATGTGCTCGGTGCGGCACAGGCCGATGCCTTCGGCGCCCATCGTCCGCGCGTTGGCTGCGTCCTCGCCGGTGTCGGCGTTGGTACGCACCTTGAGGTGGCCCTTGCGAATCTCGTCCGCCCACGACAAGACGGTCTGGAACGCCGGCGGCGGCGACGCGGAGGTCAACGGGACCTGGCCCGCCACGACGACGCCGGCGCCGCCGTCGAGCGAGACCCAGTCGCCCTCCGAGAGTGTGAGGTCGCCCACCGTCACCGCGTGGCGCGTGATGCGCAGGACCTCGGCACCGACCACGGCCGGCTTCCCCCAGCCGCGGGCCACGACGGCGGCGTGGCTGACGAGGCCGCCGCGCGCGGTGAGGATGCCCTCCGCGGCCAGCATGCCGTGCACGTCCTCGGGGGAGGTCTCGTTGCGGACGAGGATGACCTTCTCACCCCGCCCTGCCGCGTCGGCGGCGTCGTCGGCGGTGAAGTAGATGCGCCCCACCGCCGCGCCCGGGCTGGCCCCGAGGCCCTTGGCCCACACCGCGTAGCCGGCGCCGGCGAACTGCGGGTGCAGGACCGCGTCGAGGTGGTCCTCGGTGATGCGCGAGACCGCCTCTGCCTTGGAGATCCCGAGGTCGCCGGGCCGCACCATGTCAACGGCCATCTTGAGGGCGGCGGCTCCGGTGCGTTTGCCGACGCGCGTCTGGAGCATCCAGAGCTTGCCCTGCTCGATGGTGAACTCGGTGTCGCACATGTCGCGGTAGTGCGACTCGAGGCGGGAGAAGATCTTGAGCAGGTCGACGTGCACCTTGGGGAACTTCTTCTTCAGCTCGGAGATCGGCTCCGTGTTGCGGATGCCGGCCACGACGTCCTCGCCCTGCGCGTTGACCAGGAAGTCGCCATAGGCGCCCTTTGCGCCGGTGGCAGGGTCGCGGGTGAAGCCGACGCCCGTACCCGAGTTGTCGTCGCGGTTGCCGAAGACCATGGCCTGGACGTTCACGGCGGTGCCGAGGTCGTGCGCGATGTGCTCGCGTTCGCGGTAGGCGATGGCGCGCGGGCCGTTCCAGCTGCGAAAGACGGCCTCGATGGCGCCTCGCAGCTGGTCCTCCGGCTTCTGGGGGAACGGTTTGCCGGTGTGGCGCTCGACGATCTGCTGGTACGAGTCGACGAGATAACGCAAGAGCTCGACGGGGACCTTGGCGTCGGACTCGGTGCCTGCGAGCTCCTTGGCCGCATCGAAGAGGGAGTCGAACTCGTCCCCGGGCAACTCCAGCACGATGCGGGCGTACATGGCGATGAAGCGGCGGTACGAGTCGAAAGCGAAGCGCTCGTCGCCCGTCTGCTTGGCCAGGCCCTCGACCGAATCGTCGTTGAGGCCGAGGTTGAGGACGGTGTCCATCATCCCGGGCATGGAGAACTTGGCCCCCGACCGCACCGACACCAAGAGGGGGTCGGCGGCGTCGCCGATCACCTTGCCCATGGAGGTCTCGAGGCGTCCCCGAGCCGAGGCCACCTCGGCGTCGAGGGCCTTCGGCCAGCCGCCGGCCATGTAGGCCCGGCAGGCATCGGTCGAGATGGTGAACCCATGCGGCACGGGGAGCTTCAGTACCGACGTCATCTCGGCCAAGTTGGCGCCCTTGCCGCCGAGGAGGTCCTTGAGCTCCATGGGGGGGCGGGCGTGGGTGTGGTCGAAATCGAAGACGTACGGCATCGGGCCTCCTTGCCCAGGATGGGCGAACCGCGTGGGGGGCGCGGTCACGGGGTGGTCGGTACCCGCCCAGTGAAGGGAAGGGAACCCCAGCCTACTTTCCTGCGGGCGGCTTCTCGGGCGGGTCGGGCGAACGGGCAGGCCGCTTCGGGGACTCCGGCTCGCCGGTCACGCCGCCATAGACCTGGCGCTGGAACACCTCCTTCGCTTGGCGCATGTAGTCGCGCACGACGGCGAGCTCATCGGACTTGAAGCGCTGGGCCACCAGGCGCATCTCGTCGGCGACCGGCTGCTGCAGCCCCAGGAGCCGTTCCTGGGCCTCGGGCAGGATCTCGACCCACACCCGGCGCCGGTCCTCGGTGTCGCGGCGTCGCGTCACCATGCCCGCCTCCTCGAGCCGGTCCAGGATGAAGGTGACTGCCCCGGTAGTCAGTCCGCTCTCCTCGGCAAGACGGCCCGCGGTCAGCGGCCCGTGTCGACCAATAAGGTCCAGGCAGCGCATGTCGGTGCGGCTCAGCTTCAGCTTCTTGGCCAGCCGGTCGTCGAAGTCGCTGGCCGCGCCGAAGTACCCCATGATCTCGTGCCGCAACTGCTGGACGAGCTCGATTCGGGACCATTGTCTTGACATATAAGTAACTTTACTACTAAGTTTCTTTGGTGATGGCTAATTCTTTCAGATCATCGATGGCGGTGGAAGCGCATGACCTTGTCAAGGTCTTCCCGCGGGGCAAGGTCCGGGCCCTCGACGGCGTGTCGCTCGAGATCGAGACGGGGACCGTCCTGGGCCTGCTCGGGCCAAACGGCGCCGGCAAGACCACGGCGGTGCGCATCCTCTCCACCATCCTCGAGCCTGACTCCGGCACCGCCTCGGTGTTGGGCCACGACGTGGTGCGGGAGTCCGACGCCGTGCGGCACATCATCGGGCTGGCCGGCCAGTACGCCACGGTCGACGAGAACCTGACCGGCCGGGAGAACCTGCGCATGATCGGGCGGCTCTGTCACCTCGGCCGCAAGGTGGCCGCCGAGCGGGCCACACAGCTTCTCGATTCCTTTCGGCTGGAGGACGCAGCCAACCGGCCGCTCAAGACCTATTCGGGCGGCATGCGCCGGCGACTCGACTTGGCCGCCGCGCTCATGGCCAGCCCGCCCGTGCTGTTCCTCGACGAGCCCACCACGGGCCTCGACCCGCCCGGTCGACAAGATCTGTGGGGCGTCATCGAAGAACTGACGGCCGAGGGGACGACGGTGCTCCTCACCACGCAGTACCTCGAGGAGGCGGATCGGCTCGCGCGCGACATCGTCGTGGTGGATCACGGAACGGTCATCGCCCAGGGCACGCCGGCCGAGCTCAAGGCCGGCCTCGGGACGTCCGTGGTGGCCGTCACCCTGCCGGGCCCCGCTGAAGTGCGGCAAGCGGTGCCGTTGCTCGCGCCACTCACCGACCGCGAGCCCGTCATCGACGGCAGCATCGTGGAGCTCACCGTGGAGAACGGCCCGGCCGTCGGCGCCGAAGTCCTCCGCTCGCTCGACCGTGCCCGGATCCCCGTGCACGGTCTCGCCCTGCGTGAACCGAGCCTCGACGACGTGTTCCTGAGCCTCACCGGCCACAAGACCGAGGCGGAGACCGAAGAGGAGCGCCGAGCGCGCCTGAGCGGCGGTCGCCGCCGTGCGGTCACCGACACTGACGACGGAAAGGACGCGGCATGACGACCATCGCACTCCCCCGCGCCATTGACCAGCCGGTTGAGCAGAAGGGCACCCGGCTCGGTTGGGCCGTCCAAGACGCGCTGACGGTGACCTGGCGCAACCTCATCGCGCTGTTGCGTAACCCTCAAACGGTCGTGTTCTCGGCCATCCAGCCGATCATGTTCGTGTTGCTGTTCGTCTACGTGTTCGGCGGCGCCATCCACACCTCGGTGCCCTACGTGGACTACCTCATACCCGGGATATACGTCCAGACGGTCACGTTCGGCGCCGTCTCCACCGCGGTCGGCCTCTCCGAGGATCTCCACAAGGGGTTGATCGAACGGTTCCGAGCTTTGCCGATGGCCCGGTCGGCCGTGCTGGCCGGTCGCACGACCGCCGATCTCGTCCGCAACGTGTTCGTCGTGGTGTTGATCACCATTGTGGGGTTTGCCGTCGGCTTCCGCATCGGCACCAACTTCGGCTTGTTCCTGTGCGGTGCCCTGATCGTCCTGCTGTTCTCGTACACGCTGTGTTGGGGCTTTGCCACCGTCGGCCTGTCAGCCCCCAATGCGGAGGCCGCGCAGACGATGGTGTTCCCCATCCTGTTCCCGCTGATCTTCGCTTCGTCCGCGTTCGTGCCGGTCAGCGACATGCCGGGGTGGCTGCAGGCCTTCGCCAAGTATCAGCCGGTGACGCAGGTCGTCGACGCCTGTCGCTCGCTCATGACCGGAGGCCCGCTGCACGACCCGGGCGCAGTGTGGGCGTCACTCGCCTGGTGCGCGGGAATCCTCGTCGTGCTGGCACCGCTCGCGGTGCGCAAGTACCGCCGGGTCGCCTGACCTCGGCTCGACGCTGCGCCGGCGCTACTCCCCCCCAGTGCGCCGGCGCAGCTCGCCGAGGAGGTCGACGATGGGGACCCGCACCTGCTCGGTCGTGTCGCGGTCGCGCACGGTGACGGCGTCGTCGTCGAGCGAGTCGAAGTCGACCGTCACGCACCACGGCGTGCCAACCTCGTCCTGGCGGCGGTAGCGCCGGCCGATGCTCTGCGTCACGTCGTAGTCGACCATGAAGTGCGGCTGCAGCTTGGCGAGCACCTGGCGGGCCAGCGGTTCGAGCGTGTCCTTCTTCGAGAGCGGCAGGACGGCCACCTGGTAGGGGGCCAGGCGCCAGTGCAGCCGCAGGACGGTGCGCGCTTCTCCCCCGACCTCGTCTTCGCTGTAGGCGGCCAGCAGGAACGCCATCATGGTGCGGGTCGCGCCCGCGGCCGGCTCGATCACGTGAGGCACGTAGCGCTCGTTGGTCTGGGGGTCGAAGTAGTCGAGCGACACCCCGGACTTGGCCATGTGCGCGGACAGGTCGTAGTCGCCCCGGTTGGCGATGCCCTCGAGCTCGTCCCAGCCCCAGGGGAAGAGGAACTCGACGTCGGCCGTGCCGCTCGAGTAGTGCGACAGCTCCTCGGGGTCGTGGTGGCGCAGGCGGATCTTTTCTGCCGGCATGCCGAGGTCGAGGTACCAGCGCTTGCGTTCCTCGAGCCAGTAGTCGAACCACTTCTGCGCCTCGTCGGGCGGCACGAAGTACTCCATCTCCATCTGCTCGAACTCGCGGGTACGAAAGACGAAGTTCTGCGGCGTGATCTCGTTGCGGAAGGACTTTCCGATCTGGGCAATGCCGAACGGCGGTTTCTTGCGCGTCGTGTTCAGGACGTTGGCGAAGTTGGTGAACATGCCCTGCGCGGTCTCGGGGCGCAGGTAGGCCACGTGGCCCTCGTCTTCGACCGGACCCGCGTGGGTCTTGAACATGAGGTTGAAGGCGCGAGCCTCCGTCAGGTCGTGCGAGCCGCAGTTGGGGCAGACCCCGTCGATCTTGTCGGCGCGCCAGCGTTCCCGGCAGTTCTTGCAGTCGACCAGGGGATCGGTGAAGGTAGCCAGGTGGCCCGAGGCCTCCCAGATGGCGGGCGGGCCGAGGATGGCGGCGTCGATGCCGACCACGTCGGTGCGCAGCTGGACCATGGAGCGCCACCAGGCGTTCTTCACGTTGCGCAACATGTTGACGCCGAGCGGGCCGTAATCGTAGGTGGAGCGGAAGCCGCCGTAGATCTCCGCCGAGGGGAAGATGAAGCCGCGCTGACGACTCAGCCGCACGACCTTCTCCATGAGGTCGTCGGCGGGCGCGGGAGGCGTTGCGGCCGTCTCGGCGGTCTCGGTCATCGGTGCAGGATACCGGAGCCGATTCGGGCGCTGACCTCGTTGGCCAGCAGCCGGCCCCGCACCGTGAGCACAGCGCGGCCGTCGACGTCGTCGATGAGACCCTCGAGCTCTTCGGGACGCTCCAGCGCGCCCCAGGGCACACCGCGCGGCGTGCGCAGCGCAAGCGAGAGCGCCTCGAACTCGCGTTGGCCGGCGGTCAGCTCCTCGCGCCCGGCCTCGGGCGAGCGCCCCGCCTCGACGGCGGCGACGTAGCGGTCGGGAGTGCGCACGTTCCACCAGCGCACCCCCGCGCGGTGGGAATGCGCGGCGGAGCCGAGGCCGACGTAGTCGCCCTGCTCCCAATAGAGACAGTTGTGGCGGCACCGGTGTCCCGGCCTGGCCCAATTGGAGATCTCCTCCCAGGCGTAGCCGGCCGCCGTGAGCACGGCGTCGGCGTGCTCGTAGCGGCGAGCGAGGGCGTCGTCGTCGGGCCGGCGCGCCGGGTCCCGGGCGAGGGGCGTGCCCGGCTCGACGGTGAGGCCGTATGCGCTGAGATGGGGCGGCGGGTGCTCGAGAGCGAGCACGTCGTCGAGCGTGCGGGCCCAGTCCTCGTCGCTCTCGGTGGCGGCGCCGAGAATGAGGTCGAGGTTCCAGGTGGCGAACCCGGCGGCGGCGACCGCGGCGGAGATCCGGGCGGCGGCGTACGGCACGTGGCGGCGGCCGAGGCCCGCCAGCACGTGCGCCTGCGTCGACTGCAACCCGAAGGAGACGCGGGTGACGCCGGCGGAGTTGTACGCATCGAGGTGCGCGGCGTCGGCGTCCTCGGGATTGCACTCGACGGTGACCTCCGCGTCGGGCGCACGCCCGACGGCGTCGAGGATGCGGCACAGGGTTTCGGGATGGAGGCGGGACGGGGTGCCCCCTCCGAAGAAGATGGAAGTCGGGACGGGGAGGTCGGCCGCCCTGGAGACTCGCTGCCACTCGGAGACGCACGCGTCCGCGTAGCGCTCCATGAGGTGGTCGCGGTCGGTGTAGGTGGCGAACGCGCAGTAGTCGCAGCGCTCCCGGCAGAACGGGACGTGAACGTAGACGCCGAACGCGCTCAAAGGTCGGCCGTGGAACGCACCGAGCGGATGCGGCGGTCGAGGTGGGTTTCCATGGCCTCGGTGGCCAGCTCGGCCACCTCGTCGGCACCCGGGGGCGGCGGGCCGTCGAGGACCGCGGCGAGGTCGCCGCCGAGGATGCGGCGCACCAGGGCCAGCGCGGCGGCGCTCATGGGGCGCCCGCTGCGGTGGGGGCGGCACAGTGCGCCGCCGGCCACGAGGTCGAAGGCGACGAGCTCGGTGGCGCCGTCGGGTTCGCCGCAGGCGGCGCACTCGTCGAGGACGGGGCCGGCGCCTTCGTGGACGAGCGCCTTCAAGAAGAACGACGGCGCGAGGAGCGTCGGGTCCGAGTCCGGGTTGGCCAGGGCGCGGAGGGCGCCGGTCAGCATCGAGTAGAGGCCGGGGTCGGGATGGCGCTCCTGCGCGAGCTGGTCGGCCACCTCGAGGAGCGCCAGGCCCTGGGGGATCCGGATGAGGTCCTCCCTGATGGGGCGGTAGGCGTCGAGGACCTCGACCTGGTTCACGATGTCGAGGTCGCTGCGGCCCTGCCAGAGGAGGAGGTCGACGTGGGTCAGCGGCTCGAGGCGGGCGCCGAACTTGGAGTTGGTCCGCCGCACTCCCTTGGCCACCGCGCGCACCTTGCCGTGGCGCTCGGTGAGGAACACCACGATGCGGTCGGCCTCGCCCAGGCGGTAGGTGCGCAGGACGACGCCCTTGTCGCGGAAGAGGCTCACGGCGTGGGTGGGTGCGCCGGGGCCCGGGGGTGTCGCGGCGCGGCCGCGAGCGGGTGGGCCGGGTCGAGCGGGCAGTAGCGCTCGCCGCGTTTGGCGGCCTCCGCCGTGGCCCGGCGGGCGTCGGCGGCCACGTCGGCGGCGCGGTCGTGGGCCTGCTGGGCCGGGCGCACGCGGGCCACGGCCCGGGCGTAATGGGAGCGCCGTCCGTAGAGGAGGCTGCCGCAGACGATGAGCCCGACGATGGCGAGCGCGGACAGGACGCCGGTGGTCGCCCCGAAGGCGCCGGCCACGAGGACGAAGAAGACGAACAGGACCAGCAGGAGGGCCCCGAAGATCGTGGCGACCCGGGTCAGCGACATCGCCCCCATTCTCGCAGCCCGGGGCCGGGGCCCGATCCTCAGCCCTGTCGGCGCGCGTGGGCCAGGCGGATCAGGTGACGGCGCCGAAGCGCCGCACCCGGCGCTGGAATTCGACCACCGCTTCGTAGAGGTGGCGCCGGCGCATGTCGGGCCACAGGGTGTCGGGGAAGGTGAGCTCGCTGTAGGCGATCTCCCACAGCAAGAAGTTCGAGATGCGCGTCTCGCCCGAGGTCCGGATGACGAGGTCGGGGTCGGGCATGTCGGGGAAGTAGAGGTGGCGCCGAATCGCCTTCTCGTCGACCTTGTCGGCCGGTACCCCCTCGGCGACGAGGGCTCGGACGGCGTCGACGATCTCGGCGCGCCCCCCGTAGTTGAACGCCATCGTCATGACCATGCGCGAGTTGTGCATGGTCAGCTCGATGGACTCGTCCATGCGCTTGAGGACCCGGCGGGGCACCCGCCAGTCCCGGCGGCCGGCGAAGCGGATCTGTACGCCCTTCTCGTTCAGCTCGTCGCGCCGGCGCATGAGCAGCGACTGGTTGAAGTTCATGAGGTAGCGCACCTCGTCGGGCGGACGGCGCCAGTTCTCGGTCGAGAAGGCGTAGAAGGTGATCCACTTGACGCCGATCTCGAGAGCCCCGTTCACCACGTCGAGGAGCGCCTCCTCGCCGGCGGCGTGGCCCTCGGTGCGAGGCAGGCCGCGGGCCTTCGCCCACCGCCCATTGCCGTCCATCACGCACCCGATGTGGACGGGGACGCGCCCGAGGTCCAGCTCGGCGGGGATGGGGTCGGGGTCGGCGGCGGTGGCGCCGTTGCGCCCGTCGGCGTGGTCAGACCGGCGGCCGTGCCTCTCGGGTCCCCCCTGCTCGGCGACGGTGGAGGTCACCCGGTGAACCTACCGCGGGGCGCTGGACCCGAGAACCACACGGGTGCCCCGGGCGCGGGCCGCCACAACCGTGGTTGACTGTGCCGTCCCCGTTCGGGAGATCCGGGGTTGGCGACGAGCACCGAGACAAAAGGCGAGACAAAAGGGAGGCCTCCCAATGGCAGAAGGCTCACGCGCAGTGCGCCCCGACGTGACCGACCTGATCGCCGTCCACGGCGTGTTCCGTGACGCGCTCGGCGCGGCGCCGGTGCTGGTCGGCGGGGTCGCACCCGGCGATGCCCAGCGGCTCGCGCTGGTGGCGAACTACTACGACAACGTCCTCTCCTTCCTCGAGGACCACCACGACACCGAGGAGAAGCTCGTCTTCCCGTTGCTGCGCCAACGCTGCCCCGGTCGCGACGCGTTCCTCGACCGCCTCGACGAGGAGCACGAGGAGGCCCTGGAACTGCTCGCGGCGGCGCGGCGCTGGCTCGCCGCCTGGCCCGGCGGGAACGGGACCGGACAGGGCGCGGTCGTGGACAGCCTCGAAGCGCTGCACGGGCAGCTGATGCCGCATCTCGACGCCGAAGAGGAAGAGGCGCTGCCGCTCTGCGGCGCCCACCTCTCCGTCGAGGAGTGGGGCGCCCTGCCCGGGTACGCCATGGCCCAATTCGGAGGCGACAAGGTCTGGCTGATCCTCGGCCTCATCCGGCAGCGGATGACGGAGCCGCAGCGGTCGGCGATGCTCGAGCACCTGCCGCCACCCGCCCTCGAGATGTGGACGGGCTTCGGCGAGCAGGCGTTCAACGACCTGTCGGGACAGTTGTCCGTGGAGGTGCGGACCCGGGTCCCGGCCTGAGCAGCGCGGCCGGGCGTGCGGCGCCCGGGGGCCGCGCGGTCCGGCGGTAGCGTCGGCCCGATGCACGACGAGGACGCCGAGGACTTCTCCGCGCCGGACGAGTTCGAAGACCTCTCGGGCGTCGAGCCCCTCGGCCCGTCCGCCGCCACGGCCGCCGACGCCCGCCAGGCCGGCGACGACGGCGTCGACGGGCTGGACAAGGTGACCGCGCAGATGTCAGGCGGTGAGCACCGGCCCGAGCAGCGCGAGATGTGCCGGGCCGTGGCCGAGGCGCTGGTGACGGGTACGCACCTGGTCGTGCAGGCAGGGACCGGCACGGGGAAGTCGCTGGCGTATCTCGTCCCCGCCGCGCTGAGCGGGAAGAAGGTCGTCGTCGCCACCGCGACCAAGGCCCTGCAGGACCAGCTGGCCGACAAGGACCTGCCCCTGGTCGAATCCGGCCTGGGCCTGCCGGTGCCCCTCGACTTCGCCGTCTTGAAGGGACGAAGCAACTACCTCTGCCGCCAGCGGGTGGCCGAGGTGGGCTCGGGCGGGATCCAGGCCGAGCTGGGTGACCAGGGTGGGGCGCGGGCCGACGAGGCCGACGGGGCCATGGGGGCCGTGGGGGCCGAGGGGACGGAGGGGGCGGCGGAGCCGGATGCCGGCCGGGCCCCCGAGGGCCTGGTCGAGGAGGTGCGGCGGCTGGTGGCGTGGTCGCAGACGTCGCACACGGGCGACCGGGCGGACCTCAGCTTCGAGCCGTCGGACCGGGCGTGGAACATGCTGAGCGTCGGCCCGCGCGAGTGCCCCGGCGCCTTCAACTGCCCGTCCGGCGGGAGTTGTTTCGCCGAGGCCGCCCGCGACCGGGCGACGGTGGCCGACGTCGTCGTCGTCAACACCCACCTCTACGGCGCGCATCTCGCCAGCGGGGCCGCCGTCCTGCCCGAACACGACGTCGTCGTCTTCGACGAGGCGCACGAGCTCGAAGAGGTCATGACCTCGAGCCTCGGGGTCGAGGTGACGCCGGGCCGCTTCCGGGCGCTGATGACGGCGGCGCGCCCGCTCACCGAGGCCGGCGACGCCGAGCTGCTCGATTCCCTCGGCGCGGCCGGAGACCTGCTCGGGGTCGCACTCGTCGACCGACTCGGTCAACGCGTGCTGCACGAAAGCGGCGGCTCGCGCGGCGCCGATGCGGAGCTGGCGGAGCTGCTGGCCCGGGCCTCCGAGCTCACCCGGCGCGTGGTCGACGCACTGCGGCGCAGCGGCGCGCAGCGCAGCTTCCTCGGCGACGGCGACGCGGCGGACCCCGACCGCTCGAGCCGCAAGACGCGCGCCCTGCAGGCCGCGGCCCACCTGGCCGAGGACCTGCACCGCCTCGTCGGACGCACCGACGGCGAGGTCGCCTGGGTCGACGGCAGCCGGCGCAACGTCCGGCTGCGCCTCTCCCCCATCGACGTGGCGCCCGCGCTGGCCGGCCTGCTCTGGGGCTCGGTGACGTCCGTACTGACCAGCGCGACCATCCCGCCCCGGGTGGCGGAGCGCGTCGGCCTGGACGAGTTCCCGACCGAGGAGCTCAACGTGGGCAGCCCGTTCGACTACCGCGCACACTCACTGCTCTACGTCGCGCGCCACCTGCCCGATCGGCGCGCCCCGGGCGCAGAGGAGGCGATCCACCAGGAACTGGCGCTCCTGATCGAGGCCGCGGGGGGGCGCACGCTCGCGCTGTTCACGAGCCGTCGCGCCACCGAGGCCGCGGGCGAGGCGCTCGCGCCCGAACTGCCCTTCACCCTGCTCGTGCAGGGCGACCTGCCCAAGGGCCGGCTGCTGGAGGAGTTCGCCGGCGACGAGACCTCGTGCCTCTTCGCCACGCTCGGCTTCTGGCAGGGCGTGGACGTCCCCGGCCGGGCGCTGTCGCTGGTGACGATCGACCGGCTCCCCTTCCCGCGGCCCGACGACCCCCTGCTCCAGGCCCGGCGCGACCGCGCCGGGGGACGCGCCTTCTCTCTCGTCGACCTCCCGCGGGCGGCCACGCTGCTCGCGCAAGGCGCCGGGCGGCTCATCCGCACCGCGGACGACAAAGGCGTCGTCGCCGTGCTCGACCCGCGCCTGGCGACTGCGTCGTACCGCGGCGTGCTGCTCTCGACGCTGCCGCCGATGCGGCGCACGGTCGACCGGGACGAGGTGGAGTCGTTCCTGCGCCGGGCGCTCGAGGACTGACTCGTGCCGCGTCAGCCAACGGTTGCGGTATATCCCCGAACGCACTTCGAGGGCACGGGCTCGACGGCGCAGGTGCCTGTGTCCGGCAATGCCGACTGGTGGGGCGGCCTTCGACAACTCGGAGGTCGTTGTTACCGAATGCGCCTCACTGGTGGGCGGCTAACGACGGCAGCGGCTTGATCACCACCCGATGCGTGCCTGGGTCGAGGAGCTAATCAAATGAGTGGACGGGCAAATGCAGCTGCAGGTTCGAAACCGAAATAGAGAAGACGCCGTTCGATGGGCGTGTGTAATCTGCCGGGGCCTGACCCGAGTCCCGGCCCAACAGCTCGAGCTTCGGGACGTGACCGGCCGCGAAGTGCCACGCGGCCGCATTGAGCTGAAAGGTCTGGACGCCATCCGGCGCATTCGGGTCGATCCGGTAGATGCCGCGGGCCACGAGCGTCTCGGTGTTCGTCACCGGGTCGACGTCGAGTAACCGCGCCGCGATGTACGCGTAGTCGCCGGTCACGGTCAAATCGGCGGTCACCGTCGGCGACCCGAGCAGCGTGTAGCCGGAACGGGTGGCCGCCGGCAGCCGGTAGGTCGCGACGCCGGCGCCCTGGTCGGTCGCGGGTACGGTCGCGCACGCGCCGTTACCGAAGACTGGGTCGAACGTCTTGGCAATCGTGGGGTCGCCGGCCGTCGAGAGGATCGTCTGGGTCGGCCCGGAGCTGTAGGCGACCTCGTCGGGATGGAGCGCCGCCCACGTGGCGGCGTGGAAGCGGACGGATGGGGCGCTCGCCGGGCAGGTCTGCGTGAGCGCGGTCACGCCCGTCTTCGGCTGCCTTCCCGTGCCTTTGAGGTAGTGCTTCAAGAACGCCTTGATGCGACGGGAAAGCAGCGCCAGATCAGCTGGCTTGTTCTGGCCGCGCTGATGGCCGCCGTCAAAGGCGAACAGCGAGATCGGGTCAGACGGGTACAACGAGCGTTCGAGATTGTAATAGCGGAGCACCTCATCGACCGGAAAGATGTCGTCAGTGAAGCCGTTGGCCATGAACAGAGGCGCGGGCGCCTCCTTGCTCGTTCCGTAGGCGCCGTCGAGCAAGTAGTAGGGGGAGTGGAACTGCGCGATCTGTTGGATGATCGACTCGTCCGCGGACGTCGTGTATGGCTCGCCGGCAGTGATGGCCGCGTACCAGCTCGTGATGTCGGCCTGCGGATTTACGCCCTGGGGTGCGTAGTAGCCATACAAGGCGCCGACTTCGTACAGACCGAACAGGATCGACCCCTTCTCGACGCCGGGCGGCGACAGGTCGGCCGTGGCCGAAGTCACCCCGGTGTCGAGCGTGCGCCCGTTCGGCATGAGCGCGTAGGTCAGGTCGCTGTACCCGGCAAAGGTGGCGGCGGCGGCGATGTGAAGGGGCGTTCCGTTAGGGCTCTTCCACGGACTCAGCGACCCGTCGGCGTTCATCACGCGGTCGTTGAGGGTTGCCAGTTCTAGTGACAGGCCGGCGCCCAACGACTCACCGGTAACTCCGATCGCATTGGGGTTGGCGATCCCCTCGTCGACCAGTAGCCCAACGGCGTTCTGCACGTCGCGGGCCTCGTAGCGTTCATCGTCGAGATGGATGTAGCCGTTCGCACACGCCGCTTCGTCGACTTGCCGAGACGCGGCGCTGCCGCACGAGTCGCCCCAGCCGCGTGCCGTGAGTTGTAGGACCGCGACGCCCTCACTCGCCCACTGATCTGCCGTGGGACCGCCATATTGCGTGTCGTCCGGTCCGGTCGGGGGGTCGCCCCAGCCGTGGCTCTGCACCAACAACGGGTAGTCGCCGTTAGTGCCGGCGGCGCGTGCGGGAGGGAGGATGATGTACAGCGCCAGCGGCGAGCCGTCGAAGCTCTTCAGGCGGAGATCGGCTTGACCGAGCCCGCTCTCGTCACCGTGACAAATGCGCACCCCGTCCGATTGCGCCACGCATGGGATCGGCTGACCGTTCATCGTCTGTCCGGCAAGCACGCTGATCGTTTGTGTGGGTCGCACGCCGGTCACTGCGGCCGTGGCGGGCGCAGGCAGTGTCATAGCAGCCGCCACAATGACGGTCGCGACAAACAGGCCGAATCCCGGCCTCCGCAAATGCACAAGACATCCGTCGAGATTCACTGCACCGTTTCCCCCCCATGACGAAGCGACAAGACCCCACACTCGAGTGGTGGACTGTATCGTCCTCTACTTTTTGGAAGCTAGCGTGGTGACGTTGATGCCGCAAGGGGAAGCCGTCACACGGTTACCGCGCTTGTGCGCGAAGAGGTTCTACGACACCAGCGGGAACGAATCCTCTTGGCAATTGTCTCCGCGGTCGGTAGCCGCGGATACGGGAGTACGACGATTACGACATCACGGCCCGTGCGCACATCTCGCGCGACGCCTTCTACGAGCAGTTCACGACAAGGAACAGTGCTTCCTGACGGCCTATGACCGCATCACGCAAACGCTTCTCGATGACCTTGTCGCCGTCGGAAACAGCGAGCCTCCCTGAATCGAAAGCATGTGGACCGCCACTCGGGCATATCGTGAGGTTCTGGCGTGAGCGCCCCGACATGGTCCGCTTTTGGATTTGGTTAGCACAGCACTAGCCGGCGAACTCGCTAGTCGGCGAACTCGAAGACGAGGCTGCCGTCCCGGTCCCGGCCGGCCTCGGTGCTGACCCGCATGACCCAGCGGCCCGCCACCTTGCGGAGCTGTTCCCGATTGAGCGAGTAGGCCCGCTCGTTCCGCCGCACGTCGCACGAGATCAGCCCCGCCTCGGTGAGCAGGCGCAGGTGCCGCGACACGCCCTGCCACGGGATGGCGAAGCGGCGGGCGATGTCGTGGGAGCTCATGGCGCCGTCCGAGTCGTGCAGGACGGCGAGGATGCCGCGGCGGACCTCGTTCGCCAGCGCCCTGAAGACGACGTCGAGGGTGTCCCGGTCGGCCACGTCGCGCAGGGTCGGCGGGTCGGGCCGGCCCTCCGGATGCACGGTGCGGCGCGTCCGGGGGTGGGCCATGCCCAACCCTAAACCCCGGTGCTTACACTTGGCGAGTGGTCGCCCGGGCCGCACCCGGAGTGGGCCCGCTGGTCAGTACCCGAGCCGGTCCAGCATCTCCGCCCGGTTCTGCCAACGGCGCTCGACCTTCACGTGCAGGTCGAGGAAGGACCCCGCGGGCAGCGACTGGCGCACGGCGGTTCCCACCTCCTTCAGGACCTCGCCGCCCTTGCCGATCACGATCGCCTTCTGCGAGTCGCGCTCGACGATGATCTCCACGCGGATGTGCGGCCATTCCCACTCGGTGACCTGGCAGGTGATCGCGTGCGGGAGCTCGTCACGCGTCTTGGCCAGCAGCTGCTCTCGTACCAACTCGGCCACCCAGAGCGCCTCCGGCGTGTCGGTGACGACGTCGGGCGGGAAGTAGGGCGGCCCCTCGGACAGCTGGCTCACGAGGTACGCCATGAGCTCGGCCACCCCGTGGCCCTTGCGCGCGGAGACCGGGAAATACTCGACGCCGGGCGGCTCGCCCAGCGCGTCCACCGACTTCCTCGCTTGGGCGAGGCGTTCGAGCACCTCCGCCGGCGACGCCCGATCGACCTTGTTGACCACGACGACCAGGCCCGGGGTCGCGCCTGTCTCCTGGTCCTCGCGCGCCCCTCCTGTTCGCCCCGCTCGTAGCCGTTCACGGGCCGGCGGACCTGGCGCGCGGCGCGCTCGAGCACGGTCCGGTCCCCCGGCCCGATGGCCGCCGTGGCATCGACGACCGCCATGATGACGTCGACGTCGTCCAAGGCGTCGGTCGCGGTCTCGTTGAGCCGGGTCCCGAGCGCGCTGCGCGGCTTGTGGATCCCGGGCGTGTCGACGAAGACCATCTGCACATCAGCGGCCTCGTCGTGGAGGACGCCCAGGATGCGATGGCGGGTCGTGTTGGGCCGGGCGGACGTGATCGCCACCTTCGTGCCCACCATCCGGTTCACCAGCGTCGACTTGCCCACGTTGGGCCGCCCCACCACGGCGACGAAGCCCGAGCGCACCGCTCAGCCTCCGTTGTGGGAGGCGTCGCCCCGCTGGTCCGTCCCCGCCGTGCCGGTCTCGGTGGCCTTGGCGGCGGTGGGCTCGATACGAACGCGGCCGATGCGCCGGCCGCGCACGTCCACCGCGGTGAAGCGGAAGCCGTCGACCTCGACCGAGTCCCCGGTGCTGGGCACCCGCCCGGCGAGGTCGAGCATGAGCCCGCCCACCGTGTCCCACGGACCCTGCGGGAGCTCGGCGCCGAGAAGCTCATCGGCGTCGTCGACCGAGATGAGCGCACTGACGAGCACCGATCCGTCCTCCAACCGCTCCACCGTCGGCTCCTCCACGTCGAACTCGTCGACGATGTCACCCACCAGCTCCTCGAGCAAGTCCTCCAGGGTGATGAGCCCGGCGGTCCCGCCGTACTCGTCGACGACGATCGCCATGTGGAACTTCTCCTCTTGCATCTCGCGCAAGAGGTCCGACACCTCCTTCGACTCCGGCACGAACTTGGGAGGTCGCATGCTGTCTCGCACCGCCTGGCTGCTCTTGCCCGCCCGCTCGTCACGCGCCAGGTCCTTGGCGTACGCGATACCGATGATGTCGTCGATCCCTTCCTCCTCCACGGGGATGCGGCTGTATCCCGCAGACAGCGCCGTCTCCAACGCGTCGCGGACGGTGACATCGGCCTCGACCGTGACCATGTCGGGGCGCGGCGTCATGACCTCACGGGCCACGGTGTCGCCGAAGTCGATGATCGAGTGGATGAAGGTGCGCTCGTCCTTCTCGATGACCTGTTCCTCGTGGGCGACGTCGGCCATGGCCTTGAGCTCCGCGTCGGTGATGTACGAACGCGGCATCCCGTCCGTGTCGTCGTCGGCGACGCCGATGATCCGGTTGGCCAGGCCGATCAGCAGGGCCGAGAGCCAGCGGATCGGCGGGAAGCGGATGAGCGTGCCCACGATCGGCGCGCTGAGCAGCGCCGCCCGGTCCGCGTGCTGCACGGCCCAGTTCTTCGGCACCGCCTCGAAGAAGACGAAGATGACGACGATCTCGAACACGATGCCGAGCAGGACGCCCAGCCCGCCAAAGAGGTGCGATGCGACGATGCCGAGGAGGGTGGCCGAGACCAGCTGGCAGATCAGTACGAGCAGCAGGATCGGGTTGAGGAAGTTGGCCGGGTTCTCGATCAGCTGCGCCAACTGGCGTGCGCCACGCCTCTTTTCGTCGACCAGCGACTTGGCCTTGATGCGGCTCATCCGCACCAAGCTGGTCTCGGCCATCGCGAGCACGCCTGAACCGGCCAGCAGCGCGGCAATCACGATGACGAGAATGATGTCCTCGGTGTGGAAGCCCGACGCCGCGAGCATGGTGACCACGGCGCTCACGCCTCGCGGCTCACCCGATGGAAGCGGTGCAGCAGCTGTTGCTCCAAGGCCTCCATGCGCGCCGCCTCGGCGTCGTCCTCGTGGTCCATGCCGAGCAGGTGCAGCAGCCCGTGGACGACCAGCAGCGCCACCTCGTCCTCGAACGGCACCCCGTGTTCGATCGCGTTGCGGGACGCCACGGCGGGGCAGATGACGACGTCACCGAGCAGTATCAGCGAACCCTGCTCGGCCGAGCTGCCCGGGCCGGTGCCCCCGAGGTCGGGTGAGCGCCCGGTCGGGCCCGGCTCGTCCTCGATGGGGAACGAGAGCACATCGGTCGGCCCGGACTTGGCGAGGAACTGCTCGTTCAGCGTGGCAATGGCGCCCTCGTCGACGAAGAGCAGCGAGACCTCCGTCTCCCCTTTCACCCCTCGCGCCTCGAGGATCCGGCGCGCCAGCTCGGCCCAGCGGGCCACGTCGATCGGATGAGCCTCTTGCTCGTCGGCGGCGAAGACGTCGATGGTCACTGGGAGTGACCCGTCCGCCCTTCTGCCACGTCGTACGCGTCCACGATGTCGGCGACGATCTTGTGGCGGATGACGTCCCGCCGGGTCAGATGCACGAACGCGATGTCGTCGATGCCGCCCAGGACGGGTTCGAGCCCGACGAGGCCCGAGCGGGCTCCCGGCACGTCGATCTGGGTCACGTCTCCGGTGACCACACACTTGGAGCCGAAGCCGATACGGGTCAGGAACATCTTCATCTGCTCGGGCGTGGTGTTCTGCGCCTCGTCGAGGATGATGAAGGAGCTGTTGAGGGTGCGTCCCCGCATGAAGGCGAGGGGTGCCACCTCGATCGTGCCGCGGTCGAGGAGCCGCTGGGCCCCCTCGGGCTCGAGCAGGTCGTAGAGCGCGTCGTAGAGCGGGCGCAGGTACGGGTCCACCTTGGCCATGAGGTCGCCCGGCAGGAAGCCGAGCCGCTCACCCGCTTCGACCGCGGGGCGGGTGAGGATGATGCGCGACACCTGGCGCGACTGCAAGGCGTGGACCGCTTGGGCCACGGCGAGGTAAGACTTGCCCGTCCCCGCCGGCCCGATGCCGAACGTGATGATGCTCTGCGAGATGGCGTCGACGTAGCGCTTCTGCCCGGCCGTGTTCGGACGCACCGTCTTGCCGCCCGCAGCGCGCACGACCTCGGAACGCAGGACCTCGCTCGGGCGGATGTCCTCGCGCACCATGTCGATCGTGCGCGCGATGGTGGCGCTGTCGAGGTCCCGGCCGGCCTGGACCAGCAGGATGAGCTCCTCGAAGAGCTGCACCACGAGCTCGGAGGCCGGCCCTTCGACAGAGATCCGGTTGCCCTGCACCACGATCTGCTCGTCGGCAAATGCCTGCTCCACCTGCCGGAGGTGCTCGTCCCGGGTGCCCAGAAGCCCGGCCATGAGGTGGTTGCCCGGGACGAAGCACTCGGCGCGCAGGGTGGTGGTCATGAAGCGGTCATCACGCGGCGAAGTGGCCTTTCAGCGGCTCGCCCCCGAGGACGTGCATGTGGAGGTGCGGCACCGAGTTCATCGAATCCGGCCCGATGTTGAAGACCAAGCGGTAGCCGCGGTCCCCGTCGGCCAGGCCCGCGTGGTCCGCCACGGCGCGCGCGGCAAGCAACATGTCGGCCAGCACGGGGCCGTCGTCGGCGGTGACCACCGACGCATCTTCGATGTGGCGCCGCGGCACGACGAGCACATGGAGCGGCGCCGCCGGGTGCATGTCGTTGAACGCGACGGTCGTCGGCGACTCGTGCACGGTCTCGGACGGCAGGTCGCCTGCCACGATTCTGCAGAAGAGGCAGTCCGTCATCCCCTGGGGTCGCCGTCCCTGCGGTCGGGCCTGATCACTGGCACGAACTTACCGGCCCGCCGGGCGCGCCCGTGACGATGGGCATCCCTCACGCCTCCGCCTCCTCCGCTGCCGCGGCCACCGTCCCGGTGCGCAGGGACGCGAGCAGCGCACCGGCCGTGACCGCCGCGGTCTCCGCCCGCAGCACGCTCAGCCCGAACCCGACGGTCGGCAGCCCCGAGGCCAGTTCACCGCTGCTCCATCCGCCTTCGGGCCCGACCGCGACGACGCGCCGGGCGATGGTGGGCCGGTCGCCGCTCAGTTGGGCGAGGACCACCTCGTCGGGCGCGCCGAGCGTGGGCAGCTGGTCGAAGCGCACCGTGTCGCCCACCTCGGGAAGCCAGACGCGCCGGCACTGCGCGGCCGCCTCACGAGCGACTCGGCGCAGGCGCTCCACCGTCGCCTTGCCCCGCACGCCGCTCCAGCGCACCACGCTGCGCTCGCTCAGCAGCGGCACGATGCGGTCGATACCGAGCTCGGTCAGCTTCTGGACGACCCACTCGGGTCGCTCCCCCTTGACGGGTGCGAAGACCACGGTCAGTGCCGGCTTCGCCGGGGCCTCGAACTGCACGCTGCCGTCACCGCCCACACCGGCGTCTCCCCGCAGAGGCTCGAGCTCGGCCTCGCCCCGCCAGCGGGCCCGCACCCAACGGCCCCCGCCGTCGGAGGCGATCACCTCCTCCCCCGGGCGAAGCCGGAGCACGCTTCCCAGGTGGTGCGCGTCGTCGTCGGCCAGCACGGGACGGGCCGGCTCGTCCACGAAGACCTGGGCCGCGGCGGCGGCGCGGACGGCGATCGCGGCGTAGGACGGGCCGGTACTAGCCAAAGGCGGAACGGATGCGCGAAAACACGCCCTCGCCGTGCCCGTGTGCGTGGGCGCCATGCGGTGAGACCTCCTCGCCGCGGGCGGCTGCGAACTGCCGCAGCTGCTCCTCCTGCTCCGGCGTCAGGTCGGTGGGCGTCCGGACCAGCACATGCACGAACAGGTCACCGCGACCACGGCCGCGCAGGTGCGGCACGCCGAGCCCCCGGATGCGCTCGACGTGCCCGTGCTGGGTCCCCGGCGCCACCGCGACCCGCTGCGGCCCGTCGAGGGACTCGACCGCGAGCTCGGCGCCCAGTGTCGCCTGGGCCATGGTCACCTCGAGCGTGGTGCTCAGGTGGTCGCCCTGGCGTTCGAAGCGCGGATCGGGCGCCACGGCGAGATGCACGAAGAGCGAGCCGCTCGGCGCACCGCGTTGCCCGGCGGCGCCGCGCCCGGCCAGCCGCAACGTGGAACCGTCCTCGACGCCGGCCGGCACCTCGACGGTGAACGCGCTCTCTTCCATACGCCGCCCCTCGCCGCCGCAGCCGTCGCAGGGGTTCGGGATCATGTCGCCGGTACCGCCACAGCGCGAGCACGCGACGCTCGTCACCACCTGACCGAGCAGCGACTGGCGGACGCGGCGCAGCTCGCCGGTGCCGTCACAATCGGGGCACGTCACCGGCTCGGTCCCCGGGGCTGTGCCCCGTCCGCCGCAAGTGGCGCACGCGGCCGGCAGGCGCACAGAGATCTCCTTGCGGCACCCGAAGACGGCTTCGGAGAACTCCAGGCCGATCCGGACCTCCGCGTCGGCGCCGGGTTGCGGGCCGTGCCGGTAGCTGCCCATCCCCGACATCTGGCCGAAGAAGGCCTCAAAGATGTCGCTCAGTCCTCCTTCGAACCCGAATCCGCCAGCACCCTGCGAGCCGAAGACGCCCTCGGGGCCGTAGCGGTCGTAGCGGGCGCGGCGCTCGGGGTCGCGTAGCACCTCGTAGGCGACGGTCACCTGCTTGAAGCGGGCCTCGGCCTCGGGGTCGCCATGGTTGGTGTCGGGATGCAGCTCACGGGCGCGCGCCCGGTAGGCGCGCTTGATCTCTTCCTCGCCGGCGTCGCGGCGCACCCCGAGCAGCTCGTAGAAGTCGCCGATCTCGTCAGTGACCGACATCGTGCCCCTCCGCGAGATGCTCTCCGAGCCGTTCTCCCACGACGTGCACGGCGGCCATCGTGCGCGGGTAGTCCATGCGCGTCGGGCCCAACAGGCCCACCGCGCCCAGGTCCAACCCGTCGACGAGGACCGGCGCCACCACGACGGCGCACGACGACAGCGGCTCGAACCCGTGCTCGGTGCCGATGGCGACCGACCACCCTCGGCTAAGGACGTCACGCAGGAGCGAGACCACCACCAGCTGCTGTTCGAGGATGCCCAGCACCGATCGCACGGTCTCGACCGCTTCGAACGACTCGGCGAGCCGCGACGGACCGCCGACGAACACCTGGTCCGTCTCGATGGCGCCCTCCATCGAATCGAGGGCACGGCGGGCCGCGGTGACTAGACCGTCGACCGCTGTCGAACTGCTCGACGGCACCGCCCACGGGCTCGAGAGCGTCCGCCCGACCAGGTGTGAGGCGAGCTGCGAGCCGGCGGCGGCGAGGGTCTCGTCCGACACCTCGGAGTCAAGGTCGATGGTGCGCTTCTCGACCGCTCCGTCGGAGAGGACGACGACGACCAACGCATGGAGCGGCGTCAGGCCGACCAGTTGGACGGAGCGGATGGTGGCGGACTCGTGGGACGGACCCACCACCACCGCCGCGTAGGACGTCAGCTCCGACAGGAGGCCGGTGGCGCGCTCGAGGACGGTCTCGATCTCGCCATGCACGTGGTCGAAGAACTGGGAGACCTGGCGGCGCTGGACCGGGCCCAGCACGCCGGGTGCCGTCAGGTGGTCGACGAAGAAGCGGTACCCCTTGTCCGTGGGGATCCGGCCGGCGCTCGTGTGGGGCTGCACGAGGTAGCCCTCGCGTTCGAGGGCCACCATCTCGGACCGCACGGTGGCCGAAGACACCCGGACCCCGCGTGCGGTGGCGACGTGCGACGAACCGACGGGCTCGGCGGTCCCGATGTACTGGTTGACCACCGCCTCCAAGATGGCGGCGCGGCGCGCGTTCAGCTCGTGCCCCTCACCGCTCGCGTCGGTTGGGTCGGTCGGATCAGCGTTGGGTGTCATGGCGTGCCTAGCACTCAAGTTTACCGAGTGCCAGCGCCTCCTCACCGGCCGGGCGGCGCCGGGCCGGGGGCGACCACCCGGAGCTGGCCTCCTGGCCTAGTCGTCCCCCAGGCGCAGCGCCGAGATGAACGCCTCCTGCGGCACCTCGACGCGCCCGATGTTCTTCATCCGCTTCTTACCTTCCTTCTGCCGCTCGAGCAGCTTCCGCTTGCGGGTGATGTCGCCGCCGTAGCACTTGGCCAGGACGTCCTTGCGCTTCGCCTTCACCGTCTCGCGGGCGACGATGCGGCCGCCGATCGCAGCCTGGATCGGCACGTCGAACAGCTGGCGCGGGATCAGGCCCCGCAGCTTCTCGGCCATCTTGCGCCCGTAGGTGTCGGCTGATCCCCGGTGCACGATGGTCGAGAAGGCGTCGACGGGGGTGTGGTTGATGAGGACGTCGACCCGTACGAGGTTGGCGGTGGCGTATCCCTCGGGCTCGTAGTCGAGGCTGGCGTAGCCCTTGGTCCGGCTCTTGAGCTGGTCGAAGAAGTCGATGACCACCTCGGCCAGCGGCAGCGAGTAGACGAGCTCGACCCGCTCGGGCGAGAGGTACTCCATGCGGCTCATCTCGCCGCGCCGCCCCTGGCACAGCTCCATCACCGTGCCCGTGTACTCGCTCGGTGTGATGATGGTGGCAGAGAGCATGGGCTCGTCGATGTGGTCGATACGGCTGGCGTCGGGCAGCTCGGTCGGGTTGTCGACGTCGACCTCGCCGCCGTCGGTCAAAAAGGCGCGGTACTCGACGCTCGGCGCCGTGGCGATCAGCGACAGGTCGAATTCGCGCTCGAGGCGCTCGCGCACGATCTCCATGTGGAGGAGACCGAGGAACCCGCAGCGAAAGCCGATGCCCAGGGCGTGCGAGGTCTCCGGCTCGAAGGTGAAGCTGGCATCGTTGAGCTTCAGCTTGTCCAGGGCGTCTCGCAGCGCAGGCAGCTCGTCGCCGTCGACCGGGTAGAGCCCGCAGAAAACCATCGGCTTGGGGTCGCGGTATCCGGTCAGGGCCTCGGTCGCGCCGCCGACCGCCGTCGTCACCGTCTCGCCTGACCGGGCCTCGCCGACGTCCTTGATCCCGGCGATGAGATAACCGACCTGGCCCGGGCCGAGACCCTCGACCGCCACCGCCTCGGGCGTGCGCATCCCGATCTCCTCGACGTCGTGCACCGCGTTGGCCTGGATGAAGCGCAGCCGGGCACCGGCGCGCAGCGTGCCGTCCACGATCCGGATCGAGCTCACGACCCCGCGGTACTGGTCGTAGGAGGAGTCGAAGATCAGCGCGCGCAAGGGAGCGTCGACCTCGCCTCTGGGGGGCGGGATGCGGTCGATGATCGCATCGAGCAGCTCGGGAACGCCCTGCCCGGTCTTGGCCGAGATGTGCAGGATGTCCTCGGCCGGCAGGCCGAGCACGTGCTCGATCTCGAGCGCGCTGCGCACCGGGTCCGCCGCCGGCAAGTCGATCTTGTTGAGCACCGGCACGATCTCCAGGTCGTTCTCGATGGCCTGGTAGCAGTTGGCCAGCGTCTGTGCCTGAATCCCCTGGCTCGCGTCCACCAGTAGGACCGCCCCTTCGCACGCCGCCAGCGACCGCGACACCTCGTAGCCGAAGTCGACGTGACCGGGGGTGTCGATGAGGTGCAGCACATAGCCGTTGTGCACGACACGCACGTTTTGTGCCTTGATGGTGATGCCCCGCTCCCGCTCGATGTCCATGGAATCGAGGTACTGCTCTCGCATCAGGCGCGGGTCCACGGCCCCGGTGATCTCGAGGATGCGGTCCGACAGCGTCGACTTGCCGTGGTCGACGTGGCTGATGATGGAGAAATTGCGGATGCGCTCGACCGCAACGGGTCCGGTGGGGGTTGCGGCAGGAGGCACGGTCCGTCGATCGTACCGGTCCCGTCGCGGCCTCCCGGTCGCCTGGCCAGGGAACTTGGGCTCGGCGGGCGGTGAAGGCGCCGCCGTGGGAGGGCGGCCACCTGCTAGAGTTGTTTCCCGCACCGGTGGGCTCACGCTCCGCCCTGCCCCCCTTTTTCGAAACCATCGAGGATCCTCACGTGGCCAACATCAAGAGCCAGATAAAGCGGAACCGTCAGAACGAGAAGCGCCGGCTGCGCAACAAGTCGGTCCGCGCCGAGATGCGGACCCGCTCGAAGTCGGCCCTAGTGGCCGCCGAGATCGGGGACGAGGACAGCGCCGAGCTTCTGCGGCTGGCCGTCAAGCGGATCGACAAGGCCGCGGCCCAAGGCGTGATCCACAAGAACGCGGCGGCGAACCACAAGTCGCGCCTGGTCCGCCGGATCACGGCCATCGAGGCAGAAGCCGCCGAATAAGAGGCGATCCGTTCGGCCGAGGAGGAGCGCCGAGCAGGGCAGATCCGAGGACTACGCCGGCTCAGTGGTTGTCTTCAGCGCCACCTGCCTCCTCCGGGTCCGCAACCATCGCTGGGCGGGTTCTTCGACGAAACGCCAAGACAACTCGGCCAGCGTCAAGGCGAGGGTGACGACCACCACCGTTTGGACCGACGGGGCCAGCCCAGCGGACCACATGGTCAGCGGGAAGCTCCACAAGTAGACGGCATAGGAGCGTCGGCCGAGCCAACGCACGGGCCGCCATCCAAGCCAGGTGGCGGCACCCCCGCCCTGGCAGAGCACGCACACGATGATCGCGGCGGCGCCAACGGCTGTCGTCAACATTCCGCCGCGGGCGGCCAACCAGCCGTGCTCGTCGAGGTTGCGACTTGCGAGGCCCAAGACCGCCAGTCCGGCCACGCCGACTGCCGTCGCGACCCTTCTCGGGAGGCGAACGAGCCCGTGGACCCAACACATGGCTAACAGCGCGCCCAGCAACAGCTGCTGGGCCCTCGATTCGGTGCCGTAGTACGACCACGCATATGTGTGGGCCGGTGATTGGAGGGCCGTGACGATCGCCGACGACACGATGAGTGCACCGGTCACGCCGAGCATCGTTGGCAGGCGAGTCCGCCGCAGCGCCAGGAGAAGCACCACCGGCCACACCAAGTAGAACTGCTCCTCGACCGAGAGCGACCACAAGTGGGCAAAGGCCAGGGGGAGCGGAGCGCCGGTGGCGGCCAGCCAGTTATACCCGTAGAGCGCAACGGCCAACAGCCCACGAAGGTTGACCCACGTGGGTACCGATGGGGCACTGGCAGGATGGCCGACCGAGGTGTTGAAGACCCCACCACCGCCGGTCAGGGCCCAAAGCAGGACCCACGCCACCAAGAGGACGAGGAGCGCAGGCGCAAGACGGACGACGCGACCAAACCAGAACCCTCGCAGTTCGGCCCAGGCGCTTCGGCGCCCACCCCCAGATCTCGAGCGCCGCAGGAGCAGAGAGGTCACGAGGAAACCGGAGAGCACGAAGAAGATGTCGACGCCGAGCGTCCCTCCCGGAACGACCGACACGGTCAGGGGCAGGTGGTACGCGACGACCAAGGCGACGGCGAGCCCCCGCAGGCCGTCGAGGGCACCGATGCGTTGCGACGACGGATCGCTCCCCTCGAACCCTGCCGCGGCGCGTGTCGGGACGAAGCGCATCGTCTCGAACCGGTGAGGAGAGCGTGAGCGAAGACATCAAATCGACATCGAGCATCCGTGCGCGCGGGGGCTGCCTGCGTGCGCTGGTCAACGAGTCCGATCTCTGTCGGAGGTCGCAGATTCAATATTCCCCATCCACCTGAACCAGGCCTGGGGATCATCTGAGTCGTCGGTGAGAATCCGTTTTCACCCCAGATGCGCACACAGATAACAACGCGTTGAGACGCCACCATCTACCCGTCCAGGTGGAAGGTGAACATCTTCTGCGGCTCGATGCGCGCGCCCAGCGCGTCGATGTGGTCCAGCCAGGTCTCGAAGGCCCGACCCTGCTTGGGCAGGTACTCGTCGAGCATGGCCTGACGCAGCTCGTCGCCGCCGGGGTCGCGGAGGGGGAAGCACTCGGCCCGCCCGTGCACCGTCACGGCGAGGTCCTCGCCGGGCAGATGCGTCGCGCTCACGGCGGGGCGCGCCGCCAGGTGGCGCATGCGCACGGAGTCGGTGCCGGAGCTGAACCAGAACGTGCCGTGCAGGAAGTAGCCGTCGACCGGGCCGGCCAGAGGACGCCCGTCGGCGGTCACCGTGGCGAGCACGAGGAGGCGCATCCCCTCCAGGCGCTCGGTGAGCTGCCGGGCGTCCAAGCGGCGCTCGTCGTCGAGGATGCTGCGCAGGTGCGGGCCGGCGCTCGCCATGGATTCGTCGAGCAGGGCCTGGAGTCGACTGAGTTCTTGTGGTGTCTCGAGCATGTGCCCAGTCCAGCACCGGGGTGCTCGCCGGCCGCCGTCCGCGTGGAAGGCTGGACCCGATGGCGGACGGACTCGTCCTCACCCGCCGGGTCACCGAGCGGGGGGTGCACGAATGGGCACAGCGCGCCGCCGGCCCACCATCGGCAGGGGTGGTGCGCGAGTACGTCGGCTACGAGGAATGGACCCGGGGCGGGTTCGCGCGCCGGGAGGTCGCCCGTTGCGGCGTCTCCCTCATCCTGGGCTTCGGCGACTCGATGGACGTCTTCGACGGCGAGACGGAGGGAGAGCCACGCGGATTGCGCGCCTTCGTCGTGGGCAACCAGACGCACTCGAGCATGACGGGCGTGGCGGGCCACCAGCTCGGGGTCCAGGTCGAACTCACCGCCCCTGGAGCGCTGGCCCTCCTGGGCGACCTCGCCGCATTCAACGACACGGTGATCCCGCTCGACGACGCGCTCGGAGCTGACGGCCGGCGGCTGCTCGAGCAACTGGCGGATTCGCCGTCGTGGGAGGAGCGTCTGACCGTGCTCGACGTGTCCCTCGGTGGCCGTGCTCTGCCCGAGCTCTCCCCCGAAGTGACCTGGTTGCGCAGACAGCTCGTGTCTTCCAAGGGACAAGCCCGCGTCGAGCCGCTGATGGACGAGACGGGTCGGAGCCGCCGGTTCGTCACCGAGGCTTTCCGTCGCCAGCTCGGCCTCCCGCCGAAGACCTACGCGCGGCTGCAGCGATTCCGGTACGCCTCGGCGCTCTTGCTCGAGCCAGCCGAGGTGCCTTCCCTGGCCGACGTGGCCATGGCCGCCGGCTATTACGACCAATCGCACCTCACCCGCGAGTTCGCCGCGTTGGCCGGCATGACCCCGCGCACCTATGTGGCCGAGGCGGAGGCCGGTCCCGAGGTCAGGTTTGTCCAAGACAGCGAAGAGGTGCAGGGCTCACAGTGGTGACATGACCACGACCCCCGACACCACCGCCACGACCACCGTCATCCCTGTGCTCGTCTACGAGGACATCGAGGCGGCCCACGACTTCCTCGTCGGCACGTTCGGCTTCACGTCCGGCGGAGTACACCGCGACGACGACGGTACCGTCGTGCACGCCGAGGTGCGCGCCGGTGACGCCCCGATCTGGTTGCACCGGGTCACCGCGGAGCACGAGATGGCGTCGCCGAAGGGCGCGACGGGTTCGCACGGAGGCCTCGAGGTCCTGGTGCCCGACGTCGACGCGCACTTCGCCCGCGCCAAGGCCGCCGGCGCGGCCATCGACCGCGAGCCGGAGGACCAGGACTACGGGCTGCGCGAGTACGGCGCCCGCGACCCCGAGAACCACCGGTGGTGGTTCTCCTCAGCCCTCGGCTGACGCCCGTCGGGGGCCCGGCTATCGGCGGGCGCCGGCGTGCGGACGCGACTGGCTCGTGGACCGGGTCTGGGTCGCCAGACGTGCCACGAGGATCTCGATCACCAGCTCGGGATCGAGACCGCTCACGCCGCGACAGTCGAGGTCCGCGGCCGCGATCAGAGTGATGGCGTGCACGATCTTCTCGTTGCCAAGGCGGCGCGACTGCTCGAACGCCTTCTTCGCCACGAACGGTGCCGTGCCGAGCACCGCCGCGGCGTCGCGCTCGCCCCTGACGTCCCCTCCGTCGAGCGAAAGCATGTTGGCGAAGTGGCCGTGCAGCGTCGCCAGCACCTGCATCGGCGCCAGACCGCCGGCCTCGAACATGCGGTGCAGCACGGTCAGCGCCAGGCGCGGCTCCCCGCGGTCGATGGCGTCGGTCAGCGCATAGCGGGGCACGTTGCCCGCCTCGCCGAGATACGGAGCCAGGTCGTCCGCCCCGACGGTGGCCCCGTCCCCGTAGGCGGCGCTCAGGGCCCCGAACAGGCCTTCGATCCGGCCTAGATCTTCACCCACGTGGGCGGCGAGCAGATCCGCCGCGTCCTTGTCGAGCTTGACCGGCGCCGCCCGCAGGTGCTCCTGCAACCACGCCTTGCGGTCGCCGGCCTTGCTGGTCGCGACGTCGATCACCTCTCCGTTGGCCGTGACCGCCCGCACCAGCGGCGCCGGGATGGTCCCGCCGCCGGCGACGAAGACGAGGACCGTCGTGGGTAGCGGATTCCCCAAGACCTCCACGAGTCGCGGCACGTCCGCCGTGAGCAGGCGCCCGGCGTCGCGCACGACGACGACCCGCCGGTCGATCAGGAACGGCGGCGTGAGGCAAGCGTCCACGACGGCGCCGACGTTCAGCTCGTCACCCGCTGCGCCGCCGACCTCCTCGACGACGAGGGTGTGGTCCCGCTCGCCCACCAGTGCGGCGAGCAGGCCGCGCACCTCCTGGGCCACGAGGGAGGGATCGTCGCCACGGACCAGATAGACCGGCGCCGGCTGAGCGGTGCTCACTGGGCCTCGCTGACGGCGGCCAACGCGTCGCGGACGCGGCGGGTGCCCAGCACGTCGTGCACGCGGACGATGCGGCAGCCCCAGGCGATGCCGAGGGCCGCCGCGCCGATGGAAGCCTCGCGGCGCTCGGTCAGCTCCAGATCGAGGACCTTGCCGAGGAACGTCTTGTTGGAGGCCGAGAGGAGCAGCGGGTAGCCGAGCCCGGCCAGAGCCGGCGAGGCGCGCAGGAGGGCGAGCGACTGCTCCGCCGTCTTGCCGAGGTCCAGGCCCGCATCGAGCACGATCCGCCCGGCGGGGACCCCGGCGGCCCGGGCGCGCCCGGCGCGCTCGACGAGGAACGCCGCGACGTCGGCGACGACGTCGTGGTAGTGGGGGTCGGGGTCGGCGACCCGCGGCGCCAGGCGGATGTGCGTGACGACGACGGCCGCGCCGTGCTCGGCCGCGGCCGCCGCGTAATCCGGGTCGGCCAGCCCGCTGATGTCGTTGCCCATCATCGCGCCCTCGGCGTAGCAGGCGCGGGCCACCGAGGCGCGCCAGGTGTCGATCGAGACCGGCGTGTCGAAGCGTGCCACGAGCGCCGCGACGACGGGCACGACCCGATCGAGCTCCTCGGGCTCGGTGACCTCGGGGCCCGGCCCGGCCTTCACGCCCCCGATGTCGAGGATGTCCGCACCGTCGGCCACGAGCTGCTCGGCGCGTGCGTAGAGCCTGTCGAGCTCGAAAGTGGTCCCCTTGTCGTAGAAGGAGTCCGGCGTGCGGTTGAGGATGCCCATGACGAGCGCACGGTGGGTGAGGTCGTGGCGCCGGCCGCCCAGGTCGAGCGTGGGCGCGCCGACCAGGCTGGTCGTCGTCGAGTCGGGCTCGATGCCGGTCGTCGGCGATCCCGCGGCCGGCGCCGGCATCAGAACAGGCGCGTGGCGAGGGCCCGCCGGTACTCGTTGGTGCGGGGGTCGGCCGGACCGAGCGCCTCGAGCAGGTCCACGAACTCCTGGCGCGCCGCGTCGTCGTCCCGCACCTTCTCGAGGAGCGCATCGAGCTTGTCGGCGATCTCGTCGCGGCCGCTTTCGGAGATGTCCACGCCGGCCTCGAGCAGCCGGGCGTCCGCGGCCAGCAGCCGCGTCGCCTCGGTCTCGGGGATCCGGGCCAGGAGGCCCAGCGCCTCGGCGGGCTCGCCCCGGTCGATCAGGAGCCGGGCCAGCGCCTCGATGGCAGCGGCGTGGTCGGGCTGGAGATCCAGGGCCCGGCGCAGCGACGCCTCGTCCCCCGCGGCGGCCAGGGTGTCGGCCTCGGAGGGTGCCGGCGCCAGGCGCTGGACGAACGCCGTCACCTGCGCCTCGGGGAGGGCGCCGATGAACTGGTCGACCACCTGGCCGTTGTGGATGGCGAACACCGCAGGGATCGACTGGACGGCGAAGGTCTGCGCGACCCGCGGGTTGTCGTCGACGTTCACCTTGGCCAGCGCCACAGCACCGCCGGTGTCGGCGACCGCCTTCTCGAGCATCGGGCCCAGGGTCTTGCACGGCCCGCACCACGGCGCCCACAGGTCGACGACGACGGGGACCTGCATGCTGCGCTCCAGCACATCGGCCTGGAATGTCTGATCGGTGACGTCCATATCGAGTATCGACGCTACCGGCTGGGCCCGCGTGGCAAGGCGGTGCTCGCCGAGGCGCCGGCCGATGCGGGGGTCTCCGTCACCGTCGTGACTGCGCCTGCACCCGGCGCGGGCGTCGAGGGTGGCCCCAGCCCACCGATTAGCGTCGAGGCCCATGTCGCAGGCGCCAGAGGGAATCCGCGAGGCCGAGGTCACGAAGTGGATGGCCGCGCAGCTGCCCGACCTCGAGCCCCCGTTGACCTTCACCCTGATCGCGGGCGGCCGCTCCAACCTCACCTTCCGGGTCGACGACGCCGTGGGCCACGTGTGGGCCCTGCGCCGGCCGCCGCTGCACCACGTCCTGCCCACCGCCCACGACATGTCCCGCGAGTACCGCCTCATGCACTCGCTGGGCCCGGTCGGCATCCCGGTCCCGCTGACCGTCGGATTGTGCACCGACGAGGCGGTCAACGAGCGTCCCTTCTACGTCATGGAGTTCGTCGAGGGCCACATCCTGCGGAGCGCTCCCGAGGCCGAGGCCGCCTTCGACGAGGCCACCCGTCGCGCCGTGGGCGACCACATGGCCGACACTTTGGCTGCGCTGCACGACGTGGAGCCGGACGCGGTGGGGCTGGGCGACCTGGGACGGCACGAGGGCTACATCGAGCGCCAGCTCAAGCGCTGGCGCGGGCAGTACGACCAGATGCAGGTCGAGGGTGTCGACCACGGCGGGCTGGTCGAACGGGTGAGCGACGAGCTGGCCCGGCGCATCCCCAAGCAGCAGCGCACCTCGGTGGTCCACGGCGACTACCGGATGGACAACGTCGTGCTGACTGACGACGGGTCGGTGCGGGCCATCCTCGACTGGGAGATCTGCACCCTCGGCGACCCCTTGGCCGACCTCGGGTTGCTCATGGTCTACTGGGCCGACCCGACCGACCAGACGGCCGTCCTCGGGCTGTCCCCCACCACGGCCAAGGGCTTCTCCACCCGGGCCCAGGTGCTCGAGCGCTACGGGTCGGCGTCGGACCTCGACATCTCGGGCGTCGGCTACTACGTCGCGTTCGGGTACTGGAAGCTCGGGTGCATCCTCCAGGGTGTGTACGCCCGCTACGTCGCGGGCGCCGGCGCGGGCGACCAGGGCAGCGTCGACACCTTCCCGGCCCAGATCGGGCGCCTCTTCGAGATGGCGGCCGAGTCGCTGGGGTCGGTGCCGTGAGCCCCGGCGACGCCGGCGGCGGCGACTACGAGGGCTCGGGACTGACCGAGCTCTTCCAGGTGCACTCGGAGCCCGAGCTCGACCAACCCGTGCTCGTGGTCTCGCTCGAGGGATGGGTCGACGCGGGACTCGGCGCCACCACCGCGGTGGCCGCCCTCCTCGGACAGGGCGACACCGAGTCGCTGGTCACCTTCAACGGCGAGCACTTCTTGGACCAGCGGGCGCGGCGCCCGGTGGCCCGCATCGTCAACGGCGTCACGTCCGAGCTCACGTGGCCGCGCACGGTCGTGCGCCAGGGCAAGGACGCCGACGGGCGCGACATGCTCTTCCTCGTCGGGCCCGAGCCCGACTTCCATTGGCGTTCCTTCACCGACGCCGTCGTGGGGCTGGCGCGCTCGTGGCGGGTGCGCATGGTCGTGGGGCTCGGCGCGTTCCCGGCCCCCGCCCCCCACACCCGGCCGGTCCGGCTGGCGGCCACGGCGCCTGCCGAGTCGGCGCAGCTGATCGAGCAGGTGGGGATCGTGCAGGGCGAGCTCGAGGTGCCCGCGGGGGTGCTGGCCGCATTGGAGCTCGCCTTCGGCGCGGCCGGCACGCCGGCGGTGAGCCTCTGGGCCCGGGTGCCGCACTACGTGGCGGCCATGCCGTTCCCCGAGGCGAGCGCCGCCCTGGTCGAGGGTCTGGCCGCAGTCGGCGGCCTGACGCTGGACTCCTCCGCCCTCCGCCGCGCCGCCGACAGCTCGCGCCGCCAGGTTGACCAGCTCATCTCGGACAACGCGGAGCACCAGGCGATGGTGCGCAAGCTCGAGGAGAGCATCGACGCCTCCGAGGGCAACGCGATGGGTGTCGAGTCCGTGCCCTCCGGCGACGAGATCGCCGCCGAACTCGAGCGCTTCCTGCGCGGCGAGGAGCAGTGAGGCCGAAGCACTCGAGCGAGAAGAGAGGACACGCGCAATGTTGATCGACGGCGGCATCGGCTTCGCCCCCAGTGGCGTGGCCGCAGAGGCGGCGAAGGCCGAGGCGAGCGGGTACGACGGCGTGTGGTCGGCCGAGACGAGCCACGACCCGTTCCTCCCGATCGCCATCGCCGCCGGAGCCACCGAGAAGCTCGATTTCGGCACGGGCATCACGGTGGCGTTCGCGCGCAACCCCATGACGCTGGCCGTCGTGGCCAACGACCTGCAGCTGCTGACCAAGGGCCGCTTCATGCTGGGGATGGGCAGCCAGATCAAGCCGCACATCACCAAGCGCTTCTCCATGCCGTGGTCGCACCCGGCGCCCCGCATGCGTGAGCTGATCCTCGCCATCCGTGCGATCTGGAAGACGTGGGAGACGGGCGAGAAGCTCGACTTCCGCGGCGAGTTCTACACGCACACACTCATGACGCCGTTCTTCAACCCGGGCCCGAACCCGCACGGCAACCCCAAGATCCTCCTGGCGGGCGTGGGTGAGCAGATGACCGAGGTCGCGGGCGAGGT
The DNA here is from genome assembly GCA_963763575.1 of uncultured Acidimicrobiaceae bacterium. Lineage (GTDB taxonomy): Bacteria > Actinomycetota > Acidimicrobiia > Acidimicrobiales > RAAP-2 > Bog-473. Next base: position 238,308 of record CAVXPD010000004.1, read on the forward strand.
CGGCGACGGCTTCCTGGTCCACGGCTTCACGACGGAGCGCTACCTGCGCGAGAAGAGCCTGCCCGCGCTGGAACGGGGCGCGGTGAAGGCGAACAAGAAGCGGAGGGACCTGACGGTGTCGTACCCGGGCTTCGTCGTGACAGGCCAGACGGACAAGGAGATCGAGGCGGCCGACCAGGCGGTGCGCCAGCAGATCGCGTTCTACGGCTCGACGCCGGCCTACCGCCCCGTCCTCGAGCTGCACGGCTGGGGCGGCCTGCAGTCCGAGCTCAACACGCTGTCCAAGCGAGGCGAGTGGGTGAAGATGGGCGAGCTGATCACCGACGACGTGTTGCACGCCTTCGCCGTCGTGGCGCCGCTCGACCAGGTGGCGCCGGAGGTCAAGCGCCGCTTCGGCGACGTGGTCGACCGCTTCAGCTTCTACGCCCCGTACAAGGTCGACCCCGAGGCGTGGAAGGAAGTGCTGGCCGGGTTCCACTGAGCCGTTTGGGACTGCGTTGACCGGGGGTGAGCAATCCCGCCGGCACCGGCTGACCCGGACTTGGTCGCAACCGGTCACCGAGGGGGTGTCGTTCAAGGCCCCTTGGCCGTGCCTCGACGCCACGCAGCTGGCGATCTGGTCGTAGCCCTCGATGCCCGAGCCCCGGCTTTCCCGGCCCCCCCGGGGATTCCCGCGTGCTTCTCTGTGGGTCAACGAGACGGGTACGGGTAAGGAGGGCGGGTTAGTCGCAGCCGTATATGGCGAAGGCGGGTATCCCTCATCGTTTCCTCTACGGGCTACCGCGCACCCGCATTGCAGATCGCGTATACACACGCACACAAGTCGGCCGAGGCCGCGAACACGATCCGGCAAAACACTCTGCCGGTTGTCGGTCGGAGCGGTGACACCGTCGAGCCGCAGGTGCAGTCGAACCTCGTCGGATGGTCCTGCTCGGTGGGAGAGCCCACCGCGGGGGTCGCGGACCTCTCGAAATCGGCCTATTGCTCTGAAGCTATTTCGCCCAGAGCACGGCGACGGGCAACGGCCACGCGGGACCTCAGACGACCACGTTGACCAACCGCGGCGGCCGCACCACGACCCGCCGGGGCGCGCCCCCGTTCAACGCCTCCGCCACCTTCGACGACGCCAGCGCTGCGGCCTCGGCGTCCGCCTCCGAGATCGAGGCCGAGACCTCGACCCGGTCACGCACCTTGCCGTTGACCTGGATCACCATGGTCACGGTGTCCTGACGCACCAGCTCGGGGTCGTAGTCCGGCCAGCTCTGCAGGTGCACGGATGGCTCCCCCGGCCAGAGGTGCTCCCAGAGCTCGGCCGTGACGTGCGGCGTCAACGGCGCCAGCATCCGCAACAGCGCGCGCAAGGCCTCGGTCCAGACCTCGGCGTGGACGCCGAAGTCTTCCCGGCCGTACCGCTGCAGCGAGTTCAAGAGCTCCATGCAGTGCGCCACCGCCGTGTTGTATGACCAGCGTTCGAGATCCCGGGTGACGTCCGCGACGGTGCGGTGCACCGCCTGGCGGATCACGACGTCCTCGTCCCGCAGGGCGTCCGGCCCGGACCGGGCGGGCACCACCTCGGTGCAGGCGCGCCACATGCGGTCCAGGAAACGACCGCACCCGTCGATGATCGAATCGGTCTGGTCGGACCAGTCGAAGTCCTCGAACGGCGGCCCGACGAAGCAGTGGAACAGCCGCAGCCCGTCGGCGCCGACCGTCTCGTAGTAGTGCTCGGGCGCGATGAGGTTGCCCTTGGACTTGGACATCTTCGTCCCGTCAAGGCGGATCATGCCCTGCGCGAGATACCGCTTGAACGGCTCCCGCGGCACCCCATCGGCCAGCCCGACGTCGATCAGGGCCCGCGTGTAGAAGCGGGCGTAGAGCAGGTGCAGGATCGCGTGCTCGATCCCGCCGATGTACTGATCGACCGGCATCCAGTGCCGCGCCGCCGCGGGGTCGAACGGGCGGTCGGTGCTCCACGGGTCGCAGAAGCGCAGGAAGTACCACGACGAGTCGACGAAGGTGTCCATGGTGTCGGTCTCCCGCGTGGCCGGGCCGCCGTCGATCGGGCACGTCGTGAGCAAGAAGCCCTCGTTGAACGCCAGCGGCGACTGCCCCGTCGGCAGGAACTCGACGTCGTCGGGCGCGAGCACGGGAAGCTGGTCCTCGGGCACCGGCACCACGCCGTGCTCGTCGCAGTAGACGGCCGGGATGGGGCAGCCCCAGAACCGCTGACGGGACACCAGCCAGTCGCGCAGGCGGTAGTTGACCTTGCGCTCGCCGATCCCCTGCTCCTCGAGCCACTCGGTGGCCCGCGCCTTGGCCGTAGCGATGTCGAGCCCGTCGAGGAAGCCGCTGTTGATCTTGACGCCGTCCCCCGTATACGCACCGCGCCCTTCTTCCTCCCACCCTTCCGGCGGCTGGACCGTGCGCACGATCGGGAGGCCGTAGACCCTGGCGAAAGCCCAGTCGCGCTCGTCCTCGGCCGGCACGGCCATGATCGCCCCGGTGCCGTAGCCCATGAGGACGTAGTCGGCCACGTAGAGCGGCACCGGCTCCCCGTTGAACGGGTTGATGACGCGGGTCCCGGTGAAGGCACCCCGCTTGTCGAGCGAGGCCGGGTCGCCCTCGCTCATCCGCTCGATGTCGGTCTCCTGGCTGGCCCGACGCCGGAGCTCTTCGACCGCGCCGCGCTGGGCGGTCGGTGGTCAAGGCGTCGAGCAGGGGGTGCTCGGGGGCGATGACGGCGTAGGTCATGCCGAAGCTGGTGTCGGGCCGGGTAGTGAAGACGCGGAGCTTCACGTCCTCGTCCCCCTGGACGGCGAGGTCGAACTCGGCGCCCTCGGAGCGGCCGATCCAGTTGCGTTGCATGACCTTCACCCGCTCGGGCCAGTCGAGGTCGTCGAGGGCGTCGAGGAGCTCGTCGGCGTACCGCGTGATGCGGAAGAACCATTGCTCGAGGTCGCGACGGATCACGATGTCGCCGGAGCGCTCGCAGGTGCCGTCGGGCAGGACCTGCTCGTTGGCCAGGACCGTCTGGCAGCCGGGACACCAGTTCACGGGCGCAAAGGCGCGGTAGGCCAGGCCCGCCTCCCACAGCCGCAGGAAGATGAGCTGGTTGAGCTTGATGTACTGGGGGTCGTGGCTGCGCACCTCGCGTCGCCAGTCGTAGACGGCGCCCAGCCGGTTCAGCGAGGCCGTCAGCTCGCGCGATGCGATCTTCGGTGAAGATCCGCGGGTGGGTGCCAGTCTGGATTGCGGCGTTCTCCGCCGGCAGGCCGAACGAGTCGAAGCCGAGCGGCGACAGCACGGCCTTCCCCTGCATGGTCTGATAGCGAACGGCCACGTCACCGAACGTGTAATTGCGCACGTGACCCTGGTGGGCCGGCCCGGAGGGGTACGGGTACATGCACAGTGCGTAGAATTTCTCCCGCGGGTCGTCGTTCTCGACCTGATAGGTCCCGTCATCCTCCCAGAGGTGTTGCCACTTGAGCTCCACCTTCTCGACGTCGTACGCCCGTGCCATTGCACCAGGGTACGCGAGGTGCGGGGCGGTCCAGGCCAGGAATGACGAGCGATCGACGAGAGGGCGTCGACGGCGACGCTCCCCTTAGGGCGGGAGGGAGCGATGGGCTCCGACTGCTAGCGTTGTGCTCCGCCGCTGGGGGCGTAGCTCAGCTGGTAGAGCGCTTGACTGGCAGTCAAGAGGTTCGTGGGTTCAAGTCCCATCGCCTCCACCAAAATTCACTGGTCAGAAGGGTGAAATTCCCGGCCATTCGTCAGCTCCCCGATTTGTCCCCCCGTTTCCCCGCGCGGCAACGAGTTCGATCGAGTTCGATCGAGCTCGATCGGGTTGACAACGAGCTCAATCGGTGTCGAACGGGCTCGTTGCGTCGTCGCCGATCGTCTCCGCTCGTGCGAGGTCCATCTCGTCGGCGACAACACGCAGGTCGCCCGGATAGCGGTGCGCGTACGTGCGAAGGAAGGAAGATCGCGGGGTCGTGTCCCAACGCTGCTGCGGCGGTCCTGTCCCTATTTCATGGCCTGCAGGAGCTTCCGGCAGTCCTCTTCGCAGCGCTGACAGGCCTCGGCGCAGACCCGACAGCGCTCGTGCATCTGGGCGTGCCGTTCGCACTCATCGCCGCAGCTCCTGCAGATGGCCACGCACGCCTCCAAGAGCGGCTTGATGACGCTGCCGTCGTACTCCGTCTGGCGGCTTGTTACGCCGACGGCGGCGACGCAGATGTCGGTGCAGTCCAGGCACAGCCGTATGCACTTGACCATCTCGGTCACGTTTCGCTCGCTCAAATCCGCTGCGGTGTCGGCGCTGCAGGCCTGGGCGCAGTCGTTGAGAGAGTCGATAGTGACAGCCAGCACCCCGGCGTCGACGGCGAAAGTGCGTGGGTAGGTGTCCAGCAGCCGCTTGGCGAAGCTCATGGCCCGCTCCTCCTTTGAAAACGATGAAGGAAATAAGCTGCGCCACCCCCAAAGCGTGCGGCTGGCCGGCAGAGTCAATCGACGACGCGACAGCCACCGACACCTGATCAACTCCAACACGTCCTCGGCGTCTCTCTATACCCAAGCTGCTCAACCGGTTCGGCCTGACCGTCCCCGTGTCTGGGACATCGAGATGCGCGGCTCATCAATCGTGCTGAGGGTGTCTCCCAAGGTGCCGACAACCCGTCAGTCCCCAAAACCTCGGCAGCACACAAGTTCGCGCAGGTCCAGAAGAGTGCCCCTTCGCGGGTGTGCGGCACTCCCTCAGTCGGACTGGGGTACACGTCATGCCTGGGAACTCATGGGATTTCTTCGCTACCGTGCAGCTATGTCGGGATGGCCAGCGGCTTCTTACGAGCAGTGGGATGAGACCTGCGACACGCTGCACGCACATTGCCAGGTGCTTGGCAAGCTGGCGGTGACGCTCGCTCCACCCGAGCGACAGTTACAGCACGCGGCGTTACGCCTCACCGCTCGGGGCTGGGAAACCGCCCCGCTGCCAGCACCCGACGGTTCGGGGTCGCTCGTCGTTGTACTCGATTTGCGTGTCCACAAGGCTGCGATTGAGCACAGCAGCGGCCGAGTCGAGCGTATCGCGCTCACGCCCAATCGCGCGGTCGGTGTCGTGACGCGTGAGGTGTTAGCCGCAGTTCGCGGTCTTGGCGGTCCGGTCGAGATTGACTTGGCGCCGCAGGAGGTTCCGTGGAGCGAGCCGCTCGACGAGGACAGCCAACACACGCGGTATGACGAAGGTCAGGTTGCTGACTACTTCGCAGCAGCGACACAAGCAGCTCTCGTTCTCGCGGAGTTTCGGGCGCCATACCGCGGTCGATCGACACCGGTCAATGCGTGGTGGGGTTCGTTTGATCTCGCCGTAGACCTATTTTCCGGCCTGCCGGCCGAACCTCCATCGAGTGATTTCATCACGCGCAACGCCATGAACGCGCAAGAAGTGGCAGTGGGTTGGTGGCCCGGCGACGCGCGATACGGCAAGGCGGCGTTCTACGCCTTCGCGCACCCAGCGCCAGAGGGCTTCGGCGGTGCGACGCTTCCTTTGCCACATGCGCGTTGGGATGGAAGCCTGGGTGAGTACATCCTCGACTGGGAAGATGTCCGCAGAAGCCCTGATCCACGAGCGCTCGCGCTGGAGTTCGCCCGCGCTGCGTTCCGTCATTCCTGTGCGACCGGTGCGTGGGATCCCGGACTAGCCGCCAGTGCTGATGGAATCCCTCCTCCAGTCATCTGAAGCCCAGCAACTTCGTCGCTGGACACGTGTTGATTTCGTGACCCGAGGTCAGGAGGCCAGATATCTGCAGCTGCCCCAAACGCCTGCTAGCCGTTCACATCGAGCGTCAGTAGGTCGGTCGCCACGAGCACGTCGCCGTTGAAATGGGCGGCGGCCTGGTCGATCCATTGCTGTTCGGTTCCCGGTGCGGGCGCGGGCACGAGATGGCTCAGAACGAGAGTCCGGACCCCGTTTCGGGCCGCTGTCTGCGCCGCCTCGGCCACCGACGAGTGGTAGTCGAGTACGTCCATGAGACGGGGTAAACCGATCTCCTCGATGAGATCGCGACGCACGACGGTATGAACCAACACGTCAGCCCCAGAGCACAGCTCGTCGAGTCCGACACAGGGCACCGTGTCGCCGGCGATGACCACGGAGCTGTTCCCGTCGTCTATACGGAAGCCGATGGTCGGCACGACCGGCCTGTGGTCGGTCGGAGCGGCCGTGACACGTACCGAGTCCTCGTCAAAGATCACGCCATGACCTACTTCGGTGACATCCGAGGAAGGTCGCCAGGTCAAGTCGTCGTGATGGGCTAAGCGATAGCCGATATCTGGTTCGAGCATGGCTTCTGTGGCCTTCAAGAGGTCCGCCGTACCGTCTGGACCGAAGACGGGCAACGGGGTGGGCGCAAAGGTCATTGCCCACCGCATCGTAAAGATGTCGTTTAGATCGGTGATGTGGTCGCTGTGGAGATGGGTCAAGAACAGTGCCCTGAGGGCGCCGGCGGCGGACCCAGCCGCGGCCGCCCGCATGAGGACCCCCCGTCCGCAATCAAACAGCAAGTCTCCCGCTGTTGTGCGAACAAGGGTCGACGGCCCGGCCCGATTGGGATCTGGGAGCGGGCTACCACTGCCGAGGATGATTACTTGCATGGCGAGCCTTCTGTCCGAGTTGGCAGATGTTAGGCCTGGCAGAATGGTGCATCTTCGACCACCGTCGCATCGCTCGGGAGGGAAGGAAAGCTAGAGCCTGACCGGGCTGCCACAGTTGGGCGGCGCTAGGACGTAGCCCTTGGGCGGACAAATCACCCGATTGCGCCGTTGCCAGAAGGAGAATCCGGGCGTAGTGTTCCCTTCAAACACTCGTTTGATCTAGGTGATCCCAGACCCCGGTTGCTTACTCACTCGACCGATCTCGGTAGGAGTAGAGAAGCATGGGCATCGAACACGAGATCCGAGTTAGACCGTGGAAATCCACTGGGGGTGACGGAGCGATTGACGTTTCTCTCTTAGGCGAATCCGATCTCTCCACCTCTGGGGAATTGGGCCAGAGCTTCGTCCGAAACGACGTGTCTGTCGTCCCGCAGGTTCTAGTCGATCTGACGCATGTGTCGTTCCTCGATTCCGCCGCGGCCGGGGTCCTCGTTGCCGCCTGTAATCGAGCGCGGAGTGCGGGCGGCACATTATCGGTGAGGTGCAGCAAGGGACCGGCACTCCAAGTCCTCGAAGTTTCGGGGCTCCTTGACCTCTTTGAAGTGCAGGGTGCTACATAGAGTGAGCGCGCTTCGACTGCCGCGGCTTGGGGATTGGTTACGCCGTCATCTCCATGCACTCAGACAGACATGGCATATAACAGGAGCTTGCCTTATTTCGGATTGTGACGTGAGGTCGATGCACTTCCCGCCGTCGCGCTATTGCAAGACGCATACACCTGCACGCACTGACAGAAGATTCGTAGTGGAACTTCGAGTGGCATCGAAACCCAAGATCTAGTTCTTCGGAAAGACTCCAAGACGACGAGACGAAGAGAAGTGCGAATATGACTGATGACCCCGGAGACGCCCAATGGAATGCGGCCGAATGGCACGGCAAGATGCTCATCGATTCAAGAGGCGAGAAGATCGGCAAGCTGCAAGATGTCTATGTTGATGTCGAAACCGACATACCGCAGTTTGCGACGGTGAAAGAGGGCTTCATCGGCCGACATCTGACGTTTGTGCCGCTGGCCGGCATCCAGATCGGTCCCGATGATCTACAAGTGGCGGTGACGAAAGAGCAGGTGCGAACTGCACCCGACATCGAGATGCACGGCGATGAACTCTCGCAGGCCGACGAGTCAACGCTGTATCACCACTTTGAGCTCAACTACACGCCCATGAGCACCGAAAGCGGTCGACGTCTGGCGCGGCGCTGAGAAGGCCACCCTCTGTACGGCTCGAGGTAGTGGGTTCTCCCAATGCTAGTGCTCAGCACCTTTGGCCACATGCCTGGACCACCAGTCTTCAACATGGCTGCGCATAGCCAGTTCCTCCGATCGCACTTCTTCAAACTGTGCGTCCGTGGCAGCAATCAGATCTACGACCGCGTCGAGCTTGGCATTCGTTGATGCCTGATCTTCATTACCGGCGAACGAAACCACGATGACGAGATCTTCGTCCTCCGTTCCTGCCTTGTACGCCGAACCGACCGCAAGTTCATTGAAGATCTTGATCCATTCCTCAACTGGTTCAGGCACGTTGGTTGGTCGAAGGAAGACCGCGATTCCACTGTTGGACTTCGCTACTTTCGGCTCGGCTCCCGGCGACAAGAGGTGCGTCATTGGGCCAGACGTTATCTCAGGCAAACGATCATCCGTAGTAGTCCGGAGAGATTTCGGGCCACGGGCCGGATGGTAAAGGCCCATAACCCGACAGCGAGTATCACGCCCCATGCCGACAGCACCTAAGACTGTTCGTTGGCAAGCGGCGCAAGACCTCCCGAGGCGCACTGGCGATTCATGAGTTCTCATCGCGAGGTCTGACATTGACAGTCGCTCCTCAGATGTCCGAATTTGTCCTCACGTTTCCCCCACGCGACAACGAGCTCGATCGGTAGCGAACGGCTCGTTGCGTCCTCGCCGGTCAGCTGCGGACTCATGCTCAGTCGTGAACGGCGGGTTCCAGGCCAACGAGACTTGACATAACTTCTGTACGTCGCCGGCAGCGAGAGGTCCGGACGCGAAGGGAGTCGTCATGCGGGAGCGCACTAACGAAGTCGAGGTCGAGCGGGACGTCAAGGTCACAGTGTCGGATGGGACGGTTCTGCTGACCGACGTCTACCACCCCGTGGGCATCGACGACGCCCCCACCATCTTGGAACGCACGCCTTACGGCAGGGTCAACTTCGCCTCTGCCATGGGCCCGGAGTTCGCCGCCCGCGGTTACCGGTACGTCCTGCAAGCCTGCCGGGGCACGGACGGGTCGGGAGGCACGCACAGCTACTTCGCCGAAGCTCGCGACGGGCGGGACACAGCGAACTGGATCGCCTCCCAGTCGTGGTTCAACGGCCGCATGGGCACGTTCGGCGGAAGCTACATGGGCTTCACCCAGTGGGCGCTGGCCTCCACAAACCCGCCGCACCTCAAGGCCATGGCCGTCGCGCTGTCGACCTCTGAACGTTCCTACTCGTGGTACCCGGGACGCTCGCTTGCCCTCGAGGTGATCATCCCCTGGGACCTGGGCGCCACCCAGTTCAACAAGCAGACCAACGCCAACTCCACGACCGACATCTCCCCCGAGGGCATCGAACGGCGCATGGCTGAGCTGAAGGCGGGCTTCGACCACCTACCTCTTGGTGAGGTGATCCACCGTCTCACCGGCGTCGACCTGCAGCTCTACCGGGACCAGCTCGCCCATGGCGGCGCCGGGGACGCCTTTTGGGATCCGGTCAACTTCCGGCCGCTTTTGGCGGACTGGACGGTGCCGACCCTGCTCGTCGACGGCTGGCACGATTACCCGCTGCCCGGTGTGATGGAGGACTACGCCGTCCTGCGCGCCTCGTCCGCCCCTGTGCATCTGCGCGTCGGCGCCGGCGGACACTTGGGCGGGGGTGGGGAGGGCGGCATGACCGACGCCCCGCTGGACTGGTTCGACACCTGGTTGCTCGCCCGGGAGGGACTGCTCGGCCCCACCCCGGTAAGGGTCCACGTGCAGGGCGAAGGCGGGCATTGGCGCGATCTGCCGGACTGGCCCCCTCGCTCAGAGCCGACCCGCTGGTACATCCACACCGGAAGCCACCTCGCGCCCCTGCCGCCCGAGGTACCGTCGGAGCCCGACCGCTATCGCTACGACCCCGCCGACCCGACGCCGTCGATGGGCGGCATCGGCATGCTTACCGGAGGCACCGTAGACAACCGGCCTCTCGAGGCCCGCCCCGACGTTCTCGTTTACACCTCCGACGAGCTGGGCGAGCCTCTCGAACTCGTCGGTCCGGTGGAGGCGGAGCTGCACGTGGGATCGAGCCTGGACCACACCGACTTCTTCGTCCGGATCTGCGACGTGTCGCCGGACGGCCGGTCCGTCAACGTGTGCGACGGACTGCAGCGCTTCGACCCTGAGTCCATCGACCGGAACCCGGACGGGACGTTCACGGCGGTGGTGGCTCTGTGGCCCGTCGGTCACATCTTCGCCACCGGTCACCGCCTGCGGGTCCAGGTCTCCAGTGGGGCCCACCCCGTCTACGCCCGCAATCTCGGCACCGGAGAGCCGCCGGCCACGGCCACCACCCTGCGGGCGGCCGACCAGGCCGTGTATCTCGAGCCGGGTCGGCTGTCCTCGGTGACTCTCCCGCACTTCTCGGGCTGAACTCCCGCCCGCCTCGCCTTTTGGCGACCCTCGACCGGCGCGCCACAGAGCCCGCTTGCGTGCCGGAAGTGTCTTGCTCCGGGTCCGCGAGGCCCGTCAAAAACGGGGAACGCGTTGCGTCCATCGCTTCAGCGACTGCGCCGAGGTGAGCGATCGGTCGACCGACAAGAGGTGATCGGGTCCAAGGCGTCTGGTGCAAGTTCTCAAATCAAACGCTCGTCAACAGCTGGAACCCTTAGCGTTCACTTCGACCTTCCATAGTTCTACGGCTTCGGCGCAGGTTCTCCCATGATCCTGTAGATGGCTCCGTCGGTGCTGTTGCGAACAACCTGCAACGAGAGCAACCGCTTGAGAACGCTTTCATTGGGCAGAAAGCTGTCACGCGGAAGTCCTCGGACGAAAACAACGAATCCGCCACGATTCAACAAGGTGTTCCGGATCTCAGTGAGCTGTGCACCGAACCGGGGATTTTCCTTGAGCGTCGAGAAATCGATCCGTTCTGGGATGCTTGATGTTGCTCGATCGGCCAGGAGGTAGATCGCATCCGGTGCATTGGAATAGATGATGGAGTTCGGGGGGAGGGCTCGGACGTCGGCCATGATCGGAGCATGAACCAAAATCTTCCCCACGTTTGGGGAGAAGCCACTGACTGGGTTCGATATCACGTCTACGCCCCCGCGCAGTACGCACAACGCGACGACGATCCAGGTCGCAAGTTCGAAGGGCTTTCGAGAGGGGATCGCACATGCCGCCGCCATGACCAGAGCTACGAACATGTAGATGAACTCGCGTGGCTCAAGGTCGACCCCGGCGTCGACGAAGGTGTGTGCGACCACGAGGATCGCGACTTGGACGACGGCAAAGAGTACAAGGAGTCTCGGAACACTTCCGCGATTTCGCCGCGGAATGAGGAACCCGCAAACCAATACGACGAGGGCTCCCACCGCCGCAAGCGCCGTCGGAGCGTTGGCGGGTAGCACCCAGTTCCCAATGGACCGGCCGCCTTCACGAACTAGATCAGCGGTCACATGGATGCCCAAGAAGTGCCCGGTGGTCCGTCCAGAGACCTGTTCGTAGGCGAACCATGCTGCCAATGGAGCACTGCTCATTACGAGTAGTGCGACGGCGTCTCTGCGTTGGCGCCACAGCGCGATGACTCCCCAGACGATCAGGCCGCCGGCTGCGAACCGCACCAAGGTGGCGAGCCCTATGAACAGCGCGGCCGCCGTCAACCACCAAAACCGAGGATGCCGTAGAAAGTATATGACCGACGACAGAGCGGCGACCGTGAGAAAGAGTGCGACCGGTTCCGTTCCGACCTGCGGCCCGATTGTGTCGACCAACGAAAAGGCGATTACCAGCTGACCAGCCACTGCCAACCACAGCTCCTTGGTGACGACAAGGACGACCAAGCCCGCCAGCAATACGGTGAGGGCAAAGAAGATCGAGTTCTCGACTCGGGCCGCGCCAACGGGGTGGCCACCGATGGCGAGGAGAACGGGCTCCAAGGGCGCGTAGATCACGAGCGGCGTGGGAGCGGGGCTCGACTGTCCCAACGGCGGCGTGCCAATGCTGACCTTGCCGAGTGGATAGAAATGGATCGGGACGTTGAGCCCGTGGCCGGCGACGACGCTCCGGGCGACGCCGATATAAACGGCACCGTCGGGACTTGTCCCGAGCCCGTGCCTCGTCGTAAGCAGGACCAGACCGGCAGCGAGCAAAGCAATAGCGCCAAGACAGATCAAGCGCCGACCACTCAGCGCTCGACTCATCAGCAGAGAGATTCTCGTCGCAGCACCTTATGATCCGAGCCGAGCAGGTGCTCTTCTGCCGATGGCTTCAGCGCGCTCTGGTCGGACATGCCAAAGACTAGCAACTGACCCGATCAGACTGTCTTAACCGGCGGGGGATTCATACGTGACGGTCGTGTACTCACCGCCGCCACCGTTCGCGTAAACCCGCCGCAAGGATTTCAACTCGCGATTACGGCGGGTGAACCTGAAACCACGGCGAACGGGGCGTTCCGCCGCCGTCGACACAGGATCGACTGGGACAGCGCCGCTCGCCCGCTCCCGAGCGCCGGCGAGGGTCAGCGGCGATGAGCGGGCTGAGGGCCTGGGGGTCGCGCGACTGGGCGTCGGCAAGGAAGGACGGGTCGCGCGGGGCAAGGAGCTCGACGAGCGCCGCGACATGGTCGGCGCACCACTGCCCCATCCGCCTTCTATCGCCTAACCGCAATCGGTGGGGGTGATACAGACACATTGGCCGCTGCGTCGGTAAGGGTCTCCCCTCCGGTACCTCCCTGGCCGTCATCTCGGGATAGGGCTCTAGGGCGCGCGCAACAAACTGGCAGAATTGCAATGGCAGTGACAATGGCCCTGACCCGCCCAGCTGCCGTGCAAAGGGGCGGCGAGGTGGAATCCAATTCGGCCATATTCGGGACCCCAAATTTGGGGAGGCGGTGTAGCGTGAGAGGAGATGGGTGCCCGTCGGAATGGCAGCTCCACGCCGCCACAATTCCGCGCCTCACGTCTGGCTCCTCGGCGACCTTCTGTAGCCCTGGTGGCATTGAAGAGGGACGTCCGTGACCGCGGGGTCCGCGTCCTGACGATCGTGATGCTGACGATCGTGGTGGGACTGTCCAGTTTGCTCTCCTCCTCGACCCAGCTCCGCCGCAGGCTTCGGCAACCACCGGGGGGTTGAGCACGACGTCGGGTTACTTGCTCGCAGCCTCAAACGGAAGCGTCTTCTCCTACGGCGGCGCCGGGTTCTTCGGCTCGGCCGGAAATCTCGCCCTCAACAAGCCCGTCGTGGGCATGGCCGCCTCTCCCGACGGCCGGGGTTACTGGCTGCTGGCCTCGGACGGAGGCGTTTTCACCTACGGGGACGCCGGCTTCTACGGCTCCACCGGCAACCTCATCCTCAACAAGCCTGTCGTCGGCATGGCCGCCACCCCCGACGGCCGGGGTTACTGGTTCGTGGCCTCGGACGGAGGGATCTTCGCCTACGGGGACGCCGGCTTCTACGGCTCCACCGGCAACCTCACCCTCAACAAGCCTGTCGTCGGCATAGCCGCCACCCCCGACGGCCGGGGCTACTGGCTCGTGGCCTCGGACGGAGGGATGTTCGCCTTCGGGGACGCCGGTTTCTACGGCTCCACCGGCGACCTCATCCTCAACAAGCCAGTCGTGGGCATGGCCGCCACCCCCGACGGCCGGGGTTACTGGTTCGTGGCCTCGGACGGAGGGATCTTCGCCTTCGGGGACGCCGGCTTCTTCGGCTCCGCCGGCAACCTAACCCTCAACAAGCCAGTCGCAGGCATGGCTGCCACCCCCGATGGCCAGGGCTATTGGTTCGTAGCTTCGGACGGAGGTGTCTTCGCCTTCGGGGACGCCGGCTTCTTCGGCTCGGTCGACCAGGCCGACGATCCTGTCGTGGGCATTACCACCGCTTCGGCGTTGACAACCGGATCAACCTCGACAGCCGGCATCCCGCCAACACCAGCAGGGGACAGGCTCGTGTTCGGCGCCAACTTCGCTACTGCGACCAGCATTCCCTCCCAGATCCACGAATACGCCGGAGCACCGGCCGAAGCGCGGACGACGCAGTGGAACCCCTCACATGTCGTTCTTCACAACGGGGTGCTGTCCCTCGAGACGTACAGGGATCCGGCGCATGCCGGTGCTGGGCGGACCGTGGGTAAGCGGCGGCATAGCGGTGTGGCCGTCAATCCAGGACGTGACGTACGGGCTTACGTGCCTGCGGAGCCGAGTGACCAATCCAAACGGCGTCACTCAAGTCGAGCTCTTGTGGCCGAACGACGGTCAATGGCCTCCCGAGGTCGATTTCAACGAAAGCGACGGTACGAACAGCTCGGGCGGACACCTGTTCTACGGCCCCACGTCGAGGCCCAACAGCGTGCAAGTCGGGCCTTCTGGCGTCGATCTGACCCAGTGGCACGACTGGTGCGTGGACGTTCAGCCCACCAATGTGACATGGACCGTGGACGGTGCGATCTGGGCCTCCACGTCGGGGGCGACACCGTACGCGCTTACCCCGTTTCACCTCGCCGTCCAGCAAGAGGTCTGGCCCTGCGGCAACGCCTTCGAGACCTGTCCCAGCTCACAGACCCCAGCGGAAACCGATCTCGACATCGCCTGGATAGCCGAGTACGCATCGAACTGAGTGGTGCCATGGCGCCAGGGGCGCCCCCGGACAGCCGAGTACTCAACGTTCCGAGCGTCGAGCGAAGTAATCCCGTCTAAGTCTTAACTACTCCATCGTGCCTGGAACGAGTCCGCTGCAGCAGGCGAGTCCGGTGTCACATACGAGGCTGCCAGAAGGCCTCACCGCTGACTGCGCCCGTTAAGCATGGTGGGATTCGAGGACACTCTCTACGAACTCAGCTTCGAACCCAGTTCGTCGTTTGGGTAAGCCACCGAACGATCACGATCCTTCCAGCGCACGGTGCGTCGAGAACCCGGAGCCGAGCCGAGACGCACAGGTTCGCGAAGGAAAACCGGATGCATCCAAGGACCGAAGAGCACCCTGAGATCTCGGGGCGACTCTCCCGGCGAATTCGGGCAGAGCACCAGGGGTTTGACCAGGACAGGCGCCCCCCTGGGCTCTGAAACAGGGTGTTACCATTCCGGCCACTCGAGCCCAAGGAGATCGAACTGACCGTACGCGCTCTGACGAAACGCGCTCGATCGGAACCCTGGATCGCGGATAGTGGTCTCCCGATTGTCTTGGCCGTTGCTGGTCTCATTCTCTGGTCAACCAGCTTGCACGCCATAGACCCGTACGCCGCATCGAGCATCGGGATCATCGGTCAGCTTGATTGGCAGTGGTGGTCTGGCCTGTGTCTCATCGCTCTTTCGCTGGTCTGCGGACTAACTCGCGAGAGGCCTCGGACATTGCCCATGATGATCGGGCTCACCGCCTTCGTCCTGGTACTCCACGGGACTCTTCCGGCGACCGAGAACACTCCCAGGTTTGCCTCCGCGTACGACATTGCCGGGTTTGTGAATTACCTAGCCGAACATGGCCACACCTTGAACGTTGACGCCCGCATGTCGTGGGCGGGTGTATTTGCCGGCGCAGGAATGATTCAGAGAGTTATCGGCGTCAACGCAATTTGGTTCCTTCGCTGGACCCCAGTTGTCCTGAATCTCGCGTATTTGTTTCCGGTAAAGGCCCTGGCGAATGTGACGCTGTCCAACGAGAGGGCTCGATGGGTCGCTCTCGTCATATTCTCCGGCGCAAACTGGATCGACCAAGACTACTTTTCTCCACAGGGTTTCAACCTTCTTTTGTTCCTCAGCGTGATCGCGGTAGCGGTCGGCATCTTCGGACTCACCCGTCAAGAGTTCAGGTGGCTCGCTCGGGTAGGCGAATCGGACACGTTCGCGCGGGAACGAGGACGCATCCTGATGCTGCTCGATCTGCCAAGCGACGCCGTCCCTGGTGAACGGCCCCTGCCGTTCACCGCGCTCCTTCCGCGAGTTCGGCTCGTCACTCTTACGCTCCTCCTGCTGGTCGCTTCGGTGATTTCCCACCAGTTCACTCCCTTGGCCCTTGTGGCTGCTCTGCTCGCGCTGAGCCTCGCCGGACGGACCCAACTTCGATGGCTCTGGTTGATTTGTGGCGTCATGGTCCTCGCGTGGCTGAGCTGGGAGGCAGAGCCGTACTGGGCCGGCCATCTGAAGCAGATCTTCGGGAGTATTGGCGCCCTCGGCTCGACCGTATCGAGCAGTGTCGGAGCCCATCTGCACGGATTGTCTTCAGGTCAAGTCATCGTCGAGAGAGCAAGGGTCCTGTCATCGCTCATCATCGGAGCAGGGGCCGCATTGGGAATGTGGGTGCTGTGGCGGGATCGCCGGACTCAGTGGGCATTGGGTGTGCTCGTCGTCGCGCCGGCGCTCGTCGCGTTAGGCGTCAATTACGGAGGGGAAGTTGCGCTCAGAGTGCTGTTGTTCAGCCTAGCTCCTGCATCCATATTGATCGCCGGACTCATCAACGTCAGCCGACCTAGCCTCTTGCGGGTACTCACTTTGACAGCCCTCATCGGTGTGCTGGTCGCCATATTCCCTCTCACTCGTTATGGCAACGAGAGCTTCGAGGCAATACCAGCTGGCGACCTCGCGGGTGCACGCTGGCTGGTCACACACGCCCCTACGAATACAACCGTCTTGCTGGCGAACAGCGTTACTCCCATAAGGTTCGACAACATCGCCGCTTATAACTATCGCTATCTGGGCTCAGCGCTCCTCGACCCCGTTCCCAAGCTCACGCGCGAGTTAAGCCGATTTCGGCCTGGCAAGTACTGGATCTATCTGTCGCGCAGTCAGCAGCAGGACGCGGTCATCACCGGTGGCTTCCGGCCAAATTGGATGCAGGCATTCGAGAGACGACTGAGGGCAACTGGAAAAACTAAGGTCCTCTACAAGAACCAGACTTCAGAGATTCTTTCGGTCTCGAAGAGTTGACGACGACACCGTGAAGACTGGGGCAAGGCGGTCGGATTTGGTGAAGAGGAGGACACCCGCCGAATGGCGAATGCTATGAGACAAGAAAGGGAAACGACTTCCGGTGCAGTGGATCCGTCTATACGTCTACAGTTGGCCCTTGTCGACGGAATTGCAGCAGCCCTCTGTCTTGTCGCCTCGATCGTGGTGCTCACCGGAACACAGGGGGGGCTGGCGGCAATCCTCGTCCTCACCGCCGTGGTGCTGGGTTCCGGTTGGGTGTTGAGCGGGAGCCTGCCGTACCGAAGCCCGAGCTTCTCTGTCACACTGACCTTGTCCGTGGGGATCGCTGTCCCAATCGTCGTGGGCATGGTTTGCGTCGGTCTCGGCTGGTGGCACCCGTTCGGCACGGTGGCGGCAATCTTGGTTCTTTCGGCCGCCGGAAACTCCATGCGGTGCGTCGCTCGTCTGAGAACGGTGACACAATGAGGGGATTCTTCAGCAGCGCAATCGTCGGATACCTGACGTTCGTGCCACTGATCCTCAGCATCGTTCTGGTCGAGTATCTGAGTATCGGTAGTCGTGGCGTCGATATGAGACGTTTATTGGGCGTCGCGTCGGCAGTGCTGCTCTTTCTCTTTGTCGTTGTCGTCATCGGAAGGTTCGTCGTCGTGTGAAAGAAGGACCGACGGGAGTTCCCACGGCACGCCTGTGATGTAGTCGATCGTGTGGCAAAGCGGGTCACGCGACCGAGTTCAAGGTGGCCACGGCAAAGACGAGCAGCGGGCCTCGCATTCCGGCATGGTGCCAGGACCCCGATCGATGATCCACCCACGATCAGAGCCGTAGATATCACCCGCCCGACTCACGCGTCGACCGGTCAGGGTGGCCCGCGGCGACCTTCGCTCCATAGGATGTCCAGACGCGGTGCCGGCAATGGTCGTCGGCAGCCATTGCGGGAGGCGGGAGCATGCGCCAGCCGACAGTCGAGCGATCTGTCATGAAACGCGTCCCTCTCCGCCGCCGCGATTCCGCCGCGTGACGTCCAATCGGGGCCCGAGGCTGATTGATGTGCCCAACCTCGACGGATGGGCCCCGCAATGGGATCAATTGGTTGATTCCTCCCCCCTTCCGTCCCCTTTCCTACGATCGTGGTGGTTAGCCGGAACCAGTCGCTCTGGCCGCCACTTCCTTCTGGTCGTCGACGGCGCTCGGCTCCTCGCCGGTCTCGCCCTGGAGGAGCATCGCCGAGCATCGAGTATCCGCGTCATGGGCGACGGCTCGCTTTGCCCGGATCATCTCGACTTGCTGACGGTCCCGGGCCAAGAGGCGGCGGCGATCAGCGTTCTCAGAGACTGGCTTTCTCGTCCCGTTGGACGCGTCTTCGACCTCAAGGGCATCAGGGATGGGGCAAGGTTGTTCGACGCCTTACCTGGCCGCGTCCGGCGCGAACCGATGGCGATCGCACCATTCGCGCCGTTGCCCGAGACCGCGGAGGCGTACCGGGCCACTCTGCCCTCGAACTTCCGACGAAACCTCCGCCGGTCCGGCAACCGCTTCGCGGCCGAAGGCGTCACGCACCGCGCGATCCGCGGCCACATGGTTCTCGAGCGCCTTGACACTCTCCGCCAGCTGCATCGGTCACAGTGGGGGAATCGCTCCCGCTTCCTTCCCGTCTTCGATCGCTTCGCAGCGGGATGCGCAGGTGGCTGCGCGGCAGACGAGGTGGCCGTTCACGAACTCGGGAGGGACGGTTTGGTGGTCGCCACCGTGCTGACGTTCGAGGTGGCCCGTCGGGTGAGCCTGTATCAAAGCGCCCGGCTCACGGATCCCCGCTGGCGGGATGCCACGACCGTCCTGCTTGCCGCCATCATCGACGACGCGTGCGCTCGAGGTTTCACCGAGGTGGATTTCCTCCGAGGTGAGGAGCCATACAAGACTCGGTTCACCCCGCACCACCGAGAGGTGTTCAGGCTGGTGACGGGCACCGGGTTCGTGGGACAGCTCGGATGCGTGTCCAGAGCGGCCTCGTTCCGCGCCTCGCAGGCCGCGGTCCGGAGTGTTCGATTCGGAAGGGCCACCGTGGCCCGATGGAAGACCTAACTCCCCTCCACCCGGTTGGCCCGGCCCTCAACAGCGGCCTGGGAGTCCTCGTCGTTGCTCCGGACGATCGCGGACCGAAGACGTGTTCCCAAGGCCAAGACTCCCATTGCGCCGATCTTGGCGGTGTCGAGAGCCGTGGAACGCCCGGGTTCTCTTGGATGCAGGTGAACGCGCCGAAGCTTCGAGTTGAAGTCCTCAATGCGATTCTCGCGCACCGTAGCCGCAGTGAAGTACGTGAGGGTCACCGAAAGGGAGATGTCCGGTCCGTTGTGGACCCAGTGCGGGGTGCCGGCGGGAATGTACACCGCCCGTCCGGGCGTCAGGGTGTACGAGGCCACCTCTGGCGGTTGGGCCTCGATCCTTCCATGGGAGCCGTTCCAGTACCGGTCGAACTCGTGCCGCCGGGCTTCCTCGCTCTCGAAGCGTCCGATGCTCACGACCTTGCGCCCACTGACCTGCATCAACAAGCTGTGCTCGATGTCGTAATGGACCGGCGTCACCGAGTTCGGCGAAGACACGAACACGAATGCCACCCGATTGCGCAGCTTGCCCGGCCTGGCGATCGTTCCACGCTCGAGTTGATCGAGCATTGTGTTCATGATCTCCGCCATTGCGGGATCGTCTTCCACGTTGAGGAGGGTGAGCCAGGCGTTGGCGTTCCTCAGGTCGCGTATGACGTCGCCGGGTCTGGCGAGGGCACCCCGGGGTGGACCTCCCTGCGGCACCAGAAGCGGCTGCTCTGCCGTGTCAGCGATCACCGATTGACGGGGCAGACGGTCAGCAAGATCCGCGACCGCCGCGAGGGTCAAGCGATCGTCGAGATGGAGATCATGGCAGAACCCCACGGGTCTGTCGGGGAACGCGTCGTCAGACGGAATTTGACCAATCGTCGAAGGAACCTGCTTCATCGATTGGGTAGCCATCACTCGCCTCCCAGCCACTGTTGCTCGCCACTATTGCCCGCCTGAGGGAGCCCATCGCACGGCCTCCTCGAGGTGTCGCCGCCCGCCAGTCGTGCACCAGGACCCTGAAAGCCGGGCCGGCCACCTCGAGGACGACGTCGACTGCGAATGCTACTCAATAGGCACGCCCCTTGTCCCGCTGTGTGACCGGCGCCCGCCAGGAAGATCCCAGCCAAGATGGATGCGGCTCTTGCCGCACCCCAGACGTCTCCGCCGATCGCCTGTCGCAGTCCCCTGGGCACGCCCCGGGACAATGCTCGGGTCACGAAACCGATGTCTGGACTTCGGCTGGCCGCGCCCTCCATGTGACGGAAGGCCTCGACCTTTCCCTTGTTCACGAAAAAGCAGCGTCGCCAGAAATATCCCCACGTCGTCCGCAACTTGGGAACGTGGTGATGCACTCGTGCCAGCGGCTCGTAGACGACGTCCTTATCGGGATGAGCATGGATTAGGCGATGGCACATATCCATGTCGTCATGGTTGTCGGAGTGAAATCCACCGATCTCAGCAAGGGCCAGTCGTCGCACCGACATGTTGGCTCCGATGAGTCGAGCGAGCGGCGCCTGTGTCTCGGGAAGCCCGGAATATGCGCATCCGAAGACCCAGTCGAATTCGAACGGAAACCAGCCCGGTCGCACTCCCTCGAACTCTGGTATTGGCGCTCCACCCACGGCAACGACACATTCGTTCTCGTAGGGGAGCAGGAGACGGTCGAGCCAATCCGGGTCAGCCCAGGCGTCGTCATCGAGAAACGCCACGATGTCGCCGTGGGCGACCTCCGCTGCCGAATTTCGAGCAGAACCGAGATGGCCGTCGTACTTGTTCTCGATCACCGCCACTGGTATCGAAGGACCGCCGGCCCCGTGCGACCAGTGTTTTCGGCACCTCTCCAAGAGGAGGTTGTTATGATCAACGCAGACAATGATCTCCGCCGGCTCCCGGCTTTGGCCGTGGAGTGACGACACGGAGCGCAGGAGCAGCGGCCAACGATCTTCCGTGTACGCACAGACAACGACGGAGGCGGTCAATGACGTCCGTTCCCTCGGTCGGTGCGTATCCTCTGTGACGGTGGAAGACCGAAGCACGGACAACGCCTTCCCCTCCTTCACTTCTCGCACTGCCGACAGCCCCGCCATCGATGGCGCCAGAGGCATTGTAGAGCGCACACAGTGGAAGTCCAAGTGGTTTGGCTGCACGCAAGCCAACTCATGGCCATCGGCCCGCGTTCCCCATGGCGCGGCACCCGCCTCAACCGTTTCCACAGCCCTCAGGAGCGCGCCAGGATCTCCCCGTAGAGACGGAGGATCTGGTCTGCACAGTCGTCCCAGGTCGGCAGGTCCGGAGCCACCGGGTCGGGACGTGCCGCCACCCGGGCGAGGAGCTGGGCGAGCTTTTCAGGGGAGGCGTTCCGCGGCACCGAGGTGGCCAGCCCCTCCGACGCCAACTCCGACAGCCCGGAGGTGTCGGCGACGACGACCTTCCGTCCGAGGGCGAGGGCTTCCATGACGGCAACAGGATTCGCCTCATAGTCGCTCATTAGGGCGACGACGTCGCTGGATCGTAAGAGCGCGCCGAGCACCTCCCGTTCGGAGGCATCAAAAGAGGCGAATGTCACCGTCTCGCCGACTCGCAACCGTGCGACCAGGTTCCGGAGCTCGTGCTCGAAACTGCCGCGACCAATGATGACCAGATGGGCATTGGGTGCCAGAGCCAAGAGAGCCGGCATCGCCGCGATCAGGCGTTGGTGTCCCTTGTATCGCTCGAGTCGAGCGACCGAGCACACAAGGGGTGACCCCGAAACCTTCGGCGACACGGTACCCACCGGAAGTGGCTCGGCCCCGTTGCGGATGAGTCGAATCCTTCCCGGATCGAGTCCGAGTCGTCGTGCGAAGGCCTCAACCTCAAATTTGCACACCGCGACCAATCCGCTCGCTCGACGGAGCAGGGGTCGCAGGGCCTGCCACTGCATGCCCCGGACCATCGTCCGCAGACGACTGGAGTGGCCGCCCGTATGGAACGTCACGACGGTCGGAACCCCCGACCGTTGGGCAGCAGCCAGAGCCGACGGGGGCAGAAGGTTGTTTACGCCCTGCATGTGGACGAGGTCGTAACCTCCCTTATTGACCTCCCGGACGAGACTCGGCGATATGTAGAGATCAGCCCAGCTGGGCCACGCGGGGTATCGTCGCACGGTCAGCGGTCCCTCCTGTTCCAAGGGTGGCAGCTCACCAGTCAAGTCGGTAGTGAGTACGCTGAGGTCGACCCCTGCACTGGCTATCCTGCGCGCGACCTCGCTCACGTGCGTCTCCACCCCGCCGATGTACGGCGAGTAGCGAGAACTCACCATGGCAACGCGAAGCGGGCTCATCGTTCGTAGAGAAGTGCCGGAAGGATCAGTGCTGGGGAACCAATTTCCAGCGCAGCAGGCTCGCTCTGAAGCGAAGGCGACTCCAGTTCATGACGATTCGGCGCGGGAGACGGTACGGGTCCGACGCCGGTCCAGCGTTGCCCCGGATCGTGGTGCAGGCCGTTTCGAAACCTGCCGATCGCGCGGCGTCGACGGAGCAATCATCGAATGCGTCGAGACCGCCGTAGGGGTACGCAAAATGGGAGATCGTCTGGCCACTCAACGATTCAAGCTCTTTCTTCGAGGAGGAGATGGTCTGCCCCTGCTCCGGCGCTGGAAGACCTCGGAGGCGCACGTGGTCGACCGTGTGAGCACCGATCGTGACCACCTTGGACTCGGTTAGCCGGACGAGCTCGGACGGCGTCATGGATCGAGCGTCAGGGGGGGAAGCGGCAGAGGTCGCCCATTTTTCCGACACGGCATCGAGGACGCGGTGGATGTCCGCGACCGGAAGCGACCAGAGGTTGCGGCGCACCCTCTGAAGGTCGACGCTCGACGTCGAGGAGCCGAGCTCAACGCGGATGGTTCCTTCGCTCGTCGGCAGGGAGACCTCACGAATTCCGGGTGGACGTGAACGTAGGAGCGCACCCAGGCGATCCCACCAAAAGCCGCTCCGGCTGCCGATGACACCGCTCGTCACGAACACGGTCATGGGAATCCCCTTGGCGTCTGCGATAGGCATGGCGTTGTCCAGATTGTCGACATACCCGTCGTCGAAGGTCACGACGACCCGGGGGCGTCGCGACGGAAGAGAGAGTTCAGCAAGGGTCGACGGTTCTCCATGTCGAGCGATCTCGTCGAGGTGCGCTGCAAACCTGGCGGGTGTCACGCAGAGTTGAAAAGGGTCATCGACACCCTCCGCAACCCGGTGATAGCACAGGATGAGCGAAGTAGGGCGATCCATCACGACCCGCGTCCTACAGCTCCGGACAACCCGCAAAGGAATCCCACGTCTTCCGGCACAGCTTCTCTACGTCTGGGTGAAGTTGCGCAGGATCCCAAGCATCGGGTTGGGTACGCACCTTGGAGGCGATTGAGTGTGGGGGCAAGGCGATGTCGACGAAGTCAGAGAGCGCCCGGGTCACTTCCTCTGACCCATTGCAGGCTCGGTCGTAGCGAATGATTCGAATTCGGTCATCGGAATGAAGGTGCTGCTGGAAGTAGAGCTGATTCCGGGCCCACCAGAATACCGCAGCTGCATCGAGGGGAGAAAGTCTCTCGCTCATCAAGCCGGTCACGGTCTTACGAGTTTCTGACGCCGCACCACGGCAACGCCAGTCCAGCTGATCATCGTCGCAAAACGGCTGCAAATCCCGATACGGATTGTTGACTCCAAACCGCCTCACATTGGAGCGTGCTACCCCTTGATAATGACGAAGCATCCAGATCGCCTTCACCGGTTCGGCCACGTCCATAAGCTCAACGGCTCGGTCGCTCTCGACGAGAGGCTTCGCCGCCACCACTTCGAATGGCATTCGCCGTAGGCGTCGGAGCACAGCGGGATAATCCTGCCAGCGCGTCTCGCCGGGTCCAGAATGGCGGCCAACCAAGCGGCGGTCATGCTCTTCGACGATCAGAACTCGCCAGGACCGATCGAGAAACGTCTGTTGAAGCATCGTGGTTCCCGACCGTTGACATCCAAAGATGAGGACGAGCCTGCGCTGATCCCGAGGGGCACGGATCGCAAACCGGGCCAGGCGTTTCGAAACAGCCAATGCGCGTCGCTGGATGAGTGGCTCATCGTCCCGGTGTCGCTCATCTGATCGCGAGCCGTGGGGAGACGCGTCAGCAGCCCGGTCGAACGGTTTTCTCGATTCTCTCGATCCTGTTCTCACGGCATCCCCCAAAATGACAGATGGGCGTTACGACCGCCGTTCCGCCAGACAGGACACACAACCGCCGATTCCCTGCACCAGCCAGACGATAGACGATCGTCCAGGGTAGGGACGCTGCGTGACGACGAGCGGTGACTCGACACGACCTACGCTACGTCAGGCGTGCGAGTGCTGATGGTGAGCCAGTTCTACCCTCCAGTGGCGGGCGGCCAGGAGCAGCACGTCCGAAACCTGGCGCATGCGCTGGCGGAACGCGGCCACGGCGTCGAGGTGGTCACGATTGCCGTCGACGGTACTGGCGGAAAGGCGCTCGACGGGGCAGTCCGTATCCATCGTGTCCGGACGGCAGCTCAACGTCTCTGCCTCAGCTCTACAGCGACTCCGCAAGGCCGCACGCGCTACCGCTCGTGGACCCCGGGATTCGGAGCGCGATCGCACAGCTGCTCGCCGGCGGCCAGTTCGACATCCTTCATGCTCATGACTGGAGCATCGGCTCCGCTATCGGTCCGGCACGTCGCTCCGGAATACCGGTAGTGCTGACCCAGCATGACTACAGCCACGTCTGCGCCACCAAGAGACTGATGCGCGGCGACAAGGTGTGTCCAGGTCCAGCGCCGATGGCATGTGTCCGATGTGCGTCGTCGTGGCACGGGCCCGTGATCGGGCCGGGTGTCGTACTGGCCAACGCGCTGGCACGACGCTCCCGTACAAAACACGTGGACACGTTTGTCTCCGTCAGCTCGGGCGTCGCCCTCAGCACGAAGCTCCCTGGACGAAGCACTTATGCCGTCATCCCGAATTTCATTCCAGACGATCTCCTCGTCGACGAGGTCGCACCCAATCCCGAAGGGCCGATCGTGTTCGTCGGAGATCTCAGTCGGGACAAGGGCGTAGAGGTGCTCATTGAGGCGCACCGAAGGCTGGGTGGTGTTCGCCGCCTCGTGCTTGCCGGAAGGCTGATCGAAGACACGCCGCTCGACCTTCCGGATCAAGCGGAGGTCCGCGGACTACTTGATCACGCGTCGGTCATCGAGCTTATGAAGACGGCCTGTCTGGTGGCCGTTCCCTCGATCGTGCCCGATTGCTGTCCGACGGTGATCCTCGAGGCCATGGCGGTCGGGAAACCGGTCGTCGCGGCCGCGAGTGGGGGAATCGTCGACCTGGTGGACGATGGAGTGACTGGCCTCCTGGTGGCGCCGGGCGATCCTGCCGACCTGTCCACGGCGCTCTCGACGGTCGTCAACGACCACGAGACCTCAGAAGCAATGGGACGAGAGGCGCTCGATCGCGCACGGTCGTTCACGGCATCGGTGGTGGTAGGACGAATCGAAAGGTTGTACGAATGCCTGATCGCCGGCCTGCCTCCGCCTGAGTGACCCTAGGCCGCGCTCAGTCGGGCTCGCTGCTCTCCGTTGGGGCGCGCCGACGCGGGCACCCCGACCGCCAGTGGACCGGGAGAAGGGGCAGGAGTATGAAGAAAGAGAAAATGATTGAGGCGTTGAGCGTCCGCCTGCCGTCATTTCCCCCGTCCCCGCAGCCGGGTGAGTCGCTCCCGTCGATCGCGTGCGGGAGCGAGCTGCCCCTGGGCAGCAGCCGAGACCTCGCGGCATCTCGAGAGGAGCTGGTTTCGTGAGCGAGCACACCGAGCGGGACATCGAGGCGGCGCTGGCAGCCCACACCGGACGCGAATGCGTCTTCATGCCATCTGGTCGGTTCGCCATTCACCTCGCCTTCCAACTGCTCCTCTCGCCCGGCGATCGCGTCCTCATGTCCCCACTCGAGGACGACACCGTGTTCTTCGGCGCTTTAGCGGCTGAACTCCGTCCAGTGATGGCACCGGTGTCGACCCACGACGGAAATATGCGCATCGACGTAATCGATGATGCAACGTGGCCAACCATCTCAGCCGTTCTGACCGGTAACACTTACGGTCTTCCCGATCGGGTCATGGAGTTGAGTGCAACCTGCCGCCGATTCGAGATTCCGATGATCGAAGATGCCGCCCATGCGCTCGAGACCGAGGTCGACGGGCGCCCTATAGGGAGCTTCGGCGCGGTTTCGGTCTTCAGCTTGTCTAAACACTTTCCCGGACGCGGCGGCGTTCTGGCCTTCGACGGGACGGTCAGCCGGGAGGAGGTCGTCCGGTTGCGCGACGGGCTCATGCTACCGAGACCTCTTGGCAAGGGAGCGGTCGGTGTAGCGCGAACCACGGCCAGAGCCCTGCTGGAAACCCTGCATCTCACACCGTTGCTGGATCGCGCACGCGGTGCGATACATCCCTCGCGGTCTACCTCATGGCGAGTGCCGTTGCGTGCCCCTCGGCTGGAGAGCGCGCGTTCAAGCGGTGACCTCGACCAGTTCGACGCCTGGATGGAGACGGCCTACCCGGACTACCGGATGCGACAGCGCTCGAGCCAATTGAAGCGGACACTAGGTCGCCTGCACGACCTCGGGCGAGACCGCGAGGAGCGGATCGCGGGGGTGCTTCGGCTTCGAGCGCTCGATGCGATCGCGCCAGCGGCCCGTGAAGGTGACCCACAGCCGTTGCTCCGTGTGCCACTGCTGATTGAAGATCGAGATGCCGTCGCTCTCGAGCTGCGGCGACACGGGATCAACGTGTTCTTCGTGTACGCGCCGCCACTAGACGAGTACTCCGGGCCAGAGTTCTGTGAGCCATCTCCCCTGCCGGAGGCAGGCAAATGGTGGGCCAGTCATATCCTGCCCGTCGACCCACACGATGCGGATCGCGTTCTCAACTTGGTGCGCAAAAACCAGGTCCGCCTGATCCCCGCGGCCCGGCCATCTGTGTGACCTGAGGACGTCGAGAACCTCTCAATGAGGGTGATCGTTGGCGTATCGACGCGCCGGTGGTCGACGGCGGCCGATTCAGAATTCCGTCAACCGCCAGGCATACGCCGGATCTCACCGGATGATTCATCGGGATCGTGTTCGATCGGGCCATCTCGGTGGAAGACCCGAATCACCGGACGTAGCAAGAGGAACGCCTCACAGGAGGCCGCAACGGCCCATCCGATGCAAAGGCCAATCATCCCCCCGGTGATTCCGCCCACCGCCGCGCCGACCGCCTCCGCCGAGGTGCCCCACGCCATCATCTTGGCTGCATGGCCCAGGCGACCCTGAGCGCGGCGGATCGCGACGTAGTGGTCCTTTATGACATAGGCCGGGCCCACCAGGACGAGAATGCGCAGCGCAGCGGTCCCGTTGGCGGCATACGCGGGGCCAAAGATGCGGAGGACCCAGGGGGCCGCGACCTCCACGGCAACCACAAGGCCAGCACACGTGGCCAGTCCGATGGGGAGCGTTCGGCGGACATGACGATGGAGGAGGCCGGGTTGGCCGGAGGTCTCGGCGAACAAGGACAACGCCAGCAGGTACGGGATGATCATGACGGTCGACGACAACAGGAACGCGGTCGAGAAATAGGCCACTTGCTGTGGCGCAATCAGAACGGCTGCCACCAGCGGAACGATGTAAGAGATTGAGTTGATCGACAGATTGAGGACGTGGTGCTTGAGCGAGAGCACGCCGTAGCGGCGGGCGAGTGTCACCCGATGGCTGAGCTTTCCTTCGCCGGCGGGGGTCGGTTGGAGTCGAAGCATGGGAATGCAGACGACGAGCGAGATGACAAGCGCCAGTGACCAGGCAAACACGAGGCCCGTGGCTGTTCTGGTCCCAACGAGGACGAGGACGCCCACGCATGCCAGCTTCAGCACGGAGTTCAAACTGCCCCGCGTCAGTTGGGCCGAGCCCCGATGAAGTCCGATTGCCGCCTGGTCGAGAGTGATACCACCCATCGTCGCCACCGATCCGATCACGAAGAGAGCGGCGGTCGTCCACTCGCCACCGATGATTCTGAGGCTCTGGCCGAGAAACGGGGAGAGCACCAGCGTGGCCAACGAAAGGATCAGGACAACCACGCACGCAATGGACATTCCGGTGCTAACGGCGACGCGGCGGACCGCAGCCTCGAGCGAGTCCAGTTCGGCCAGCAGGAGGAGTGGGATCCCGAGACCGCCGATTGCGACAAGAAAGGATGCCGCCGAAGATGCGGCGGCCGCCAGACCCACGTCTCGCGCCAAGAACAGATGCGTGGCGACGGCCCAGTAGGCGAGGCCCAATCCCGCCGTGGCCCCCTGCTTGGCAACCAGATACCCGAAGGTCGTGAAGAGACGCCGCTGCTCCGAGGGCTGCACCGAAGGGTCGAAGGGCTGCTCCGGCAGTGCCGAGGGCTGCCGTACTTCTGTGGGTTGTGTGGGACGTCTACCGCCGAACAACTTCATGGTCCTGTGTTGCCTCAGCGCCACGACCGAGGCCCGAAAACCCGCTCGCGAGCCCATGCCCATGCCGAACCCGCCGAACGCACGCTGGATGCGCCCGCTGTACCCGCCAATCCTAGCCATGGGACTCCGTCCAGTCCTGGGACAGATTGACTCGGCTCAACCCGGCTGCCACGCCACCGTGGTCTTCGCCCCGAAAGCGCGACTCTACGACAGCACCGCGCCGCCGCCCAGGGTGCCTCAGGGCTGGCAAGATGTGGAGGCAATGTCGGGATTAGACCAATCACCGGAGCTTTTCCGAGCGTTCAGCCTCGGCCCCATCACCGGTTCGCGACAGGAGTCACTCTTTGCGTTCGATGGTGGGGTCCCCCTTTTCGCGCACCCCCGTGAGCAGGGGTGACGGGAAGCAGCCTTCGCGATGTTCGTCACCAACCACGTGCTCTCGGGCGTCGTCATCGGCCGACTGCTCGAGCGACATCCGGTCGCCGCATTCGTCGTCGGTCTGGGATCGCACCTCGCCTTGGACATGGTTCCTCATTGGGGCTGCGAGCTGAACGCGCCCAACGGCAGAGAGCTGTTCCTTCGCTACGCGAGGCGGGACGGCCTCCTGGGTCTCTTGACGGGGGCATGTGCCGTAGGGGCCGTGCATCGGCAGGCCCGTCCCGCCACCCTCGCAGCAATCTTCGGGGCGGTGCTGCTCGATGCCGACAAACCAGTGATCCACTTCTGGCGACGCAATCCATTCCCACGAACGGTCAGCCGGATCCATGCTCGAGTTCAAAACGAGTCTCCGCAGGGCATGCCGAATGAGTTCGTATTTGGAGTCTCGTGTGCGATCGCCGATGTGGTCATCGCCGGCCATGGTCGACGCCGGTTCTCGTCTAGTTCCTAACGGCGTCCCCATCACTCTTCAACGAACGGTCTTCCTCGCTTGCGTTGTCGCCAGCGGAGCCGTTCGCACGCCTCCAAGAGATCAGTCGTGCTCCTGAGAGGCTGAGACGGACCCGTCGAACTCCGGCGTCTTGCCGTCGGACAGGTCGAACGGCTGTGGGACGACACCGAGTTGGTCCAGGAACTCGAAGTTGGGCACGCTTTGTGCTGGCCGAACAAGCCCGAGAAGGGAGTCTGCTCGGACCGGCAGCTTGAACCTCAGCAGCTCCGCCGCGCGCAAGGCTCCGTACATGGCCATGGAAGGAGTACGGACGAAGCGAGGCGCCGGCCTACCCATGCGGGCGGCGAAGCTCGAGAGCAGGTCCGTGAACAGGACGGGGTCGGGATGGGCGATGCCGACCGGGAAGTCAGGCAACTGGTCAGCCTCGGCCAAGGCCACGAGCACACTCGCGAAATCCCGCTGCGAGACGGTGAACTGGCGAGCTCTGGGCCCGAAATCGGGAAGTACCGGAAGGGTGGCCAACCGGCACAGCGTCCCGGCCATTCCGCCCCAGTCGGCCCCGTAGACCAAGCCCGGGCGAACCACGCACACTCCGCGTGCCCGTGCGGCGACCTCGATCGCGAGCTTGGCTCGACCGTACAACTGACGAGTCCCCGGATACGCCGACAGCGACGACACCGCGATGGTCCGACGAACTCCTCCGGCGAGGGCCCGCTCGAACAACGCGACGCTGCCGAAGACGTTCGACTGCCAGATATCGGCTCTTTGAGTCAGCCCCATGTCGTAGGCACAGTGGACGAGCAGGTCGAAACCTTCGAGTGCATCGGACGAAGCGACCGATCTCAAGTCGAAACAGCGGTCGTTGCTCCTGGGTACCGGGGATCGAACTAGACGACGTACCGTGTACCCCGCCGATCCGAACGCAGCGAGGAGGATCGAACCCAGATAGCCGTTGGCACCCGTTATAGCGACCACCGGGCGCTCGGAAGATGTGGGAAGTCGCGTGCGATCTGTGCCGGTCATCTTCAAGTCGCGAGAGCCTCGTTGACAATGCGGTGAGCGTTCGCTGCGATCGTCAAGGTGAACGTCGTCGCGGGGACGACCGGAAAGACCGACGCGTCTACGAGATGGATGTGGTCCCACGCGGCAAGACGCCCAATCCGATCGGTAGTCGTCGTAGTCCGCGTCCGACCATGAGGAAAGCTGGCACCGAAGTGGTAGCTCTTCGCGGCAGCGGAAATTGAGATCATCGGGACCACCGGCCACAAGTCCAGGGCCGGGGCCACCCTCAGCATGGCGCGCACGAGACTTCGCAACATCGGTGGCCATTCGTCACCCGAGTCCCGCTCGATCTCCAAGACCGGCAGCCGGCCGAGATGTTCGGCCGCTCGACGCGCCACGACCTTGACCCTCGGTGATCCCCAACCCGGCACGTAGCCCAGGCCCACTGAGATTCGCCGGAGCAGTGCCGAGAGTGCAGGCCCCGCGTTGGGACGCCGGATCGCTTCTGGTAGAGATTCGAGGAAAGCCGGGTTGTACTCGTAGAAGTGCACCTGGCAGAGATCGACGCCCTCACCGGTGACGTCGTAGAGCAGATTGAACTGGTTGAGGGTGAAGTTCCGAGTAAAACGCGGATCGCCAACTGGACTCACCGAGACGGTGGGCATCACGAACTGCACCGATTCCTGCAGGAACACGGCCTGGCCGAGGACACCGAGGGAGCCAAGCACCAGGCGCGTCGTGCCGATCCCGCCACAGGCCACGAAGACGCGGTCGGCAATCATGCGCTCCAACCGATCCGTTTTCGTACACCGGACCAGCACGTGGGGCTGACCCTGGACCTCATCGAGGTGGACAGCGAGCTTGTCGGCTCGATAGCTGATCCGCTTCTGGGCGCGGAGTCGGTCGAACGTCTGGGAGCTCGAGTAGATGAGCTCGTGAGGGCAACCGGTCATACACAGGCCGCAGCGAGTGCACTCATCGGATCGGAAGGCCAGTCGCGCCCGGCCGAGGGTGATGCCGTGTGACCGAACGAGGGCCCGGCGTGTCCTGTACCGACCGAGGACGCGGGCCGTCCTCTCAGCCGACGGTGGTAATCGCCGGGCCGGAGCCAACAAGGGGAAGAGCTCGGCGAGGTCGTCCTCCTCCCCTGCCAGCGTCATCTCGTTCAAGACGGTGCAGTAATGGGGCTCCATTTCGGCCATCGTGACGGGCCACCGGTCGAAGGTCGGTTCTGAGAAGGGCATGATCTGGGCGCCCCAGATGTTCGAGAACCCGCCATAGGCCCCGGAGACCACAAACCGATTGGCCGGTCCTACGGCTTCAATCCCTTCCAGCTGCCCCGCATCGCGGAAGGGAAAATCAGAGCCGTAGGTTCGCTTCTGCGGAAGGAGTCCCTCTTGGCTGCGAACCGGTAGGTGGCTGATTCGCTCGACGTCAGCCGGCGTCCATGAGGCCTCCGCGGTGGTCGTCAGCCGCCCGAGCGCCAGGCGAAGATCCGGTTCGAGCGTCGCGCCTACGTCGATCACGGTGACCTGCTGCCGCGGATCGGCTGCCAGAGCCAGGGCAGCTCCCGCGGCGGCCGGACCCGATCCGATGATCAGCGCTGTCGGCATTCCTTGAGTCGCTCCTTCCCGACGTTCGTCGATTCTGGAAAGCCGGGGTTTCGTTGAAAGAAAAGATTTTCATGATTCATGCCGAAATATTTGCCTTCGTGAGTCCTCCGCGACCCCACAGCCCGCTTCCCGAGGTGCCAAATTGACCTCGATTCCGGCCACGTGGACGTCGAACCCATGACATGAGTCGCGCTGCAGCCCTCGCCTCTCGTTCGTCGACTCCACACGGATACACGACGCCGAGATTCCTTCCAAATCGATCATCGGCGCCGCAAGCCCTCGCAGACGTCTGGCTGTTCGGGCACCGTGGTTCGAAAGCTCGATCGTGAGCCCGACCGAGACACCGGCAAGGACCGAGTCCCTCACCCGCCTTTCCGACGGAAGTTTTTGACTACTGCAATCCCCCGGGCCGGTTCGGCCGTAATGCCCTGCAGAATTTCAAATGCCCGTGGACCGAGCGGTTACAACGTGCGTTTCAAGATTTTCTAAAATACCTGGATAATTCTCCAAACTTCGTGGAGAATGGGGGTTCTGTTTGGCAAGACAGAGGCGGTGAGTCCTCCGAAAATCTCCGGAAATTCAATGGCGGTTGCTTCGGCCTGAAGGCCCCGAACGTCTTTAGCCGTCTGTGGACTTTACGTCTGTGGACAACGGAATGAGGTGGGCATCTCCGATTCGAAGGGGGTCGAAATGGTTCTGGGAGTGGCCGACATGGCGCGGCGGGGACGCAGAGTTCGAAGGGCGGGACGCACGGTGCGCGCGCACCCGGCGACGCTGGCTCATCCAATGAACGGACGGCGAGAGACGGAGCCCGCCATCAGCATCGTGATGCCAGCCAAGAATGAGGCTCAAAACCTGCCGCGCGTCCTAGGCACGCTCCCCCACGACTGCGAGGTCATCTTCGTCGATGGGCATTCGACCGATGACAGCGTGGGCGTGGTTCAGCGCTTGAGGCCCGACATCACCATCATCGGCCAGACCCGCGTGGGCAAGGGAAACGCCTTGGCATGTGGTTTTGCAGCGGCCAAGGGTGACTTCATCGTCATGATAGACGCTGACGGCTCAAATGACCCGGCCGAGATACCCCGGTTCATCGCCGCGCTCGAAAAGGGGGCCGACTTTGCCAAAGGATCCCGATTCCTCCCTGGTGGGGGAAGCCAAGACATAAGCGTGGTCAGGCGGTTCGGCAACTTTTGGCTCAACCGGATCGTCAATGTGCTCTACGGCACTCGCTACACGGACCTGTGTTACGGCTATAACGCGTTCCGTCGAGAATGCCTCACCGTCATGGCGCTCAACGTGACCAACCCGGACGGCTGCAAAGCGGGGGCGATGCTATGGGGAGACGGCTTCGAGGTGGAGACGTTGATCAATGTGCGGATCGCTAAGGCCGGTTTGCAGGTCAGCGAGGTGCCCAGTTTCGAGGCCGTGCGTCACTTCGGTGCGAGCAACCTCAACGCCTTCTCGGACGGTCTCCGCGTGCTGAGGACCATACGCGCCGAACACACTCGAACTCGGCGGCACACGGCCATCGAAGCCCTAAGGGTCGAAGAGAAGAGTGCGCTACCTATCGGTCGGTTGGTGAGTGGAGAGGCCGGGAAGCTCGCGTGACGTTCAGCGAAGGCCAACGATTGGATCTGATGGTTGGTCGTCGCTAAGAGTGGGAGCTCTGGTCGCCGATGGAGCAGGCTGGTCCTCCGATGGCTCGGTTCCTCCTGCCGCCGGCGAACTCCTCCCGAGGAGATAGTCCATACAGTCGTCACACAAACGCCCGAATTCTCTTCCGGTCTTCATGCGTTTACGTTCGGCCTGCCCGACTCTGGACACTTGGCCAGCCCAACCACAGCGGTGACAGACGCCAGTTCGCTGCTTACGAGCCCGCCCGCTATCGTCCGGGGCACTCATGTGTTTCGCATTGGGCTCAGCACGCCTCCGACTCCCCCTCGCTCATCCGCTGGGTCATCTCCGGCTTCAACCAGCATACTCGCGTTGTCCGTTCTCGAGCGCGCGCTGAGCAAGCGATTGAACCGCGCCCGGCGCCAGACCTGCGGTGCTTAACCCTCAGGTGGACTGGCTGTGCGAAGTGAAGAGCCGGATCGTCGCCGAGTCGCCGCGATGGCTCAGCAGGGACGAGAGCGTGGGATCGCCGTATTTCCCTCGCAACACCGGATCGAGGCGAGCGACAGCGCTGGAGCCCGACACCGGGTAATCGACGCGGTGACCACCGAAAATGTCGTGAGGCTCGCCTCGGCGAGCAACTGCGGCCCAGGCCGTGCTGATCAGCCCAGGTCAGATCACGACGGCGTCGCCGAAGAGGTGCGATGGGTCCAACCCCCGTCGCTGTAGACGATCGACCGAACGGAACTGTCGCCGAGGCAGAGCTCACCCACGGCCGGCGCACCGATCGGACCCACTTTGGGGACCGCCTCAGTCAAGGGGGCAGGGGTGTCGGGTCGTGTGGTGTGGCCTGCACATTGTGGTGACAGGATTTCCGCCCCAAGAAGAACCCCGATTACCTGGAGTTTCGGGATGGTGTGGCTGACGTCGCGGTCGGTCTGGGAGCTCGTCATTGGCTGTTTGGCGGTCGCTTTGGCAATAGGACTTGGCAGCCGCGCCGTGGTCTTGAAGTTCATCCCGGAACACGAGCGCGACGACGCGCACGGCGTCGCGGCCGCGGTCATGAGCTCCTTCGCCGCGGCGTTCGTGCTGCTCACCGCGTTGACGCTGGCCAACGAGGTCAGTTCGTTGTCCTCGGCGCAGGACATCGTCAGCACCGAGGCCGCCGACGCCTCGAGCCTTGCATGGGCCTCGACGAATCCCGGTGTGTCGCCCCAGCCCATTCAGGTTGCCCTGCGGAACTACCTCGTGGACCCGAACGAATGAGTGGCATGGCAGCGCTGCGGCGAACGGCGACGACCCAGCGACGGACGATGCGCTCGCCACTCTGGAGCGAACTGTACGGACCCAGGCTGCCCACCCGGCCGTGGCGATGCTCACGAGCTCCGAGCTCCTCACAAACTTGGACGGGTTGACGAGCCAGCGCCGCCTGCGCCTTGCTGCCGGCTCTCGGTCACTTCCGGACTTCTATGCCGTCCTGGTGATCGCAACCGGGCTCGCCCTCATCGTCAACACCAGCGTGGTCGGAACACGCGGGAGCTTCCGCGCGGCACTCGTCACCACGGGCCTGATCGTCGTGGTCGCATGAGCGTGGCGCTGTTGTTCGCTCTGGCCACTCCGTGGCGAGGAGCGATCGTGGTCAGCGGGCAGCCAATCGACGCAGTCATCAAGGACCTGGACTCTGGGTATTTCCACAGTTGACGGACGGGCATCTTACGAGAACGAATCCGCGATCGAAATGGGAAGAGAGGAAGGTCGAGCTGTGGAGACCCGAGAACTGCTGGACAAAATGGCGGAGAACCTTTCGGTACGACGATCCTTCGGCGCCGCCTACGAGCGCGACGGGGCTCTCATCATCCCGGTCGCGCTCGTAGCAGGTGGAGGCGGGGGTGGTGAAGGGCCGATCAAGTCACGACCCGCGACGCAGACCCGCGCGGTCGACGCCGTAGAGCCCGCGAGTGCCTCCGCGGCTGGCGATAGCCCGCCACCAACCGGCACGGGAGGGGGATTCGGCGGCGTGGTCATGCCCGTAGGTGTCTATGTCGTCAACGGTGATCAGGTCCGGTGGGTCCCCGCATTCGACGTGACGATCATCGTCCTGGCGGGCGTCGGCCTGGTCCGAGTGCTGGTGCGTTCGTTGCAGCACGGCCGGCGCCACCGCCGCGCCTGAGGAGCGTCTTGACAGCGCTGGGGTCGTTCACTCCCCCGTTCGCATCCGGGCTCGTAGTCCTTGCAGCGCGAGTCCGATACCCACCACCGCGAGGCCGGCGACGGCCGCGGTGCCCTCCAGGAGCGGCCTGGCCTGCCATCCACCGCTGATCAGCGCCCGGAGCGCGCCCAGAAGGTAGGTCACCGGGTTGTACGTCGCGATCGCCGAGAACCAGCCGGTCAGGAGCGGCTTGGGGACCACCGCGTCGGTCAGGAAGAACAGCGGGAAGAAGACGACGAAGCAGGCATTGACCGCGGCGGGATTGCCCGTCCGCAGCGCAACCGCATAGGGGAATCCGGTGAAGGCAAGGCCCCATAGCGCCGAGAACCCGATGAAGGTCAGTACGCCCGGGAGGCCCGTGGCGAACCGGACGCCCACCCCATACCCGATGGCGAGGACGGGGAGGCACAAGAGCACGATGACC
Organism: uncultured Acidimicrobiaceae bacterium; assembly: GCA_963763575.1. Lineage (GTDB taxonomy): Bacteria > Actinomycetota > Acidimicrobiia > Acidimicrobiales > RAAP-2 > Bog-473. The sequence continues at coordinate 274,477 of CAVXPD010000004.1, forward strand.
GTCACATCGGCCACCATCAGCCCGAGCAGCAGGGCGCTCCGGCGGATCGGCGTGAGGCACAGCCGGTCGAAATACCCCCCCTGGATGTCGGTCACCAGAGCCGGAGCCCTCGACATGCCGGTCACAGCGAAGGCAATGGCCATCGGGAGCAAGAAGGCCTTGTAGTCGAGGCCCGAGCTGGCCAGTCGCTCCAATGCGCCCAAGTTTACGCTGTAGAAGAACGCGGGGACGAACACAGCGGGTAACACGGAGGCCGGCTCGCGCCGCACCTGGCGCAGCGCGCGCCCCGCCACGAGCGCGATCTCACCCCACAGACTCGAATGGATGGGTGCCGACGACTCTGACGCGCTCTTGCGCATCATGCGGCCACCGTTCCCAGGCGCGTCCCCGTCAACCTCATGAAGACGTCGTCGAGGGTTGGTGTCCTGATCGTCAGGCTGCGAACCGTGAGATCGGTCCGCCCCAACGCTTGAGCAATCGGCGCGATCGCACCGGGACCGTCCGGCGTACGGATTGTGAGAAGACCCCGATCGGATGTCACGGCGTCGACGAGCTCCAACGCGGCGAGCGTGCTGACGGCAGAAGGATCGTGACCCTCCACTTCGGCCACGACGACATCCGCCCCTTGCGACCGCTTCAGCTGCGCCGGCGTCCCTTCGGCGACCAGGTGTCCGTCGTTGAGGATCCCGACACGGTCCGCGAGCTCGTCCGCTTCCTCGAGGTACTGGGTGGTAAGGAAGATGGTCATGCCGAGATGGGCGTTCAGATGTCGGACCTCGGTCCAGACGGTGACACGGCTGAACGGATCGAGCCCGGTCGTGGGCTCGTCCAAGAAGAGCACCTCGGGGTCATGCACCAGTGACGCTGCCAAGTCGAGCCGGCGCTTCATTCCCCCCGAGTAGGTCTTGATCCGACGATCGATGGCGCTACCGATGTCGACCAGCTCGAGCACCTCGTCCACCCTGCGGCGCACCGCCCGCGAGCCGAGGCCGTACAGCCGGCCCTGAAGCGTGAGCAGCTCGCGGCCCGTTTGCCCGTCGTCGAGCGCGGCCTCCTGGAGTGCGACGCCGATACACCGGCGCACCTCGAGAGGCTCTCGGGCCACGTCGTACCCCGCCACGACCGCTCTGCCCTCGCTGGGTCGCAGCAAGGTGCAGAGCACCTTGACCGCCGTGGACTTACCAGCCCCGTTCGGGCCTAAGAACCCATAGATCTCGCCCCGACGAATCCCGAGGTCGAGCCCGTCGACGGCGCGATAGTTCCCATAAAGCCTGGTCAGGCCGACCGCTTCGACGGCCAAGTCACTATGTCCATTCGGCTGCGCGGGAGCGGATCCATTCCGGTCAGTACGGTACATACTCATCAGTATGAGATATTCTTGTGGGTAGCACAACCCATGACGATCGAACCCCTCACCCAGGAACGGCGGCGCCAGCTGACACGGGACCACCTGCTGACCGCGGCGGCTCAGGTGTTCGCCGAGCGCGGATTCCACGGCGCGACGCTCGACGAGGTGGCTCGGGTGGCGGGATTCACCAAGGGCGCCGTCTACTCGAACTTCAAGAACAAGGACGATCTGTTCCTGGCCTTGTTCAAAGCGAATTACGAGCGGGAGATGGCGCAACTGGTGGCAACCCTCGAGGCCTCCACCATCCCGGCAGTCGAGCGCCTCTCTGATTTCGTCGCTTTGATTCAAGAGGAGGCGCGGCGTTCACCGAACTCGGCACTCCTCTACCTGGAATTCTGGATGTACGCGAGCCGCAACCCCGAAGCGCGTGAACGGCTCGCCGCGATCGACGAGGAAGCCGTCCTCTCCTCAGCCGAACTGCTGCGCGCACAACGAGAGCAGGAAGAAATGGAGCCCCTCGATGACACCGTGGGGGTCGCGCGGGTGATCGAGGTGCTCTTCCGGGGCATCGGCCTGCTGCGGGTTATGCAGCCCGATGTCGTCGACGACAAGTTTCTCAACGTCGCCTTGGAATTTGTGGCTCGTGGTCTGGGGACCACGGATACCGACACCTGAGGCGACGCATCCAGGATACGGCGACTCCTTCCCACCGCATCGGAGCGGACAGCGTCTGAGAGACCAATTACCGGCGGAATTCGCCGAGGCGTTAGCGTCGTTCTGCGGCGAAGGAGAGTTGGGTCATGAGCGAGCAACGGGTTGCCATCGTCACGGGAGCCGGTTCAGGGATCGGCCTGGCCATCGGCAAACGTCTTGCCGCAGACGGCCATGCCGTCGCTGTGCTCGACCTCGACGCTGGCTCGGCGGCATCCGCCGCCGATGAAATTGTGGGCGCCGGTGGAACGGCGATCGGATGCCAGGCCGACGTCGGCGAACGCGAGGCAGTTTTCGCCGCCGTCGAACAGGTGCGGGGTGCGCTTGGCCGGCCGGCCGTCCTCGTCAACAACGCCGGGACGGGGGCCTCGTTCCGCCGCTTCCTCCAGGTCACGCCCGAGGACTGGGAGCGGGCATTGCGGGTCAACCTGACCGGCGCCTTCAACTGCTGCCAGGCCGTCCTGCCCGACATGGCAGAGGCGCGCTGGGGACGGATCGTGAACATCTCGTCGTCGAGCGCTCATAGCGGGCAGGCACTGTTGGGGCCCTACGTGTCCTCAAAGTCGGGTCTCAACGGACTGACGAAGTCCTTGGCCCTCGAGTTCGGCCCGCGCGGCATCACGGTCAACGCGATCCCTCCGGGTTTCATCGACACACCCATGCTCCACGCGTCTGAGGCCCGTGGTGAGTTCGGCGAGGGCGGCATGGCCGACGCGATCGCGCGGACGCCGGTTCGCCGTGCGGGACTGCCTGAGGACATCGCCGCCACGTGCTCGTTCCTCTGCCGCGACGAAGCGGCGTACGTCACCGGTCAAATCATCGGGGTGAACGGCGGGCGGAATACCTGACGCGACGCGCGTCCGTCACGCATAGCCGCGCAGATCGTCGTCGAGCTCGACATCAAACGTCCGCATGGCCATGGCGAACGTCTCATAGGCGCCCACCGTGAACACCAGGTCCATCATCTGCTGGGTGTCAAACGTCGTGGCCAGCACCGCGTACGTATCCTCCGCGATTCGGGCGTCGGCGAGAAGCTCGTCCGCCGCCGAGAGCAGCGCGCGTTCGTGTGGGTCCCATCCGGGTGCATCTGGTCCCTGACGGACCAGTGCCACCGCGTCCGGGCTCAGCCCCGCCACACCGGCCTGGTAGACGTGTTGGGCCCACTCGTAGGTGGCCCCCCGGATGTAGGCGACCCGTAACACGAGGAGCTCACGTTCCCGCGGCGTGAGCGTCGTGAAGTACAGCGCGTGACGGATGAGCTGGTTGTAGGCGTCAGCCAGCTCGGGGTGATGGGCCAGGACGCCCATCGCGTTGAGGCCCTTGGGACTGGACGGATCGAGCGGCGAGACCGGATGACGCGCGTTGGACGGGCGATATGTCGCGGCGAGGGATTCGGCCATGCCCGCTGGCCACTCCCGCGGTGGAATCGGCGGGACTCGGCGCGTCGTCACGAGATGAGCTCGGCCGCCCGGCGATGGAACTTCCACTCGCCTCCATCGAGGCGCAGGATGTCGTGGTAGCGACCGACGATCTGCACGTCCCAACCCTCTTCTCCCCTGAGGAGGAACACGAAGTCGCTGGTGGCGTGCGCCTCGTCATCGTCCCAGTCGGTCACCAGGGTGTTGAGGACGAGGTGGCGCTGAGGAACGGACGGCACCCACCGGCCGTAGGCCTCTCGCAGCGCGGCGTGTCCCTCGTGTCGGCCGAGGCCGGGGATATCGCACGAACCGTCTGCGCAGAACGTGGCGACCAGCTCGTCGGTCCGACCGTCGTCGAGCGCATGCGTGTAGGCGGCGATCGCGGCGCGGACTCTCTCCGCGACCTCGGAGAATGTTCGTTCAGCCGTCATCTCGATGCTCAGCGTTCGTCCTCAGGGTCGGCCCGACTGGCAGTAGACTAACCGGTCGGTACAAACTGATCGGTGGTACAGACGAGGGCACCGCCTCGGTCGTACCCGGCGACGACGTCCTGTGTCCCCATGAACGCCACCTTCGACCCGGCAACCAACGAGAGCTCGTCCGCCGCCGAGGTCGACGTGCTCGTGATCGGCGCCGGCATCACCGGGATCTACCAGCTCTACCGCGCGCGCGAGTGCGGGTTCTCGGTACTCCTGTTCGAAGACGGCGGAGGCGTGGGCGGCACGTGGTATTGGAACCGGTATCCCGGGGCGCGCTTCGACTCGGAGAGCTACACCTACGGTTACCTCTTCTCGCGGGAGCTCTTCGACGAATGGGAATGGCAGGAGCACTTCGCGCCGCAGCGGGAGACCGAGCGCTACCTGAACCACGTGGTCGACCGCTTCGACCTGCGCCGCCACATCCGCTTCGACGCCAGGGTCACCTCCGCGGAGTACGACGACGGGTCCGGCACCTGGTGGGTCCGCACAGCGGACGGCGCCGAGACCCACGCACGGTTCGTGATCGCCGCCACCGGTGTCCTCTCCGTGCCGCATACACCCGAGGTTCCCGGTGCGGACGATTTCCAGGGTGAGGCGTACCACACAGGCCGGTGGCCGGCGGAACCCGTCGATTTCCGGGGCAAGCGGGTGGCAGTCGTCGGGACCTCGTCGAGCGGCGTGCAGGTCGTGCCCGCCGTCGTGGACGAAGTGGTGTCGCTGACCGTCTACCAGCGCACGGCGAACTGGTGCACGCCGTTGAACAACGCACCCATCACCGCCGCGGAGCAGGCGAAGCTGCGGGCAGGCTTCGAGCAATTGCGCGAGACGCTCAATACCTCGGTCCACGGGTTTCACCATCCCCCCAATCCCCGCAGCGCGTTCGAGGACCCGGACGACGAGCGCCAGCGGTACTACGAAACGATGTGGAACAGCCCGGGCTTCACGAAGCTGACCAGCAACTACGCGGACATCCTCTCCAACCCTGAGGCCAACGCGGAATGGTGCGCGTTCATGGCCGGAAAGGTCCGTGCCATCGTCGACGATCCGACCACCGCGGAGCGTCTCATCCCGAAGGATCAGAGGTTCGGCGAAAAACGGCCGCCCTTCGTCGCCGGGTACTACGAGGCGTTCAACCGTCCGAACGTCTCGCTCGTCGATCTGCAGGAGACCCCGATCATGCGGATCACCACCACCGGCATCGAGACGACCGACGAGACGCAGGACTTCGACATCATCGTGTGGGCGACCGGGTTCGACTTCGGAACCGGCGCACTGGCCCGGATGGGGATCCAAGGACGGGACGGCATCCGCCTCACGGACTACTGGGCGGACGGACCGCGGACCTTCCTCGGCGTGCAGACGCACGGCTTCCCCAACCTGTTCTTCCCGGGCGGCCCACACGCCGCCGCGGGCAACAACCCGCGCTACAACGGTGATCAGGTCGACTTCATCACCGACGTCCTCGTCTACGCGCGGGACCGGGGCTACGGGGCGGTCGAGGTGAGCAAGCGGTCCGAGGAGCGCTGGACCAACATGGTCAACCGAGGCGCCAGCTCCCCGTTGTCGTTCGGCGAGTCCAGCTACTACTTCGGCACCAACATCCCGGGGAAGCCCCGCCGATACCTGCTCAACTCGGGGGGCCGGCCGAAGCTGTTCTCCGTCATCGCCGACACCGTCGCCAACGACTACGACGCGTTCACGATGACACGATCGGCCGAACGGGCGGGCACCAAGGGCTAAGGCGACTCGCGGTGCTCACACCGTCGCGACCGGCGTCAGCGGAGACCCGACGACACCGGGCATCCGCAGGGGCGGCGCGGTGAGCAGAAACCGGCTGCGGCCGTGTCGCCGGAGCCAGTCGGCAAGCTCCTGCAAGTACCACATCTCGCCGAGAGGGACCCCCAGCTTGAACAGGCAGAGATGGTGCAGGGGCAAGAACGAGTGCCGACTGGGATCGCGGTCCCTACCCAGGAGCCCTTCGACCGCGTAGTTGTCGGCCACCAAGGCCGAGATCTGCGAGTCGGCGACCCATTCGAGCAGGGACGGATCGCGGGCGTCGAGGTAAGAGCACATCGTATGGATCTTGACGGGATCGGGCTCCCGGCCCCACTCCAGGACTTTGGTGGCGAAGCCGGTGTGCAGCAGGAGCACGTCGCCGGGCTCCACCTCGACGTCGTCTGACGCCATGATCTCCTCGAGCATCGAGCGGTCGACCCCGCGCCACTCGTCTCCGAGGTGGTGCGCCAGGTCGACCAGCACCCCGCGCCCTTGGACCCCATGCTGCGCCATGTTCTCGAGGCCTAGATGATGCGCGAAGGCGGTGTGCGGCCCGCCGTCACCCCGCGCATCGGGCCGAGGCCCGACGAGGTCCACTCCGGCCCGATAGCCGTTGTAATAGACGGCCTCTTCCACCCCGTCGCCGTCGGCGTCGAACTCGGCGCCCACGTGAGCGAGCGAGTCCCACTGCGTCGAATACTGCAGGGAGAGCGTGACCACGTCGTCCGCCCAGACGTCGACGTACTTCGGATCGCCCCAGTCCTCCATCTCGCTCATGCGGACGTTGTAAAAGGTCGCCGGTCGCCCCTGCATGTCCTCGGTGGGGGCGACGGCCGGCGGATGCCGTCGCTGATTGAGGGCGATGCCGCCGGGGTAGTCGAGCGGCAGGCTCAGGCAGAAGGTGTCCCCAACCTGCGCCTCCCGCACCCCCTGCAGCACCTTCTCGGGCGTGAGGAGGTTGATCCGACCGAGCTCGTCGTCGTCTCCCCAGTCACCCCAGGTCGAGCCGGCCGGGCGCCGCTTCCACCGCTTGGTCACCGTTCGCACTCCTTGCTGGTCCCTTGGGCTGGTCTGTCTGTCGCGGACATTGTGATGTACCGACCGGTTGGTCTAGCCTGCTTGGGGATCTCGTGCGCCTCCACGCCGCCTGCGCGAGGCCCGAGCGAAGGACAACACATGCCGGACAGACCCTTTGTCGTCTCCGCCGACGGACACATCCTCGAACCCACGGACCTCTTCATCACGCGCCTGCCCAAGCACCTGCGCCACAGGGGTGTCTGGGAGGAGGACTTCGAGATCGAGCCGCTCGTCGAAGGCGGCGCTCGGATCTTCCGCCGCTTGCACACGCCTGGCTTCGAGGGCTGGACGATCTCCCGCTACCGCCAGACCGGTGGTCGCACGCCCGAAGGCGACCCGGAGATGATCCTCGAAGACCTGGCCTTCGACGGGGTCGACGTCGGCGTCATGCACCCGAACCTGTCTCTCTTCGGGCTCTATTCGGACGACCATGAGCTCTCCATGGCGCACGCGCGGGTCTACAACGACTACATCATGGAGCGGTTCTCGCCCTACTTCTCGCGCCTCGCCCCGACGGCGCCGGTTCCCATCACCGACATCGACGATGCCGTGGCCGAGATCCAGCGGGTGGCCGCGGGCGGCTTCCGCGCGATCTTGCTTCCCGCCGTGCCGCCGAAGCCCTACTACTCACGTGACTACGACCCGGTGTGGTCAGCCGCACAGGCCAACGGCGTGCACGTCTTCATCCACACCCAGACGGGCGGCGTGAAGGTCGACGATCCGGAGTCGACCACGTTGAAAGTGGTCATGGAGAACGCAGCGCAAGTCAACCAGCCAGTCACCGAGAAGTCCGCGTCGAAGCGGATGATCACGCAGGCGATATACAGCACGATCGTGCCCCAGCAGGTCATTTGCCAACTGGTCGGCGGGGGGGTGCCGGAGCGCTATCCGGATCTCCACTTCGCGTTGATCGAGTTCAACGCGCACTGGCTGTCCTCTTTGGTCGGGGCCATGGACAAGTGCTGGATCACCGGCATCGGCCAGGACTCCGACTGGTGGCTCGGCCATTGGGACGAGACGCTGCCGCCGGAGCAGCAGACCCACATGGCGCAGCTGTTTCGTCTGAACGAGAAGTGGCCGCACCCGCTCATGCCGAGCGAGTACGTGCGCCGTCAATTCCACGTCTCGTTCCAGGAAGATCCTGTGGCGGTCGCCTGCCGGCACATCACGGGGCTCTCGACGATCGTGTGGGGCAACGACTACCCGCACGCCGAGGGCACCTTCCGAGGCAGTCGCCAACTTCTGGCGGAGCTGTTCGCGGGCGTCCCCGACGCCGAGCGCGACGCGATGGTCGGGGGCACCCTGGGCGGGCTCCTTGGGTTCAAGGCTCCGGTGGCCGCCTGAGCGATCTGGACCCGGACGAGTTCCGCTTCGACGGCCGCGTCGCGGTCGTCACCGGCGCGGGGCGCGGGATCGGCAAGGCCTACGCGTTGCTCCTCGCCGCGCGGGGCGCCGCGGTCGTCGTCAACGACCTGGGTGGCGCCGTCGACGGAACCGGCACCGATGCTGGTCCGGCGGGCGAGGTCGCCGAACAGATCACGGCGGCAGGCGGCTCGGCGCTGGGAGAGGCCAGTGACGTGGCCACCGCGGCCGGTGCAGCGGCCGTCGTCGACGCTGCCCTCGAGCGCTTCGGTCGGCTCGACATCTTGATCAACAACGCCGGGATCATGCGATGGGCCGGCTTCCCCGAGGCCGACGAGGACAACCTCGCCCGCCACCTCGCCGTCCACACGATCGGGTCGTTCAACACGGCCCGCGCGGCCTGGCCGCACATGCGCGAGGCGGGCTACGGCCGGATCGTCATGACGACGTCGAGCGGTGTCTTCGGACTGCCCAACAACACCTCGTACGCCACAGCCAAAGCCGCGGTCATCGGTCTGACGCGCAGCCTCGTCACCGCAGGAGCCCAACACGGCATCAAGGTCAATCTCATTGCGCCGGCCGCCATGACCCGCATGGCGGGCGGGGGGGGTCCCGCTGACATGACACCGGAACTCGTCGCCCCCATGGCGGCCTACCTCGCCCACGAGTCGTGCCCGGTCACGGGCGAGATCTACTCGGCCGGAGCCGGGCGCTTCTCCCGGCTCTTCATCGCGGAGACGCAGGGCTACGTGCACCCCGCGCCGGACGTGACCATCGAAGACGTCGCCCGGCATTGGCGGGCGATCAACGACGAAACCGGGTACTCGGTGCCGGCGGACCTGATGAGCTGGTCGGCCGCCTTCCTGTCGCACCTGTCGCCTCGCTGAGCCCCGACGGCCCGCACCCGGACCGACCGTTGTACCGGTCAGTCCATAGGATGGCGCCGTGGATTTCTCCCTCGGCGAAGCGGAACGGGACCTGGTCGGGCTGTGCCGTGACTTCGCCCAGAACGAGATCGCCAAGCGAGCGCCCGCCGCCTGGGACGAGGCGCGTTGCCCGACGGATCTGCTGCGCGAGATGGGTGCGTTGGGCCTGCTCGGAATGCTCATCCCGGAGCAGTGGGGCGGCATCGGTATGTCGACCGTCGGGTTCGTCGCCGCGATGGAGCAACTCGGCCTGGCGGACCAGTCCGTCGCGGCCGCATGGCAGGCCCACGTCACCATCGGCTCGCTCCCCCTCTACCTCTTCGGCAGTGACGAGCAGCGGGAGCGCTGGCTGCGGCCACTCGCCGAGGGCCGTGCCCTGGGCGCCTTCGGCCTCACCGAGCCCGACGCCGGGTCCGACGCGCGCGGGATCAAGACCCGGGCCGAACGGCGCGACGACGGCTGGCTGATCAACGGCCACAAGACGTTCATCTCCAACGCCGGTACCGACATGTCGTTCGGTGTCACGCTCCTGGCCCGGACCGGCGAGGCCGACGGCGAGTCACCCCATTACGCCAGCTTCGTCGTCGAGAAGGAGACGCCCGGTTTCACCATGGGCCCGAAGATGCGCGGCATCGGGTGGCGCGGCCTCGACACTCGGGAACTTTTCTTCGACGACGTCTGGGTCCCCGACGACCACCTGGTGGGTGACCCCGCCATGGGCCTCGGGCAATTCCTCGGCACCCTCGAAGTCGGGCGCATCTCCATCGCCGCGCTCTCGCTCAGCTTGACCCAGGCGGTGCTCGACCTGGCCACCGCGTACGCCGGCCAGCGTGTGCAGTTCGGCCAGCCCATTGCGAAGTTCCAAGCGGTGCAGTTCAAGCTCGCGGACGTCGCCACCGAGCTCGAGGCGGCGAGGTGGCTGACGTATCGAGCGGCCTGGCTGCGGGACACCGGACAGCCGTTCAAGAAGGAGGCGGCCATGGCCAAACTGAAGGCCAGCCGCCTTGCGGCCTGCGCGGCTTCCGAGGCGGTGCAGATCCACGGCGGGCTCGGGTACATGCTCGAGACGCCGGTCGCCCGCTTCTATTGCGACGCCAAGGTGCTCGAGATCGGTGAGGGGACCAACGAGATCCAGCACATGGTCATCGCCCGGGCGCTCGGCTGCTGAGAGCTCTTCGGCCGGCCCCTTCCCGCGCCTCGGGCGGTCAGACCGCAGCCAAGCGCCGGATCGCCTGCGCGATCTCGGCGCGGCCCGGAAGCCAGGCTCGCTCGAGCTCGGGAGCGTACGGCGGGGGCGTCGCGGCAGCCCCCAGTCGTTCGACGGGCGCGTCGAGACTCCAAAAACCCTCGCGGGCCACGCACGCGGCGATCTCTGCACCGATCCCGAAGGGGACGACCGCTTCGTGTGCGATCAGGATCCTGCTCGTCTTGTGGACGGACTCGAGGATCGGCCGCATGTCGAGCGGCGCCACCGTTCGCAGGTCGATCACCTCGACGGAGATCCCCTCCCCCGCCAGCTCGTCGGCCGCCGCCGTCGCCTCGTGGACCATGCGAGAGATCGACACGACCGTGATGTCCGATCCAGGCCGTACGACCGCGGAGCGGCCCAGGGGAACCACGAAGTCGTCGGGTGGCGTCGGACCCTTCAGGCCGTACAACAACCGGTTCTCGACGAACACGACCGGATTGGGGTCCTGGATCGCCGCCCGCAACAACCCGTAGGTGTCCGCGGGCGTCGAGGGCATGACCACACTGAGACCGGGGATGTGGGCGAGGAGGGCTTCGAGACTCTGCGAGTGCTGGCTGCCCGACGAGCGGCCGGCGCCGAACTGAGTGCGCACGGTCAGAGCCATCTCGGCCGACCCGCCGGTCATGAAACCAAGCTTGGCCGCCTGGTTGAGCAGCTGGTCGAGGCAGACCCCGAGGAAGTCGAGGTACATGACCTCGACCACGGGTCGCATCCCGGCCATCGCGGCGCCCACGCCCAGCCCCACGATCGCCATCTCCGAGATCGGGGTGTCGCGCACCCGCTCGCCGAAGCGGTCTCGCAGGCCCCGGGTCAGGCCGAACACGTTGCCGCCGGCACCGACGTCGATCCCGGCGAGGAACACGCGATCGTCGCTCGCGAGCTCCCGCTCCAGAGCGTTGCGCACGGCATCCATGGTCCGGTAGGGCGCGGCCTCGGGCGGGGGTGGGGGAGGCTCGGGGACCGACGGCCGTTCGCGTACCACGAAGTCGAAGAGCGTGCCGGCGGACGGCGGATCGAGCGTCCTGGCCTTCTCGACCGCCTCGTCGAGCCGGTCTGCGACGGAGGACTCGAGCGCTTCGAGCTCGCTCACGCCCACACCGGCCTCGAGCAGGCGGGAACGGTGCAGGACCAACGGGTCCCGCGTTTGCCACTCCTCCAACTCCTCGGGCGCGCGGTAGCGCTGAGGATCACCTTCGTAGTGGCCGTGCCAGCGATAGGTCCTCGCTTCCACGAGTGAGGGACCCCCGCCGGCGCGAGCAGCCCGCACCGCCTCCGTCATGGCGGTCGCCGTGGCGGCGACGTCGTTCCCGTCGACCGCCACATACGGGAGCCCGTAGCCCGATGCGCGCTGTTCCAGCGAGGCGGCGTGTTGGGTCGAGGCGGGCGAGAACTCGGAGTACCCGTTGTTCTCACAGAAGAACACCACCGGAACCCGCCACACCGCGGCCAGATTGAGGGCCTCATGGAACGCACCCTGCGCAGCCGCCCCGTCGCCGAAGAACGCAACCGCGACCGTGTCGACGTCGCGGATCTGTGCTGCGGTCGCCGCGCCGACGGCGATCGGCAGCCCGGCCGCCACGATCCCGTTGGCGCCGAAGATCCCGAGTGCGGGATCCGCGATGTGCATCGACCCGCCGCGGCCCCGGTTGGTGCCCAGGTCCCGGCCCATCAGCTCCGCGAACATCCCCAGCGGCTCGAGGCCCTTGGCGAGGCAGTGACCGTGGCCACGGTGCGTCGACGTAATGACGTCGTCGAGTCGCAGCGGCCAGCACGCCCCGACGGCAGACGCCTCTTGCCCGATCGACAGGTGCACGAATCCGGGCACCAACCCCTCGCGGTACAACGCCGCGACCCGTTCTTCGAACCCGCGGATCAGCAGCATTCGTCGCTGCATCTCGACGAGGTCGTCTCGGGAGCGGCTCGGGGTCACCTTGGTCATCGTCATGTACTGTACTGATCGGTACAAAGCGAGGACGATGCCCGACCAGACTCAGGATCTCAGCTCGCATCGTGTCGTCGCGATTACTGCAGCAGGAGGCGCCCTCGGGGCAGCGGTATCGCGTCGGCTTGCGAGCGAGCCCAGCACCGCGCTCGTCCTCAGCGACGTGTCCGAGACCTCGTTGGCCTCGACCGTTGCCGGATTGGAAGACGAGGCGGCACCGACGGCCACGATCCTCGCCGACGTCAGCGACTTCGCTCAGGTCGAGGCCGTCGTGGACCTGGCCGTCGAGCGGTTCGGACGCCTCGACGTGCTGGTGAGCAACGCCGGCGTCCTCGCGCCGAACGGTCGCATTCACAACCTGTCGACGGAGGATTGGGAGCGTTCGTTCGACGTCAACGTTCTCGGAGCAGTGAACGGGATCCGCGCCGCGGTTGCCGTGATGCGTCCGCAACACTCGGGGTCCATCATCCTCACCGCTTCGGTCGCCGGCATCACGGCGTGGTCGCACTCGGCTCCCTACTGCGCGACGAAGGCGGCGGTGATCCAACTCGCCAAGGTGGCAGCCGTCGAGTACGCGCGCGACGGAATCCGGGTCAACTGCGTCTGCCCGGGCACGTTCCGTTCAGCGATCCACACTGGACTGCCCGACGAAGCCCTCGATGCCATTGCCTCGCGCCATCCGCTGGGGCTGGGGTCGGCCGGCGATATCGCCGGCGCCTACTCGTACCTGGCGAGCGACGACTCGCGCTGGACGACCGGGGCCGCGCTCGTGGTGGACGGCGGCTATTCGGCGCCGTGATCCTTCTGCGCCGACCCCCGACCCGGACGCGCGATGCCCGTCATGAAGATCTCGGCGAACGGCTTGGCCACGAACCCGGCCTCGAGGCGGCCACCCGGCTTGAGCCACAGGTACGTGTAGTTGTGCATGCCGAGCCACGCACGAGCCGTGAGCCACGGGTCGACGCTGCGGAACTCACCGGACGCGACACCGGCCCGCACCACGTCCTCCACCCGCCGTTCGTACTCCCGGCGACGCTTTCGGAATTGGTCGGCTCTCTCACCGGTCAGGGCGGGGAATTCGTGCAGGAAGACCCAGACGTGATCGGGGTAGCGGTGGATGACGCCGAGCAGTTCGTCGCCGAGCAGCGCCAGCTGCCGCGACGGCCGCCCTCCGGTGACGGCAACCCGGTCCGCGCCGAGCATGACCTCGTCCATCACCCGGTCGTGGATAGCGGCGAGGAGTTCTTCCTTGGATCCGATGTAGTGGTAGAGCGCGCCCTTCCCGAGGTCGTTCGCCGCGCAGAGCTCCATGATGCCGGTCGCGTGATATCCCTGCCGGGCGAAGACGTGGGCGGATGCGTCGATGATCGCCTGGCGACGCGATTCCCACTTCGGGCTGCGCCGGGCGTCCCCGTTCGCCTGGGCACTCATGGATGCGACGCTACTTGGGATCACGGCCTCCGACCGTTCTTCGGCCTGAGAACCCGGTGAGGGCCGAACGCGCGCGGGCCACACTTCTGCGCCTGAAGGAGAGACGATGAGAGCGGACGTCAACTGGTTCGCGGTGCTGGCGCATCACGCGACGCGTACCCCCGACGGGGTGATCACCGTCTTCGAGGGCGAACCGACGACATTCGCGCAGATGGCCACGGACGCGGTGGCGCTGGCCGGTGGATTGCACGAGCGTGGCGTGCGCCCCGGTCACGTCGTCGGTCTTCTCTCCTACAACTGCCCGGAGTTCCTCCAGACGATCTTCGCCGCCAACTACCTGGGTGCAATCGCGATGCCCATCAACTGGAGACTGGCCGCCCCCGAGGTCCGCTACATCCTCGAGCACTCGCAGGCACGGGCCCTGGTGTGCGATGCGTCGCTCCTCGATCTCGCGAACGAGGCCACCGCCGGCCTCGAAGACACGCTGCTCAGATCCTCCGTCTCGGCGGCCGACGATGGTGGCTGGACCACGCTTGCGGAGCTCCGGCGTGGAGCGGATGCCCCACCGAGGACCCTGACCGAGCAGGACGACGTACACCGGCTCATGTACACCTCGGGGACCACGGGCCGGCCGAAGGGCGTGATGATCACCCATGCCAATCTGGCCTGGAAGAACCTGGCCCACATCGTCGAGTTCGGTTTCACCTCGTCCGATCTCGGCCTGGCCTGCGGGCCGCTGTATCACGTCGGGGCCTTAGACCTCACGACGACGTCGCTCATCGCCGCCGGCGCCACCTCGATCATCCACCGGACATTCGACGCCGGAGCGGTGGTCGACGAGCTCGACCGGTCCCGCGTCACCGCCGTGTGGCTGGCGCCGGCCATGGTGAACGCGATCATGGCGCTCCCCGACATCGAACGGCGGGACCTCTCCTCGGTGCGCGTCATCATCAACGGCGGCGAGAAGATGCCGATTCCGCTGATCGAACGCATCCAGCGCACCTTTCCCTCGGCGTGGTTCGCCGATGCCTACGGCCTCACGGAGACCGTTTCCGGTGACACCTTCCTCGACCGGGACCACATCGTCGCCAAGCTCGGCAGCGTCGGCCGGCCCTGCCTCCATGTGGAGCTCGAGGTGTGGGACGAGCGCGGCGGGCAGGTGCGTGACGGTGAACGTGGCGAGATCGTCCTGCGCGGGCCCAAGGTGTTCAAGGGATATTGGCGCGATCCCGACGCCACGGCGAAGGCGTTCGCCGGCGGGTGGTTCCACACCGGCGACGTCGGTGTCCGAGATCCAGACGGCTATGTGTTCATCGTCGACCGGCTCAAGGACATGATCGTGTCGGGCGGTGAGAACATCGCCGGCTCCGAGGTCGAACGAGTGCTCTACGAGCACGGGGCGGTCTTGGAGGCCGCCGTCGTCGGCCGTGCCGACGAGCGCTGGGGCGAGGTTCCCGTCGCCTTCGTCGTCTTGCGCCCGGGTCTCGAGGCCACGGGCGACGAGCTGATCGCCCACTGCGCCGGCCAGTTGGCTGGGTTCAAGGTGCCGAAGGACGTCACGTTCCTGGACGCGCTGCCCCGCAACCCGTCGGGCAAGGTGCTCAAGCGGGACCTGCGACCCACCGAAGTGGGTCGATGACCGCACCGGCGGCCATCAGCCTTGGCGGCGTGGACGCCGGATGCGAAGGCGATTGTCCGAGAGGGGGACGCTGAATCGGCCCGCGGGTGACACGTCCTCGAGCAGGGCGCGCAGATCACGCTCGAAGTCGTCCAGCCGCTCCCCGAAAAGGTGGGGCGCCGTGGAAGACGTCGACAGAACCCAGGCGACGACCTCGTCGGCGGAGCGCTCGAGGATGCGGTCGTCGGGCACGACGACGCTCTCCTCCGCCAGGAACCCGGCGGCCTGGAACACCTCGTCTTCCCCGTCGGGCGACGTGTTGCGGAACCCCTGACCGGCGCGGCGATCCGGACCGAGCCAGCGGACGCGCAGCTCGTCGATGGCCGACTCCGGCACGGCGGGGTGAGGCCCATCGCGCGCGACGACGCCCGGCGGACCTGCGTGCCAGAGGTCGACCTGGACCACCACGCCGTCGTCGTCGAGCATGTCGCGCACCGCGGCGGCGACACGCGGGCGATCCATCCAATGGAACGACTGGCCGAAGCTGACGACCCGGAAGGTGCCGAGGGGACCGGGAAGTTCTTCGGCCCGCATCCGTATCCAGGCCGCGTTTTCGATCTTCTCTTCGGCCGCAGCCCGCGCCGCCTCCGCCACCATGGCCGGATCGGGATCGAGGCCGACGACGCTCTCGAACAGAGGGGCGAGGACCAAGGTGACACTGCCGGGCCCGCAGCCCACGTCGAGCAGCCGCCCCTTGCCGTTCAGCCCGAGATGGCGCGCCAGCGCGTCGGCGAGCGCCGGGGCATAGGGCTTGCGGCCGCGGCGGTAGTAGGCCGCGGTGCCTCCGAAGACGGTCTCGTCCCAGACCCAGTCCTCCCACGGATAGCGGAGCTGCTCGTCCGCCGACATCTCGACCAGTGTGTCAGGCCCTCACGCGCGGCCGACGCCGATCGCCCGCGCGATCGTGAACGACCGGGCAGGGATGTCGACCGGCGCATGAAGGCCGATAGCCTCCGGCCCGTGCCAACCTCCGATGGCTCCGTTGACGAGCTGGCGGCCGAGCTCCTGTCGACCGTCTTCGAGGCGGACCCTCTCTCGGGTTCGCTCTACGGATTCCCGGGCTACGACGATCGGCTCCCCGACTTCGGTGCCGACGCTGAACGGCAACAGGCCGGCCAGCTCGCCTCCATCGCCGAGCGCGCTGAGAGCCGGCCCGAGGCTGGCCTCGGCGAGGCGGAGCACCAGACGCTCGACTTCGTGCGGTTCATGGGCCGGAACATGGCCGGCGCCGCTCGGGTGCCCCTCGTCGAGTTCACCGTCTGCGACACGTTCGTCGATCCGGTCTCGAGCGTCCTGACCATGCTTCCGAAGCTCCAGCTCGACACCGAGGAGCGGCGGCAGGGATACCTGGCCCGCCTGCACGGGCTGCCGCAGTTGCTCCAGGCCGCGTCGACCCGCCATCGCAACGGCACGGCGGCCGGGCGCACCGCAGTGGCACGCCTCGTCGAGTCCGCCGTGACGCAGCTGGGCCTGCTTCTGGCCGATCCGGCCCTGGGGGGCATCACCCGTCCCGACCACGACGACGCCGCCTTCGCCGCCGAGGTAGGCACCGCCCTCGGCGAGCTCGTCCGCCCCGCGCTCGCCGCGTACCAAGAGGCCCTGCGGACCGACGTGCTCCCCGGCACGCGTGACGATACGCACCCCGGCATCTGCTTCCTGCCCGACGGCGACGCCATGTACACCGCGCTGGCTCGACTCCACGCGTCGACCGACCACTCGCCGGACGAGCTGCACGCGGTCGGCCGCGAGATCGTCGACCAGGTAGGCCAGGAGCTGGGCGAGACCGGGGCGCGGCTCTGGGGCACCACCGATCGCGCCCAGATCTTCGATCGCCTGACCAACGACCCCGCGCTCCGCTACGCAAGCCGCGACGAGATGCTCGCCCACGCCCGGCGCGTGGTGACCGCCGCCGAGTCGGAGGCGCCCCGGTGGTTCGCCGTCGTCCCCGCAATGCCGTGCGGGGTCGAGCCGGTCCCCGAGGCCGAGGAGGCGGGCATGGCCGCCGCCTACTACATGCCCGGGGCGCTCGACGGTTCCCGCCAGGGCACCTACTACCTCAACACGTCGAAACCCAACGAACGGCACCGCTATGCGGCCGAAGACATCGCCTTCCACGAGGCCGTGCCGGGACACCACTTCCAGCTCACGATCGCCATGGAGTCGACCGATCTCGCACCCGCGCGGCGCGTGCTCTACGACACCGCGTGCGCCGAGGGGTGGGGGCTCTACAGCGAACGGCTGGCAGACGAGATGGGGCTCTACAGCGACGACGTGGCCCACATGGGGCTCTTCGCGGCGGACTCGTGGCGGGCCAGCCGCCTCGTCGTCGACACGGGCCTGCACGCCATGGGATGGACGCGCCAACAGGCGGTCGACTGGCTGGCGGCGCACACGCCGATGCCGCGCATCGAGGTGGAGTCAGAGGTGGATCGCTACATCGCTTACCCCGGACAGGCTTTGGCCTACATGGTCGGCCGCCGCGAGATCGTCCGTCTGCGCGCCTTGGCGACGGACCGCCTCGGCAATCACTTCGACCTGAAGCAGTTCCACGACCTCGTGCTTCGGGTCGGGATCCTCCCGCTGGCGGCGCTGGCGCTGACCGTCGAGCGCTGGGTGGAGGGCGCAACCGCTCGAGGGTGATGTGTTGGGTCCGGACGGCGTGGTCGACGGTGTCGACCCCGGCGCGGAGCTCACTGGCTGGCTTCGAGGTGGGAGGCCTTCGAGCTCGAGTCCTGCCCGGGCGACGCCGCTGCTCTCAGGATCGCGCCAGCTCCCTCGTCCTGGTGGCGACGCGGGCCGCCAGGACCACCCCGAACAGGGCGACCGCGGTCACGTGGACCGCCGTGCACCACAGGCAGATGGCCCCAACCCGGTAGAGCTCGACGTAGACGAGGTACAGGACCACGGCGGCGCCGGCGGCCGACCCCGCCAGGCGCACCCGGTCCACCCAGGCCGCGTCCGCACGCCAAGCCCACGGCGTCGTGAGCGCGGTCATGACGAGCGCCCACCCGAGCCCGACCACCGCGACGGGGACCCCGAGCAGCACCGACCAGGAACTGGTCGTGACGAGCGCGCAATCCACGACGCCGGTGTCGGGGCAGGCCAGCGCGGCAGGGTCGACGTAGTGGGCGTAGGTGAGGTACGAGGCGATGCCGACGGCAGCAAGCGACAAGGCCAGCGACGCGGCCAGCGCCCAATTCGGAGTGCCGCGTCGAGGCGCGGCAGCCCTCACGCCCCCAGCCCCTTGGCGATCGACGCGATGACGGGCGAGGCGGCGACACTGCTCGGCTGGTTCCCCGTCACCGCGACGATGGCGGCCGTGATCTGATTGGCGGTCCCGTCGATCGCCTGTGCTACTGCGCTCTTGGGGTTGTCGAGCTGCCCGGCGATCTCGGCCCGCGACAGGCCCTGGAGCACCTGCGGCGAGTAGCTGGCGCCGGTGATGACGTAGCGGTTGGCGATGTCGAGGAACGGGATGCTGCCGCTGCTGTCGTAGGTGGACAGCAGCGTGCTCTCCTGCGTCGTCGGGGTCTGCAGCGTGGCGTAGCTGCCGCCGACCGCCTGGTTGGTGGTCTCCTCGACGGACTGGAAGTCGACGTAGGCGCTCGTGTAGCGCGACCCGTAGAACGACAGCGTCTGGGTGTCCGGGTAGACGTCCTGGCTGCTCGAGTGGGTCCCAGAGAGGTTCGAGAACGTCCCGAACCTCGACAACGCCACCGCCAGCGCCCACCGCTCCGCCGCGCAGTACGGGCAGTACTCGGCGCCGACGTAGGTGATCAGCGGCTTGCCGTCCGCATCCCGCGCGATCGCCTGACCCGTGATGCGGCTGGGCGGGACCACCGACGAGGGGGATCCGACCGCATCGAGGGTGGACGGTGTGACGTCGAGGGCGGCGACGATGCTCTGGGGCAGCGCGACGGTTCCTGTACTGGCCGATGTCGGCTGCCCGCCCGTGGCGAGGTGCGAGGCCCCCGCCGCAGGGGTCGACGAGCCGCCGGCGATCTTGACCACCACCATCGTCGCGACGACGGCCAGCACCAAACCCACCGGAACCAGCGCGGCGGCGACGGGATGCCTCGCGCGGAGGGCGGCCACCCGAGACGCGCCGGTCTTCGGCCTGGGATCGTCAGGGTTTCGGCGTGACGAGCGGTCGCGGCGCGTGGGGGATCGATCTGAATTCTGTGGACGCTTGGAAGAGGGCGCAGTGTGGGCGCGCCCGGAAGTGGATTTCGACATGGTGTTCTCCTTGGTGAACCGAGCGACGCACGGGCGCCGCTCGGGAGCTCTCGGTGTGGAGGCGCAGTGATGGCCTCCCGGACGGATGGGCCGGCGCCGGATGCCCACGTGGCGCGGGCCCGGCACGCCGACCGCGGGGGCCGGAGCTAGGAGAACTGCGGCGGGTGGAAGAGCGGGTCGCGGGCCCCTGCGGGGAGGGGAACCGCCTGCGTGCGGTGCCGGCGCGCCAAGGATGCGGTGACCCGGGCGGCGGCCAGCCCGCCGAGCACGACCGCCAGCACGACCCCCGGCGACGGGGCGGCGGGGGCGGGGCTCCCCTTCCCGCAGACCGCGTCGGCGCAGCCGAACGGCGTCCCGAGGGGCGACTCGACGACCTGCACCATCTGCGCGCCCGTGGTCTCGGCGCCCGACAGGGCCGTGTGCGGCACGAGGCTGCCCACGACGGCGGCGGCGATGATCGCCACCAGCGCGACGCGCCACCTCAAGGACATGGATGCAGGATAAGGGGGCCGGTTAAAGGCCAGCTAAGAATCGGGTGGCACGTCGGTGAGGACGCGTCCCCGAAGCGCGACGCCGCCGACCGAAGGTCGGGATCGGACGTCGCCGAGGAGATGCGGGATCAGTCGGAGTCGCGACCGAGCTCGACGCCGTCACGCAACTCGCCCCCGGTACGCCCGGAGGTGGACGGCACGCGCTCGAGGCTCGATTCGATCCGCCGGTGCCACAGCGTGCACCACGCCAGGAAGCCGGCCGCGAAGAACGCGACCGACCCGATGATCAGCGTGACCATTGCCATGTGGTCCTTTCCTGTGACCGCCCCCTGATGGCTCCGGTCACATTGGTCGCGCCCATTGTGGGGCGGAGGGATGGTTCTCGCCAGGCCCAAGGGGCCCATTGGGCGGATCGGGAGTTTGGACCTCCGTGTCGGCGAATTGCGCTCCGGATGCCCCCGTGCTCGACGGAACCTGGTGTCCCGACGTGAACGAGGCTGCCCGTCACGCTCGGCCATGATCGCGGCCCCTCCCACCTGTTGGTCACAATCGTTTCAAGAGCTTTACCAGCATCGGTGGCCATCCAGGGGATAGGGTCCACGTCGTGGGTAAGAGGCAATCGGGGGCCCTAGCGCTCGGGGTGTTGCGGGCGTCCGCAGCCGTAGTGATCATCTCCATGGCTCTCGCGAGCGCGGATTCGGGAGCCGGCGCAACGGACGTGCGTTCCGGCGCGCATCAGAGCACCATCGTCCTGCAAGCGCCGACCGCGTACACGCCGAAGGCGCCGCCCGGCGGAGGTACTGACGACTACCACTGCACCCTGCTCAATCCCCACCTGACGCAGGCCGCGTTCATCACCGCCATCGACTTCCAGCCCAACAGCCCCGAAGTGCACCACGAGATCACCTACGCCGTGCCCCCGGATCTCGCCGCGGCGGCTGAGGCCCAGAACGAGGGCGGTAAGGGATGGACGTGCTTCGGAGAGTCCGGCCTCGACACAGGCGGTGCGGCCCGGTCGCTGAACGGAGGCACCCCTTGGCTCACCGCCTGGGGACCGGGACACAACCTCTCGAAGGAGCCCGCCGGGACCGGCGCACCCATGCCCGTCGGAACCCTCGTCATCGTGCAGGAGCACTACAACATGCTGGTGGGCGACAAGCCGGTTCGCTCCAAGCTCACGCTCACCACCGTGCCGTCCAGCACGCCCCTCCGTCCTCTGCAGCTCAACATCGTGGCGGCACCGCCGGACATCCCGTGTGCTCCGGGGGTCACCGGTCCGATGTGCAACCGCCCCGCTGAACTGGCCAGCGTCGGTCAGCGCTTCGGCATGGGTCAGGAGGCACTCGTCGACGGACTCGAGTCGCTCTGCGGCAGGAACTCGTCCGACCCGCCGATCGGAGACACGACGACCTGCACGTGGCCGATGTACAGCTCTGGCAACATCGTCGAGCTCGCGGCACACATGCACCTGCTCGGCGTCGGCATGAAGTTCGTGCTGAACCCCGGCAAACCAACCCAACAGACACTGCTCAACGTGACGAACTACGACTTCCACTACCAGCGCGGCTACGTGTTGTCGAAGCCCGTTCCCGTCGCTCCGGGCGACACGATCGGGATCACCTGCACGTACAACCCGCAGCTCCAAGAGGAGCTGCCCATCTTGCGCGAGGTGCAACCCCACTTCGTGACCTGGGGAGACGGTTCGACCGACGAGATGTGCCTGGGTCTGATTCTCATGACGCCCCCGGACAACGTTTCCGAGTCGGTGGCGCTCGCGCACGCGTTCTCACCCTCCGTCTGATCGGGGGAGCGACCGCTGGGAGCGACCGCTGCTCAGTCGCCGCTCCAGCAGCCCAAGATGACGTCGGCCACCGTGTAGGCCACGTCCGTCGCACCCGTCGGCGGGCGGCCGAATCGGGGCGGCAGACCCGAGACGTTCACCAGCAGCACCTTCCAGTCCTTGCGTACAGCCACATCGCCGCCGGATGTGCGGAAGGCCCCCTGGCCCAGGTTGGCCAGGTTCTGGCTGTGACCGAGCTGCGTCCCCAACCCGTGGAAGTAGGCCAGGGTCTGGGGCCAGCTCGAGAGCTCCTTCACCGACAACGTGAACCAACCGTTCGGGTATCGGTAGCGGCAGGAGTACTTGTGGTCCACCCAGGTCCGGTCACTCACGGTCGCCTTCACCCCGAGCACCTCGTTGATCTCGCGTTGAGCCTCGGGCCGGCACACCATGAGGGCGATCACAGAAGGGATTCCGGCCCGCGGGCAGCGGCCGCTTGGCCGCGGTGGCGCTGGCAGGAACGGTCCCCGTTACGCACATCGAGATCAGGATTAGTGACGTGAGGGCGGCGATCGCCATCGGCCGACGCACGCGGTTGAGGGTAACAGTCGTTTCCCTGCAGATTGTGGTCAGCCCGCACCGCGGGCTAGCTTGCCCACTCGGCCTGGCGGGGGGAGGAAGATGAGAAGAAGGGGCTCGGCGCGGCAGGGTCGGAGCGAACAGGCTCGCGGTCTTGGCGGTCGTGCCGGCAGTCGGTCTGCTCGTCGCAGGCTGCAGCTCCGGGGGCGGTACTGCCGCATCGACCTCCACCAGCCACCCCGGGGGCGGCGCGACCAGCACGACCGCCTCCGGCGGTCAGGAGGCGGCCGCCGGCACTTCTCCCTTCTACGAAGTGAAGACGGGCAAGGTGTCCGGCCTCGGCACCGTTCTGGTGAACGGGCAGGGTCTGACGCTCTACATGTTCGTGCCCGACGACCAGCAGGGGCGGTCGACCTGCTACGGCGCCTGCGCCTCGGCCTGGCCGCCGCTTCGGCTGCCCACCGGGCAGAGCGAACCCGTCGCCGGTGGCGAAGCACAGGCTTCACTCCTCGGGACCACAGCCCGCAAGGACGGCGGCCTGCAGGTCACCTACAACGGCTGGCCTCTCTATCTCTGGGCGGCCGACACGGAGCCCGGTCAGGCCACCGGCCAGGGCTTCGATAATCTGGGTGGTCGCTGGTACGTTCTCTCGTCCACGGGACAGGTCATCAAGGCGAAGTAGACGCGCCGGGCCTGTCACTCGAGCGCTTTCACGAGTCGGCGACTACCGGAACCGCGTAAGAGGAAGTGGCGAAGACGGTCGTCCCGAAGAGCACCAGCGTGATCACGTGCACGGTGGTGCACCACAGGCAGATGGCGTCGATCGCGAAGAGCTCGGCGTACAAGAGGTAGAGAACCGTGCCGAGCCCGGCCATCGCCCAGGCCAGCCGGAAGATCCGGATAGCTCGCTCGGGACGACGCCACGCGGACGGCAGCTGCAGCACCAGCATGACGGCGAAGAACGCCAGGCCAAGGACGGCGACCGGCACGCCGGCCACCGCCGAGTACGAACTCGTGGTGACCTTCAGACAGTTCACGATCCCGTTGTCCGAGCAGGCCAGCGTGCTCGACGACGTGAAGTGTTCGAACGTGAGGTAGCCCGCCACGCCGAGCCCCAGCACGCTGAGAACGGTACCCACGACCCCGGGCCACCGGGGCATGTCCTCATCCACCGTGCACGGCCGTGCACACCGAGGCGGGCTTCTGGTTTGAAAGCGAGCCGCAGATCGTCGTGACCAATTGGGCGGCACTGGCATCGATGGTCGCCCCGATGGCGGTCGAGTTGTTGCCCACCTGGGCTGCCACAGCGGAGAAAGGCAGGTTCTCCAGCGGGGTGAACAGGTACTGGGCCGAGGGAAGCACCTTCTTCCCTCCGAAGTCGACGAACGGAAACGTGCCGCCGTTGGTGTTCTGCCACAGCGTGAGTTGCGCCTGGGTCGGCGTCTGCAGGGGCGCGTAGCCGTTGCCCTCCGGCTTGTTCGTGTACACCTCCACGGGGTTGAACGTGAAGTACGGACTTGTATACGTCGTGCCGTAGAACGTCAGCGTGGGAACGTCGCCATCGTCGTTGGCGGAGTGGATGCGTCCGGGCTGGGGGTTGAACGTGCCGAACTTAGACAAGGCGATGTACATCGGCCACCGCTCGGCAGCGCAGTGCGGGCAGTACTCTGCGCCGATGAACAGCAGGTCGGGCTTGCCTCCTGCCACGAGGGACGAGCCATTGGCCGATTGCGGCGTCGTGACGATGCCGCTGGTCGGCGCGGCGGCGAGGGTCGAGATCGGAACGGACTGGAGCTTGGCCAGCGTGGCCGCCGGGATCTGGGTGCCGGCGGGAGGCGATGCCTGGTCGAGGGTGCCGGAGCCACCTCCCGCGATCTTGACGATCACCAGCACAGCGACGAGGAGCACCACCAGCGCGATGGCCAGGATCCCGTAGGTCCGGTTGCGGACCCGGCGCTCCCGCCGTGCTGCCTCCTGCTTGGCCGTCTGGCGCGCCGCGAAGCGCTGGCTGGACGCTGACTTCTTTGCGGTTGCGGCTTTGGTGGATACTTCTGTGGCTTTGGTGGATGCTTTGCCCCCCTGTGACTTCGTTGGCGGGCGAGGGCGGTTGTTCGGCATGACGGTCTCCGGATTCTCTGTCAGTGACACGCAGGCGACCACCAGAAGGCAACCACGCAACGTGGGCGAGTTTGGGCGTGCTCCATGCACACGGTCTCTGTGGGAGATCGGCGCATCCGCGCCGACCACTTAGATTGAGAGGGCCTGCTGGGGTGGCCGGAGCAGCCGTGAGCGCGAGCCCGCCGGCAGGACGACCGTGCGCGCGCACGGCCGGCGAGCGGCGCGCAGTGCGATGAGCACCACGATGCCGGCCGCGGGAGTGCCGGCCAACAAGAGGCTTGGTGCCGGCACCGAGGACGACGCCGGCCCGCGGTTGCAAGACACTGCGGCGCACTCGCTGCCCGACTGCGCAGGACCCGCCGCCGTCACTATCGCATCCGTTCCCGCACGCGTCGGCTGGGAAAGCAGGGAGCCCGGCACCAGGCAACTCACGGCCACGGCCATGAGGGTCACGAAGAGCCAGCGCCACCCTGGCGCCACGATGGAAGGCCAGACCTTGCCCCGCGGCCCGTTCCTGCTCCGAGGTGCGATTCGGCAAGATCGAATCACCACGCTGAGGTTGCCTTCATGCGCTCGTTGTCCTCTCCGACGGCGGGCCATAGTCTTCAGCCAGGACGTGGGAACGTCGTCTCGGCTGCCTTTTGCTCTTCGAATGGATCACCATTCCGACCTGAGAGGGGGGACGGGGCGTCAGAGAGGATATGACTACTACGGTTTGTAGTATACGGAACAAATGGATGGGCGGATGCTGATCTTTCCGGGCCGATGAATCAATGGACTGGGCCGACCCACGGAGCCTTCGTTGACCGCCACTGACTTGGGCGTCGCCACGCCGACTACCCACGCCACGCCGGATACCGAAGTGTCCCTTTCGATTGGTGGGATGACCTGTGGTGCTTGCGTGGCTCGGATCGAAAACAAACTCAACGAGCTCGATGGCGTCGAGGCGCGCGTCAACCTGGCATCGGAACGAGCCAGGGTGCGGATGTCATCAGGGACGTCTCTCCCGGTCGTCATCGAGCGAATTGAATCGGCCGGCTTCACGGCGGAGATCGTCGACGACCTCGTCTCTCCTCCTGACCTCGGTGCCGAGGCGGACCGCCGGGTGCGCTACCTCGGAAGGCGGCTCGTCGTGGCCGGTCTGCTGTTCATGCCTCTGGCCGACGCCTCCATCGCCTTCTGGATCGTCCCGTCGCTGCGCTTCCCCGGTTGGCAATGGATCCTGTTGGCCCTTGCGGCACCGATCCTGACGTGGGCCGCCTGGCCGTTCTACAAGGCTGCGATCCGAAACGCGCGGCATGGGGTCTCCACCATGGACACGCTGGTTTCAATGGGTATTGTCGCCGCCACCGCCTGGTCGATCTATGCCATGTTCTTCCGCGATACGAGCCATGTCGCTCGATCGTTCCGCTACGTGCTGGTTCACCAGTCGAGTGGCGCGATCTATCTCGATGTAGCGGCCGGCGTGACCACTTTCCTCCTCGCCGGCCGGTACTTCGAGGCCGTCAGCAAGCGGCGGAGCGGCAATGCTCTGCGTGCGCTGTCGGCGGTCGGCGCCAAGGACGTCACGGTACTCGACGCTGCGGGAAGTGAGCATCGCCGCCCGATCGCGGCACTCCACAAGGGAGATCGGTTCATCGTCCGGCCCGGAGAGACCGTCGCCACCGACGGAGAAGTTATTTTCGGCCAGTCCGCCGTCGATCGCAGCGCAATGACCGGTGAGTCGATGCCGGCCGACGTGACAGTGGGCGACACGGTCCTAGGAGGCACTGTCTGTGTGGGGGGGCGGCTCGTGGTGAGAGCCACGAGGCTCGGGGCGGACACGCACTTGGCGCAGATGCTCCGGTTGGTCGAGGACGCACAGAATCAGAAGGCAAACGTGCAACGATTGGCCGACCGGATAGCAGGCGTTTTCGTCCCGGCCGTGGTATGCGTCGCACTCATCACACTGGCTGGCTGGCTGCTACTCGGCGGCACGAACGAGGAAGCCTTCAGCGCGGCGCTTTGTGTGCTGATCATTGCGTGTCCGTGTGCACTGGGTCTGGCTACCCCAACCGCACTGATGGTGGCTTCTGGTGAGGGTGCACGATTAGGCATCTTTTTCAAGGAGTACCAGGCCCTCGAGGAGTCGCAAGAGATCGACACGGTGCTCCTCGACAAAACGGGAACCGTGACGGAGGGCGCGACCTTCGTCGAAGACGTCATCGGCGTGGAGGCTGTCTCGACCGAACAACTACTGCGATGGGCCGGATCGCTCGAGCTGGCGTCAGAGCACCCCGTGGCCAAGGCTGTCGTTCAGAGAGCGCTCACCGACGGGATCGATTTGGCAATGGCCACGGATTTCGAAGCGCTTGCCGGTTTGGGGGCACGCGGGTCTGTCGAAGGCCACGCATTGCAGGTGGGGAAACGCCAGCTCTTCTCGGATCAGACACTTTCGGCGATGCCCGACTTGCTGACATCGCACTGCTCGGTTTGGGAGAGCGAGGGACGGACGGTCGTGCTCGTCGGTCGAGACGGGGCAATTGTCGGCGCCCTTGCTGTCAGCGACAGGGTTCGACCCGTTGCGCTCTCGGCCGTGCGCGATCTCAAAGCCCTGGGTTTGCGCTGTGTTCTAGTGACCGGAGACCACGAGGCTGCAGCGCGAACTGTCGCAACATCCATCGGAGTCGATGAAGTGATTGCTGCAGCCTTGCCTGCCGACAAGGTGGCAGCAATCAGGCAACTGCAAGAAGAGGGTCATCACGTCGCGATGGTGGGTGATGGCATCAACGACGGTCCGGCCCTGGCATGCGCCAACCTTGGCCTCGCTGTCGGTTCAGGCACCGACGTCGCGATGGAGTCGGCCGACCTCATCATCATGCGCGACGACCTCTCCGCAGTTCCGACGGCGATCGCACTGGCTCGGCGCACCTATCTCACCATTCGGACCAATCTGCTGTGGGCGTTTGGCTACAACGTCATCGCCATTCCCCTTGCTGCGTTCGGGTTCCTCAATCCCCTGATCGCTGGCGCCGCCATGGCGCTCTCGTCCACCTGTGTGGTGTGGAACAGCTCCCGGTTGAGTCACTTCTCGACCAATGTCAAACGGCAAGCCCATCGAGGAGCGAGATCAGAAGGCCTAGTGGCGGAGTCACGAAGTGCCGATGGTCCGGGGGTTCACGCCGGTCACAACGATGGACACGCGCCGATCGCCTTGATCTGACGGCCCGCCCGCCGAGCTCGATACTACCTGTTGTAGTAGTACTCTGGTGCGCCATGACCGCGATGGAAGTCGAAGAGAGTTCTTCGAGCGATCCGCCCCGCCGGTCCTTCTCGCTGGTCAGGACACAACGGACGCTCCAGATCATTTTAGGTCTGTTCTGGCTGCTCGATGCCGGTTTGCAGTTTCAGCCCTTCATGTTCCGCAGCAGCTTCACGACGACCTACCTCCTGAACAATGCCCAGAACCAACCCGACGTCGTCCGGTGGATCATCACCAATGTGGGCCATTTCGTGGGACCCCACATTGCGGTGTGGAACACATTCTTCGCCCTCATCCAGGTGGCCATCGGCGTCGGGTTGCTCTTCCGGCGCACCGTGCGCCCTGCCCTTGCGGTGTCGTTCTTTTGGGCTTTCGGCGTCTGGTTCTTTGGGGAAGGCCTCGGTCTGATCTTCACCGGATCGGCTTCGGCCCTTACGGGAGCGCCGGGGTCGGTGTTCATCTACGGACTGATCGGACTGATGGCGTGGCCTCGATCGCGGACACATCAACTTACTGCACAACCCGTCGGCATGGCCTCCTCGGCGGCCGGCCAAGGCATCGGAGGAGCGACCACTCCCCTCCTGGTCTGGGCTGGGTACTGGTCGCTCGCTGCCGTCCTGTTCCTGCTTCCGAACAATCGGACGCCAACTTCGGTGTCGAGCGCAATTACCGGCATGTCGTCCGGCGAGCCAAGTGCGTATTCCCATTTTCTCAACAGCTTCGGCAGCCAGTTCGGCAGCGGCGGCGTCTGGACCACGTGGCTGTTGGCTATCGCCTCCCTGGTCGTCGGATTTGGGCCCCTGCTGTTCCGCCGGCCGACTCCGTTCCTCGCTGCAGGGGGCCTGTTGTCCGCCTTCTTCTGGGTGAGCGGCCAGGGTCTCGGCGGCATCTTTACCGGTTCCGGGACAGACCCGAACACCGGTCCCCTCATCGTCCTCTTGGCCGTGGCCATGGTTCCCGCCGCCTTGCCGGACCCCTCGACGTGGCAATCCCCCGTCGCAAGGGCCTTCACTCGTTATCCCGTGCCGGTCCTCGGAGGTGCGGTGGCTCTCGTGGTCGCCCTCTTCCTCAGTGCTGTCTACCCGGTGGCCGCACAGGAGTCGACGAGTACAGCGATGTCCGGCATGACCGGCATGTCCGGAGCGTCCATGGCGGGTTCAAGTGGGCAGACTGCGGCCACAGCCTCCTGCAGCAAAGGGAACAACGGTGCTCCCAGGGCGGGACTGGACGTCAACAACACGCCGAACATGGTTATGGCGGGGCCCGGTACCGGCATGAACATGAATGGCGCCGACGCCAGCGCCGCTGCCGGCTTCAACACGACCAAGGCCAACTGGCACTACACCGGCTCCGCGCTGCCCACGATCGAGGCTCAGGAGCTCTTGGCGCAAGGAGAGAACGGGCCGGCCGACATCCACATGCTCGTGAATGGGTGCGCGTCGGAGCCCACCTTCTCGGAAGAAATCAACGCGGCCCAGTACGTCCAGACCACGAGTCAGGCCGTGGCCGGCTACTCGTCCCCGAGCGCCGCTCAGGCCGCCGGCTACGTCCCGGTCTCCCCGACGACCTACCCTGTCGTCTACTACGTCAATCCCACGGTCATGTCGGCGAACGCCGCAGCCGGCAGGACGCTCGACCCGCAGAGCGTAGACGGCCTCGTCTTCGCACAGACACCCTCGGGCCGGGAGGTACTGGCGGCTGCGATGTACCTCCTGCCGTCGACCCTGACTCCACCCATGCCCTACGGCGCCTTGGTCCAGTGGCATCAGCGCACGGAGGTCTGTGGCCCGAGCAGCGCATCCTCCTCCAATCTTCAGATCACGGGCACCCCACCATGCCCGGCAGGGAGTGTTCAGCGGCCGACACCCTTCGTGACCATGGTGTGGCAGGTGCCGGTGGCCGGAGGCCCACTCGCCATCCAACCGCCAGACATCCAGATCGTCGAGGCGGCGGTCATGTCGACGGGACCCTGATGCCGGTCGGCGGCCGCAACGACTCCCTCGGGTGGGGTCAGACTCGGTGATCCGCCGGGGCTCGGCACCATCTGGGGCTCGCTGTCGAGTCCACGTTGCCCTCTTGATCCTCTTGATGGTGGCCATCTCTTTCGAGGTGCCGACCGGAGAGGCGGCTTCCGAGGCCCCGCTTCGAGCCGGTCGGACACCCTCGACCATCGCCACCATGATCTGCAAGCCGAAGGCGAGACAAGAGATTGCGTCGGTGCTCGGTGAGTTTGCGACGGTCTCCCACCCCACCTGGGTAAACCACCTCTACTCGTGCCACTACACGTATCCGACCGGTTCGATGGTGCTTTCGGTGAAAGAACTGTCGAGTTGGGCACAGACGAAGAGCTATTTCCGGACGCTACAGAAGCAAATGGGCAAAGCCCAGGTAATCAACGGGCTCGGACAAGCGGCCGTTGAGACCACTGACGGGTCAATGATCGTGCGTAAGGACTGGAAGGTCCTCCTCGTCAATTCGGCAGGCCTCCCGCCTCAGTTTGGCCAGCCACCGACGAGCTCACGGTCTGTCGCGCAGTCGGTCGCAGACGTCATTCTCGGTTGTTGGCACGGTGATTGAGCCACGGCAACACCTTGCTTCGTGGATGTGCATTCAGGGCAGCGCCCGGCTGAAGCCGAAGGACACCGGAGTGCCTCCAAAATTGGCCGTCACATGGAACGTCGATCGACCAGGTTGCAACAGCACGAAGTCGGTGTAGTGGCCGGCGGCAACACGTAGCTGTCTGACGTTCTGAGGTGCTCCGCCGGAGATACTGGCGAGCACCCGGGGCTTCACGGTGGCCAGATCCACCTCCGACCCGCTGAAAATGACGTGGAACTGGTTGATTCCCACTGTCCCGGGGTCGAGATACATCTCAACGGAACCGCCATGCGGCAGCGCGACGGTCGTGATGGACGGCAGCTCGGGAAGGAGGGATTGGCCCCGTGCGGGAGAGATCACCTCGCTGACGACGGTGAGGCTGGCGAACAAGACGACCGGAAGCAGCACCGACGCGACGACGCCGCGTCGGCCCTCCAGGAAGCGGGGCACTCGGATGTTCGACAATCCCGATCGACCCAACCGCGTCAACCGCAGGCTGTTGAGGACCACCAGCAGGCTGGAGAGACCCATGGCGATCGCCGCGACCAACGGGTCGAGGTATCCGAACGCAGCGAGGGGCAACGCTGAGACGTTGTAGCCCATGGCCCACCCAAAGTTCTGCAGAATCACCGAGTAGGTCGATTGAGCGATGCCGACGGCCGCCGGCACTCCCTGGAGATCGTTGCCGAGCAGGGCGATGTCGCTGTTGGCCAGAGCGGCCTCCGACCCGCTGCCGATGGCGCAGCCGACATCCGCCGCGGCCAGAGCGGGGGCGTCGTTGATGCCGTCACCCACCATGAGCAACTGTCGGTGACCCTCACGCATTGCAATGAGGGCGTCGACCTTGTCCGCGGGACTCAGGTTGCTCCGGGCCGACGTGATGCCGAGCTCTGCCGCCACCGTTTGCACGGCCGGGTCACTGTCTCCACTGAGGATGGACGAGCGGAGTCCGAGTGCACGGAGCTGGGTGACCGCCGGGAGCGCCTCGGGCCGCAAGGGAGTCGCGACACTGATCGCACCGACGACGTCACCGTCGCGTTCGACCACCACCACCGTCTCGCCACGGAGGTAGCGCTCGGTCACGGCGTCGGTGATCGACTCCGGCAGTCGCGACAGCACCAGCCTGCTCACCTGAATCTCGTGGTCCTCCAGTGTCCCGATCACGCCGACCCCGGGTAGCGAGCGGACGTCGATAGCTCGGATCTCTGATCCGGTGCCGGCCATGATGGCGATGGCAATCGGATGTTGACTTTCGGCTTCGACGGCCGCCGCCAACGAGAGCACCTCCTCGTTCGAGTACCCGGGCACGGCAGCCACAGAGGTCACTTCTGCGTATCGTTCGGTGAGGGTGCCGGTCTTGTCGAACACCACCCCATCGATCTTGGCGAGTCGCTCGAGAACGTCTCCGTTGCGGATGAAGATACCGAGGGCGGCGGCACGTCCAGTGCCGACCATCATGGCGACCGGTGCGGCAAGGCCCATGGCACACGGACAGGCCACCAGGAGGACGGCCAGGCTGCTGAGCACGGCTCGTCCGGCGTCGCCAACGATCAGCCACCAGGTGAAGAAGGTCACGACGGCACCGATGAGGACTGCGGGAACGAACACGCTGCTGATCCGGTCCGCGATCCGCTGCAACGGTGCCTTGTCTCTCTGCGCTTCCTCCACCAGGCGTTGCAAGTGGGCCAAGACAGATTCGTCGGCCACCGACGTAACGGTGACGACCAATGTGCCTTGCCCGTTTCGAGTTCCCCCGGTCACGAAGGTCCCCGGCCCCCGATCGACCGGCAACGGCTCTCCGGTGAGCATCGACTCGTCGACGAGCGACCATCCGGAAAGGACGGTGCCGTCGAGGGGGATCGCCTCGCCCGGGCGGACGCGGACGAGTGCTCCCACAGGAAGGCTCTCCGGCGGAACCAACACGCCTTCTTCGTCCCTCGCGTTCTCGACCACCCGCGCCGTGGGTGGTCGGAGCGAGAGCAAGGAGTGCATCGCCTCCGCCGCCCGCGTTCGCGCCCGCATTTCGATGGCGCGTCCCGTCGCCAAGATGGACACGATCAGCGGTGCCATCACACCGTGTAACTCGGCCGCGAAGGCGCCTCCGCCACCGAGGTGCACGTGCCGACCGCCAAGAGCGATCGCCTCGACCGCACTGACTCCCAGCGCGGCCAACGTTCCCAGAGCGATGAGCGTGTCCATGCTGGTCGCACCGTGCCGCAGCAGGCGGGCGCTGTCCCTCAAGAATGGCCAGCCTCCGACGATCTCCACGACGATGGCGAGAACCAGGACGGTCCATCCGGCCGTCGCCGACTCAGGACCGGCCAACGCGACGAGTAGGGCGAATAGAGAGAGCGGCCAGGAGACGAGTACCCGGAGGTTCCAATGATCCGGATCTCGATTCGATTCAGCGGCATGGCCATGGACGACGGGCGTCGCGGTGTAGCCGGTGTCGCTGACGGTGTGACACAGGTCTTCGGTATCGAGCCGGGCGGGGTCGTAGGCGACATAGGCCCGGGTCGTGGCGAGATTGACCGAGGCGCTCGCGACGGCGGGCAGGCGCCCGAGCGCCCGCTGGATCCGCGTCGCGCAGGCGCTGCAGTGCATGCCGCCCAATTCGAGCTCGGCGGTCGCGATCGGAGGGCCGTCCTGCTCGACGAGGGACGTCGCCTCCGGAGCCGTGAGCATCGGACGGTTAGCTCACGGGTGTGGCGGAATACCCGGCTTCGGCGATGGCGGCACGGATGTCCTCGACCGCGAGGACAGACGGGTCGTACTCGACAACAGCGCGTGTGGATTCAAGATCGATCGAGGCTGCCGTTACGCCCTCCCGCCCGCTCAGCGTCTCCTCGATGAGTGCGACGCAAGAACCACAATGCATGCCCTCCACGCTGAGCCGGGCGACGGCAACGTGAGCACCAGGCCTGTCCGAAGTTCCTGACGGGGTCACTCCGCCATGTTATTGCGCTTCTACCTGCCCAGATCAGGCGGCCTCGGTGCATCGGGCCGGGGAGGTGTCGCAGGCGTAGTGGACGAACGGATGCTCCCGTGATCGCTCGCACCCGAACTGCCGGCAGTCTCCGACGGGCGCCTCGCCGGAGGCCCGGTTGCCGCTCCAGAGTCCCATCCCGCCGCAGGGAGGTTGCGCAAGTACTACGAGCAGTAGTAATAACTGCGGATCGTAGTAGTCAACCCGACCTGGGAGCGATGAGCGATGAGCATGACCGAGGTCAGGACCGGCGATGCGCCAGCCGCGGTGGTGGACTCCAGAGGGGTCACGACCGCCTCCGTCGTCCAAACGAGGGACCTCCAGCGGACATTCCAGCTGGTCCTGGCGACGGTCTGGCTCCTCGATGCCGTACTACAACTCCAACCGTTCATGTTCACCCGAGGGTCGAACGGGTTCAGCGGCATGCTCAACAACCTCGCCGCCGGCAACCCCGGCTGGGTCGCGCACTCGATCACCTGGAACGCATCGAACGTGTATCACAACCCGGTACTCACCAACAGCGTCTTCGCGTTCGTGCAGTTCCTCATCGGCTTCGGGATCGTGTGGAAGCGATCCGTCAAACCCGCGCTGGCGCTCTCGATCGTCTGGGCCCTGGGCGTCTGGTGGTTCGGGGAAGGCCTCGGAAACATTCTTCACGGTGGGGCAACCCCCTTCGGCGGCGGTCCCGGTGCCGTGCTCTTCTACGCCGTCCTGGCGGTCCTGCTCTGGCCGAGTGGGGGCTCCGACCGACCGTTCGTCGCTGCTCGCACTGTCGGAGTGACCGCCGCAAGGGCGATCTGGGCGGTGGTGTGGGGCCTGCTGGCCCTCTTGGCCGTCGCCGGCTCGGGCCGCTCGCCCCAGGCGCTGCACGACCTGGTGGCCGCGTACACCGGGCAGCCAGGATGGCTCGCCCGCATCGATCGGGCGACCGCATCGATGTTGCTCCATCACGGCACGACTGCCGCGATCCTCCTCGCCGTGGTCTGTGTGGTCGCGGCGGTCGGAGTCTTCCTCCCTCCGCAGTTCACTCGGTTCGCACTGGTCCTCGCGATGGTGACCTTCGTCTTCATTTGGGTCGCCTCCGAGAACTTCGGAGGCATCTTGGCCGGCGGCGCCACCGACCCCAACTCCGGACCGCTGGTCATCCTCCTGGCGCTGATTTACTGGCCCTTGACGTCCGCCGGAGCTAGGAACGGCACACCGCCCAACTCGAAGACCGCCCTGAACGGGACGCGAGTTCCATGACGCCCACTCCCTCCTGGCTGTACTACTTCTTCGCGGTGGCCATGCTGGCGGTGGCCGCCTACGGGCTTGTGCTGCTCGCGGTGTCTGTCGCAGTTCGCAGGGCGGCTGGTTGGGACGTCGACGTCGCGCACATCTTCATGGGAGTGGCCATGGCCGGCATGTTCGTTGCCGATTGGGCCTTCGGCCTGAACGCGATCTGGGAGCTCATCTTCACGGTGCTGCTCGTGTGGTTCCTGGTGCAGAGCGTCCAATCCTTGATTGCGTTCGGTGTCCACCTCACCCACTATCTGATCCACGCAGCAATGAGTTTCGCCATGCTCTTGATGTACATGGTCCCCGCGGGTGCCCGTACCGGAACCATGTCGATGTCGATGTCGTCGTCGTCGAGCGGGAGGATCGATCCCGGGCTCAGCCTGCTGCTGGCCTTCGCGTTTCTCGCGTCCGCCGTCTTCACGCTGGCCTCGCCGAACAAGGGTGCCTCCCATCACGGAAGGCACTTCCGGGCCTACGCCGGCAATTCGCGGGCGGGCGGGACGGTGGAAGCAGTCGGCGGGCGGGTCCTCACCCCAACCGGCCGCGAGGCGATACGAGTGATCGCCAATCCACGGCTGGAGGACGCCAGCCACGTTGTCATGGCCCTCGGCATGGCCTTTTTGATGATATTGCTGATCTAACAGTCAGGATCGCAGTGCATTGTCGATTCTGCGAGCCGGGCCAACTCTTAATGCGTGGCGCGGGAAGTACGCTCGTTGAGCGCATCGAGAAGAACCGCCAGCTCTGATGTCGACAGCGTGTTCGCAAAGCAGACAAGTGCCGTACTCGGGTCGCTGTCGGCCACCAGAGCTTGGTGCATGACGACGGCCGTATACGCTCCGCGGACCCCAACGGGAGCGAACCGAACGGTACGACCGTCCCTGCGGCGACTAAGAAGTCCCTTGTTGACAAGGCGGTCCAGGACCGTCGCGACGGTTGTATAGGCGTATGCAGGTAGTGCATCAGCCACATCGCGTCCTGTGGTCTCGGGATCGGGCAGGTCCCACACGAGATCGAGCACCCGACGTTCCAGGTCGCCCAGCGTCACAGCTCCACAGGCGCACTCAGCACATGTGCATGGATCACATGAGCACATCGGGTTGTCACATTTTGTTGCCGCGCTCATGGGCCTACTCCAACTGTGCGATCAAGCTCTTAGCGTAATTGGACTGGCCGATCGTTTGGACACACTGAGTTCGGTGCCCGCCAGGATCAGCTGCAGACCGGCGGGGCGCTCCGGCCCTGGGTTTAGCCTTCTGCCGCCCGTCGACCTTCGTGCCCGGCTACGCCGGGTGGGAGGCCGCTTCAGCCGGCGCCGGGGCCGCGACCCTCTTGGCCCAGGCCGCCACCAACTGGAGGAGGGCGAGATACACCGCCAACACGATCACGATGATGAGCAGCCCCCACCCGGTCAGGTTGCCGCCGAACAAGAGGACCAGCGCGGCGATCACGACGCCGACGAGGCGCAGGCCACCGATGTGCTCGAGGATCCAGCCACCGCTGCGCCGCACGCGCTCGGATTCGGCCGCGGCCTTCCCGGCGCCGCCGGTGAGCGCGCGGGCCTGGGCCGCCACCCAGCGTCCGCCCTTGGCGCACGTCGAGCGGATCCATACGGCGTAGCGGGCGGGGCCGAACACCCAGGCGAGGAAGGCCACCACGACGGCGGCGAGCACCGTCCAGCGCAGGCTCGTCTTGAGGAACCGCAACAGGGTGTCCCACACCGCCCCGGTCACGTTGGGGTCGACGTGGGCCCCTGCCTTGCTCAGGAAGACGGTGCGCGCGTAGGTGAGCACGCCCAGCAGCACCAGACTGAAGAGGGCCACACCGGCGGAGACCCGCAAGAGCGTCTTGCGCCGCTGAACGGCGACCACGATGGCGAGAATCCCGATGACCAACGCGACCACCGGGATGACCCACCTGAGCTTGACGATGAGGTTGAACAGCCCGGAGAATTGCGAGATCTGCTGGCGGGAGACCACGGTGAAGGTCAGGCTCTCGTTGTTCTTGTCCAGGACGGACCGGAGCGGGTTGAACAGCGTCACGCCGCGCGCGTCGGCCTGGTCGATGAGCTGGTTCAGCTGGGGTGTGAGGTTGAGGACGATCTGCCCGGCCTTCACAAATCGATTGTTTTGGGCGGAGTACTTGCCGGTGAGGATGTTGACGACGGCGGTGTGGGAGCGGCGGTTGAGGAGGTTCCACAGCTGGGAGAACCTCGGGCTCTCGAAGACCTTGAGCGCGATCTGTTCGGTGTAGCCCTTCACCTGGCTCGTGATCGGCGCGACGACGGGCTTGGCCTTGGCGGGCAGGCGCGACTCGATCTCGTTCTGCACCACGTGCGACGAGAAGAGAAGGTCAGTCGACTTCGTGGCGAGGTGCTGCACGATGACCGGATTGGTGGCGATCGGCGCCATGGTGGCGACGTACTGGTCGGTGTCGGTCACCGTGCTCGATCGCCCACCCCGCGATCACCGCGATCGGGATCAGCAACGAGGCCAGCACGATGAGGATCCAGGCGAAGATCCCCCTCGTCCGGGGGAGCCGGTGCCGCTTGGGCGGCGCCTCCGCGGTCGAAGGCGCAGATTCCGGCACGCGGACCGACGGACGAGGGCCCGGTCGGGCCCGCCGGTGACTCGTCGGCGCTCATCTGTCCATGCTCATCGGGCATTGCTTAGTGCTTCGTGCGCTCATCGGAAACTGCCTAGCGCCAAACGGCACTTGCCTACCTACAATGCCCTGGTGTAGGACGGAACGCGTGGATGGTTCGGACAAGACCTCGGACAAGGTCAGCCGTGAGCTGCGTGTCTTCACGTTCAGCGCACTCTCGGCGTTCATCGCCCCGTTCGTATTCGTCAGCTTGATCGTGCTGCGCAAGGTCACGCGCAGCGTGAACCGCCAGGCGCGCTTCTGGAACAGGCGACTGCAGCACGAGATCGCCCGCTGGAGCTGACGGAACGTCACGAAACCCGACGGGGTGGTCCCCCGCGGGCCGGACGCGGGCGGACCTACGCTGCGCTCCATGCTCACCGGCCTGGCCCACACCGCCGTTTGCGTCCCCGACGTCGAGGCGGCCGCACGCTGGTACTCCGAGGTCCTCGGCCTGCTGGTGCTCTCGCCTCCGTACACGATGCAGGGCCCGCAGATCGAGCGGGATATGGGCGAGCTGGTGCCCGCTCCGGTGGTCGTCACCGCGGCGATCGTCGGCTTCGCCCGGGACGACCGCGTCATCGAGCTCATCGAGTACCCGGCGGCGGGCGTCGGTGCCGCCGCAACGGAGACGCCGTCGCCGTCGGTGACGCGGGTGGGCATCACCCATGTCGGCATGGTGTGCGACGACGTCGCCACCACGCGGTCCCAGCTCGAGCGCCGCGGCGTCTCCTTCCTCACCGCCGGCATCGCGGACGTCGCCGGCCTCCGGACCACCTGGTGCCACGATCCGTGGGGCACGGTGATCATCCTTCTCGAAAAACGTCACGACGACCGCCCCTACTGGGGCCAGCTCGTGCCGTAGGGAGCGCAGGATACGGGTCGTCTGCGGTCGCGATCGGGGGATTCGTGCCGAAACTTGGCCCAAATCCGTGCATTTCTGCCTCGCTTCGGCCATAATGCGCGCCATGAACAAGAGAGATCTAGCAAAGGCCGTCGCCGTCCAGTCGGATGTGGAGTTGAAGACCGTCGTGATCGTCCTCGACGGGTTCACCGACGTCGTCACCGCCGTCGTGGCAAAGGGCGAGCCCATCTCCATTCCCGGTTTCGCCAAATTCGTGAAGGTGGACCGCCCGGCGCGGATGGGACGCAACCCGGCCACCGGGGAGGCCATTCGCATCAAGGCCTCGAAGAAGGCCCGCATCACGCCGGTGAAGGCGTTCAAGGACGCGGTGCTCGCCCCGGCCAAGGCGCCCAAGCTGGCCAGGGGTGTGTACCCGACCGACGACGCCGCGGTGAAGTCGGCCGGCAAGTCGACCGCGGCCGTGGCCGCCAAGGCACCGGCGCGCAAGGCTCCCGCGAGGAAGGCCGCCGCGCGCAAGACGACGGCCAAGAGAACGCCCGCCCGCAAGGTCGCCAAGAGCGCGAAGAGGTAGTGCGGCGGGGCGACTCCGTTCCGCCCGGCACGGAGCCGCTCGCACCCAGGCCGCTCACCGAGCCCCACCCTGACCGGTTGTCACCCGGTCATCCCGCCTACGGCGCGATCATGCGCGCCCATCGCGCTGCTTTGGATGACGGGGCCGACACCTACGTCGACCCGGTGACTGGATTCGTCGTGTTCACGGCGGGCTACCTGGCGCGCCGAGGCTCGTGCTGCGGGTCGGGCTGTCGGCACTGTCCCTACGTCACCTGAGCCATCCGCGCGCCTCAGGGAGGCGCCGCGTGGTTTGGGGGCTCAGTCAGGAGCGCGCCGTGTGGTTTGGGGGCCTTAGTGGCGCCTCGTGCGGTTTGGGGGCGCACAGAGGCCGCCCCGTGCGGTAGGAGGCGCACAGAGGGCGCCCCATATGGTTGGGGCACCTCAGGGGCGCCCATATGCTTCGGACGGTTGGCATGCACGATTCGGTCACGACATGAGCGACACCTCCCAGGGTCCAGGCTGGTGGTTGGCCTCTGACGGCAAGTGGTACCCGCCTGAACTGTGGACGGGCCCGCCCACCACGACACCGCCCTCCACGACTTCCGGGACGTCGAGCGCGGCGCCGGATCCGGCGCCGGCGTACCCGAGCCAGGCGCTTTCGTACCCTTCGCAGGGTCCGTACCCGTCCCAGCCGCCCGCCGCGACGCCCCCAGGCGACGGGCCCTACCCGCCCCAGGGCTACGGGCAACTCCCTGGTGGGTACGGCCAGAACGTCCCCTACGTCGCCAGGACGAAGAAGACCAACGGCCTTGCCATCGCGTCGCTCGTTTGCGGGTGCGCCGGCTTCCTCTTCTTCATCCCCGCGATCCTCGCCGTCGTCTTCGGCTTCGTCGCGCGCACGCAGATCCGTCAGTCGGCCGGCACCCAAGGCGGTGACGGGCTGGCCGTCGCGGGGATCATCGTCGGCTTCGCCTGGATCGCGCTCTTCGTCATCGTGCTCATCGTGGGCGCCGCCGACAACAGCTCCAGCGGCAGCGACGTCGTCATCGGTGTGCTCGGATAGGGATCTCGGAAAAGGGGGAGAACGGATGCAAGGACTGCTGTACGGGGTGCGGCCCGAGCGGTGGACGCCGCCGGACGAGTCGAACCATCTCTTGGTCGGCTTGTCCCACACTCCGATGGTGCTGCGCGACCTGGAGCGTCCCGCGCTGTTCCGTGACGATTGGGCGGTGGCGAAGACGCGCCTCACGGGGATCTGCGGATCCGACGCCAAGATGGTCTTCATGGACTTCGGCGACGACTTCGGCGACAGTGCGCTGAACGGCTACTTCACCTTCCCCACCGTCTTCGGCCACGAGGTGGTGGCCGACGTCGTCGAGGTCGGCCCCGCCGTCACGTCGCTCGAGGTCGGCCAGCGCGTCGTCCTCAACCCCTGGCTCTCCTGCGGCCCCCGCGGGATCGATCCGCCCTGCCCATCGTGCCAAGCTGGAGACTTCAGCCTGTGCTGGCACTTCACCGAGGGGCCGATCGCCGCGGGCATCCACACCGGAACCTCCAAGGACGCCCCCGGGGGGTTCGCCGAGTACCTGCCCGCGCACGAGTCCATGCTCATTCCGGTGCCCGAGGGCGTCAGCGACGAGGTCGCGGTCCTGGCGGACCCGTTCGCCGTCTCGCTGCACTCGGTGACCCGCCACCCGCCCCCGCCCGGCGGGCGCGTCCTCGTCTACGGCGGGGGTGCGCTCGGGAGCACGGCCACGGCCATCATCCGTTCCCTCTACCCCGACGTCGACGTCATGGTCGTGGCCCGCTTCCCCGCCCAGGTCGCGTTGGCGCGGCGCCTCGGGGCCACCGTGGTCGACCCCTTCCCGGTGGAGCAGCTGCTCGAGGAGGCGGCGGCCTGGTCCGGAGGTGTCCTGCAGCGCTTCGAGGGCAGCACGCTCCCGATGGCGCATCCCGGAGGCTTCGACGTGGTCTACGACACGGTCGGCACCGCCCAGACCGCGGAGATCGGCGTCCGGCTGCTCAAGACCCGGGGCACCATGGTCAAGAGCGGTGTGCACGCGCCCGAACGCTGGGAGTGGTCGCCCCTCTACTTCAAGGAGATCTCGTGGGTGGGCAGCAACGCGTTCGGTGTCGAAGAGGTCGACGGCATCCGCATGCACGGCATTGCGCACTACCTGCGCCTGGCCGACGCGGGCCGCGTCGACCTGACCGGGCTGCTGACCCACGTCTTCCGCCTGGAGCAGTGGCGCGACGCGTTCGTGGCACTGGCGACCCAGGATCAGAGCGGCGCCGTCAAGGTGGCCTTCGACTTCCGCTGACTCTGTTGGCTTCTGACGACTTCCACCCGCGTGGTCGGGCGCCGCGCATCGGACCCTTTGCCACGCAGCCCGGAGGGGGTAGCGTCAGGGTCCGGCAACGGGGTACGGCGGAGAACCAAGGACCGAAAAGGGGCGTCACATGACCACCAGCCCGACCGTGCGGGACACGGACCTCGCCTTCGAGCCGAAGTGGGGCGTCGAGTCGCCGTCCACCACCGTCTTCGACTTCGACTACACCGGCGGGCGCGACCAGCTGCTGCGGCTCTACGAGAGGGGAACCCGCCGCCAGTGGATCGGGAGCGACCGCCTCGACTGGAGCCTCGACGTCGACCTCGACAACCCGGTCGGGATGCCCGACGAGATGAACCCGCTGTTCGGCACCGAATGGTGGGAGAAGTGGGACGACAAGCAGAAAGGTGAGCTGCGGCGCCACGTCGAGGCGTGGCGGTTCAGCCAGTTCATGCACGGCGAGCAGGGTGCGCTCATCTGCACCGCCAAGATCG
Organism: uncultured Acidimicrobiaceae bacterium; assembly: GCA_963763575.1. Lineage (GTDB taxonomy): Bacteria > Actinomycetota > Acidimicrobiia > Acidimicrobiales > RAAP-2 > Bog-473. The sequence goes on from CAVXPD010000004.1 coordinate 316,065, forward strand.
TTCAGACCGTGCCCGACGTCGACTCCAAGTTCTACGCCGCGACCCAAGTGATCGACGAGGCCAGGCACGTCGAGGTCTACAGCCGCTACCTGCACGACAAGCTGGAGCTCGTCTACCCCCTGAACAAGGACCTCAAGGCGCTGCTCGACGACGTCATCTCCGACAGCAGGTGGGACATGACGTATCTCGGCATGCAGGTGCTGATCGAGGGGTTGGCGCTCGCCGCGTTCGGCATCATCCGTAACAACGCGACCGAGCCGTTGGCCAAGGCGCTCAACGCGTACGTCATGCAGGACGAGGCGCGCCACGTGATGTTCGGGCGCCTGGCGCTGCGGGACTACTACCCGCAGCTGACCCAGGCCGAGCGCGACGAGCGCGAGAAGTTCTGCGTCGAGGCGTGCTACCTGATGCGCGATCGCTTCTTGGGGCAGGAGGTCTTCGAGCGCCTGGACCTGCCGCAAGAGCTCACGACGTACGTCGAGGAGAGCGAGACCTGGCGGATGTTCCGCAACTTCCTCTTCATGCGGATCGTCCCCATCCTGCGCGACATCGGCCTGTGGGGGCCCATCCTGCGCCAGGGATTCGAGGACATGGGCGTGATCGGCTTCGCCGAGACCGACATCGACGCCGAGATGGCCGACGACGAGAGGGCGGCCGAGGAGAACGACGCCGCGCGCGACGCTCGGCTGGCCCACGTCAAGGCGGTAGCGGAGCAGGACGAGGGCTGAAGGGTCGCGGGCCCCGGCCGGTGGCTCAGCGTCCCTCGAGGCCGGCCTGGATCTGCTGGCTGGGCTCGTTCGTGTCGAGATAATCGCGCCACGACGTCACCTTGCCGTCGCCGTCCACCTCGATCACCGTGGCGCCCTGCATGGTGATCGGGATGCCTGGCCTGTCCCCCGCGCTGAAGGTCGCGGTCCCCGTCCACTCGAACACCGCCCAGTCCTCGCCGCCACGGATCCGGTCCACCCGTTGCGCCCAGTCGGGGAAGATGGCGTCGGTGTCGCTCGCCACCTTGCGCACGTCGGTGGTCCAGGGGGTGACGGGGTCGCAGAACCGCCCGCCGTCGGCGAAGAGGCCGGCGAACGCGTCGGGCCCGTTCACCGACTCGAAGCGGCGGGCCCAGCCGTCCCAGTCCACGGCGCTCAGCGTCCCTTGCCGCGCAGGCTCTCGGCCTCGAACGTCACCACGGCGTCGTCGAGCGGCAGCACCACCTCGGGGCTGACGAATTGGTGCTCCTCGGCCACGAGGCGCACCGCCGTCCCCCACGCGGTGAAACCGACCGCGTGGCGGGCGAAGCTCATCGGGCCTTCGGTCACCTTCACCTCGACGACGCCCTGGCCCCCGGCCGCCAGCGCCGAGCGCTGCATCTTCTCCATCGCCGACTCCCGGGCCGAGTACATGGCCTCGGTGTAGTTGGTGAGTTCGACGTTCTGGGTCGACTGCCGCATGGCGGCACCCGCCGTGCGGCGCGGTGCGTAGACGAAGCTGGCCCCGAACGCGAGACCGACCGGCTCCCAGCCGGCGCGCAGCAACAACGTGAAGTCCCGCGCCGAGAGGTCGGAGACGAAGGGCATGGCCCTCGCTGCGTCCGCCCCCCGGGCGTCCCGGCCGTCCATGGGCCGCACGGCGGTGCCGACCAGCTCGACGTCGATGTGGTGGGTGCGCACCGACACCTCGACGCGGACGCCGACGACCCCGTGCCCGTGCACCTTGGCGCACTCGGCGCGCAAGGCCCGTGAGGCCTGGTCGACCGCGCCGTCGTGCGCGTCCGAGGCGAGGGAGATGGAGCCGCGGCCCCAGTTCCAGACCCCCACCGGCACCGAGACGACGGCGACCCCGGTGACGAGGTCGAGAGGCTCCCACCCCGCAGCGTGGAGGAGGAGCGCCTCGTCGACCGAGAGGTCCGACGTGATGCCGCGCGCCTGCGACGGCGGCGCCGCGACCGCCAGGGCCTCGGCCCCGCGCCGCATCTCCGCCCGCAGGTCCACGGCGGCGGCACCTGCGCTCATCCGAGCCGCACCGTTGGCCGGGGCGCGGGCACCGGGTCGAAGTCCTTGAACCGCCGCACCCGGTTGCCCCGCAGCGTGCACTCGATGACCTCGTCACCTGCGGACAGCTCGTGGCTCGACACGCCGATCGTGGCGCCGTGGAGCTCGTCGCCCGCCAGTTGCTGCCGGACGTGCTTGCGGGCCAGCTGGCGCGCCGCCATGTGCGCCTTGCTCACCTGCTCGACCAGCTGGGGCCCGCTGTTCGAGTAGCCCCACGACATCTGGCCTTCCATGAGGTACTCGGTCATGCAGTAGGCCCAGACGCGGACCGAGGCGAGCGCGGCGACGATCGCCACCGGCATGAAGCCCGATTCGATCGACTTGGTCAGCCGCTGCCCGGCCAGGTAGGTGCTCCAGGGCACCCCGCCGGCCGGGGGTGGGCCGTCCTCGACCGTGACCGCCGTGCCCAGGAAGTGGAATTCGGTCGTCCCCGTGTCGGCCACGGCCGCCACCCGGTCCACCACGCCGATGACGCCGTGGGCCCCGTAGTCGGTGGCCTCCTCGATCATCCGCGCGTACGCCGACCCGTAGCCCTGGGCCCAAGCCTCCTCGACCCAGGGCTGCTCCAGGTTCTGGCCCCACATCCGGTGCTCGGCGGACACGTAGCCGTGCGGGCAGCGATAGGTCTCCGAGTACGCGCCGGGCGCCTGTTGGCCCACGACGTAGGGCGACCCGCCGCGCATGTAGCCCGAGCCCGGCCCGTACCAGCCCCACCGCATCACGCAGAACCCCTGGACCAGCGCGACGGGCTGCAGGCCGAGCTCGAGGCACGCCGCGAAGTCGGGCACGGTGAGGCCCGAGGAGAACGTGCTGGACTCGAGCCGGCGCAGGGCCGCCTCGGGCAGGTCGGCTCCGGCGGCAGGCGCGCCGTCCGCGCCGGGAGGATCCGCAAGCCCGTCCGGTCCCGGGACGTCGGTCATCAGTTGTCGAGGGAGATGATGGTGGTCGGCTTGGGCAAGGTGACCTCGCCGCTCCCCTTGGTCACCGCGGTGCCAAGGGCAAGGAACTCGATCGTGTGCGAGCCCCACTGGTGCGACTTCTCCTCGAGGCGGACGCCCACGATGCCGGTCGCGTTGAGCTGGCTCGCTTCGTCCTGCATGCGCGTCATGGCGAGCTCCCGCGCTTCGTAGAGCGCCTGGGTGAAGTTGGGCAGCTCGACGTTCTGTCCCATGGAGCCGAGCGCCTGAGTCAGCTTGCGGTGCGCGATGTGGAACACGCAGGTCCCCATGACCAGGCCCTGGGGGACGTGGCCCGTCTGCATCAGCGTCCAGAAGTCCTGGCCCGAGAGGTCCGAGGTGAAGGGCTTGCCCAACGCATTGCGGTAGGACTTGCCGTCCTCCGCCTTCACCGCGGTGCCGAACGCGATGAACTCCGCCGCGTCGTTGCCCCACTCGTAGTAGTTGACGTCGAGACGCACGCCGACCACGCCGTCCGCCCCGAGCTCTTGCGCCTCCTCGTCCATGCGGTTCATCGCCAGCTCGCGGGCCGTGTACATGGCCTGGGTCAACTTGGACAGCTCCTGGCTCTCGCCCCACTTCCGGGTCTGGATGCCGATGTGGTAGATCGACGAGCCCATCACGAATCCCAAGGGGTGGAACCCAGCCTCCTTCACGAGCAGGAACTCGTTCACCGACAGGTCGGACGTGAAGAGCCCGTGCTCGAGCTCCTCCAGCCGGTGTGCGGCGTCCTTCGGCAGGTCGAGTGGTTCGGTCCCGGTGGTCTCGGGCGTCTGGTCGGTCACGTGGACCCTCCGATCACGATGTTCTCCAGGGCGGCGCGGGTCTGCTCGCTGTGCGCGGCCTCCGATTGCAAGGTGGAGAGCAGCTGGGTCAACCACGCGTCCATGCCGCACTGCTCGCTGCGGATGCGGATTCCTCCCGACGAGTGGCCGATACTGCACCGGACCGTCGCCCCTTCGACCACGGCCTCGAGGGTGTCGTTGCCCAGGGTGATGCGCACCGACTTGATCTCGTCGGATTTGCGGAACCGCCCCCCCTCTCGCTCCACGACCATGCGCTCGCCGAGGACGTCGGACAGCTGCGACACCAGCAGCTTCAGCATGATGCGGAGGTCGGTGCTGTTGGACGCGAGCTGGGACACCGCCATGCTGAGGTCGAAGGCGGCGTCTCCGCCGGCCTGGCCGGCGCCGGTCACGGCCCCGGCGTCGTCACCGGGCGAGGCGGCGGGCTCCATCGACATTAGGCGCATCGTACCGTCCGCCGCACCAGGTGCCGGAGCGGTCGTCCGCCCGGCGCTCACCCTGGCGCCGGCTCGCAGATCACGACCGGGATGTCCCGGTGCGCCCGCTTCTGGTAGCTGGCGTACCCCTTGTACGCCGCGACGATGTCGGGCCACAGCGCCGCCTTCTCCTCCGGCGACGCGGTGCGGGCGCGCATGGTGCGCGTGCTCCCCTCGATGGTCACCTCGACCTCGGGATTGGCCGTCAGGTTGCGGTACCACTGCGGGTCGCGGTCGTCCCCACCCTTTGACGCGACGAGCACCACCCGGTTCTCGTCGTGGATGGGCGAGGTCAGCATGGTCAGCCGCGGCTGGCCCGACTTGCGGCCGCTCGTCCGCAGCTCCACCGGCGCCATGCCGAAGAGCTTGCGCGGGAACCGGCCGCCGGTGACGAGCAGCGCGGCCCGGTGCGTCGCGTTCATCAGCTTGAACCCGGCGTCGACCACCGGCTTGCGCTGCTCCGCCATGGCCGATCCTTTCGCTCGTGCCCCTGGCGCGTGGTGCGCCTGGCGCCTGGAACTTAGTCCCCGTCAAGGGCCAGAACGCCCAGGCGTGCTGAGGCTCGACACCGGCGCAGGACGAGTAGGGGTACCGAGGTCGCGCGGCTGTCGGGGTGTCACATCGGGGGCGGCGACGAGCACCACCATTCCGATCAGCCGCTTCTCAGAAACCGACCCCTCCCCCGCTTGGCGCGGTGGTCGTAGTCGTGGGGAGCGGAGGCGGCGGCGGAGGCGGCGGCGGGGGCGTCGGCGGTGCCGTAGCGGGAGTGGTCGGTGCCGGGGCCATGGGCGGCGCCGTCGTCGGCGGTGCCGTGACGGGAGTGGTCGGAGCCGGAGCGATGGGCGGCGCCGTCGTCGGCGGTGCCTGCGTGGTCGGGGTCACCGGCTGGGTGGTCGGGCTCGGCGCCGCAGCGGCCGGCGCGTGCTCCACGGGAATACCGCTCTTCAGCGCGACGAGCCACATGCCCGCGAAACCCTGACCCTTGGCTTGGCCCTTCTTCTTGTCGCCTCCGAAGCGGTACAGCGCGACGTGGTCGAACGCCACCTGCCAGTGGCCGCCACCGACCTTGATCAGCGAGAGCCCCTTGACGCCCTTGGGGCCGTCGACGTGGGCACCCTTGGCCGCAAGGTAGGGCGGCCAGATCTTGGCGCAGGCTGCCGTGCACGTCGCGTGCCCGACCGGGTCCTTCTCGAAGTGATACAGCGTCAGACCCGCACCCGTGGTCAGCACGGTGCCGACGTGGGCGACCTTGGCCGTCGACACGTGGACGGTCTGGCCGTGTTGGGAGTAGTGGCTGCGCGAGCGCGTGGCACCGGCCGTGACCGCCGGCGCGGCGAGCGCCAGCGCGGTGGCGGACAGGGCGACAACCAGCGTGCCGATCACCGCGCGGCCCTGGACACGTCGCGGCGCCTCCGCGCCCTCGTCGTGCCCCACGCCCCGCATCGGTCCCTGCCTGCACACCGTCCTGCTCGCCATGATGGCCGTCCTTTCGTTGCTGGCGGGGCTCGTCCGCGGTCATACGAAACGGGAGCTCGACAGGATTGCGGCCTATCCTGGAGCCGGCGCGGTCGTCGGCACGACACGCAAGGACGACCGGGCGACGGCTGCGCCAGGGAGGGCACGCGCATGACAGGCAGCACCGGCGGTTTTGAGCTGCGGGGCATCAACCACCTCGCGCTCGTGTGCCGCGACATGGAGCGGACCGTGGACTTCTACACCAACGTCCTCGGCATGCCACTGGTCAAGACGATCGAACTGCCGGCCGGGATGGGCCAGCACTTCTTCTTGGACTGCGGGGGCGGGGACTGCCTCGCCTTCTTCTGGTTCCCCAACGCCCCGGACGGCATCCCGGGCGTGAGTGCGCCGGCGGCGCGACCGGACCAGGGCGATCTGACGAGCGCGATCGGCTCGATGAACCACGTCGCCTTCGACGTCGCACCCGAGAAGATCGAGGAGTACCGCGAGCGCCTGCTCGCCGCCGGCATCGACTGCACCGAGATCGCCAACCACGACGACTCCGAGTGGGGCATCAGCGACGACATGCACAGCGGCGTGTACGTCCGCAGCGTCTACTTCCAGGATCCCGACGGCATCCTGCTCGAGTTCGCCTGCTGGATGCGCGAGTTCCGGCTCTCCGACGTCTCGCATACGCCCGCCCGCGCCATCGACGCCAGCCTGGCCCGGCAGCCCGATCTCCCGGCCGAGCCGACGCCCGTCTGACGCACCCGATGCCCAGACTCCGTCAGGTCTCCAAGGACGAGGCCAGCGCACCCATCGTCACCACCATGTACGAGTGGCTCTTCGAGGGCCGTGACCCCGTCGCCGAACCAGGGCGGTGGGACGGCACGACGGGCGACTGGTGGACCGTGTTCGCCAACAGCCCGGACATCCTCGACCACTGCGTGAAGGGTTTCGGCCTGTACCAGTCCCCCGACCGCACGCTCGACCCGAGGCTGCGCGAGCTCGGCCAGATCCGCGCCGGCTGGGCCGCCGGCAGCCTGTTCGTGTTCAGCCAGCACGCCAAGTCCATGCGCGGGCTCGACATGCCCGAGGAGAAGATCGCCCACGTCCCCGCCTGGAGCGTCGCCCCCACCGGGACCTACGACGCCGCCGAGCGGGCCGTCCTGGCTTACACCGACTGCCTCGTCTACGACCACGGGCGCGTCCCGGACGCGCTCTTCGATGAGTTGCGGCGACATCTCGACGACCTCGCCATCCTCGAGCTCACCTACATCACGACGCTCTACTTCATGCACGCCGTGATGTCGAAGGCGCTCCGGACCGAATTCGACGACCGTGACGAGGTCGTCGTCGAGGTCCCCGGCCCTCCGGGCGCCACCGCCATGCATCCGGGCCCGGGCCGGTGACGGCGGCGTGGACCGTCGCGCCCTCCGACGAGGGCAGGCACGCGCCCGACGCGGAAGCCCTGTGGAACGAGTCGTACTACTGCGACTTCGTGGCGGCCGGCGGCACCTTGGGCGGCTGGCTGCGCCTCGGGCTCTACCCGAATCGAGAGGTGGCTTGGTGGACCGCGTGGATCGTTCGCCCGGACGGTTCAAGCGTCGCGTCGGTCGACTACCACGCTCCCGTGCCGCCGGGCGACACGCTGGTGACCACCACCGCCCACGAGGACACCCGCATCGAGATCGACCTCCGCCGCCCGCTCGAGAAGTTCCGGCTGGCCGCCGACACCACCGGCCTGCTCGTGGCAGGCGACACGCGCTCGTACGACGAGACCGGCTGGACGCCGACCCGCCTCGGGGTGGACCTGACGTGGACGACCGACGGTGAGCCCTACCACTACGTGGCGACCACCCGCTACGAGATCCCCTGCACGGTGCGCGGCACCGTCACCGTGGACGGCGAAACCATCGCGGTCGACGGACAGGGCCAGCGCGACCACTCCTGGGGCGTGCGCGACTGGTGGGCGTTCGGGTGGTGCTGGTGCTCCCTGCGCCTCGACGACGCCACCCGCGTGCACCTGGCCGACATCCGCATGTTCCCCGGCGTCCCGCTCTTCTTCGGCTACGTGCAGACGCCAGAGCACGTCGAACCCCTCACCGCCCTCACGGTCACCGAGGACCTCGGCCCCGAGGGGTTTCCCACCAGGGGCCGCATCGAGTTGGCCACCGGGCCGGACGGGACGGGCTCCGCCCTGGGGATCGAGGTGACGCCGACGGCATTCGGGCCGGTCCTCCTGCACGACGACGAGGGTGGTCGCACGAGCCGTTTCCCCCGGGCCATGCTCGGGTGCCGGACCGACGACGGCCGCACCGGGTCGGGCTGGATCGAGTGGAACCAACCCCAGGGGACCTCGCCCGCCTGAGCGCAGGCCGAAGAGGATCAGCGGAAGAGGTCGCCCAGCAACCTTCGCCGTCCCCGCCGGGGCGCACCCGCATCGTCTGGCCGCTCTGGAGGTCAGCTCCAGAGCCACCGCCTGCCCGCGGATTCACGCCCTCCCGTCGGGCAGCTCGACGTCCTCCGAGCGTAAAGCCTCCCCCGGCCCGTGCGCCCCCCGCACGAGGCGCTCGGCGAGCGTCACCTCCATCAGGCCGAGGGCCATGCCGAAGAGGTCCCCCACCACGAAGGTGGACAGGAAGACGAGGAAGACCATCTCGTGCGGGATCAGGTCCGCCACGAGGACGAGCACCTCGTGCTCGATCGCCAGCGGGAGCGTGACGAGGCAGAACACCAAGACGAAGTGCGGGAACACGACCTTGACCGACCGACGGAATGCGTCGGGGATCGACGCGTCGAGCAGGTTGATGAGCGCGCCCACGAGTACGAACAGCGTGTCGATGACGAGGCCCGGGGCCAAGAAGAGCGCGCCGACCACGGTGCCGATGACGGCGAGGATGAGCTCGGCCACCAGCAGCCGTCCCCAGGGCAGCGAGCGCAGCACGTGGCCGACGGGCTGCGCCGGCTCGTTCCGCTCCACCGAGCCGACGAGCCGCTCGAGCATCCCGCTGTAGAAGGTGAGTCCCAGCGTCGACGCGCCGAACGCGAAGGTTCCCGCGATCGACTCCCACCCCCGGCCGTCGACGGCGAGCTCGGTGTAGAGCGTTCCCTGCAGCGCGTCGAGCGCGAAGATCACGAGCCCCGGGACCACGACCCGCGCCGGCTCCATGCGGAAGGTGCGCCAGGCCATGGACCCCAGCTCCCGCGGGTGGAGGCGGGTCCGGGGTAGCCGGCCGCCGGCCGCGGGTCCGCTCATGCGGGCCTGGATCCGTCACCCACGAAGTCGAAGAGTTTGCGGTCCCGGTCGAAGGGTCCGGTTCGCCCGGCGAGGCGGTGGTGGCCCACGGTCATCACCGTCCCTTCCGGGGCCTCGAAGGCGACCTCGTCGAACCCCGCTGCGGCGAAGTCGGCCCGGATCGCGGGGGTGGCGTCGGGCGGGAGGCGGTGGCGGGTCCAGATGACGTGCGCCCCCGGGCCGCACAAGCCCGGCAAGGCGTGGACGGTGGCGGTGATGTCCGTGGCACTGATGTTGCCGAAGACCCCGCAGACGAGCACCAGGTCGGCCGGGACCTGGGCCTCGTACCAGCGGGCCAGGGAGGCGTCGCCCTCGACGACGCGCACCTGCTCGCTCACGCCGGCCGCCGCGGCGCGGTCGCGCGCGAAGGCCACGAGCGCCGGGTCGAGCTCCACCAACAGCGCGGAGACGTCCGCACGGCGCGCATGGGACGCCACCACGTCGATCACGTCTCGCCCCTGCCCGGCGCACATGCTGACGACCTGGATCGGGCCGGCGTGCCCGGGCGGGACGGTGTCGAGCACCTCGCGCACCATGGCTTGCACCGTGCGCAGCCGCAGCGACAGGTTCGACGCGGGGTCGTCGTAGGGCGCGTGCCAGCGGACCCAGTGGGATCCCTCGCCCGAGCCCCGCTGACCGACCGGTCGAGGGTCCTCGGGCGCCATGGTGGCCCATCGTAGGGTGGGTCCTCGTGACGGCCCGACGCCCGAGTCCGTGACCGCCCCGTGATCAAGTACCTCGGCTCCAAGCGCCGGCTCGTCCCGGTCCTGCGCGAGATCTGCCGTGCGTCGGGTGCCCGCACGGCGCTCGATCTCTTCACGGGCACCACCCGCGTGGCCCAGGCCTTCAAGGCGGAGGGGGTCCACGTGGCGGCGGTGGACAGCGCGCGCTACGCGCACGTCTTCGCCCGCACCTACGTCGAGACGGACGCCGGTGCGATCGACCGGCGTGCCCTGCGCACCGCGGTCCGCCGCCTCAACGCCCTCCCCGGCCGGCCGGGCTACGTGCACGACACCTTCAGCCGCGAGGCTCGCTTCTTCCAGCCCGACAACGCGGCGCGGATCGACGTTGTGCGCGACGCCATCGAGGCGCGCTACGCCGGCTCACCACTCCATCCCCTGCTCCTCACCAGCCTCATCGAGGCGGCGGACCGGGTCGACTCGACCACCGGCGTACAGATGGCCTACGTGAAGCAGTGGGCCCCCCGCTCGTACAACCCGCTCGAGTTGCGCGTCCCCGAGCTCCTGGCCGGCCCCGGGCGCGCCGTCCTCGGCGACGCGGTCGCGCTGGCCCCCCTGCTCGGCCACTTCGACCTGGCCTACCTGGACCCGCCCTACAACCAGCACCGCTACTTCACCAACTACCACGTGTGGGAGACGCTGGTCGCCTGGGACGCGCCCGAGGCCTACGGCGTCGCCCGCAAGCGGATCGACGCGCGCGACCCGTCGACGCACTCGGTCTTCAACTCCAAGCGCACGATGTCGGCCGCACTCACCTCGGTCGTGCGTTCTGTGGACTGCGACCTGCTCGTGCTCTCGTACAACGACGAGTCGTGGCTCGCCCTTGACGAGCTCGAGGCCATCTGCGCCGAGGCCGGGTCGAACAGCCCGTCGCCGCGTGCCGTCGCCACGCTCACCTTCGACTCCGCGCGCTACGTGGGTGCGCGGATCGGCATCTTCGACCCCGCGGGGCGCAAGGTCGGCCGGGTCGGCCACCTCTCCAACCAGGAGTTGCTGGTCTTCGCCGGAGAGGCGGCGCTCGTGCGCCACGTGGTCGACGCCGTGCGCTCGTTGCCGCCCGCTGCGTCCGCTCCGCCGCCGGCAACCACGTCCCTCGCCGCCCCAACCGCCGAGACCGACGACGGGCGCCGGGCGGATCGGCTACAACAGGCAACGTGAGCAAGCACGATCGCGGGGCCCACGGCGGCCACCCGGACGACCGCTCGGGGAGCGGGACGGACAAAGGCGGGCGCGGCTATCCCACCCTCGAGGACTCCGACCTGTCGCTTCGGCTGTCCAAGGACGAGGAGAGCAAGCGACTGGGCCAGGCCCAGCGCCGCCTGCTCCACCTGCGGCTCATCAACGGCGGCCAGCTCAGCCACGGCAAGCTCGGCCCCCCGGTGTGCATCGTCTTCGAAGGCTGGGACGCCGCCGGCAAGGGTGGCGCCATCAAACGGTTGGTCGAGCCGCTCGACCCCCGCCACGTCCACGTCGCGCCGTTCGCGGCGCCCACGCCGGACGAGCTGCGGCACCACTTCCTGTGGCGGTTCTGGCCCCCGTTGCCCGGCTGGGGGGGCATGACCGTCTTCGACCGCAGCTGGTACGGCCGCGTCCTCGTCGAGCGCGTCGAGCACCTGGCGACCGAAGTGCAGTGGCGCCGGGCCTACGAGGAGATCAACGACTTCGAGCACACGCTGGCCGAAGAGGGCATGATCGTGATCAAGCTCTGGATGCACATGTCCCACGAGGAGCAGCTGCGCCGCTTCCTCCGGCGCCGCGACGACCCGCTCAAGTCCTGGAAGCTGACTGAAGAGGACTGGCGCAACCGAGAGAAGCGGCCCGAGTACGACGACGCGGTGTCCGACATGCTGCGCCTTACCAACGGCCCGCTCGCGCCTTGGGACGTGATCTCGTCGGAGAACAAGCGCAACGGCCGGGTCGAGGTGATCGAGACCGTGATCCGGCGCATGGAGGAGGGGATGGCCCGCTGGGCCGTCCCCGTGCCGTCGCGCGACGCCGACGAGGAGAAGACCGAGCTTGCCCTGATGATGGACGACGCCGAGTTCCAGCTCGGCCCGGACGGCTCGGCCAACGGCGCCGACGAGGCCGCGCAGCGGCTCCAGGCATGAGGACACGAACACCCGAGGACACGAGGACATGAGGACATGAGCCCCGCCCCGCGGCCTGGCATCACCATCCCCTTCGACGGCGTGCCGCTGCACGCCCATCGCGAGTGGTTCGCCCGGCTGCGCGAGCTCGGCTACACCGACGTGTGGTCGGCCGAGGTGGACGGGGCGGACGGCTTCACCCCGCTCGCGCTGGCTGCCGCCTGGGAGCCTTCGCTCAACTTGGGCGTGGCCATCACCCCGGCCTACACCCGGGGCCCGGCGCTGTTGGCCCAGAGCCTCGCCGCCATGGCCGACGCCGCGCCCGGCCGTTTCGCCTGCGGGCTCGGGGTCTCGTCACAGGTGATCGTGGCCAATTGGAACGGCCTGGCCTTCGAGCACCAGTACCGTCGCATGCGCGACACCCTGCGCTTCCTCCGCCTCGCCTTCAGCGGGGAGAAGGTGACGGAGGACTTCGGCACGTTCAGCGTCAAAGGCTTTCGCCTGGCCCGCCTCCCCGAGCAGCTGCCTCCCGTCTACCTGGCGGCGCTGCGGCCCGGGATGCTGCACCTGGCCGGGCGGGAGGCGGACGGCGCCATCCTCAACTGGCTGAGCGCCGAGGACGTCGCCACCTCGGCGGCCGAGGTGGCCAAGGCGGCCGAGGGCGCGCCCCGCGAGATCGCGGCGCGCATCTTCGTCGTCGTGTGCGAGGACGAAGGCGTGGCCCGGACGATCGGGCGGCGCATGATCACGGCCTACCTCAACGTCGAGGCCTACGCCGAGTTCCACCGCTGGCTCGGCCGGGGGCCCGCCCTTCAGCCCATGTGGGACGCCTGGGCCGCCGGGGACCGCAAGGCGGCGCTCGCCGCCATTCCCGACGAGGTGGTGGACGACCTCGTCGTCCACGGCTCGGTCGACGAGTGCCGCGCCCATGTCCAGCGCTATGTCGACCATGGCGTGACGATCCCCGCCCCGATGATCATCCCCGTCGGCATCGACCTCGCCGACGCCGTCGCCGGCCTCTCCCCCGCGGCCGGCTGACCGGGACAGCGAGCGCTTCGGGCCTGGCATGGCAGACATCGACTTCCGCACCACGTCGCTCGCGCGGCTGAGCGGCGCGGTCCGGGCCAAGGAGACGAGCGCCCGGGAGCTGACCGAAGTCGCGCTGGACCGGATCGAGCGGCTCGACCCCGCCTACAACGCCTTCGTCGCCGTCGACGGCGAGCGTGCGCTCTCCGAGGCGGCGGCCATCGACGTGCGCGTCGCTGCGGGCGAGGACCCGGGTCCGCTCGCCGGGATCCCTCTCGGGGTGAAGGACCTCCAGAGCGCCGTCGGTTACCGCACGACCTACGGCTCCGCACTGCACGCCGACGACCCTCCCGCCGTGGCGGACGACCCGTTCGTGGCCCGGATGCGGGCGGCCGGCTGCGTGGTGGTGGGCAAGACCAACACGCCCGAGTTCGGCTGGATGGGCAATACGACCAACGCCGTCTTCGGCCCGTCACGGAACCCGTGGGACACCTCGCGCGGCCCCGGCGGCTCCTCGGGCGGCGCAGCCGCCGCGCTGGCCGCCGGCATGGTGCCCCTGGCCACCGGCTCGGACGGCGGCGGCTCCATCCGCATCCCCTCCGCCTGCTGCGGGCTGTCCGGCATGAAACCCTCTCTGGGCCGCGTTCCCAGCGGCGGCCCCAATCCCCCGGGCTGGCCCGACCTCTCCACCAACGGCCCCATGGCCTGCCGCATCGCCGACGTGGCGTGGGCACTCGACGTCGCCGTCGGCCCCGACCCCACCGACCTGCGCGCCCTCCCCCGCCCCGAGGCGTCCTGGCTCGCCGCGCTCGACGACGCGCACGTCCCGGTCCAGGTGGCCTACGCGCCCACGCTCGGCTACGCCACTGTGGACGACGAGGTCGCCGCCGCCTGCCGCCGCGCCGTCGAGGTGCTCGAGACGCTGGGCGCCAAGGTCACGGTCTTGGACTCCGTCTTCGACGACGACCCTGCCCCCGACTTCCTCACCTTCACCGCGGCCTGCACGTTGCGCACCCTGCGCCCCTACATGGGCCACCCGCGCTGGGAGGAGGTGCACCCGGTCCTCCGCCACTTCGTCGACCTCGCGCAATCGACCACCGCCGAAGAGCTGCTGCAGATCCTGGACCGCTTCCACCTCATGAACCTGCGCCTGGTCGAGCTCTTCCACACGTCGCGCATCCTCGTCACGCCCACCTGTGCGGGTGTGGCGCCCTTCGCCGACGAGATCACGAGCACCGTCAACGGAGAGACGACGGCGAACTGGGTCCACTTCACCTATCCCTTCAACATGACCCGGTCGCCGGCGGCGACGGTGCGCGCGGGCATGAGCAGTGGGGGGCTCCCCATCGGCGTCCAGCTGATCGGGCCCCAGCACGCAGACCTCGTGGTGCTGCGCACCGCAGCCGCCCTCGAGGCGGCGCTCGGCCTCGATACGCTCGCCCCGCCGCCCTGACCCGAGAGGAGCACCCACCCATGTCGATCGCCAGCCCCACCAGCCGTGACGTCGTCCGCCTCGTGTCAGAGGAGGACGCGCCCTGGGCCGACACCGGCATCGGCGTCCTGCTCAAGGTGGTGCGCTTCGACGTCGCGCACGGTACCTGGGTCATCCTCAACCGGTTCCGCCCCGGCGTGCAGCTGCAGACCCACCGTCACACCGGTTCGGTCGACGCGTTCACCTCGTCCGGCCGCTGGCACTACCTCGAGTACGACTTCTACGTCACCGCCGGCTCGTACCTCTTCGAGCCGGCGAACTCGGTGCACACCCTGCACGTGCCCGGGGACAACCCCGTCGACACCGACGTCTGCTTCATCATCGAGGGCGCGCTGCTGAACCTGGCGGCCGACGGCTCGGTGGAGTCGGTCTCCGACGGCCCCGGGACGCTCGAGGCCTACTACGCGCTGCTCGAGGCGCAGGGCGACCCGCGCCCCAACGGCCTCATCGTCTGAGCCGGCGGGCGGGCCGGATCTCCGGGGAACGACCGTGCGGACTGACGGCCATGGGAACTGACGCCGGTCCCCTGCTCGACCCCGCCCTCTACGCGGAGGGCGACCCCTTCGCGCTCTACGCCCGACTGCGCCACGAGGCGCCGGTGTGCTGGGTGGAGCGCGAGGGGGGCGGGTTCTGGGCGGTGACGACACACCGCGAGGTCTCCGCCATCGGGGCCGACCCCGGCGGCTTCTGCTCCTCGCGCGGGATCCTCGTCGACGAGATCGGCACCGTCTACGACGACCCGCCGACCATGATGCACACCGACCCGCCGCGCCATACGCGGTACCGGCGCCTCGTACAGCCGGGCTTCAAGCCGTCCATGGTGCGGCTCATGGAGGAGGGGGTGACGGCCAAGGCCCGAGCGCTCATCGACGCCATTGTGCCCGGCGTACCGGTCGACGTCGTGACGGCACTGTCCATCCCCTTCCCCCTCCAGGTCATCTGCGAGCTGCTCGGCGTGGACGGGTCGCAATGGCCGCGCTTCTTCGAGTGGTCCGAGGCCGTGATCCCCGGCGAGAGCGAACGCTCCGAGACCGAACGAGCAGAGCTGCAGGCCGAGATGTGGGGCTATCTCGTCGGAGTGGCCGAGGAGCGCCGGCTCGACCCGGCCGAGGACCTGGTGTCGGTGCTCGCCACCGTCGGCGAGGGCGACTCGGGCTCAGATCGCCTGACCGAGGCCGAGCTCGCCATGTTCTTGATCCAGCTGCTCGTGGCAGGGAACGAGACGACGCGCAACCTCGTCTCCGCCGGCCTGGTTGCGCTGGCCGCCCACCCCGAGCAGTGGGCCGCCCTGCGGGCGGACCCCCACCTCGTCCCCGCTGCCGTCGAAGAGCTGTTGCGCTGGACCACCCCGGTCATCTCGTTCATGCGCACCGCCACCGCCGACCGCACCATGCGGGGAAAGGCCGTGGCGGAGGGTGACCCCGTTCTGCTCGTCTATGCGTCGGCCAACAGGGACGAGGAAGTTTTCGGCGACGACGCCGCGTCGCTGCGCGTCGACCGCGACCCCAACCCCCACGTCAGCTTCGGCTTCGGGCCGCACTTCTGCCTCGGTGCCGCTCTGGCCCGGCTCGAGGGCCGGGTCGTCCTGACGGAGCTCCTCGAGCGTTTCGCCACCGTGACCCTCGCCGGGCCGGTCGAGCGGACGGCCAGCCCGGTGATCGCCGGCGTCCGGCACGCCCCGCTCGTCTTCGCGTAGCTCCGAATACGGGTCACCTCTAGACGGTTCGCGTCGTTGTGCCTAGAGGTAACCCGGGGTAACCCATATACGGCGGAGACTTCCGCCCGATGACGCCTCTCAGGGCGGCGTCAGCGCCAGCCCCTCGGGGCAATCCACGCACGGCGCGTCCTCGGTCGTGACGGCCTCGGCGTCCTCCCGGCCCGGGAGGAGCCGGAACGCGGCCACCGCCCCGACCACCGCGACGCCGGCGCCCGCGAGGCACGCCACCAGCAACCCGCTGTGGAAGGCGTTGAACACGATCGACTCGAGCGCGGGCCGCACCGCGTGTGGGGCCCGGTGCACCACGGCCAGCGCCGCCGCCACGGACTGGTGGGACTCCGCCTTGGGCACCGCGGGGATGGGCAACGGCCGGAAGGCGCTGATGATCTTCGGCCCGTACGACGAGGCGAAGATCGAGCCGAAGACGGCCACGCCGAGCGTCCCACCGAGCTCGCGGGTCGTGTTGTTGACCCCGGCGGCGGCGCCGCGCTGCTCGTCGGGCACCGAGCCCATGACGGCCTCGGCCGTGGGCGCCGTGATGGACGACAGCCCGATCGCCAACAGGACCATGGACACGATGAGCGGCCCGAAGTAGGCGGTCGAGGCCTCCGAGTTGAAGGCGGACACCACCAGGCCGGCCGCCATCGACAGCAGGCCGAGCGTCACCACGAGTCGGGTCCCGACCCGCAGCGCCACCACCGCAGCGAGCGGTGTGACCACTGCGGCGACGATGGCGAAGGGCAGGGTGTGCACGCCGGCCGACAACGTCGAGTAGCCCTTCACGAACTGGAAGTACTCGGTGATGAGGAAGATGAACCCGAAGAGGCTGAAGAACGCCACCGAGATGGACAAAGCGCCCCCGGTGAAGCGGGGGATGCGAAAGACGCGCACGTCGAGCAGCGGTCCCGCGGTGCGCAGCTCCACGAAGGTGAACAGCGTGAGCAGGACCGCCGCGGCGCCGAAGCAGGCCAGGGTCCCCGTGGCCGTCCAGCCCCACTGCGGCCCCTCGATGATGGCGAGCACCAGCGAGGTGACCCCCGCCGTCGAGATCACCACGCCCCGCAGGTCGAAGGAGTGCTGGCGGATCCTGGGCAGCCGCGGGATCAGCATCTGCCCTGCGACGAGCGTCACGACCACGATGGGGACGTTGACGAGGAAGATCGAGCCGTACCAGAAGTGCTCGAGCAGCGCGCCGCCGACGACTGGGCCGAAGGCGACCGCGATCCCCGACGTCGCGCCCCAGATGCCCAGTGCCTTCTGGCGCTCGGCGTGGTCCGGGAAGACGGTCGTCAGGATGGCCAGGCTGGCCGGGAAGATGAACGCGGCCGCGATGCCCATGAGCGCGCGGGTGGCGATGAGCGTGCCCGTCGAGTGCGACGCCGCGGCAGCCGCGGAGAAGATACCGAAGAAGACGAGCCCCACCTGCATGGTGCCTTTGCGCCCGAGGCGGTCGCCCACCCCGCCGCCGGCCAGGAGCAGCCCGGCGAACGCGAGGCTGTACGCGTCGACGATCCACTGCAGCGAGGTGATCGAGGCGCCGAGATGCCGGTTCAGCGTCGGCAGCGCGACATTGACGATTGTGTTGTCGACCACGACCAAGAACACGCTCAGGCAGAGCACCGGCAGGATCAGCCAGCGGCGGTCGGTCGGCGTCGGCTCGCTGCCGGCGCCGGTCCCGGTCACGATCCCGTGCTCGGGAGGCGAGGTCTCGAGGGTGCGTCCAGTCATCTCGGCTCCTTCCATGGCAAGCAATAGAACGGTGTGCTATAGTTATAGCACGATGTCCTTTAAAGGGAACCCTCGATGACGAAAACCCGCCGGACCAGGACCCCCAGCGCTGACATGGAGGCCGCGATCCTCGATGCCGCCCTCGACCTCCTCGAGACCGAAGGCCCCGACGCCCTCTCCGTCCGCCGCATCGCCGCCGCCGCCGCGGTGGCCCCGATGGGCGTCTACAACCACTTCGAGTCCAAGGCGGGGATCGTCGAGGCCCTGTTCATCCAGGGCTTCGAGCAACTGTCCGAGGCCCTCGGCTCCATCGCCGACATCCAGGACCCCGACGAGGCGCTGCGCGAGGGCGGGCGCCGCTACCGCGCCCTGGCCCTGGCCCACCCGATGCTGTACCAGGTGATGTTCCTGAAGGCCGTGCCGGGTTTCGAGCCGAGCGACCACGCGCTCGAGATCGCCGCCGGCGCGTTCAACAGCCTCGTCGCCGCCGTGCAGCGGGCCATGTCGGCCGGCGTGCTGGCCGAGGGTTCTCCGACGGAGACGGCGAATCTGATCTGGTCCAGCCACCACGGCTGGGTCTCCCTCGAGCTCATGGGCATCGGCTTCGTGGAGGACAAGGACGCTGCCTACGACCACCTGTGCTCGACCATGCTGCGCGGCCTCCGCCCCTGACCGCGACAACATGTCTTCGGCCGGACAGCCGCCCCCGACCGCGTCGCCCGGTCACGGCGGGCCTCATCGTTCCGCCCTCCGCCACTGCGCACGGCCGCGCGCACGGCACGCTGTGGCAGAGGTACGGGACATCACCACGGCACCTGGGCCCCACACGGGCAGCGGCTCTTCTACCGCGGCGTGTTGCGGGCACCGCGTGGTGTCGGCGCTCACCTGGCCAAACCGCACGGAGCCCGGGTTTCCGGGGACACCTCGGGCGTGCGATCCGGCCGCCCGTGCTCCGACGTCATTAGCGCGGGTCGGGGTGGTCCAGGTTCCAATGCCGCGCCGTCGAGGGATACCACCGCATCTCCTCGCCGATCTGCACCGGGATCATCCCGAAGCGTGTGATCGTCCTCTGCGACCCTTCGTGGTCGCCGTAGATGAGGTCGATCGTGAACGCTTGCCCGTCCGCGACGTCGCGAGCCAGCCATCCGTAGTCGGGATCGTCGTGGTCTCGGATGGCTGCTTGCCAGAAGCCGACGTCCCCCGATGCGATGTAGAGGTCTCGCGTCTGCATGCGGAACTCCTCCGCGTCCGGATGGGGGAGGTCCGGCCTCGTAGCCCCCTCCGACACGTGCCAGCCGATGGGCACGGCCAGGCCCGACCCCACGTTGCGCAGCGAGATGGCGAGGTACACGTTGCCGTCCAGCGCCTCGGCGGAGCCCTGGCTCCCCTCCACCCGGGCCCAATGATTGTCCATCCAGCGGATCTTCTGCACTGGGTCCTCGAGTCGCGAGCTGACGAGCACCGGCCGCAGGTTCACCGAGAACGCCTCTTCGGAGATGCGTGCCGCCCGGTTGGCCGACCGCACCGCAGCAAACGTCGCGATGGCCAGCACGAGCGTGCCGACGGCGGTGGCGAACGTCGAGATGGTGGTCCAGTCGATGCCGAGCACGACGGCAGACTACGGCGCCCGCGGCGCGGACGAGGTGGAGGACCGCCGGACGTGGAGGTGCCCGACGTGACCGCAGGTTCAGCCGTAGCGCGCGATGGCGTCGTTGAGCACGGTGGTGCACACCTCGTGCTGGACGGCCGGCAGCGTGCACGTGGCCAGGTAGGCGGATGCCTTGCCTCTCGAGGGCAGGTAGAGCACCACCCCGTTGGCCGGGTTCTCACCTCCGGAGGGTGCGCCCTCTCCGGCGACGCCGGGCGGGTCGTAGAACGCCACCTCGTTCGGTGACACAGGGAACGTGGTCTCGGCCGCCGGGTGAGGCGCACAACTTTGGTTGAGGTCGCGCGCCAGGGCCTGCGCCGCCGCACTGCTCACCGGACACGCGAGCGCCGCCCCTTGCACCGGGCTCGCGCCGGTCTCGTAGCCCTCGATCGCCTCAGCGGCCGACGACGACGGCACCCGGGTCTTGGAGCCTGGGTTCGTCGCGATGGTCTCTCCCGGAGGTGTGATGAGGAGCCCACCGCTTCCGTCTGCGCCGAACTGCGCCCTGCAGATCCATCCCTTCGGGCCGATCATCATCATTTCCCCGCCAGTGTCGCCGTAGACCGCGAGATACGAGGACTGGTCGGTACGGACGGTGGCCGAGACGGTCGCCGGCAGCGTCGCCGCGCGCGGCGGCGGGACGATGGCGACCTCTGTCTTGCACGCAATCACCGGCAGCGCGGCCGTGGTGGTGGCCGGCGGGGTCGTGGTGGTCGACGTCGCGGTGGTCGAAGTCGTGGTCGACACGGTGGTGGTCCCATTGGGCGGAGCGGCGGTCGACTTCGAAGGCGAGCCCGCGCAGCTGCTGAGCAGGGAAGCGCCGCACACGATGAGCACGGCGCCGAACCAGGCGGCGCGCCCACGCCTCGGCATTGGCCGCCCTATGCGTCCACCGTCAGGGTCTCGAGCAGTTCGGCGAAGCGCTGTCGCGCCTCGGCACGTCGCGTCGGGATGTGCTCGGAGGGCACCTCGTGGGGCACATACCCCTTCAACACCCGCCGGGCCACTGTCTGCCTGTGCACCTCGTCGGGGCCGTCGTAGATGCGGGCGGCCCGCGCCGCCCGGTACATCGACTCGAGCGGCAGGTCACACGAGAAGCCGAGCGACCCGTGCACCTGGATCGCACGATCGATGACGTCGTAGAGCACCTTGGCGCCGTAGTACTTGATCATCGCGATCTCCACGCGGGCCGCCGACGCCCCTTCTTGGTCCATCTTCCAGGCCGCCTGGAGGGTCATGAGCCGCGCCGCCTGCATCTCGGCCATGGAGTCCGCGACCCAGTTCTGGATCGTCTGCTTCTCTGCCAGCGTGGAGCCGTGCGCGTAGCGCGATACCGCTCGCTCGCAGAGCATGTCGAAGGCGCGCCGGGACTGCCCCAGCCAGCGCATGCAGTGATGGATACGGCCGGGGCCGAGTCGGTGCTGGGCCAGCACGAAGCCCGAGCCTTCCTGTCCGATCAGGTTTCCTGCCGGCACCCGGACGTCGGTGTACCGGATCTCGGCATGGTTGCCGAAGCGACCGAAGGGCGTGTCGGGATCCTCCATCGTGGCGACGTCCCTCACGATGTCGACACCCGGCGTGTCCGCCGGCACGATGATCATGGACGAACCTTGGTACGGATGGACGTCGGGATTGGTCACCGCCATCACGATCAGGAAGTCGGCCACCGAACCGTTGGACGTGAACCACTTGTGCCCGTTGATCAGCCACTCGTCACCGTCCCGCACCGCCGACGTGCGGAGCAGGGTCGGATCCGAGCCGGCCGTCTCGGGCTCGGTCATTGAGAAGGCCGACCGCAGGTCGCCGTCCAGCAGGGGCTGCAGCCACCGCCGTCGCTGCTCCTCGTCTCCCGTCGCCTCGATGCCCACCGCCAACAACTCGGCGTTCCCCGAATCCGGGGCGTTGTTCCCGAAGACCACCGGCGCCAGCGGCGACTGCCCGAGGATCTCGTGCATGAGCCCGAGCTTCACCTGCCCGAATCCCATGCCTCCGAGAGCGGGCGGCAGGTGGGCAGCCCAAAGGTCCTTCGCCTTCACCTGCTCCTGCAGCGGCTGAATGACCTGGCGCACCTGGTCGTAGGTGAGGTTCAGCGTCTCGAGCGGGAACACCTCGCGCCGCACGAAGGCGCGCATCCACTCGAGCTTCTCCTCGAACTCCGGTTCGGTCGAAAAATCCCAGGCCATGGCGGCCTCCCATCGCTCTGCCAGCTTCCGCCGCGCCACACCATGCCACTACCGTGGGCACCGTGACCACCACCCCCGTCGCTTTTCGCGCCGCGTCGGCTGTCCGGCAAGTCGCACTCGATCCTACGGATCGAGAGGTCATCGCGGCCGCCGAGCGGGCCCTGCTCGACGAGCACCGCCTCCTCACGGACACCGAGCTCGCGTCGCTGGCCGCGCTGCCCGACGGCGCCGTCATGGCGCTCGCGTCGCTGGCCCATCAGGTCCGGCTCGCCTGGTGCGGCCCCGAGGTCGAGATCGAAGGGATCCTCTCGGCCAAGACCGGTGGGTGCCCCGAGGACTGCCAGTTCTGCTCGCAGTCGTCGCGCTTCGACACGCCCGTCAAGGCGACACCCTTCCTCGACCGCGACGAGGTCTTGGCCGCGGCCCGGGAAACGGCCGCACTCGGCGCCTCGGAGTTCTGCATCGTGCTCGCCGTGCGGGGACCCGACGAGCGCACCTTGCAGCGGATCCTCGAACTGGTGCCGCTCGTCCGCGCGGAGACGGGCCTCAACGTCGCGGTGAGCGCGGGCATCCTGACGGAGGAGCAGGCGCAACGACTGGCCGACGGTGGAGTGCACCGTTACAACCACAACGTCGAGACGGCCCGATCCTTCTTTCCTTCCATCGTAACGACGCACACCTGGGACGAGCGGGCCGAGACGTGCAGGCTCGTCAAGGAGAACGGGATGGAGCTGTGCTGCGGTGCGCTCATCAACATGGGCGAGTCGGATGAGCAGCGCGTCGAACTCCTGACGCAACTCCAAGTACTCGACCCGACAGAGGTGCCGATCAACTTCCTCAACCCCCGACCAGGCACACCCTTGGGCGATCGGCCAATCCTCGGTGCCTGGGATGCCATCCGCTGGATCGCGCTCTTCCGCCTGGCGCTGCCCGCGGTGATTCTTCGCTATGCCGGAGGCCGTGAGGTGACGCTGCGCGACCTGCAGGCCATCGGGATGACTGCCGGCATCAACGCTCTGATCGTCGGCAACTACCTCACGACGCTTGGTCGCTCGGCCGGCGAGGACATCCAGATGCTCGAGGACCTGCGCATGCCGATCGGCGCCCTCAGCTCGGCGATCTGAGTGACCGGCGCCGGCGGCCTTTCGGCACCGACGACGCACTGCACGGGCTGCGGCCGCTCGGTTTGCGAGTGCGGTGGCTGTGGACGCGCCCTTGACCCGCCCCGCTTCTGCCCGACCTGCGGGCGCCGGATGACGGTGACCGTCGTCCCGACCGGCTGGGTGGCCCGGTGCCGCGACCACGACGACCTGCGTTCTGCCTGATCCGCCCACGAGAGGATGATGGGGTGGACGACATCGAAGCCATCCGACAGTTGAAGGCTCGGTACTTCCGCACCATGGACACGAGGGACTGGGAAGGAATGCGCCAGGTGTTCACTGACGACGTCGTCGTCGACACCAGCGCGGCCGGAGGCAACGTGGTGAGCGGCGCCGACCAATTCATCGAGTTCCTCAAGGAGACGTTGAGCGGAACAGTGACAGTTCACCAGGGCCACATGCCCGAGATCGAGCTCACCTCACCGACGACGGCCACCGGGATTTGGGCGCTGAATGACATCGTGATCTGGCCCAACGGTACAAGGCTCGATGGCTACGGCCACTACCACGAGAGGTATCAGAAGATCGGCGACGAATGGCGGATCAAGACTTCGACACTCACGCGAGTGCACACCGACCTGACCGCACCAAAAGAGGGCTGACGGGCCTCAAGACAGCCACGAGAGCGTCAGGAACGACGGATCTGCCTGGCTGGGCTCTTCGGGTCGATGCCCCAACTCGCGATCCACGTCGGTGTGATGCGGATGACCTCGCGACTCATGAAGGGCACCGGCGGGTCGACGTCCTGCAGCGTCACCGCGGTGCCGCGGATCTCGAGACCGCGCACCGTCCACGGATCTCTCGAGACGAGGTCGTCAATGACCAGAGCGACCTGGGTATTCGTCCGAACGTTGCGGAACTTGCGAGTCGCGCCCATGGCATGGCCGCCGATGATGACGTCGCCCGTCTCCTCGTCCAGGAAGGCGCCCACCGGGTTGTTCTGGGGTGCTCCGTTCGCATCAACGGTGGCGAGCCGCGCCAGGGGCTGGCTCTTCAGGTAGTTGCGTTCGATTTCGGTGAGGACGACGGCGGTCATGTCCGCAGCGTATGACCTCGAGGCTGACAGCGACGACGACACGCCGGCCAATCTTGGCCCCGCTTCGTCCGCTTGCCGGGTTTGGAGCAGCGTCGAAGGGCCGACGCTCACCCAGTGGGAGCTGGAATTGCTCTACGGCCCGCGTTATCACACGCACATCCTCAAGCGAGGTGAGGTCGAGACCTTCCACGACCAGGTCGGCTGCTGGCTCTGGGAACCCGCGGCTCATATGATTCTGCACACGCTCGCGATAACTCGTAGACAGGCTGTGCCGGCTGCCGGCGCCGCCGACGCCATGCCAATCAATTTGAAGTCAGAGCCACGCTCGACTCCCAGGTGCACGCCATCGTGTCGAACCTGGTCGTGGAGACAGCCTTGCGTACGGTGGGACTCCAAATGCGCGCCACGGTCCACCAAGAGGACGCGTGGTCGTAGCGGGAGCGGACCCAAGTGCGCATTCCCGACCGTCTGGAAGTGGTCGACCATGTCGAGCGCGCCACACTCAGACGATGGGCGAGCCGATGCCCAATCCGCTCGCAGCAGCCACCGAGGGTGGTCCAACGTGACCTCGCGCGCGAACTCGGGACGAGGTAGCGCTGGAAGGGAGGAAAGGTCGCCATGACGCCCCTCAGTCTCGCCCAGCAAGAGCGCCAGACTCTGTGCGATCTGCTGGTCGAGCGTGGTCCAGAGGCACCTACGTTGTGCGAGGGATGGCTCACCGCTGATCTTGCTGCGCACCTCGTGGTGCGCGAACGGCGTCCTGACAGCGGACCCGGATTGGTCTGGTCACCGCTCGCCGCCTACACGGACAAGGTGCGTCGCGCGGTGCGGGATCGCACATCCTGGGACAGCCTCGTTGAGACCGTGAGGCGGGGACCACCGATTCTCCTACGGCCCTTCGATGGGCCGATGAATACCGTGGAGTTCTTCATCCACACAGAGGATGTGCGCCGAGCCCAAGACGGCTGGGAGCCTCGCGAGATCTCACCCGAACTGGCAGATGCTCTCTGGGCACGCGTCGGGCCGGGCGGAATGGCCAAGAAAGTCCACGCGACCGTCGTGATCACCTCGCCGCAACGAGCCGACAAAGAGAGTGGCGACGGACCCCGGCTCAGCTTGGCCGGTGACCCGGGCGAGCTCACAATGTTCGGCGCGGGCCGCCAGGGGGCAGCCAGGGTCGAGATCAGCGGTGACCCAGCCCTCGCCGAAGAGCTGCGGACCGCGAGACTCGGCGTGTGAAGTTCTGACAGGTCTTCGCGCCCGATGGTTTCCGCCGGACGATCTTGGTCTCCGAAGCTCGGGCAGCCCTCGTGCGTCGGCAGATCATGGCGCCGTTGTTGATGAAGAGCTGGCCGCGCCAGCTGATTGAAGGTGCCTGCCATCGAGCCGACCAACGGCAGCATTGCATTGCGCGCCACGGTCGTTTGATGTCACTCGCCAGAATGAGCATCCGTGCAACGAGCGATGTAGCCACGCGCCGAGCTCACCCAAAGAACTGAAGGCAACGACACGCGTTCCCCGTGGTGACGGATTCTTTTCGATTTGCCGTAAGCACATATTCCCCTTAGTTGGGCAAATGAGGAATCGCTCTCAACCACGGTGTAGCCGATCCGGATCGCCCCAAATCAAACCACCTTCGCCCTGGTCGGTGGTCAAATTTGCTCTCGCCGTCCAATGTTCTCAGGCGGATTGCGGCAACCCCCAGGTTGCACAGTCGACGAAATTTCGACTAAACCGTTCGCCCAATCGTGACCGGTGCCGAAATGTGCCCGATGACGAAGTCAGGTCTCCGATGCCGAATGCAAAAGCTCGCCGGTATTGGGATTGGGTTGGTGGGCCTGTCTCTCGTAACTGCCATCACCGCAACGGTGGTCGTGCGTCCGGGACCTGTCGCGGCCGATCAAGTGTCGGATCTAAAAGCGCAGGCAACCCAGATATCCCAGGATCTCGTGCTGGAGCAGCTGCAGATCGGCGCTTTTCAACAGCAGTACGACGTCGACATGGCCAGGGTCCAACGGGACGAGGCGGAGATCGCATCCACTCAGGGCCACATCCAAGCCGATATCAGCCGGGTGGGACGCGATCGTAAGCGGCTTCAGTCCGAGGCGGTGTCGGCGTACGTCAACTTAGACCCAGAGGTAAACGGGACTGAGTCGTTGTTCGAGAATCAAACGGAAGCACCCACGCGAGCAGAGTACGAAGAAGTGGCGAGCGGCGATATCGCGCTCTCCATCGACGTTCTTCACACCGACGAGAATGGGTTGCGCGCCCAACGCGCCACGCTCGAGCAACAAGAAGCCCAAGACCAAGCGACCACCAACCAGGAAGACGCTGCGGCCAACTCTGCGCGCCAGACCGAGGCCCAGCTCGCGTCCAAACAGTCCGAGATCAAGGGCGAGCTTGCCGTTGCAGTGGCTCGGCAGCAAGCTGCACAGGCAGCAGCAGCTGCAGCGGCAGTCCGGGCGGCACAGGCCAAGGCGGCTGCAGCAGCGGCCACTTCCAGTGCGTCGCAGCCGTCGCAGCCGTCGCAACCGTCGCAGCCGTCGCCGTCTTCCACCAGCACCACACCACAACAAGGAACCGTCGCCAACACGTCGGTGAGCGACCCGTCGCTGCCCCCGTTCCTCCAATGCGTCCTGCAGGCCGAGTCAGGCGGCAACTACGGCGCCGTTTCACCGGGCGGCACTTATATGGGCGGTTTCCAATTCAGCCAGGCAACCTGGAACGAAGCGGCACAGCTGGCCGGCATGCCGCAGCTGATCAACGTCCCTCCGAACCAGGCGACTCCGGCCGAGCAGAACGATCTCGCCATCGCGCTCTACCAAGCTGACGGCGAACAGCCCTGGAACGATTCTTGCCGGAATAGCTGATCGATCGCGGCTCCGGGACGGCTCTCACTGGCTGTCAGGAGACACTCACCGAACGCCCCGATGACAACGCCGTTCCCCATCGCAGAGGCGCATCCGAGATCACCGGGTTGGGGCGTCTCGACGATTGGGCCGCTCAGATCGGGATGATTCCGGAGAACCGACCCGGTGCAGCGTTCCGTCGGGATCCACGTACCCGAACTCGCGCAGGCCGTACTCCGTCGCCCTCACCTCGCCGAACCGGCCGTCTACTCCCGCTTGGATCCACGTCGTCTCGTTCAGCAAATCCATATCCGGTTCCATGACCATAGGCGTGGACCGTGAAGCCGAGACGCCGATACCGTTCAAGCGCCGCATGGAGGTTGGTCACCGGAACGACCGGCGCGACACGTTCAAACATGGGGACCATCCCGTCATCGCCATGTCGGATCGACGAGGCCGACCGGCGGCACCATCTCTGACGGCAGCAACATCTCGCCCATCGTTCCGGTGTAGCGATGTCTCAAGCACGGACGGAGCTGGTTAATTCAGGACTTTGGCGCCTGACGGATGTAGATGCAGATCTCCTCGAGAAGTCCGTCCGAATCGACCTCGAAGACAAGGCACTCGTGGGTGACGAGTGGGCGGTCCTCCAGATCGATCGTCTCGCGGAGCTCTGCTAATGCTCGGTGGTCGCCGAGGTCGCTGACCCGGTCGATGTCCATCCGGTATCCCGGCAACGTCGGCATTGTGCGCCGAAGAAATGAGAGGTAGGCCGTGGCCCCTTTGTAGTCGTCCCCGTAGGGTCCGCGCCGGAGCACGCCGGGCGACACGCATGCCGTCAATTCGTCCCAATCCAGGCGGGCCAACGCCTGGAGGTAGCGGGTGACCATTGCAGCCACTGAGCCGGTCATCTGGAGCACCTGACCAAGGTAGTCGGGCGACGTCTCCACCACCTCGATCGCGGTGAACTGCGAGCGCCGGACTGAGCTCGCAAACAGTTACGAGGTCGATCCGTCTCGAGCGAGGTCTGCGAGCTGGTCCTCTTTGCCGGGAGCGAAGAAGACATGCAGGCCGTCACGATCGGCCAGCCACGACAGGTTCCGCTGATGCAAATCGGAGCCGGCTTCGAAGCGGTTGAGCACCACCGCGACACGGCCAGCGGCCAGCGGTTCGAGCGCCTTCACCGTCAGGCGAACGGCGTTGATCGTTCCCAGTCCGGCGTCGGCGACGAGCACAACGAGATCGGGGAACAACACCTCGACGAACGCCAGGCAGTCCCCGTCGTCGGCGATAGGCGAGCGGAGCCCGCCAGCGGTTTCCACCAGACCGACGTCGACCGCCTCCGGCCAGCGCAGCTCGCCGACCAGGTCGGCCACGGTGAAGGCTGGTCGGCCTAAGACTTCCGCGGCCATCGGCGGTGCGAACGCCGCCTCGTACCAACGATTCCGTGGGCACACAGTCTCGGGTGCCTCGCCGCTCGCCGCCCCCAGCACAGTGGCGTCGTAACGGGACGGATCCTCCGACGCGTCGAAGGACTGCGCCGGCTTCCGGGCTGCAGTGGATACGCCGCCGCGACCGAGCCGTTCAAGCAGTCGGGCGGACACCCACGTCTTGCCCACATCGGTCCCAGTCCCGACCACGGCCACGAGACGCCGAGGACGCGGCCTACGAGCGTTACCGGCCGAACCCTTCACTATCGGGTCACGCCCACCTTCGCCGCGCTGTGTAGCGGCACCAGCGCGTCGATCAAGCGGGCAAGGTCCTCGTCTCGGTGTGCCGCTGACACCGTCACACGAAGGCGACTGGTGCCCGCCGGCACCGTCGGCGGGCGGATCGCCGGGACCCACAACGCGTCGGCCAAGAGCGAGGCCGACGCGGCGAGAGCGGTCTGCTCGGGTCCGAAGATCACGGGGACGATCGGGCTCGGGTGGCCGGGCGCGGCGAGTCCCGCACACGAGAGGCGCTCGACGTGGGCGGCGAGCCGCCCCGTGAGCCCCCGCCCCTCGGCGGAACAGACGACGGCGAGTGCGGCCATGGCCGCGGCGGCGTCGGCCGGCGGAAGCGCTGTCGAGAAGATGTAGGAGCGCGCCCGGTTCACCAGGAGATCGACGAGGTCGCTCGATGCGGCGGCGAATCCGCCAAGCGCTCCCAGCGTCTTCGACAGCGTCCCGACCCGGACGACGTTCGTGCGGACCCAATGCGAGTCTGCGTGCGGCAGATGAGGTCCAAGGACGGCATGGGCTTCGTCCAGGACGAGCAAGGCGTCGTAGCGCTGGCACAGACCCAGCAGGTCGTCGAGAGGTGCCACGTCGCCATCCATGGAAAACACGGTGTCGCTGACGACAAGCTTGGGAGTGGTGGTATCGGAGGCGGCCGAGCGCAACAACGACTCGAGGTGCACCATGTCGCGGTGGCGGTAAACAGCGAGGTCCGAGCGGGACAGCCTGCATCCGTCGATGATGCTGGCGTGGTTGAGCTGATCCGAGAACACGCGGACACCGGGCCCCCCGAGTACGGACAGGACACCGAGATTGGCGGCGAACCCCGTTGGGAAGCAGATGGCCGCCTCGGTGTGTTTCCACTCGGCCAGAGCGCGTTCGAGGTCACGGTGGATCGGGCGACTGCCGGTGACGAGTCGGGACGCCCCCGCGCCAGTCCCCCATTGCTCCAGCGCGTCGTGGGCCGCCGCCATCACCTTGGGATGGGCGCTCAGGCCGAGGTAGTCATTCGACGCGAATGACACCACGTAAGCGCCCTCGAGGGCACCGCCCGGGCCCGCGCGCGTCGAACTCTCGGGGCGTGCGCCAACGTCCATCTTCGAGGACCTGATCGAGCTGGGCCCGGATCCGGTCCGGCCAATTTGGGCTCACGGGGGAAGCGTGGCGCCGGGCGAACCCGCCGTGACAACGTCGAGGGCGCTGTCCAACGCGTAGACGATGCGGTTGACCTCTTCGTCGGAGATCGTGAGCGGCGGCATCAGGACGATGACGTCGCCGAGCGGTCGCAAGAGAACGCCGCGGGCCACGGCCTCGGCGCAGACACGGCGCCCCCAGCGAAGTCCCGGCTCGGGCGGCGCCAGCTCGACCCCCACCATGAGCCCGCGCTGGCGCACCGCGTGCACCGCGTGCCGCGGCGTAATCCTTTCGGCCAGCAGGGCAGCCAACTGGTCGGCGCGCGTCCGCACGTTCGCAAGCACGTCCCACGACTCGACGAGGCGCAGGTGCTCGAGCGCCACGGCGGCCGCCAGTGCGTTTCCGCCATAGGAGTGACCGTGGTAGAAGGTCAGTGGCCCGAGGTCGGCGCCGAGGAACGCTCGGTGCACTTCACCGGACGCCACGGTGGCCGACAGGGCCAGATAGCCGCCAGTGATCCCCTTACCAAGGCAGAGCAGGTCCGGGCGGAGCCGGCACTGCTCGGACGCGAACAGCGTCCCGGTCCGCCCGAATCCGGTCGCCACCTCGTCGCAGATCAGCAGGGTGCCCGCTTCACGGCACGCCTGGCCGATTCGTCCGACGTCCTCGGCGTTTGCGCACAACATGCCTGATGCACCCTGCACCAGCGGCTCGAGGACGACAGCGGCCAACTCACCCGCATGGGCAGCAATGGCGGCGCACGCCTTGTCGGCCCAACCCGGATCGGCATATCCGGGCGTGCGGATGACGGGGAAGCACAGCGGATCGAACACCGCGCTGAACACGCCGCCGTCGCCGACTGAGAGAGAACCGACCGTGTCGCCGTGGTACGCGTCACCGAGGGCGAGAAACGAGACACGCCCTTTCACATCCCTGTTGACCCAGTACTGATAGGCGATCTTGAGGGCTTGCTCGACCGCCACGGCGCCGTCGGCGGCGAAGAGGCAGTGCGGCTCGTCGACGGGGACCACCCGGGCCAAGGCCTCGGCCAGCTCCACCACGACGGTGTTGCCATGGCCGAGCATGGTCGAGTGCGCGACCTTGGCCGCCTGGGCGGTTAGGGCTGCATCGAGCTCGGGCACGTGGTGGCCAAGGGTGTTGACCCAGAGGGAGGAGATGGCGTCGAGGTAACGCCGCCCATCGACGTCGATCAATTCGCGCCCCTCGGCGCGATCGATGAGCAAGGGCGCATTCTCCGCATAGGTCGCCATCTGGGTGAAGCCGTGCCAGACCACCGCGGCGTCTCGTGCGACCCAGGTGCTCGAATCGGGAGGAAGGCTGCTCACCACCCGATTCTGGACGCCACCGGGGCGGACGGGCCAATGCCGGACATGCGCGAAAATGGCTCATGGACCGAATCGGCGTCGTCGACACCATGTTCGCCCGCTACGACATGGGCGCAGAGGCCATGGAGGAGCTCGCGCAGTGCCCTGGCCACGGCAGTCGTTTCGAGGTGATTCGGCGCACCGTGCCTGGGTTCAAGGACCTGGCGGTCGCTGCGAAGAAACTCATCGAGGAGGAGGACTGCCGGATCGTCGTGGCCCTGGGGATGCCTGGCAAGGAGAAGGTGGACAAGGTCTGCGCCCACGAGGCCTCGACCGGGATCATGATGGCTCAGCTCATGACCAACACCCCCATTCTCGAGGTGTTCGTCCACGAGGACGAGTCCGACGACCCGGCCACATTGGCCGTGGTTTTCAAGAATCGTTCGCGTGATCACGCCCGCAACGCGTATCTGATGCTCTACGAACCAGAGCAACTCATCGCCCAGGCCGGCCAGGGCATACGCCAGGGTTTCGCCCACGCCGGGCCTCTCGAACCCTGAGCCGCCCGACCACGAGCCCGATGCTCGGCGGGCTGGAGGATTAGAGGTCTCGCGGGAGACCGAGCACCTTTTCGGCCACGATGTTGCGCTGCACCTCCGCGGTGCCACCGCCGACGGTGAGCGCCGGGGCGAACAGGAAACCCCGGGACCAGGTGGAGTCGCCTCCGGCCGCGCCGTGCGGCCCCCAGCCGCCGACAGGCCCGGTACCGGGGACCATGGCGTGCGGTCCCGCCAGGTCGCGGGCGACGCCCATGATGTGCTGGCCGTGGGCGTCGGCGATTGCCTTGCGCACCGAGGCCTCTGCACCGGGCGCCCGGCCCGCGATGACGGCCGAAACCGTACGCAGACGGAGCACCCGAAGGATCTGGCCCTCGATGAAGACGTCGACCAGGCGGTCTCGCGTGGCGGCGTCAGGCGCACCCCCCGCAGCCCGGATCAGCGCGACCAGGTCGTCCGCGGTGGGGCCCATGCCCCAGAGCGCCCCCTCACCGCTGAGCGAGACCCGCTCGTTCCCGAGCGTCACCTTGGCCAGCTCCCAGCCACCGTGCTCGAGCCCGACCAAATGGTCGGCCGGGATCCGCACGTCGGTGAAGAAGACCTCGTTGAAGGCATGCTCGCCGGTCATGTCGATGAGGGGGCGGATCTCGATGCCGGGCGCGTTCATCGGGCACACGAAGTAGCTGATGCCCATGTGCTTGGTCGCCGTGGGGTCAGTGCGGGCGAGCAGGATGCCCCAGCGCGCGATGTGGGCGTAGCTGGTCCAGACCTTCTGTCCGTTGATGACGTAGTGGTCACCGTCGCGCTCGGCCTTGGTTGTGAGCGACGCCAGGTCGGAGCCGGCACCCGGCTCAGAGAAGAGCTGGCACCAGAATTCCTCGCCCGAGAGCAGGGGCCAGAGCCAACGCTCCTTCTGTTCCTCCGTGCCGGCGTACATGAGCGTGGGCCCGGCCCAGCCGATGCCGATGGGGTTGACCGGGCGCCCGATCCGGGCGGCCCTGAGCTCCTCGTCGATCACCAGCTGGGCGATCGGGCCTGCATCCAAGCCGTAGGGCGGAGCCCAGTGCGGCACCACGTAGCCCGCCTCGGCCAGCTGGCGGCCGCTCGGGCGGGGGTGCTCGACCAGCCAGTCCCGAATCCGACGCCGGCCGGGGTCGTCGTCGCCTGGTAGGCCGAGGTCCACGGCGGGAGCGTATTCTCGTCGTCTCGCTCCGCGCATCTCGGCGGGCGGGGGGTAGACGGCGAGTCGGCGTCGCAAGCCTGATGGCCTGAGCGGTCGTGAGGCGGGAGGGAGCGAGGGGTAGCAAGGGATGACGAACTGGAACTACGCAGACGTCTGGGAGACGGTGGCGGAGGTACAGCCCGACGCGCCGGCCATCACGCAAGGGGCACGGACGATGACCTGGACCGAGTTCGAGCATGGTGCCGACGGCGTCGCCCAGTTCCTGCTCGACCTCGGGGCCGCCCAGCAGGACAAGGTGGCGGTCTATCTCTACAACTCGCCCGAGTACATCCAGGCCACCTACGCCGCCATGAAGGCCGGCCTGGTCCCGGTCAACACGAATTACCGCTACGGCGACGACGAGCTGAGCTACCTGTGGGACAACGCGGACGCCGCGGCGGTGGTCTTCCACGGTTCTTTCGTCGACCGCGTGGAGCGGATCCTCGACCGGGTACCGCGGGTCAAGGGCTGGTTGTGGGTGGACGACGGCTCGGGACCCTGCCCCGACTGGGCCACTCCGTACGAGGACGCGGCCAAGTGTGCGGTGGGCCGGACCCGGGCGCCGTGGGGGCGCAGTGGCGACGATCTCTACATGCTCTACACGGGCGGCACGACCGGGATGCCCAAGGGCGTGATGTGGCGCCAGGACGACCTGTTCGCGCGCATGATCGACGGGGGGGTGCGCCACTACGACATCAACGGCGGCCTGGAGGGCGTGCGCGCGGCGCTCGAGACCTCGCACAACAACGTCACGCTCATGCCGGCCTGTCCGCTCATGCACGGAACCGGCGCCTTCACCGCCAACACGATCCTGGCCGAGGGTGGACGGGTCTGCTTGCTCGAGTCGCGCAAGTACGACCCGATCGAGTTGCTCGACACCGTCGAGCGCGAGAAGGTCAACGGCCTTGTCATCGTCGGTGACCCGTTCTCCCGCCCACTGCTGGCCGCGCTGGACGAGCACCCGGGACGTTGGGACCTCAGCTCGATTGTGATGGTCATCTCGTCGGGGGCGATGTGGAGTGAGCCGGTCAAGCAGCAGCTCTTGGCGCATCAGCCAGGGATGTTGCTGGTGGACGCGTTCAGCTCGTCGGAGGCGCTCGGCATGGGTGTGTCGGTGTCGGGAGGCGGCTCGGCGGCGAAGACGGCCTCGTTCACCTTGGGTCCGGACGTCAAGGTGCTGACCGAGGACGGCCGCCTTGTGGAGCCCGGTTCCGACGAGGTGGGCGTCTTGGCACTGGGCGGACGGAATCCGCTCGGTTACTACAAGGACTCAGAGAAGTCGGATCGGACCTTCAAGGAGATCGACGGTGTGCGCTACTCGATCCCCGGCGATTACGCGCAGGTCGACGCCGACGGGACGATCCACCTCCTGGGCCGCGGGTCGGTGTGCATCAACTCGGGTGGCGAGAAGATCTTCCCCGAGGAGGTCGAGGAGGCTCTGAAGACCCACGCGGCGGTGCGCGACGCGGTAGTGGTGGGGCTCCCGCACCCGACCTATGGCGAGCAGATCGTGGCAGTGGTCGAGCCTTTCGAGACGGAGTCAAGGGAAGGGACGGGGACGCCGGTGCCGGGGGAGGCGGAGCTCATCGCCCACGTAAAGGAGCGTCTGGCGACGTACAAGGCGCCTCGCCACGTGCGGACCGTTGCCACGATCGGACGCGCGCCCAACGGCAAGGTCGACTACAAACGGCACCGGGCCGAGTCGATGGAGGAGCTGGGGATCTCGGGCGGCTGAGGCCTGCTGGCCCTCGGCCTGGCTCCACGCCGTGTGGACACCTCGACGGATCGCGTGCAGTCCCGCGGCAAACTGGGGCGATGTTCGTCGCCCCCGTCGACGCCACCGGGGGTGAGACAGAATGGCGCGCCTTCGTCGAGTCTCACCCGTTCGGGCACCTAGTGGCCCCCGGCGGCCCGAATCGCGAGCTGCCCGTTGTCGTGCCAACCCAGTTCGTCTTGGCAGGGCGCACGGTGTGGCTGCATCTCGTGCGCGCCAACCCTGTCTTCGACGCTCTGGAAGAGAATCGTCGTGTGCTGCTCAGCGTCGCGGACGACTGGGCCTTCATTCCCTCGTCGTGGAAGGCGATCGGCGAGGAGGACCCCGCGCTCGGGATACCGACCACCTACTACGGCGCGGTGCAACTCGCCGGCACGGCGACGGTGCACGACGAGCGGACGGCACCGGGACACGTGGCTGCGGTCCTGCGCAGACAGCTGGCGGCGTTCCAGCCGGAAGTGGAAGTGGCCGACCCGAGCGAGGTGCACGCGGCGAAGCTGCTCGGGATCCTCGGGATCGAGATCCGCGTGGAGCAGGTGACGGCCAAGTTCAAGTACGGAGGCAACGTCGACGAGGCCCACCGGCGTGCGGTGGTTGAACGCCTACGGTCGCGGGACGGCGTCGGTGACGGGGCCGCGGCACGTCATGTCCTGCGCCGGCTGGAGGAGTAGAAGAGCGATTGCGTCGTTCCTGCTTGTCCAGCTGGCTACGAGTTTGGAGCGTCTTCGGCCTCGGCGGCCTCGGCCGCCTCGGCCAGATTAGCGAGCGTTGCTGTCATCTGCTGCTCGGCGTTGTCCGCACTGTGGTCACCCATCACACGCGCGATCGCAGTGAACCATGGCTTGCGGTCGTCGGCCCACGACTCAGTGACGCGACAACCGTTTTCGGTGTCCTCGAACTCATAGCGCCACTTGGCGACGGCGAGGGGCCCCGCGGTTACCGCGAACTCGAAGAGCTTGCCCGGCTGGCAGCCAACAACGGTGACGTTGGTGGACCACCGCCGGATCCCGTTCCTGTTGTTGCCCCGGAAGACTGCGCCGAGCGCCGGGCCGGTGGTCCCCTTCGCCCACTTACCGCCCTTGTTCTCGGGCGACCACTCCCCCATGCGGGGAAGGTCTGAGACGAGCGCCCACACCCGCTCGGAGGGCGCGGCGATATCGCGGGATGCTGCGGTCGGGTACGGCATGGGCGGAACCATACGTGCTTCGGTTCGAGGGCCAGCGGCCCATGGAGTCTCAGGCTGCGATTGCCCACAGAATCAGAACGTGTTCTAATCTTCCGCCGATGGAGTTCAACCTCGCCGACCTGTTCGAGGCAGCCGTCGACGCCTATCCCGAACGGGAGTACCTGGTAGCGAACGGCCAACGGCGGACCTACGCCGAGATGGAGGAGCGGTCGAACCAGCTGGCCCACTATCTCGCCTCGCAGGGCATCGGCATCGGCGACCACGTCGGGATCTACGCCTACAACTCGGTCGAGTGGGTCGAGACTGCGTGGGCAGTCTTCAAGCTGCGAGCGATATGGATCAACATCAACTATCGCTACGTCGAGGACGAGCTTCGCTACCTGTTGTCAAACGCCGACTTGAATGCACTCGTATACCAGCGGGAATTCTCGCCGTTGGTCTCCGCCTTGTTGCCCGAGCTACCGGGCCTGCAGCCCGTGCTTGTTATCGAGGATGGCAGCGACGCCGAACCCTCGCCCGGTGCCGTGCCCTACGGGGATGCCCTCTCGGGCCAATCGACGGCGCGCGACTTCGGGCCGCGCAGCGGCGACGACCTTTACATCCTCTACACAGGCGGGACGACCGGCATGCCCAAGGGCGTGGTGTGGAAGCACAGGGACGTCTTCTACGCCCTCGGTGGTGGCACCGATCCCAGCACCAACCAGCGGGTGACTGATCCGTCGGTCATGGTGCAAAAGGGCGCCGGCGGCCCGATGGTCCATCTGCCGGTAGCACCGCTCATGCACGGGGCGACGCAATGGAGCGTCATGGGCCAGAGCTTCGTCGGCTCCAAGATCGTGCTTATGGCGAAGTTCGATCCGGACGACGTGTGGCGCCTCGTCGGGGACGAGAGGGTGAACTCCGTGATGATCACCGGCGACGCCATGGGAAAACCCTTGGTCGAGCGACTCGGCGAGCCAGGCGTGGACTACGACCTCTCCTCGCTCTTGGCGGTAGTGTCCTCGGCGGCGCTGTTCTCGGCTCCAGTCAAGGACCAGTTCTTCGAGCGCCTGCCCAACATCGTGATCACCGACGCCATCGGCTCTTCCGAGGGCGGTAACAACGGTATGACGGTGGTCACCGCAGGCAACACCGCCATGAAGAGCGGCCCGACGGTCCATCTCCTGGGCGAGACGGTCGTGTTCGACGAAAACCTTGAGTTGGTGGAGCCGGGATCGGGCGTGATCGGCAAGATCGCCCGCTCGGGCGACATCCCCGTCGGCTACTACAACGACTCGAAGAAGACGGCCGAGGTCTTCATCGAGGTCCGGGGCACGCGCTATGTGATGCCCGGCGACTACGCCACGGTGGAGGAGGACGGGTCCATCACGTTGCTCGGCCGGGGGTCGATCGTCATCAACTCGGGCGGAGAGAAGATCTTTCCCGAAGAGGTGGAGTCCGCGGTGCGCTCCCACCCCGACGTCATGGACGCCATCGTGTGCGCCGCGCCCGACGAGCGTTGGGGCCAGACGGTGGCGGCCATCGTCCAGCCTCGCGTCGGCCACGAGGCTCCGTCGCTCGAGTCGCTCCAGGCTCACTGCCGGGCCAGCATCGCTGGTTACAAATTGCCGCGTCGACTCCATGTCGTCGACGCGGTCGAGCGCTCGCCGAGCGGGAAGCCCGACTACACCTGGGCGGCGACCATCGTCAGCGTCAGCGCCACACCAGCCGGGGCCGCAACGGCGGTGCCTGACGGAGGCGCGTTCGCGACCTGACGTGGTCGTTGCGCAAGACGTCGACACGCACAGAGGCGCGCGTTAGCGTGCACCGATCACTCGCAGGGCGAACATCATGCGGATGCAAGGAGGACGGTCGGTCTCGAGGCCTTGGTTCGGGCTTGCGTCGGTGGTGGCCGCCTCCGGCGCGCTCGTCGTGGTCGGTTCCATCGGGGCGTCGCAGGCGGCACCAGGGAACGCCGGTGCCGTCACGCCCCACGTGAACGCCGGCACGTCGTGGACCGTGTACCACGGCAACGCCCTGGGGTCCGGCGTCGACACCTCGGGGATGACGCTCTCGCCGGCCAACCACGCCTGGACGTCGCCCGTGCTCGACGGCCAGGTGTACGGCGAGCCCCTCGTGACCGGTGGGCGGGTCTTTGTGGCCACGGAGAACGACACGATCTACGCGCTGGCAGCGGACTCCGGGGCGATCCTGTGGTCGACCCACGTGGGGACCTCGGTGCCCTCTTCGAACCTGCCGTGCGGTGACATCAGCCCCCTCGTGGGGATCACCGGCACGCCGGTTGTCGACGCCGGCCGCGGCGAGATCTTCGCGGTGGCTGACGAGTTGGTCGGCGGCGTTCCTGATCACGTCCTGATTGGTCTCAACATTTCCTCGGGGGCGTCGGAGCTCGACGAGCCGGTCGATCCGCCCGGGTCGTCGCATCCAAATCTCCTGCAACGGACGGGCCTCAACCTGGACGATGGCAGTGTGGTGTTCGGGTTCGGCGGCAACGCGGGCGACTGTGAGCCCTATCACGGTTGGATCGTGTCGGTGCCCGAGGGCGGAGGCGGGCCGCGTTACTACGACACGACCGGCAGCGTGACCAACGGGACCCAGGGCGCGGTGTGGATGGGCGGCGCAGCTCCCGAAGTCGACGCGGCCGGCAACGTCTGGGCCGCCACTGGGAACGGGTCCTCCGCCTCCCCCTACGACGGCAGTGATTCCGTCTTCGAGCTCTCACCGGCCCTGGCGCTCGAGCAACTCTTTGCTCCGGCGAGCTGGTCCTCCGACAACGCGACGGACCGCGACCTCGGGTCGACCGCCCCGGCGCTGCTCTCGGACGGAACCGCGCTGCAGGTCGGCAAGTCGCAAACGGGGTACCTGATGGAGCAGGCGCACCTGGGTGGCATCGGGGGCCAGCTCGTCGCTTCGCCTGTCTGTGGAAACGCCGATGCCGACGGCGGCGACGCGGTGGTGGGCTCCGTCGTCTACGTGCCGTGCGACAGTGGGATCGAGGCGATCCACACGGGCAATGCGCCACCCGCGCTCTCCGTGCAGTGGAACGCGGCCAGCGGGGTCGCCGGCCCCCCCATCGTGGCTGGAGGCCTCGTGTGGTCCATCGGCGGGGGCAATCTCGTCGGGATCAACCCAGCCAACGGCGCCACCGAGGAACAGCTCCACATCGGGGGCGAGGCGAACCACTTCCCCACGCCGTCGGTGGGTGATGGTCTCCTGCTCGCCCCCACGACCGACCAGGTCGTCGCCTTCTCCGGTTCGGCCGGGATGCCCGGGCCGCCCACGCCACCCCCGCCGGCGCCACCCAACTCGTCGTACTGGCTCGTCGGGTCCGACGGCGGGATCTTCAGCTTCGGTAGCGCGGAGTTCCACGGTTCGACCGGCGGCATTTCGCTGAACCGTCCGATGGTGGGCATGGCCCCGACGGCCTCCAAGGGTGGCTACTGGCTCGTCGCGTCCGACGGAGGCATCTTCGGCTTCGGGAACGCGGGCTTCTTCGGCTCCGAGGGCGACAAGACGCTCAACGCACCGATCGTGGGCATGGCGGCCACCCCCGGCGGCGGCGGGTACTGGCTGGTGGCGTCCGACGGCGGGATCTTCAGCTTCGGTGACGCCGGCTTCTTTGGGTCGATGGGCGGCCAGCGGCTCAACGCGCCGATCGTCGGCATGGCGACGACGAGGGACGGACTCGGTTATTGGCTCGTGGCGTCCGACGGCGGCATCTTCGGATTCGGTGACGCCGCCTTCCGTGGCTCCATGGGCGGCATCGTATTGAACCGGCCGATCGTCGGCATGGCCTCGACTCCCGATGCACTCGGGTACTGGCTCGTCGCGTCCGACGGCGGGATCTTCAGCTTCGGCGACGCCGCCTTCTTCGGCTCGACCGGCGGCATCACGCTCGTCCGGGCGGCGGTCGCGATGGCACCCACGAGGGACGGCCGCGGCTACTGGATCGTCGCCTCCGACGGCGGCATTTTCAGCTACGGGGACGCCAACTTCAGCGGTTCGGAGGGAGGTGTCGTGCTCAACCAGCCGGTGGTCGCGATGGCGGCCGCCAGCTAGGGGGGCGACGCCCTATCGGCGCATCACGTCGCGGGGCGTTCCCCGAGGAATACGGTTGGGCCGTGGGAGAGGGTTGGTTTCACCACTGGATGCGCGAGCACCGCGGCGGGCGCGAACGCCGATGTGAAGAGTGTGGCGACACCTGGACGATCGGCCGGCCGCCAAAGCCGCGGCACTTCGAAGGCATCGAGCTCACTCCTCATGGACCGTCGGCGGCCAGCCTCGTGGGTGACCTGATGAAACCGGCCGATGACGTGGCGGTGCCAGAGGCGCTTGGCCATTGCCCGGGGTGCGGATCGAGCCACTTCACCGAGTACCGGGTCGGCCACGACCCGGCCGGGCCGCGCTAGCGCGATCGCCCGGGCGGGCGAACTCGACTCGAGCGCGTGGTGTCCGCGGGCGAGATTCTCCTTCTGACCGGCTCTCCCGGTAGCGGCAAGACCACCGTCGCGCCGCTGGTGGCTGACCGCCGTGAGCCCTCGGCCTGCCTCGACGTCGACTGGTTCTTCGCCAAGCTGCGACGAGGGGCGATCGAGCCCTGGCGCGCCGAGGCGCACACGCAGAACCGTGTCGTGCTCGATGCCGCAGCCGAGGCGGTCGCCGCGTTCGCCCGGGGCGGCTACTACACGGTGGCCGAGGGAATTCTCTATCCGTTCATGCTCGATCTGTTCACCGAGGCCTGTGCGCCCCACGGCCTCCAGCTCAACTACGCCGTCCTGCGCGCCCCCATCGGCGTCGTCCAACTACGTGTCCAGGACCGCAGGTTCGATCCCGCGCATGCCGGTGCGCTGGCCGAGGCTGCGGTGGTCGACGACCTGTGGACCCAGTTCGAGATCCATGGCGTCGAGGAACGCCACCGTGTCGACTCGGGGGACAGGGGCCCCGACGCGATCGCCGAGGAGATCGACCGGCGCATGGAGGCGGGCGAGTTCCGGCTGTAGCGCCTGCGGGGGTGGTGCGACCGATGCCGTCTGCGCGGCCGGGTTACTTGGAGTCGGCGGCGGCCAGACGCTGCTTCGTCGTCGAGTGGACCGGGTCCTTGTCGAACTCGGGGAGCACGTGGTTGCCGAAGGTCTCGACGGCCTCCTGGCAGTTCTCGAGCGAGATGGAGGTAGACAGCATGCCGAACGAGAGCTGGTCGGCCCCGGTCCCGGCGTAGCGCTCGACCGTCTTGGCCACCTCGTCGGGGCTGCCGATGGCCATCTCGCCGGCGGCGATGCCCGCATCGAGCTGGTCGGGGGTGATGGCCGGGATGATGTCGGGCCACTCGGGGATCCCCGCTGGCCGCGGGAACGTGTCGAGGTAGCGGAACAGGATGCTGATGAAGTAGTTGGTGTCGGCCTCGAGGAAAACCTTGCGCGCCTTCGCGCCATCCTCCATACACAGCATCTGCGTCGTGATCATGACGTTGTTGTTGACGTAGCCCCCCACCGGGTTCTTGCAATCCTCGATCTTTTCCTTGTAGCGGCTCACGAGCGGTGTCAGCGCTTCCGGGCTCGAGAACCCGAAACACAGGACGCCGACACCCAATTCAGCGGCCAGGTCGAAAGTGCCCGGGCTGCCAGCCGCCATCCAGAGGGGCGGATGCGGCTTGGAGTAGGGCTTGGGCAGCACGTTGCGGCTGGGCATGGAGAAGAACTTGCCGTCGTAGCTGTAGTCCTCGTCCTTCCACATGCGCACGATCTGTGGGAGGGTCTCGGCCACCATCTCGCGGGTCAGCTCCGAGTCCTCGATCCCGAAGCCCCTCTGCTCCGTCGTCGACGAACCCCGGCCCGTGCCGAACTCGAAGCGGCCCTCGGAGAGGTGGTCAAGCATGGCGACCCGCTCGGCGATGCGCGCGGGGTGGTTGACCGGGGGCGTGATGTTGAAGATGCCCGAGCCGAGGTGGATGTTGTTCGTGCGGGCGGCCGCGAACGCGAGGAACGACTCGTTCGCGGAGAGGTGCGAGTACGTGGTCAGGAAGTGGTGCTCGGTGACCCAGGCGTACTTGAACCCGGCTTTGTCAGCCGCCACCACATAGGCGATCTCGTCCATGATGCGGTCGTGTTCGGCCGACTCGCCGTGTTGCTCGGCGTACCGAGGCAGCACGCACACGCTGTTGAAGATGCCGAATTCCATGGTTTTGCACGTCCTCGTCTACCGTGCCGCGGTCGGTTCCGCCGGGCTCCCTGGGACGGTAACAGGTGGGCCGATAAAATGCAACGTGTTCCAATAATGGGCATTCCGTCCCTGGTCAGAGACGTTTGGACCTGTCGAGAGCGCAACTGAGCAGGCGGTGAGTCGCCCGCCAGGGACGGTCGGCGGCGGCCTGCGTGCCGAGCGCTGGAACTGTGCCGAGTCGGTGCTCTGGCGGCCCGAGAAGGTTGGGCCGTCCCGGTCGCTGATGGCCCCACGAAGTATCTGTGCTCGAGGAGCCGGTCGGCGAGCGCGTGATCTGAGCCGCGGCTGGAGCCTGAATGCAACGGTGCCTCTTTCCTGTCGCGATATCTCTCTGAGCGATAGTCGAGCGCCCTCGCCAGAGTCGTCCCCGACTGCGACCATCCGAAGGCACGGTGTTTTTGCGGTGTTCTCGGCGGTCGTATGCGACGCAACGGACGCGTTGCGCGCGACTGTATAGGGGCTCGGCCTGAGCCCCTATACACATGGAGAATGAGCGGCCGACGCCGCACATACGTCCCGGACGAAAACTCACCGAAGACTCGCCACTCGGCGCGCCACCGCGCAACTCCAGGCCGCTCAGGCCGGCCCTTCCATCTCGAAAAGTGATCGCCTGGAGGAATCAGCGATCGACGCCCAGCACCAGCCCGCTGGTCGGAACTCCCGTACCGGCCGTCACCACGACGTGCTCGAGCCCGGCGACCTGGTTCACGGACGTGCTGCGGACCAGCCGGACCGCCTCGGCGATGCCGTTCATGCCGTGCAGGTACGCCTCACCGAGCTGGCCGCCGTGCGTGTTGACGGGGAGTGCGCCTCCCAGTTCGATCCGACCGTCACGGACGAAGTCCTTCGCCTCCCCCTTCGGGCAGAAGCCGAGCTCTTCGAGTTGGTAGAGGACGTACGGCGTGAAGTGGTCGTAGAGGATGGCCGCCTGCATATCCTCGGGGCCGAGACCCGAGGTCTCCCAGAGCTGACGCGCCACGACCGACATCTCGGGCAAACCGAGCAGGTCGTCGCGGTAGTAGCTCGTCATCATGTCCTGGCCGGCTCCCGAACCCTGGACAGCCGCGCGCACGACCGCCGGCGAGGCGCGCAGGTCACGGGCGCGCTCGAGCGAGGTCACCACCAGCGCCTGCCCGCCATCGGTCTCCTGGCAGCAGTCGAGCAGGTGGAGCGGCTCGACGATCCAGCGGCTGGCCTGGTGCTCCTCGAGCGTGATCGGCTGCTCGAAGAACCACGCTTTGGGGTTGGTCGCCGCGTGCTTGCGGTCAGCGACCGCGATGCGCCCGAGGTCCTCGCTCGTCGCCCCGGTGGCGTACAGGTAGCGCTGCGCCGCCATGGCCACCCACGAGGCCGGCGTCAGCAGTCCCACCGGAAGATAGGACGCCATGTGCGCGTTCTCTGCGTTGGGGATCGGGGTCCGGCCTTGCACCCCCATACCGAAGCGGCTGCCGGAGCGCTCGTTGAAGGCCCGGTAGCAGACGACCACGTCGGCCACGCCCGACGACACCGCCAACGCCGCCTGCTGGATGGTGGCGCACGCCGCGCCGCCCCCGTAGTGGATGCGGCTGAAGAAAGACAGGTCGCCGACGCCAAGGCTGCGGGCGATGTCGATGTCTGGGTTGGTGTCCGAGGAGAAGGTCACCATCCCTTGCACGTCGGACGGCGCGAGGCCGGCGTCGTCCAGCGCCGCGGCGACGGCCTCGACGGCGAGGCGAAGCTCGGAGCGCCCCGAGTCCTTGGAGAATTCGGTGGCACCGATCCCGGCGATGGCGGTGGCGCCGGCGAACGAATGCGGCATCAGGACCGTCCGCCTTCGTCGCCCGCAGGCAGGATCACCCGGACCGTGCCCGTGACGTGGTCGCCCAGGTCGTTGGCGCCCCGGATGCTGACCGTGACGGCGCCCGTCGTGCCGTCGACGCTCAGCGGGCCCTTCTCCGTGACCGCGCCGGTCAGCGTCATGGTGCAGTCGGGGTAGTTGGGAGCGCCGAGGCGGATGTTGACCTCGGTCAGGCGGCTGCGCGGTCCGGACCAGTCGGTGACGTACCGGCCGACCAGTCCGTTCGTCGTGAGGATGTTCATGAAGATGTCCTTCGACCCGCGCTCTTTGGCGAGGACCTGGTCATGGTGCACGTCCTGGTAGTCGCGGCTGGCGATGGCGCCCGACACGATCAACGTCCGGGTGATCGGCAGGACAAGCGTCGGCAGCTCGTCTCCTACCGAGACGCCGGAGAAGGTGGGGCCGGCCGCGTCCGGGACGACAGCCGTCATGGAGCCACCTCTGCGTTCGCCTGCGCCAACGCCTCGGCCGCGAGTGACGCGCCGAGCTTGGCGAGCTGCGCGCTCGCACCACCGAGGAGCAGCTCCGTCTGCTTGCCCCAGAGGAAGTAGCGGTGGATCGGGTAGGTGATGTCGGCCCCCATGCCGCCGTGCAGGTGCTGGGTCGCATGCACCGCGCGCTGGCCGCGCTCGGAGGCCTGCCACTTGGCCACCCGTGCCGCCTCCGCCGCGTCGCGACCTGTGTCATAGCGCCAAGCCGCGTTCTGCCAGGTGACCCGCATCGCCTCGATGTCGATGGCGGCGTCCGCCGCCCGCAGCATGGTGCCCTGGAACGTCGAGAGCGGCCGGCCGAATTGGTGGCGAGTGTTGAGGTACGAAGCCGTCTGGGAGAGCGCGGCCTCGCAGACGCCGACCTGCAGCGCGCACAACCCGATGGTCGCTGCCGTGAGGAGGTCGTCGAGGGCGGACCGCCCGGCGGCGGGCGGCGCAAGGACCTCCTCGGCGGCGATGCGCACTCCCGCGAGGTGGAGGTGGGGGTGGATCTCGCGGTTGGTGGTCACCGCACGCTCGAGGGACACACCGGCGGCCCGTGGGTCGACGAGCGCGAGCAGCACCCCACCGTCCCCGGTGTGCGCCGGGACGACGACGCGCGCGGCCAGGTGGGCTTGGG
The DNA here is from genome assembly GCA_963763575.1 of uncultured Acidimicrobiaceae bacterium. GTDB lineage: Bacteria > Actinomycetota > Acidimicrobiia > Acidimicrobiales > RAAP-2 > Bog-473. Next base: position 360,852 of record CAVXPD010000004.1, read on the forward strand.
GCACGGCTAGCTCCGTGCCATGGAGCGCCCATCCGTCCCCGTCGGGCGTGGCCCGGACGGGCGGCGTCGACGTCGGGCTCGACGCGCTCCCGGTCAGCGCGGCCGTGAGGAACGTCCCGCCGCTCACGACGCCCGGAAGCCAGCGGGCGCGCTGATCGGCCGAACCGAAGCGGGCGATCGGCAGCGCGCCGAGCACCAGCGTGGCCCACAGGGGCGCCGGCGCCACGACGTTGCCCTGCGCCTCGAGCAGCAGGCCGAGCTCCATGAGGCCGCGACCGGTCCCGCCCTCCGAGTCGGGCACGGCGAGACCGAGGAGGTCGGCATCCGCCAGTGCCCGCCACAGGTCGTGGTCGACGCGGTCGTCGCTCCGTTCGACGGCGCCGACGCGCTCGGGATCCACCAGGCCACTGAACAGGCCGGTCGCCGCCTCGGAGACGGCGAGTTGCTCGTCGCTGAAGGCGAAGTCCATCAGGTCCCCGCTCCGGCGGTGGCGCCCGCCGGCAAGAAGACCGGCAGCGATAGCTCGTCGTCGAAGTCCACGAACTCGGCGCGCAGCGGCATCCCGATCCGAATGTCGTCGCGTTCCATCGCGCCCAGGTTGGCCACGACGCGGGTGCCCTCCTCGAGCTCGATCAGGCCGATCGGCAGCGGGTATTCGAACGCCGGGACCTGCGGGTAGTGCACGACGACGTAGGAGTAGAGCGTGCCGCGGCCGCTCGAGACGACGGTGTCCCACTCGAGCGACCCACAGTTGGCACACGCGGGCAGCGGCGGGTGGCGCAGCATCCCGCACGAGGTGCAGCGCTGGATCAACAGCTCGTGGGCGCGGGCGCCTTCGAACCAGAACGCGTTGTCCTGGGTGAGTGCGGGCCGCGGGCGGGGCGGCCGCGGCGGCTTGCGGTCGGGCGGCAGGTACTTCAGGATGCGGAAACGCATGGTGGCCGCGGGCTCGCCCGCGACGAACAGCGCCCGCACCTGCTCCTCGGTGAGCACACCGGCACCACCACCGCCGCCGCTCGCCCTGGCGCCGCCGCCGGCTCCGGCCGGGATCGCGGAGTCGGGCACGACGACGTAGTCCTGCCGGGTGGTGACGAACCGGCCCGTGCCGAGACCGGTCCGCTTCGGCTCCGAGATCGACTCGATCACCGAGCCGACCAGCAGACGGTCCCCCACCATCAGCGGCCGCTCGTACTTCTGCTCGCAGTTGGTCGCCACCACCGAGGTCAGCCCCTCGTCGTCGAGGAGCTTCATCATGCGATCCATCGGCCCGTCGCCCTGCGACGTGCCCGCCGCTCGTGCCTCCTCGACCTCGTTGGAGAGCTTGAGCCCACGCATGATCCAGGCCTGCAACATCGCCGGCGGGGCGATCAAGCGCTCGTAGCCGGCCGCCCGCGCCGCCTCGTCTGACAGGTAGACGGGGTTCTCGTCGCCCATGGCCTCGACCCAGTGGCGGATCATGGGCATGTTCACCGCGTCCCACGACAGGGAGGGCGCGCCCGCCTCCTGCCCGACCAGCTCGGCCAGCTCCGCGCTGTGGTCCGGGTAGGGCGCCAGCTCCTCCAAACGCTCGGACTCGCTCATCGAGCTCCCCGTGTCATGCCGAGCCCTGCCGTTGCCACGATCTCGCGCTGCACCTCGTTCACCCCGCCGCCGAACGTGTTGACCTGCGCCTGGCGCCCCGTTGCCTCGAGGCGGCCGCGCAATAGCGCACCGGGCGAACCCGGCGTCAGGTAGCCGGCGGCGCCGACGACGCCCGAGAGCAGGCGCGCCACCTCGAGGATGCGCTCGGTCCCGAACACCTTGATCGACGAGGACTCGGCGCCGGTGAGCTCCCCGTCGGCCACGTGCACCGCCATGCGCCAGTTGAGCAGCCACATGGCATCGAGCTCGGCCTTGCACTTGGCCAGGTCCATCTGCACCCAGGCCTGTTCGAGGACCGTGTGACCCTCGTCCGACGGCTCGGTCGCCGCCCAGGCCACGACGTCTTCGTAGAGGGACATGGCGAGGCCGCTCCACGCGGCCAGCCCGACCCGCTCGTGGTTGAGCTGGGTCGTGATCATGCGCCAGCCCTCGTTCTCGTCGCCCACCCGGTTGGCCACCGGCACACGCACGTTGTCGTAGAAGGTCTGCGTCGTCGTGAGCCCGCCGACGGTGTTGATGATGGAGCACGCGAAGCCGGGCGTGGCGGTGGGCAGGCAGAGGATCGAGATGCCCTTGTGCTTGGGAGCATCGGGGTCCGTGCGCACGGCCAGCCACACGTAGTCCGCCATGTCGGCGCCCGAAGTGAAGATCTTGGCCCCGTTCACGACGTACTCCTCGCCGTCGCGCACGGCGCGGGTGCGCAGCGAGGCCAGGTCGGTCCCCGCCTCGGGCTCGGTGTAGCCGATGGCGAAGTTGAGCTCGCCGGCCAGGATCTTGGGCAGGAAGAACGACTTCTGCTCGTCGGTGCCGAAGCGCATGATCGTCGGGCCGACCGTGTTGATGGTGACGAACGGGAACGGCGCTCCGGCGCGCCGGGTCTCGTCGAAGAAGATGAACTGGTCCGTGGCCGGCCGGCCCTGCCCCCCGAACTCGGCCGGCCAGCCGATGCCGAGCCAGCGGTCCTTGCCGATCTGGCGCACCACCTCGCGCCAGGCGTCCCCGCCCTCGCCCCCCTCGGCCAGGCCCTCGCGCACCTCGTCCGTCAGCAGCTCGGCGTAGTAGCGCCGCAGCTCGGCGCGCAGCTGCTGCTGTTCGGGGCTCTCTTCGAGGAACATCGTGGGGCAGCCTCGCGTGGTCGCCGCGGTCCCTGCCAGGTCAAGGCCGCGCTGGCACAAAACTGTAACACGTTCTCGTTTCGGAGCGGGGCGAGAGGGACGTCAGGCTGGCTCCGGAAACCGCGACTGCAGCGTCCCGAGAAATTTGGTCCAGCCCTCTTGGTGCGACGCGCGGAAACTCTCGGGCAAGTCGTGGTGGGTGAGGGTCACGACGGTGTGGTCGCGGTCGGCCTCGAGGTCCACCTCGACCCAACTGCTCCCGGGCGGCAGTCCTTCCCTGTGCAGCACGCCCCAGGTGAAGACGACCCGGTGGGGCGGGTCGACCTCGATGAAGGTCCCCCGCGCCGGGTTGCCGTCCACGTCGATCGCGAAAACTCCTCCGGGATGGGGGTCGAGCTCCGCCGAGGTCGCGAGCCACTCGGTGATCAACCTTGGGTCGATGAAGTACTGAAAGACGATCTCCGGTGGCGCGGCGATGCGAACGCTGGCGACGACTGACGGCATGGCCTCGCTGGAGGTGGTCATTTTGCTCCTTTTGTGGGATTCCTCGGCTGGTTGCCCTCGACGGCCGTCTTCAGCCGCTCGAGCGCGTCGGGCCAGAACTCGTCGAGCAGCTCGCGCACCGGCTCCAGCGAGTCATGCCGGAACCGGTAGATGCGGCGGGTTCCTTCGCGCCGCTCCTCGAGCAGCCCGGCCCGCTTGAGCACCATCAGGTGCTGGCTGACCGCCTGCTGGGTCAGGTCGAAATTGGCGGCGATCTGCCCTGCGGGAAGCTCGGCGTCGCGCACGAGGCGGATGATGGCACGGCGGTGCGGATCCGCCAGCGCCCGCAGGACCGCATCGGGTCCTGCGGGGCTCTCGGTGTCGTCGGGCGCCAGCATGTCCGCATCATTCTCGACGGAGACTGGCGCCGCCGGGTCGATCGTCCCGTCAATCCTCTCGGTAGGGGTTGCCCTCGCCGGTCTCGGCGTACGCGACGAGGCTGGCCAGGTAGTGGGTCCAGCCGGCAAAGCACATCTCGTAGCACTCGAACTGCGGGACGAGCCCGACGTGCCGGAAATGCAGCTCGGTCTCCGAGCCCTTCGGCGTGAGCTCGAAGACGATCGTGGTCCCGTCCCACTCGGGGGTGTGCGGGGCTCGCTCGACGAACCACTCGATGCGCCCGGGCTCGAGCGACGCCACGTCCATCGTGACGACACGTGAGCTCCCGAAGCCGACTTCGAGGACGTCTCCGACCTGGGCGGCGGACCCGCTCGTCGCGCCCCACCAACCGGCGACGCCCTCGGGCGTCGTCAGTGCGACGAGCACCTGCTCGGGGTTGGCGGCGATGGTCTTGACCGACGTGAAGTCTTGGTCGGCCCGGTTTCGGTTGCTGCTGGTGGTGGTCACAGGTTTGGTTCCTTTCGGTCATTCACAAGTATCTACTTGTACAAGTATCTACTTGTTGAGATCCAAAAGTCAAGCCCTCGCCGCGGCGGGCGCGAGGGGCGCCGCCGGGCCGGCAGCCGGCGCAGAGGTGAAGAGGTTGAGGCCGAGACGCTCCGACAGATACGTCGTGACCCGCTGGCCGCGCACGCTGTTGCCGGCGGGGTCCAGGGGCGGCGAATACGTCCCCACCCCGCCCTTGCCCGGGGACACGGTCACGATGCCGCCGCTCACGCCGCTCTTGCCGGGGAGACCGACGTCGAAGAGCCAGTCGCCCGACCGTTCGTAGAGCCCGCACGTGGCCAGGACCGCCAGCACGCGCCGGGAGCACTCGAGCGAGACGACGCGGACACGCGTCAGAGGGTTCACGCCGCCATCGGCCAGCGTCGCTCCCATGACGGCCAGGTCGCGCGAGGTGATCCGCAACGCACACTGGCGTGTGTACAGGTCGGTGGCAATGTCCGGATCGCAGTACATGCGCCGGTAGCCGTAGAGCAGGTGCGCGATGCCCCGGTTGCGGAAGTTCGTCGCGATCTCGGATTCGTAGACGTCTTCGTCAACGGCCAGGTGGTGGCCGGCGAAGCCGGACAGTACGTCGGCGATCCCGGCGAACTTCTCGCGGGCCGTGCGGCCGGGCACGAGGCTCGCGGTGGCGAGCGCACCGGCGTTGACCATCGGGTTCATGGTGCGGTCGGCGTTGAGCTCAATGGCCATCACCGAGTCGAAAGGCAGCCCGGTGGGGTTGACCCCGAGCAGGTGACGAACCTTTTCCGGACCGAGCGCATCGAGCACCAGGGCGAAGACGAAGACCTTCGAAATGCTCTGGATGGTGAACGCCACATCCGAGTCGCCGATGGCGAAGGTGCGGCCGTTCACACCCGCCACGCACACGCCGAAGGCGTCGGCGGGCGCCGCAGCGAGTGCGGGGATGTAGTCGGCGACCCTGCCCTCGTCGAGATGGCGAAACTGCTCGTAGCCGGCCGCGACCTCCGCCCGCACGTCGACGTCGGCCGGGAGGATCCCGGTCGAGATGTACGCCTCGTCGTGGTCGAGCCCGTCGGAGATGCCGTCGTCGTTCATGAACGCATTCTCACGGGTGCGGTGCTCCCCGCCTACGGACCTGGGGCCCCGACGCCCTGATCCGCCGGTCGGACCGGGAGCCTCTGGGCTCGCCGCCTCATGTCCCCTCCCCTCACCGGGCCTATGATCGACTGACACACGTTCTAGAAATGCGAACGAAAGCCAGGCGCCCAGCCGCGGGCCTTGGGCGCGAAAGGCGCGAAAGGGGGGTCTTTGAGCCTCGAGGAGATCGACCTCATCGACGGGCGCAACTTCGTGGCCGGGGTGCCCCACCACTGGTTCGCCGAGCTGCGCCGGGAGGCGCCGGTCTTCTGGCACCCCGAGGCGGCCGCCCCCCGCGGCGGTTTCTGGGCCGTCACCCGCTACGACGACTGCGTCCACGTCAACCGCGACTGGGAACACTTCTCCTCGGCACGCCGCAGCTCGCTCTTCCACGAGATGGAACAGGAGCAGCTGGCCCAGCAGCAGCTGATGATGCTCAACATGGACCCCACGATGCACACGCGCTACCGGCGGCTGGTCAACAAGGGCTTCACCCCGAAGATGGTGCGCGACCTCGAAGCGACCATCGTGGGGTACGCGGACGGCATCATCGACTCCGTGTGCGAACGCGGCACGGCCGACTTCGTCGAGGAGATCTCGGCCGAGCTGCCCCTCCTCGTCATCGCCGAGCTCCTGGGCGTGCCCCAGGAGGATCGCCGGATGGTGTTCGACTGGTCCAACCGCATGATCGGGTCGGAGGACCCCGAGTACCAGGTCCCGGGCGCGGATCCGGGCGAGGCGGCCATGCAGGTCTTCGCCTACGCCGAGGAGCTGGCGTCTCAGCGGCACCTCGCCCCCAAGCAGGACCTGGTCTCGGTGCTCATCGACGCCGAGGTCGAGGGAGAGAAGCTCAACCAGCTCGAGCTCGACCTGTTCTTCATGCTGCTCGTCGTGGCGGGCAACGAGACCACCCGCAACCTCATGTCGGGCGCCATGACCGCCTTCTTCGATCACCCCGACCAGTGGGAACTCTTGCGTCAGGACCGCTCGCTGCTCCCCAACGCGGTCGAGGAAATGCTGCGGTACGTCACGCCGGTCATGCACTTCCGTCGCACGGCCACCGCGGACTTGGAGCTCCATGGTCAGCAGATCAAGGAGGGCGACAAGATCGTGTTCTGGCACACCTCGGCCAACCGTGACGAGGACGCGTTCGACGACGCGAACACCTTCGACGTCACGCGCTCGCCCAATAACCACATCGCCTTCGGGGGCGGCGGGCCCCACTTCTGCCTCGGCGCCAACCTGGCCCGCATGGAGATCATGGTGATGTTCGACCGGCTCCTCGACCGGGTGCCCGACATGCGCCTCGACGGCGACGTGCAGCGGCTGCAGTCGAACTTCATCAACGGCACCAAGCACATCCCGATCGCGTTCGCGCCGTCGGCCCGCGTGGGGGGCACGCCGCTGCCGGCCCGGGCCCGCTGAGGTGGCCCACGACCCGGGACGCGGCGGGGCACCGCTGCGCTTCCACCAGGCCGTCAGCTTCCTGCCCACCCGCCAGGCCGTGCCGCTGGCCAAGGCGTCCAACGAGCTCGGCTACGCCGGCATGTACGTCTCCGACCACCTCTTCAACCCCCGCCACCTGGCGTCGCGCTACACCTACTCCGATCGCGCGGACGGGCACCCGGGCTGGGAGGCCGAGACGCCGTGGCCCGACCCGATGACGCTCATCGCGGGGATGGCGACGGTGGCCGAGAACCTCCTCTTCACGACCGGCGTCTATGTCGCGCCCGCCCGCGACCTCATCACGGTGGCCAAGTCCGCGGCGACGGCCGCCGTGGTCTCCGACAACCGCGTCCGCCTCGGCGTCGGGGTCGGCTGGTGCAAGGAGGAGTTCGACCAGACCGGGCAGGACTTCGACACGCGCGGCAAGCGCCTCGACGAGATGATCGTGGCCCTGCGCGCCCTGTGGCACGACGGCTGGGTCGAGTTCCACGGCGAGTACTACGACGTCCCGGAGTGCCAGATGCTCCCCGCCCCCACCGAGGCGATTCCGATCATCGGCGGTGGGCACTCCCAGATCGCGCTCCGCCGCGCGGCTGGGTTGTGCGACGGCTGGATCGCCGCCGGCGCCTACGGCGAGGAGGACGCCTGGATGCACCTGGCCAACCTGCGCGAGGCGCTGAAGAAGGCCGGGCGCGAGGACGAGGACTTCGCCATCTACCTCTCGCTCAACGAGCGCCCGGACCCGGACCTCTACCGCCGCTTCGCCGACGCGGGCGTGACCGACTTCGTCTGTGCGCCCTGGATGTTCGTCGACGTCGAGCCGGGCACGCCCGACGACCGGGCGCTGGCGGCCCGGCTCGGCGCGGTGCGCTGGTTCGCCGACGAGATCATCGCCAAGGCTGATGCCGTCCCTGATGCCGTCCCTGATGCCGTCCGCTGGTCGCGAGAGGAGCCGTCCGTGAAGACGATGAAGATCGGCCTGCAGCTGGGGTACTGGGGCGCGGGGCCGCCAGCCGGTGCGCTCGAGCTCGTCATGGAGGCCGACCGCCTCGGCTACGACTCCGTCTGGACGGCGGAGTCCTACGGTTCCGACGCCCTGACGCCTCTGGCGTGGTGGGGCTCGCGCACCGAGCGGGTGCGCCTCGGCACGTCACTGTGCCAGCTGTCGGCGCGCACGCCCACGGCCATGGCGATGGCGACGCTGACGCTCGACCACCTCTCGGGCGGGCGCTTCGTCCTCGGGCTCGGCGTCTCGGGCCCCCAGGTGGTCGAGGGCTGGTACGGCCAGCCCTTCGGGGCCCCACTGGCGCGCACGCGCGAGTACGTCGACATCGTGCGCCAGGTGCTGGCGCGCGAGCACCCGGTCACCAGCGACGGCCCCCACTACCCGCTCCCGTACCCCGGCGGCACCGGGCTGGGCAAGCCGCTCAAGCCGATCGTGCACCCCCGGCGCGCCGACGTCCCCATCATCTTGGGCGCCGAGGGACCGAAGAACGTGGCGCTGGCGGCGGAGATCGCCGACGGCTGGTTCCCGATCTTCTTCTCCCCCAAGGCCATGTCGTCCTTCGAGGCGTCGCTCGACGAGGGGTTCGCGCGGCCCGGGGCTCGCCGCTCGGCGGCGGACTTCGAGGTGCTCGCCTTCGCGCCGACCGTCATCAGCGACGACACCGAGGCGGCCGCGGACGGGTTCCGGCCGTATCTCGCGCTCTACGTCGGCGGCATGGGGGCCAAGGAGATGAACTTCCACTTCGACGTCTTCGCGCGCATGGGCTACGAGGAGGCGGCCCACAAGATCCAGGACGCGTACCTCGACGGGCGCAAGGACGACGCGGCGGCGGCGGTGCCCACGGCCATGGTCGAGGACATCGCGCTGGTCGGCCCCGTGGCCAAGATACGCGACGACCTCGAGGCCTGGCGCGAGTCGCGGGCGACGACCATGCTCATCAACGGCGACCTCGCCACGTTGCGCACCATGGCCGAGCTCGTCCTCGGCTAAGACGCGCTGGTCTCCATCACCTGGCTCGACGACGAGGCGTTCGTATTCACCCCTCCTCCCGCACCGACCCGGCGACGACCGAGCGGGCGTACTCGTCGGCTCGAGACCGCACGACGTCGACGTCGAGCCCGGCGCCGAATGCGTTGAAGGCCATGACCCCGGAGAAGTCGTCGTCCCACGTGAGCAGCTCGGCGGCGTCCCACCAGGGGTCGTGGGCGTAGGCCGGGTCCGCACCCGCGTACTCGGACAGGAACCGATCGGCCGCCGCGCACCCCTCGACGAGGGCGAGGTTGGCCCGGACGTGCGCGATCTCCGCCGCCGGTGGGCCCCAGCAGCCGAAGGCCCAATCCACGATCCCCGTGAGCGCGTCGCCGCGCCACAGGAGGTTTCCGGGGTGGTAGTCGCGATGGATGAAGGCGTGGCGCGACGCCGGCTGGGACCTCCCCGCCAGCGACACGATCCGTGCCCACGTGTCGGCGTGCGACGTCCAGGGCGGCACGCGGGCCCGCGCCGGGTCGTACCAGTGGTGGAACGGCGGCAGCGTCGTCGTGACGTCGGCGCGGTGCAGCCGGATCAGCGGCTCGACCAGCCGTTGCGGGTCGAGTCCGACGATGCGCGGCGCACCCTCGAGATAGCTCATCACCAGCACCGGGCCTCCGGCGGCCGAGCCGTACGGAGCTGCCGCCACCGGGCGCGGCACGAGGTCGCCGAGCACCGCCCGGGCCGCAGTGAGGATCGCGGCCTCGTCGTCGGCGATGTCCCGTCCACGCTCGACCACGTCCGCGTCCGAATAGCGGCGGAGGACGAACCGTTCGCCCCCCGCCTCGATCAGGTCGAGCTCGGAGGTGATGCCGAAGGTCAGCGAACGGACTCGGGTGACCGGCGCCCCGAGCACGTCGGCGAGCCAGGTGGACGTCCGGGCATCGAACACGTCGCCCTCGTCACCCACCGGCGCAGGGCGCAGACGGGGTCGGGGCGGGGACGCCGTGGGCGACCGTCGCATCGAGGAGGTCGACGTCCCGGCGCAAGGTGCGCACGGTGCTCGACCCCTCGCCCCCGTAGGTGTAGCCCTGCGTGTAGGCGGTCCCCGACGGGCTGTCGTCCTGATGGGTCGGCGTGCCGGGGATCGGCTCGATGCCCGTGTCCTCGTTCCAGTCGTCCCACGAGGTGACCATCACCATCGGCAGCGCCGGGTCGAGCTCGGGGATCGCCACGCACCGGAAGAAGTGGTCGAACGTCGAGGCCGGGCCGTCTCCGGGCGCCCACTGCCGCGGCTCCACCGGATGGCCGGTCGCGAGGCGGAAGCCGCGGTCGTTGAAGCCCGGCTGGACGTCGGGGATCACGGGGACGCGGTTGTCCGTGACGTTGCGGTAGACACTGAGCAGGAACTGCTGGTCGGCCACGATGTTGGTCGTCCCGGGATAGCCCGACGAGTCCTTGGCGGGGCCGAATTGCGGGTAATTCAGGTCCCCGAAGTACATGGTGTACGACGTGACGGCGTCGAACTGCTCGATGCGGGCCACCTGGGGCGTCGTCGTGAGCTGGACGTCGCCTTGCTGCACTTGGGACTCGGGCGTCACCCGCCAGTACACCTCGTCGCCGACGAAGAACGGGTCGAAGCCGAGTCGCTCGAGCACGGTGCGCGCGCCAGCGATCATGGCGCCCACGTCACCCGTCAGGGTGCGCGTCAGGTAGAGGAACACGACGGGCCGGCCGTCGATCTTGAGGTACGACGGGTTGTGGAAGTAGCGCTGGGCGAAGGTGATCATGTCCGCGTCGAAGTGCAACTCCAGCTGGGGCGTCACCGGTGTGGCCTCGTAGGGCGGATCGAACCCGAGGTTCCAGGTCTCGTAGAACATGGCGAACTTCATCTCGCCGATGTCGGGCGCGGCCAGGAAGGCGTTCACGTTGCGGTCGGCCCAGCGATAGTCCTCGCTCGAGTACCCCTGGTCGTAGGGCCACCAGTCCAGCGCGAAGAAGTCGATGCCGGCGCGGTGCGCGTCGGCGATGTCCCGCGCCGCCGTCCGCGGGTTGGCCGAATTCACCAGGGACGGCGGCGGCGCCTGGGGCGGCACCAGGTGCGCCCGCGCGGTGCCGGTCGCCACGTTCTCGGGGTTCCACAGGTAGTAGTAGGCGCCGACCAGCGGGCGTACGGGGATCCGGCTCGCCGTCGCCGGCGCCGGAGCGGCGGATGCGGGCCCGGCGACGACGGCGCCTGCGGCGGTGAGCACGACGCACGCGACGAGGACCGCTTGGCGGCGCAGCGAACTGGTGCGCACGCCGGGACTATAAGAGCTGGCTCCGCCCGCAACGTGGACACGCCCGCAGGCAGATCCGCGGGCGGATGGCACAATCCCTCCGATGGCTGAGGAGCTTCGCAACGGTGTCGCACGTGGTGCGAACGTCGGATCGGCGGATCCCGGGCCGATCGTGACGTTCACCGCACGTGAACGGCCCGATCTGTGGGAGGCGACGTCCTCGACGTTTCGTGACGTGTGGCCCGAGTACAACACTCACGCCAACGAGAGCGGCACGTACTTCGGCGCCTTGGTGCCGCGCTTCGCTCAATTCCAGCTTTTGTTGGTCGATCGGTCCACCGACCAGGTCGTGGCCCGAGCGAGAACCATTCCCTTCCGATGGGACGGATCGCTCGAGGACCTCCCCGACGGAATCGACACGCTGGGGCTCCGCGCGGTCGAGGATCCCTCGTCGCCGACGGCGCTCTGCGCGCTCTCGGCCGAAGTGCTCCCTTCGCAGCAGGGAAGGGGCCTCAGCCGCCGGGTGCTCCTTCAGATGGCCGAGACAGCGCGCCGAGCCGGGCTGGCGCCGCTGGTGGCTCCCGTGCGCCCGAATTGGAAGGAGCGCTATCCCTTGATCCCGATCGAGCGCTATGCCTCCTGGACGCGCACCGACGGCCTGCCCTTCGACCCCTGGCTGCGAGTGCACGCACGGCTGGGAGGGAGGATCCTGCGGGCGGCGCCGAGGTCCATGCGCATCGAGGCCCCCGCAGGTGACTGGGAGCGCTGGACGGGGATGGCGTACCCGGAGGACGGGGACTACGTCTTTCCGTTCGGCCTGGCGCCGCTCGAGGTTCGGGCCGGGACGGGCCGGTACTGGGAGCCCAACGTGTGGGTGGTCCACTCGGTGTGATGCCGGTCCGATGACTCGGTCCCCCGGGGACGGGCCCCGGGGCCGGCCGCGGGCGCGGGCGCACGGCCCGGCATTCCCCACTGCAGCCTCCTGACCAGGCGCGGTCGAAGGGGTCACACGAATCGGCCACAATGCCCGCCATGACGCTCTTCGACGTCTCCGATCTGGGCGGGCCCGAGTTCCCCGGCGCACCGTCCGAGGCCGCGTCGACAGAGGTGGTCGCGCCCCCGGAGGAGGACACCAAGGCGGCCGGTGAAGCGGCGCCAGAGGTCGAGGTGCGCATCAGCGCACGCCGGCGCAAGACCTCCGAAGCGAAGTGGGTCGGCGGCCGCATCGTGGTCTCGCTCCCCGCGCACCTGCCAGTGGAAGACCGGCAGCCCACCATCGACTGGCTCGTGGACCGGCTGCTCACCCGCCATCGCCTCCAGGCCGGGCTCAGTGACGAAGACCTGCTCGCCCGCGCCATCACACTCAGCGACCGCTACCTGGTGGGCGTCCGGCCGACGTCCGTGCGGTGGGTCACCAACCAGACGGCGCGTTGGGGCTCGTGCTCTTGGTACTCGGGAGAGATCCGCGTGTCGCACCGCCTCCGTGCGGTCCCCGACTGGGTGCTCGACTCGGTCCTGGTCCACGAGCTGGCGCACCTGACCCATCCCGACCATTCCCCGGCCTTCCATCGACTGGCCGCCGGCTACCCGCGCCACGGCGAGGCGGGCGTGTTCCTGGCGGGGTACGGGCTGGGGCTCGCGAGGCCCGCCGCCGACTGAGCGGCCGCCGGCCCGCGCGCGTCAGACGGGTTCGTCGGCGAGCATGCGGCCGAGCCGGCGCAGGCTCTCGTTCGCGCCCCCGAGCGTGAGCTCGACCTGCTCGGTCAGGAGGAAGAAGCGGTGCAGCGGATAGTCGCGGTCGACGCCCACACCGCCGTGAAGGTGCGACGCCGCGTGCACGACGCGTTGGCCACCCTCGGCGGCCCAGTACTTGGCCACAGCGATCTCGGGCGCCGCAGGCAGGCCGGACGCCAGCCGGGAGGCCGCCTGCCAGGCCGTGAGCCGGATGGCCTCGGTGTCCACGTAGGCGTCGGCGGCACGCTGTCCGACCGCCTGGAACGTCGCGATCGGCTTCTCGAACTGCTCGCGGGTCTTGGTGTACTCCGCCGTCAACTCGAGCGCCGCCGCGCACACCCCGGACTCGAGCACACAGAGTGCCGTCGTGGCGTATTGGGTGATGAGGTCGACGATGGCCGCGCCGTCGGCCTCCTCGCCCCCGAGGCGCCGGTCGGCCGGCACGTTGACGCCCGACAGTTCGACGATGGCCTCGGGGCGGCCGGTGGTCGTGGTCTGGCGCGTCATGGTCAGGCCCGGGGCACCGGCGTCGACGATGAACACGCCGACCGCGGTCGTTGCGCCGTCGCCCTGCGTGCCGAGCGCAGGGATCAACAGCGCGTCGGCGATCAAGGCGGCAGGGACACAGGCCTTGGTGCCGGTGATCGACCAGGAACCGTCGCCCTGCTCGGTGGCGGTCGTGGCGGGCTGGGACCCGCCCGGCAGGACCATCTCGCCGGCGAGCTCGGCCAGGGCGGCGGTGAGCACGGTCTCGCCGCCAGCCACGCCGGACAGCCACGCCTTGCGCTGCGCGTCGGTGCCGTACCGGGCGATGGGGATCGCTCCGTATGCCATGGTCTCCACCACCGGCACGTACGCCGCAGTGCGCCCGGCGGCCTCGATCACGAGGCAGGCCGCGACGAAGTCGAGCCCGGACCCGCCCACCTCCTCGTCGAGGTGGATCCCGATCAAGCCCGCGTTCGCCAGCTCACGCCACAGCTCGCGGTCGAACGGCCCTTGCTCGCCGGCCTCGGCCTCGATCTGCTTGAGCCGCTCGTGCGTGGCGCGCTCGGTGAAGATCCGCCCTGCCAGCTGGCGGACGGCTTCCTGCTCTTCGCTGTAGTTGAAGTCCATGGGTCTCCTGGGTCGAACGGGCTCAGCGCAGCGACCGCGGCATGCCGAGGCCGAAGATGGCGATGAGGTCCCGCTGGATCTCGTTGGTGCCGCCGCCAAAGGTCAAGATGATCATCGAGCGCGCGTACATCTCCAATCGGCCCGCGATCACCGCAGCGGGTGAGCCGCGGGTGAGGTAGCCGGCTTGCCCGATGATCTCCATGAGCGCCCGGAAGGCCCGCAGGTAGAACTCGGTGCCGAACACCTTGATGGAGGACGCGTCAGCCACGTCGAGATGACCCTGCGTGCCCTGCCAGGCCACCTTCCAGTTGATCAGGCGAAGGAACTCGAGCTCGGCATGCACCCGCGCCAGGTGCTCCTGCACCCACTCCTGGTCGATCACGCGGCGCCCGTCGGGGAGCTTGGTGGCCTGGGCCCAGGCCCGCACGTCCGTGAGGACCCGCTCGATGATGCCGGGCGCGCAGAGCGTGACGCGCTCGTGGTTCAGCTGATTGGTGATCAGGTTCCAGCCCTGGTTCTCCCCGCCGACGAGGCTCGTCGCGGGCACCCGCACGTCCTCGTAGAACGTGTAGTTGATGTTGTGGTCACCGAGCAGCTTCATGGGCACGACGCGGATGCCGGGCGTGTTCATCGGGACGATGAACATGGAGATTCCCTTGTGCTTGGACACGTTGGGGTCGGTGCGGGTGGCGAGCCACACGTAGTCCGCGTCTCCGGCCAGGCTGGTGAAGACCTTCGAGCCGTTGATCACGTACTCGTCGCCGTCGCGCACCGCGCGCGTCGTGAGCGCAGCGAGGTCGGTTCCAGCGTTGGGCTCGGTGTAGCCGATGCAGAAGTGCAGCTCGCCCGCGAGGATCTTGGGAAGAAAGAACTCCTTCTGCTCCTGGCTGCCGAAGTTCATGATGGTGGGCCCGACCGTGTTGATGGTCAACATCGGGACGGGCGCTCCGCTGCGCATCGACTCGTCGAAGAAGATGAACTGCTCGATCGCGGAGCGGCCCTGTCCGCCCCATTCCTTGGGCCAGCCGACGCCGAGCCAGCCGTCTTCGCCCATCTGGCGGACGATGCGCCGGACGGCGGGGCCGATCCCGTGCGCCTGTGACAACTCTTGTTCGACCTCGGGCGTCAGCAGGTTCTGGTAGTAGGAGCGCAGCTCGCCCTTCAGCGCCTGCTGCTCCTCGGTGTAGGCAATCTCCATCGGTTCCCTCCCGGGATGGCGGGGCCACGCCGGCCCACGTCAACGCCACGCCGCCGCCTGTCCGGCTGAGCGCTCGCCGCGCTAGAACACGTTACAGTCCGACCACTGACGCGGCCAATGCGAGCCAAGCGGAGGGCTCCGTGCCGAGGACTAACCTGCGTTCGTCTCGGGCGGGAGCCCCCAGGCACGCACGATCGAACCAGGAGCCTGTCACCATGTCTGAAGCCGTCATCGTCGCCACCGGCCGCACGCCGATCGGGCGTGCCAACAAGGGCTCGCTCGTCGAGTGCCGGCCCGACGACCTGAGCGCCCTCGTGATCAAGGCCGTCCTCGAGAAGACTCCTCAGCTCGACCCGAACGAGGTGGAGGACGTCATCCTCGGGTGCGGGCAACCGGCGGGCGAAGCCGGCTACAACGTGGCGCGCGTCGCTGCGATCCTCGCCGGGCTGCCGGACGTGCCGGGCGTGACGGTCAACCGCTACTGCTCGTCCTCGCTGCAGACCATCCGCATGGCCGCCCACGCCATCCGCGCCGGCGAGGGCGACGTCTTCATCGCCGCCGGCGTCGAGACGGTGAGCCGCTACATGCACGGCGCGTCGGACACCGGGCCGCACAACGCGGCCTTCGCCGATGCCGAACAGCGCACCAAGGTGCGCACGCCCGCCGTCACGGAGCCGTGGACCGCGCCGGCCGGGTTGCCCGACGTCTACATCGCGATGGGCCAGACGGCCGAGAACGTCGCCGAGTACGAGAAGGTCGGCCGCGCCGAGATGGACGAGTTCGCCCTCCTGTCGCAGACCCGGGCGGTCGAGTCGCAGGAGAACGGGTTCTTCGAGCGTGAGATCATCCCGGTGACCCTGTCCGACGGCACGCTCGTGACCAAGGACGACGGCCCCCGGCCCGGCACCACCCTCGAGAAGCTCGCCTCGCTGCAGCCCGTCTTCCGCGAGGGTGGCACGGTGACCGCCGGCAACGCCTGCCCCCTCAACGACGGCGCGGCCGCGGTGATCGTGATGAGCGACACCAAGGCCAAGGCGCTCGGCGTCACGCCGCTGGCGCGCATCGTGGCGAGCGGCGTGTCGGGGCTCAACCCCGAGATCATGGGTCTCGGCCCGATCGATGCCTGCCGTCAGGTCCTGGCCCGGGCCGACATGACGATCGACGACATGGACCTGGTGGAGATCAACGAGGCCTTCGCGGCCCAGGTCATTCCCTCGGCCAAACACCTCGGCATCAGCTGGGACAAGCTCAACGTCCACGGCGGTGCCATCGCTCTCGGCCACCCGTTCGGCCAGACCGGCGCCCGCATCATGACGACGCTTCTCAACGGGCTCGAGGACGGAGACAAGACGTTCGGCCTCGAGTCGATGTGCGTCGGCGGCGGACAGGGCATGGCCATGATCGTCGAGCGGCTGAGCTGACAACCGGCGGGAGACGCCGGCCAAGCTCAGTGAGCCGGCGGGTGACGCCGGCCAAGCTCAGTTAGACACCGTGACAGAGATCGGGGGACTTGCGCCCACGTCGCCGCCGGGGTCGAAGGCTTCACTCTGCAAGG
This sequence comes from uncultured Acidimicrobiaceae bacterium, assembly GCA_963763575.1. GTDB lineage: Bacteria > Actinomycetota > Acidimicrobiia > Acidimicrobiales > RAAP-2 > Bog-473. Next base: position 377,455 of record CAVXPD010000004.1, read on the forward strand.
TGTAGGTGCCGTCGGGCACGGTCGTGCTGTCCCAATCGGCCAGCCAGCCGTACACGGTCAGGGTCCCTGTGGCGACGAGCTGGTTGTTCAGCGATCCACCGCTGAGAACGAATTCGACCTGGGACACACCAACGCTGTCCGTCGCTCCGGCGTCCAAGAGCACCTGCGATCCTGACACCGAGGCGCCGGTCGACGGAATCAGGACGCTGGTCGTGGGGATCGGGTTGTCGACCGCGATCGTGACCGTCGAACTCGTTCCCACGTTGCCGCCGGGGTCGAAGGCCTCACTCTGCAAGGTGTAGGTGCCGTCGGGCACGGTCGTGCTGTTCCAGAAGGCCAGCCAGCCGTACGCGGTCAGGGTCGCAGTGCCGACGAGCTCGTCGTTCAGCGACCCACCGCTGAGAAAGAACTCGACCTTGGCGACGCCGACGCTGTCGGTGGCGCCGGCGTCCAGCGTCACTTGAGAACCTGACACCGAAGCGCCGGCCGACGGAACCAAGACGCTGGTCGTGGGCGGCGGATTGTCGACGACGATCGTCACCGGGGCGCTGGTCCCCTCCAGTCCGGCGCCGTCGAAGGCCTCGCTCTCCAGCGTGTAGGTGCCGTTGGGCACAGTCCCGGAGTTCCAGAACACGGCCCAGCCGTACGCCGTCGAAGTCCCGGTGGCGATGGGGGCTCCGTTCAGCGACCCGCCCGTGAGCGTGAACTCGACCTTGGTCACGCCCACGTTGAAGGGCGCACTGGCGAAGAGCCCAACCGCGGCGCCCGACACCGTGGCGCCGCCGGACGGAGCCACGACACTCGTGGCCGGCGGCGAGTTCTCGACGATGATGGTGCTCGGAGGACTGACTCCTTGCATCCCGGCCGCGTCGGTGGCAACACTCTGCAAGGTGTAGGTGCCGTCGGGCACGGTGGTGGAATCCCATTGGGTCGTCCAGCCCCCGGTGCCCTGGGTCGCGGTGCCGATGGGCACATCGTTGAGGGACCCAGGCCCTCCGCTGAGCTCGAAGCTGACCCCGGTCACCGCGTCGTAGGTGTCGCTCGCCGAGGCTTCGAGGGTCACCTGGGATCCGGTCACCGCCGATGCGTTCGAGGGGGCCAGCACCGTCGTGGATGGATTGTCGACCTGTATGGTCACCGGGGCGCTGTAGGCGACGTTGCCGGCGGCGTCGGTCACCTCGCTCTGCAGCGAATAGGCGCCGGTGGGCACGCTCGTCGATGCCCAGTTGGCGACCCAGCCGTTCGCGGACTGCTTCGTCACGGTGGCGACCACCGAGTCGTTCAGCGACCCGCCGGTCACGAGATACTGCACCTTGGCGACGGGAGAGGCGGTGTCGGTTGCCGTGGCGTCGAGTGTCTGGGTTCCGCTCACCAGGGTGCCGGTGGTGGGCGACACCACGCTGGTCACCGGGTTCGCGTACGCGACGCTCGGCGTCCAGCTCACCCGGCACTGGCTCGAACCGTTCTCCTGCACGGCGAAGTGCAGCACGGCGCCGGCGTTGACGCTCACCCCGTCGAGGTCGGCGTTGACCCCCACGTCGTCGCCCGCCGCGATCGCCGTGGGGCCCCAGATCGGCGTCGACGAGCCGTTCTTCGTGATCTCGGCCGTCGCGCCGGAGGCGCAGGTGGGATCGGACATCAAGACCCGGCCCCGAATGCTGACGCTCCCGGTGGTCGGCGCCGTCCACGAGCGGGCCACCCACGCGGTCGACGTCGACGGTGGCAGCTCCTCGAAGGTGCTCACGAAGCCACCGCCCGTCCCCCCGGTCCTCCACTCCTGGTCCAAGGAGTTCACCCACGTGCAGCCCGAAAGGTTCGTCCAGGTCGAGCCGTCGGCGCTCGATTGATAGGACCACTGGTTCGCACCCTGGGTGCTGCAGCTGAACCCGTTGGCGGCGTAGGTGATGTTGCCCGAACCGCTGGCGTCGATGTTGTTGGACTGGGTCATTCCACTGAAATTGGCGTAGAACTCGTCTGCCTCGAATCCACCCGTGCCCGTGGGCGCGTTGTAGAGGTTGTTCGTGATGGAACCCGTCGCCTGGGGGTTACCCAGCGTCCAACTTGCAGTCCAGATCTGGGCCCACGGGGCCTGGAGCCAGGAAATAGGCACAATGTCGGCGCCGTTGTCGGAGAGAACGTTCCCCGAGATGTTGACGTTGGTGATGGGCGACGGATGGTCGTTGAGCTCGATGCCCGATCCCGCATTGCCGGCGATGTAATCGTCTTCGATATTGATTCCGCTGTCGGGACCGTCTGTGGGTTCGATATCGATCGCAGATTCGTCGATTGCCTCTTGCGGCACGTCGATGATGATGTCGTTGACGAACGTGACGTTCGAATCGTTGTCCAGATAGTTCGCGGTCGTTCCCAGCTGAATGTGGCAGTCGCCGTCGTAGAGCGATTCGGAGTTCTCGATCACGACGTTCGAGGCCCCTGACCCGATCCCCCACGAGGTCTCACCGCAGTTGGTGTACGAGTAGAGGCGGTTCACGATGACATCGGTGACTCCGCCCAGGAGCAAGGTAGCCCCAGGACAACTCACAGATTGCTGGCAACCGAGCGTGTTCCCCGCTCCCGTGACGTCCTGTACGAGGATGTTGCTGGCGATGCCGGAGTTGGACCCCGCCGTTGACTGAATCCCGGCACTGTTTCCCGTCAACGTGAGGTCCAAGAAGCGGTACCCGGTTTGGTTGGTGACGTCGTTGATGAGGATGCCGGATTCGGAATTCTCGATGCTGAGGCCTTGGACCTGGACGTAGCTCTCGTTGTAGAGCTCGAGTCCGACGAAGCTGGAGTTGTCCTGCCCGTTGATGATCGGCGCGCCTCCTGAGCCATACGAACCGACGCTCACGTAGCTCGACGAGGTCCCGGATCCCCTGACGAGCATTTCCGTCGTGAACGTGTCCCCGCGCTTGAGCTGGATCTGGTCCCCCGGCTGGAACGTCGTGGTGTTGACGACGCTGAAACCGCACCACGGGGAGGCCAGCGTTCCTGATCCCGGACAGGAAGCCGCGTTGTCCACGTAGTAGGTGGTCGGGGACGCACTCCCCGCGGTCACCGCAGGGACCACCAGGAGTCCGACGACGAGGCAGAGGGCCGACCCCAGGAGGACAACCCGCCCCAGAACGCCTGCACCCACCATGGACCTCCCCCGTCCCCCGTCCTCCGCCGAAGACCGACCGGAAGCATAGCCACGCCCGCGCGCGAGGTCTCCGTGACGAGCCTTCTCTTGGCACCCGTGTGCGGCCAGGGCGCATCAGGTGAGGCAGACGGGTGAGCGGACGAACGACCATTGCGAAATACCCGGACGTCCTCGCGCAGCTTCGAATCAAGACGGTCAGGCTTTCAGTGTTCGTTGAACCTCACAGCTCGCACACATCTCTTCCGATTCACCCGGGTGTTGGTGCACCAGGACAGCGAGTCGGCTCCGGGGTGCTTCGGTGGGCCAGCTCGGGCCCGCGTCACCCGCGCTCTCCTCAATCGGCAAGCAACCCCGGTCAGTGGGGAGGCAACCGCGGCCAGGCTCCGTCACCTTCGGCCGGAAGAACATGACCTGACCCACGTCGACGACGTAGCCGTTCGCGTCCGGTGAGGAACGCGGCCGTCACAACGGTGACGACGAAGAGCCGGCGTGGACCTCGTCCAGCGCCGGGGCCGGTCCGGGGTCCACGCCCTCGTGCGCGGCCAGGTGCAAGGACACCAGCTCGCCCAGATGCGCGAGGTCGAAGAACCGGGCGACGTCGTCGTCGCCCTCGGCCCACACCTCGAGGACGTCGGCCATGACCTCGTCCACGTCGGCGCGCATCGCGGCGAAGAGCCTGGCGACACCCGGATCCTCGGCGCGCTGGCGGAGCAGGACCAGCGTGACCGCTTGGCGCGTGATGTCACCGCCTTGACCCCAACCGGCCAGCTCGCCGTAGGCCAGCGCCGGCAGCTCGGCCGCGAACGCCGGCGTCTTTGCGGCAACGTTCAGCCGCTCCTTCCAGAAGCGCGCGGCAACGCCGGCCACCCCGTTCGAGCCGTACACGAGCGGGATGGTGCGCCCGATGCGGCGCGGCGAGCTCGGCGGCCGCGCCCCCGGCGGCGCGCAACGCCTCGCTCCGGCGCGCCAGTCCCTCGGCGGCGGCCGTGACCGCGGGCGCCGGGTCGGGCAGAAACCCGACCTCCGACAGGGCCACGAGCACGGGCACCGTGGCGGCACCGATGGCGGCGCGCGCGGCGGGACCCTCGGGCGTCACGCGGCACCACGTGACGTCACCGTCGGCCAAGAGCGGCGAGAGTGCCTCCTCGCCGCCGATCGCCACGACCCGGGCACCACGCGCCAACGCCTCACGCGCCGCCGACGTCGTCTCCGGGTTCTCGCCTCCGAGAGCGACCGCGAAGCAAAGCGTTCCGGCGCCGACGAACGCGGGCACCGGCGCGCCCTGACCGACCCAGAACGGCACCTCGACATGCGGCGCCGCCAAGGCCGCCGCTGCCTCGCACGCGGTCGCGGCGGTCCCGAGGCCGAAGGCGGCGACGGCACGGATCGAGGCGGCGCCCGGCAGGCGTCCGGCGAACGACCGCCCGGCCACCTCGAGCGCGGCGCGCAGCTGCTCGGGCAATTCGAATGCGGCCTCCCACATCCCGAGCGTGTCGGGGGGCGGCGGGGCGGTCACCCCGGTGCCGGCCCGGTGGCCCGTACCCCGTCCTTCTCGGCCTTGGCCATCAGCCGCTCGTGCTCGGCCTCGCCCACGTCGGCCGCCTCGTCCACCAACAGCACCGGGACGCCGTCGTCCACGGCATAGCTCTTCTTGAGCCGCGGGTTGTAGAGAACGTCCTCGTCCTCGAACCACAGCAACGGCCCCTTGTCGACCGGGCAGGCCAGCACGTCGAGCAACAGGGGATCAAGGCTCATCGGTGACTCCTCATTCGGTTCGGCTCATTCGGGCTCATTCGGGCTCATTCGGCGCTTTCGGCTCATTCGACGCCGGCACCCGCACCGGCGTATACGGCGATGAGCTCCTGCACCTCCGCGGCGTGCTGCGCGCAGAGCGCGGGCGTCTCGGCCTCGACGTTGAGTCGCAGGAGCGGCTCGGTGTTGGACGGGCGGACGTTGTACCACCAGTCGCCGTGGTCGACCGTGAGGCCGTCGAGCAGGTCGACCGAGCCGCCCGCGGCGCGCTCGGCCTCGGCCATGGCGGCCACCGTGGCCGCAGGGTTCGCCACTTCCGTGTTGATCTCGCCCGAGTCGGCGTAGCGCTCGTAGGGCTCGAGCATGGTCGAGAGCGGTTGCGCGCTCTTGCTCATGAGCTCCAGCACGACGACCGCGGTGATGATCCCCGAGTCGGCCCGGAAGTTGTCGCGGTAGTAGTAGTGGCCCGAGTGCTCGCCGCCGAAGACGGCGCCCGTCTCGGCCATGACCTGCTTGATGATCGAGTGGCCCACCCGGGTGCGCACGGCGGTCCCGCCCATCTCGGTGACCACCTCGGGGACGACGTGGGAGCAGATCAGGTTGTAGAGGATCGTCTCGCCCGGGTGTTTGGTCAGCATGGAGGCGGCGACGAGCGCGGTGGTCAGCGACCCCGAGACCGGCTGCGCCTTCTCGTCGACGAGGAACACACGGTCGGCATCGCCGTCGAAGGCCAGGCCGACGTCGGCCCCTCGGGCCAGCACCTCGCGCTTCAGCGCGACCAGGTTCTCGGGCTGGATCGGGTCGGCCGGGTGGTTCGGGAAGGAGCCGTCGAGCTCGGGGAACAGGATCTCGACCTCGAAGGGCAGCCGCTCGAAGACGATCGGCACGACCAGCCCGCCCATGCCGTTGGCCGTGTCCGCGACGACCCTGAGCGGCCGGAGGGCCGCGACGTCGACGAAGGACACGACGTGGTCGGCCCACTCGCCGAGCAGGTCCAGCTCGCGGCGCCCCCCCTCGAGGGGCGGGACGGGCTCGCCGAGCAACTTCTCGGCCTCCGCCTCGATGTCGGCCAGGCCTGTGTCGCGCCCGATGGGCCGCGCGCCCGACAGGCACAGCTTCATGCCGTTGTACTGCGCCGGGTTGTGCGACGCCGTGAACATCGCGCCGGGCGCGTCCAGGTGGCCCGACGCGAAATAGAGGAAGTCGGTCGAGGCGAGGCCGAGGTCGGTGATGTCGACACCCTCGGCACGCACGCCGTCGGAGAACGCGGCCGACAGCTCGACGCCCGACTCGCGCATGTCCCGGGCCACGAGGATCTCGGGCGCTTCGGCGAAGCGGGCCATGGCCCGCCCGATGGCGAGGCACATGCCGGCGTCGAGCTGGTCGGGGACGGTGCCGCGCACGTCGTACGCCTTGAAGACCTGGTCCATGCGGCTCACGGGGCCCAACCATAGGGGGCGGACCGCCTAGTGGAAGACGACGCTCCCGTTGGTCGCGATGGCGATGATGGCGACCAGGTTGAACGAGGCGTGGGCCACCATGTTCATGCCGAGCCGGCCCGTCCGATACGAGATCGCGGCAAGGATCATGCCGAAGACGGCCAGGCCGGCCAGTTGCACCCACTCCCCGTGGGCGAGGCCGAAGAGGAGCCCGTCGGCGATCACCGCCAGGACGACTCCGGCGGTCCGCCGGCGGCCGGCAGTCGCGAGCGGAGTGAAGACCCGCACGATGCCCTTGAGCAACAGCCCGCGGAAGAACAGCTCCTCGGCGGCGGGCGCCAAGAGGACCGTCGCGATGGCGATGACGACGAACCCGGCGCCGTGGGAGGCCCCGGTCAGCTTCTGGGAGGGCGCGTTGAAGTTGTGGATGTCGTGCTGGAAGGGCGCGTACAGGATGGCGACGAGCAACTGGCCGCCCAGCCCGATCGCGATGCCGACGAGGTCGATCAGCTTGAAGCGCAGGCCGAGGTCCCGCACGAAGTTGCGGGTGCCCTGGGTCCGGCTGGCCAGCCAGGGGGCGCCGACGAACCCGATCCACAGGCCGAACAGCGTGACCACCACGTACCACTCCGGCGGGACCGAGGCGTTGGCGATCGCCTGCATCTCCGCCGACGTCTTGCCCGCGACGGCGCCGGCGATCAACGCCAAGACGACCGCGCCGAGCTGCCCGACGACGAAGCCGATGACGGCGTAGAGCAGCCACATCGAGCCCTGGCGCTTGGTCTGCGGGGGGACCCACGGCGTATCGAGGAAGGGGCGGTCGGCGCCTGGGGCCGGCGGTGAGGCCGGCACCTGCCCCACCGAGGGCCACCGCTGCGGTGGGTAGGGCTGCACGAACATGGGGGCTGGCGTCGGAGGGGTGGCCGCGGACCGCTCCGGCGGCGCTCGCGTGAGCCACTCGCGGGGGACGTAGCCCGACGGCGTCGGCCCCGGCGGGCGCGGCGGCGGTCCCGACACGGGCGCGCTGCGCGGGTCGCCGGGCTCGTCGTCAGTCATCGGAAAGACGTTACCGGCGGGCCGCCGGCCGGCGATTGCAGGCAAACCCCGCCATCGGCCCAGGTGAGGGGCGGTCACCGCGAATCGAGGGAGGCGCATACCATATAAGGGTGAGTCCACAGCGCACGGACAAGGCCCCGAACCGCCCGAACGGCGGTCCCCCCGCGGGCCCTGACGGCGGCCCCCCACAAGGGGCGCCGACCGGTCAGAGCTGGCGCTGGCTGTGGGGCGTCCTCGCCATCGGGATCGTGGCGGTCCTCTTGGCCGTCGGCACGATCAAGACCAACACCGCCAAGACCCTCACGTACACGAAGTACCTGCAGCAGGTGGAGTCCAAGCAGGTCGACACGGCGAACATCTCCAACTCCTCCGGCGAGATCACGGGGAAGTTGAAGGACGGGACGAGCTACCAGGTCCAGGGCCCGAGCCCGTCGCTGCCCAACGACGTCCAGACCATGCGCAACGACGGCGTCCAGGTCGCCTTCCCGACTCCGTCCTCGAGCCTGCTGAGCGACCTGCTCCCCTACATCTTCATCATCGCCATCGGCGCCGCGTTCATCTACTTCATCGGGCGCCAGACCCGGGGCCAGATGTCGGGGATCATGTCGATCGGGCGTTCCAAGGCCAAGACCTTCAGCAGTGACCGCCCCTCCACCACCTTCGAGGACGTCGCCGGCTACACGGGCGTGAAGCAGGAGATCAGCGAGGTCGTCGACTTCCTCAAGACCCCGGCCCGCTTCAAGGAGATCGGCGCCAAGATCCCCAAGGGCGTCCTCCTGGTCGGCCCCCCCGGTACCGGCAAGACCCTCATCGCGCGGGCGGTGGCCGGGGAGGCGGGCGTGCCGTTCATGTCGGTGAGCGGCTCGGACTTCATGGAGATGTTCGTCGGCGTCGGCGCCAGCCGTGTGCGCGACCTCTTCCAGACGGCGCGCAAGCAGGCGCCGGCGATCGTCTTCGTCGACGAGATCGACTCCATCGGGCGCAAGCGCGGCGCCGGGCTCGGCGGCGGCCACGACGAGCGCGAGCAGACGCTCAACCAGATGCTCTCGGAGATGGACGGCTTCGACACGGCCGAGGGCGTGGTGATGATCGCGGCGACGAACCGCCCCGACATCCTCGACCCCGCGCTGCTGCGTCCCGGCCGCTTCGACCGCCAGATCGTCGTGCCGCTGCCCGATCTGGAGGAGCGGCTCCCGATCCTCCAGGTGCACTGCAAGGGCAAGCGCATGGCCTCCGACGTCGACCTCAGCATCGTGGCGCGCGGCACGCCCGGCATGAGCGGCGCCGACCTGGCCAACCTGGTCAACGAGGCGGCGCTCCACGCGGTGCGCCGGGGCAGCCCCGACATCGCCATGGCGGACTTCGAGACGGCCCGCGACCGTGTGCTCCTCGGCCAGCGCCGCGAGTCCATGGTCCTCTCCGAGGAGGAGAAGGAGCGCATCGCCTACCACGAGGGCGGCCACGCCGTGCTGGCCTACGTGCTCGAGCACGCCGACCCCGTGCACAAGGTCACCATCCTGCCCACCGGCATGGCGCTGGGCGTCACGCACCAGCTGCCGATGGAGGAGCGCCACATCCACTCGCGCCAGTACATCGAGGACTCGCTGTGCGTGCGCATGGGCGGCCGCTGCGCCGAGCTCCTCGTCTATGGCGATCTGTCGACGGGAGCCGCCAACGACCTGGTCGGCAACACCGAGCTGGCGCGCAAGATGGTGCGCGAATGGGGCATGAGCGACGCCATCGGCCCGATGGCGTGGGGCTCGCAGGGACAGGTCTTCCTGGGCGAGGACCTCATGCACACGCGCGATTACTCCGAGGACACCTCCAAGGTCATCGACGACGAAGTCGAACGGATCTTGCGCTCGGAGGAACAGCGGGCGATGGAAGCGTTGAGCAAGCATCGAGGAGGACTCAACGCCATCGCCCGCGCCCTTCTCGACAACGAGATCATCGACGGGGCCGACGTGGCCCGCCTGGTCGACGAGGCCCACGGCTCGCCCGTGCACGGCGAAGGCGTCAAGTCGGTCCCGCACTTCTCCCAGGCTGCGATCACCGCCCCCTCGAACGGAGGCAACGGAACGCCGGCGGGCGCGGTCGCCGGCGTGGCGAACGGGCGCGGGACCACGGCGGACACGACGGTCGACGACGCCGCCGGCGTCCCTGGGCCTGTCGCCGTCCCGGCCACCCCTGCGCCGTCGGGCGCCGGTCGGCCCGAGGCGTCGCCCGCCTGGCCGCCCCCGGCCTGGCCACCGCCGGCCGACGGGGCGCCCGAGGGATCGGGGTCGTAGTACCGGCCTGCGTCAACCGGTGATCAGATGGTCGTCACCGGATGCGCTCACGTCCTGCGCAACCGCCCGTAGAGTTTCCGTAGACCGGTCGTGTACCTGAACGTCTTGGTGGCACGCAGCTCTTGGATTTCCCGATCGCGGGCCGAGAGCGCCTGCTCTGCTTGCTCAACTCGCGCGGCGGTGGCTTCGGCTGCGGCAAGCCTGGCTTCGAGATGCTCGGTGGCCTGACGTTGTCGAAGCGCAAGCTCATGGCTTGCGCGCCACTGTTGGAAGGATTCGGAAAACAGCTTCGCCAAGTCCGCCGGCGGAAGATCGACGGGCGATCGCCTCAGGACCAGGCCGAACTCGATGCTCTCAGCGCCCTGCTCTTCGGTGGCGAGTCCGTCTACGAACATCCACCGGTTGTCCAGCGCCTCGACGGCGTACTCGATGACCGGTACGAACTCCTCCATGGTCCAGCAGTGGACATGGATCGAGCGGTCCCGGTGGCGGTCCAGTACCGATGCCCGTCGCTGGGGATCGGTCACGACGTCCCGCAGAGATTCGGGGAGGCTTCCTGTGTTGGTCAGGAATTCGATGATGTGCTCGTCGTCGACCTCGACCTCTCCGGCTTCGAAGTCGGCCACGACGTGTGCCAGCTCGGTGGGGAGCCGATCCCTGTCAAAGGTCCGGCGGCGGTCGGGCAAAAGGATCAGAAGCGTCCCACCGGGACGAAGCACGCGGTGGAAGTCGTCGATGGCCCTGAGGGGATTCGCCAGGTGTTCCAGGACGTGACTGCACACGATGAAGTCCTCCGACTCGCTGGCGAGCGGCTCCAGGGCGTCTCTGTTGAGATCGACGACCAAGTCCGGCTTGGTGAAGGTCGCTCCTCCCAATTCAGGAAACAGTTCAGCGTTGCGGTCGGGCTCCCAGCGATCCAGGTAACGGACGGCGAGCCAGCGGTTGGACTCGACCAGAGGGTGGTGACCGGGGCCGACCTCTATACCCGATCCGACGAGGTGCCGGGTTAGTCCTCCACGCAAGTCAGAAGTCTCCATCGGGATGTGATCGTACGACCTGCCACAAGTCGGTTGGCGGCTGCCATGTGCAGGACCCACACACGCCAGCGAAAAGTACAGCACCCAAACAACAGGAAAGGGCGCACGTCCCGCTCCCAACTGAACGAGCCTGATTGCAACGCCTCTGCCCAGGCGCGGGGTTCGTCTGAACCGTGAAGTTTTGTTCAGGATTCGTGGCGGGCGTCGTTGGTCTCGTCCGCGTCGCCGGGCCTCTGCTGTTCGCCCTCCTTCTCCTCGGCCTCGTGCTGACGGGCGGCCGGGTCCTCTGGCGCCGCTCTCAGCGGCACCGCCTCTGAGTCAGTCGCCGATCGGCGCCGCAAGGGGGATGCCGGGCATCGTCACCACCCCGACGCTGCCGCTCGGTGCCGCGTCCACGCTCACACCGAGCGACCCGTCCGCGTGCACGACGATCGGGTCGAGTCCGATGCCCTTGAAGACCGGCGCGGGGAGGATCTCGAAGACTCCGGCGTCGATGGTGCCCGAGGCGACCAGGCGCTGACTCGACGAATCCACCGCGTAGGCGCGGAAGTCGACCGGGAAGCCGGCGGTGTTCGACAGCGCGAGCGAGCGGGTCGCCGCGCCGCTGACGGCCGGGCGGGCGCTGGTGCCGGGAGGCGGCACGACCCACTCCTGCGTGGGCGACGTCAGGCTCGGCCCGGCGACGCCTGACGCCGTGCCGGCTTGCGGCGACGACGCCGACGACGGCGCCAGCACGGTGCGACCGACGACGACGCCGTCAGCGCCGGACGCGTCGACGATCGCCGAGTAGCGGGCGCCGGCCGGGATCCGAGTCTGCTTGCTGGTGGCGATCGCCCAGGTGGCGCCGGGTGCGACGTCGGCGTTCAACGGAGCCAACGGTCCCGAGCTCAGCCGCAGCTGGACGCGCACCGCCTCGGTCGAGCTGCCGGGGTTGAACACGTCGATCTCCGACGACCCGCCGGTGGTCTCCTGACTCTGCGGGATGACCCAGTGCGCTGCCGGCTGCGCCACGCCCGGCACGACCGAAAGCCCCGAGGACGAGCCCGAGAACGCCTGGAGCTCCGAGGCCACCAGGCGCCCCGTGCGAGCGCTGACCACCGTGCTCACCGTGGGGGTGTTCTGCACCTCGGCCGCCACGTTCTCCACCACCACGTGGCCCGGCTGGAGCACGACGCCCTGGTAGTTGATGGGATGGACGGCCCCGCTCGGCGTGATGAAGCTGAGGTCGACGACGACGGGAGTCGACGTGGGGTTGAGCAGCGACAGGAACAGACGGTCGGCGTTGGTGGTCCTGCCGCCGGCGAAGTACCAGGTGGCCGACGTCGAGCTCTGGCAGGGCGCCTGCCCCCAGCCCGACGCACCTTGCACGGACTGGGAGACGGCCACACCCCCTCCGGCGACCGTGACCGTATCGGCTTGCCACGAGCCCGACGAAGGGCTCGGGACGGATGGCGACACCACCCCGTCGGCGGGGACGTCCACGGCGGCGTGCACGAGCGCGCCGGCGTCGCTGACCGCGGTGATGTCGGCGCTCACGGGCTTCGACGCGGTGTTGGTCAGGACGAGGGAGCCTGGCGCGGTGCCCGACGCCGTGGTCGGCCCGGTGCAGTACCAGGCCGAGGACTCCGCGTCGGGCGCGCTGACCAGCGCGCCGGGTGCGTGGGACGAGCCGGCCGACGCCGGAGGGCCGCCCCGAGCCGCCGCGGCCACCGCGATGCCTGCGATCACCAACGCCACCACCAGCACCACGAGCCAGCGCCGTTCCGGACTGTGATGGGCCCCGCTCACGGCGCGCCCGCGTGGCCCGGCGACCGGCGCCGGCGCCCGAGCAGTGCCACCGCGAGGACCACCCAGGCCACCACTTCGACGAGCACCGCGATGGGCACGTAGGGGAACTGGGAGAGTGAGAGGGCGGCCCGCCCCCGGGTGACGGCGTACTGGGCCGCCCAGCCGAACGCCGGGCGGCGGGGCGCCGCGCGACCGTCGAGCGCGAGGGTGAAGCTGCCCGCGGGCGCGTAACCCGCGTAGACCGTTCCCGAAGCGACGGGACCGCTGGCCGCCGGGCTCGACGAGGCGCCGAGGACGGGCTGCCATCCCACGACGTCCGCCGACGCGGGGTACGACCACCGTCGCACCGGCGGCAGCGGGGCGGCGCGTTGGGCCGTGACCGGCATGACCTCGTCGTTCTCGTAGACCTGCGCGCCCACCACGCCCGGCACGACGTGGAGGTCGTCCTGCTCGAGCAGGGCGGCGCCGAGGCCGGCGGGGGGCGGCGCACTGACCGAAGCCGGCAGTGAGCCCACGGCGGAAGGCGCCAGCCCCTCGACGACGACGACGTAGCGAACGCCCGCCGAGGCGAGCAGCCGCCCCAGATGGACGGTGCCCCCATCCACGGCGAGGCGCACGGCGTTGGCGGCGAGGTCGGCGGGGCCGGGGCCGGCGGGCGTCAGCACCTGCTCCGTGTCGGGCAGGGCGTCGGGAGTGAGGGCATAGGCCAGTCCGGGCTCGATCGACCAGCCGCCGACCGGCAGCGCCCGCGGGTCCCCCAGCCACAGGACCCGCGTCTCGTCGCCGTGGTTCGGGCTCGACAGGAAGGCCAGCGGCTGGTCCACGCCTTGGGACGGGAGGCCCCAGCGTCCCCCCGTGGCGCCGCCCACCACCGGGAGCAGGCCGACGGCCACGAAGACGAGCGCCCCGACGCCCACCACCTGGCGCCACCCGAACTCGCGCCCGGCGAGGTCGTTCTCGAAGGAGGAGATGCCCAGGCCGATGCAGGCGGCGACGGCGAGTGCGGCCGGAGCCAGCACGACCGTCACGGACGGGGTGAACGAGCCCATGTCGCCGCGGGCCGACGCCAGCGCGAGCCCCCACGAGGCGCAAGCGGACACCCACAGACGCGCCGCCCAGACCAGCCGGATCCCGCGCCCGAGCAAGAGCGGAAGAGCCGCCCCCGCCACCAGGAGCCACGCGATGGGCGAGCGGGCCACCGGCCCGATCGCGAAGCGGACGAGCTCACCCCAGCCCGGCGCGGTGGCGCCCGCGATCGGCAGGCCGAAGATGGAGACCGACGCTTTGCCCGCGAGCGCCGTCCCGATCACCCAGGGTGCCGCGAGCACCAGAGCGACGACGATCGCCACCAGGGCCACCGCGACGACCCGCCATCCCCCGTCTCCCGCGCCGACAAGCACCGACCCGACCGCCCACGCGAGGGCGGTGGCGAGGACGAGCGGCACGATCGCCGGTGCGAAGCCCGCAGCCACCGCGATCACGACGCCGAGGACGGCGACCTGCCCGACCGGTTGGTGGCGCCAGCGTTCCGTCCGCTCCAACCGATAGGGCGCGATGTGCGCGGCCCGGGCGAGCAGGAGCGCGATGAAGGGGAAGGCGGCGTAGGCCACCAGACCGTCCCAGCGGCCCGTCCCCAGGGCGCCATAGGCCAGGGGCAGCCCGAGGTAGGAAACGACGCCGACCACCCGCGCCCGCGGCGAGACGAGGGGGCGCATGAACCTCGACACGCCGAGCGCCCCGAGCGGGATGCACCCGAGGAGCAGGACGCGCTGGGCCGTGCCCATGGCACCGAAGAGCACCGTGCCGCCGATCCCGACGAGACCGAAGGCGGGAGACGCGGGCGCCGTGGTGCCCACTCCCGCCGACTGCCATCCCGAGAAGAAGTGGTGCCAGGCCGTGGTCCACGCGGGCAGCGGGGCGAGTTGGCCGACCAAGGGCAGCGTGCCGAAGAACAGGTCGCGGGTGCCGAGCGCGATCACCACGAACGCGATCAGCACGGCCACCAGACGCTGGCGGCCGGTGCCCAGAGGTGCGGCGCGGACCCGCCGCCCGAAGCGGTCGCGCCCGGCCCGGCGGCCCAGGTCGTCCAGCTCGTCGAAGTCGCTGTCCTCGCTGAAGGCCGTCCCTACGCTGCCGGTCAGGACCGCGGCCTCGGACCTCTCGTCGTCTCGGCCGGCTCCGCCACTCGAGACGGCCACGGCGTTGGCCGCCTCGAGGCCCTGGTGGGACAGGCGGCTCAGGTAGCGCGAGAGGCGCGCACTCCCCCGCAGCTGCAGCCGCCGCACCTCGGAGTCGGGAAACAGGCGATGCTCGGCCAGCTCGCCGCGGAGGCGCGAGATCTCGCCAAGCCGGTGGCCGTTCCACCGCCACGCCCCCACGACCGCCCTGGCCCGGTCGGTGTCCCCGGCCAAGAGGGCGACGACCACCTCGCCCAGGGCGAGCAGCGCGGCCTGCGGGAGGACGCGAACGAGGTGTATGCGGGTGTAGCACTTGAGGACGGCGCGCAGCTCGTGGCGGCGCTGCAGCGACTGCAGGGTGGCGGGGTGGCGGCGGCTGTCCTCGGTGCTCACGGCCAGCGGCTCGAGGCCGCCGGCGACCACCTCGCGGTGCCGGACCCTCGCCTCGGGGGCGACGATCACCCGGGAGCCCGCGACTTGGCACCGCCACGACAGGTCGAGGTCCTCCCCCATGGCCACGATCCCTGGGTCGAAGCCCTTGAGCTCCGAGAAGAGATCGGCGCGCACCAGGATGCAACCGGTGGGCGCGACGAAGACGTCGCGTACGGCGTCGTGCTGGCCGTGGTCCACCTCGCCCTCGAGGATCCGGTCCACCACCGCACCCGTCTTGTCGCAGCTCATGCCGACGTGCAGGAGGATGCCCGGGTCGTCCCAGTTCACGAACTTCGGGGAGACGACGCCGGCGTTCGAGCGGAACGACTCCTCGACCAGCTTGTGGATTACGCCGGGGTCCAAGGCCACGTCGTCGTGGCACAGCAGGTAGAACGCGGCACCCTCGACCATGCTCAGCGCCTCGTTCGAGGCGGCGGCGTAGCCGGGGCGCCCCGGGAGGACGCGCACGAACGCGTCCGGGAGGATGCGGCCCACCCGCTCGGTGACGGCCAAGTCGTCGTCGCTCGTGACCAGGACCAGGACGGACAGCTCCCCGTAGTCCTGGGCCGCCAGGGAGAAGAGCGATTCCTCGAACCAAGGGCCCGGGTCGGTCGTGACCACGACCGCGACCACGGCCGGCACTTGGGCGTCCATCAGGCGCAAGAGGCTATCCGGTCCCAGATGAGGCCCCGGGGAGCCCACTCAGGCACGGAGCAGGCCCGTGAGTGCTTGCTATTGTTTAACGAATATGATACTGTAGTACACGAAATCGCGGTGGCCAGGATTCCCCCGGACCCGTCGCGTTCCTCACATTCGTACCCAAAAGACAGGAGGCCCCCGTGCCTGATCTCGCCAACGACCTCGGCACCCTCTCGAAGGGTGTGACCGACCTGGCCCGTGATGCGGCGTACGTCGCCGTCGGCCTGGGCGTGCTCGGGTACCAGCGAGTCCAGCTGGAGCGCGTCGAGATGCAGAAGCGGCTCTCCGGCGACTTCTCCATCGACGAGCGGTTCGGCGACGTCCGCCACGGCGTGGCCAAGGGCGTCCAGCAGATCGACGACCTGGCCGAGTCGGCCGCGCACTTCGTCGAGACGACCCTGCAGCCGATCGAGGAGATGTTGCCGGCGTCAGTGAACCAGTTGACGTCGAAAGCCCGGGAGCAGGCCCGCGAGGTCCGGACTCAGATCCGCCAGCGCGTGAGCGACTGAGGCACTCTTCTTCCTCAGACCGTTTCTGGCTGATCGACGACGCTCGCTGTCAGTCCGCCTCCCAGGAGGCCAGGACGTCGGCGAGCGTCGTCGCGAGCGGGGTGGTCGCCTCCCAGCCGGTGACGGCGTGCAGCTTCGAGGCGTCGCCGCGCAGCACGGGCACGTCGACCGGCCGCACGAGCTCGGGATCGGTCTCGAGCGCCAGGTCCGTCCCGGCCAGGGCCAGGAGCTGCGCGGCCACCTCGGCCATGGCGACGTCACGGCCCGAGCACACGTTGTAGACCTCGCCGGGATCCCCCCGTTCGATCAAGAGGCGGTAGGCCGCAACCACGTCCCGCACGTCGGTGAAGTCGCGTCTGGTCGTCAACGTACCCACCCGGAGCGACGTGCTGCCGGACCGGCGAGCCTCGACGATCCGCCTGGCCAGCGCCGGCACGAAGAAGTTCGGTGACTGGCCCGGGCCGATGTGGTTGAACGGCCGCACGACGACGACGTGTTGGCCGTAGCCTCGCCAGGCCTGCAACGCCACGGCTTCGGCCGCGAGCTTGCTGGCCGCGTAGGGACTGGCCGGGACGGTCGGGGTCTCCTCACCCAGGGGGAGCTGCTCGGGCACGACCACGCCGTACACCTCGGCCGAGCTCACCACGAGCACCCGGGGGCGCGCTGGCTGGGCCCGCGCGGCGGCCAGGATCTCGGCCGTGCCGAGCACGTTCACCCGGAGTACCTGGCTCGGGTTCTCCCAACTGTCTCCGACGTGCGTCATCGCGGCCAGGTGGTACACCGCCTCCGGGGACATGGCCGACATGACCCGGCGGACCGCTGCCCCGTCGGCCACGTCGGTCTCGATGTCGATGACGGTGACGTCGTCACCACGGTCCTTGAGGTGGGCGGCCAGCCATTGGCCCACGAACCCCTTACCCCCCGTGATCAGCGCCCGCACCCGCCGAACCCTACTGCGAGGCCGACCGGGCCACTCCGTAGGCGTGCAGGTGGCGGGTCACGCTGGCCTCCCACGTGTGCTCCCCCGCAATCGCGATGCCCCGTGCCGCACGGGAGCTGCCCCTGCCCTCGCCCAGCGCGGCCTCCAGTGCGTCGGCCAAGGCGACCACGTCACCCGGTGGCACCAACCGGGCGGCCTTCCCCGCGAACTCGGCCATGGCCGTGCCCTGCGTGGTGACCACGGGTGCGCCGCAGGCCAGGGCCTCGAGGGCGGGCAGGCCGAAGCCCTCTTCGAGCGCGGGGTAGGCCACGACGGCCGACTGTCGCAGCAACGCCGGGACGGCGGGGTCGGGGAGGTACCCCGTGCGGACGATCCGGTCGCCATGGCGGGCGCCGGCAAGCGCTCGCTCCGTTTCTTCGAGCCCCCAACCGGCCTGTCCGCCGAGCACGAGCACGAGGTCGCGCTGCGTCGTGGCGAGCCGGTCGAAGGCGGCCACCAACGCGGGAACCCCTTTGCGCGGCTGGAGCTCCCCCACAAACGCCACCAAGGGCCGGTCGTCGGGGATCCCGAGCTCGGCCAGCGCGGCACGGTCGGCGCCGGCGACGGGCTCGCTCGGCGAGAAGCGCACGTGATCCACGCCGTGCGGCGCCACCACCACGGGAGCGCGCACCTCACAATTCGCGTACAGCCGGTCCGCCGTCGTCTGGCTCACGCAGATCAACACGGCGGCGCGCCGCGAGGCCCGGCGAATGGCCCTGCGGAAGAACGCCGCCTTCGAGCGGACGTGCCACTCCGGATGGTCGAAGAAGGTGCAGTCGTGGATGGTCACGGCGCACGGGACCGGGGACCACGCGGGCATGGTGTAGTGCGGCCCGTGGTGGAGCGACACGCCCATCCTCCGGAGCAGCGCGGACAGCCCCGCCTGCTCGAAGGCAAGCCGGCCCGGTCGCGAGACCGGGACGGCGTCGCGGAGCGTGGTCCCGCCCGCGAGCTCCCGCCAGCGGTCCGTGTCGCCCCGCCGAGTGACGAGCGTCGGGGCGACGTCGGGGTGGGCCGCCAGGCCCCTGGCGAGGGCCATGGTGTAGTAGCCGGCGCCACCCGGATGCGCCGGCACGGCCGACACGTCGAACGACAGCTCCAGGGGCGCCGTCACTCCAGCCGCCTCCACAGTGCGAGGTGTGCGCGCGCGGCTTCCCTCCACGTGCGAGGGAAGGCGTGCGCCGATCCCCGGGCCGAGAGGTCGGCCCTCAGCGCGTCGTCGGTGAGGACCGCAGCGAGGCCGGCCGCGATGTCGTCCACGTCGAGCGGGTCGACGATGCGGGCCGGAGGGGGGCCGTCCTCGTCGAGGTCCTGGACGCTCGGGACCTCGCTCGACGCCACCACTGGCGTGCCGGACCGCATGGCCTCCAGCGGTGGCATCCCGTAGCCCTCGGTCAACGGCACGTAGGCGAAGGCGCGGGCGCGCCGGTAGAGCCCCGCCAGCACCGCGTCCGAGACCGCGCCGGTGAAGACCACGCCCTCGGTCTCCCCGGGCGGCCGATGGTCGCGGCCCCACCCCGTCGGACCGACGATGACCAGGGGCCACGGGGAGGGCAGCGAGGGTCGCGCCCGGGTGTAGGCGCGCACCAGGCGGTCGAGGTTCTTGCGCGGCTCGAGGGTGCCGACGCAGAGCAAGAAGTCGCCCGAGACCCCGGCGCGCGCCAGGACGGCGTCCGTCGCCGCGAGGTCGGGCCCGGCCAGGTGGTCCGTGCCGCCGCGCACGACGGTGATGCGCTCCGCGTCGACGCCGACCGCGGCGAGGTCCGACGCCACCAGCTCCGACGACACCACGAGCGACGCGCCGCCGTCCCGGGCGCGTCGCCACGCCTCCTCGTGCCAGCGTCGTCCCCGACCGGTGGTGGCTTCCGGGTGGCGGCGCCAGGCCAGGTCGTGGACCGTGAGCACGACGCGGCTCCCGCTCGAACGCCGTGGGCGGGGCGCGGCCAACGACACCGAGTGCACGATGTCGAACCCTTCCGGTGCCCGGAGCCAGCCGTGGTCCCAGGCTCGCGTCGTGAGGGGTCCCGGCCAGGCGGTGGTGCGCACGGCCCGGCCGAACGCAGCGATGGGGTCCCCTTCGGGACCAACGGGGGGCCGGCTCGCCAAGAGCGTCACGTCGGCGCCCTCACCCTCGAGAGCGCATTGCGCCAGTCCCGAGAGGAGGCCCCGCGCGTAGGCGCCGATGCCCCCGGGCACCCGCCGGCGGAGCTGCTCCACCACCATGAGCACCGTCGGTGCCGGCTCAGCCACGCGACGCTCCGGCGGCGTCGCGATACAGGGTCTCAAGCCCGTCGCCACAGCGTTGCCAGGAGAACCCGGCGGACCAGGCAGCGCCCGCGTCGACGAGCGTCTCGCGAACCACCGCGTCCGAGAAGCAGGCCTCGAGACCGGCGGCCAGCGCGTCGGGGTCGCCGGGCTCCACCAACAGCGCCCCGTCGCCGAGAACCTCGGGCAAGGAACCCGTGCGGGTGGCCACGACGGGCACCCGAGCCCGCATGGCTTGCAGCGGGGGAAAGCCGAACCCCTCGTACAGCGACGGGTACGCCAACACCGTGGCGCGGCCCAAGAGCGCGGCCAGGTCGGGCGCCTCGACCCATCCGGTCCGGACGATCCTGGCACGCGCCCGCGAGGAGGCCACAGCCTCCTCGAGCTGCGCCTCCCCCCACCCGGGCGGGCCGGCCAGCACGAGCGACACATCAGAGAGACGCGCCGCCACGGCGTCGAAGGCACGCACGAGACCGGGCAGGTCCTTGCGCGGCTCGGCCGTCCCGACGGCCAGGCAGTATCGACCCACTCCGGGCGGCAGGAGCCGGCGCAGCGCGTCGTCGGCCTCGGCCGCTCCGACGACCGGGAGGTCGGGCACGCCCGGGCTCACCGCCCGCACCCGGTCGGGGTCGGCCTCGAACGCGTCGACGACTTCGGCGGCGACGAAGGCCGAGTCGGCGTGCACCCAGGCGCCCCGGTGCAAGGCGCGCCGGATCAGCTGGGGGTAGGCGAGGGTGGCGGCGTCGCAGAGCTCGGGGTGATGGAGCGGGGTCAGATCGTGCACGGAGACCACCGCCGCGGCGTGCCGGGTCGGGGGGACGACGAAGTTCGTGCCGTGCACGACGTCCGTCGGCCCGATGAACCACTCCACCGGCGGGGCGTCGCGGCGTCCCCACAGCGCGTGCAAGGGCCGCGCCGGCATGGGCCGCTGGCGCGCCGTGACGCCGCGCGGCAGCCGCCCGTCGAGCATGGAGCGCCGGCGCCAGCTGACGGCGAACGCCTGGACGGCGAGCGCCGGCCGGTCCGCCAGCGCACCGAGCGCCCCTTCGCAGAAGGTCCCGATACCGGTCGGGAGCCCGAGGAGCGGCGTCGCATCGAGCGCGACGCGCAGGCGGGTCACTTCGGTGTGGGGGGTCGTGACGCCGCTCAGGTGGTGATCGCCCCGTCGATGGAGAGAATCGCCCCGGTCACATAGTCCGCCTCGTGCGATCCGAGATAGGCGAAAGCGCCGGCGATCTCGTGGGGGTACGCGAAGCCGATCGGCGTCATCAGGCGCTCGATCAACTTCATGTCGGCGTCCGCCGGTGGCCCGAAGTTGTGGATGATCGGCGTGTCAACTCCGCCCGGCGCCACCCCGTTCACCCGGACGCCGCGGGCCATGTACTCGACGGCGAGCGCCTTGGTGAGCAGCTTCACGCCGCCCTTCGACGCACAGTAGGCGGCGGAGTACGGCTGCCCGATGACGCCGGCGGTCGACACCGTATTGACGATGGCGCCGCCGTGCTCGAGCATCTGCGGCAGGACGGCGCGGCACATGAGGAAGGTCCCGGTGAGGTTGACCGCAATGATCTTGTCCCAGCCGCTCACTGACTGCTCCACCGTGTGGGAGAACCCGCCGATGCCCGCGATGTTGCACAGGTTGGTGATCGGGCCGAGCTGCGCGCCCGCGTCGGCAACCGCGTGAGCCACGGCGTCCTCGTCCGTCACGTCGCAGCGCAGCGCGACGGCGCGCCCTCCCCCCTCTTCGTTCTCCCGGTTGATCTCGGCCGCGACGGCGTCGATGGCATCCTCCGCCAGGTCGAGGCAGGCCACGGCGGCCCCCTCGGCGGCCAAGCGGCGGGCGGTGGCGCGCCCGATGCCCGAACCGGCCCCCGTGACCACGGCGACGAGCCCCTCGTAGCGGCCGGGCGTCGTCACCTCGGGGGCCGTGCCCCGGTTGGGGTCGACCTCCCCGATTCTCCTGGTGGGGCTCATGCACGCTCCTTCTCGTCGGACGCCTCGGTCGTTGGGCGGTGCCGGTCGGGGCCCCTGCCTACCATTCCCGCCCCTCCACCACGACGCGGCGCCAGGCGGGAACGCCGGTCCTCGGCCGCCTCTGCCGCGAGGGCGCGCACGCGGACCGTATCGACCTTCATCATCGGCGTGAGGGGCAGTTCCTCGACGACCACCAATCCGTCGGGCGCCTTGTAGTCGGACAGCCGGCTCGCGCAATGCGCGCGCAGCTCCGCGAGGTCGGGCGTCACTCCCGCCGCCGCAACGACCACGGCCACGCCGATCTCGCCGAGGACGTCGTCGGGCACGCCGACGACGGCGGAGCGGTCGACCGACGCGTGCGCGGCCAGGGCCTCCTCGACCTCGGCCGGGTAGACGTTGTAGCCACCCCGGATGTAGCGCTCGTGGGTCCGCCCCGAGAGCTGCAGATTGCCCTCGGGCGTGATCAACCCGAAGTCGCCGGTGGTCAGCCAGCCGTCCGGTGACAGCACCGAGGCCGTGGCCTCGTGGTCGAGGAGGTCGCGCACGGCGCGGCCCCGGCCCGGACCGCGCCCCCAGTAGCCGCGCATGACGGCGGCCGACCGGAGCATGACCCGGCCCACCGACCCCGTGGCGACGGCGCGGCCGTCGTCGCCGACCACCGCCAATTCCACCCCCGGGACCGGGCGGCCCACGGTCGTGGCGACCTCCTCGTCGGACGAGTCCAGCGCCGTCCCCGTGCCGAGGGAGGCCTCGGTCGAGGTGTAGCGCACGACCACCGGGACTCCGAAGCGCCGGCGTACCTCACCGACCATGGCCGATGCCATGCGCGCCGCGCCGGTGCCCACGACGCGCAACGAGCTCAGGTCGGTGCGCTCGAGCTCCTCGTTGGCCAGCATGAGCGCCCATTGCGTGGGCACGCCTTGGCCCACGGAAACCCCCTCGCGCCCCATGATGCCGAGCGCGTCGC
This sequence comes from uncultured Acidimicrobiaceae bacterium, assembly GCA_963763575.1. GTDB lineage: Bacteria > Actinomycetota > Acidimicrobiia > Acidimicrobiales > RAAP-2 > Bog-473. The sequence goes on from CAVXPD010000004.1 coordinate 399,959, forward strand.
CGGCCCGCCACGGCGTCGGCGTGATGACGGTCGTCACGCCGTGGGCGATCTCGTCCCACGCCCGCGTCATGTAGGCGACGTGGGCGAACGGGAGCGGCGACAGCCGGCGATCACCCGGCCGGCTCAACACGTCGGTTCCGCCGGCGACCGCAGCCAGGTTGGCGTGATCGAAAAGCGCCCCCTTTGGGTGGCCCGTTGTCCCGCTCGTCCACACCAGGGCCACGGGATCGCGGGCCCCGAGGTCGGGCCAGCGTTCGGGCGGGCTCCCGCTCCACTCCGCCCCGATCTCCGCACGCTCGACCAGGTCGACTCCGGGCGCATCGGGCAGCGGCGCCGCCTCGGGATCGGCCACGATGAGCACCGGCGACGCCCGGTCGAGGATGGAAGCGACCTCGGCGGCGCCCAGGCGCGGGTTGATTCCGGACGTGATCGCGCCGAGGCGCTGCAGCGCCGCATAGAGCACCGCGTAGTCGATGCACGACGGCAGCACCACACAGACGACGTCGCCCTTGGCCACGCCGCGCCGCGCCAGGTACCCGGCCACCCCGTCGGCCGCCTGGTCCCACTGCGCGAACGTGAGGGCGCGGCGCTCCCGCTCACCGGCCGGCTCCACGTACGCCTCCACATCGGCGTTGGCACGCGCGGCCTCCCGCAGGACGGACACGACAGTGTCGTGCCGGTCCAGGGGGATGCGCACGGGCATGCGGGCGGCGATGGTACCAGGGGCCGCGAGCCGGGCCGGCCCGCTGCCCCTCCTATGCTCGTCGCGTGCTGGTGGCCCTGTGCGGCGGCGTCGGGGCCGCCCGGATGCTTTCGGGGCTCGTCCGCGTCGTCCCCCCGCAGGACCTGACCGCGATCGTCAACGTGGGCGACGACATGGAACTGCATGGCCTGCACATCAGTCCGGACCTCGACACCGTGACCTACACGCTGGCGGGCATGGACGACCGGGAGACGGGCTGGGGCGTGGCCGGCGAGAGCTGGACCGTGATGGACGAGCTGCACCGGCTCGGCGGCGAGGACTGGTTCCGCCTGGGCGACCGCGACCTGGCGACGCACCTGTACCGGACCGGCCGCCTGCACGCCGGTGCGACCCTCAGCGCGGTCACCACGGAGCTTTGCCGGCGGCGCCGCGTGCCGGTTCAGCTCCAGCCGGTGACCGACGACGCACTGCGCACCCGGGTCACGTTGGCCGAGGCGACCGAACTCGGTCCGGCCGGGTCCGAAGTCGGCTTCCAGGACTACTTCGTCCGGCTCCGTCACGAGGTCGCAGTCGCTGGTGTGCGCTTCGACGGCGCCGAGGGTGCACGCCCGGCGCCCGGGGTGATGGAGTCGCTCGATGCGGCGTCTCGGATCGTCGTCTGCCCGTCGAACCCGGTCGTCTCCATCGGGCCGCTGCTGGCCGTCGGAGGCGTGCGGGCCGCCCTCGAGGCCCGCCGCGCCGACGTCGTGGCCGTATCGCCGATCGTTGCGGGCGCCGCGCTCAAGGGCCCGGCGGACCGGCTGCTGTCGGAGCTCGGCACGGAGTCGTCGGTGGTCGGCGTCGCGCGCCTCTACGCGCCCTGGGTCGGGACGCTCGTCGTGGACGACGCGGACGCCGCGTTGGCGCCGCGCGTCGAGGCCGAGGGCGTGCGCTGCGTCGTGACCGGCACCGTGATGAGCTCACCCGAGCGCGCGGCCACACTGGCGAGGGTGGTGCTCGATGCCTGACGCCGGCGGCCTGCTCGTGCTCCCGGTCACCGGCATCGGGGAAGTAACCCCGGACACCGACCTGGGCGAGCTCATCGCGGCCGCGGTCAGGCCGGCCCGAAAAGACGGGCCGCAGCTCCAGGACGGTGACGTCGTGGTGGTGACCCAGAAGATCGTGTCGAAGGCCGAGGGCCGTCTCGTCGCCCTCGACCACGACGACGTTGGGGCCAAGGCGGCGCTGGTGGCCAGTGAGTCGGTCCGGATCCTGCGTCGCCGCGGCGAGCTGATGATCTGTGAGACCCGGCACGGCTTCGTCTGCGCCAACGCAGGCGTCGACCTCTCCAACGTCGAGGACGGGACGGCCGCCTTGCTGCCGGACGACCCAGACCGTTCGGCCCGGCGGGTGCAGGCGGGGCTGCGGCGCGCGCTGGGCGTCGACGTCGGGGTCGTCGTGTCGGACACATTCGGTCGGCCCTGGCGGCGCGGGGTGACGGACGTCGCCATCGGCTGCGCCGGAGTCGCCGCCGTGGTCGACCTCAAGGGCACGCCAGACGCCGGCGGGCGCGAGCTGGTGGCGACCGAGATCTGCGTCGCCGACGAGATCGCCTCGGCGGCCGAGCTCGTGATGGGCAAGGACCGTGGCGTCCCGGTGGCCGTCGTGCGCGGCCTCGCGACCGAGTGGCTCCGCCCGGGGGACGTCCGTTCGGAGGTGATCCGCCCGCCTGCCGAGGACCTCTTCCGCTGACGCGGGCTCAGCCCAGTCCGTCTCCCACGAAGTCCAGCACCGCCTGCGTCCCGTCGGCCAGGTCCGTCCAGGGTCGCCACCCAAGCTGGATCGCCGCCCGCTCCACGTCGAGGCTCGACCGCAGCAGCTCTCCCGGCCGCAGAGGCGCGAAGACGGGCTCGACCTTCACTCCCGTCCGTGCAGTCATGGTCGCGAGGAGGTCGTTGACCGACGTCTCCTGCCCGGTGCCGATGTTGCAGACGAGCCCGCCGCCGCGCGTCGAGGCCCGCACGAACGCATCGACCACGTCGTCGACGAAGACGAAGTCCCTCGTCTGCTGGCCGTCGCCGAAGACGGTCACCGCCTCTCCGCGCAGTAGGCGCTCGGCGAAGATCGCCACGACGCCCGCCTCTCCGTGCGGATCCTGCCTCGGCCCGTAGACGTTGGCCAGGGCCAGGGCGCAGAACTCGAGCGCATGCAGCCGGCGGTAGGCCACGAGATAGTCGATCACCGACTTCTTCGAGACACCGTAAGGAGAGAGCGGCTGGTGGGGGTGAGACTCGCGCACAGGAAGGTCTTCGGGCGCGGGCTCGCCGTACAGCGTGCCGCCGCTCGCCGCGAACACGACCCGCTCGGATTGGGCCCGGCGTGCCCCCTCGAGGACGTGCAACGACCCGATGATGTTGACCGTGGCGTCGAACAGAGGCTGGGCGACCGAGGCTCGCACGTCGGCCTGCGCCGCCAGGTGGTACACGAGGGCGGGTCGGCGGCGCGCCATGAGCTCGACAATGGCCGGTGCGGTGATGTCGAGGTGATGGATCGTGAGCGCACGACCGGCGCTCTGGCGAGCCTCGGCGAGGTTCGACAAAGCGCCGGTCGAGAAGTCGTCGACGACGTCCACCTCGTGGCCCTCGGCGAGCAGGCGGTCCACCAGGATCGACCCGATGAATCCGGCACCTCCGGTGACCATGGTGCGCACGGCCGTCTTCTTAGCCCGACACCCGTTCGCCGTCGACCAATGTTCCCGACGAGACGACGGCGTCGGCGCCGAGCACCGAGACGGGGCGGACGTCGCCTCGCTGTCCGACGACCGAGCGTGGTCCCATGACCGAGCCGGCGACCTTGGCGTCGGCCGCCACGTGGCACGAGTCCATCAGCACCGAGTCCGAGACCTCGGCACCGGCCGTGACGACGGAACCGCGCCCCAGAATGCAGTGCTCCACCCGCGCGCCCGGTTCCACGATGCAGCCTGAGAAGATGACGGCAGGGCCGACGACGTCGCCCTCCACTTCGCTCTCTCCTTCTCGCATGACGCCCAACCCGTCATCGGTCAACCGAGGAGCGACAAGAGGACCGCGCTTGCCCGCGAGGTAGTCGAAGTTCGCCTCGAGGTACGCGGCTGCGGTGCCGGTGTCGAGCCAGTAACGGTCGTCGGAGCGCGCGAAGAGGCTGCCGTCGCGCACCATGGCCGGAAACGTCTCCCGCTCGATCGACACCCGTCCACCCTCGGGGATGCGGTCGAGCACGGACGCCTCCAGGACGTAGGTCCCGGCGTTGATTTCGTTGGTGGGTGCCTCGTCGCGTGGCGGCTTCTCGACGAAGGCGGTGACACGCCCGTTGGCGTCGGTGGGCACGACGCCGAAGGAGGAGGGGTCGTCCACCGGGTGCAGCGCGATCGTCCCCTCGGCGCCGCGCTTGCGGTGGAAGGCCACCAGTCCGGTGAGGTCCAGGTCGGTGAGGACGTCTCCGTTGACCACGACGAAGGTCTCGGTGATGCCGCCAAACTTCGCAGCGAAGCGGAGGGCACCGGCCGTATCCAGCGGCTCGGGCTCCACCGCGTAGATCAGCCGCACGCCGGCCGCCGCGCCGTCGGGATAGGCCTGCATGAAGGCGTTGGGCAGATAGCCGAGGGAGAGGACGGCCTCGTCGATCCCGTGTGACGCGAGATGCCCGAGTACACGCTCGATCATGGGCACGCCGACGACGGGGAGCATCTGCTTGGGGGACGTCAGCGTCAGGGGACGCAGCCTCGTCCCCTCGCCCCCCACGAGGACGACCGCCCTCATTACTTGGTCGTCGTAGTGGAAGACGGGGGCTTCGTCGTGGTCGTGGTCGTGGGCGCGGTCGTCGTCGAGGCGGCGGGAATCGTGGTCGCGGTCGCCACTGGTGCCGTCGTGGTCGTGGTGGCGACCGGCTGGTTACCGGCCAGCACCTGCAGCAAGGCGGTGATCGTCGAGGCGGGCGGCTTGGCCAGCGTCACGCTGTCAGGGACGAACCCGACGGTGATGAGCTGACGGTTCACGAACTTGAGGTCGGCGGGCTTGAACGTGTTCACACCGCCGGTCTCCTCCACCTGCCCGTTCTTCCCTGTCTTGGTGGTCACCACCCACCACCGGGCCTGAACCTCTCCCACCTTGCCGGCGTCGGGGGTCCCGGCGGCGCACTTCTCCCCGTTGCGGTATTCGGGGACGCTCGCGGCGGGGTACTTGAGCGTGGTGTTGGTCAGCGTCAGCCCGGTGTAGCCCTGGGCGAACTTGCCCAAGGTGGCGTTGTTCCCCGCCTCGCTCGCATTCTTGGGCGCGATCAGGAGGACGCCGCTGCCGGTCGTGGTAAGCCCGCTCGACGTGGTGGTGGAGGCCGCGAGGGCGGGCTGCATGGTGCCGCAGACGTCGAAGGCCAGCCCGGCGTGCCAGGTCGTGTGCGTCGTCGGCTCCACTGCGGCCGCCGTCTGGTTGTAGTGATATTTCGCCACCGCGACGGAGGCCAGCCCGATCAGCACGATCACCACCAGCGCGGCGTACCAATTCACCGGCATCTGTCCGCGATAAGTGGCGCCGCCGCCGGTGGCGGCGGCGCGGGCTACCGATTTGCCTGAGGAGCTTCTCGCCATGGCGGGAGGCAACCCTACAGCCTGGCCTGTGACCCCTCGGGGGCAGGCTCCCACCCGGAGAGCTCTCGGTAGAGGGAAAGCGTCTCCGGGTCGAGAGGCCCCGAATCCGGCGCGTGCCGGCACTCCTGGCTGGGAAACCGAGGGCCCAAAGGCCAGTCGGACGCCCGGGTAACGAGCTCGGCCATGGTCCAACGAAGACCGGCGCGGTTGCCCATGGCCGCCGTGACCTGGAGGAGCAACCGATACAGCCGCTCGTCATAGGGACAGGCGACGAGAGCGGACCGCGCCGCGCGCTCCGCCTCGGGTATGCGGCGCTGCTGGAGGTGGCTCTCGGCCGCTCGCAGCGCGGTCTCCACGATCATGGACTCAATGGCTGCCTGGGTTCCCTCGACGACCGCCCAATCCGAACACCGCAGGCCCGCAAAGAGTGGGCCGCGAACAAGCTCCAAAGCCTGGCTGAGCAACTGGGGATCGTCACTCGAGGCCAGTGTTGTCAACCGGTCGACATCCGTCGTGACCCCACGACCGAGGTACAGCTGCTGGCCTCGGGACAGGTGGTCTGATCCATCGGTACCACGCCCTAAGGCGCGGCGGGCGTCCGACACCGTCGAGTACACCGTCGCCCGGGCGACGGCGCGGTCGGGCCAGATCGCGAGCGGCCATTCCGTGTTCCGCACCCGGTCGCGATGAAAAGCGAGATAGACGACCAACTCCATTGCGGCAGAGCGACGGAACCGGTGCTCGCCTCCGCGGACTTCAACGGGGCCGAGGACGGCTATCTCCACTGCTCCCTGTTTCATATCCGGGGAACGGTCCGGCCGAACTGTTGGGTTGCCCGCCTCGATGTTGCATGGGAAGAGCGGGGCCCTCGGCGACCCACGGCTCCGGCCTGTCTTCTCGAATAATCCGCGAGGTCATATGGGTGGAGATGACGATCTGCTATTCGAGCCTCATTTTCCTGCGGAACGGCTTGAGAAGCTCGCCGGCGCTCCGGGGATGGAGCTGAAGCGGTCGGCGGTCCTCGGTGTTACCCGGGGTGGTCTGAGGTTGGTCTGCGCGCCGACAAGAAGACCATCCGAGAACTGATGGGCGGCCTCGGCGACTGCAGAACCCCGTTCGATTCGGTCGCGAATCGTGACACCACAGCAGTTCACGCGGTGCTCCTTGAGACGCCGTGGCGGGATTCCTGAGAGCCCTGTGAACCGGTAGATTCTGACCAGTGTTCACACAGCGATCGGGGGCTTCCCACGCCGGGCCTTCGGACCAACAAGGAGGCTCGACAAGCCCCGCCGATAAGAGCGCCAACGCAGAGCCCCAGTGGACGACCAACGGCGACCTCGACGCGCACCTGGCTCAGGCGCGGGAACATGCCAACCTGGGCCTGCCGGTGCGCCCGTCGGCTCGCTTCCGACTCTCCAAACGCCTTCTCTATCGGATCAGTTGGCCCTTTCTGCGCCACCAGGTCGCCTTCAACCTAGCCGTCATGGAATCGCATCGAGAGCTGGCGGAAGGAATCGCCCGACTGCAGGAATCGAATCGGGAGCTCGCTGAACGGACCACCAGACTGCATGAGCGGATTGCGGAAGACCTGCGAAACGACCTCCTCGACTTCGCAGACCGCAGTGCTTCGCAGGCCCACGCTGAGATCAGCGAGCATGTGGCCGAGGCACGCAGCATCCATGCAGAACTCATTCTGGAGCTCCGTACGCTTCAGACGGAACTCCATTCGATGGTGATGGCACTTACGCGAGACTTCCCAGCAGATCGAAGACCCATCGGCCTTGAAGGACACGAGGATGTGGCCGGAACTGACGGCGGTACACACGGAAGAGATCCGTGACATCGCCAGACGAAACCCTTGGCGTCAATGCCTTTGGTGATTGGAGTTCCACCACCGGTCTCGCTGAGGCCAGCCGGCGATTGGCAGACGCCCTCCGACGACGGGGTGTGGCACTCTCCTGTGCAACAATCCCCACTGGGGCTCCGACCGACGACGCGCTACTGTCTCGAGACCTTGTACCTCTCATGGGCCAACCGACGTGGCCCGTCGATCTGTGGACGCTTAACATCAACGAGTTCGCCGGCCTCGGAGCCGCGGCCCTCTCTGCACTCTGCACTCCACGGCGTCGTATTGCCACTTGGTACTGGGAACTGCCGACCGTTCCGAGGTCGTTGAGGGGCCAGTTCGATCGAGTCGACGAGATCTGGGTGGCGAGCTCCTTCGTCCGACGGTCCTTCCTTCGTTACACGCGGAGACCAATACACATCGTTCCGACCGTAGTGCCAAGATTCGAGCTAAGCACCAACCGGCTCGATGTGCGTGCTCGGCTCGGTATCCGTACGGACGCGGTCATGTTTCTCTTCACCTTCGACTTCAATTCTTCCGTTGCTCGCAAGAACCCGCTGAGTGTCATCGAGGCCTTCTCCCAAGCCTTCCCAGCGGACGATCAGAAACCAGTCCTCGTCATCAAGGGAATGAATCTCGGCCAGTCATCGGCGTTCGAGGCGCATCTTCGTCAAGCACTCCAACGCGTAAAAGGCCGATTGATCCCTGAATTTCTCTACCAGCAGGAACTTGCGGATCTTTTTCATGCGTGTGATGTCTACGTGTCAGCGCATCGGTCTGAGGGCTTCGGACTCGGCATCGCCGAAGCTATGGCTATTGGCAAGCCAGTCATCGCCACCTCGTACTCCGGTAACTGCGACTTCATGAACGCCGTGAACAGCTGTCCTCTGGGTTATCGACTGCGTCCGATAACGGCGCATGACCACGAGTACCAACAGGCGTATGGTGAGGTCTACGTCGAGGGTGCGGTCTGGGCCGAACCGGATATTGGTCAGGCAGCCCAATGGATGCGGCTGCTCGCCGGCAACGAGGCGATCCGAAGACGGATCGGCGCTGAGGCGGCCCGGACGATGCGTGAGGGATTCTCCGAAGAGGCCGTCGGGCGCATCGCTGAGGAGAAGATCCGCGCCTCCTACAACGACCTCCCAAATGACCGTCACATTACGACTGCCGCGAGGACATCGAACTGACCCACATGCCTTGTCATCGCTACCACCGTTGGATCCGTGCAACGCGTAGAACCGTGACGAAAGATCATTCAGAGGCGAGATAGGTGGTTTCGCCGTGCTCACGAGCATGATTTGGGGGCGAATAATGCCGTGACGATCACCCTTCACAGCCTGCCCGAGCAGGCACACATTTCAGCACCTGCGCCCAAACATCGCGCAGATCGCCGGCATCGCAGGGTGTGGGAAGCGGTAGCCGCGCTCGGCACATGGCTCATTGGTGCGCTCTTCTTCTTTTCGGCCCAGTGGTCGAGCGGCTTCAACCGGGTGTTCGGAAATACCGGTGATACCCGATTGCAGGTCTACCTGAGCGAACATTGGTTCCTTGTGCTCAGAGGTGCACAACCCTGGCGTGACCCTTCGTTCTTCTACCCCGTTAAGGGCGTCCTCGGATACACGGACACCATGTTCCTGTACCAGATCTTCTTCGCACCCTTCCGCCTCTTGCGTGCTGAGCCGTTTCTTGCCTTTCAGCTGACGATCGTCGCGATGAGCTTGATGGGGTTCGTCTGTTTCGTCATCCTCGTGAGGAAGCTGTTTCAGGCCCCGCTGATCTTGGCTCTCGTTGGCGCACTCGTCTTCACCTTTGCGAACAGCCTTTGGGTGCATTCGGGTTCGTCCCAGCTATTCGGAATGTACTTCGCTCCGCCTATCGCCCTCGTGGCACTTGCGGCCTGGCGCACTCGCCAGCGCAGACCTTTGCTCTCCATCACCCTCGGCATTGCGTTCGGCCTGCTCTCGTCGCTGTTCTTGTTCTCGACGTACTACGTCGCTTGGTTTTCGATGTTCGCGGGCGTCGCGATCTTCATCCTTTCGTTCCTCTTCGCTCCGCCGCCACGATGACTGAGGTCATGCGGGCCATGAATACCGGCTGGCGGATAATCCTTGCCGGAGTGGTGGGTTTTGTCGTCGGTCTCATCCCGTTCTTGCTCACGTACGTCCCGGTCGTCCACGATTGGGGACCCGTAAGTATGGTGACGCTCTCTTCTACGCCGCGAAATGGAACGATGTCATAAATGTCGGTCTGGGGAATGTGCTTTGGGGCCGTCTGCTCCACAACTCGTGGTCAGCACCCTCTCCCGCTTCCTACGAGGTCAGCTACGCCATAACGCCGATCCTCATGTTGACGGTTGTCTTCGGCGCTGTCGCCATACTCTGGTCGCTTCTCACCCGGGCCACGCGCTTCACAAGGTCGCTCCATGTTGCTCTGGCACTCTGCTGTACAACGATCCTCTTCACACTCCTGCCCATCGACACGCAAATCGGCTCACTCTGGATCGTCGTCTGGCACCTGCCAGGCGCCAATGCGATCAGGGCGATTGATCGGCTCCAGGTGGCGAGCAATTTGGTGGCAGCACTTGCACTCGTCGCTCTCGGCACTGAAGCCCTGCGCAATTGGCAGCGGCTCCAAGCCTCGACAATCCTTCGCGTCCTTGGTGTCATCCTCCTTGGCGTGATCCTCGGTGAGCAACTCAACACGACGAGCGCAAGTCAGATGCGCCGTAACGCGCAGGACGCGCTTTTTGTCCGCCGTGCCTCCGGTGCCCGCGGGGTGCACAAGCTTTTTCGTGACCGACTCCGTCCGCAACGATTTGCGGTTCTTCGAGTACCAAACCTCGGCCATGATGATCTCCCAACGAGTGGACCTGCCTACAATCAATGGTTATAGTGGCGACAACCCACCCGGGTGGAATCTCGAACAGCCTGGGCTGCCTGGTTACTTGGCTGATGTGAAGCAGTGGACGACTGCACACGGTCTTACAACGGGCGTCTGCGAGTACGACCTCGGGACCGAGAAGTGGCACACTCACCCGCTTGCCCAGTAACTGGTCGTCTTCCCGAACTTAACGAGACCTCTTCCGCAAGAAGAACATCACGGAGGTCCATTGCACCGAGCCGTCATTGAGAACGACATGGCGGCGGGTTCGCTCGATCCCGTGAGGAAATACGATTGAATCAATGAGAAATTCTTTCGGTGGGAGAGACCAGTCGATCGGTTCGGTGAGCTCCAGATCAGGACTGGCATTGATGACGTGCTTTTCCAAATCCGGCCGGTTGAAGTACTCCGGGTGGGTCTGTTCGGCCAGAAGCAGGTATTCGGTGGCCACGGCGACGATTCCACCAGGCCGAACAACCCTCGCCAACTCGCGCATGGCGTCTGACGCTCGCTCGTGTGAGCCGAAGTGCTCGATGGAAGAAAGCGACCAGGCGAAATCAAAGGTGTCAGCTGGATAGAAACCCAGGTCCGTTCCGTCCAGGGTCTTGAACTCAATGACGTCGCTCCGGATGGGTCGAGGACAGAACCGCTGAGGATCCTCGAGCACGGCTGCGTCGGCCTCTCGGCCACCGGTGTCAGACCACCGCGTTCCACCGTAGAGATCGGAAGCGACGACGGTGCGCAATCGATCTCCTAGCCAGAAGATGACGCATTCGCGACCCGCCCCGACTCCGATCGCCCGATGCTGCGGATGGATCATGCCCAGTTGCTCCAGGCCCCAGATAGCGTGGGTCCACTCCCAACCCTTCCGGTAAACACCGAGCGGGCCACCCCCACTGAAGACGTGCGTGTCGTACGAGTAGGTGGCGAGGTCTCGGTGCAGCTTCATCCAGCGTTTGTCATTGTACGCGTCAACGTTGGTCAAGCTGTTCAAGGGCAGCGTGCCGCGATCCGTCACCTCCGAAGTCGACCCATCTGCTCCCCAATCCTTGTCAACCTATTGTCCGCTCTCATCAATTTCCGGCTTCACTGTCTCGGCGCTCACACGTCCCCAGGCTATCCGACGGCGTGTGCAGGCTCTGAGACTGAAGCTCGGCCGAGCACATTACGAGAGGCCGCGTCACGTATCGAAGGAGACTTGCCGGATTGATCTTTGATTTCTGGCTGTGTATTTGGCGGTCCCTTCTTTGTGTGTGACGATGAGCTGACGAAAGTTCGTACCACATCATGCATCAGCCGATGGTGGCTGTCGGCACGAATGTGACGAACCACTTTGGACTCAAACGGTTGATCCATTCGACGATTATTCATCTCAGCAGGCCCAACTCGCCCTACTGGATCGGGGTCAGCGTCATTGTCGTTCGGCGAGTTGTCCAAACTCGTTGGCAAATGGTTCATTTGTCCCTGATCAACCCACTACTTTGCGAGATCACAGGCGCGATGTCTTCGCCATAGGGCGTAAACTCCGACGGGGAAGATACATGTCCGGTGTGGTGGAACTCTACCGGGAGCAGCTCCCGTCACGCCGCTGGGTACCATGACGGCTGTCCCGTGACACGTGTCCCGGTCGACCCCAAGGAGAAGTACATGCTCGACATTGATGGACAGGTAATCAGCGCGGACCTGCTGATCGAGCGTGTCCGGCAGCTCCTCTCCGCCATCGATAGGCAGAGCGGGTTCCCGCCAGCTGAGATCCGCCCCGTCACCACTGAACAGCTCGCCGAGCCTGTCGACGCAATGCAACCGCTCCACGCGGAGCTCCACCCGCCAGACCTCAGGGGGGCGACGGGGCTCCGGGGTCGTTTCCGACGACATTTCAAACGCGTCATACGTCGACTCACGAGCTGGTACGTCGAACCACGATGGATCATTCAAGAGCAGTTCGATCTTCGAGATATTGAGTTCTCTCGACATGTGATCGCCGCATTGGAGCGAGTAGATGCGGAGCTAGAAGAGCTCCGACGCCGTAATCTTGGCCTCAAGTTAGAGATTGTCTCGGCAATTGAGCGACAGACGGAGACTTTGAAGACGGTGGCGAGCCAGGCGGACCTTCAGAATCTGAGCCGAGACGTCAAACCTGTTGGCGTGACGGGAACCAGCTCCACGCACATCAACTATTTGGAATTCGAAGACCGGTTTCGGGGCTCTAGCGAGAGCATCCGGCAAGCTCAGGAGCGCTACCTCACACTCTTTCCGCCGACCTCGGGGAGCGGCGCCATCCTCGATATCGGGTGCGGGCGAGGTGAGATGCTGGAGCTGTTGGCTGCCTCCGGGTACAGGGCCATCGGTGTAGACACGGACGCCAACATGGTCGAGCTCTGCCGCTCGAAGGGGCTCACGGTAGTCCACGGCGACGGGCTCCACTACCTCGAGGTTACCGAAAACCACTCCCTGCAAGGGATCTTCTGTGCACAAGTCATCGAGCACCTTGTCACTTCGGACATCGAGAGGCTGGTCGAATTGGCCTATCAGAAGCTGATGCCGAACGCAGTCATCGTCATGGAGACGATCAATCCGAGAAGTCTCTTTGCTCTCGGGAATCATTTCCTTGCTGATGTGTCACATGTAAGACCCGTGCATCCTGAAACATTGCGGTTCATCTGCGAGCAAATCGGCTTCGATCAGGTCCGACTCGAAGAGAGATCGCTTCACCCCTTAATGCATACGGTTGACGAGCTGCCCGAAGGAGAAGTAGGTACAGCCCTCACGGAGCTTTTGCAAAGCGTCTTCGGCTACCAGGACTACGTCATCGTCGCGACCAGATGAAGCAGTACGCCGAAATTCACCAGTTCCATTCGGTGTCAGCGGTCGGTGATGCCATCACACAGCAGATGTTCGAATTGCAGACACACCTCCGACGGATGGGACATGTATCGGAGATTTTCGCCGAACACGTCGCCGAGGACCTTCAGGGTCGCATCCACCCTATTGGGACCTACGCTGGCTCGAGCGCCAACCTGCTGCTGATTCATCATTCGCTCGGCTGTTCGAGCTTCGACGAAGTCATCGATCGCCCCGATGACATGATCGCGGTATATCACAACCTCACACCGGAGAAGTATTTCTCGGACCCATGTCATTCAAGATGCTCTTCGGTTGGGCCGCGAGCAGCTCTCACTTCTCGCGCTTCGTGCACCGGTCGGAGTGGCCGACTCCAACTTCAACCGGCGCGAGATGCTCACGTCGGGTTTAGGAGAGTTGAGGTCTTGCCCGTCCGAACCGACTACTCGGCGTTTGTACCGACTTCCAACGAAACGAAGCATCGCTCAACGGATTGGCTGTACGTCGGGCGAATTGTGGGAAACAAGTGCCAGCACGAACTGGTGCGAGCGTTCGCCATCTATGTCAACAACTTTGACGACGATGACGCTCGATTGGTGTTGATCGGAGACACGGCCCGCGAAGATTACGTGGGGGTCGTGATGCAGGAAGCACACCGATTGGGCATCAATGACCGCGTCGTCATGCTCGGCAAGGTGCCCGACCAACAGCTCCGATCGGCCTATCTGGGTGCCAGCGTCTTTGTATCGTTGAGTGAGCACGAAGGCTTCGGGGTCCCGATACTCGAAGCCATGGCGTCCAATCTCCCAGTCCTCGGATACGCAGCAGCCGCCGTTCCCGAGACCATGGGTGGCGCAGGCATCCTCCTGCGCACGAAGGATCCCGAGGTCGTGGCGGCCACTGTCCAAGCACTGAGAGAGGATCCCGACCTGCGGGTCAGGTTGGTGGCGCGTCAAAATGTACGTGTTCGTGAGCTCCAAGCATTCGACGTCGAGCACCTTCTCGCCAGCGTTATCAGCAGGGCCGGGGGCGCGGCGCAGCCGCTGGAGGTTCAAGTTCAGGGCCCCTTCGAGACCAGCTACAGCCTCGCGATCATGAATCGCCGCCTTGCGTGTGCCTTGGACGGTACTCCCGATCGCGCCATCTCCATCCATGCCACTGAGGGTCCCGGGAACTATCAGCCCAACGATCGGGATCTTGAACTGCATCCTCAGGCAACGACGCTCTTCCGACGTTCGCGAGAGGTGTCCTACCCTCATCTGGTGATTCGTCAGATGTGGCCGACACGGTTGGTCGACTCACCCGGCGGCCTCACGTGCGAGTACTTCGGTTGGGAAGAGAGCCGTATTCCGCAACCCATGGTTGACGACTTCAACAGCTACCTCGACGGAATCGGTGTCACGTCGCATTTCGTGAGGGACGTGCTGAGGGAATCAGGTGTCGATGTGCCGATCGAGGTCGTTGGAAACGGCGTGGATCCCCATGATCCCACGGCTGTTGCAGAGGCACCTGAGCTGGACGATCTCAGGTCGTTCCGGTTCCTCCATGTCAGTTCCGCGTTCCCGCGCAAAGGCGTCGATGTGCTGCTCGACGCATACTTTTCCGCCTTCGATGGGTCTGACGACGTCTCGCTCATCCTGAAGACATTTCCGAACCCACATAACACTGTGGCCGAGTTACTGACTTCGCATCGTGCCCGTCATCCGAACCCGCCTGACGTCCACTGGATCGATCGTGACATGGACACTCTCGCAATTCAGGGCTTATACAATCTCTCGAATTGCCTTGTCCACCCCGCTCGAGGCGAAGGCTTCGGACTCCCGGTTGCCGAGGCCATGGCGGCCGGCGTTCCAGTCATCAGTGTCGCGTACTCGGGACTCGCAGAATTCGTCTCGCGCGAAACGGCCAGCACGATTCCCTTCCAGCTGGAGCCTGCCGAAACGCACTTCGAGATTCCTGACTCCGTCTGGGCCGAGCCAGACCGAAAGCAGCTCGAAGCCCAGATGCAAGCCCACGTCGAAGGCATCGATCGCGAGAGAGTTGCCGAGCAAGTCCGACGCGCCCGAGATCTCATCAACTCCAGGTTCACGTGGGAAGCTGCTGCGAGACGGTGGAATAACCACTTGAACTACATCGAGGACGCCGCTGAGAGGCCTCGGGTCGCTATGGTCACAACCTGGAACACCCGGTGCGGGGTTGCCGACAACACCCGCAACATAGTCGATCGTGCCGAGCCGCAGATGGCGATCGACATCCTCGCGAACATCGATGCCAACATTATCGACCCGGCTCAAGAACTCGGAGTCCTCAGAAACTGGATCAATCGTTGGCATCCTGACTTGGCCGTGCTAGAGGAGGGGCTTCGCCTGTCCGATCCCGACGTTGTCCACTTCCAGTTCAATTTTGGCTTCTTCGAGCTCAGCCGACTCGCGCAACTCATCGAGAGAGAACTCGAGAGTCGTGGGGTCGTTGTGACCTTCCACCGGACCAAGGATGCCACTATCGAAGGCGAGGTCGTAAGCCTCTCGTCGATCAAGGGCACTCTCAAACGAGTCGATCGGCTGATCGTGCACCAAAGTGATGACGCCCAGGTCCTCGCCGATATGGGGCTCTCGGAGAACGTCACGGTGGTACCTCTTGGGACATCGGCACCGCCGGCCATTTCCTCAACTCAGGCACGGATAGAACTGGGGCTCGGAGCGCGACCAGTCGTCGGGACCTTTGGATTCCTCTTACCCCACAAGGGGACCCTAGAACTCGTGCGGGCAGTCGCTGTTCTCCGCGACGAGTTTCCTAACATTTGTCTGCTGGCGCTGTGTGCGCACTACCCCGATTTCACATCCGACGAATATGAGTCGGAGGTTCGAGATGAAATCGATCGTCAGGGCTTGGGCGACAATGTCCTGTTGATGACTGACTACCTCCCGGAAGCGGTCGCCCGAATCATTTTGCGCGCAGCTGACGTGATCGCCCTCCCGTACAAAGCTTCAGAGGAGTCCTCCAGCGCAGCTCTTCGGTTCCTGCTCCCACTCGAGCGACCCCTCGTCATCTCAGACCGCCCGGTGTTTGCCGACTGCCGGGAATGGACCTTCGTGGTGAACCCGGACGACCCGCGGGGGATCGATGATGCACTCCGCCGCGTCCTTGTCGATCCCGAGCTGCGCGACGGCCTGGCGGCGCGGGCAGGGGAGGGAGCCCGACGATTCCGCTGGTCCCGCGTCATCGCTGATCACAGGGAGATCTACGTGGCCGCTCGCCGAGCGGGCCGGGAGCGCCGAGGTGGTCACCCCCCGTCGCGAGCTGAAGGGGGTCCGAAAGACCAGTCCACCGTGCCTCTCACCTTATCCTGACGTCCAGATCCCGCCTGCGCTCTCACCCTCTTGGGTCCGGCCCACTCACCGACAAAGCCGCTCCTCCGGGGCACCATCAAGGCCTTCTGTGAGAACGTAGAACCAAGCTTGGCGTTAATACCGAGCCCACCTTGCAGGGCGGTACTAAGGCCAGTAGAGCGCAGTGACGGTTACTAGGTGCTCGTCACGCACCCGGCGTTGAAGCTCGATCCGGGCGTTCTGCCAGGGGCTGCCTGAGTGCACTCTGTTGCCGACATAGGTTTGAGGCTGCTCGTCATCGGAAGAGGAGGTCCTTTGGCTGTGCTCAGTGCTGGCCGCCTTAACGGCCTAGAACCTATCCGAACTGCTGATTTCGAGTCTCGACAACAATGTCGTCGGAATCAAAACCGCGTCTACTTAGGGTCTTGCTGTCACCGGCCAGATGTTCGAGTCGTTGCTCAAGGCTCAGGTGCTCACTGCGGACTGGCGAATGGACTACAACATGAACAGGCCACTCGGCGCACGGCTGGCTGAGTTCTATCGTGTTCGTTGACTAGTGGTTCAATCAAAGGCAGCTACGGCTGGCTTAGCGGGTGGCTCAGCATCGGGGCATGACCAGGCGGCCTCGGCACATTGAGGGCAACCTACTACCGTACAGGTACAAAATCCCCGGCCCCGGGTTGCCCAAGAGCTGTCCAGAGACGGTGTCCCCAAGTTTGTTGAAGTGAGGCGGTGGTCCCCCTCCTGAGTCCTGCCGTGCGGTAGGTGTTCAGGAGACCAAGCCAGAACCGCCCAGAAAGGGGACCACCAATGAAAAGAAGCTACCCGTCGTGACCGTCGCGCAGGTGGAGGAGGCGGCCCGCGTCGCTGATCTGCCGCTCGAGGCGACCGTTGCCTTGGCCGATGTGGCCGGAGCCGTCAAACACGGCCTGTTGGCCTTCGCCTCGGCGACCGGCCTGGTCGTGATGCGCCAGATGATGGAAGCCGAGCTGACCGGCCGTGTCGGGGCCAAGCACGCCAAGCTCGGTGTCGACGAGCGGGTCGGCAACTGGCACGGCACCACCACCGGCTCGGTCGTCCTCGGAGGGCGCCAGGTCAAGACCGAGCGCCCGAGGGGCCGGACAACTGAGGACGCCGAGATCGAGCTCGACACCTGGAAGGTGTTCAGCTCGGCCGACCTGCTCAACTCACTCGTGGTCGAACGGATGCTGGCCGGCGTGGCGACGCGGCGCCACGGTGAGGTGGCCGAGCCCGTCGGTGTCGACATCGAGGCACGTTCCAAGTCCATGTCCAAGTCGGCCATCTCTCGGCGCTTCGTCGCCGCCACCAAGACGGCGCTCTCCGAGCTGATGGCGCGGAGCCTGATCGACCTCGACGTCGCCGTCCTCATGGTCGACGGCCTCGACGTGGCCGGCCAGTGCGTCGTCGCGGCCCTGGTCATCACCACCGACGGCACCAAGGTGCCCGTCGGGCTCTGGCTGGGCGACACCGAGAACAAGACGGTGGTCACCGCGCTCTTGGCCGACCTGGTCGCCCGGGGTCTCTCGGTCGACGGCGGTGTGCTCTGCGTCATCGACGGCGCCAAGGCGCTCGCCGCGGGCATCAAGAAGGTCTTCGGCGACCACGCCGTGGTGCAGCGCTGCACATTGCACAAGCGCCGGAATTTGGCCGGTCACCTGCCCAAGGAGCTGGCCGGCGCCATCGACAAGCGCCTGGCCCTCATCTTCGCCCAGCCCGATCCGGCCAAGGGACTCGACGCGGCGAGGCGACTGGCCAAAGAGCTCGAGGCCGACCACCCCGGACGCGGCAGCTTCCTTGCGCTAGGGGCTCGACGAGATGTTCACCGTTACCCGCCTCGGCATCCGTGGCACGCTGACCAAGACACTCACCAATACGAACTGCATCGAGTCGATGATCTCGATCGCCCGGCGCTCCAGCGCTCGGGTGACCAAGTGGAAGGATGGCTCCATGAAGAAACGCTGGGTCGCCGCCGGCATGCTCGAGGCCGAGCGATCCTTTCGACGCGTACGCGGCTACAAGGGCATGCCCAAACTCGTCGACGCCCTTCGACGCGAAGTGGACCGATCCGCTATCACACCCGAAGCGTACGATCAGGCTGCGGCCTGAATGAGCTGTGGCCACCGCTGAACTTCAACAGCGAACGGGGCAACGTCTGTCCAGGCTCGCCACGAAGGAGTTGTTGTATCACCCCCCTCTGGCTGCATCCAGGCGAAGACCGTGGGCATACAGCTACCACACGACATCGTATGGAGAATGCGATAATGCTAAACGTGTTACGTAAGAAGAGCAGATACGGGAACACAAGCCCAATGCGTATCGGTGTGATCCATATCCCAAAGACGGGCGGGATGGCTCTGCGTCTGGCGTTACTGGAGATTCAAGGGAGCTACGGCGGGCCGTTGTATTCCGACATTGAGCTCTTTGGAGACAAGACTTACTTGGACAATGCTCCTTCACCAAAAGCGGAGACCGTTGCCAGTGCCGCAGATCTCGGACTCGTGGTGTCCAATCACCGCTTGATCGTGGGTCATTACGCCGCTAGCTCCTTGTTGGAGGCAGGCTGCACCACGATCGCCGTGCAAGTCCGTGAGCCCCGTTCCCGAGTGCTGAGTTTGTATCGGTACTGGCAATCTCTGCCGGATTCGGAAATCACAGGCTGGGGTCTGTGGGGCGAGCATGTAGCGAGGCAGGCCCAACTACTCCCCTTCAAACGCTTCCTCCGGGCGCCCCAGGTGTGGCCAGCGGTCGACAACCACATCGCACGTCAGGTTTTCGGACAGAGGCGCACTCGCCTCCGCATCCTGGGAGGAACCCGTAATCCATCCCGTAGCTACGCACGGCTTGCGGACCGATTGAGTGTGGTGGAGTGGAGTTCGCGGTCCGACACCTTTCTGCAGAGGATTTGCGAGTGCATCGGAGAGTCGACGGTACCTGAATTACGTCGAGAGAATGTGACTGAAACCGTCGGAGATGAACAGCGACTCGATTCCGAGACGATCCGCCTCCTCGAGCGTTTTACTTATGTCGATCGGCTTTTCCTGGAGCGCTTAACCGACAATGGCGTTCTACACCGTCGGTCCCGGGAGGAGCTCGACGAGGAGTTCATGGCCACTGCGGCCAGGCTGAACTTCTCCTGATACGTTGGAGTTGTCACGGCGTTTCCGGTGCCAACGACCGACGAAAACCTGTGCTTGACCGAGGAGGTTGCGGCCAAGACCGGGAGCATCACTACCTCGGGTGTGATTACGAAATCCGACCTGCCTCACGGGCGCCGGCGACGACGTGAAGCTGCTTCGTTCGCCGCCACTCGGCGAACTCGGCCGGCGTGGGAACCGAAGTCGGAATGAGGGCGACGAGGGTAGTACTCGGTTCGCCAGTGGGCGAGAAGGAGCTTGGCCTCGAGCAGGCTGTCGAACTGGTGGTCAAGGGCGCAGACCTCTTCGGAATGACTCGCACGGTGCCGCTCCCCCGGGTGCTCGAGATCCTGAGGCGGGCTCGCTTGTGGCCTCGGAGAGGAACTCAAAGTCCCCTTCGTGCGATAGACGCTGGACCTTGTTGCACTTGAGGCGGTGCCCTTCCCGGGAGAGCACGGCGAGGGCGCGCCGATATCCCCTGGAAGATGGCGAGGGAGAACCGGCGGAGCTCGGCTCGCAGGTCTTGGTGAGTCGTGGGCCCGGCGCCGTTGGGTGGAGCGGTGCTGGCGGACGATCTCACTCCCTGTCGCTGCGACAAGCTTTTGCAATCCCTGAGCATTCGGACAGCCCGGCGACGCTGCAACGGGCTCAGAAGTTTCTCCCTGGCCATCTCCCGTAAGGCATCGACCTCCAGTTCTTTCTCAAGGACGATGCGCGTGCTTCAGGCGTCGCTTCCTCTTCTCGAGATCCTTGAGCTGCTGGACGTCGCATGACTTCATCCCGCCGTATTGGTACCGCCAGCGGTGATAGGTCTGGTCGGACCCCTGGAGGTGTCGGCAGAACGCAGCGATGTCCTCGGCCTCGTTGAGCAACTTGTGGGACTGCCGCACCTTACACACGACCTGCTGGTGGTGCGCCTTCGTCTTGGCATCGTGACGATCTACCCCTTCGCCTAGCGACTTGAGTAACGAGCTCACGTCACGGGTGGACCAATCTCGAGGATCGGGCCACCGGTTGTAGGCGTGCTCGATCCCAGAGGACGATGGCGGTGAGGTGCACCGTGCGCCGCGGGCCACCGTGACCACACCACGCTGGACTCGGGCCAACATCCTCAGCAGGTTCCCATCCCTAAACTTTCCACCACTTATCTACAGGACCATGTTTGCAAATGTGATGACAACCAATCCCCGGGACCGTGCTCTCGAACAGCGCAACGCGGCGGGGACCTGTTCAGGCACTGTCGCTCGCGTTGCTGAATCCTGGGTATCTATTCCCCTCCATCGCACATCTCGGAGCTGCTCCTCTTCTAGACAGCGAAACTCAAGAGCGAGGGCGAAAATGAGGCGAGACTCGACTGATGTCCATCCGGTGTTCGCTGCGATGGCTAGGATCCCGGCGATGTCACCTTCACATTCGGCCATCGCCTGCAGTCGCAAGCGGCAACTGCTCAAGAAGCGGGCGATGCGGGGGATCAACATTGTGGGTTACTGCGGGGATCCGAGCGGAATCGGCGAGGCCTCGCGTATCGACGGGGCGGTGTGTGTTGCGGGCGGGGTGCCGCATCAGCACAATCAATATCGGGATGACGCCGCTGGATGAATGGCCAACTCGATGGCGCGAAACCGACCACAAACCGCGATATGTCACAAGCGTGGTCCATGACAACGCTGCCCTCGCCAAGGACCAGCCGGAGAACTACTCCTGGGGTCCCACATTTTTCTTGGAAGAGCCGCCTGCCAAGAGGCGCACCGTGGGCTACTGGTACTGGGAACGGAGCGAGCTGCCTGCGCAATTCGTCGAGCTTCAATCTCGTCGACGAGGTGTGGGTCCCCACGCGATTCGTCTACGAAGCCCTTCGACCCCAGACCGACAAACCAGTCGTGATCGTGCCACCGGCCGTCGACACAAGAGAGGCCGGCCCTACGCTTCGTTGTGAGTTTGGCCTCCCTGACGGAAAGTTCTTATTTCTCACGATGGCGAGCGTGTACAGCGTCTTCGAGCGCAAGAACCCGCTCGGAGTGATCGAGGCGTTCGAAGCGCGGATTCGATGACACAGACGATGTTGGCCTCGTTCTGAAGATCACCGACGCAGACCGCCGCCCCGATTTCGATGAGCTCTTTCAGGAAGCCGCGTAACGATTTCCTTTGTACCTGATCTCTCAAACGTTGTCTCGCTCGGCCGCGCGGGCCTTGATCTCACGCACGGACGCCTACGTCTCGCTCCATCGATCCGAAGGTTTCGGGCTGCCGATCGCTGAGGCGATGGCCTTGGGCAAACCGGCGATTGCCACTGCCTATTCCGGGAACATGGACTTCACGAACAACGAGACTGCTTTTCTCGTTGATTATCACCTGACTGAGCTTCAAGAATCGCACGTTGTGTACCCAGCCGGTTCTCAATGGGCCGAACCCGACCTCGACTGCGCCGCCCGCCAGATGCGGAGCGTTGTCTTCGACGAGGTACGACGACAGCATGTCAGTCGTGCCGGACAGATCCTCATTTGCCAACAGTACGACGCCAAGGCGGGAGCGACAGTCATCGGCGAACGGATACACGCGACCACGTAACCATTGCAGCAATTCGGGTGGAGAGTGAATCGAGATCATCCGAGAGATCAAATGCTCTCGGATGGGAGCGCCTTTGCTAGCTCTTTGTGGCCGAGCTTCGAAATACGATGATCCGGGCGGACAGAGGTGTATCGGGGTGGGGGCGGAGGGACTCGAACCCTCACTGGGGACGGGTTGAAGCGCCCTGCCTCTGCCAATTGGGCTACACCCCCCGCACCATTCTTAACCAGGAGCGGCGCCATAAGCAGGATGGCGCGAGTATGGCCAACGTACCTTGGGCAAGTTGAACCGACCAACCTCAAGACCTTCGCACACGGGTTCCCACGTAAGGTGTAGCTCTCCTGCGATGGACGATCCCCTCCGCTTCGCCCTCCATAGGCCGCGTATGGTGACCACTGTGTGTGACCTCCCGGTTGTCATCCGCCAATTCAAACCAAAGGTAGAACGTCCGTCGTCTGAGAGGGTTCAGCCATCCGAGATGAGTGTTGCTTCTCGGAGCCGGACGTGCTTCCTGCTCGCGGCCGCGACCCCATGGCAAACCGATCCCGTGTTCTTCGGCCACGTGTGCACTTCTGCCCTCCGCGTGCACCTAGCTTCGGCTCGAAATCGGCGGCGCGTCGAAGCGATGCTCGAGACGATCGTTCTACCGTTCAGCTTGGTCGGCGAACCCGGAATGAACGCGGTACCCGCAACCGCAACACCGGCATTCGCCACCTCCCGCTGAAGCTGACGAAGTTCCCCGCCTGGACATCCCCACGAGCGCACTGTCGGTGGCAAGCGATGCCGCGGTGAGTCGGGCAGTCCGCTCACCAGCGGGCGGTGTCGTTCCAGGACCGCAAGCTCACCGTTGCGCGTGGGGCGTCCACCAGAGAGGTGTGCGGCCGAAGATCATCGTGCTCCGCCGCACCGGCTCCCACCGACCCCACGGCCCGATGCCCTCGTGCGACGGGTCGCCCCCCCGGGCAAAGTCCAACCAGGCCCGCTGCATGTGGTGCGAGAGCGCCGTCACCGCTGGACCTCCCCCCGAGAACAGCTGGACCACAGGTACGTCGACGGCACCGAAGACGAAGGGCAGCTCCAGCGCGTGGCACGACCCGAGGATGCCGTCGAACGCGGGGGACTCCCAGTCGAACAGGTATACGTAGGCCGTGCCACCCCGGGCCACGTGGGCCGCCGCGAGCTGGAGGCTCGGCCAGCGAAAGACGATGTCGCTGCCTGCCGCGACCCAGATGTCTCTCGGCTCCACTGGCTCGGACCGGCCGCGCCGGGCGCTGCGATAGGCCTCGACGACCTCATCCCCCGCAACCCCCGGAAGTGCGTTCGAGATCCAACGCTCGACTCCCGTCTCGTCCATGCCCAAGAGGGCGGGATTCCCCAAGCCGAAGAGGGTCATCTCGTCCCGGTTCGTGCCGATCAGGAGGTCGATTTTCGACGCTGCCCCGGCGGCCACGCTCGTCAAGGGGTGTCGGGGCAGGAACACCCCGTCCACCGTCGGGAGGAACGGCAGCGGGAGCATGCCCGGGTCGGGGCGCCGCCGGCCGATCTCCTCGGTCGCGGCCATGAGCTCCGCGGCGGGCACGCGCTCGAGGGAGTCCCGCTCACACGACGCGAGACCCAGGACCGCGGCGAGCCGTGCCCCGGCCCTCTCTGCTTCCTCCACCGAGTGCGCATAGGCGCCACCGCTCTGCACGATGGCCCGGTGGAAGAGGCCCGCTGCCTCGGGTGCGCCCAGCAGCGCCGCGACACTGAACCCACCGGCGGACTCGCCGAAGATCGTGACGTTGTGAGCATCGCCGCCGAAGTCCGCGATGTTGTCGCGGACCCAGCGCAAGGCGGCGACCTGGTCGAGGAGTCCCCAGTTGCCCACGACGCCGCCGGGCTCGGACAGGTCCCGGTGGCCGAGAAAGCCCAGCGCACCGAGGCGGTAATTGATCGTCACGACCACGGCGTCGCCGTTGCGCACCAGATTCCCGCCGCGGTACAGGAACACCGAGCCGCTTCCGGACGTGAAGCCACCGCCATGGATGAACAGCATCACGGGCCGCCCCTCGCCTGGCTTCGTGGACGGTGTGGTCGGTAGCTCTGGCGTCCACACGTTCAGGGCAAGGCAGTCCTCGCTGTGAGGCTCCGAGTTGTCTGGGTCGGAGGGACTGGTGATGCCGGCCACCGACGCCAGCTGCGGGGCAATCGGACTGAAGGTGGAGGCGTCCCTGATGCCGTCCCACCTCTCCGCCGGGGCGGGAGGCCGCCAGCGCAACGGTCCGATCGGGGCCCTCGCGTACGGGATGCCCGAGAACGACCACAAGTCGCCGCGCCATACGCCGCGGAGCCTCCCCGGGCCGATCTCAACCACGCCTCTCATGGGCGGGTCACGTTAGGAACGGAACGCCCCGGGGTCAATCGACGAGTCCGTGAACGGGGCGCGA
The DNA here is from genome assembly GCA_963763575.1 of uncultured Acidimicrobiaceae bacterium. Taxonomy (GTDB): domain Bacteria; phylum Actinomycetota; class Acidimicrobiia; order Acidimicrobiales; family RAAP-2; genus Bog-473. Next base: position 424,310 of record CAVXPD010000004.1, read on the forward strand.
ACTCGCATCCGAGCAGGCTGGTGATCCCGAGGATCCCCAAAATCCCACGTGGGGGCGGTTACGCTTGCCGCCCGTGGGTGCAGTGAGGTGTCGGACCACTGTCCGCGGTTGGTCGCGCGCCATGCGGGCGGCCTTCGTCGTTGGCGTCCTCGGCGCGTGGATTTCACCCCTCGTTGTAACGGGAGCGGGTGCCGCCAACACTTCAACCACCCTGCCCGGCCCAGCGCCGAATCAGTCGCAGATCAACACGACCCAGTCGCAGGTGTCGCAGATCGAGGCGACGCTGACCCAGGAGGAACAGCAGACCTCCGTACTCGACGACCGCTACAACACGGCGGTCCAGAACCTGCAGAACGCGCAGGCCATGTTGCAAACGCTGGCGGCGGACCTGGCGCGCGCCCGCGCGGCCGTCGCCACGGACAAGCGACTCGTGGCGACCGACGCCGTCGCGGCCTACGTCTACGGGACGCCCGACACCGGTCTTGCGTCGTACTTCACCACCTCGGCCAACCTGACCCAGGCGCGGAACCAGTACACCAACCAGATCGTCGGCAACCTGACCCGAGACGAGTCCGCCCTCGAGAGTTCCGAGTCGCGGCTGCAAGCCGAACAGTCCCAACAAGAGACGGTTGCCGCGCAGGCGCAAACGGAGGCGACGCAAGCGAAATCACTGGCCCAGCAGAACGAGCAGGAAGCCGCCGCCACAAAGGCCACGCTCGACCAGGTGCAGGGACAGTTGGCCCAGCAGGTCGCGCAAGCGGCGATCGAAGAGGCGCAGCAGGAGGCCGCAGCGGCGGCCCAGGCCGCAAGCAAGGCGCAGCAGCAGCAAGCGGCAGCGGCAGCGGCCGCGGCTGCGGCCGTGGCCGGCGCCGTCGGCGGGTCGGCGAGCGGCGCGGCCGCGACCAACGCCGCGAACCAGGCTTCGGCCAACGCCCCGAACCAGCCCTCGGCCAGCGGTCCCGTCGGCGGCAGCTCCTCGGGCTCGGGTTCGGGGATGGCCGCCGTGCAGGCCGCCGTCTCCCAGCTCGGGGTGCCCTACGTCTTCGGGGGCGAGCAAGCCGGCGTCGGTTTCGACTGCTCGGGCCTCGTGCAGTGGGCCTGGGCCCAGGCCGGCGTGTCGATCCCGCGGACGACCGAGGTGCAGTGGCCCTCGTTACCGCACGTGTCGCTCGACGCCCTCGAACCTGGTGACCTGCTCTTCTATTACAACCTGGACGGCGACAACCAGGTCGACCACGTCGTCATGTACGCCGGATCAGGTCCCTACGGCGCCGACACCGTGATCCAGGCGCCGTTCACCGGGAGCACTGTTTCGTATTCGCCCATCTTCACCGAGGGCCTGATCGGGGCCGCCCAGCCCTGACGGGCCGGCCCTGACTGCCGGCCCTGACGAGCACGGCGCGAACACCGATGGCCGGCCGTGCCGTCGCTCGCCGCGCGCCGGGCCGGAGCCGTCGTCGGCCTCGGTACGATGATCCGATGGCCAGCGGGCGCCAGGTTGCAGGTGAGGAAGGCCGGACCACCGCCATCGTCCCGCTCCGTCTGCCCGCCGAGGACCCCGCTGACATCGTGGACCCACGCCTCTCGGATGTGGACGAGTGGGGCCGCTCCGAGCGCACTCGGGCGCTGGCTCGTGCGCTCTACGACCCGATCTACTCGAAGTGGTTCCGCACCGAGTGGGAGGGACTCGAGAAGATCCCCGCGGACGGCGGAGCGTTGCTCGTGGCCAACCACGCCGGTGCGATTCCCTCCGACGCCCCGGTCATCATGCACGGGATCGAGAAGGAGCTCGGCCGCGCCGTCTACGGCCTCGCCGACTATTTCTTCCGGACCGTTCCCGTGGTCGGCACGCTCTGGGCCCGGGCGGGTGGCGTGTCTGCCCGCCCGGCCAATGCGTACCGCCTACTGAAGGAGCAGCATCAGCTTGCGCTCGTCTTCCCCGAAGGGACCAAAGGTCCGTCGAAGTCCTACACGGATCGCTACCAACTTCGGCGCTTCGGGCGCGGTGGCTTCGTCGAGATCGCCATGCGTGCCGGCGTGCCGGTCATCCCGATCGCCGTCATCGGGTCGGAGGAGGCGATGCCGATCGTGCTCCGGCTGCCGACGCTCGCCCGAGCGCTCGGCGTGCCCTACTTCCCGGTCACGGCCAATGTCCTGACCCTCGGGCCCGTGGGGATCGTGGCGCCCTTCCCCGCCAAGTTCAAGCTGCGGGTGCTCGACCCGGTCGGCTTCGACGTTCCCCCGGACCAGGACCGCTATTCGAAGAGCCGCATCATGGAGGAGTCCGAGCTCGTCCGCACGCAGCTGCAGGAGGCCGTCTACGACATGCTGCGCGACCGGCGCAGCGTCTGGTTCGGATGAGCCGGCGCATCCTCGTCACCGGTGCCGACACCTTCTGGGGTGGCCGGATGATCCAGGCCCTCGAGACCGATCCGAGCATGGACGTCATCATCGGCATGGGAACCCACACACCATCTGTGCCCTTCGAGCGCGCCGAGTTCGTCCGGTCGGACGAGAACTACTCCATCCTGAATCGCATTGTGAAGGCGACGGAGGTCGACACGATCCTCCACACGTTCATGATCACCAATTCCGCGACGGTGCCCCGACGTGCCGTGCACGAGATCAACGTGATCGGCACGATGAACCTGTTGGCCGCCGCGGGCGCAGCGGGCTCGTCGGTGCGCCACGTCGTCGTGAAGTCGTCCACCTTGGTCTACGGCTCCGCGGCAAGCGACCCCAACACGTTCCTCGAGGACACGCCGCGCACGAGCCCAGTGAAGAACAGTGTGGAACGAGCACTCGTCGACGCCGAGGGGCTCGTGCGTGACTTCTCCGAGGACAACCCCGCGACCAAGGTGACGGTGCTCCGTTTCGCCAACGTGCTGGGCCCACACCTCACGACACCGATCAGCCGCAACCTCGCTCGACCGGTGTGCCCGTCGATCTTCGGCTTCGACCCGCTGCTCCAGTTCGTCGAGGAGGACGACGTCGTGCGGGCGCTGCTCCATGTCACCCAGCGCGGCGTCCCCGGGCTCTACAACGTGGCCGCCGACGGGCGCCTGCCCTGGAGTGAGGTCGCCAGCATCTGCGGGACCCGGCTGATCCCGCTCTCGCCGTACAGCCCATTGAAGATCAGGCCCCTGGCGCGGCTCTTCGACCTTCCAGCCGAGCTCGAGGACCTGCTCCGGTACGGCCGCGGGGTCGACACCCGCAGGTTCACCGCGACTGGCTTCCGCTACAACGCGACGAGTGCGGGCGCCGTCCAGACGTTCATCAGGGCGGTGCGCCTGCGCCGGCAGTCAGGCCGCCCGCCGGCGTCCTATACCTACGAACACGACATCGAGCAGTTCTTCCGCCACTCGCCGTCCGTGGTGGGCACGAGCGACGTCTGAGCTCAGGAGTCGAGCCACTCGGCCACGAGGCTCGGCTCCCTCTCCGCCCACTCCTCGGCGGTGATCGCGTAGCGCACGTGGTCCTCCCAGACGCCATCGATCTCCAAGTAGCGCAGCGCGATGCCCTCGTCGCGGATCCCGAGCTTCTCGACCACCCGCCGGCTGGCATGGTTCCGCGGGATGATGGAGATCTCCACGCGATGGAGCGAAATCGCCTCGAAGGCGAAGCGCAATGTGACGACCACCGCCTCGGGCACCAGGCCCATGCCGGCGAGCGCCTCGTCGATCCAATAGCCGACGAACCCGCTCTGAAAGGGCCCACGCTGGATCGACGACAGCGTTACCTCACCGGCGAAGCGATCGCCCACGAAGATGCCGAACCCGTACCCGGTCCCCAGGTGCCGCTCGCGCTCGCGGATACCACAGCGGGCCGCGAAGCTCGAGCGGTCCTCGGAGGGGACAGGTGCGCCCTTGGGGCGGGGCTCCCAGCGCAGGAGCCAGCCGGCGCAACGGGTCCGCACCTCGTGCCAGGCTCCGAAGTCGTCCTCGGTGAGTGGTCGCAAGACAACCCGGCGGCCGCGCAGCTCCAGCGGTGCGTGCCGCACCGCCCGGGCCGCGCTCACCGTCCGAGCACCTCCTCGAGCGCCCCCAGCAGCGCCAGCACGTTGCGCGGCCGTGCTGTGTGGCCCATGCATCCGATGCGCCAGATCTGTCCGGCCAGCTGGCCGGCGCCCGACCCGATCTCGATTCCGTACACCTGCAGGAGCTCCCGCCGGCACGCGCCGTCGTCCACGGCCGAGGGAATCCGGACCGTCGTCAACTGGGGCAGGCGGTGGTCGGGCTTGACGAGCAGCTCGAGCCCCAGCTCCTCCAGCCCGTCCTGGAGCAGCCGGCCGCACGCGGCGTGCCGTTCCTGCACGGGCTCGATACCCTCCTCGAGCAGGGCGCCCAGGCCGGCGTGCAGCGCCGCCACCATGGTGACCGGGGCGGTGTGGTGATACACCCGGCCACTGCCCGCCGTGTCGCGCACGTAGCGGGTCAGCAGGTTCAGATCGAGGTACCAGCTCGAAGGGCGCGCCACGATTCGCTCCATGGCGCGTTCGGACACGGTGAGGGGCGAGAGGCCAGGGGGGACGCCGAGGCACTTCTGGGTTCCGCTGTAGGCGATGTCGACGCCCCAGTCGTCGACCGCCACCTCGATCCCACCGAGCGACGTGACCATGTCGACCAGGAGGAGGGCGTCGCCCTTTCTGCGACCGAGCGCCTCGATGTCATTCCGCACACCGGTGGAGGTCTCCGCGTGCACCACGGCGATGATCGACGGCGAAGGGTGGGCCGAGAGGAGCCGCTCGGGGTCGATCGACTCGCCCCAGGCCGCGTCGACCCGGACGACCTCCGCGCCCAGCCGGCCGGCCACCTCGCACATCCGCTCGCCGAAAACGCCGTTGACCCCGATGACGACCACATGGCCGGGACGGACGAAATTGACGAACGAGGCCTCCATGCCGGCCGACCCGGTCCCGCTGATCGGCAGGGTCAGGGCGTTCGACGTCGCGAAGACCCGGCGCAACCGGTCGTTCGTCTCGTCGAGGACGGCGAGGAACGCGGGATCGAGGTGGCCGAGCACCGGGCTGGAGAGCGCCATGGTGACTTCGGGGTAGGGGTTCGAGGGCCCGGGGCCCATGAGCAAGCGTTCAGTCATCCCCACCCGCGCATCGTGACAGGTCCTCGCTCACCAGCGCCAACGCACGGAGGGAGAAGCCATGGTCGGGTAGATTGCCGCTGTGGATCGGGTCCTCTTCGCCCCGAGGGCCCTGCCGACGTTGCGGCCCGACGTGGCCCAGGACCCCATCGCCTTCGACGCATGGGTGCGCGAGCGCGAAGGGGACCGGCGGCGCGGCCGTCCCGCCACCACCTCCCAGACTCGCCCCCTCCACGTCGTCATGGTCATCGACGGGACTCCCCCCCCGGAGACCATCGAATCGCTGCGGTCGCTCGGCATGCAGACGAGCACCAGCTGCAAGCTCTCAGTCGTCGCCCAAGCGCACTGGCACAGCGGGGTCACGGCCCTTCTGGCCGCCTCCGGCTTCGGCCAGCGGTCCGAGCTCGTGGAACTGCCCACAGGCACCACGCCGCAAGAGATGCTCGCCGCCGGGCTCGCCGCTGCGGGAGGGGACGACCTCGCACTCATCTTCCCCGGTGACGTCTGGCCCCCAGATGCCGCGAGCCTTCTTTCAGCCTCGCTTCCCGCGGAGGGCATGGCCTACGCCGACGAAGACGTGCTGGACGCAGCGGGTCGGCACGTCGCCCCACGCCTCAAACCCGCCTTCTCGCCCGAGTTCCTGTTGCATTCGGACTACATGGGTCGCCCTCTCGCCATCTCCGCCGAAGTGGTGCGACGACTCCCGCCGGCGGAGACCGAGGCCGCGGGGAGCCGGGAGCACGATCTCGCGTTGCGAGCATGCGAGGTCGCGAGCTCCGTTCGGCACATCCCCGAGGTCCTGTGTCATCGAAGAGCTTCCTGCGCAGAGGTGAGAAGCGAAGCGGCAATGGACGTTGGACCGGTCGTCGCGGCACTGGCGCGACGGGGATCGACCGCCGAGGTGATCCGCGGTCGAACCGCTTCCTCCATCGGAGTCCGGCACACCGTGCATTCTGTCCGGACGGCGAGCATCATCATCCCGTTCCGGGACGAACCGAGATTCCTGCGCGCCTGCGTCGACTCGGTCGATCGGACAAAGGCGACCATCCGGCCCGACTACATCCTGGTGGACAACGGCTCGGTACAGCCCGAGACGGCAACGTTGCTGGAACAGCTCGGTTCCCGGACCGACGTGCACATCGTTCGCGACGACCGGCCTTTCAACTGGGCGGCTCTCAACAACGCGGCCGCGACTCGGGCGACGGGTGAGGTACTCGTCTTCTTGAACAACGACATCGAGGCGCTCTCTGCTGGGTGGCTCGACGCACTCTGCGCCCAAGCCGAGCGTGCAGAGATCGGCGCGGTCGGGGCCCGCCTGTTGTATCCCGACCGCCGCCTGCAGCACTGCGGCGTGGTGATCGGACTCGGCGGGGCGGCCGGCCACCTGCTCGTCGGCTTGGATGAAGCCGCGCCGGGCTACCTGGCACTGGCGGTCACGGCCCGCGAGTGTGCCGCCGTCACGGGCGCGTGCCTGGCCACCCGCCGAGAGATCTTTGAGCAGCAAGGGCGATTCGACGAGTCGCTCGGGGTTGATCTAAACGACATCGATTACTGCCTTCGGGTCCAGCAAACCGGCCTCCGGGTCCTCTACGAGCCGATGGCCGAGCTCGTCCACCACGAATCGCCGAGCCGCGGCACGGCGGGCGACGTGAGGGATATCGTCAACTTCATCGATCGCTGGAAGACGAACATCTTGGCCGGTGATCCATATCTGAACCCTCATCTCACCAGGAGGGACGCGTCGTGCGCGTTGCGCGGACCCAACGAAGCCGAGTGGTGGCACCGTTGGTACGTGGGCCTCGCCCACATGTGAGTCGCAGGCGATGAGCGACGATCCTCCCACGATGTTTCGCCAGCCCACCGACCCGCCTGCGCCCCTCCCCCCACTACGCGGAGGCGAGCACATCACCCGCATCCACCGCGAGTGGGCCCGCATGCACGCGGCAGCGGACGGGACCGGCTCACTCGGGCATCGAGTCCGCGTGCGGGCCAAAGTGATGGCTGCCCGCGTGATCGGTGGGAACGAACGCCTATTTCTCGGCGACCTTGTGCGCGCGACCGACGAGGTCGCCGCTCGCTGTGACGAACTGTCCGAACGAGTGAGCAACTTGGCCATGGCGGTCGACGACCTGGCACGCTCCCTGGGCGAGGAGGTGACACACCTGCGGGCCACGGCCGGTCGCGTCGCACTGTCCGATCCCGAACGACCACCCGAAGAGTCGCGATGAGCCCGGCAACAGAGGGTCCCAGCGTGGTGGTCTTGAGTTCCTCGTGGGACCATCCCAGCACCGAACTGGCCTTCGTAACCCGGGCGATAGCAGGGGCGCTTTCCCGCTCGTCCCCCGTCATGGTCGTGACCAGGTTGCCCGCTGGGTCGATCGTGCCCGACGGCGCCTTCGACGTCGTCGGCATCGGGGCCACTGACTCGAACTGGCCCGATCCGGCCGCGGCAACCCGGACACCGTCGTTCGACCCGAACGCAATGTGGATCGTCGACGACCCCAGCGCCGGCGCCTGCGCCCTCCTGAATGCGTTCGGGAACGCTACGACTGCCCTCTCCATCACCGCGTCGGCGTCGCTTGACAGCGAACTTCGTCAGGTGCCACTCACCTCCGCGCGTGCGCCAGCGAATGAGGTGCTCGGGATGCTCGTGCCGGTAAACCCGCTTGCCGTTGCGCATCGCCACACCGGGCTGGGCTTCACGGGGTACGTCCTCGTGCTCACCGACCGTCCGGCTGCTCCCCCCGTAGCTCCTCCCACGCCAGCCGTAGCCTGGCTCACGGCTCGTTTCTACGATCAGGACGTCGTCGTCCTCGAAGGCGGCCGGGCTGCCGCCTGGAGAGGAAGGGCGCTCAGGGGGGTGATCGGAGTCGACACCCGCACGGACCTCTGGCGATTGATGGCGCACGCCAAGGTGACCGTGGACCTGGCGCCGGGAGAGATCATTGCTCGCGAGTGCCTCGAGTCGCTTCGCCTAGGCACTCCCATCGTCGCTCCCGACGGGACCATTGGCGCCGAGCATGCCCGCGGTGGCGGCGGATTCGCTTTCGAGAACACGGCCGAGTTGCTCCATCAGGTGGACCGTCTCTCTGACACGTCTCTTCGTGACCGCCTCGCGGAGTGTGGCCGCGCCTATGCGGACCGCCATTACGGTGAGTCGTCCACCTTCGTTGAGGGCATGGCGCGGCTGATCAGCTCCCACGACTGACCTCCCCTGAACAGTGCACCCCCGGTGCTATCCTTCGGCCGTGCCAGCCCCGGAACGATGATGCATCCGGGTTGTCCGTACCGCGGATTACCGTGACGCCTCCTCCTGTGTCGGCCAGCGGAATTAGTGTCTCTTCCGGCGAGGCCGCCAGTTCCGGCAGTAGTGCTGCGCATTCCTGAATCCCAGGCGACGAGTCGTCCGGACTCGACGGCTCCATCTCCGGCACCTGCGGTGGGACCCTCGGGTGCACGACATGCCCGGGCCCGTGTGTCGTGGTTCGCTCCACTCTTCCCGAAAGCGGAGCGATCCAACGCGCCGCTGTGGCTCATCGCCGTGCTCTACCCACTGGCCACCGTCGGATTGGCCGCGCTGGCGCTCCTCCGTCAGAGTGGGGTGCCGGCAACGAACACGCTGTGGGCCGAAGACGGCTTGATCTTCTTACAACAATCTCGAACGAGCGGGTTCCTGCACACGCTGACGACTCCGTATGCCGGATATCTTCAGCTGGGCCCGCGCGTGTTGGTCGAATTGACCCGCCTCGCTCCCCTGACTGACACCGCGGCGATCACGGCGATCACCGGTGCAGTCGTGCTGTCCCTGCTCTGTTGCTACGTCTTCCACGCATCCCGTGGGGTCTTGACCCCCGTGTGGTGCCGGCTCGTACTCGTGGCTGTCATGATCCTGCTCCCGCTGGCCACGGGCGAGATCCTCGACAACGTCGTGAACATCGGGTGGTGGCTTTTCTTCGCCGCGTTCTGGTCGCTCATCACCCGCCCGCGCACGGGCGCTGACGCGGTACTGGCCGCCGTCGTGTGCTTCTTGGCCATCGGAACCGAGCCGTTGGTTGCGCTCCTGCTGCCACTCGTCGTGGCTCGGGTCTTCGTCGCGCGAACTGACCTCCGTCAAGAGGCGGTGGTGATCGGCTTCGTCCTCGGCGTCGTCTACCAGGTGATCGGCATCGAAGCCAGTGGCAGCTCGTCCACCTTCTCCCTGCTCAACGCGCACGGCGTCGTCGGTGCTCTCGGCATTCGGGTCGGCTGGGGCTGGCTCACCGGCAACGATCTGACCAACCACATCATTGCGTCATCGCACGGCGTTGTCTGGCAGGTGACCGGCTACCTGATCCTGGCCGTCGTCGTCGGAGTAGCGGTTCTGCTGCGTGACAGGGCAACCCTGTTCTTCGTCGTCGCCGCCGTGGGCATGGCCGTCATCACCTTCGCCATCCCGGTAATGGTCCGAGGTTCGGGGCCCGGCCTCATCGACCAGGCGGTGTTCTTCGGTAGCCGCTACAGCGCCACCCCGATCCTCTTGGTCTGGAGCGCGATCATCGCCGAGGCATACCGAGTCAGTCAGCTCGTTCCACGCCGGGTGTGGCGGTATGTTCCCGCCCTGGCTTGCCTCGTCCTTTTGGTCCCGGTATGGGTCCTCGACTTCCAAACGACCAATCTTCGGACGAATGGGCCGCGTTGGAACTCGCAGGTGACGACCGCCACCGCCTACTGCAGGGCCCGGCCCCAGGCGAACGCGGTCCTGCAGATCAGCCCGCCCGGTTGGAAGGTCGTCCTGCCGTGTTCGGACGTCCTCTAGGGACCAAGGTCGGGAGATCTCGAGGCGGCCGAGCGAGGTCTGAGGCCGTCTTGGCAGTTCAGCGGGGTCCGCGAGGCAGCGGCACCCTCGGTGGCCACGCCAGGGAGCAATTCTCCGCCTCGAGCGAGAGATTGGGGTTGTAATAGGGGTCGCTCCGCAGTTCCGAGCCCCAGCGCGTCTGCATGAACGCAACTTCACGGGCAAATGCCTCCGCACGCGCACCGTCGCTCTCTGGCCCACGGCTGATCGACTCGTGATGGATGAGCTGAGCGTGTGGCGTGAAGACCACGTCCCAACCCGCCTCCCGTAGCCGAAGACAAAAGTCCACGTCGTTGTATGCGATCGGGAGGTTCACCTCGTCGAGTCCCCCCACTGCATCCCAGGCCTCACGGCGCACCAACATGCACGCTCCGGTCACAGCAGACATACGGTGAGCCAGCTGCAGCTTGCCGAAGTACCCCGGAGAGGCGCGATCAGCCAGCCGGTGATCATGCGACGCGATGCCTCCAATCCCGAGCAAGATCCCGCCATGCTGAATGCGACCGTCCGGAAAATAGAGCTTCGGACCGACCGCCCCCACGCCAGGCTGGACCAGCTGACTCACCATTTCCCAGAGCCAATCTTCTGCGATCACCTCGGTGTCGTCGTTCAAGAGGAGGATGAGGTCGCCCGAGGTTTGGCGGACTGCATGGTTGTTCAGGGCCGCAAAATTGAAGGGTCGCTCGTCGCGGATCACCGTCAGAAGGTCAGCTAGTCCCCGAAGGTATTGCAGGGTGGACAACCCGCGGCTCGAGTTGTCGACCACGACGACCTCGTAGTCGGGATACACCGTGAAGTTCAGCAAAGTGTCGAGGCAGCGTGGGAGATAGTTCCCGTCCCTGGTCGGCACGACGACACTCACCCGGGGCGCGGGGTCTGGGACATCCCAACGAATACGATTGTGACCCACCTTGCCGATCCGAATGGCACGACCGGAGCGACGCGTGCGCACCAGATGGTCGTTCACGGCGCGCCGGCCCGCGTCCACCGCGTACGGCTTGGCAAACACGGAGGAGGCAGTCGACTCCGCATGCACGCGCCAGTGGTACAGCACATGGGGAATGTGCTGTACCTGGCTCGGCTCCAAGAACTCGGACACGCGGAGCGTGAGGTCCCAGTCCTGGCTGCCCTCGAATCCCTCGCGGTAGCCACCGACGCGATCGACAAGGTCCTTTCGGAACACGCTGAGGTGACTGACGAAGTTCTGACCGAGCAGCAGCAGGGGGTCGAAATCGGGCTTGAAGAAGGGGTCGCTGCGCCGCTCGAATTGGCCGATCTTGTCCTCGTCGCTGTACACGAGACCCGCGTGGGGGTGATCGGCGATCGCGAAGGCGATCAGAGCCAGCGCATGCTCCGCCAGCCGATCGTCATGATCCAAAGGGGCAACCCAGTCGCCCGTGGCAAGCTGTAGCGCCGTGTTCGACGCCGCCGAGATGTGCCCGTTCTCCTCGCGTCGCACGACCTTTATCCGCTCATCGCGTGCGACGAATTCGCTGAGGAGCTGCGGGATCCTCGGATCCGTTGAGCAGTCGTCGGCGATGCACAGCTCCCAGCGGGGATAGATCTGCTCCTGCACCGACTCGATGGCGGAGCTCAGCAGATGGACGGGCGGGTTGTAGACCGGCATGATCACGGAGATGATGGGCGGGTTGACGAGCGCCCGAACGCTTGCGTCAATGTGTTGCCGCGTCTCCTCGTCGACCGTATCGAAGAGCTCGATCCATAATTCATAGGTCCCATCCGGGGGGTAGACCGAGGGGACGACGGGACCGCTCGGAACTCCACGGCTCCTGAGCCGGCTGTAGAGTTTTCGCACCTTGTTCGTGTATCGGAACGTCTTCGTGTTGTAAACACGGGAGAGTTCGTCCTCACGGACGTTGACAAGGGCCGCCAAACGCCGTTGATCGCCCTCGAGGCTACGAACCCTCTCGAACGAGGCGACATTTTGGGCTACCTGCCGCCGCTCGGCGTTCTGCAGTTCCTGGTCCAACCGCGCGGCCGTGTCCTGGAGCTCGTCGCGAGCGTGGCTCAGCGCCTCGGACTGCACCTCGAGCCCATTCCGCTCGGCAAGCAATTGCTGATATTCGTTCTTCCGACTGTTGACGTCAGTCGTGGTACGCCACAGCGCTCGCTCGTAGTCCTCGATCAACGTATCCGCGTCAGCGCTTCCTCGACGGAACAGCATGGCCTGCGGAGCGAGAAACGAGGCGTCATAGTCGAGGTCCCGGACGAAGCCGTGACGGAGGAACAACTTGGCCCAATAGCCGCTCGGCTCGACGTTGAGATGGGTTGGCTCGTCGTAGTCGTCGGGTGTCGAAGAGAAGAGCACCGTCTCGGCGTGGCGGCAGAGGTTCGCCACACCGAGGTCCGCTTGGTTGGGCGGAAGGTGCTCGAGCACCTCAATGCACGTGATGAGCTCGTAGTGACCCTCGATTTCCTCGGTCACGGAGCCCACCTGGCAGAAGGGTCGCAGCGCGCGGGGGACCTGGTCGATCGCCCACGCGGAGATGTCGATCCCTCGAGCGTCGATGCCCTGCTCGCGGAGCGCTTCGACCAGCATTCCGATCGCGCAACCGACGTCGAGCACGCTGCTCGGGCCCAGCGTCTTCTTCAAAGACCGCGCGATACCGCCGAAGAACTCGATCCAGTGAGGCTCGTCTCGGGTGTACGGCAAGCCACAACTGGTGTCGTAGTACGTCTCGTCGTAGAACGCCGCCGTCACGTCGACCAAGCCGGGCAGAGCCTCCGCCTCCGTCGCCAGGTCGCGGGTTGATCGCCCGTCGAGCTGGTTCAGCAGCCGGTCAAAGGTACGGCGACGCGGGTCGATCGTTTCCGGATCGACGACGATCGGTGGCGATCCCGACGAATGCGCCTCGACGAGTTCAATCGCCTCGGCAACGTCTCCACGCGGCGCCAGATCGAGGGCCGCGAGGAAATCCGTGATCTCGGTCAATATGGCCTTCGGCCGGGCGACGAGCTCGTCGTAGTTGACGACCAGGGACGGGTACTCCGAGCAGAGGATCAACGCCGACCGGTTGTAGCGGTCCCACCATTCCAACACTTGGCTTGGATCGGCTCCTTCTGCGACCCGCGCGGCTTGGACTTGGGCTGGCTCTCGGTGCACCAGAATCACGGCGGGCTTGGTCGCCAAGACGTCCGACCAGAACGGCGCCAGGAAGGACAGCTGCGGGTCCGCCCAGACCCAGTCTCGGGCCGCCGACCCGACCGCATTTTCTTCCAAAGCGGCGGCGCGTCGCCGGGCCTCGTCGGCCCAGGGCGCCAGCGTTCGGGCCAATTCCGCCGGGGTCGCCTCCGGGAGCCGCCCGTGGCTCCCGCCCGCAGACAGCAACCGGCTGTTGAAGGCGGTCAGTCCGGGCGTGGGCCGCACGGCGTCGCGATCGCGCAAGCAGCGCAGGCCCAATCGCGACAGGGCGTCGCCGAGGATTTCGACCCCGCTCGCGTACATCCCGACGACGAAGACACCGTGACCAGCCGACGAAGACGCTGCGAGCGGGGTGATCGGCCCGGTGCGCGCGCTCGGATCGGGCCCGGCGGCGTCCTCCACGCCGGCAGATTAGCACCCTCTTCGAGGGGTTCCGGGGAGTCCTAACCGTGGGTGGGACGACGGCGACTTGAGCTGCTCGAGAGGCCGGGCTGATGAAGGTGGGAATTTGAGTGGGGGTGGTGAGAGGAAAATGAAGGGTGGGATGTGGGTAGGTAGAGGGTGCTGATCGAAAGAAGAACTTTACGTCGGCCAAAAGTGGGTTGGGCGCTGAGTAGAGGCGAGAGTCAACGAACTGCCCCAGTCTGACGCAAGGCAACAACTCGTCGAGAGAGATAGAAGAATAAAGGCGGAGAGACATCAGGACCTTATATAGAATGATGTGCTAAGATCGAGGGCAGAAAGAGGAAAGGATGGCTAGAAACGAGCCAAAATTAAGGGGTGTGCGAGAGTTTTGGGTTCGAAGTAAGAAATGTGGACGTGCGGCGTCACATAACGACACTTTGTGACACGATCAGAAACGGCTAGAGATTCGGTGGTAAAAAGAGGAGATCTCGGGACTTGAGCGAGGACGGATGGCACCGAATACGGCGACTGGGTCTGCTGTGTGCTCGATCACCTCGATCGCACTTACGACGTCGAAGTGACCGCAGTATTGACGAAGTCCTCACGTACGATTGGCGTGCTATACGTACGAGTTGCTAGACGCACCATCTCTGTTCAAAGCTGTACGAGTAGACACCTCTCGTGCGTAGGTATAATACGAATCCAACAGTACGCATCTGTAGTCCAGCTATGCAGTGTGCGTAGACACCAGAGCCAGAACTCCACGAGCTGACAACACGCCACTCATACTTACGAATGTCTGTGTCGGATATCGGACTTCTCCAAGGTGTTGACTGTGTAAGCCCCTTTGCCGTTATAGTAATCCAGTAGATGCGATCGAACTCAAACGATGAATTCGAAACGAAAACAAACTGGCACGACTTGCATCGACGCAATATACTCGCGTTATAACACTGTGCCTGGCACGAAACCGACGTCTTCGAAATCAAGGTTGCTCAATGACAGGCACTGACCGCCCGACGGACCGTATGTCAGTTCAACTTCGGCAACAACTCGCTCGGAGGCTGATAGATCAGATCTCACTACGGCCGCCTCTAGCAATAGAGAGAGTGTCGGCCTGTCAGATAACGCTAGTCGGACACGGTACGGCTCTGTCTCAGCGAGACCAGGGTGACTCCAACTGGTCTGGCTCAGCGACTACCTGAACCGGCATCAAATAGGGGATGAGGGCCCTACGACCGGCTCCAGACTCACGACTAGACCGTGAAAGATCTCGACCCTTCGTGACTAAACACGAAGCATCGAGCTCACGAAAGCTGAACCGTGGGCCATGCGCGTCACTGCGCTGAAACTAAATCATGACAAGCGGGACATCGTCATGGAGAGACAAGGTCGGTAGATGAAGACATACGACCGGAACAAGACTAGAACGATGGTGGAGGACTCTGGTCAGGTTCGTCTCGCGGTTGGCGGCGGGGCATTCGATCGCTCGTCTGTATATTTTCGCCAACAGGCTCCCGATACATGGTACCCTTATAACTGACTCCAGAGATGACGAACTACACTCATAGAGTTCGTTTCCGGCTTCCTATCTGAGTTAGCGAGCTAGAGCCTCGAAGGCAGCAAGAAAATAGACGGATGTTTCCCGTGGTTAGAGCGGAGACCGAAGAGCTGAACGGACGGCTCGTTGGATGAGAGAACGTCAGGCTCTGTGAGTTGATGCTAGACGTCGGAAAGGTATCGTCGACGAGACACTGTCGCACTTGAGGTAGAAATAGTCGCTGTACGGAAACAGCATGAGAAGCAGCGCACTACGTGGCCGCGCATAGATACTACGGCGTCCTCGCTGTGGGCACGCTCTCTGGAAGTCAGGCCAAGGAGGAGGAACAACAGCGCCGGCGAACTTCGTGGCGGGCGTCTATCGCTCTCACGAACTCGAGTGCGCCTAGTGATTCCACTATACCTCGCTCTAAAGAGACTTCTGTTGTGGTAAGCTAGACGGACAGAACATCAGGTATCCATGGCTCCCCTGTGGGTTATGAGCTTTGCGCTGCTCGTCGCCTTCTCTCTGTGGGGAGGGGAGTACAACGAGCACGAAAACTTGAGATATCTTGAACTGGAAGCTAACACTCTTACCTGGGTGGTCGGCTCAGTGCTGTTCTTTCTCCTCGTCGCTATACTGCCCACGGCGCTTGGAACGTTTCAAGGTTTCGATGATGCGCATACCTTGCCGGAAACAACTCGTCTTCCACCACGGACTCTTACCGTGGCGGAGATCTACGCTCTGCACGGACTGCTCAATGACGTCTCGACGTGATCGGCTGATCGTCTACGGTGACACCCGCTGAGGCATCAAGCTGGGTTCTACTGTACGTAACTCGCTGAACCTGATGTGATCTACGGTTTCACTGCTTACTTCGGTCGCTGCTACAAGCTAGTTCTCGTTGCTTGATCATCGCCGCCACCGGTCTTCTTCAAGGAGGAATCATCGTTCGATTCCTTCTGTTTCCGATTTTTGATACTGCTCGATCTAGTATTCAGTGACCCGATTTTTTCGCTAATAGCTCTTCATGCTAACGATATTTGTAGAGATCATCTAGACTGAGGAAGAGGCGCTCTTTGTCTCACTTCTCCTGGGAACTGTGATGATATTCGAATTGACAGTCTAGAGCGCTCGGTCCCTAATTAGTAGCTTTTCCCAGATCGCTCTGCTGCTTGGCCGCCGCAGTATCCTCAGCGTCTGATATTGATTGCTTGCTGTCACCCGTTGACTAATACGTTCTTCGACTATTTCCTTGACTACTCACAAGGCTACTCGCTCGAGGGTTCGTATCCGGTCCAGGAGCCTTTCTATGACTACTGCTACGTTCTACTGGATATTTCAGATCGTGCTTTTCTTGGCTACGTTCTGCAGTTTCGCTAAGTTACGCTCGGAGTTCATGGTCCACACGTGACTGTACCATGTAGCGACAGCAATGTGCTCTGCCGTCTATTACCTGAAGCTAGATAGAGCGAACACTAGTTACGTGCTCTATTCTTTCTCGATCCTGTCCCGCTATTGATTCTTTGAGTCATCGAGATCCTCTCGAGCGATATCGGATCGTGCGAAATGCGATGTGCATCGTCTCCGAGTTGCTGCGACCTTGAGACTGCATCACGTCGGACTGGTCTCACCGTCATCGGTGTCATTGTCGGCGCATCGGCGTACTCCGCTGCCACATCAGTGCCGGCCACACTTCGAAGGGTGCCAAACAACTTTCACCGGTCAATACCGGCAGGCTCGGTTTCCGCGCTCAAGATGCTCGGATACACGATGCCCGGCTCGGTAGACATCGGTCAGATCCGAGCTCTCGCTTCGGTTCTCGATCGCTACGCGGGACGGAATGGTGCTGTGTTCGACTACACGAACGAACCCGGAATCCTGTACTACCTCCTGAAGCGTGCCAGGGACGCGCTTCTATCACACCGACGTGTCAGACTCAAGGGGCGCAGAACCAGGTCATCTCCGACCTGAGCCTCAGCCGTGCAGCGATTGTTGTCTTCGACGACACCTGGTTCGATTTGCCGGCGAGTACGACGCGATCCCGCGATCCATCCGATCATATTCGTTGAGCGAGTACTTGCTTCGGCACTATCGACCGCTTCTCGACGTGCAAGGTCAGCTCATCCTCTTACGAGACGATTTGTTTGCCACGGCGGCGCCTCCTCCCCCGGGCGATAGCACCACCGACCTCTACTTCGACACGCCCGCGTGCGCATTCGGTGATACCCGGAATTTCTTCAGCGTGCCCTCACAAGTCGCCACTCAGCAAGGCGTCGCCGTCTCGAAGCGGCAGCTCCTCCGGGTGGGTCTGATTGCCACCGGATGGGCTGTCGCCGCACCATCGCGTGGCGCGGCAACGGAAGTGCTTGCCGCAACGGGTAGCTGAGTCATCGCCTTCGGCTCCACCGGCGGTGGCAGAGCGGACGTGGCCTCGGCTCTGCACGATACAGCCGCAAGCGACTCTGGCTTCTCGCTGGCCATCCCGTCAACCCGTGGCCCCGTGACCCTGTACGCGATCAACGATGACGGCTCGGTGTCCCCGCTCACTCCCGGCCTGCACGCTTCGCGACTCGCGAGCCATTCCGGGACGGAGATCACGACCCCGGACGGGGTGGCCCACCCGATTGTCCGGACAGCGGCACCGGCTGGGGTCGTCGACCGCATGGTCCCTCACAGGGCCACCGTCTTCCAACTCACTGCGCCGTCAGGGGTGTCCTGGGCAGCAAATCTCGGGTTCGAATCTCGGCATCGCACCGATTGCAGCACGACGCGTTCACCTTCGCGGACCAGGCGGGCGCGCCGCAGACTCACACGGTGGACTTCAGCACCCTGCAGCAGTCTCGGTCAAGTGTCGAGGTTGAAGTCGGCAGCTGTCTCCAATGGCACGGCTATCGAGCGGGACAACCCCTCTACCTCACGGTAAATGGTCCAGTGAAGCCGTTCGAGGTGTCTCTCATACACTGAGTGCCTTTGGCCGCTGCCACGAACACTGCTCGTGGCATGGCTGAATCGTGCAGGGGCTATCGACCTCATTTGGAATGCGCCCAAATCCTGCGTTTGCGGATGCCGACGAGGTTCCCTGTCCGCCCTCGCGAATCGCTCATTGCACCCCTATTTTGAGTTATCGTACCTCAACAACCGACGAGTGAGTGGGTCGCTTTCGTGCTAAGACGACGCAAGCAGGGCGGGGTCTCGGCATCGGACTGTGCGCGGCGGAGAGGAATTTCTGCAAACAACGTGTGGGCAGCAGATGAGTGAAGAGCCAGGTAGGCGCGAGAGGATCGGAGGCACGGAAGAACGCGCCACCATGGTCCTGCCCCGAATCGACTCGGTGGTCGACCTCAGCTGATCCGGATGTCGAACTCCTCCTCCCGAAACAGGACGTACGCGATCCCGAGGTGTCGATCGTCATCCCAGCTGTAAACGAGGAGCTGACGATCTCGGACTTCGTGGACTGGTGCATGCAAGGACTGGCTGATGCGGGTGTCCGAGGCGAGAGATTCTCATCGTCGACAGCTCGACAGACGCAACCGTCCGAGCTCGCGCTCGAACGCGGGGCGCGTGTCCTGAAGGCGCCCAAGCGAGGTCTGGGTCGCGCTTACATCGACGCTCTGCCCGTACATCCGGGGCCGATACGTCGTAATGGGTGATGCCGACTGCACCTACGATTTTCGCCAACTGGCACCCTTCGTCGAGCGCTTACGCGAGGGCTACGAGTTTGCGATGGGCTCGCGATGGCTCGGGTCGATCGAGCGGGGGTCGATGCCGACGCTGCACCGCCGAATCGGCACCCCGGCGACGACATGGATCCTCAATTGGCTCTATGGATCCAAGTTCACGGACATCCATTGTGGGATGAGGGGCATCTCACGGGATGCCCTGTACCGGATGGGACTCTCCTCCCAGTCTTGGGAGTACGCGTCCGAGATGGTCCTCAAGTCGGTCCGGATGGGCCTGCGGACCACCGAGGTGCCGGTCACGTTCTACAAGGACCGAGAGGGACGGGTCTCCCACCACAAGCGTTCCGGTTGGTTCTCTCCGTTTCAGGCGGCGTGGATCAACCTCCGCGCCATGTTGGTCTACCGGGCGGATTTCTTCGTGCTCAAGCCGGGGATCTTCATGTTCTTCCTGGGTTTGGTGCTCACTCTGCCGCTCAGTTTCGGTTCGATCACCATCGGCAAAGTGACGTTCGATCTCTACTGGATGCTGCTCGGCGTCACGCTGACCATCCTCGGGCTGGAGAGCTTCCTCTTCGGCTGCCTGGCCGAAGTCTTCTGTGATTACGGAGGAGCGTCTCGCCGCAAGTGGATGAGCAGGTTCCGCTACACGCCGACGATCCTCGCCAGCATCTGTCTCATGGTGGTCGGTCTGGGCTTCGTCTTTACGCTGTTGGTCCGCTACCTGGCCAATGACTTCGCCCTTCCTCCGGCGACGTCCAACATCGACCACCTCGCCGTGACCGGGATCCTCTTCATCATCATCGGCTTCTCCCTTTTCGGCTTCACGCTGCTGTTGCACGCCACGAACGTCCGCTATGGCAGCGCGTCGGCATCCACTACCCTCAAGGCTGTGAGCGAGTTCGGCTCGGAGCGCTCGACGTCGTTCGGCCAAGAGGGTGGACTCACCTATGTCGACCGTTTGGGTGTCTGGCTTTCGCAACGAAAGGCGCTCGCTCAGATACGCCCCTGGCAGGGCAAAGACGTCGGTGACTTCGGCTGTGGGTACCAGGCGGCTCTGACGCGAAGAATCCTGCCCGAGGTGGCCAACGTGACCATTGCGGACGTGGCGATCGCACCGGACCTCAAGGAACATCAAAAGGTCCGAGCCATCGAGGGAAGGCTCCCCGAGGTGTTGTCCAAGGTGAACGACAGCTCGCTCGACATCGTGTTGTGTGTCGCGGTGCTCGAGCACCTGTGGGAACCCGAGATCGTCCTTCGCGAGTTCCATCGGATCCTCCGGGTGGGTGGGGTCGGCTTCTTCACGGTCCCGACCTGGCTGGACAAGTGGCCCCTTGAGTTCTCAGCGTTCAGGCTCGGCCTCAGTCCGCCCGAAGAGATGAACGACCACAAGCGTTACTACTCCCCGAAGGACTTCTGGCCGATGTTGGTGCGCGCCGGGATTCTTGCCCCAAGACATCCGCTGCCGACGTCACAAGTTCGGGCTTCACACCTTTGCCACCTGTCGAAAACGAGATGAGACCGTTGGCTTTCGCTGACGATTTTCTGGTCGAGTCCATCGCTCTCCTCGAGGCCCTCGACCGCAACGCCATAGAGGAGTGTGCCACCGGTCTGGCGGTCCGTACGCGAGCGCGGCGGGCGGCTGTTCATCCTTGGCGTCGGTGGGTCGGCTGGGCATGCCTCCCACGCCGTCAACGACTTCCGCAAGATCGCCGGTCTCGAGGCGTACACCCCGACCGACAACGTCTCGGAGCTGACGGCTCGGATCAATGACGAGGGTTGGGACACCACGCTTCGCCGAGTGGTTGCGCGGGCTGCCGGCTCGGCGTCAAGAGACGGCGTATTGGTCTTCTCCGTAGGCGGAGGGCAACAGAGAAGCGAACATCTCGACCAACCTGGTGCTGGCCCTCGAGCTGGCTGACGAACGCGGGGCCTCGATCTTCGGCATCGTGGGACGGGATGGCGGATTCACGGCCAAGGTGGCCGACGCGTGCGTGATCATCCCGCCGCTGTATCCCGATCACGTGACTCCGCACACCGAGGGGCTGTGCGCCGTCCTGTGGCACCTGTTGGTGTCGCCATCCCGCGCTGGCCCAGCACGCGACGAAGTGGGAGTCGCGTGACGTGAGCATCGGCCGACGACAGGCCACGCCGGGTGGAAGTCGTCGGGGGCGCGGGATTCATCGGGTGCCATTTCGTCGACCGGCTGCTCTCAGACTGACTCGACCGAGATCGTGCGCGGTCTACGACAACTTCTCCTCCGGGCGCGAATGGCACCTGCAGCGCACCACGAGGAGGATCCTCGGCTCGAGATCGTCAAGGGTGACGTGGTGGATCTGGAGGCCCTCACCGAGAGCATGGCCGGGCATCGAGACGGTGATCCACCTCGCGTCGAACCCCGACATCGCGCGGGCGGCGACCGAACCTGCCGTCGACTTCGACCAGGGCACATTGTTGACGCACCACGTCGTCGAAGCCATGCGCCGAGCAGAGGTAAGGAGGATCCTGTACGCCTCGGGCAGCGGGGTCTACGGGGACTTGGGCCAGACCGAGCCCGACGAGGACTACGGGCCTATGGTGCCCATCTCGACGTACGGCGCCAGCAAGCTGGCCGGAGAAGCCCTCATATCGTCGTATTGCTTCATGTTCGACCTGGTTGGAGTCGCATTTCGCTTCGGGAACGTGGTTGGGCCACGTCAGACCCACGGTGTCGGCTTCGACTTCGTGAGACGGCTACTCGGTCGACCCGAGCGAGCTTAAGCATTCTCGGCGACGGAACGCAGAGCAAGTCCTACGTCTACGTGACCGACGTCGTCGAGGCGGTACTTCTGGCCGCAACCGCCGCTCCCAGGCCCTTCGCCGTCTTCAATGTGGCCACCGGCGACTACATCACGGTCCGTGAGATTGCCGATCTGGCCGTCGACACGCTGGGACTCGAACCGGGGTCCACCACGTTCGTCTATTCCGGCGGAGAGCGAGGTTGGCGCGGCGACGTTCCGGTCGTGCGGCTGAACACGGACCGGATCCGCGCCCTCGGTTGGGCGAACAGCAGGACCGCGCGTCAGGCGCTCGCCGATTCCATGGAAGCGATGTTGGTCGACGCTCGAGCTGGGCGGCTCTCATGAGCAACGGGACGGCCGGCCGTCTTCCTTGATCGAGACGGTGTGATCAACAAATCCGTGATGGACCGGAGGAGTACCGCGCTCACCGGCGACTGTCGAGGAGTTCGAGCTGCTGGACGGTGTCGTGGATTCCGTCGAGCGAGTTCGCCAAGACGGGCTTCGCTCTCGTCGTCGTCACCAACCAACCCGACGTGGCACGGGGAATTCAGGAGCGGGCGGTCGTTGAGGCAATGCACGACGAGGTGTGTCGCGCCTTGGCACCGGACGCGATCATCGTCTGCTATCACGACGACGCCGAAGGTTGCGAGTGCCGCAAGCCGGCACCGGGCATGTTGCTGCAGGCGGCGCAGGACCTCAACCTCGATCTGACGTGCAGCTTCATGGTTGGCGATCGCTGGCGGGACATCGAGGCCGGGCGGCGAGCGGGCTGCCGGACCGTCTACGTCGACAGACGCTACGCCGAGCCCCAACCGGACGAACCCGAGGCCGTCGTGACGGACCTACCCGAAGCTGTGACGTGGATACTCGCGACGACCGCCCGCAAGGAGGCCGAAATTGCCTGACGTCCGGCCCCTCCGAATTAAAGTCTTCGCCGACGGCGCTGACCTCGAGAACATGCTGGCCCTCTCGAGGACCCGCTCATCGCCGGTTTCACGACGAATCCGACGTTAATGCGCAAGTCCGGTGTCGTGGACTACGCGACATTCGCTAAAGAAGTGTTGGCTGAGGTGACAGAACATCCCATGTCCTTTGAAGTCGTCGCTGACGACTTCAACGAGATGCGGCGACAGGCGCGCGTCATTGCGTCCTGGGGTGCCAACGTGTACGTCAAGATTCCCGTGACCAACACGCAGGGGGAAAGTGCGGCGGCTCTCGTCCGTGAGCTCAGCCTCGAAGGACTCAAGCTCAACGTGACCGCCCTCCTGTCCCTGCACCAGGTCTGGAACGTCGCCCGACGCGTTGGATGAGAGCCCCGGTGCCATCGTGTCCGTCTTCGCGGGCCGCATCGCCGACACCGGCCGCGACCCGGTGCCCGTGATGACCGCCGCCCTGGAGGTGCTGGCCGATTTCCCCCGGCTCGAGTTGCTGTGGGCCAGTCCACGTGAGATCTTGAACGTCGTGCAGGCCGACGCCATCGGCTGCCAAATCATCACGGTGACGCACGACCTCCTGAAGAAGGTACACGGACTCGGCCGGGGCCTCGAGGAAGTTTCACGAGACACTGTGCAGATGTTCCACGACGACGCGCAACAATCCGGCCTAACGCTGTAGCGACCGCAGAGTTGCTCCGATCCATGATCATCACGCGGACGCCCTTGCGGATCAGCCTGGGAGGCGGCGGGACCGACCTGCCCTCGTACTCCGATCGCCACGGCGCAATGGTCGTCTCGGCGGCGATCAATCGGTACATCTTCATCGCGATCAACCGCACCTTCACCAACGACTACTTCCTGAAGTACTCGGCGCTCGAACGGGTCGACACCATCGAAGAGATCGAGCACTCGATCGTGCGTGAGGCGTTTCGTCGCCATCCAGTCGGTCCTGGCATCGAGATGGTCAGTATTGCCGACATCCCGGCTGGAACCGGCCTCGGCTCCTCCGGAGCGTTCACGGTCGGGCTTGTTGCGGGCCCTCTCCGCGTTCCGCCGTGAACACGTCACACCGAGTTCGCTGGCAGCTGAGGCATGCGAGATCGAGATCGAATGCCTTGGACGTCCCGTGGGCAAGCAGGATCAGTACATCGCGGCATTCGGTGGGCTCACCTGCATGGACCTCGAGCGGAACGGCGGCGTCCACGTCTCGCCTCTCGTCGTCTCCAACGAGACGCTGCGGGAGCTGGAAGAGCATCTCTTGATGTTCTTTACCGGCTACTCACGCGACGCCGACGTCGTACTTCGAGGAACAGAAGACCCGTTCGGAGGAGGGGGACCTGGAGATGGTCGACAATCTGCACCACGTCAAGGAGATCGGGTTGGAGGTGCGGGAGGCGCTCGAGCAGGACGATCCCCTCACCTTCGGGAAGATCATAGATCGTCACTGGCAGTACAAACGGGCACGTTCGACCTCCATGTCAAACCCTGAAATTGACCGCTGGTACCAGCTGGCGATGGCGAACGGGGCGGTCGGCGGCAAACTGGTCGGCGCGGGGGCCGGCGGATTCCTGCTGCTCTACGCCCAGGATCACGCCGCGCTGCGGTCTGCCATGGCCGCCGAGGGGCTGAGCGAAGTGCGATTCACCTTCGACCTGGACGGGTCGATCGTGCTCGTCCGAGATTGATCGTGCAGGTCGTGATCCTGGCTGGCGGACTGGGCACACGCATGCGATCGGTCGCCGCCGACATTCCGAAATGCCTGATTCCTGTTGCCGGTCGGCCGTTCGCCGACCACCAGTTGCGCTGGCTGGCGAGGCGAGGTGTGACGGACGTCGTCTACAGCATCGGACATCTGGGCGAGCAAGTACGCGCCTTTGCCGGCGACGGGGCACGGTGGAACCTCGAGATCCGGTACGTCGATGAAGGCTCTGACCTCCGGGGCACGGCTGGTGCTTTGCGCCTCGCACTCGACACGGGCCTGCTCGAGGAACGGTTTGCGGTCCTATATGGGGACTCGTACCTCGATGCCGACCTCAAGGCCGTCGACGCGGGCCATCGAGCCAGCGGACTCCCCGCACTGATGACGGTGTACCGCAACGCGGGAAGGTGGGAAGAGAGCAACGCCGTTTTCGACGGCACCTTGGTCACGCGCTGACGAGAAGCACTGCCCAGAACCGCCGGCCGACATGCGCTTCGTCGACTACGGGCTCTCCTCACTGGCTCGGACGGTTGTGGAGCACCACGTCGCACCCGATGTCGAGTATGACCTCGCGTCGCTCTATTCCATGCTCAGTCGGGAGGGACAGCTGGGGGGTCTCGAGGTGACCACCCGCTTCTACGAGATCGGGTCACCCAATGGGTTGCACGCGCTCGAGGTGCATCTTTCATCGTACCCTCGATCTGAACCAGATTGACGTCAGTTGACGGCTGACGGGCGCAACGAGAGCACCAGACCGTCCAAGATGTCCGCCTCGGACACGATGCATCGCAGCCAAGCCGCTGCATCATCTCTCTGAGCACCAGTGCTCCCCCGAAGATCACGTCCCTCGACCCGCGGGAAGACCTCCGGCCTCGCGCCCGCGTGGCCATCGCTTCCGCCCCCAGGATGTCGCGCCACCTCTCGACCGCCGCATCGGACAGGACGAAGTGGTGGATCCGTTCGCGTCGTAATGCGTGAGCCCAAGCTCCAGGGCAGCGAGCGTCGAGACCGTGCCGGCCAGGCCCACGAGACGATCTGGGCCCGCGGCGTCGCGAACCGGGGACGCCCCCGTCAGCCCTGTCGAGCTCGGCCGGATCATGGCCACCGCCGCGGCCGCCGCTTCGGCGCCAGGTGGGTCATCGGCAGGAACCGCTCGGTGAGGCGGACGCACCCGATATCGAGGGAGAACGAAGAGATCGGGATCGTCTTCGGCCATCGTGACGATCTCGGTGGAGCCTCCACCGATGTCCGATGAGGACCGTGCTCCGTCTCACGGGCAGCTCGGAGGTCGCCCCGCATACGAGAGGTGACCTTCCTCGTCTCCCGACAGGACCTCCGCCGGGACCCCGACCACGTCAGACGCAGGAGCCAGAAACCGCCGCCGTCGGCGGCATCTCGCACCGCCGACGTGGCGACCAAGCGGGCGCGCGTCGTGCGCTCCGCGTCCATGGCCACCCGGTACTCCCGGAGCACATCGAGCGTGCGCACCACCGCGTCCGGTTGGAGCCGGTGGGTGGCGTCGACGTCGGCGCCCAGTCGGGTGATCCGCATGTCACGCGCCCTGCTGGACCCCACGGCATCGACATGAGCAACCGAGTCGAGTTCGTCCCACAGTCGATCGCCGGCCACGGCGGAGTTCTCGGGCTCATGGTGACTGCTGGGCTATCACACGTGGTGTGGTTATTCGTCCGGCCGGGGCACTCCCAGTCGGTTCGCCACCCAATCGCCGACAGGGTCGTCCCCGCCGGCCAACCACCACGCAAGATGGGCATGCAGGCATTTGATCCCCTGGCGCGTGCCACCGACCCCTCCGCTGGGCCGGGGGCCAATCCGGTTCACCGGGATCAGCGCGTCGCGTTCGGCCGCATAGCGGCGGTGGCACTCCGCCACTGCCGCGGCGCCGATCTGCAGCTCCGCCTGTCGCACGCCTCCCGCGGCTTCCAACCGGCCGACCCGGGAGCGAAGGTCGGGGTCGACGAGCCAGTAGCGAGTCGGCATCGGTGTCCCGTCGCGCAGGAACGGTTCGTTCTCGATCACCATCGGGGTGCCGTGGGGCGTACGGACGACGACGGTGAACCCGCCACTGGGATCACGTCCCAACAGAGCTGCGACGTCCTCTTTGTCGTCCATTGCAGCCGCCGCGGTCAGCGCCAGAATTCGACTGCGTGCAGCATGCGCGTCAGCAGACCCGGACCCGGAGTCTCCGTTGTCGCCGGGTGTCCGTCGTGACGGGGCAAGGTGGTCGGAGTCGTCGTCGTCGTGACACCGCCTGGGGGCAACTCCGACGCGGCCGACGGGGTCGCCGGACCGGACGAGCCGGGGTCGCCCGAGTAGCTGGTTCCGGCGGCCGCGGCGCCGGACGGCGGCAGCACCTCGTAGGACTGCTGCCCCGGGCTCACGAGCTGATACTGGGAGCGTGCGATCCGGCCGATCTCGCCGGCGTCGCTGAGGCTCTTCTGCTCGTGCGTCAGCGCGGCGTCCTGCTTGTGCAGGGAGGACAGTTGCGCTTCGGTGTCGGCCAGGCTCGACCTCTGGTTCAGGAGTGAGCTCCCCGGGAACCAGGCGAACAAGATGCCGGCGGTCACGACGACCGCGCCCAGGAGCCACAGCCTCGCCCGCCGGGCGCCAGGATCGGCCCGTGGGCGCGCGGCCTGGCCCTGGCGGGTCGTCTGGGCGGCCCGGCCCTGGCGGGCCTTCTTCCTACGCGCCGCCACGGCGGAAGCCTCCGTGACCCGCCAGCGCGGCCCGGCCGGGGAAGACGGCGGACTGTCCGAGGTCCTCTTCGATCCGCAGCAGCTGGTTGTACTTGGCCACGCGGTCCGAACGCGCCGGCGCGCCCGCCTTGATCTGGCCCGCGTTCACGGCCACGGCCAGGTCGGCGATCGTGGTGTCCTCCGTCTCGCCCGAGCGGTGGGAGATCACGGGTCGGTAGGACGACCGGGTCGCGAGCGCCACCGTCTCGAGCGTCTCTGTCAACGTTCCGATCTGGTTCAGCTTGATCAGGATCGCGTTGGCCACACCGTCGCGGATGCCGCGTTCGAGGATCTCTACGTTGGTCACGAAGACGTCGTCTCCCACCAACTGGATCCTCCCGCCCAGCGCCTTCGTGTGCGCGGCCCAGCCCTCCCAGTCTTCTTCGGCCATGCCGTCTTCAATGGAGACGATCGGGTACCGGTCGACGAGGTCCACCCAGTAGTCGGCGAGCTCAGACGGCGACAGTGTCCTGCCCTCCCCGGCCAGCACGTAGGACCCGTCGTGCCACAGTTCGCTCGTGGCGGGGTCGAGCGCCAGCGCGATCTCCTCCCCCGGCACCCGTCCGGCCAGCTCGATCGCCTCGACGAGGAGCCGCACCGCATCCTCGTTCTGGGCGAGGTCCGGCGCGAACCCCCCCTCGTCGCCCACCGCCGTCGCCAGCCCGCGGTCGGCCAGCAGCGAGCGGAGCGCGTGATAGGTCTCAGTACCCCAACGCAGCGCCTCGGAGAACGACGCTGCGCCCACCGGCATGAGCATGAATTCCTGGAAGTCGATCGAGTTCTTGGCGTGCGCCCCCCCGTTGAGCACGTTGAGCATGGGCACCGGGAGCACGTGGGCATTGGCCCCGCCCATGGATCGGTAGAGCGGGACCTCCAGGTCGTCCGCTATCGCCTTGGCGCTCGCCAGCGACACGGCCAGCACGGCGTTGGCCCCGAGCCGACCCTTGTCCGGTGTCCCGTCCAGGTCGATCATGGTGTAGTCGACGGCCCGTTGGTCCAGTGCGTCCAGCCCGCGCACGGCATCGGCGATCTCGCCGTTGACGTGCGCCACCGCTCGGAGCACACCCTTGCCCGAGAACCGGTCCCCTCCGTCGCGGAGCTCGACCGCCTCTCGGATTCCGGTCGACGCGCCGGATGGGGCGATGGCACGACCGCGGGAACCCGAATCGAGCAGCACCTCCGCCTCGACGGTCGGGTTGCCGCGGGAGTCGAGGACCTCACGCCCGACCACGTGCTCAATGGTGCTCACGACTTCTCTCCTTCGGTGACCGCCCCCTGGTGGGACACCGGGACTCAAGGTTACTGGGTGCCCATCTCCGGGTCGGGGACGCCTTCGGTCGCGAGGATGTCCGCGCGTAACGAGAGTGCGCGCTCGCGCAGCGCCTGCTCGGGGTCCACCCCGACACGTTGGGCCACGGTCGCGACGGCGAACAGGAGTCCGCCCACCGCACGCTGCGCGTCGCGGGCGCGCGAGTCGAGCGGGTCGTCGGCGTGGGGCTCCTCCTGCGCCCGCTCCGAAAGCTCGTCCAAGCGTGCGGCCGCCTCGCGCAGACCCACCGGGTCGTCGGGCGCGAGGCCCACCGAACGCGCCTTGCGCGCCAGTTTGCTCGTCAGCATCAGCGCCGGGAGTCCCGTCGGGATGCCCTCGGTCACGCTCGCCCGTCCCTTCTCTTCCTTCTTGATGGCCTCCCAGTTGGAAAGGACCTCGGAGGCGCTCGCCGCATCGGCGTCGGCGAACACGTGGGGATGGCGGTGGACCAGCTTGTCGTGCACCGTGCGCGCCACGCCGGCCAGGTCGAACTGGCCTTCCTCGGCGGCCAGGCGGGCGTGGAAGACGATCTGGAACAGCAGGTCGCCGAGCTCTTCTTCGAGATGGGTCGGTGCGCTCGCATCCGCGCCCGCCGGGCCCGCCGCGCCCGCCGCCACCGCCGCCAGGGCGTCGAGGACCTCGTAGCACTCCTCGACGAGATGCGGCATCAGCGACGAGTGCGTTTGCACCCGGTCCCACGGGCACTGCTCGCGCAACGTGTCCATCAGCGTGACGAGCCGCGCCACCTCCACCCCGGCCGCCTCCGGGCCGGGCCGCTCGGGCAGCGCCGGCACGTAGAGCGACGTGAGGTGGTCCGGTTCGAGGGTCCGGTCCAGTTCCCACCAGTCCACCGCGTGGACCACTTCGTCCTCGAGCCCCAGGTGATGCAGCAACACGGCCCGCGGCATCTCCACCTCGTCCGGTGCCGCGAGCTTTACCTCGGACAGCTGATGCCGCGACCAGCACTGCGCCACCAGGAACGGCCCTCGCTCGCGCACCGAGACGTCGCCGAAGTCCGCCGCGTCCACCAGGCGCACGCCCTCGGAGACGGGGTCGATACCCAGCGCGGCCCAAGCCAGGTCCAAGAACGACGGCGCGGGCACGACGGTCAGGTCGACCCGGTCGTCGCCCCGCAGCAGCTCGACGGTGCGCTCGGCCACCAGCGGCGACCCGGGCACGGCGTAGACCACCGGCTCGGGCGCAGCCCGCTCCGCCGCGGCGACGAGGGCCTCGACGATGGCCGCGTACACCTCGTCGAAGGTGGCGGCCGACTCGTAGAGGCCGTCGAAGCTCTGCGCCTCCGCCGCCCGGGCCGCGGCCGGGTGCCGCGCCGTCCGCACGTAGGTGCGCCCGGGTGAGGCCAGCAACGCCTCGACCGCCTCGCCGACCATGTCGGGACCTGCCGGCCCGAGGCCCACCACGGTGATGTGGGGGCGGAGTGGAGCCACCGTCAGCCGCTGAGCGCGCTCGACGACCCCGACGTGGAGGCGCCGACCTCGTTGGCCGTGGGGTTCAACACGTCCGACACCTCGGGCGTGAACGGCGTGAACACCGAGGCGCTGACCGGGACCCAGGTGCCGTACCGCGGGTCGACGCGCACCGGACGCGTGTCGCTCGGCCGCCGTGATCGCAGTCTGCGCGACTTGCGACCCGGCGTTCTGCACGGCGGTCTCCACCGCCGCCTTGGCCTTGTCGAAGGAGGTGGGCGTCCGCGACGCCAGCTGGACCAGCAGGTACGTCCCGTTGAGGTTGATGGGATCGGAGACCGTGCTCGCGGTGAGGTGCTCGAGGCTGGCAGGGCTGACGCCCAGCTCCGCCGCCACGTCCGTCAGCACGCCGCACGGGATCGTGCCCTTCTGCGCGGCGTTCGCCGCGACCTGGGCGAAGGAGGTGCCCGACGCCACCGACGACGCCGCGGCCGCGGCTGCGCTCTCGCTGCTGTACTCGGCCCCGTTGAAGCACACGGTGTCGAACTGGGACTGGTGGTTGTCGTAGTAGCGGACGAGGTCCGCCTCGCTCGACCCGATGCCGGCCAGGTCCTCCTGGAGCGCGGCGGCCGTGGCCACGAAGTGCACCTGGCCGTCGACGAAGGAGGCCGGCAGCTGGGCCAGGACCTGCTCGCCGGTCAGTGGCTGGAAGGTGTGGTTGCAGCTGAACTTGGGGTTCTCGCCCTGCGCCGTCTGCGCCACCTCGGCCATGACCGACGAGATCTGGTTGCTCAGGCTGGTTCGCGCGTCCGCCAGCTGGGCCTCCGTGAGGGTGACGCTGCGCTTGGCCGCGAGCTGCTGCACCAGCTGGTGGCCGATCTCGGTGTCGAGGTAGGTGGCCACGAACGCGCTCGTCGCGGTCGGGTTGTCCCCCGGGTTCTGTCCCTTTCCTGCACCTGCCACCGTCGGCAGCTCCTGGCTGCCGCTCGAGGCGAGGTACTCCTGCGAGTTCAGGTAGCACTGGTAGTAAGGGCTCCCCGCGATCGCCGAGACGTCGGAGTTCAGCTGCTGCTGGCTGATCGTCGCGCCGTTGACCACCGCCGCGTTCGTGGGGACGGCCAGTGCCGCCCAGACGAGACCGCCCGCGAGGACGGCGAGGAGGACGAGGAGCCACTTCACGCGCCGCGCATGCTACAAGGTGGCCGCGGCCGGATTGGAATCGCCCGGCGGGAGCAAATCCTCGATGACGCGCCGCACGGCGTCGGCGGCCGGCTCGCCGTCGGTGAGCGGCAGGAGCAGCTGGGACATCTCCTCGCGGTAGGTCGCACCCGGCGCGACGCGGCGCAACCGGACCTGCGCGCTGGCCGGCAGCGTCACCGGTGCCACGCGGACGACGGGCTGGCGCGTGCCCCCGGGCCGTACGGAGCTCATCGCGATCTCGTCGATGCCGCGTGAGGTCGCACTGGCACGCAGCCGGGCCAGGGCGAGCAGGCCCGTGGCGGCGGGCGGCAGCGGGCCGTAGCGGTCGATCCACTCGGCGCCGATGTCCTCGACGTCGGCGAGCGACACCGCCGACGCCAGCCGGCGGTAGGCCTCGAGTCGCGCGTCCTCCGCGGCGACGTAGTCCTTGGGCAAGTGGGCGTCCCCGGGGACGTCGATCGACACCGACGGCGGCTGCGGCCTTGCCTCGCCGCGCGCCTCGGCCACGGCCTCGGCGACCAGCTGCACGTACAGGTCGTACCCCACGGCGGCGATGTGGCCCGATTGGTCCGAGCCGAGCAGGTTGCCCGCGCCCCTGATCTCGAGGTCGCGCATGGCGATCTTGAACCCCGAGCCCAGCTCGGTGTTCTCCCCGATCGTCCGCAGCCGCTCGTACGCCTGCTCGGAGAGCACCCGCCCCTCGGGATAGAAGAGGTAGGCGTACGCCCGCTGTCCACCACGCCCGACGCGGCCCCGGATCTGGTGCAGCTGGCCCAGACCGAGGAGGTCGGCCCGGTCCACGATCAGTGTGTTCACCGACGGCATGTCGATGCCCGACTCGATGATGGTCGTGCACACCAACACGTCGTAGCGCCGCTCCCAGAAGTCGAGCACCACCGTCTCGAGGCTTCCCTCGTCCATCTGCCCGTGGGCGACGGCGATCCGGGCCTCGGGCACGAGGGCGCGCAGGTCGCGCGCCACGCGATCGATGTCCGAAACCCGGTTGTGCACGTAGAAGGCCTGTCCCTCGCGCAGCAGCTCCCGGCGCAGCGCCTCGCTGATAGCCGAGGGATCGTGCTCGCCGACGTAGGTGAGTATGGGCCGGCGGTCGGCGGGTGGCGTGTTGACCATCGACAGGTCGCGGATGCCCGTGAGGGCCATCTCGAGTGTGCGCGGAATGGGGCTCGCGGTGAGCGTCAACACGTCGACGCCCTCGGCCAGGCGCTTCACGGCCTCCTTGTGACTCACGCCGAAACGCTGCTCCTCGTCGACCACCAGGAGGCCGAGGTTCTTGAACCGCACGTCCTGGGCCAGCAACCGGTGCGTCCCGATGACGACGTCGACACTCCCGTCGGCCAGGCCTTCCACGACCTCGCGCTGCTGCGCCGGGGACAGGAAGCGGCTGAGCATCTCCACGCGCACCGGATAGGGCGCGTAGCGCTCCCCGAACGTCTGCGCGTGCTGGCTCGCCAGCAGGGTGGTCGGCGCGAGCACGGCGGCCTGGGTCCCGTCCTGGACCGCCTTGAACGCGGCGCGCACGGCCACCTCCGTCTTGCCGAACCCGACGTCGCCGCACACGAGGCGGTCCATCGGCCGCGGCTCCTCCATGTCGCCCTTGACGTCCGCGATCGCCTTCAACTGGTCGTCCGTCTCGACGTAGCCGAACGACGACTCCATCTCGGCCTGCCACGGCGTGTCGGCGCCGAACACCCGGCCCTCGACGGCCAGCCGACGCCGGTACAGCTGGACCAGCTCGGCCGCCACCTCGGCGGCAGCGGCGCGCGCCCGGGCCCGGGTGCGCTGCCAGTCGGCGCCGCCCATCTTGGACAGGGTCGGCGACTCACCGCCCGAGTACGGGGTGATCGCCTCGATCTGCTCGACCGGCAGATAGAGGCGGTCCGAGCCCCGGTACTGCAGGATCAGGTAGTCGCGGGTGGTGCCTGCCATCGTCCGCGTCGTCACCCCGTCGAAGCGGGCCACGCCGTGCTGGCGGTGGACCACGAAGTTCCCGACCTCCAGGTCGTCGAAGAAGCCGTCGGCCACCCGGGCCCGCGGCCGGGCGCGCCGGTGGGGCAACCGGCGCCCGGTGACGTCGGTCTCCGAGAGGACGGCGACCTTGGCGCTCGGGAGGACGAACCCGTGCGCGATCGGCGCAGCAACCACCACCGCACCGGGCACCCCCGGGGCGGCGTCGACCACCGGGGCGTGGACGCCCTCCTCGGCGAGCGCGCCCGACAACCGCGCCGCCCCTGGGCCCGTCGCCGCGCAGAGGCTCACGGCGTAGCCCTCCCCGACCAATCGCGTCACCCCGCCCGCCAGCCGCGCCGGGTCACCGGCCACCGGGTCGAACCGCCCCACCACCAGCGCGGCCGTCGACGGGCCTTCCGGGACGGCCGGCATCGTCACGACGCCGGCCTTGGTGTCGCGCAACAGACGGTCGAACGGGACGTGGAGGCGTGGGAACGCGTCCACGTCGTCACCGTCGTCACCCTTGGCACCCCAGGTCGCCGCGAGCGTGTCGGCCAGCGCGGCCTCCTCGTCGAGTAGCTGCACGGCGCGGTCGCGGATGCGGCGCGGCTCGACGAGGACCACCTGTGCGCCCGCCGGCAGCAGGTCCGGCAGCACCCGCTCGGCCGGGTCGAGGAAGGGGAACCATGACTCCATGCCGTCGAACACATCTCCCCGGGCCAGCCGCTCCCAGACCGACGCGCCCCAGGGATGGCGCGACATGAGCAACCCGGCCGCCGCCCGCACCTCGGGCGTGGGAACCAACTCGCGGCAGCCGTAGAGGGCCGCGAACGCCAGGTCGCGCGACGAGCGCTGGTCGCTGATCGAGAACGCGGTGAGCCGGTCCACCTCGTCGCCCCACAGGTCGATGCGCACCGGCTCGTCCGCCGTCGACGGGAAGACGTCGACGATGCCACCGCGCACGGCGAACTCCCCGCGGTGCTCCACCTGGTGCTCGCGCCGATAGCCGCGGTCGACGAGCTGGCGCAAGAGGGACTCGGTGTCGATCTGCTCGCCCCGGCGGACGACGACGGGCGCGATGCCCTCGACCGGGGCGAGCCGCTGCAGCAGCGCGCGGATCGGGGCGACGAGGACGCGGGGCGGCGCAGGCAGGATCTCGTCCGCCCCGCCGGCCAGGGCGTGCAGCACGGCCAGGCGGCGCCCCATGGTCTCGAGCTCGGGGCTGACCCGCTCGAAGGGCAGCGTTTCCCAGGCCGGCAGGACGGCCACCGGGCCCGCGAGCGCACCGATGCCCTCGCCCTCGTCGCCCGCGGGCTCCTCACGCGCCAGGAGGCAGGTGAGGTCGTCGCCCAGCCGCTCGGCGTCGAGCCCGGTCGCGGTCACGACCAGCAACGGCGTGCGCCGGGTGAAGACGGCCAGGGCGGCCGCCACCACCGCCTGGGCCGACTCCGGGACGGCCACCGTGGCGTCCGGCTCCCCGAGCAGGACGCCGAGCACGGGGTCGGAGCGCAGCAGGCGGGGGACGGCGGCCAGGCTGCCGGCCGCGGGTGGGGTCGTCGGGTGGGCGTCCGGCATCGCTACGTGGGGAGGGAGTGGGTCCACTGCATGGCGGCCTCCAACCCCTCCGACGCGATCCGCTCGACGGAGTCCGCCGCCGTCTCGACGCCGACGTCGAGGAGCGAGCGGACGGACTTGGGCGGGCGCCGCAGCACGTGGTTCGCCCCCTCGGCCGCGTTCGGCGGCTTGCCCACGCCGATGCGCACGCGGACGAAATCAGGCGAATGCAGGTGCGACTCGATGGAGCGCAGCCCGTTGTGCCCGGCCAGGCCGCCACCCGCCTTGAGGCGCACCGTTCCCGGCGGAAGGTCGAGCTCGTCGTGCACGACGACGATGGCACCGGGCTCGGTGATGCCGAAGCGCTTGGCCAAAGCGCGCACGGCCACCCCCGATTCGTTCATGTACGTCGTCGGGACGGCCAACGCGATCCGGCGGCCGGCGATCATGGCCGTCGCGGCCCGGGCGCTGACGCCCTTCTCGGCGCGCAGCGCGGCGCCGTGGCGCCGCGCCAGGAGCTCGACGGTGTCCGAGCCGGCGTTGTGAAGGCTGCCCGCGAACTCCGCGCCCGGGTTGCCCAACCCGACCACCAGCAGGTCCGCCGGCGTGCCCCGGCGCTCCGACCGGGCAAAGGGCCGCCGCAGGGCCTAGCCCTCTTCGCCTGCGGTGTCCGCTGCCTCCCCGGTCGCGTCGGCGGCGGCCGGCGCCTCGGCCCCCTCTTCGGCCTCGCCCTCGCCGGCGACCTCTTCCTCGACGACGACCCGCGGCGGCTGGCCGACCACGACCGCCGACTCGAGATCGACGTCGGTGGTCACGCCTTCGGGCAGCACGAGGTCGGAGACCCGCACCTGGCCGCCGATCGTCAGCTCGCTGATGTCGGCCTCGATCGCGCTGGGGATGGCGGTGGGCAACGCGTGGATCGCCAGGGTGAACAGCTGCTGTTCCACCAGGCCGTCGCCGTGATGGACCTCGGTCGCCTCGCCGACCAGCGTGACCGGGACGTCCGCGCTGATCACCTCGTCGCGCCGCACGATGACGAAGTCGACGTGCGTGACGGTCTGCGCCACCGGGTGCCGCTGCATTTCGCGGGCCAGCGTCAGGTAGGTGCCCGCTCCGGTGTCGAGAGAGAGCAGCTGGTTGCCCCCCGCCTCCGAGGTCAGGGCGACGCGCAGCTCCCGGGCCACGACGGCGACCGGGAGGGGCTCGGTCCCGTGCCCGTAGATGACGCCCGGGATCTTCCCCTCACGCCGGAGGCGCCGGACGGCGCGCGTGCCCAGCGGGCGCCCAACCTCGGCGGCAAGAACGACTTCGGCCATGACGGAACTCCTCGGATACGGCGAGAGCGAGGCTCGGAGGCGGCGCCTCCGGCGAAGGACGTCCAGGTTAGCCGCCCGGAGCGCTCCCGGACCAGCGGCCGGCGAACGCCACAGGTGGGACCCCGTCCTTGCGGCCGGCCTTCTGCCCTCTAGGCGAGGTTGCCCCCCTCTAGGCGAGGTTGTCCCCGCCGAAGATCTCCGAGACCGACGTGTCCTCGAACACGGCGTCGATGGCGTCGGCGATGATCTTGGCCACCGAGAGGATCTCGAGCTTGTCGAAGCTGCGGTCCTCGGCGATCGGGAGGGTGTCGGTGACCACCACCCGCGAGATCGGCGCGGCCTTCAACCGATCGACCGCGGGGTCCGAGAGGAGGCCGTGGGTGGCCATGGCCGAGATGTCGGCGGCGCCCGCCTCCGCCAGCAGCTCGGCGGCTGCGCAGACGGTCCCGGCGGTGTCGATCATGTCGTCGATCAGCACGCAGTCGCGGCCCTCGACGTCGCCGATGACGGTGCGGGCCTGGACCTCGTTGTACGAGCCCCGGGGCCGGGTCTTGTGGATGAGGGCCAGATCGGAGCCCAGGTGTTGGCTGTAGCGCTCGGCCACCTTCACCCGGCCGGAATCCGGCGCCACCACCACGACGTCGTCGCCGAAGTGCTCGCGCATGTAGCTCTCGAGCACCGGCGCCGCCACGAGATGGTCGAAGGGCGTGTCGAAGAAGCCTTGGATCTGGCCCGAATGCAGGTCCACGCTGATCACCCGGTCGGCGCCGGCTTTGGTCAGCATGTCGGCCACCAGCTTCGCGGTGATCGGCTCGCGCCCGGTCGACTTGCGGTCCTGGCGCGAGTAGCCGTAGTAGGGGCACACCGCGGTGATGCGCTTCGCCGACGCCCGTTTGGCGGCGTCGATCATGATGAGCTGCTCCATCAGCGAGTCGTTCACGGGGCTGGCGTGCGTCTGGATGATGAAGACGTCGCAGCCGCGGATGGAGATGTCGTAGCGGCAGTAGATCTCCCCGTTGGCGAACTCCCGCAGGTTCGCCTCGCCCAGGTCGACCCCCAGGTGCCCTGCGATGTCGTGCGCCAGCTTCGGATGGGCGCGGCCCGAGACCAGTTCCAAACGTCGACGAGGGATCAGCTCCACGACACAGACGCTACTGCCCCGGTGTGCGCGGGATCAGCGTCTCGACACGCCACGGCCCGGGCATGTAAACGCACCGGTTTAGGATAATTCTGGAGGGACCACCCCGCGGACCCGCCGGACCCGCGCCGGGGCGCCTCGGGTCTGCACCTACTCCTCCGGGCCCCGGAGCACCGAGTGCGCGGACAGCTCCGCGCCCTCCGCCACCTCGGCCCCGGGCTCGAGCACGCTGAACGGCCCGACGCGCGCCCCGTCGCCGATCGTGGCAAGGGTGCACACGCAGGTCGACAGCAAGGCGCCCTTCCCGACGACGGTGTCGGTCAGGACGCTGTTGGCCCCGATCTCGGAGCCGGCGCCGATGCGAGCACTCTCCGCGCAGGACCACTCCGGGCAGCAACGAGACGTCCGCATCGAGCCGCACCTCGGCGTCGACGTACGTCCGCTCGGGATCCCACATGGTGACGCCGCGGCGCATCCACCGCTCGTTGATGCGGTCGCGCAGCTCCGCCTCGGCGACGGCGAGCTGGGCGCGGTCGTTGACGCCGGCAGCCTCCATGGAGTCGGGTAGCACGAGGGAGCGCACCGTGTAGCCCGCGCTGCTCAGAACCGCCACGGCGTCGGTCAGGTAGTACTCCCCCTGGGCGTTGGCGGGGCTGAGTCGGCGGAGGGTGGGAGCCAGGATGCTGCGGCGGAAGCAGTAAATGGAGGTGTTGACCTCGTCGATGGCCCGCTCGTCGTCGGTGGCGTCCGCCTCCTCGACCACCCGGGCCACCTCGCCGTCCTTGCCGTGCACCACACGGCCGTAGCCGGTGGGGTTCTCCACCACCGCGGTGAGCAGGGTGGCCCCAGCGTCCTCGACGCGGTGGGACCGCACCAGCGCGGCCAGGGTCTGGGGTCGCAGGAGCGGCGTATCACCGGGGAGCACCACGACGTCCTCGAGCTCGTCGTCGTCGTCGGGCAGCCCCGTGAGCCCGACGGCCAGGGCGTCGCCTGTCCCTGACCGGGTGAGCTGCTCGACGAACTCGATCTCCATGGTGGGCGGTGCGTCCTGGACCAGGGTCTTCGTGACCCATTCGCCGCGATGCCCCACCACGACGACCACCCGCCGGACGTCGATCTCGGCCATGGCGTCGAGCACGTGCAGGATCATGGGGCGGCCGCACAGCAGGTGCAGCGGCTTGGGCCGCTCCGACCGCATCCGCGTGCCCTCGCCGGCGGCGAGGACCACGGCGGAAAGGCGACGATCGGGCATCGGCGCATTCTTAGCCCGCCGGGACGCCGGGCGTGCGTATGGGATGCTCGTGGCGTGCCGGAGCTGATCCCCTACGACGAGTTCGGCCTCTTCCACGAGAACGCAGAGGAACACGGGCTGGCCTATCCGGGACCGCCCGACGTGCAGCGGGTCGACGTCGAGGTTTCTCCGGGCCGCCGGGTGTCGAGCCTGCTCTGGGGTGCCGGCACGGGCGCGCCCGAGCTGGTGCTGGTCCACGGTGGTGCGCAGAACGCCCATACCTGGG
Organism: uncultured Acidimicrobiaceae bacterium; assembly: GCA_963763575.1. GTDB lineage: Bacteria > Actinomycetota > Acidimicrobiia > Acidimicrobiales > RAAP-2 > Bog-473. Next base: position 462,625 of record CAVXPD010000004.1, read on the forward strand.
ACACCGTGGCCCTCGCGCTGGGCCGCCCGCTTCTCGCCGTCGACCTCCCCGGCCACGGCCACTCCGACGGCGGACCTGACGGTCCGGTGTCCGCCGCGAGCAACGGCCGCGACCTCGCCACCGTCGTCGCCGCGCTCGCCCCCGACGCACAAGGCGTCGTCGGCATGTCGCTCGGAGGCGTCTCGTCCATCGCGCTGGCGGCACAGGCCCCCGAGCTCGTGCGTTCGCTCGTCCTCGTCGACATCACCCCCGGCGTCAGCGCGGAGAAGGCGGCGCCCGTCACCAACTTCGTGAACGGGCCCGCCAGCTTCCCGAGCTTCGACGAGATCCTCCAACGCACGATCGAGCACAACCCGGGCCGCTCGGAGTCCTCGTTGCGCCGCGGCATCCTGCACAACGCGGTCCAGCGCGACGACGGCAGCTGGGTCTGGCGCTATCAGCGCTTCCGCGCCGAACCCACTGCGGCGGCCCACCCGGACTTCACCGACTGGTGGGACGCGGTCTCAGGGCTCCGCGTCCCCGTCATGCTCGTGCGAGGCTTGGCCTGGTCGGTGGTCGACGACGCCGACGTAGCCGAGCTCCTCCGCCGCCAGCCGGCCGCCCGCGTCGAGGGCGTGGAGGGCGCGGGCCACAGCATTCAGGGTGACCGCCCTCTCGAACTCGCCGCCCTCATCGAGGACTTCGTCTTCGGGGGCGTCCGCTGATGGACAGGAAGGTCTGGCTGTCGCGGCGCGCCCTGAAGCTGCACGCCGTCATCTTGATCGTGGTGCCCTCGTTCATGGCGCTGTGCGTCTGGCAGATCTCCCGCGCCGTGGGCGGGAACAGCCTCAGCTGGGCCTACGTCTTCGAGTGGCCGCTCTTCGCCGGCTACGCCGTCTACATGTGGTGGCGCATCCTCCACGAGGTGCCGGACACGCCCGCGCCCGCGCCCGCGCCGGCGGCGGACGAGCACACGCCGCCCGCGACGCCCCGCCAGACGGCACGCCGGGAAGAAGAGGACACCGAGCTCGCCGCCTACAACGAGTACCTCGGGGAGCTCGCCGAGAGGGACCGGGCCACCGGGCGCTGAACGGCGTTCCGGGGGGAGGGCTCGAACCTCCAACATCCGGCTCCAAAGGCCGACGTTCTGCCGATTGAACTACCCCGGATCGAGGCGATCGCCCGCCCCAGGTTAGGCACGCGCCGCCCGCCGACTGGCCCGGTCGGCACGGTGCGCGGCGGTAGCTTCTCCCTCGTGCACATCCTGGTGGTGGACGACGACCTCGCCGTCCGCCGTTCGATCGACCGGGCCCTCCGCCTCGAGGGCTATGACGTGGTGACGGTGCCCTCGGGCGGCGAGGCGCTCGAGGAACTGGCGCAGACGCCGCCGGACGCCCTGGTCCTCGACCTCGGCCTGCCCGACCTCGACGGGCTCACGGTCTGTCGTCGGATGCGCGCGGCGGGCGATGACACGCCCGTCCTGATCCTCACCGCGCGTGACGCGGTCGACGACCGGGTGCAGGGGCTCGACGCCGGTGCGGACGACTACCTGGTCAAGCCGTTCGCGCTCGCCGAGCTGCTGGCCCGCCTGCGGGCATTGCTCCGGCGCCGCTTCGAGGGCGAGGGCGGCCTGCTGCGGGTCGGCGACCTCGCGCTCGACCTGTCGACCCGCGAAGGACAGCGAGGGGACCGCACGTTCACGCTGACCCGGATCGAGTTCGACCTCCTCGAGATGTTCCTGCGACACCCGCGCCAGGTGCTCACGCGCGAGGTGCTCCTCAACCGCGTCTGGGGCTTCGACTTCGACTCGGGGACGAATTCGCTCGCGGTCTACGTCGGCTACCTGCGGCGCAAGCTCGAAGAGGGAGGCGAGCCTCGCTGCATCCAGACCGTGCGCGGGGTGGGTTACGTGCTGCGCGACGCGTGAAGTTCCGCACCAGGCTCGTGCTGGCGACCACCGTCGCCGTCATCGTCGCCGTGCTCGCCGCCTCGGCCGCTTCGTACATCATCGCCCGCAACACCCTGCTGCAGGCCGCCGACAATTCGCTCACGGCGGCGGCGGACAAGATCCTCGCCGGACAGGAGCAGATCGGGGCGACCACGGCCACGCTCGGTCAGGTGATCGACCCGAGCGGTGCCGTGGTCGCGGGCGGCGGGCTCGAGGTCACGGGCGCCGTGCGGCTCGTCGCGGTCAACCTCGCCCCTGCGTTCTTCACGACCGTGACCGTCGACGGCAACCAGATGCGCGAGCTGGTCGAGCACCTGCCCGCCGGCACCTCGGTCGACGAGGGCACGTTGGTGAACGGCGGCGCGCTGCAGATCGCCACGCTGTTCAACGGGAACTCGGAGCTGAAGACGCTGGCCCTCCTCCTCGGCGTCGTCGCCCTGATCGGCGTGCTGCTCGCCGTCGCGCTCGGCTGGCTCGTGGCCCGCACGGCGCTCGTCCCCCTCAATTCGCTCACCGACACGGTGGAGGACGTGGCCGAGACGACCGACGTCTCGCGGCGCCTGGCCCCGGGCGGGCCCGACGAGCTCGGCCGCCTCCGCCTCACGTTCAACCGACTGCTCGAAGCGCTCGAGTCTTCTCGGCGCGCGCAGAGCCAGCTCGTGCTCGACGCGTCCCACGAGCTGCGCACCCCGCTCACCAGTCTGCGCACCAATCTCGAAGTGATCCGCCGCGTCGACGAGCTCAGCGTCGAAGACCGCAACGTCCTCGTCGACGATGTGCTCGTCCAGCTGCAGGAGTTGACCGATCTCGTCGGGGACCTCGCCGAGCTGGCCCGGGGCGACCAACAGCCGACGGACCCCGAGCCGCTGCGCCTCGACGAGCTGGTGCGCGACGCCGTCAGCGTGCAGACCACGCACGGCCGCGCCAGGGACGTCACCTTCGACCTGAGTGCCGAGCCCTGCTGGGTGGAGGGCCACGCCGACCGGTTGGGACGCGCGGTGGGGAACCTGCTCGACAACGCGCGCAAGTGGAGCCCGCCCGGCCGCGCGGTGTCCGTCGAAGTTCGCGACGGCGTCGTCGTGGTGCACGACCAAGGGCCCGGGATCGCGGAGGCCGACCTGCCCCACGTGTTCGACCGCTTCTACCGGTCCCCCGCGGCGCGCGGCCTGCCGGGCTCCGGTCTGGGTCTCGCCATCGTGGCGCAGGTGGCCAAGGCCGAGGGTGGCACCGTCCTCGCCGAGAACGACCCGGCAGGCGGCGCCCGCATGTCCCTGCGCTTGCCGAGAGTGTCCGGGCCCGAGGAAGACGGGCCCCAAGGGGACGGGCACAAGCCCGTCGCCACCTGACCGCCGCAGGATCATCGGGATTCTTCGCGCGTTCTGAGCCTCTCCCACACGTGCCCTCAGCCCGCGGCAGCGCGCTCCGTGCTACCCGCCGGCGGCCGCGGATTTCGCCCCTCTGACGCCGGGCAGGCCGGCCGCGGCGGTTCCACTCAACCCCTGCCGGCGCCTCACACGCGGTCCGCATCGGCTCGCTCAGCCGGCCGCGACGAACTCGATCCGGTTGCCGAACGGGTCGTCCACGTAGGAGCCGCGGCCCGCCGGCGCGTCGGGGTTGGGCCGCACGGGCACGCCGGCGCCGGCAAGCGCCGCCTCCAGCTCGGCCAGCCCTGCGACGACGAACGCCGGGTGGGCCTTGCGAGCGGGACGGAAGTCCTCCTCGACCCCCAGGTGCAGCGCCACGTCGCCGCGGGCGAACCAACAGCCGCCCCGTGCGGCGAGGGGCTCGGGCTTCGCGAGGCGTGTGAATCCCAAGAGGCCCGAGTAGAAGGCCTCGGCCTCGTCCTCTCTCCCCGCAGGCATGGCGAGCTGCACGTGGTCGAGCCCGACGATCTCGAAGCTCATGCCTGCCTCCTCGCAACCGGGGCGACCTGGCAGTCCGCCACCGCGACCGCTAGCCTGCCGCGCGACATGGGATCACTGATCAAGAAGCGGCGCAAGCGGATGCGCAAGAAGAAACACAAGAAGATGCTGAAGGCGACGCGCTGGCAGCGGCGCGCCGGCAAGTAGCGCTCCTCCCCGCAGCGTCAGGTCCCGTCCCAGCCCGCCGGCACCGTGCGCGCGTGCACCAGCCGGCCCGTCTCGTCCCCGACGCGCCACTCCCCCGTCGCTTCGGTCGCGGCCGCGGGGGACCCACCTTCGACGAACCAGGCCGACCCGCTGCCGGCCAGCACCGGCACGCGACCCGTCAGTTCGCCGAGTGCGTCGCGCCAGCGCGCCAGACGCGGCTCGGCGGAGAGTGCGGCCGCGGCCAGCTCGTTCGGTCCCTCGTGCGACGGGCGGTCGTCCCACGCCCGGTAGACGGCGGCGGTGTCGACCCCGAAGGGCGGGAGGACCAGCAGGTAGTCGCGGGGCTCGAACGCGAGGGCGCTGACGAGCTCTCCGATCCCCTGCACCCGGGCCCGCCCCCCCGTCACGCAGAAGGGGACGTCGGCACCGAGACGAACCGCCACCCCGGCGTCCGCGATGCCCGCCCAGCGCAGCACGGCCGCCGCGTCGGCCGAGCCGCCGCCCAGCCCGGCGCCCAGCGGGATGCGCTTGGTCAGCCGCACCGAGGCGGTGCGGCCGCACGCCTCCAACGCGCGCGTGATCAGGTTGTCGGCCGACGGCGGCAACGCAACGGCCCGCGTCCCCTCGTCGGCCTCCACGGTCAGGCCGGAGCCCGCGTTCTCGAAGCGGAGCTCGTCGGCCAGGCTGAGCGTCACCATCTCGGCGTCGAGCTCGTGATAGCCGTCGGGCCGTACGCCGGTCACGCGCACCGACACCGTCAGCTTGGCCGGCGCCAGCACCCTCATCGGGCGGCCAGCCTGCCCCACGCAGCCACGTCGAGCTCCTCGGCCCGGGCGTCGGGCCGCACCCCGGCCTCGGCGAAGGACTCGGGTGCCACCACGCCGGCGAGCGAGCGGCGGAGCATCTTGCGGCGATGGGCGAACCCGGCCCGCACCACCGCGTCGAGCCGCTCGTAGGAGACCAGCGCGGGATCGACGGCGGGCTCGCTCCGGCGCACGAGGCGCACCAGCACGGACTCGACGCGGGGCCGCGGGACGAAGACCGAGGCCGGCACCCGGCCCACCACCTCGGCCCGGGCGAAGTAGGCGACCCGCACCGAGACCGCACCGTACGCGGGGTCGCCCACACCCGCCGCCAGCCGCTCCCCCACCTCCCGTTGCAGCATGACGAGCAGGTTCGTGACCGCCGGCACCTCGACCAGGGTCCGCAGCACCACGAGGGTGGCCACGTTGTAGGGGAGGTTGGCCACCAGGCTCCAGGCTCCGCCGCCGCGGTCCTCGAGGAGGCCGGCCAGGTCGAGGCGGAGGGCGTCACCCTGGACGACCTCCACGCCCACCGGCTCGACGACCGAGCGCAGCACCGGGACCACGTGGCGGTCGGTCTCCACAGCCACCACCCGCGCCCCCGTCTCGGCGAGGGCCAGCGTCAGCGAGCCGAGCCCCGCCCCGATCTCGAGGATGCGGTCACCCGCCCCGACGCCGGCGAGCCGCGCGATCCGGCGGACGGTGTTGGGGTCGGCAACGAAGTTCTGCCCGAGGGCACGGCTCGGGCGCAGCCCGTGCGCCGACAGGAGCTGGGCGATGTCGGCGCCGGAATGGGTCACCAAGAGATTGTGACGTCCACCACTCCCTGGCCGAGGTCGGCGATCTGCGAGAAGCCCCCAGGCGACATGTCGACCACCCGGGGGTAGCCCGCCCCCTCTCGGTCGTCGACCGTGCACGTCGTCGACGCGCCGGTCGCGTTGTTGACCACGGTGAGCACCGTCCCGAACGGCAGGGACGGGCTCGCGCAGTACCCGTCCGCCGCTTCGGAGTACCACGTGGCCTCGCCGGCCTCACTGTTGGTCGGCGCCGGCGGTGGCGGCGGTGCCGTCGTGGTGGTCGTCGTCGGTGGTGGTGGCGGCACCGTCGTCGTGGTGGCCGGCACGGTTGTCGTGGTGACGGGCGCCGTCGTCGTCGTCGTCACCGGAGGCGCCGTCGTGGAGGTCGTAGATGCCGGCGCGGAGTATGCGACGAGATGCGACGGCAGGTCGACCGTGTCGAGATGTGACGAGGGGTACACCGCGGTCCTTTGCGATGTGTTGACGCGCGACGCCGCAGCAGAGATCCGCGACGCGTGCGCCGTTCCGTTGTGCAGCAGCAGGAGAGGCGCGAGGAACAGCGCGCCGCAAACGACAGCGGCAACGCCGAGGCGCCTCCCCCCAGTGCTCTGGTTCCGCAGGGCTCCACCCTTCTCCGGGGACACAGTGCACCCGCGCCAACACACGGGTGACGAGGGGTTTTGACCAACTTAGATAACGAAACCGGGCCGTGCAAACCTCAGAAGTCAATGAGAGTTTTTGACCGTTATATCCCCAGGTCATAGCCCGTGCCTGCCCCCATATTCATGTGAACGCCCTGTTCACACCCATATTTACGCGAAATTAACGCTCAAACATCCTGGTCACAAGGTTCTCGTATTACGCACAGCGGCGCGTGAATTAGCCGCCTGTGGAAAACACCATGGCTGTGGAAAAAGCCGTGCGCTCCCTGATCTCGGAGACCTCGCATCCCTTGACCGCCGCGATCGCGTCGCCGACGAGCGGAAGGTACGCGGGCTCGTTGGCGCGTCCGCGATGTGGCACCGGAGCGAGGAACGGGCTGTCGGTCTCCACCAGCAGTCGGTCCAGCGGACAACGCGCCGCGGCAGCGCGCACATCGGCCGCGTTCTTGAACGTGACGATGCCGCTGAACGAGATGTACATGCCTGCGCGCAGGCACCGTTCGGCTTCGTCGGGCCCACCGGTGAAGCAGTGCAACACGGTGCGCTCCGGCACGCCTTCCGCGCCGAGCACGTCGAACAAGTCGTCCCATGCGTCGCGCGCGTGGATCACAAGCGCGAGACCGTACGCATGGGCCAGGGCGATCTGCGCCGCAAACGCCGCGCGCTGCGCGTCGCGGGGCGAGTGCTCGTAGTAGTAGTCGAGGCCGCACTCGCCGACGGCGACGACCGTGCCGTCGTTTGCGGCGAGCTCATGGGCCAGCAGCGACGCCACCGCGTCGACACCCTCGATCGCCTCGTGTGGGTGCAGCCCGACCGTCGCCCAGGCGCGCGGCCCACCGCTCCCGCCCGCCGTCGCTCGCGCCAGCGCCGTCGCCTGCGCCGACGTCGCGGCCCCCGTGCCCACGCAGACGAGACGGTCGACACCGGCGTCGGCGGCCCGTGCCAGGACCGGTTCGAGCCCTGCGGTTTCCGCTCCCATCCGGTCGCCGTCGCCGTCGCCGTCGCCGTCGAAGGAGCGATCGCCGAGATATTCCTCCTGCACGTGGCAGTGGGAGTCGAACCAGCCGGCCACCGTCAGGCCTTGCGTCGGGGGAACAGGGGCTCCCCTTTCACGACGGCCCCTCCCCCGCCGTAGCCGCCCCAGGCCGCCGCCTCGGGCAACCGCGCCGCGGACGGGTCGCCGGCCAGGGCGATCCGCCTCCAGATCTCGGCCGCCGTCGACGGCATCGCCGGCGCGATCAGCACCGACACGATGCGCAGCACCTCGAGCGCGTCGCCGAGCACCGCGTCGACCTCGGGACCCGGTTCCATCTTCCAGGGCTCGGTCGCCTCGAGCTCGGCGTTGGCCGCCCCGATCAACCGCCAGGTCTCCTCGAGCGCCTCGTGGGGGGCCCAGCGCGCCCAGGCCGCCGACGCCGACTCGAGCACGCCCGACGCCACGCCGGCCAGCGCGCTGGACGGGTTGCTCGCGGGCCCGATCCCTCCGCACTTGGAGTGGACGACGGTGGTCACCCGCGACAGCAGGTTGCCGAGGTTGTTGGCAAGGTCCGCGTTGTAGCGCGCCACGATGCCCTCGTAGGAGAACTCGCCGTCGGAGCCGAGTGGCACCTCGCGCAGCAGGTGGTAGCGCAGCGGGTCCACGCCGAAGTCGTCGGCGAGCGCCAAGGGCGACACCTCGGTGATGTTGCGCGGCCGCCCGTCCTCGTCGCCGGTGCTCCCGGTCGCAATCATCGTCTTGCCCAGCTTCTGGCCACCCATGAGCAGAAACCCGTGCACGAAGATCTCCTGTGGCGGCTCGATGCCGGCCGCCATGCACATGGCGGGCCACCAGACGCAGTGGAACTTGAGGATGTCCTTGCCGATGAGGTGGTGGGCCGCGCCCCAGCGGGCGGCGAACCTGGCCGGATCGCCGCCGTAGCCGGCCACGGTGAGGTAGTTGATGAGCGCGTCGTACCACACGTAGAAGATGTGCCCGCTGTCCCACGGCACCGGCACGCCCCAGGTGAACGACGTCCGGGTGATGGAGACGTCGCGCAGGCCCCCGCGGATGAACCCGAGCGCCTCGTTGCGCTTGGAGGTAGGCCGGACGAAGTCGGGATGCGCCGCGTAGTGCTCGAGCAGACGCTCTTCGAACTGGCTCAGCTTGAAGAAGTAATTCTGCTCCTGCATCTCGACCACGGGTCGCCCGTGTACGGGGCACTTCCCGTCGACGAGTTGGTCCTCGAGGTAGTAGTCCTCACAAGCGACGCAATAGAGCCCCGAGTACAGCCCGAGCTCGATGTACCCGTTCTCGTAGATCCGTGTGAGGAACTCCTGCACGACGGCGTAGTGCCGCGGCTCGGTGGTCCGGATGAAGTCGTCGTAGGACAGGTCGAGCCGGCGCCAAGTCTCGACGAAGCGCGCCGACGTGCGGTCGGTCCACTCCTTCGGGGTGGTCTCGTTGGCCTCCGCCGCCTCCACGATCTTGGCGCCGTGCTCGTCGGTGCCCGTCATGAACCACACGTCGTCGCCGAGCAGGCGATGCCAGCGGGCCAGCGCGTCGCCGTTGACGGCGTCGTACGCCGTGCCGACGTGCGGCGCGTCGTTGACATAGAAGATCGGGGTGGTCAGGTAGTAGGGCGGCACCGCCGGTAGCGTACCGGCGCGCCGCGTCGTGGCCTGCCGTCAGGCGCCGCCCCCCGATGCCCCGCGGGCGCGCAGCGCAGCCTCGTAGGCGCGCCGGCGCGCCACGCCGAGCTCCGCCGCCACGCGCTCGGCCAGCTGTCGGGCGCCCGCCCCCGGGTCGTCGGCCATCCGCCGGCGCACGGCCTCGTCCACCTCGGCGTCGGAGACGGGCGGCGGGGCTGGCGCGCCGGCGATCACGAGCACCACTTCACCTCGCAGCTGACGCGACGCGAACACTCGTGCCGCCTCACCCAGGGGCCCGCGCCAGACCTCCTCGTGCATCTTGGTCAGCTCGCGCACCACGGCGGCCGGCCGTTCGGGGTCCAGCGCGGCCAGCTCGGCCAGGGTGCCCGCGACCCGTCCCGGTGCCTCGAGCACCACCGAGGTGCGCTCGTCCCCCATGACCACGGCGACGCGGCGCCGGCGTTCGGGGCCCTTGCGCGGCAGGAAGCCCTCGACGCAGAAGCGATCGGTCGCCAGCCCGCTGACCACCAGCGCGCCGATCACCGAGGACGGTCCGGGCACGGTGCTGACGGTCTCACCGGCGGCGGCCAGCTCTGCCGCCAGCCACGCACCCGGGTCCGAGATGCCCGGCGTGCCGGCGTCGCTCACCACGGCCACCGTGCCCCCGGAGGCCACGCAGGCGGCGACCCGTTCGAGTCGATCGCGCTCGTTGTCCGCGTGCAGGGAGAGAAGGCGGTCCCGCGCCGGAATGCCGGCGGCCGACAGCAGTGCCCGAGTCCGGCGGGTGTCCTCGCAGCAGATCAGATCGGCCTGCTCCAGGACCTCCTTGGCCCGGGCCCCGAGGTCACCCAGGTTGCCGATGGGCGTCGCCACCAGGACGAGGGCGCCGTGCCCGGCCTCGCTCACCGGCTCCGAACCTAGCCCGCCCGACCCGTGCGCCCTCAGCCCGCCTGGCGCACTTCGAGCTGATCCCCCACGCGTACGCCCCAGCGCTCCCATGCCCCGGCCTCGGCCTGCACGACGCTGCGCGTGCTCCGCCCCCCGAGCGCGACCCGCCACGGCTTGAGCCGGGCCACCCGCAGCACCGTGAGGTCCGACGAGAGGAACGCGATATCGATCGGGAACCGCATGCCGACGGTCAACACGGTGCGGGTGCCGTCGACGTGGAGCGCACCCTCGCAACCGTGACGGCCGCGCAGACCGCTACGTCGCTCCGCCGGCGAATCCGCCAGCTCGAGCGCGCAGACCACGTCGCCATCCCGCAGCAGCCAGCCGGACCGCATGTGCTGCGAGGCTACCGGATGGCCTGCGCGTTCCGGCCGCCCCGGGGCCGCTCGAAGCCATCGGCGCGCAACGACTAGGCTCTCTCCTTCATGTCGAAGCGAACCGTCAAGCGCAAGCTCCGGACGAAGAAGAAGGCGAACCACGGCAAGAAGCCGAACTGCGGCCGCGGCTGACCGCGAGTCCGTCAGCTGCCGTCCCAGGTCACGCCTCGGCGAGCCAGCACCCCGGACAGGGTGGTCGGCAGGTCCGAGATGATCCCATCGACCCCGAGGTCGAGCAATCGCTCCATCGACTCGGTGTCGTCGATTGTCCACACGTGCACCGCCTTGCCCGCGTCGTGCGCCGCCGCGACGAACCGGTCGTCGACCACCACGAGGTCGCCCTGGCGCTCGGGCACCTGGTAGGCGACGGCCGGCGTCTTCGGCATCGGCTCGCCCGCTTGCGCCGCGCGCCAGGCCTCCGCCGTCGCGATCGTGCCGGCGGAAATGGGCACGTCCGGCGCGTGGCTGCGGAAGGCGTCGGTCGCCGGGTCGAGGAACGAGGCCACGATGACGTCGTCGTCCCGCTTGTACTCCGCGAGCAGGCGCGCCAGCGCCGCCTCGTAGGGGGCGACCACCGGCGCCGTCTGCTTGATGTCCAGGTTCAACACCACGCCGGGGAATTCCTCCAGGACCTCGCGCAAGGTGGCGATGCCGAACGACGGGTCGCCGGGCGCCAGGCCCCGAAAGGGGTACTCCTCGGGCGGACGGCCCGGCGTCACGTCGGCCCCGGGGATCCACCAGTAGGAGAAGTCCATCTGCTGGAGCTCGGCCAGGGTGAACGAAGCGATGGTGCCGCTCCGGTCGGTGGTGCGGTCGACCGTGCCGTCGTGGCACACCACGAGCTCGCCGTCGGCCGTCGCGTGCACATCCAGCTCGATCCCGGTGGCGCCCGCGTCGAGGGCGTGGCGGATGGCGTGCAACGTCGAGGACGGGGACTCCCAGGCACCGCCCTGGTGGGCGTAGGCGATGATCCGTCGCTCGAGCCACACCCTTCGCTCACTCACCGGGCCGAACCGTAACAGCAGGCGTCGCCGGCGCCCGCGCCCGCCACGGGCGAGGTCGCGTCCTTTGACGGGGGGCGTATCCTCGTGCGGGTGCTCGACCACCTGCTCGTCGACGTCATCAGCATCATCCGTGGCTCCTTGGACCGGGCGCTGCTCCAGCGCCAGGCGGTCGAGGAGCGCTTTCAGGTCGACGTCTTCCTGGGCGACGTGTCCTGGGAGACCTCGTACAGCCTCCCCGGCGAGGAGCAACCGCCCCGGGTGCGCGCCGACGTCTCGGTGGACTGGCCGACCTGGAGCCAGACGTCGTATCGCAGCTGGTCCATCGGCGAGCCCCCAGACGAGATGCCGGAGGTCGTGATCGAGGTGGCCCTGCGGGTGCAGCGCATGGCCGAGGCGCCAGACACGGAGAAGGTGATGGCGGCGCTGCCGGTGGCCGGCCCGCTCGCCGACCCCGTGGATCTGGTGCGCACAGCCACGACGATCGAGCAGGTGCGCCCCGACCCCGAAGCGGGCGCCGACGGCGAGCGCGACGGGCTGGAGGGCGGACTGCGCTGGGCCGCCGAAGCCACCTACGAGGGCTCGGTCCGCTTCAACGAGCAACTGCTCGACGACCCTTCGGCGGTGGCCCCGGTCTTCGACGGCCTCACCCGCTGGATCGCGTCGACCTTGATCACGCTGGCCGACCTCCCCTTCACCTTCCTGCCCCCCGGGGAGGACGACGACTGACCCGTCACTCGCTCCGCGGAGCGCTTGTCCTCGTAGTCCTCTTCTTCGGCGTGCTCCTCGCCGCGTGCGGGTCGTCCGCACCCGCCGCGCCGCCGGCGAGCCAGGGTCTGATGCTCGACCGACCGACTCCCCAACACGTCCCCCTCGCCGACCAGCAGGGTCGGCCGGTGTCGCTCGCGTCGCTGCGCGGCAAGGTGGTCGTGCTGGCACCCTTCCTGTCGCTGTGCCAGGACGAGTGCCCGCTCGTGACGGGTGCATTCCTCACGCTCCAGCGCGACGTGCGCGCCGCCGGGCTGGGCGGCCGGGTCGCCTTCGTGGAGGCGACCGTCGATCCCGGTCGCGACACCGTGGCCCGCCTCGCCGCGTACCAGAAGGAGTTCGGCGCGGCCTGGGACCTTTGGACCGGCTCGCCGGCCGCGATCGCCGCTTTGTGGAAGCCCTTGGGCGTCGCGTACCAGAAGGTGCCCGAGGAGCAGCCTCCCAAGCTCGACTGGTGGACGGGCCAGCCCCTCACCTACGACATGATCCACACCGACGGCTATATCCTCATCGACGCCTCCGGTCGCGAGCGCTTCGTCGACGCCACGGCGCCGAACCTGCCGGGCCTCTCGCCCAAGTTGAAGTCGTTGCTCGACGACGGCGGCGTCCGCGACCTGACCCACCCGCAACAGCAAGACTGGACGGTCGACGAAGCCCTGAGCTCGATCAGCTGGGTGCTCGGGACCAACATCGCCCCGGCGGCGTCCTGAGGAGGTGGCGCTGCGCCATCCCGCCGCCGTCGTCGCGGCAGCCCTCGCTCTGCTCGCGCTGACGGCGGCCGCGTGCGTCGGGGGCGACAGCACGACGCTCTCGTCGCCCCCGACGACCGACCCTGCCCTGACGCTGACCCTGCAGAAGTCGCCCGCCGGACCGATCCTGGCCACCGGCGCCGGCAACACCCTCTACGATTTCGTACCGGACACCCCGACTCGCAGCGCGTGCCTGAACGACGGCTGCGTCCTCCAGTGGCCTCCGCTCGTGGCGTCAGGACCGATCCGGGTGGGGCGCGGGCTCGATCCCCGATTGGTCGGAACCCTCACGCGCCCGGACGGGGCAACCCAGATCTCGTATGGCGGGCACCCCCTCTACACCTACAACCTGGACGTGACTCCAGGCATGGTGATGGGGCAGGCCATCGACCAGGACGGCGGGCTCTGGTACGTCATCGACGGCCGAGGGCAGCAGGTGACGACCTCGTTCACCGTGCAGAGCCCCAGCGCCTGAGCGGGGGCCACCGCGGCAGTGCGGCGCGCCGTCGGGCGCAACGCCGTCTGCCTTCGTGCCTAAGTGTTGAAACGGAACTCCACCACGTCGCCGTCACGCATGACATAGTCCTTCCCCTCCATCCGCGCTTTGCCGGCGGTGCGCGCCGCGGTGACCGAGCCCGCCTCCATCAGTTCCTCGAAGCTGATGACCTCGGCCTTGATGAAGCCCCGCTCGAAGTCGGTGTGGATGACGCCCGCCGCCCTCGGTGCCGTGTCACCGGCGTGGATCGTCCACGCCCGCGCTTCCTTGGGGCCGGCGGTGAGGAAGGTCTGGAGGCCCAAGGTGGCAAACCCCACGTGCACGAGCTGCTCGAGTCCCGACTCGTCCTGCCCGTAGCTGCGGAGCAGCTCGGCGGCGTCGGCCGGATCCAACGCGGCGACCTCCGCCTCGATCTGGGCGCACAGGACCACCGCCGGCGCCGGGCGCACGCTTGCCGCCAGGCGCTCGGCGACGGCGGCGTCGCCCAGCGCAGCCTCGTCCACGTTGAAGACGTAGATGAACGGCTTCGCCGTCAGCAGGTGCAGGTCTCGGAGCAAACGCGGATCCACCTCTGCCGCCGCGGCCGCGCTCGAGATCGTACGTCCTTCACCGAGGATCTGCTCCGCCCGCGCCACAGCGTCGGCCGCGGGCTTGAGCGCGGCGTTGGCCCGGGCTTCCTTGGCCAGCCGAGGCAGCCGGTTCTCCACCGTCTGGAGGTCGGCCAGCACCAGCTCGGTGTTCACCGTGTCGATGTCGGCGGCCGGGTCGACCCGGGCGTCGACGTGGACGACGTCCTCATCGTGAAAGGCGCGCACCACCTGGCAGATGGCATCGGTCTCGCGGATGGCGGCCAGGAACTGGTTGCCCAGGCCCTCGCCCTTCGACGCACCGCGCACGAGACCGGCGATGTCGACGAACGTGACCGTCGCCGGCACCACCGGCGCGCCGTCGTACAGGGCAGCCAGCCGCTCGAGCCTCGGGTCCGGCACGGCGACGACGCCGACGTTGGGCTCGATCGTCGCAAACGGGTAGTTGGCCGCGAGCACCTCGTTGTGGGTGAGTGCGTTGAAGAGCGTCGACTTGCCCACGTTGGGCAACCCGACGATGCCGACGGACAGGCTCACGCGTCGGCTACCCGGTGAGGAGGCCGGCTCCGGTCGCCAGCACCTTCAGGTCGGACTCGGGGCGCGCACCCGTGTGGGAGATCACCTCGGCTGCGCACAGGCCACCGAGCCGCGTGCAATCCACCGGTCCGAGGCCGTGGGTGAGTCCGAACAAGAACCCCGCCGCGAACAGATCTCCGGCCCCAGTGGTGTCGATCACCTGCTCGACGTCCGCCGGCGGGACCTCGACCGGTCCCTGCGCCGTCAGGACCACGGCCCCTCGCGGCCCCCGGGTGATCACCACCAACAGGCCGGTCTCTTCGGCCGCGGACACCGCCGCGTCGAACGACTGCGACCCGAAGAGCTTCGTCATCTCCTCTTCGTTGCCGACCAGGACATCGACGTCGGCGACGAGTAGGTCGAGGAATTCGCGTTGGTGCCGGTCGACACAGAAGGGATCCGACAGGGAGAGTGCGACCGACCCGTCTCCGGCGTGGGCGGTGGCCGCTGCGTGGCGCATGGCGTCCTTCGCGGCCTGGACGTCCCAGAGGTAGCCCTCGAGCAGGACGATGGAGGCCCGAGCGACGAATGCCGGCCGCACGCCCGCCGGGGTCAAGGTGGACGCCGCGCCCAGATAGGTCCCCATCGTGCGGTCGGCGTCCTCGGTGATCAGGACGACACAGCGACCGGTGCCGAGGTTGTCACCCGCAACGGTCTCGCTGACGTGCGGTTCGAATTCGACCCCGGCGTTCCGCAGGTTCTCGGCGTAGTTCCGTCCTACCTCGTCATCTGCCACGGCGCCCACGAACCCGGCGGTCCCGCCGAGCTCGGCGATCCCGGCCGTCGTGTTGGCCACCGAACCGCCCGATACGTAGCGGGGAGCGCCCATCATCTCCTGCACCGTGTTGGCGGTCTCGAGGTCGATCAGAGTCATCGAACCCTTGGCCAACCCGGTGCGTGCGAGCTGTGCGTCGCTCGCCAGCTCGATCACGTCCAGCAGGGGCGACCCGATGGCGACGACATCGAGGTCATGTATCGCTCCGTCGGATCGCACGGGGGATGGAACGGCGTCGCTGTCGGTCATCGTCTCTGGTTCGGGCACGGTGCGAGAAACTACTCCGAGCTTGGCGGGTAGCCTTCCGCGGATGCATCCACCCACCGCGAGCCCCGTCGGCTCTCCAGGAACAGGGCCCTTTCGTCTTCCACGGACGGTCGAGCCGGAGCGGTACCACCTGGAGATCGAGCCCGAGGTGGCGTCGGCAACCTTCTCGGGCACCGTGGTGATCGACGCCGTCGTCCACGAGCCCGTCGACGAGATCGTGCTCAACGCGGCGGAGCTGGCGGTCAGCGACGTGGAAGTCGTGGCGGCGGACGGGTCGACGACCTCGTGCACCGTCTCCTTCGACGACGAGCTCGAGCAGGTCATGTTCCGCCCGCCCTCCGCATTGGCGGCGGGGCCGTGCACCATCACGTGCCGTTTCAGCGGCACGTTGAACGACAAGCTGCGGGGTTTCTATCGTTCGACGTATGCCGGGCCCGACGGCGAGACTCAGACCATCGCCACGACCCAGTTCGAGTCGGTCGACGCGCGGCGGTGCTTCCCGTGCTTCGACGAGCCCGACCGCAAGGCGGTCTTCGAGATCACGCTGATCGTCGAGCCCGGGGGCGAGGTGATCTCGAATTCGCCCGTCGTTTCCAGCGATCCCGTCCGCGACAAACGGCGGATCCGGTTCTCACCAACCATGAAGATGTCGACCTACCTGGTCGCCTTCGTGATCGGCAAGCTCGAGGCGACCGAGACGATCGACGTAAACGGCGTGCCGCTCCGGGTCGTGTGCACGCCCGGAAAGGTGGCGCTGGCCAGATACGCGCTCGAGATCGGCGCGTTCGCGCTGCGGTTCTTCACCGACTACTTCAATATCCCCTACCCGGGTGAGAAGGTCGATCTCGTCGCCATACCCGACTTCGCGGCCGGCGCCATGGAGAATCTCGGGTGCATCACCTTTCGGGACACCGCCCTGCTGATCGACCCGGACAAGGCGGCCCGGGCCGAGCTCGAGCGCGTCGCGGACGTCGTCGCTCACGAGCTCGCTCACATGTGGTTCGGCGATCTGGTCACCATGGGCTGGTGGGAGGGCATCTGGCTCAACGAGGCCTTCGCGACGTTCATGGAGACCTTGTGCGTCGACGCCTTCAGGCCCTCGTGGGACCGATGGGTCGGCTTCGCCCCTTCTCGCGAGGCCGCACTCGCCGTTGACGGCGTGCACTCGACCCGGCCCATCGAGTACCCGGTCGGCCCACCCAAGGAGGCCGAGGGCATGTTCGACCTGCTCACCTACGAGAAAGGCTGCGGCGTTCTCCGCATGCTCGAGCAGTACGTCGGTCCCGACGTCTTCCGCGACGGCGTGCGGAGCTATCTCAAGGCGCACGCCTACGCAAACACGGTGACGACCGATCTGTGGGACGCGCTCGAGGACGCGAGCGGCCAGCCCGTGCGCGACGTCATGAACACGTTCATCCTCCAAGGTGGGTACCCACTGGTTTCCCTCACCGCCGGCATGCTCCGCCAGCAGCCGTTCGCCTACGGCCCGGTGCCCGAGGGCACGACGTCCGCCATCGGGTCGGAATGGAACGTGCCGGTCGCGGTGCGGGCGATCCCCCACGATGGCGAGCCGGGCGCACCGGTGCGGCGCCTGCTTCTGCGCGCCGAACCGGCGCCGGTCGAGGAGGATCGGCGTGGTCTCGCGGTGGTCAATGCGGAGGGCTGGGGGGTGTTCCGGGTCGGGTACGAGCCCGACCACCTCCTCACACTGGCCGCAGCCCTCTCCGAGCTCACGCCCCTGGAGCGTGCGAACCTGCTCGCCGACACCTGGGCGACGACCCTGGCCGGTCATTCACGCCTGCGCGACTTCCTGGCGGTGGCGAGC
The DNA here is from genome assembly GCA_963763575.1 of uncultured Acidimicrobiaceae bacterium. Lineage (GTDB taxonomy): Bacteria > Actinomycetota > Acidimicrobiia > Acidimicrobiales > RAAP-2 > Bog-473. The sequence goes on from CAVXPD010000004.1 coordinate 479,880, forward strand.
CGTCTGCAGGTCCAGCCCGATCCTGCCCCGTGGACGCCGGTCGGAAGCGCCTTCGTGCTCACCCACCGCGTCGCACGACCCGAGGACGAGGCGGCTCTCCGGGCCGCCGTGGCCGCTGTGGTCGGTCCGATCCAGCGCCACTTGGGCTTCGACGCCCGTCCCGACGACGGTGAGCGCACCCCGTCGCTCCGTGCCCTCTCAATCAACCTGATGGGCACCGTCGGCGCCGACGCCGCGGTGCGGGCGGAAGCGGCGCGGCGCTTCGACGACTCCCCCATCGGCGGTGGCTCGGGCGCACCGATCCCCGCGGACATCGAAACGGCCACGCTGTCAGTGGTGGCCCAGCTGCTCCGAGCGGCGGACTACGACGCGCTCCTCGAGCGGTACCGGTCGGCGTCCACCCCCCAGGAGGAGATGCGCTCTCTCGGCGCTCTCTCCTCGTTCCCCGACGTCGATCTTTGCCTCAGGACGTTCGACCTCGCCATGACCGAGGTCCGCAGCCAGAACGGGTTCATGGTGATCGGCGCTCTGCTGGCCAATCGGGTGGGGGGCCAGGCGGTGTGGACGCGCCTCACCGAGTCCTGGGAGGCCGTGCTCGATCGGTTCCCGAAGAACGCGCCGCCACGCATTCTCGAATCGATCCCGGCGTTGTGCGCCGACGCGGCCTTCGCCGACGGGGTGATCGACTTCTTGGCCGCGCACCCGCTGACCTCGGGTCCGCGCCGGGTCGCCCAGTCGGCCGAGCGTCTCGGGGTAAACGTCGCCTTTGCCGCGCGAGAGCGGCCGGAGCTCACCGACTCCCTGGCGGCGACGCGCTCTTGAAGGCGCGGGCGCCGTCATACGGCGGCGAGAAAGAACGCGAGCGCGTGCAGTCCCTGCTCGAGGCGGCGCGCCGCGCGCGCGGCTTCATGCCCGACGACGAGGGCGAGGCACTTTTCAAGGCCGCGTTGCGGGCCGGTCGGGCCGCCGTGCCCGACGCGGTCCCGACGACGTTCGTCGAGATCGGGGCCTGGTGCGGCAAATCGACCGTCTACCTCGGCGCGGCGGCCGAACTGACCGCCGCCGTTGTGTTCTCCATCGACCATCACCGCGGCTCCGAGGAGAACCAGCCGGGCTGGGAGTACCACGAGCCCGATCTGGTCGACCCGGAGGCCGAGCGGATCGACACGCTGCCCCACTGGCGCCGCACGATCGAGACCACTCGTCTCGAGTCCTCGGTGGTGGGGATCGTTGGCGACTCCCCGACCGTGGCGGCCCGATGGGACCGGCCACTGTCGTTCTGCTTCATCGACGGCGGCCATGGAGCCGAGCCTGCGTGGGCCGACTTCGACGGCTGGGCCCCCCACGTCGCGCTCGGCGGGTGGCTGGCCATTCACGACGTGTTTCCCGACCCCGCTGACGGGGGCCGACCGCCCTACGAGCTGTATTGCGCGGCGCTCGATTCAGGTGAGTTCTCCGAGGACGGTGCGTGCGGCAGCCTGCGCATCCTGCGTCGGATTGCGCCGCCGAAGGACTGACACGGGCGAGCGCGAGTGACTTGTCCTCATCGTGGGTTTCGCCAGGAACTCACACCCCATGTCGCGGTGAGGTAGTCGACCCAGGCGGGGACATCCTCGGCCATCTCGGGAGGTCCCGCGACGATGACCACCTCGTCCACCCCGAACGCCTCGATGTCGCTGAGATCGGCCGTACTGGCATCGGTCACCGCGACGGCCTTGTCGAGCGAGGCGATCGTGCGTCCGGCCTCCCTACAGGCCCCGTGCAGGACCTCGAGGCGCCCGGGAAGCTCGCCGAGGGAGACAATGAAGCCGTACCAGCCGTCGCCATGGGTCGCCACCCGCTGCAGGGCGCGGTCGCTGTTGCCGCCGAACACGACCGGCACTCCCCGATGCACCGGCTTCGGGTAGCACCGGACCGAGTCGAAATGAACGTGGCGTCCTGAGAACGACGCCACGTCTTCGCCCCAAAGCACCCGCATGGCTTCGACGTATTCGGTAGTGCGCGCCGCGCGCCCGTCGAAGGGGACACCGAGGCAGGCAAACTCTTCGGCTGACCAACCCACCCCGACTCCGAGTGTGAAGCGTCCTCCGGCTAGCACGTCGATGCTGGCGGCCGCCTGGGCGACGACAACGGGATTGTGCTCGGGCAGGAAAAGCACACCCGTCGCCAGCCGGATGCTCGACGTGGCCGACGCCAAGAACAAGAACAAGAACAGAACGAGTGGGTCGAGCCAGTCGACGTCGCTCGGCACGGCGATGGGACCGTCGTCGGAGTACGGATAGACCGACCCGGGACGGTCGACCATGATCACGTGCTCGCCCGCCCGCAGCGTCGCGAAGCCGCGCCGCTCTGCAGCCTGGCCCACCGCCGTGATGATCTTTGGATCGGCACCGGCACCGATGCCCAGTGCGTGGAGGCCGAATCGCATGCCGACATGATGTCCGGAGCAGTTGTCGAGCGTCGACCGCCTGCCTGCTGTTCCCGCGAACGGCGGGTCTCTCTGCGGACCGATGTCCGGCGCGGTGACTCAGGGCGTTCTTCCCATGAAGGCAATGAACCTGTCCTGCGCCGACGCGTCCCCGCTGACGTTGACGGCCGCCTCGCATACGCCGGGTGTGCGGAGGAGGTCGTTCATCGGCACGGCCAGTGCCATGGCCTCGGACACGAGGTCGCCCGGCAGCGTGACGTCCTGCCCCGTCGCCCTGGCGACGTCCCACCCGTGCGTCAGGTGCTCCAAGAAGACGATCGTGCCCATCGTCGACCCGGGGACCAACCCGAAGGGCAGGTCCCACTCGCGCTCGAGGGCGCCGGGGCTGCGGAGGGCGTCGAGCAGCACCCCTCGGCGCTCCTCGTAGACCGCGCCAGGATCCGAGCCGAACTGCTCCCCTTCGGGCATCGTCGCCTTCTCGCCGAGGGCCGCCGTTGCCGAGATGGTCATGGCACCGAGCATGTGGTTGAGGAGCCCACGCACGTCGAACTCCGGGCACGGGGTCCCCTTGCCCAGGTCGTCCGGTCGTATCCGCCTCACGTTCCCACCGGCGAACAGGGTGGCACGGTCGATCCGCTCAATCGGGTCCACGACCCCTCCTTTGACCTGGGCGGCTACCTCCCCGTAAGGCGCAGGGACGACCCGGACACCGTGCACCCCTCCGTGGCGTCGCCGCAATGCGGCTCGGCCAGATCGAGCGCCGCGGGCAGGCCCTCTCCGCGGAAGAGGCCCGCCGCCGGGGTCGTGCTCGAGAGCGCGTCTGCGGCGAGCACCATGGCAGCGAAGGTGTAGGTCGTCCGTTCGTGCTTCGGGAACGTCTCCTCCTCGGGGTAGACCATCCCGGTCCAGTACGAGCCGTCAGGCAAGCGGAGATTCTGGCCCGCGGCGAAGAGCTCGAGGGCGTGACCGGACATGCCGAGAGCGTCCAGCGTCAGCACGCACTCCGCGGTCTCGGCCGCGGTGACCCAGTCGCCCGTCGACACGCAGCGCACTCCCAAACCCTCCATGACGAAGCTCGACCACCCTTCGGCGATACGGCGGCGTCCGGCGTCTCCCTCCAGCGCGCCAGAGAGCATCGGGTAGTACCAGTCCATGGCGAACTCCACCTTCGGGGCGAACGCGCCGGGGTGGTGCGCGACCGCATGGCCCAGCCGGCCCGCCGCCAGCTCCCAGTCGGGCCGGTCCTTGGCCAGGCACTCGGCGACGGCGACGGCGCAGCGCATGGAGTGATAGATCGACGACGAACCCGTGAGCAACGCGTACGCCTCGGGTCGGCCGGCCGAATCGAGGGACCACAGTACCGAGCCGTCGGGCTGCTGCCAGCGCAAGATGAAGTCCATACCCTTCTCGATTGCCGGCCACAGCTCGCCGAGGAACTCGACGTCCCCGGTGATCAGGTGGTGGTGCCACGCCCCGGCGGCCAGGTAGGCGCAGACGTTGGTGTCGAGGCGAGGGTCCTTGACCGAGTCGCCCCGGTAGTAGTTGAACCAAGAGCCGTCGGGCAGCTGGCGCCGGACAAGCCAGCGGTACGCCTCCATCGCCTCGTCGACGAGACCGCACACCGTGAGCGCCATCGCCGCCTCGACGTGGTTCCAGGGATCGCAGTGGCCCCCCTCGAACCACGGGATCATCCCGTCGTGGCGCTGCACTGCGGCGATGGCGCGGCCCGTCGCCAGGACGTCCGAGCCCGAGAGGATCCCCGGTACCTCGGGGAGCGTCACCTCGGCTGAGTGAATCTCTTCGGTCGTCACGCTGCAGCCCCTTGCGTCGGCGTGGTGGGCCCCGGTCGGCCGGGCACACCACGCGGGACTCGAGGATGCTCGTCGGGCAGCCCGGTCACGGCCACGGCGGGCTTGGACAGGTAGAACACCAGGCTCTTCCCGATCACCGGGTTGAGCAGGCGGTCCGCCGCCCGCGTGAGGAAGGGAGCGCTGACGATGTCCCACACGAGCACCTTGTGATAGGCCGCCACCGCCGGGTGGGTGTCGTTCGACACGCCGACCAGGGAGCGCAGCCACCAATAGGGCGAGTGCAGCCCGTGCGCATGGTGATACCCGACGGGCACGAGCCCCGCCGAACGGAGCCGGCGCTCGAGCGTCGACCGCCGGTAGATGCGCACATGACCGCCCGGGGTGTCGTGGTACTCGTCGGAGAGCGCCCAGTTGACGGCCTCGGGGACACAGCGCGGCACCGTCACGGCCATCGCGCCACCTGGCTTGAGGACGCGCGCCAGCTCGCGCATTGCCGCGGTGTCGTCAGGGATGTGCTCGAGCACCTCCGACGCGATGACGCGATCGAACGTGGCGTCGGCGAACGGGAGGGCGAGTGCGTCTCCTTGCACCGCCGTCGCCGGGTCCTCCGGCGCCAATTCACCGGCGTCGACCATGGCCCCGAGCGTGGCGCGCACCTGGGCCACCTCCTCGGGGCCGGCGTCCAGTGCCACCACCGACGCCCCGCGCCTGGCCGCCTCGAAGGCGTGGCGGCCGAATCCGCACCCAAGGTCGAGCAGGAGGTCCCCGGGCCCGACGCCCAGTCGGTCGTAGTCGACGGTCAACATCAAACTGTCCCCACCCCACGAGGCTTGTCCGCCCCGTCCGGGGCACCCGGGAGCGGACGGCCGTCGAGCATGGCCCGGTAGCAGGCGGCGGTGCCCGTCGCCGTCACCCGCCAGGTGAAGCGGCTGACGACCCGCTCACGGCCGGCGGCGCCAAGGCGCGCGCGGAGCGACGGGTCGTCAAGAAGGCGTCCGATCGCCCCGGCCAGCGCGCCCGGGTCGTCGGGCGGCACGAGCAGGCCGGTCTCTCCGTCGGTGCCGACCACTTCGGGGAGCGCGCCGCCCGTAGTCGCCACTACGGCCACTCCGCACGACATGGCCTCGACGGCCGGCAGCGAGAACCCTTCGTAGAGGGAGGGCACCACGGCGACCTCGGCCTGTCCGTAGAGGCGGGCCAGCTCCTCGTCACTGATCCCGCTCACGCAGCGCACCGCGTCCGCGAGACCGAGGCGCGCGATGGCCCGGTCCACCCGCCCGCCTTCCGTCGGACGCCCGATGACCGTCAATTCGACCTCACGCTCGGTACGCAGCTTGGCCACGGCTTCGAGCAAAGGCACCAGTCCCTTCATCGGCACGTCGCTGCTCGAGGTCACCATGATGCGGCCCGGCATGGGCTTCACGTCCTCGATCGGCCGGAACACCGTATGGTCGACCCCGACCGGCACGACCGTCATGCGGTCGGGGATCACCCCCATCTGTGCCGCGATGTCCTGGCGTGAGTTCTGCGACACCGTGACGACGGCGGGGAGCGCCCGGGCCACGCGGAATTGCATCCCGAGGAAGCCGAACCAGCGGCGCTGGGTGAAGTTCTGCCATGGGTTGGTGGCGTGAGCGAGCGCGAGCTGACGGTCGACCGTGATCGGGTGGTGCAGCGTGGTCAGGAGCGGCCACCCGTCCGCGACCATGCCGAGCATGCCTTGGCCGAGGCATTGGTTGTCGTGGACGACGTCGAAGTCGTCACGGCGGCCGGCCAGGAGCTCGCGCGCGCGCGTCGGGAGAACGCCAGAGGCTCGCCGAAGCCGGCAGTGCACATGATGGCGAATTCGATCCAGTCCTCCCGCGAGCTGAACTCGCTCGGGTGAGGGAGCCGGAACGGGTCGGGATCCCGGTAGAGGTCGAGACCCGGCACGGGCGTGAACCCGACACCGGCGTCCAGCTCGGGCCAGGGCGGGCCCGAGAAAACCTCGACGGAGTGCCCCAGCGCCAACAGCTCCCGCGCCAGGTGGCGGGTGTAGACACCCTGGCCGCCACAGCGTGGGTTCCCGCGGTAGGTGAGGTACGCGACGCGCAGGCCCCCAGGAGCAGGTGGGGCGGCTGGGATCGGGGTGGGCACCTCGATGTGCCGCGACCGCTCCCAGGAGTCCTTGGTTTCGATCCACTTTTGCCGGGGAGTCTTAGGCAACGGCTGTCCCGACTCGACCCATGGCGCCATAGCCTCTCCGAACCCCCAGGTCCGGCGCAAACGAGTTCGGGTGGCAGGACCACAACTGGGTGCGACCGACGCCGGATCGCCTGAGAGTTGCTTCACCGTACAAAGAAGCAGCTCACGGGCCTCCGAGCCGCACCAGGGCCTTCACGGCCCGTCGGCAGTTGGAAGGGTTCGAAGCGGGAGTGCGTCGTCCCGCTCGGGCCGCCCTGCCCGGTACCGTGACCGGCATGGACCTCAGCTACTCGCCCGAAGCGGAGGAATTCCGGGCCGAGATCGCCTCGTGGCTCAAGGACAACCTTCCCGAGCACTGGGGCGAGCCCGGCTTCGTGATGACGCCCGACGAGCGCAGGGCCTTCAACGAGGAGTGGACGGCCAAGCTCTTCGCCGGCGGTTGGATCTGCGCGAGCTGGCCGGCCGAATACGGCGGAAGAGGCCTCGGCCTGCTCCAGCAGGTCGTGCTGAACGAGGAGTTCGCCCGCGTGGGGGCACCGCTGCGCGGCGACTTCTTCGGCGACACCCTGGTCGGCCCGACCCTTCTGCAATGGGGCACCGAAGAACAGAAGCAGCAATTCATCCCCGGCATCCTCCGGGGAGACATTGCATGGTGCCAGGGTTTCAGCGAGCCCGACGCCGGCTCGGACCTCGCAAGCCTGAAGACGCGGGCGGAGCTCGACGGCGACGAGTGGGTGATCAACGGCCAGAAGGTGTGGACCACCCAGGCCCAGTACGCCGACTACGTCTTCCTGCTGGCGCGCACCGACCCGGATGCGCCGAAACATGCCGGGATCTCGTACCTGCTGGTGCCGATGAAGCAACCGGGTGTCGAGGTGCGGCCGATCGAGCAGATCGACGCCTCGGCGGAGTTCAACGAGGTCTTCTTCAGCAACGTGCGGTGCCCCAAGGAGAACATCATCGGCGGCGTCAACAACGGATGGAAGGTCGCGATGACGACGCTCGGCTTCGAGCGCGGCACCTCCGCCACCACGGGGCACCGCCGCTTCCGCAAGGAGTTCGACGAGATCGTGCAGGTGGCGCGACGCAAGGACCGCACCGGCGACCCCCGGACGCGCCAGCGATTGGCGCGATCGTGGTCGAAGATCAAGATCATGGAGATCAACGGCTACCGCACGCTGACCGACGCCCTCAACGGCACCCATGCCAGCGCCAAGCTCGGTGCGTGCAACAAGATGTTCTGGTCGGAGATGCACCAGGAGCTCATGCTGCTGGCGATGGACATCTACGGCATGGAGGGCCAGATCCTCCTCGGGAACGAGGATGCAGACTCCGTGCTCCCCGGGGCGCGTCGGGCCAAGGCCAACTATCCCGTCAACAACCTTCAGTCCTTGTTCTTCTTCTCCCGCTCGGAGACCATCTGGGGCGGCACGGCGGAGATCCAGCGCAACATCGTCGGTGAGCGCGCCCTCGGGCTGCCGAAAGAGCCGAAGCCGGCCTAACGGCTGCCCCGATGTCCGTCCGGATCGGCCGTGAAGGCCGACTCCCTGATCAGGACCCGGCGGATCCTCCGGGCACGGCGACGACGCCCGCAGGGGCCAGCTGGGCCGCGACGGTGTCTCCGGCCTGGCCCTGATCGAGACGCGCACGCTGGCGGGCCGCCAGGGCGAACAGCGGGACGGTGGCGAGAAGCGTCGCCACGCCGCCCAAGCCGAGCGCCAGCCGCGGGTTCGTCACGTCGCTCAGGTAACCGAGCAGGGGCGCGCCGATGGGCGTGCTGCCCAGGAAGGCAATGGCGTTGAGCGACATCACGCGGCCGCGCATCGTGGGTTCGGCGCGCAGCTGCAAGGTCGCATTGTTGGTGGCGATGAACGAGATGCTCGCCGCGCCCATCGGCACCAGCAGGACGAGGGCCACCGCCTGGGTCGGCGCCAGCGCGACGGCCAGGATGGCGGCGCCGAAGACCAGGCCGATCGCGGCCAGGAGCCGGGTCGAGGGCTGACTGCGAAAAGCCGTGACGAGGCCACCGACGACGGCACCCGCGCCCATGGCGACCAGGAACGTGCTGTAGAGGCCGGCGCCGCCATGGAAGGTGAACTTCGCCAGCAGAGGCAGGGTCACGGTGAAGTTGAAAGCGAACACGCCGACGATCGCCATGGAGACCAGCGGGATGCGCAGGTCGGAGGTGGCCCACGCGTAGCGCAGGCCCTCGCGCACCTGCCCCTTGGCCCGCTGCACCCGCGGCCGCGCAAAGAGCTCGCCGGCGCGCATCATCGCGAGCGCCACGATCACGGCGGCATACGACGCCGCGTTGATGAAGAAGCAGGTCCCCACGCCGACCGTGAGGATGAGCACGCCCCCGATGGCCGGCCCGACGACGCGGGCCGAGTTCATCAGGACGCTGTTGAGGCTCACCGCATTCGGCAAGAGGTCCAGCCCGACCATCTCGGAGACGAAGGTCTGGCGGGCGGGGTTGTCGAACAGGTTGACGACGCCGAGGCCGGCAGCAAGCGCATAGACCTCCCACAGCGCGAGCGAATGGCTGGCCACCAGGATGCCCAGGATGAGTGCCAGGACGCCCGCCGTGCCCTGCGTGGCGTAGAGCACCTTGCGCTTGTCGAGGCGGTCGGCGATCAGCCCGCCGAACGGCCCGAACAGAAGCAGCGGCAGGAATTGGAGGCTGGTGGCGATGGCCACGTCAACACCGGTGCCGTGCAGGGGGAAGAGGATGAGGTAGGCCTGCGCCACGGTCTGCATCCATGTGCCCGAGACCGAGATGACCTGGCCGGTGAAGTACAGGCGGTAGTTCCGCACCGAGATGGCCCGGAACGTGCGGCGGCCGGCCTCGCGGACGCGACGCCTCATGGCTCGGCCAACACGTGCTCGAGCAACGCGACCAGCTCGGCGGCTCGCTGTTGCTCCTCCTCGCTCAGTTGCCCCAAGCGGCGCAACAGAAAGGCGTTCTTGCGGGTCCGCACCCCCTCCAGGGCGCGCTCACCCGCCGGCGTCAGGCGCACCCGCGCGCTGCGCCGATCGTTGGTGTCGGCGACGCGCGTCACCATGCCTGCCTCGGCCAACCCGGCCACGATTCTCGTCACGGTCGGCGGCTGGACCTGTTCGGTCGCGGCCAGTTCGCCGAGCGTCGGATTGCCGAGGCGGCGCACCGAGCCGAGCGCCGAGGCCTGGGCGGGGGAGAGCCCGCCGAGGGACTCCTGGCGCAGTCGGCGTTGTAGACGGTTGACTGCGCTGCGCAGACGTCCCGCCACCTCTTCATTGGTCAGGGTGGAACTCTCGGACCGCGTGGGCATATACCCATTCTAATAGTTAGTTGCGCTAACTAACCAAAATATCCAGCCACCCGACGCCTGGTGCCGGGCGGAGCACGGTGCCGGTCCGGGTCACTCCGGAAGAGGACGGTCAGAAGTTCGGGACGTAGCCGCCCGACCCGAGCGCGGCGCTCTCGTCGAGGCTGAGCGAGTCGTCGAGGCCCCCGACCACCTCGGTCACCCAGGGCAGGCGCTCCTGCAAGATCCTCTCCACCCCACCCGAGAGCGTGGCCGAGCTGATGGCGCACGAGCTGCACGACCCCTGGAGCTGGACCTCGACCACGCCGGCCTCGACGTCGGCCCTGACCAGGACGAGATCCCCACCGTCGGCCTGGACGGCAGGCCGCATGAGGTCCATGAGCCCCTGGAGCTTCTCCAGGCGATCAGCCCTCTCGGCGTCGCTCAGCGCTGCGGTGGTGTCCGGCACCCCCCTATTCTGCCGCGCCCGAGTGGCTCCGTGACCCGGACCCGGTTCTGAGGCACCGAAATTCCTGTTCACGTCTTACAACGGGAATTAGATTCGGGCCGGAGTCCGGAGGACAGGGAACGGGGAGAACGCGACGATGTCCGTGAAGGTGCACGGAGTTTTCAAGGCGGCGAAGGAACGGCGGCAGGTGCCCCGAGGCACCGTGATCTTCGAGGCGGGCAGCGTCGGGGACGAGATGTTCGGTGTGGTCGAGGGAGCGGTCGAGCTGCGGACCCCCAGAGGCCGGGTCATCACTCTCGGCCCCGACGACACCTTCGGCGAGATGGGCATCGTGGACGGGTCGCCGCGCTCCGCGGGGGCGGTCACGGTCGAGGACACCACGCTCGCCGTCATCGACCGCAAAATGTTCCTCTTTCTCATCGGCGAGACGCCGACGTTCGCGCTGCAGGTGATGGCGAGCCTGGCTGAGCGCCTGCGCGAGCTGGACTGACGCTCAGGCGAGGCCGAGCGGCTCGCCCGCGTCGCCCCGCCCGACTGGGTTGACCAGCTCGCCGACCCCCTCGATGACGATGCGGACGACGTCGCCGGCGGCCAGGTAGCGGGGCGGGTCGAAGCCGGCTCCGACTCCAGACGGGGTCCCCGTGGCGATGACGGTGCCCGGCTCGAGCGGGAACGCAGTGGTGAGGTACTCGATCATGGCGGCACAGCCGAAGATCATGTCGGCCGTCGTCGAGTCCTGGCGCAGCTCGTCGTTGACCCAGGTGCGGATAGGGAGTCCTCCTGGGTCGCCCAGCTCGTCGCCGGTGACGAGCTCGGGGCCACACGGCGCGTGGCTGTCGAACGACTTGCCCATGGTGAAGGTGGGCGTGCGCCACTGCCAGTCGCGGACGCTCACGTCGTTGATCACGGTGAAGCCGGCCACAACCTCGAGCGCACGGTGCGCCGGTACGTGCTGACAGCGTGGGCCGATCACCATGGCCAGCTCGCCCTCGTAGTCGACCATGTTCGACACCGTGGGGAGCACGATCGGATCACCCGGACCGGCAATGGCCGTGCGCTGCTTGTTGAACCAGTACTGCCACTCGGGAGGTTCGCGGCCGAGCTCTGCCACGTGCGCGCGGTAGTTCATGCCGATGGCGAGGATGGCCGGCGGGTCGGGCACCGGCGCGTGCCGCCGCACGGAGGCCAGCGCGTGACGGGCGGCCCGGGTTCCGGTTGCGGCCCGGATGTGCTCACGAGCCTCGCGCCCGAGCGCGAGCAGGCCGCGCATGGTGGGCGGCAGCCCCGTGACTGCATCGCCCAGGTCGACGACCTCGTCGCCTGCGATGAGGCCGGGCCGTGGCGCTCCGCCGGGCAGCGAGAAACTTACGAGGCGCACGTGCGCCGACCGTACTCCCTTAGCTCATCTCGGCCTTGTAACGGTCCCAGTCCTCCCGGGCGTGGCGGGCTTCCAGCGCACCGACGACCTCGACGGCGCCGAAGACGACGGCAAGGATGCCGATCAGCACCACCAGCGCGGTGAGTGGCGCACCGGGGTGACGGATGCACAGGAAGCCGATGGCGGTCGCGATGACGCCGCGGATGAGATAGAGCCACCAGTAGGGCACCGTGTGGTGGCGGACGGACTCGATGATGTCGAAGATACCCAGCACCAAGAACGCCCAGCCGATGATGACCGCGATGATGAAGATCGTGATATGGGGCCATACGAACCCCGCGATGCCGGCCCCTACCCAGAACAGCCCGAAGACGAGGTGCAGCCAGCGCTGCCTCGCCATCCGGACGGAGCCGACGAGCTGGAAGATCCCCGCCGCGATGAAGAAGCCGCTGGCGAGGTACACCACGGCGTAGACCGTCGGATGCCGGTAGCTGATCACGAAGAAGCCGAAGAGGATCGAGAAGATCCCGCCGACCAGGTACCACCCCCACATCTTCTCGAGCTGCGTGCTGACGACATCGCCGACCGCGATGTCGTCGTCGGTGAGCACATAGGTCATGACGTCCCCCTTGGCGAGTAGGAGTGCGGTAATCCCCGCGCAGCGTACTGCCGCGCCGCTCGCGATGAGGGGATGCAGGACCGCAGCGCATGCAGCGCGCGGCTGGCCCATCGATGCGCCTGCGGCGGCCCAACGGCCCGGCTGATCGAGCACGTCTCGGCCCCGTCCACAGGTCGTCGTCGACGGGATCGAGCACCCTCGGGGTGCCGGCCTCGGCGGAGGGATCCTCCTCGACCGCCGGCGCTCGTCGTCCACGTCGCAGAGCTCCTCCTCACCGGAGAGCTCGAGCAGCACGAACAGAGGCCACCCTGCCGACGCGCGACACGTCCGAAGGGCCGGGCGACCTGGACCTCGCAGGCCGGGCGGTCCGAGTTCTAGGCGAACACCATGCCGTTGGCCCGGGCGCGCGCAGGATGTGGCACATGCCGGCCGTGTAGGGAGGTGGGTAGGGTGGGCCACGTGGAGCCACGGGCTGTGCTGACCGCGGACGAGATCGACCTCTCCGACATGGAGTTCTGGGCGCGGCCATGGGAGGAGCGGGAAGGCGCCTTCCAGACTCTGCGCCGCGAACGACCTATCGCCAAGTTCTCCGAGCCCGAAATCCCCGAGGCGCTCTCCTACGTCATTCCCGAGGGCGACGGCTACTACGCGCTCACCCGCCACGCCGACATCTCGGAGGCGAGCCGGCACCCCGAGATCTACCGGTCGGGCCAGGGCGCCACCTCCATCATCGACATGCCTGAGGAGATGCTCGACTTCTTCGGGTCCATGATCAACATGGACAATCCTCGCCACGCGCGGCTGCGCCGGATCGTGTCTGCGGCCTTCAACCCGCGCATGATCAAGTCGATCGAGGATCGCATCGACTTGGTGGCCAACGACGTCATCGACCGCGTCGCGCCGCTGGGCGGTTGTGACTTCGTGACCGAGGTCTCGTCACGGCTCCCGCTCGAGATCATCTGCGACATGATGGGCATCGCGCCCGCCGACTACGACACGGTCTTCAGCTCCTCGAACGTGATCCTGTCGAACGGCGACCCCGAGTACGTCCCCGAGGGCTCGGACCCGATGGTCGCGTTCATGACGGCCGCTCAGCAGCTGAACATGCTCATGCTCGACCTGGCCAAGTACCGCAAGGAGCATCCCACCGAGGACATCACGTCCGCACTGGTCAACACCAACGTCGACGGCGAGGCCCTCACCGACACCGAGGTCGCCTCCTTCTTCATCCTCCTCGTGGTGGCCGGGAACGAGACCACCCGCAACGCCATCAGCCACGGCTTGCTCGCCATGACCCAGCACCCGGACCAGCGTGCGCTCTGGCAGGCGGACCCCGAGCGCATCGCGCCGACCGGAGTGGACGAGGTTGTGCGCTGGGGATCCCCGGTGATCTGGATGCGCCGCACCGTCGCGGCCGAAACCGTGCTCGGCAAGACCGAATTGGCCGAGGGCGACCGCGTCATCATGTACTACAACTCGGCCAACCGTGACGAGGACGTCTTCGACGACCCGTACACCTTCGACGTCCGCCGCGACCCCAACCCTCACATCGGTTTCGGCGCCGCCGGCCCGCACTTCTGCCTGGGCGCGCACCTCGCACGCCAGGAGATCGAGGTGATGTTCCGGCGGCTGTTCGAACGGCTGCCCGACATCGAGAGCGTCGGCGAGCCCGACCGTCTGCTCTCCCCGTTCATCAACGGGATCAAGCACCTCGACTGCAAGTTCACGCCGGCGGCGGCCGCACGCTGAACCTCTGGCGGCGGGTCTTCCGCCGGCTCGACGAGTGGCAACGTCGCCGCGCTCTGACGTCAGTGCCGGTTGCGATACTCAAGAAGTACGGCGACGATCGGGGCGGGTCGCTGTCGGCACTCGTGACGTTCTACGGTTTCCTGGCCGTGTTCCCGCTCCTCTTGTTATTCGTCACGATCGCAGGGATCGTGTTGGGCTCCGACAAGCAGGCGGAGGAACGCGTCGTGCACTCGGCGCTCTCCGAGTTCCCGGTCATCGGCGACAAGCTTGCTGCGAGCATCACGGCGCTGCACCGTGCCACACCGCTCGCGTTCGCGGTCAGCGTCATCGGCCTGTTGTGGGGCTCCCTGGGCGTGACCAACCACCTGCAGCAGGCCAGCGCCACCATCTGGGACGTCCCGCGGAGCAAGGAGGCGTCGCTGCCCAAGCGGGTGTTGCGCAGCCTGCTGCTCCTCGGCACGATCGCGCTCGCAGTGGTCGGCAGCGCTGTCCTGGCCGGCATCTCGACCGTCGGCGGCAGCAGCCTGCACAGCTCCCCGGCGGCCTATTGGACGGTGACCCTGGTCGGCGCCGCCCTTGTGAACCTGGGCGCCTACCTGGTGGCGCTGCACATCCTGGCGCCCCCGGGCACGCCGTGGCGCCAGCTCGTTCCTGGCACGCTCATCGGAGGAATCGGATGGACGGTGCTCGAGGCCGCCGGCGGGCTGCTGGTGAGCCACGCGCTGCGCCACACCACACAGCTCTACGGGTTCTTCGCCACCGTGCTCGGGCTGGTGTTCTGGCTGTCGCTCGGCTCACAGCTGTTCATCTACGCCGGGGAGGCGAACGTGGTGCTCGCCCGTCGGCTGTGGCCCCGTCATCTCGACGACCCGCCGCCCAAGGTCGTCCGAATGCCGGCGGATCACGCCTCGGTCGAAAACTCTTGAAACGCGGCAAGCGCACGCGGGCCCCACACGGTGGCGGGCCCGCCGTTCATGTTGATCGTGACGCCGATCATCTCGGCGACCTCTTGCAGCGTGGCGCCTTGGCGCACCACGCCGCGGGCGTGGGCAGCCACGCACCCGTCACACTCACGCGTGATGGAGATCGCCAGCGCGATCAATTCCTTGACCTTGGCGGACAGGGCGCCCTCGGCCATCGACGCATTCCCCACCGCCTGTTTGGCCGCCATGACCTCGGGAATGGCTGCGCTCAGCGCGTGGTAGGGCTCGCGCAGGTCCTGCTGGATCTGGTGAAAGGTTCGGTGCTCCATGCCCGCATGCTGACACGGACACCCGGGGACGCACCGCCCGGGGGGCTCATTCGGTAGGCGCGTTGCCCTTCGGGCCGCGGTTGCGGACCTCCTCGACCGCCGCCATGGCGTCGCGAAGTTCTTGGATCCAGTCCACTTCGTGCTGGGCGACCAGACGGACGCACCAGGCCAGCGCCTCGCTCCGGCTGCGTGCGACCCCGGCGTCGATGAGGGTGTCGAGGACCCGGCGGTCGGCCATGCGCAGGCGCGTCATCACCGGCACCCCCGTCGTGGTGAAGAGGACCTTCGTGCCTCCGCAGACGGCGCCCCAGGACACGGCGCGCCGGAAGGCCGGCTGCGCCTCGTCCGCGATCCGCATCCGGGCCCCACGCGTCTCCTCGCGAAAGCCCGTGATGCGGGCCTGCTCCGCCACCCGCACTTCATCCTCCGGCGCGCCGGCGGCCAGCTGGGGCGGCGCCAGTTCCCCGACGACCTGGATCTCGTCGCTGTCGATCTCGATGGTCGGGCTGCCCTCGTACCAGGTGTCGGGGACCCGGCCGGCGAACCAGGCTCCGATCAGGCGCTCCTGTTCCGGTCCCGAGGGAGGGGGGGTCCCAGTGCGCCGCCGCCCCCGATAGGGGCCCCGGCGCGTCTCGTTCTCTTGGTTGCTCATATTACGAGATTACACAATTACGAACACCCAAGCAAGAGGGCGCGCGGGCATCTGCCCACGCGAGCCGCAGTCGGCTCGAAGCCGAGGCGCTCGACGTAGCGGTGGGACTGGCTGCACCGGCGGTTCGAGGTCAGCTGGACCCGGGAGCAGCCCAGCGCGCCCGCCCGCTCGACGGCCAAGCCCACGAGCCCGCGGCTGATTCCGACGCCCCGGTGGTCGGGGGTGAACGTGCACGGACTCGAGCTCGGCGCAGCGGCCCAGCCCGGGCTTGGAGATGAGGTCGACTGCGTCGGGCCGCCGGATCACGGGACCCTGTGCGCGCGTCACGACACGGCAGTTGGCATCGTCACCGCGCCGTCAGGCGCGGCCTTTGCGCTCCCGCAGCGTGATGGCCCGGCGCGGGCAGTCGCGGGCAGCCCGGCGGGCGACCTCGACCAGGTCGGCGGGCAATGGCGCGTCGTCGACGATGGGATAGCCCCATTCGTCGAGCGTGATCGCCTCGGGCAAAAGTTCCGCGCAGTAGCCGTATGCGTCACAGGCCACCGGATCGATCACGATGCGAATCATGCTGCCGACGCCTCCACCCCTGGCGCGGGGAAGCGCAGCTGGGTCGTACGGTTCCAGTGCGCGCATGGCACCCCCCGTGCGTGCGTGCGCACGTCGTCGGCGAACACGGTGAGAGCGCTCCGGACGAGGTTCGTTGCGCCGTCGGGATGCCGGCACGCGCCGCGCCCGTCGACCTGGCCGACCCGGCGGTCGAGTCTCGCCAGGAGCGCAGGGTCGGTGTCTCCGCGCGCCAGCCGGCCCAGGTCGCCGGCGATGGCCGGCAGACCGTAGACGCACGGTCCGCACTGGCCGGCGCTCTGGCCAGCCAGGTAGTGCGTGACGCGTGCGGACTCGGCGAGCCCGCACGCCGCGGGGCCGAGTACGACGACGGTCCCCACGCCCGCGGTCGCCCCGATGGCGCGCAGCGACAGAGACGAGTACGGCGTCGCGAAGTGGGCGGGGCCGACCCAGGCGCCGCCGTAGCCGCCGACGAGCAGGGCCTGGGGTGAGCCGACTGGCGTGGCGCGGTTGGCGATGTCGATGAGAGCCGTCCCGCGGTCAACCTCGACGACGCCCGGATGCTCGACCGCGCCGGAGATCGTGACGAGACAGGTCCCCGGATCCTCGACCGGACCGTGGGCGCGGAAGGCGTCGGACCCCGTGCGGGCGATCATCGCCACGTGCGCCAGCGTCTCGGCGTTGTGCACCAGCGCGGTGTCGCGTCCGACGCGGAGCGCGGTGCCCTTGTCCGGCCGGAAGGACGGCAGGGCACGGCCCGAGTCGAGCCACTGGGCCAGCGCGGACTCCTCGCCGGCGACGTAGCGGTCGGGCGGGCGCACGAGGCACTCGGGGACCGGCGAATGACTGGTCCCGAACCGTTCCGTCATCGCGACGGACACCGCAGCGGCCGCATGGTCACGCCCCTCGGGCACGCAGACGGCGATGCGCCGCGCGCCGCACGCCGCGGCCATGAGCTGTGCGCCATCCAGGACGAGGTGGGGAGACCGGATGAGCAGCAGCTTGTCCTTGTCGCTCGCCGGCTCACCCTCCATGGCGTTGACGACGACGGTGCCGCCTCGCCGGGCAGCGTGGGCCACCGCGAGCTTGATCGCGGCGGGGAACCCCGCCCCACCACGACCGGCCAGTCCTGAAGCCTCGAGCATGGACACGAAGGCCTCGCGCCAGCCTCGGGCCCGGGCGGAGGGGAGGGGGACGGGTCCAAGGGTCTCGACATGAGCGGCCAGGTCCGTCGGGTGGCCGAGGACCCGGTAACGGCCGGTGGTAGCCAAGGCCTCGCTCGCGCTAGACACGACGCGACCCCGCTCGGTCCCGCGTCGGCGTCAGCTCCAGGTGCTTCGGCGGGACCTCGGCGAGGGATGAATGCGTACTGCGGGCCTCCCATTGGCGGGCCGCGGCGCGCAGCCGCCAGGCCAGGGCGATGCCGACAGCGAGCCCGCACGCCACCCCGAGTGCGATCACCCAGCCCTCGCGCGAGTCCGTGCCCATCCCAAAGGTGTGTGCCATGGCGATCGGCCAGGTGAGGTAGGCGAGCCAGTGCACGGCCCGCCAGGTGCCCGGACGCATCCGGCTGCGCAACAGGCTGGTGACGAACACGGCAACCATCAAGTCGAGCGCGACGGCACCGACGCCGACCCAGAAGCCCGAGTACTGAGAGGTGAACGGGATGACGACGGAAGCCCAGCCGATGTTCACGTAGGTGTCCAGCACGCTGGTCAGCACGTGGATGCCGAGGAAGACGACCGCGAGAATGGAGATGCGGCGGTGCATCTCCTGCTGCGCGAAGCCGGGCCAGTTGCGGGCGCGGGCCCGCGTGGACGTGGTGAGCCCCAGCACCATGGTGACCGTCAGGAGGACAAGCGCCACCAAGCCGCTGGCGCGGGTGGCGTACCAGAGCGCGGTCGAGTTCATGGTGCGGGCTCCAATGGCCACCCGTTCACCGAGAAGACCTCTCCGTCGGAACGAACGAGCCGCACTGATTGCTCGAATCCGGCGAGCCGGCCCAGAGCCTGTTCACCCCACACGATGGCGGCGGTGGTGACGAGGTTGGCCTCCACGCAGCTGCGCCCGGTGGCGGACACCAGGACCCAATACGGCTCGGCGCAGTCGCCGGTCGCGGGATCGAGGATGTGGTGGACCGTCCGCTCCCCCGCCTTCCAAGTCCTCACGGCGGTGGCGGAGCTGGCGAGTCCCCCGTGCGTGATGACGACCACCTGCTCGATCTCGCCTGCGGGCGCCGACGACTCCCGGGCGATGCCGACGGCCCAGCCGCCTCCCGGTGGCACGCCGGCCACGGCGACGTCGCCGCCCAGGCTCACCAGCACCCCGCTGCCCACCCCCTGGGCGATGCGGACGGCGGCTCGGTCCGCGGCCAACGCCTTGGCCGTAGAGCCGAGGTCGAGGCGGACACCCCGCGGGATACGGACCGTCCGCTTCGCCGGATTGAGCTGGACGTGCAGGTAACCGGCCACCGACCCGAGCGCGTCCGGCGGCGATGGAGGCCGGGCGAGCACCTCGTCGAGGTCCGCGTCGTACCCGAGAGCCTCGATGGCGTTGCCGACGGTGGGGTCGACCGCGCCGCTCGTCTGCTGGGCCGCGTCGACGGCCACCTGAAGGGCTTCGAAAAGGAGCTCGCTCACCGCCACAGTGCTCCCGGCCCGGGCGTGCAAGGCCTGGAGCTCGGAGTCATCACGGAACCGACTGCAGGCGAGGTCGATCGCCTCAAGCTCGGAGGAGAGCATGCGTTCGGCGGCGTCGGCCGCGGCGCGGTCCTGCACCACGACCGTGGCGGTGGTCCCGATGGCCCGGAAGGACCGGGTGGTCAGTCTCTGCCCGCTCCCCCCGGTGGCGCCGCTCACGATGAGGTACCGCCCGACGTCACGGTGGGCGCCGAGGAGCTGGAGGAAGGTGCGAAGCTGCCGGTGCTGCCGGAGTTGCCGGTGTTGCCGGTGTTATCCGAGTTGCTCGTGGAGCCCGAGTTGCCCGAGGTGCCGCTCGACGAGGATCCACCCTTCGTCGTGCCGGTGCCAGCCGTCGAACCCGACCCGGTCGACGTTCCCTTGCGCCCGGCAGTCGCGCCGGGATGTTCGTGGGACACGACGATGCCGATGGCCACGGTCGCTGCGGCGGCAGCAAGGACGGCGCCACGGGTCAGGTGCCGGACCCGGGCCTGGACGCTCTCTCGGCCGCCTGGTGTGGTCGGTTGGCTACGGGGTGACATGAGTCGCAAGAAACCTCTGCTTCGGGACGCCCCCATCGCAGCACGCCCGACTCGACAGCATCGCAGAACCCGCTGTGGGCCTCCTGTGACATTGTGCCCCGGGCCACTCTCTCGGAGTCGTCGAGCGCCGCTACGATCACCGGCGCCGGTCAGACCGCGGAGCGGACGAGGGGAGCTGGTGTCCCAGGAGGGGAGCTGATGTCCCAGGTCAACACGGTGCGCGGGCCGGTCGACGGTGAGCAGCTCGGCCGCACCCTCATGCACGAGCACATCTTCATCCTGAGCCCGGAGATCGAGAAGACGCCCGAGGAGTGGGACGAGTCCGCGCAGCAGGCCCGCGCCGTCGCCAAGCTGCGCGAGCTGAAGGAACGCGGGATCGACACGCTGGTCGACCTGACGGTGATCGGGCTCGGTCGCTACATCCCCCGGGTTGCGGCGATCGCCGAGCAGGTGCCGGCGATCAACGTCGTCGTGGCCACCGGCGTCTACACGTACAACGACGTCCCGATGTACTTCCACTTCCGCGGTCCGGGCACGATCCTGGGCGGGCCCGAGCCCATGGTGGACGTCTTCGTGCGGGAGATCACCGAAGGAATCGGCGAGACGCGGGTCCGCGCTGCCATCTTGAAGTGCGCGTCGGACCGACCGGGCATCACGCCGGGCGTCGAGCGCGTCCTGCGGGCCGTGGCTCGGGCACACCGGGACACGGGAGTGCCGATCACCACGCACACGCCCACCCCGCCCGAACCCTGGGGCCTCGAACAACAGCGGATCTTCAGCGACGAGGGCGTCGACCTCCGGCGCGTCGTCATCGGGCACAGCGGCGGGACCGTGAACACGGACTACCACCTGAGCCTCATCGACAATGGCTCGTACCTCGGATTCGACCACTTCGGCGTCCCCGGCATCACGCTCGAGGAGCGAGTCGACGCCGTGGCCCGGCTCTGCGAGCGCGGGTACGCCGGGCGGATCGTCCTCTCACACGACGCGATGTGCTTCGTCGACTGGTTCCCGCGCTCGATGATTGACGCGTCAAAGGACTGGCACTGGACCTACATCTCGGACACCGTGCTCCCGGCCATGCGGGTTCGCGGGATCAGCGACGCGGACATCACGACCATGCTGGTCGACAACCCCCGCGCCATCCTCGAGGGCGGCGCTCCGTACTGATGCCGAGGCGGCCACCGTTGGCATGACGCTGCTCCAGCCCCAGTTGCTGCGCGAGCTCGCGTCGAGATTCGGCGACGGCGTGGCCTGGCGGAACTTGGCCGACGGCTCCGAGATGACTCTGGGCGAGTGGCACCGTCGCTCGAACCGGTTGGCCCGCGGCCTCCTGGAGCGCGGCCTCGCCAGAGGCGACCGGGTCGGCCTGTTCATCGGGAACGACGAGCCGCGGGAGTGGCTGGTGGCATACATGGCGATCCACAAGGCTGGCGCGGTCGCCGTCCCCCTGTTGGCGCGGCTCGGACCGGCCGAGCTCGCACGGATCCTCGGCCACGCCGGCGTCGCCATCGCGCTCTGCGGCCAGGTCCCCAACGCCGTGCGGGACGTCGTGCCGACCATGGTCTCCACCGCAGAGACCGGCTGGTCCGAGGTCTTCTCGTCCGACGACACCGATCCCCCGGTGTCCGTCGCCGCCGATGACGTCGCCGACATCATGTACACGTCGGGAACGACGGGCGAGCCTAAGGGTGTCGTCGTGCGGCACGGCGGGCTCTCGAGCATCGACCGGGTGCCCTCAGCCTGGCTCGGTCTCGGCTTCTTGTCCTCGTCGCCGTTCGCCACGACGAGCGGGTCGCTCCTCGTGTGCGGCCCGTTGCGTGGAGGGCTGAGCGGGTGGTTCCTTCCCCGCTTCGACCCCGACGACTGGATCGCCGTGGTCCAACGTGAGCGGCCCGTCGCGGCGTTCCTCGTTCCCGCCATGGTCGAGCTGATCGTGAACCGCCCACGGTTCGCGATGGCGGATCTCTCCAGCTTGGTCGTGGTGAACATCGGGAGCGCTCCCATCGCCGCCGCGACGCTGCGGCGCTTCGGAGCCGGGCTCGGTGGCGCCGAGGTGCTCTGCGGCTACGGGATGACCGAGTTCGGCGCTGTCACCGCGACGCCGATGGGCGATCGCGGCGAGCACCTCGGGTCCGTCGGACTGCCTCTACCGGGCGTCGAGGTGCGAGTCGTCGGACGTGACGGCCGGGCGCTGCCAACGAACGCCGTGGGGCAGGTGGCGATCCGCGGCGACCGCGGGCCGCGGGCGTATCTGGCCGACGACGACGGCACGCGGCGCACGTGGGTCGACGGATGGCTCCAGAGCGGGGACCTGGGTCGCCTCGACGAAGACGGCCACCTCTGGATCGTTGGCCGCCAGAAGGAGATCGTCATCCGTGGCGGCCACAACATCGCACCTGGAGAGGTCGAGGCCGCACTCTTCGACCACCCGGCGGTAGCGGAAGCGGCGGTCGCCGGCGTCCCCCACCCGGTGCTCGGCGAAGACGTCGCGGCCTGGGTCGTCCTCCGCGAACATATCGACCGGGGCGAGCTCAGGACGTTCCTGTTGGAACGCTTGGCCGATTACAAGGTCCCCCGCAGCATTACGGTGGTCGACGCGCTGCCGCGCAACGAGAGCGGCAAGGTGCTCAAGTCCCACCTCGTCCGCGGAGCCGAACCGAGGAGCGCATCGTGACACCGAGCTTCACCACGCTGAGGTACGAGGAGATCGGACGCGTGCGCCGGGTCACGCTCGACCGCCCGGACCATCACAACCCGCTGACGCCCCGCTGCATCCGCGAAATCCTGGGCGCGATCGATGAAGCCCAGGCCGATCGTGAGGCGAGGGTCGTCGTCATCCGGAGTACCGGGCGGTCCTTCTCCTCGGGGTATGGCTTCATCGCGGAGGACTCCGACCCGGGAGACTTCCCGATGCACGAGCCGCTTGAAGGCGACGTGTCGGCCATGCTTTCGCTGGCGAGCCAATGGAGCAGGGTCTGGGACTGCACCATCCCTGTCATCGCGCAGGTCCAGGGGAACTGCTTGGCCGGGGGCACGGACCTTGCATTGCACTGCGACCTGGTCCTCGCGGCAGAGGACGCCCGGATCGGATTCCCGCCGGTGCGGTCCATGGGGGTGCCCCCGACCAACATGTGGCTGTACAACGTGGGCCCGCAGTGGACAAAGCGCCTCCTGTTCACGGGCGACACGCTGTCCGGGACCGAGGCCCGCGAGGCCGGCCTGGTCGTCGCGACCGCGCCGGCCAAACAGCTGGACGGCGTGGTTCTGGAGCTGGCGCAGCGCATCGTTCTGATCGGCCGTGACCTCCTGGTGGCGAACAAAAGGGTGGTCAACACCGGAATCGAGCTGATGGGCCGCACCCAGCTGCAACGCTTCGCCGCGCTCAACGACGCCATCGGCCACCGGGCTCCCGAGGCGCTGGCATTCTCGGAGCGGATCGGCGAGGTGGGCCTGCGTGCCGCGGTCAAGGAGCGGGACGCCGCCTTCGAACGGCCCGCGGGTGGGGCCGGCCGATCCCATTCGGCCTCTTGAAGAGCGTGGCTCACCAACGTCGGTCGATTAGACGTCGGTCAGCGGCGTCTCGGCGATGCCGAGTGCACGCAGCGTGCGCCCCAACCCGAGGAAGGCCGACAAGCAGACCGTGAGGTCGAAGATCTCCGGGTCGGTGAAGGCGGCACGCAGCCGCTGGACGAATGCGTCATCGATGCTCGTGTGGTCGACGGCGAACCGCTCGGCGTACTCGACGGCCAACGTCTCCTGGTCGCTGAACGCCCCGTCGTCCGAGCCGACGGCGCAGTAGAACTCCTCGTCGAGTCCCTGGGCCCGCACCTTGTCGGCGCGGAAGGACAGGCACACGGTGCAGTCGTTGAGTTGCGCGATGCGCATCCGCGCGGCCTCGCGCACGCGCACGGGCAGGATGCTCTTGTTGTAGGCGGCGTCCACCAGCCGCGTGGCGGCATGGCCGAGCTCGGGCTGCAACGACCAGATCTGGACAGCGTCGCCCCCCTCACCGGACGGGATGTCGAGTCGGGCCACGACGTGACTTTATGCCAGTATGCGATTTCTACGTGCAATGAGGTTCCGGGGCGCTCAGCCGGCCCGGAGAACGGAGATCGATGGGGCCCGTCCGCTACAGCTTCGACTCGATGCGCTCGTGCATCTGGGTGAGCGGACGGTCGAACCTGCACCCCATCAACACCGAGACTCGCGGGGTCACCGGGTGGTTCGAGGCTTCGACCCGGGCCGACGGGTCGCTCGATCTCGACCAGCCCTACTCCGGCCAGCTCCAGCTGGCCGTCTCGAAACTGACTTCCGGCAACCAGCTCTACGACCACGAGTTGCGACGGCGCATCGACGCCAAGCGTTACCCGATCATCGAGGGCCGCGTGACGCGGCTCGCGGCCGACGGGTCGCATCCCGGCTACCTGGTCGCCGGGGACATCTCCTTCCACGGCAAGACACGAAGCTTCGAGCACCGGATGCACATCGAGCTCGGCGAGGAGCAGGCCTCCTTGACCGGGAAGTACGTCTTCGATATCCGCCAGTTCGGCATGAAGCCGCCCAGCATGCTCATGATCCGCGTCTACCCGGAGATCGAAGTGCGGGTTGAACTGTACGGAACCCGCAGCGCCGAGGCCCACTGACTGTCATCGCCCCGCGATCCTCAGTATCCTCCGATGGATGTCAAGGGGGGGCGGCGGCGTGGGCAGCGACGTAATCGGCCCCACTGGGGGTAAGCAGGCGAGCGGCGTCATTCAGGTGACTCCCCAAGCGGCGCGAAGCACCGGCCGCGGCGCGTCCGCACCACGCCGGCTTCCCAAGAACCGCATCCTTGCTCCGATTCCGCGACTCAAGCCCGGGGTCGGGCTCGTCCATGCCGCAACTGCCTTGTTCGCTGGCGTCTTCTTACTGGTGCTCGCGAACAGGAATTGGTTCTTCCTCGACGAGTGGGACTTTCTCGTAAACAGGAGCGTTCAGCTCACCGGCACCCACGGGCTCTTCTATCCCCACGGCGGCGTGCACTGGTCCACCATTCCCATCCTCGTCTGGAGGGCGATATTCGGCGTCCTCGGTGTGCGCGATTACTGGGCCTACGCACTTCCCACCATTTTGGTCCACCTTCTGGCCGCCCACCTCTTGTGGCGGCTCATGCTGCGGCATCACGTCGATCAATGGGTCGCGACCATTCTGGTTGCGAGCTTCATGGTCATGGGCGTTGGCTGGCAGGACATGGTCTGGGCCTTTCAGCTCGGCTTCGTCGCCAGTTTCGCCTTCGGCCTGCTCGGGGTGGAGGCGGTCGAGCGCGACAAGCCTGTCCTCGCGGTCGTGTGGGGGATTTGCTCACTCTTGTGCTCTGGGATGGGCATCCCCATGGTCGTGTGCTGTGGACTGGTGGGCCTGGCCCGGCGACGGTACGTGTTGGCGGCGATCTGTACCCTGGTTCCGGCCTTCGTCTTCGGTGTCTGGTGGCTCGCTATTCATCCATCGAGCTCCACGGTGGCGCTTGGTGCCGGGCACATCGTCTCGTTCATCTGGGTGGGGATTACGGCGTCATTCGCGGGATACCTCCGCGCACCGCGCGTCGTCGGCGACCTGATCGCCATTGCCCTCGCCGGAGTCGCGATCTGGCGACGGAACGTGCCGGCCGCCCTGGCAGCCGCGACGCTCGTCGTCTTCGTGTTCGTCGCCACCGGACGAACCGTCTTCGGAATCGAGGAAGCGACCGCATCGCGCTACTCGTATTTCGCGGTGGGCTTGGCGCTTCCGTTGATCGGTCAGGTGCTCACTGCCATTTCCCGTTCTCCTCAGGTCCGCACCGCCCTACTGATAGCTCTCGGCGTGGTCGTGGTCCTCAACGCGTCGGAGCTGTACGACCAGAACACATCGTGGGTGCAACTGACACAAGCCGGTCATCAGCAGTTCGACGATGCCGCTTACCTGGTGGATCACGGAGCGAGGTTCGAACCGCAGGCGGTCGTGTACAACGG
Organism: uncultured Acidimicrobiaceae bacterium; assembly: GCA_963763575.1. Lineage (GTDB taxonomy): Bacteria > Actinomycetota > Acidimicrobiia > Acidimicrobiales > RAAP-2 > Bog-473. The sequence continues at coordinate 505,480 of CAVXPD010000004.1, forward strand.
TCTCGGTGTGGGCGACAGCGTCAGCGCGGCTCAGCTCACAGAGCTGGTCCGCCACGGACAGGTTGACATTCCGACGAGTCCAGGGAACCTCACCGCTGAGCGGACCAGACTGAGCGTGTACGCGTCGCCCCATCCAGGGAGTGCGACTCGGCTGACCTTTATCGCGCCACAGTACGGCAGCACCCAACGCTGCGTAACCCTGGCGACAACGTCGACGCTCTCATTCATAGAGCACAACCATCACCCTCTGCCGCCTCACCCCGTCCCGTACGTCACCGTCCACCTCACAACCGGTGGGGGGGCCATACGGACGAGTCCCGTGCCGGGATTAAACGCGCTGTTTGCGTCCTCGGGCCCGACCTTCCTCACGATCTATCTTGGCGGTCTCTTCGGTACCGTCACCACGGCGTTCGAAGACAACGGCGATCACTGGCTCACCCTTCCGTCTGGTGGATATACCGACGCGATCCTGCGGCCCGGTGGTGCCCCGGTCACCGTGTGTCAATGACGGTGAGGGCGTTAGTCTGAACTAGCTTCGCCGTTGGAAGGCCCTGTTCCAAGGTCCTGGCCCCCGTAGCTCAGGGGATAGAGCAACGGTTTCCTAAACCGTGTGTCGCACGTTCGAATCGTGCCGGGGGCGCTCGCAAGGGGGCGCTCGCAAGCTGTCAGTTCAAACCTGTGCTGTCAGTTCAAACTATGAGCTGTCAGTTCAAACAGTCAGTTCAAAGGCGATATCTGGCGAATCGGGCTGCTTCCGGGCAGAGCCGTTTGGGAACCCGGTTCGGCGCTCGGTGAGGATTCACTGCCATACTCTGCGGCGTCCGGGAGGGTATCCCTGGTTGTCGGCGGCGGAGGGCAAGACTCAGGAATGCAGACCAAACTCGGCGAGCGAGGGATGAAGGAGCCCACCACGCTCGAAGCTGGCGATGACGCCACGGTTGCGAGTCGTCCGCTCCTCACGATCCTGGGCGTTCTCGGGTTTTCGATCCCGATCGCTCTCTATGTGTGGCTCACGGCGAGGGACTCGCTCGACGTGCTCCGGGCGGACCAGTGGTACGACGTCCAATTGATCCAGCACTCGTTCAACGGGACCCTGAGCCTCAGCCTGTTGTGGGCTCAGCACAGTGACAATCGGATCTTCTTTCAGAACCTCGTCACTCTTCTCGTCGCGCACCTGGCCCACTTCAACGTGCTCGTCCAGGTCTACTTCGATGTCGTCCTCCTGGTCGGAGCGACGGCGCTCTTCGTGGCGGCACATCGGCGCCGCTCACCGTCGACGGCGTGGATCTGGTACTGCCCCGTGGCCATCGTCATGTTCTCGCTGGCGCAGTACGGAGACACCCTCTATGGCTTCCAGGTCGGCTGGTATCTCGTCTTGATCATGGTTGGTGTCGTGATCTTCTTGGTGGATCGCCCCGCTCTCACGTGGATCGTGCTTGTCGGGGGCATAGCCGCCGGTGTCGTCGCCAGCTACTCGTCCCTCCAGGGGCTCTTCGTGTGGCCCGTCGGTCTCGCCCTCCTGCTCCAAAGAGCCCGTCCGAAACCTTTCGTGTTCGCTTGGATCACCGCGGGCGCACTGACGACGGCCTTGTACTTCTACAACTGGAATTCCCGACAGTCGGGCGGAAACATAAGCTTTGCTCTCCATCACCCCGTCGAGTTCCTGAGGTTCTACGTCTTCGCCCTGGGCGACATCGTCGGCGCCAACATCTCGAACTCCCCGACCACTGGACAGTACGCCGTCTTCGTCTTCGGGCTCGTGGTCTTGGCCGCCGGGATCTGGGCAATCATCTCGTCAGGTCTCCGCGTGGATGTGTCGAGTGGTCGACCCATCGGTGTCGCGCTGGTCTGGACGGGGCTGCTCTTCGCCGGGGCGATCGCCGGCGGTCGGGCCTCTGATGGACTCAACGGCGCGGGCACATCGCGCTACGTGACCTTCGATCTACTCGTCGTAGCCGGTTCCTACCTGGTCGCGGTGGACCGGTTCGCACACCCAGGTACCGCGGAATCGCAGAGGTCACGGCTTCCCGTTGTCGTGCCCGCCGTGGTGGTCACTCTGGTCATCGGCGTCCTGGCCATCTTCGGCACCGTGAATGGCATCGCGGGCGCCGACGGGGCTCGAAACTACGAAGCGGCGAATGGGGTCATTACGGTCCATGTCGACCAGGCTCCCGACGGACTGGTTGAGAGCCAGCTGGGTGCAGGCGATCAAGCGGCGGGGTTCATCCGCAAAATGGTGGGCTTCACCCGTTCCCATCATCTCGCACTGTTTTCGACCAGCGAGGCCGCCGACTACGCCCGCCAGCAGCTACCGATCAATCACACGCGGCCGACGACCGTGGTGGCAAAACCGACGCGAGGCCAGGTCTTGCACGGCGCAGAGTTCCTGCTTGCCGGAGCTTCGGATGAGTACGGGGTCACCAAAGTGCAGTTCGAGCAGCGCGTGGGCCAAGCGGGATCCAAAGTGATCAGCCAAGCGTCGAGAGTCCCCTTCGGCTGGCTCGGTGCCTGGAACACTCATTCGGTTCCAAACGGGGAGTACTTCCTTCGCAGCGTCGCCTTCGCCTCCGGCGGGCTTCACGGAACGAGCCCATGGGTGGCCGTAGAAGTCGACAATTGACTCCAGCCGGGAGCTTGATCCTCGGTCCGCGAACTTAGGATCGTTGCTTTGGCGCTGATACCTAGCCCACCTCTGACGCCACACCTTTTAGTTTGTCTCCGACTGGTTCCTTGAAGAAGTCAACACACGATCGAGTTGGATTCGGATTCGTCGTGTCACGGCGTCAACGTCGCCGGTGCCATCGACCGTGACCAGGATTCCGCGTTGACGGTAGAAACCTAGAAGTTCGCCCGCCGCCCGGTCGTAGTCATCAATTCGATAGAGGACGGTTCTGAGCGGGTCATCGGACCGCGGGGAGTCAACAGCGCGCCGACGAACGCGGTTCACCAGCTCCTCGCGGGGAACCTGCAGCTCGACCGCCGCATCCAAAGGGAGTCCGGCTGCCACGGTCCATTCCTCGGTGGCGACCGCCTGGGACACGGTGCGAGGAAACCCGTCGAGGACAAACCCGCCGGCAGTCTCCGAAAGATGGTTGAAGATCACGGCTTCCACGATCGTGTCGTCGACGAGCTCGCCTCTTACGAGCTGCTCCGCAACGAGTTTTCCCGTCGGCGTCTGGCGCGCGACTTCGGATCGGAGGAGCTCACCGGAGGAGATGTGGGGCACGCCGTATATCTCGGCGATCCGTGTGCTTTGGGTTCCCTTTCCCGCACCCGGCGGTGCGATCAAGACGACACGCAGCATTGGCGAGGCTCTAGCTCAGCTCGCAGTTGCTGTTTGGGCGGCCTCGCTCACCCGACTGACCTGACGGAGCACGGCTGACACACTATGCGGTTTCGTGACGGTATCGCCGTGGTCATCTGTGCTGGAGGGGAGGCTCAGGGATCGAAACCAAACTCAAACGAGACCTGGAGAAATCACATCTCTTTGCGCTGCAACCTGTCGATGACGGCACAATCTGGACGCTCGTCCGTTCTTCAGGATTCTGGCCGTTCGCAAACGAGAACCGAGTTGAGCGCCACGAATGAGCAGAACGAACAGATGCGGGCGTCCACGAGTTGGAGGATCACTCGCCCGCTCCGCGGTCTGGGCTCGCTGCGCAACTGTTCGCAGGAACCGCCGCTCCGCTGAGGGGACCTCAAGAGAGGCCCTTGGCCGCGGCGATGATCTGCGGGACCAACCACCGGGCCACCCAGAGCGCTCCCGTCGAGGTGTAGTGGAGGCCATCGGGCCGGACTGCGTCAACGGCGGTGGCGGAGGTCGAGCCCTGGCCGTCCAGCACGAAGGGGCAGGGCGGACCCGCGGGGCAGACCCGGGCGGACAGGTCGACGACCGCGACCCGTTGGGGGTGCTGCGCGCTGACCTCTCGAAGCAGCGCGTTCATTCTTTCGTAGTCCACGTCGGTGGGGGTGACCGCGGTGCCGCTCTGAATCGGCGGGGGTTCCTCCAAGAGGACGACTCGTGAGCCCGCGTCGATGAACTGGTTCGTCCGGTTGTCCATCCGCCGCAACATCACCGAATGCCACGCTGCCGTTCCCGGTTCGAGCGTCGTGGTCCCCGCACGGTTGCCGACCACAATTCCACGGCTCTCGTCCGTGCTCCCCCAGACGACCAGCTGCGGGTGGTACCGGGTGATAGCAGCGGACTCGGCATTGTTGGCCTCGTCTTGGCACCCCGCGGTGTACGCCTCGATGTTGGCCCCTCCTACCGTGTAAAACGGCGTGATTTGTCCGCTGACTATCCCACAGCCAACGACGGCTCCGTTGTGGATCTGAAGTCCGTACGACGGCCCGACGGCGTCCAGTCCCGGGAGCAGCGTGCACGACGTGGAGTCCCCCACCACGACGACGGACCGGTCCAGCGAAACCGTGCTGGGCGGCACCGGCCGGCTGGCATCGTACGAAGACGCGAGGTGGGCGACCTCGGACGGCCGTGGGGAGGGGCAAACCGAGCGGGAGGCAACCGTGGCGATGCTTCCGAGGTCCAGCTGTGGGCGCTGCTGCTCCGAGGACGTGACGACCACGGTGACGCCGATCAGCACCAGCCCGAGTGCGATGCTCAGCCATCGATGATGCGTCAGGAGCCTCGCGTGGCGTACGGGGTTCTCCAAGAGCAGATAGGTGAGCGTGGCCAGCCCGGTCGCCAGCAGGAGCAGCCACACGTTGTCCCAGACCGGCAGCGTCGTCGCGCCGCGACTCTGCGCCGCAATCACGAGAATCGGCCAGTGCCAGAGATACAGAGAATACGAGATGAGGCCGACGACCTGGAACGGGCGTCGCCGCAGGAGGGATTCGGCGCCCCAGAGCGGCTGCGCGGCGCCGCCCGCGATGACGAGCCCGGCACCGGCGACCGGGATCGCCACCAAGGCACCGGGGTAGACACTGGTGGAGGTCAGCGTCAGGTCGGCCGACGCGATGGCGGCGATCCCGACCCAGCTGGCGAGGGCGGCGAGGGGACGCGGAATCCGCTGGAGCCGGTCGCCGCCGACCGCCACCAGGGCGCCGAGCGCCAGCTCCCATGCGCGGGTGAAGGGGGAGAAGAACGCGCTCGATGCGTTCGCCGGCGTGAGGACCACGGAATAGGCGAAGGACGCACCGATCACGGCGACGAGCACCAGGGCCAGGCGGGTGCGCGAGTTGAGGCGTTTGGCGCCACGGACGGACAGCACGAAGACGGCGGGGTAGACGATGTAGAACTGCTCCTCGACCGCGAGCGACCAGTAGTTCTGCAGGGCGGACGGTGGGCGTAGCGACGCGAGATAGTTCGTGGACGTCGCGGCAAAGTGGAAGTTGGCGAGGAAAACCGCCGCCCACTGCCCGTCAACTGCCGTGGTATGCCCGCTCAGCGACCCCAGGTAGTGGTATGCCGCCACGACGGTGACGATGATGACGAGCGTCGCGGCGGGGATGATCCGCCGTGCCCTCCGTCCGTAGAAGCTCGGGATCGACGTCCGTCCCGACCGGGCGCGTTCCCTGAGCAGGACCCCGGTGATGACGTAGCCCGAGATCACGAAGAAGACGTCCACGCCGACGTAACCGCCACCGAACCCCGGGACACCGGCATGGAACAGGACGACCAGGAGGATCGCGACCGCCCGGAGACCCTGGATGTCGGGACGGAAGCGACGTTCGCCTGCGGGCGGCCCTTCGGTGCCCGGAGGTTGCTTTACGGGCTGTGGTGCCAGCGACATCAGCGCGCCCCTGAGTGACCCTACGGGTGCCCAGGACCCGTTGACCGCTCCTCGCCGCTCGCCCCCACGTGTCGACCATAGCCCTGGACGAAACCAGGCCTCCGGGGCAGCGCTCCACCGTCGAGAGTGTGTTCGCCACCCCGATTGTGGCCTATTGTTCTGGTTGGGTACACGGCCTCCGGCAGAGGTCGGAGCACGTGCGTTGCGCTTTCGCCGTTTAGGCCCGCCGCAATTTTGCGCGCCTGCGCACGCCAGATCCGACCCACGACCCAAAGGAGTTGTCATGACGACCCCGACCCCGACCACCCTGCCCTTCAAGGTCGCCGACCTCTCGCTCGCCGCCTTCGGCCGCAAGGAGATCGAACTGGCCGAGCACGAGATGCCCGGACTGATGGCCATGCGTGCCGAGTACGGCGCGAGCCAGCCGCTGGCCGGCGCCCGCATCACCGGTTCACTGCACATGACGGTGCAGACCGCCGTGCTGATCGAGACCCTGACCGCGCTGGGCGCCCGGGTGCGCTGGGCCAGCTGCAACATCTTCTCGACCCAGGACCACGCGGCAGCAGCCGTGGCCGTGGGCCCGAACGGCACGGTCGAGGACCCCAAGGGCGTACCCGTGTTCGCCTGGAAGGGCGAGACGCTCGAGGAGTACTGGTGGTGCACGGAGCAAGCGTTGCTCTGGCCAGGCGAGGGCGGGCCCAACATGATCCTCGATGACGGCGGCGACGCCACGCTGCTCGTGCACAAGGGCGTCGAGTTCGAGAAGGCGGGCGCGGTGCCCGACCCGTCGACGGCCGAGTCCGAGGAGTTCGCCGTTGTGCTGCAAGTCCTGACGCGGAGCCTGGACGAGGACGCGGGTCGATGGACCTCCGTCGCCAACGGGATCAGGGGGGTCACCGAGGAGACCACCACCGGCGTCCACCGCCTGGTCGAGATGGCCAAAAAGGGCGAACTGCTCTTCCCCGCCATCAACGTCAATGACTCGGTGACCAAGTCGAAGTTCGACAACAAGTACGGCTGCCGCCACTCGCTGGTGGACGGCATCAACCGCGCCACCGACGTGCTGATCGGGGGCAAGGTCGCCGTGGTCTGCGGCTACGGCGACGTCGGCAAGGGCTGCGCGCAGTCGTTGGCCGGCCAGGGCGCCCGCGTCGTCGTGACCGAAGTCGACCCCATCTGTGCCCTGCAGGCCGCAATGGAGGGCTTCCAGGTCACCACGCTCGCGGACGTCCTCCCCGAGGCCGACATCATCATCACCGCCACGGGCAACAAGGACATCATTACCGCGGCGCACATGGCCGCCATGAAACATCAGGCCATCGTCGGCAACATCGGCCACTTCGACAACGAGATCGACATGGCCGGGCTGGCGAGGACGCCGGGGATCGAGCGGGTGAACATCAAGCCGCAGGTCGACAAGTGGGTCTTCCCCGACGGCCATGCGATCATCGTCCTGTCCGAGGGCCGGCTCCTGAACCTGGGCAACGCGACCGGGCACCCGAGCTTCGTGATGTCCAACTCGTTCACGAACCAGACCATGGCGCAGGTCGAGCTGTTCACCCAGACGGGCCAGTACGTGAACGACGTCTACGTGTTGCCCAAGCACCTCGACGAGAAGGTGGCGCGCCTGCACCTCGACGCCCTCGGCGTCAAGCTGACGACGCTGAGCCGGGAGCAGGCCGACTACATCGGCGTGCCGGTCGAGGGCCCCTACAAGCCGGACACCTACCGCTATTGACGTGCCGCGGGGCCCGAGAGGGTCAGTCCAGCGAGGCGGTGGCGATCACCTTCCCGCTGGGCGACACGATCTGGGCGGTCCGGAGGTCCTTCGGGTCGACGTGCAGCGGGGCGAGCCACGCGCCGTAGCCGTTCTTGGCTGTGAACGTCCCGACCAAGTGGGTCACTCCGTCCTTGGTCACCACGACGCAATTCACCGTTCCCTGGACGCCCGAGTCGGCCAGCATCATGGACATCCACGGCTGCGCGCCCGCGTGCGTGACGACCCGGCCCAAGTTCTCTCCGTTCCCCACGAGAGTGGCGACCGCGACCTGACGGGTTGGCCCCGCCGCGTTCTGGGCCGGCGGCGAGGGCGACGACAGTGCGACCGTCAGCCCCACAGCCAGGGCGACGACCGCGGCCGCGGCTGCCAGCACGGCGGGCATCCAGCGGCGAGGGCGCCCTCGGCGACCTCGGGTCCGGACGTCGGCCACGCCCATCCGATCGAAGAGACGCACCTCGAAGCCCATGGGTGGTTCGACCTCCGGCGCGACCTGCACGACCGCATCGGCGGCGCGCGACAGCTGTTCGAGCTCCTCGGCACAGCGCGGACAGGATTCCACGTGGGAGAGGGCCCGTACCCGCTCACGGCCCGTCAGGACTCCGAGCGCGAGCTCCGGCAGATCGGCGGCATAAGGGTGGCGGCCACGTGCTCCCCCGTCTCCCTCGTCTCTCACTTCATCGTTCATCGCTCACCCCCTCCGGTTCTTCGACCGCCGCGCGCAACCGGATGAGCGCGGTCCGGATGCGGGTCTTCGCGGTGCCGAGGGGGATGCCTTCGGACTCGCTGATCTCGAGCGCGGTGCGGCCGTACACAGCGGCCAGGACGACGGCGCGTCGCTGCTCAGGCGGGAGCGTGTCGAGGCCGCGGCGCACGATCTCGCGTACGTCGGCGCGGCGCGGAGCGTCCTCGGGATCGTACTCGTTGCTCTGGAGAGCGGCGGCCACGAAGTCGTCGGGGTCGGTCGGCACGGCGCGGCGCAGCCGCAGCGCGTCGATCGTCAGGTTGCGGGTAATGGTGAGCACCCACGAGGCGACCGAGCCCCTCCGGGGGTCGAACACCGGCGCGTGCTTCCACACACGGATCATGGCCTCCTGCGAGACGTCTTCGGCCACGCCTGCATCTCCGGTCATGGAGTAGGCGAGGCCGAAGATGCGGCGCTGGTAGCGCCGGACGAACTTGACGGCGGCCGCCTGATCCCCCACGGCCATGCCGGCGAGGAGCCCCTCGTCAGAGAGCTCACCTTTTGCCACATCCAATTCTCGCATCACCTGGGTGTACGGGCGGTGGCGCCCCGGGGATTCCCCTATGCCCTGCTGGGAGGAGCAATCCCCCGACCCGGCCGGACCGTATCCCCGCCGTGCAGGTCGCCGCCCCCGAGATCCACCACCAAGCGCGCCGTCGGATGCATCCTGGGCAGATGCGCTGGGCGCTTCTCTTCCGCGGGCCGCGCCTGTCGCGCCGCCCGGTCGACCTCGCCGCGACGGCCGCCTACCTCCTCGGCGGTGTGCCTCCTGGTCTGGTCCGCGGCCATCCACTACCACCTGTGGTCCGAGCCGGACGGCTACCGGTCCATCGCCACGATCGGGCCGCTGTTCCTGCTCCAGTCGATCGCTGGGCTGGTCGTCGGTGTGGGCGTGGTCCTCGTGCGACGGCTGTGGGCCGCCGTCATCGGCATTGGGTTCGCGCTCCTCACCGTCGCCGGCTTCGTCGTCACCGTGACGCACGGCCTCTTCGGCTTCAAGGATTCGTGGCTGGCGCCCTTCGCCCAGCAAGCCTTCGTCATCGAAGTCGTGGCGGCCGCCCTACTCGTGATCGCCGGCGTGCTGAGTCTCGCCGAGACGCCCCGCGTCCGGGCCAACCCCACAGATCCGAGCTAGGGCGGCCCCGCGCCGGGCCTGCGCTCGTTCTCCCGGCGTAGCGCAGGCCCGGTCCGGGTCCGGCCAGGTCAGCGCAGTCCTGCGAACAGGTCGTCCTCGGGCACCGGAGCGCCGGTGTTGTCCAGAACGCGGACGAAGCTCTCCGAGCCCATGACACGGGCGAACAGCTCCTCGCCCATCTGCAGGAAGAAGATGTTCTCGCTCTGGCTCGCATGTGCCCCCAGCGACGCGTACTTCTGGCCAGCGAAGGCGCTGACGTCGATCGTCGACGTGATGAGCTCGTCGGGCGTGCCGAATTTCGGGTCCTCCTCGACGTCGCGCGGCCGCTCGATCCCTGCCTCGTTCAGGATTTCGCCGAACGAGCGCAGACGCGACTTCGCGATCGCGGTGTAGTAGAGCTTGACCGGTTCGCCCCACTGCTCCAACGCGGCGCGCACGACGCGATGCGTTTGTATGTGGTCGGGGTGGCCGTAGAGCCCGTAGTCGTCGTAGGTCACGACGACCTGCGGCCGGTACTCCCGCAGCAGCGGGTCCAGCCGGTCCGCCGCGGACGCGACCGGGACCTGCCAGAAGGCGTTCGGCGCCTCGTTCTGCGGCCAGCCCACCATCCCCGAGTCGTGGTACCCGAGCATCTCGAGGTCCGAGACGCCGAGGACCGCGCAACTGGCCTCAAGCTCCTTGCGGCGCAGCTCGACCACGGTCTTCTCATCGTGCCCGTCCTCACCGGGCTTGATGCCGCCGGGCGCGTCGCCCAGCTCGCCGTTGGTGCAGGTGACCAGCACCGTGTGCGCGCCTTCGCTGGAGTAGCGGGCGAGGATGCCGCCCGTCCCGATGGCCTCGTCATCGGGGTGCGCGTGCACGGTCATCAAGGTCAGGCGCTGCTCAGGCATGCAGGCAGCGTAGGGGGAGCCGCCTCCCTGCCATCACGTCTGCAGGCCGCCCACCGCTCCCGCGAGACGCTCCAGCTCGCTTCGCCACTCCTGCGGCGGCCCGAGCGGGCGCACGATGAACTTCGAGAACCCGACGTCGACGAACCTCCCCAGCATGGTGCGCAGCCCGGTCAGGCCGACCGGGATGATCTGGTCGAGTGGTCGCCCGCGGGCTCGCCGGGCGAGCGGAGTCGCCTCGAGCGCGCCCACGTCCGTGCCGTCGGGGGCGTAGGCCAGGCTGACGCCGAAGTGCTCGGGGCTGATCGCGCGCCCGTGCTCGGCCGCCACCTTGTCGATGATTGCCTTGCCGGCCGCGACGTCGTCGGGGGTGCAGAACGCCGGGATCCACCCGTCGGCCAGCCGGCCGCACCGTTCGAGCGCGGCCGGGATGTTGCCCCCCAGCCACACGTCGAAGGGATCCTGTGTCGGCAGAGGTGAGACTGAGACGTCGGTGAACGAGCCCGAGATCCCGTCGTGGCTCACCACCTCTCCCGCCCAGAGCCGCCGCAACACGGGCAGCGCGTCATCCATCAAGGCGCCGCGCTCGGCCGTCGGGATGCCCACGGCGGAGCGCTCGGCACCCAGGCCGAGGCCGGGCACGAACGTCAGGAGGAACCGCCCGCCCGAAAGCTGGTCAAGCGTGCCGACCGCCTTCGCCAGTCGCACCAGGTTGCGTCCCGGCAGGAGCATGGTGGTGCCGATCTTCAGCCCCGGGCACGCGCCCGCGACCCAGGCCAGCCCGACCAGCGGGTCGGGGCCCGGGCGGGTCAGCACCTCGGGCAGCCAGAGCGAATCGAACCCGGTCTCCGCGACGGCCCGAGCCAGTTCGACCGTTGCGTCGGGGCCCAGGCTTTCGCCCCCGCCGCTGATGCCGATCCTGATCTTCACGTAGCGTCACCTCCGGGCGCGTCAGCGAGCGCCGCCAGCGCGCGCTCGATGCCCTCGTCGTCCACGTCGTGGTGGGTCACGAAGCGCATCGTCTCGGGCGCGATGGCGTGCGCCAGTACACCGTGACCCTCTAGGTGGGCGAGCAGCTTGTCGGGTTCGGGGTGCGCGAACGTCACGATGTTGGTCCGCACGGTCGCGGGATCCAGCCCACAACGGGGCCAGCGCAGGGCCACGGCCTCGGCTAGGCGAGCCGCTCTGGCGTGGTCCTCGGGCAGGCGGTCGATCATCTGTGCCAGCGCCACCAGCCCGGGTGCGGCCAGAACGCCGGCCTGGCGCATGCCGCCGCCCAGCCGTTTGCGGGCCAGGCGCCCCTCAGTGATCACGTCCTCGGGCCCGGCCAGCAGCGATCCTGCGGGCGCGCACAGTCCCTTGGACAGGCAGCACATGACGGTGGTGGCGGACCCGGCCCACCGGGCCGCGCTGACTCCCGTGGCCGCCTCTGCGTTGAAGAGCCGCGCGCCATCCATGTGGATCGGGACCGGGCCGGCCTCGTCGGCGAGCGCGAGCAGCGTGGGCTCGGACCACGGCGCCCCCGAGGCGGCCATGTGGGTGTTCTCGATCGCCACCAACGAGACCGCGGGCTGGTGGTGCGCTGTTGCCTCGCGCGCCGCGCGCACGTCTTCGGGGCGTAGCGTGCCGTTGTCGTCGTCGAGCTCGATGAACTGCACGCCCGCGTTCAGCGCGGCGGCGCCGTACTCGTAGGCAACGACGTGTTGGCGCCGCCCGGCGACGACGGCCGTGCCCGGCCTGCTCAGCACGCGCAGCGCGACCTGGTTGGCCATCACGCCCGACGGCACGAACAACGCGGCCGGTTTGCCGACGCGTGCCGCGAACACCTCTTCGAGCGCACGAACGGTCGGGTCCTCGCCGTAGTCGTCGTCGCCCACCTCGGCGTCCGCCATGGCGCGACGCATGGCCGGAGTCGGCCGGGTCACCGTGTCGCTGCGCAAGTCGACCACGTGAATCGGCCGGGGCGCGACGGGCACGGGCTCAGGATAACGGCGCGTGGTTAACCTGCGGCGATGAGCACGCCCCCTACCGCCCGCGGCGGCGCGGCCGCGTTTCCCGACCCCCGGCCCAACGTCAACGACCTGCTCGACGTCGAGACCCTCGAGGCCGGTCCCGAACGGGTCGTCATGCGGATCCCGGTTGACTGGCGGGTGCACCAGCCCATGGGGATCCTGCACGGCGGCGTCTCGGCCCTCCTGGCCGAGTCCGCGGCCAGCCTGGGTGCGTTCCTGGCCGCCGGGCCCGACCGCAGCGTGGTCGGGATCGAGCTCAACGCCAGTCACCTGCGCTCGCTCCGCGACGGCCACCTGACGGCCGTCGCCACGCCGGTGCGCGTGGGCAGGACGGTCCAGGTCTGGGGAATCGCCCTCACCGACGACGACGGGCGGCCCATCTGCCAGGCCCGGTGCACCTTGGCCGTGCTGGGCGCAGCAGGCGGCGCGATGGGAGTGGCGCAGCAAGAGGCGGCCTCAGGAAAACCGGAATAGGCAGCCAGGCGGCACTTGCGTACTATGTCGGTGTGACTCCGGTAGGAAGTCCGATGCTTGGGCCATCCCTGGGAATGATCCTTCCGCCTACTACGCAGGGAGAACTGGCCGCGCACCGTGGTACTACCCTGAGTACTACCAACAGTGCTCCGGAGCTGTTCGAGTTGTGTCGGCGGGTCGAGGCCGCCGGTGCCGACTCGCTGTGGGCGGTGGACCATCTCTTCTGGCCCCACCCGATCGGCGAGCCGCTCACGACGCTGGCGGTGGCGTCGGTGGCCACCACGCGGCCCCTGCTGGGCACCTGCGTGCTCCAGTTGCCGCTGCGCCGGCCGGCAGCGATCGCCAAACAGGCCACCGCGCTCCAGCTCCTCTCGGCCGGCCGCTTCGTCCTCGGGGTGGGCATCGGCGTCCACGAGGGCGAGTACCGCAGGGCGGAGACCGACTATGCCCGCCGCGGCCGGCTGATGGACGAGGGCGTGGCCAAGGTCCGGGCGGCCTGGGCGAACCAGGAGGGCTCCGAGTACCTGATGGAGCCGGCCTCGCTCCCCGTGCCCATCTGGTTCGGGGGCTCGAGTGAGGCGGCCCGGAGGAGGGCGGCCGCCCTCGGCGACGGCTGGATCCCCCTGTTCCTCACCCCGGACGACTACGCCGCCGCCCTGGCCAGCCTCCGGCGGGAGACCGAGGAGGCGGGGCGGGACCCCGAGTCGGTTGCCGCCGCGGTCGTCGTGTTCTCTTGCGTGGGTGACGACGACGCATCGGCCCGTGGTGCGGAGTGGCTCTCGAACATGTATCGGCTGCCCCCGAAGGCATTCTCTCGCCACTTGGCGGCCGGCTCGCCCGACGACTGCGCTGAACGCTTGCGCCTCTACGCCGAGGCGGGCGCCCGGCACATCGTGGTCATGGTCGCCGGCTCGCCGGCGGTCGAGCACTTCCGCCAGCTGCGCGTCGCGTTCTCTCCGGAGGAACGCCCCGTGCTCGCGGGGTCGAGAGCATGAGCGCGCACCCGACGGACGTCGCCATCCTCGGCACCGGCATGACGGACATGAGCCGGCGCGATCTCGACCCCGAGACCATGGCCGAGCAGGTCGTCCACGAGTCGTTGGGTGACGCCGGCCTGGCACCGTCGGACATCGGCCTCGTCATCACGGGCAACGCGATGGCCGGGCGGCTGAGCGATCAGGGCTGTATGCGCGGCCAGACCTGGCTACGCAAGCTCGGGCTCAGCGAGGCGGCGATCATCAACGTCGACAACTCCTGCGCCGGCGGCAGCTCTGCCCTACACCTGGCCACGATGGCCGCCACGGTGCAGGAACGCCCGATCATCGCGCTCGGCGTCGAGAAGATGTGGACGGGCAACCGTGCCGAGACCATCGCAGGGATCGAGGACGGCTTGCCGGCCGAGTACCGCCACGACCTGCACGACAAGCGTCATGCAGACGACAACCCTGCCGGCAGCATCCTCATGGGGCTCAACAACTCGTGGGCCCTGCGGGTCATGAAGGACGTCGGGGTGACGCTGCGCCAGATCGCAGCCGCCGCCGTCAAAGCGTTCAACCACGCATCGCGCAACCCGCTCGCCCAGTGCCAGCGCACGGTCACGGTCGAAGACGTGCTCGAGGCGCCACAGGTCGCAGGCGTGCTGACCCGCCTGATGTGCAGCTCGTTCACCGACGGCGCCGCCGCGCTGGTCCTGGCGGGCCCCGACGCGCCTGCCCCGGAGTCGGCGCCGCGCATCGTGGGCTCGGTCGCCCGCTCGGGCAACGGTGTGATGGACTACCACGACCGCCTCGCCCTCGTGGCTGAGGCCGCCTGGGAGGCCTTTGGATGGGGCCCCGACGACGCCGACCTCGTCGAGCTGCACGACGCCACGTCGGCCGAGGAGATCTACGCGCTCGAGTCCCTGGGCTTCTTCGGCCCCGGGGAAGCCGGGCCGGCGACGGAGGCCGGCCAGACGGGGGTCGACACTCCGGGCCTGGTGGTGAACCCGAGTGGCGGACTGGTGGGCCGGGGGCACCCCCTGGGCGCCACCGGCCTGGCGCAGGTGGTCGAGCTGGCGACGCAATTCCGCGGTCGGGCCGGTGCCCGCCAGGTGGCGGGGGCGCGGGTCGGCGTGGCGGTGAACACCGGCGGGGTGATCTACGGCGATGCCGGCTTCGTCGGCATCCACGGAGTCCGCGCCGGGACGGAGACGTGAGAGGGATCAGGTTCTCCGGCTGGGGTATCGCAGTGCCGGACAAGGTGGTCACCAACGACGACATGGCCGCCCGGCTCGACACCAGCGACGAGTGGATCGTCGAACGCACTGGCATCCGCGAGCGGCGCATCGGCGGAACGACCACCGGCCTGGCGATCGAGGCGGCGCAGGCGGCCCTGGCCAGCTCCGGCCGGGTCCCCGGGGACATCGACAACGTGCTGCTGGCGACGACGACCCCCGACGGCCTGGTCCCGGGCTCGGCGCCGACGGTGCAGCACGGGATCGGGATGCACGGCGGCGCAGTGGACCTCAACGCGGCGTGCTCGGGTTTCGTCTACGGCCTGGTGGCCGCCGCGGGTCTGATCGCGGTCGGCTCTGGACCGGTGCTCCTCGTCGGCTCCGAGACGCTGTCGCGCATCACCGACATGGACGACCGCAAGATCGCCATCCTCGTGGGCGACGGCGCGGGTGCGGTGGTGCTCGAGCCCGTCGACGGGCCCGGAGCCCTCCTGAGCTGGAACTTGAACTCCGACGGCTCGCTCAAGCACCTGCTCAAGTGCGACCATGGCGCCACGCTCTACATGGACGGCAAGGAGGTCTTTCGCCGTGCCGTGCGCCTCGTGGTGGACTCGGCCCAGCGCGCCCTGGCGGACGCAGGCCTTACTCCCGACGACATCTCGCTCTTCGTCCCCCATCAGGCGAACTTGCGCATCATCCACGCCGCCTGCCAACGGCTGGGCATCCCCGAGGAGCGCACGGCCGTCGTGATCCACCGCTACGGCAACACGTCGTCGGCCTCGATCCCCCTTGCCCTGCACGATGCCATCGAGAATGGGCGCGTGCATGAGGGGGACCACCTGTTGCTGAGCGGGTTCGGCGGTGGGATGACCTGGGCCAGCGCGGTCCTTCGCTGGACCACGTGAGCCCGAAAGCGGAGGGGGCGGATCTCGCCCTGGTGATCCTGGCGGCCGGGCGCGCCAAGCGGTACGGCGGCTGCAAGCCGCTCGCACCCGTCGGTCCGCAGGGCGAGGCGGTCATCGACCTGGTGGCGTCGGACGCCTTGGCCGCGGGGTTCGGCTCGATCGTGCTCGTGCTCAGCCCGGGCACCGGGCCTGCCGTCCGCTACCACGTACAGCACACCTGGCCCGGCGAGGTCGACGTCCACTTCGCCACCCAGCGTGTTCCCCGCGGCACGGTGGACGCGGTGCTGTCCGCCGCCGAATTCGTGGGCGACGCCCCGTACGCGGTGGGCAACGCGGACGACGTCTACGGGCGCGACGGCTGTGCGCAGCTCCTCGAGCACCTGAGCTCGCGGCGCGACGCCAACGCGCTGGTGGGCTACCGGCTGGCCGACGCCGTGATCGGCTTGTCCCCGGTGACCCGCGGCATCTGCCGGGTGGGCGACAACGGCCGACTGCTCGGCGTCGACGAGCGTCGCCAGGTGACCCCGCTGCCCGACGGTGGGTTCGTCTCGAACGACGGCCGCGAGCCCAAGGAGCTGCCCGGCGACGCCCGCGTCTCGATGAACCTGTGGGGCTTCACCCCTGCCTTCCACCAAGTCCTGCGCGACGCCATGGCCGCGGCGGTCGACGCGTCCGAGGAGGCCGAGGTGCTGCTGCCCGAGGTGGTGGCCCAATCGCTGGGCACCAGCACCTTCGTCGTGTTGCCGGCCGCCGGCCGGTGCATCGGGGTGACGCATCCCGACGACCTCTCGCTCGTCCAGGCCGAGTTGAACCGTCAGGTCGCGGCCGGCGACCGCCCGGCCGGGCTCTGGCCGTCGCTGCGCTGAGTGACGTCGCTGCGAAGGGCGAGCGCTGAACGGCGGACGCGCCATGCCGCCCATCACGATCGGACACTCGGGACGACGGTCGGCTCGGGAAACCTGGCCCCGGACGCGACGCAACCCCGAGTAACCGTTCGGCCGAAACCTCCCGTGCTCCTCGGGGCTACGTCCATGACGGGCCGCTGGCTCACGCCGGGGCCGTGTCGGACAACCCCCACCCGAGCCGGTCACGGCGACTCCAGGGAAGCCGTCGTAACGCACCACGGACCACCAGATCGGATCTTCCAGCCCACTCCGGTCACGCTCCCCATGTGGGGCTCGCTCCCATCCCTCGATCCGGCCTGACGACCTTCTCTCGGCTTCCGTCCAGTCCGCCTTGCGGCTTCCCTTCGGGCTTCCCTCGCTCCTACTTTTCAGTATTTGCTTGAGGTTCGGCGGGCTTTTGTCTCCGAACTGTTGACAGGTTGCGCTTCCCGTCACGCAAGGTCAATGGGGATTCGCGAAATCCAGACGTTCTCCCCACCTTTCTTCCCTTCATCCCCAAGCACTCCACCGCCATCCCCAGTTCTTCCCCATGGAGCGTTGTGCATCCGCGGTGCGACCACCGCGAAACACCGGTGCTGACGGGACCTTCCGACCGGTCGCGACGGCGATTTCTGCGAGCGTTCGTGACGTCATCGGGCGCCGCCGGCCGATCGGTCATCTACGTCGGCGTCACATAGGCACCCGAGATGCCGCCGTCGACCAGGAACGCCGTCGCCGTGACGAAGGACGAGTCGTCCGAGGCCAAGAACGCCGCTGCCGCCGCGATTTCGGACGCCTCGCCGAAGCGCCCCATCGGGATGTGCACGAGCCGCCGCGCCGCGCGTTCCGCGTCCTTGGCGAAGAGATCGACCAACAACGGCGTGTTCACGGGTCCCGGGCACAGGGCGTTGACGCGTACTCCCTGGCGGGCGAATTGCACGCCGAGCTCGCGCGACAGAGCGAGCACGCCGCCCTTGCTGGCGGTGTAGCTGATCTGGCTGGTCGCGGCGCCCATCACCGCCACGAACGACGCCGTGTTGACGATCGAGCCCTTGCCACGTGCCAACAGATGTGGCAACGCGTGCTTGCAGCACAGGTAGACCGATGTCAGGTTCACGCGTTGCACGCGCTCCCACGCATCCAGACCCGTCTCGAGGATGGAATCGTCCTCGGGCGGGCTGATGCCGGCGTTGTTGCAACAGATATCGATGCCACCTCGCCGGGCGGCGACCTCGCCGTACAGCGCCTCCACCTCGTCCGAAGACGTGACGTCGGCCCGCACGAACATCCCGCCGACGGCCGAAGCCACCTCGCCCCCCGCCATCTCGTCGAGATCCACCACGGCCACGGTGGCGCCCTCGCTGGCGAAGCGCTCGCACATGGCGCGGCCGATGCCGCTTGCGCCGCCGGTGACGACGGCCACCTTGCCCTCGAGCCGGTGAGCGTAGGGAATGGGGTCGCTCATGCCTCTCCTTCGTGGCGACCGGTCCCCCCGGCGCGCCGGTCCGTGCTACTCCGAGCTGATGAAGACGTTCTTGATGTCGCTGAAGGACTCGAGCGCGTCCGGACCCAGCTCGCGTCCGAGGCCCGACTGCTTCACGCCCCCGAAAGGAGTCCAGTAGCGCACCGACGAGTGAGAGTTGACCGAGAGCGTCCCGGTCTCGACGGCGCGCGCCACGCGCAACGCCCTCCCCACGTCGCGCGTCCACAGCGAACCGGACAGCCCAAACGGGGTGTCGTTGGCGAGCCGGACCGCATCTGCCTCGCCCTCGAAGGGGATGACCACGACGACCGGACCGAAGATCTCCTCGGTGGCCGCTCGCTCGCCGGCGTCGACGGGGGCCAGGACCGTCGGCGGGAACCAGTTGCCTGGGCCCTCGGGGCACGAGCCGCGCACCGCGACCGGTGCGCCCCTCGGCACAAATGAGGCGACGCTCGCCAGGTGGTCTTCGGAGATCAGCGGTCCCATCTCCGTCGACTCGTGGGCCGGATCGCCCACCACAACGCTGCGCACCGCCGGCTCGAGCAGTGCCATGAAGTGCTCGTAGACCGGTCGCTCGACCAAGATGCGCGAGCGGGCGCAGCAATCCTGGCCCGCGTTGTCGAACACACCGTACGGCGCGCGAGCGGCGGCCACCTCGAGGTCGGCGTCGGCGAAGACGATGTTGGCCGACTTGCCACCGAGCTCGAGGGTGACCCGTTTGACCTGCGCGGCACACCCCGCCATCACGGCGCGCCCCACCTCGGTGGAGCCGGTAAAGCACACCTTGCGCACGGCGGGGTGGGTGACAAAACGCTGTCCCACCACACTGCCCGGCCCGGGCAGAACCTGCAGCACGCCTTCGGGGATCCCGGCCTCGAGTTGCCAGCTCGCCCAGACGCAACGCACTGAGCGGGGTCAGCTCGGCCGGCTTGACCAACACCGTGTTGCCGGCCGCCAGCGCCGGGGCGAAGCCCCAACCCGCGATCGCCATCGGGAAGTTCCACGGGACGATCACCCCGACGACGCCGAGCGGCTCGTAGAACGTGACATCGATGCCGCCGGGCACCGGGATCTGGCGGCCGCTCTGACGCTCGGGCGCGGCGGCGTAGAACTCGAGCACGTCGCGCACGTTGCCGGCCTCCCAGCGCGCGTTGGTGATCACGTGTCCGGCGTTGGCCACCTCGAGCGCCGCCAGCTCTTCGAGGTGCGCATCGACGGCAGCCGCGAAGCGCCGGAGCAGGCGGGCGCGATCCCCCGGCGCGACGGACCGCCAAGGGTCGAAGGCGGCCGCGGCCCGCTCGATGGCGGCGTCGACCTCCTCGGCACCGAGCCCCTCCACCGTCGTGATCACGTCGCCCGTCGCCGGGTTCCGAACCTGCATGGGCCGATCTTTGCCGAAGGCGGCCCCGCCTCACGAACCCGGTCCCCAACCCACTCATGGCGGCTCACCCGTCGAACTGAAGGTCGCGGGCTCGTCGCCGGTACAGTGCGGGGCCGTGCCTCTGCCTGCTCCGCCGCAGACATCCGTGCAGTTCAACCTCGCCAAGGCCTTCGACACGCTCGTCGAGTCCCTGGCCCACCGCGAGTGCATCGTGTGGCGGGACCGCCGCTTGAGCTACGCCGACGTCGCGGAGCGCTCACGCCGCCTGGGCGCGTACCTGCACGGGCGGGGACTGACCGTGCACCGGGAGCGCTCCGAGCTCCAGGGGTGGGAGTCCGGTCAGGACCACGTCGCGCTCGCGCTGTACAACGGCAACGAGTACCTCGAGGGGATGCTCGGCTCGTACCGCGCCCGCGTCGCTCCGTTCAACGTCAATTACCGCTACGTCGGCGAGGAGCTGCGCTATCTGCTCAACGACGGACGGCCGCGCGCGCTCATCGTGCACTCGTCGCTCGCGCCGACCTTCGCCGAGGTGCTGCCCACCGTCGACGCGCCACCCGAGGTGATCCTCCAGGTCGAGGACGAATCGGGCAACGCCCTCCTCCCCGGGGCGGAGTGGTACGAGGAGGCGTTGGCCAAGTCCTCGCCCGACGGAGCACCGGTCGACCCCTCCCCCGACGATCTCTACATCCTCTACACCGGGGGGACCACCGGCATGCCCAAGGGCGTGCTGTGGCGCCAGCACGACATCTTCATGGCCGCGATGGGCGGGCGGAAGGTCGGCACCTGGGAGATCGTGACGAGCTACGAAGGCCTCACCGAGCGCCTGGCCGAGAGCTTGCCCCTGAAGCTGCTCGTCCTGCCGCCACTCATGCACGGCGCCGCCCAGTGGGCATGCTTCATGCTGATGGCGCAAGGGGCAACGCTGATCTTCCCGGACGACACGCGTCGGATGGACCCCGACGACGTGTGGTCCACCGTCGAGCGCGAGCAGGCCAACACCATGACGATCGTCGGCGACGCGATCTTGCGCCCGTTGCTGCTGCAGCTCGACAGGAAGAGCTACGACCTCTCGTCCTTCTTCGCCGTGGGCAACGGCGGCGCACCCCTGACACCGGCGGTGCGCGCCATGGCGACGGAGCGGCTGCCCAACCTCGTCATCTCGGACTCGGCCGGTTCGTCGGAGACCGGCGCCCAGATGCACGTCACGTCCGTCGACCCCGTCGACGTCGGCACGTTCTTGCCGGGGCCCGGCACCGTCGTCGTCGACGACGAGCTGCAGCACGTGCTCCCACCCGGGCACGAGGGCATCGGCTGGCTGGCGCAGACCGGGAACGTGCCACTCGGATATCTCGGCGACGAGGCCAAGACGGCGCGCACCTTCCCGGTCGTCGACGGCGTCCGCTACTCCATCCCCGGCGACCGCGCCCGCCACCTGGGCGCCGGCCCGATACAGCTGCTCGGGCGCGACTCGGTCACGGTGAACTCCGGGGGCGAGAAGATCTTCGTCGAGGAGGTGGAGCGGGCCATCGCCGGGCACCGCAGCGTGGCCGACGTCGTGGTGACGGGCCGCCCCTCGGAGCGCTGGGGCTCCGAGGTGGTGGCGGTGGTGCAGGTGGCCGAGGGGACGGCCGGCGACGAGGCGTCCATCGTGGAGCACGCGTCGGCCCACATCGCTCGCTACAAGCTGCCCAAGCAGGTCGTGTTCGTGCAGCGGATCCAGCGCTCGCCCTCGGGCAAGGCGGACTACCGCTGGGCGGCCGATATCGCGGTCAAGGGCGCCGCGGAGGCCTGAGCCCACGGCCGGCGTGACGTTGCGCACGGCGCGCCTATTGCTGCGACCGTTCACCGACATGGACCGTGAGCCGTTCTTCGCGCTGAATACGCACCCCCTGGTCGTCGAGTCACTCGGCTCGTCGCCGACCCGCGCCGAGAGCGACGCCATGATCGAGCGCTACGGCGAGGAGCTCGACCGCGAGGGCTGGGGCCTCTGGGCGCTCGAGCCTCGGGAGGAAGGCGGCACGGCCCTGGTGGGCATGGTCGGGCTGCACCGGGTCCGGCCCGAGCTGCCGTGCGCGCCGGCGGTCGAGGTGGGGTGGCGGCTGCACCCGGACCAGTGGGGCCACGGCTACGCCACGGAGGCGGCCGCGGCCTCGCTCGACTACGGCTTCGGCGAGGCCGGACTGTCCGAGATCGTCGCGTTCACGACGACGCGCAACGCGCGCTCGCAGGCGGTCATGGTCCGCATCGGCATGCGGCACGACGCCGACGGCGACTTCGACCACCCCTCGATGCCCGAGGGCAGCCCCCTGCGCCGCCACGTCCTATACCGCGCCCGGCCGGCAATGCGTCACCGGTCGATTCCCACGTGACGCAGCTGCCGTTTGACGTCTCAAAACGCCGAAAGGTACAGTTCGCGAAGCAGTGTCGTTGTTCTGGGGAATGGGGAGCCGGGGGGGGGTCGGAGACAATCGCTGCCATCGACATCACCATCCCGGTACTCAACGAGGCACATTGCGTTGCCCAAAATGTAGGGAACCTGGCCGCATATCTTGAAGCGGAATCCCCCTACGATTGGTCGATCACGGTGGCCGACAACGGAAGCGTCGACGGCACCTGGGAAGTCGTCACCGAGCTCTCTGACAGCTCTCCTCGCATCCGAACGGTCCGCTTGGACGAGCGAGGCCGAGGCGGGGCGCTCAAACACTCCTGGATGACAAGCAACGCCGACGTCGTGGCGTACATGGACGTTGACCTGTCGACCGGGCTCGAAGCTCTGAAAGCGTTGATCGATCCGATTATGGCGAACGAAGCAGATCTGTCAATCGGTTCACGCCTTGCTGTTGGCGCTCGGACGACTCGAAGCCTCCGGCGTGAGGTTGTGTCACGGGTCTACAACCAACTCACACGCGCTACGTTCGGATTCTCCATTCGAGATGCTCAGTGTGGTTTCAAAGCGATCAGATCGAGCGCCGCGCAGACGCTCATCCCGTTCGTCGAAGACAACGGCTGGTTCTTCGACACCGAGCTTCTGGTGCTTGCGTGGAGATGTGGCCTCCGGATCAACGAGGTTCCTGTCAGGTGGGTCGAAGATGACGACTCCCGCGTGAAGATCCTCAGAACAGCGGCTGACGACCTCAGGGGCATGTGGCGAATACGGCATCAGAGCGACCTGCCGTTGATTGCTCGAGGTTCCAAAACGACGGGCTCGATTCAGCAATCTCCGCCGCCGATCACGGCAAACCCGGCATCGCCGGTCGACTTCGACAGGTTCGCCGATCACTACGAGGACTCCGTCGACCGTTCGATCGCCTTCACGGGGCGCAGCGCCGCCTTCTTCGCACAACGGAAGGTCCAGCTCCTGGACCGGGTGGCCCAGACCCGGCTGGGGGCCCTGAGCTCTCTTTCGGTGTTGGACGTCGGCTGTGGCACGGGAACAACCGATAGAGCCCTGGTGACCGAGGTGGGGGAGCTCTGCGGCGTTGATCTCTCCGAGGAGATGTTGGCCGTCGCCCGCAAGAACGTCCCAGGGGCGACGTTCGACCCCTACGATGGCAAAAAGCTTCCGTTTCCCGACGGAACCTTTGACGTGGCGTTGGCCGTGTGCGTATTGCATCATGTCCCACTCGGTCGTCGTCACCAGTTCCTGCGTGAGATGCGCCGCGTCACCAGACCGGGCGGCTTCCTCGCCGTCTTCGAGCACAACCCCTTGAATCCGTTGACGCGCCGAGCGGTGCACGACTGCGAGTTCGACGAAGGGGTCGTCCTTCTCCGGCAACGCCAACTCAGGACCGCGGGGTAATTCTCGGCCTCCGACGTGTTCGAGGCCGAGCGGCCACTCACACTGAGCCCGGCGCCCACCTCATCGGACCATCTGACCGCGGAGCACAGCAACCCAGCACATCGTCGCTCATTCTCATGGTCATTGCGATCGCACTCGTCGTTGCGGACTGGAGCGCCCGCACAGTCGATGCGTACCACCACGGGATCACGACACCCGATTCTCTCTGGTACCACCTGCCGTTCGCGGCTCGTTTCGTGCAAGAGGGTTGGATCACCCATCTGCACTACGTCGACGCCGAGCCCGTGACGGTCTTCTATCCGGCCTCGTCGGAACTGTTCCATTCGCTGGGCATGCTGTTGATGGGCAACGACCTGTTCTCGCCGGTCCTCAACGCCCTCTGGCTCGGCATCGCTCTCTTGGCTGCATGGTGCATCGGCAGTCCCTTCGGGGTCGCGCCGGTCACGGTGACTGCATCGGCAGCCTTGTTCGGAACGCCCGGCCTCGTCGCAACACAGCCAGGCGGCGGATACGACGACATCGTCGGACTGGCTCTCCTGCTCGCGGCCGTCGCGTTTCTCGTGAACCTCGACGATGCGCGGCAACGTGAGGCGATGGTGTGCTTCGGGGCCGCCGCACTTGCGGTCGGTCTAGCCCTCGGCACGAAGTACACGTTCATTGGCGTCGCGGTCGCCCTCACTGCTGGGGCCTGGTTCCTGGCCCCCGGGACCAAGAAGCCCCGCGCCATGGGCGTTTGGATCGGGCTGATCCTGCTCACGGGTGGGTTCTGGTACGGGCGCAATGCCATTGCCGTCGGAAACCCGCTTCCCTCACTCCGCCTGTTCGGGCTGCCGAGCCCACCGTCGACGACTCCGACGGCCTCGGTCTCTCACTTCCTCTTCAACACCAGTGCGTGGAGCAATTTCTTCCTGCCAGGATTGCGACTCTCCTTCGGACCGGCCTGGTGGGCCTTGCTGGCGATGTCAGTCGCGGGGCTCGTGATGGCTGTGCTCGCGGGCGGACGCTTGCGTGTCCTGGGCCTTGTGGGCGTGGCCACCGCGATCATCTTCGTATTCACGCCGCAGTATCTGACAGTGCTCGGTGCGCCGTTCTACTTCGTCAATAACGTCAGGTACGCGGACGACGCCATCGTCCTCGGCCTCGTTCTCCTACCGATCAGTCCTCCCATCGTTCGCTGGAGTGTGGCCCGCTGGGTTCTCGCCGCCAACCTTGTCGTCCTCGCAGCCACTCAGCTCGACCCAACGCTGTGGCCGCTCACGATCCTCACGAAGCGTTTCGCTCCCCCGGTCTCCGACACGGATTCGGTGATCGGTTTGGTGATCGGGTTCGTGGTTCTCGCCGCGGGCACGACAATCGTCCTCCTACATCGGAGTTCCGATCCCGTCAGGGTCCGGTCTTCCACTGGCAGCGCCGACACGTCATCCCCGCTCGGGGTCTCGTCCCGACCTCGCGCACCGCCTGGGTATCGAAAGTCTTGGTCGGCGCAACAGCACTGGTCACGCTAGTCGCCGGATTCGCCCTTCAGCAGTCTTATCTTTCCAATCGGTATCAGGCAGTTACTGGGTTCGCCCCGGTCTATCGATGGGCACAACGCCATGGTCACGTTCGAATCGCGACATTGGGATCCCTCGCGAACGTTCAATATCCCTTGTACGGGCGGACACTGACCAACTTCGTCCAGTACATGGGAATTCCGGGTCCGCATGGCGCCTACTTTTCATTCAAGTCCTGCACACAGTGGCGCGATGCGCTTGTCTCAGGTGATTATCGGTACGTCTGGATCACCTCGGCGGTGTCGTCGACGGCAGAGCAAGCACGCCGTGACTATCCACCGGAGCTCAGATGGACCGTGTTGGCACCCGGTGCGGCTCCGATCGCGGCGGCCGTGGGCCACCACGTCGGAACACCCCTTTCCGGCTATGTCGCATACGAGCTCATCCGCCTGCCGCGTGCCATCCACACAGCCGGCTGCGCCGGACAGTGAGGCCGCGGGCCTGGAGACCGCAATTGCGAACACGCACGTCGGCGATTCGTGATCCTGACCAAAGCGCGGTGGCATCATGGGGCACCCGTAGCGTGGCTCCATGAGCCGACTGAGAGACACGGTGGTTCTGTGGCGACGCAGTGAAACGCTGCGAGTGGGCGGGCAGCGACCCCGGCATGGTGGCGTACCACGACACCGAATGGGGCGTTCCCGTGCACGACGACCCCACGCACTACGAGTTCCTCGTGCTGGAGGGCGCGCAGGCCGGGCTGAGCTGGTCCACGATCCTCAAGCGCCGGGCCGGGTACCGCAAGGCCTTCGCCGGCTTCGAGCCCGCCAAGGTGGCCCGCTTCACGCCGGCCAAGATCGAGAAGCTGCTGAGCGACACGGGCATCATCCGCAATCGGGCCAAGGTGGAGTCCGCCGTGCGCAACGCGCGAGTCTTCCTCGACGTGGCTGAGGAGTTCGGGTCCTTCGACAGATACATCTGGGGCTTCGTAGGCGGGCGACCCGTGGTCAACAAATGGCGCCGCATGGCCCAATTGCCGCCCACCTCCCCGGAGTCAGAGGCCCTCAGCAAGGACCTGCGGCGGCGCGGCTTCGGCTTCGTCGGCCCCACGGTCTGCTACGCGCACCTCCAGGCCACCGGGCTGGTCAACGACCACGTCGTGAGCTGCTTCCGCTACGCAGAGCTCACAGGCGCCGCGCCATGAGGACGCGGGCGCCGAAGCGCCCGAGGACCGGCGGCTCGGGGGCGAGGTTGTGCAGGACGAGCCATTCGTCGACCGGTCCGACCTCGACGAAGCCCTCGGACGCGTAGAAGGGCCCGTTCCAGGGGACGTCGCGGTACGTGCAGAGCGTCAGGTCGGGATACCCGCGCGACGCCGCCCACTCGACACCCGCCCGCAGCAGCACGCGTCCGAGGCCGCGCCGGGCGTGGTCCGGATGCACCGAGAGCTGCTCGATATGGGCTCCCCCGTCGATGGAGTCGATGCGGCACAGGCCCGCGGGCGGCTCGCCGGCGACCAGCACCACGAGCGCGGCGCCGAACTGCTCGGGCGTCGACGGGCCGGGCAGGGGGCCGACGCCGAGCGGTTCGAAGAGTGTGTCGGCCGCCGCCTCGAGCGCAGGCAGCAAGGTCAGCTCGTCGTGCCGCACCGGCCGGATGAGCTCGCTGCTCTCCACCGGGCGAAGGTAGCGTCTGGGCTGATTCCCATGCGCGCCGTCGTCTGCAACGAACTGGGCCCACCGTCGCTCCTGCGGGTCGAAGAGCGCCCCGACCCCGAGCCGCGGCCGGGCCAGGTCGTGGTCGCCGTGGAGGCGGCAGGCGTGAACTACGTCGACGCGCTGTTCGTCGGTGGGCAGTATCAGATCAAGCCGCCGGTGCCCTTCGTGCCGGGGACCGAATCGGCGGGTCGGGTCGTGGCCGTGGGCGAGTCCGTCTCGGGGATCGAGCCGGGCCAGCGGGTGCTCGTGTCGGCCGGGCTCGGAGGGTTCGCCTCCATGGTGGCCGTGCCGGCCTCGGCGGTGACGCCGATCCCCGACGTGCTCGACGCCCCGCGGGCGGCCACGTTCACCCAGAGCTACAGCACGTGTCTGTTCGCGTTGCGTGAGCGGGCGCACGCGCGGACCGGCGAGTCCGTCCTGGTGCTCGGGGCTGGAGGCGGCATCGGCCTGGCCGCGATCGGCGTGGCCCGGGCGCTCGGGTCCCGGGTCCTGGGGGTGGCGTCGAGCGAGGAGAAGCGGGCCGCGGCCAAGGCCGCGGGCGCCGACGCCGTGGTCGACCCGGCGGCGGAGCCGGTGAAGGACGCGGCGCGTTCGTGGGCGGGCGGCACCGGGGTCGACATCGTGATCGACCCGGTCGGCGGCGTGCTGGCCGAGCCGTCGCTCCGCGCGCTCGGCGACGGCGGGCGCTACTGCGTCATTGGCTTCGCCGCCGGCGACATCCCGTCCATCCCGTTGAACCAGGTGCTGCTCCGCAATCGCACCGTGATCGGCATCGACTGGGGCATCTGGGCCATGCAGCACGCCGACGCGCAGCGGATGCTCCTGGGCGACCTACTCGAGATGGTGGCCGGAGGACACCTCGATCCGGTGCGTCCGAACGAGTATCCGCTCGACGACGTCGCGGGCGCCCTGGAGGACCTCCTCGGGCGGCGCGTGGTGGGAAAGATCGCGCTGATCCCCTGACGCCCGCCACGGTCGCTGGTGGGCGAGTGGCCGAAAGGATTCCACGACGGTGCTTCGAATCACGTCACGGCTGTGCTGTCAGGGCGGCCGTGGCGCGTCGATACCCGACTCGCCCAAGCGCTTAGAAGAAGCGATCGCTGGTCAAAGGAATCAAGGTCGAGAGGCGTCGAGCGCCGCTCTCACCGTTTGCAGCGTGCCGGCATTCTGCGGGGTGGGGTCCTGCACCTCCCGCCTTGCGGCCTTCACCAGCTCGATCTGCGCGTTGAACTCCGCGCCGGGGACGTCTTCGACGATCGGGACATTGCCCGTCTCACCGATCACCGTCCCTTTCGGATCGACGCCCCAGGACGCCGTGTCGGTCACGCCGGCGATCCAGGCGTCGCTGTCCGCCGTCTGCGCATCGAGCCGGGCGAGCGCCTCCCCCAGCGCGTGGAGGCTCTCGGAAGTCTGGTGCCGCAGGTATGTATCGACTTCGCTCTCGACGGCCCGGAGGAGGTGCACGAGCATGGCATCGACCTGGACGTCCCGGTCGACTGGATCCACGTGATCCGGGTCGCGGCTCGAGCTCATCGCGGACTCACGAGCTCTCGACGCGCAGCGGGAAGATGAACGTCCCGTCGGCCATGACGAGATTGTACGAACCCGGGAGCACCCGCTGGCTCGTGTTGGCCTTGTCCTGGTTCCACCTGCCCGTTCCCGACACCGTGGCGTTCGGGGCGAGCCGCGCCAAGCCGAGCGCCGGGCAGTTCACCAGCTGGGGGCCGGGCCACACCTCGTGGCCGTGCGCGCTCTCGATTTCGAAGCCGATGGACCCGCACGGGCCGGCCTGCAGCGTTGTGACGGTCGGCCCGGGTGTCGTGCCGGCGAACGGGGCGGTGTAATTGCACGCGCTGGTCCCCCCGTTCCTCACGGTGAAGTCGATGTCGAGGGTCTGGCCGGGGTGCAGCGTGAGCATGTTGACGGCGACGAGCATCTGGGTCGTCTTGGACGGACACTCCCAGAAGTTGACGCGGCCCAGCTGGGCCAGCTTCGGTCTTGCGTGATGGGTCGACGATGCGCTCTTCGCCCCGGCCGGCGTGACGGGCGCCACCAGGAGGAGGCACGCCGCAGTCGAGGCGGCGCCCAGGACCATCGGCCACTGGCGTCCGCTCACCACGGCACAAGCGTGCCGCATCACCGCTCGCCGCAGTGCGCGTTCAGTCCGAGAAGGCGGGAATGACCTCGGTCCCCATCAGCTCGATGGTGCGCATGACCGACTCGTGCGGGATCTTGTACGGGTTGACCAGGCAGAGCAGCAGGTCCACGCCCGCCGCCTCGTAGGCGCGGCAGGCCTCCATGCACTCGGCCGGCGTGCCGAGCACGCAGGCGTTGGAGTCCACGAGGTACTCGAGGCTCAATAGGTCGAGCATCCCCGAGTCGTCCGTCTTCTTCATGTCGGCTGCGTAGGCGTAAGTGCCGAGCGACTCGTTGCGTTCGGCCATCCAGTCCGTGAGCGTGGCGATCTGGCGAGCCCCGGTCTTGGGGTACCACTCGAAGGACTCGCGGGCCTCGGCGATCGCAATATTGCGGTCGGGCGCGCAGATGGCCATGGTGAAGGTGGCCGCCGCGTTGTGCACCGTCGCGCCGAGCGGCTTCGTGCAACCCCCGACCGCTTCGCGGTAGATGTCGATCTTGCGCTCGACCTCCGCCGGCGGCAGGCCGACGGCGAACGAGCACAAGCCGAGGCCGAGCGCGCCCACCTGCGCGTGGCCCTCGTCGCTCGTCGTGGCGCCCCACAGCGGCGGATGTGGCTTCTGCAACGGCTTGGGCTGCACCCGGCGTCGTGGCATCTGCCAGAACTCGCCGGCGAACTCGTACTCGTCGTTGGTCCAGCAACCCACGACGTGCTCGATGGCCTCCTGCCACATGGGCCGCGTCTCGGCCGGATCGATGCCGAAGCCTTCGAGCTCGGGGCGCGTGGCCGAGCGGCCGGTCCCCAGGTCGACGCGACCACCCGAGAGGAGATCGAGTACAGCGGCCGACTCGGCGGTGCGCACCGGGTGGTTGTAGGGCTTGGGCATGAGGCGCACGCCGTAGCCGAGGCGGATGCGCTCGGTGCGCGCGGCGATGGCGCCGTAGAGCACCTCGGGGTTCGAGCAGTGCGAGTACTCCTGGAGGAAGTGGTGCTCGACGGTCCAAAACGCGTGCCAGCCGAAGCGGTCGCCGGCGATCGCCTGCTCGAGCGTGTTGCGGTAGGCGACCAGCTCGCTGTCCTCGGCCCACGGACGCGGGACCGGGATCTCGTAGAACAGCGCGAACTTCATGACGTGGGCTCCCCCCGGCGGACGGCGTCCCCGGGGCTGTCCCGGGCTAGAACGGTGCCCTGCTCCTATCAGCCCGGCTCGTCCGGGCGCAACCAACCGGGAGGTGCCATGCGTGGACTGGACGGGCGGACCTACGTCGTGACCGGGGCGGCCTCGGGCATCGGCCGGGCGACGGCGGCCCGGCTGCTCGACGAAGGAGCGCGCGTCATGGGGGCGGACCTGGCCGAACCCGGAGACGCCCCGGGCGCGCCCGACCACTGGGCCTTCACGCTGACAGACGTCGCCGACGAATCGGCGGTCGAGGCACTGGTGGGCGCGGCGGTCGGCTTCGGTGGCACGGTGGACGGCGTGGTCAACGCGGCCGGCGTGGCCGGGGGCGGACCGGTCCACCTGCTCCCCGCCCGCGAGTGGGACCGCGTGCTCGCCGTGAACCTGACCGGCACGTACCTGGTGGCCAAGCACGTGCTGGCGCAAATGTTGCGCCAGCCGACCGGCGCCGACGGCCAGCGAGGTTCCGTGGTGACGATCGCCAGCATCGAGGGGCTCGAGGGCACGGCCGGCGGCAGCGCGTACAGCGCGTCGAAGGGTGGCGTAGTGCTCCTGACGAAGAACATGGCCATCGATTACGCCGGCCGCGGCATCCGGGTCAATGCCATCTGCCCCGGCTTCGTCGAGACCCCCATGACCGACGCCGTGTTGGGGCCCGGCATGGAGGAGGCGCGGGCGGACATCCTGCGAGAGCACAAGCTCGGGCGGCGCATGGGCCGGCCGGACGAGATCGCGGCGGCTGCGGCGTTCTTGCTCTCCGACGACGCCTCCTTCATCACCGGGCACGCCTTGCCGGTCGACGGCGGCTACACGGCGGGACGCGACCACGGCGTGACCGACATGCTCGGGCTCTCGGGTCCCGAATAACCCACGGGCCCGCTCCACTCCGGTCGTCGCTTTTCGCTGGCTCCCCCCTTGACGACTCACTGCTGTTCCCAGATACTTAAGTGAATGCTTAACCAACGACCCCCCGTCGACGACGTCTTCCGTGCGCTGGGCGACCCGACCCGCCGCGGCATGGTCGAACGACTCGGCGAGGGGCCGGCCACGGTGAGCCAGCTGGCCCAGCCCCTGGACATCACGCTGTCGGCCGTCGTGCAGCACCTGGCGGTGCTGGAGGCCGCCGGGCTGGTCAGCTCCGAGAAGGTCGGCCGCACCCGCACCTGCCAACTCGAACCGGCCGGCGTCGGGCTGGCGGCGGACTGGTTCGCGGGGCAACGGGCGGCGTGGGAACGGCGGCTCGACCGGTTGGGCAACGTCCTCGCACACGAGCTGACGGCAGAGCAGCACACCGATCACGAACAAGGAGAGAGGAGCACCCCATGAGCGACAGGTCCGCCGAACACGGCACCTTTGTCATCACCCGCACCTACGCGGCGACGCCCGAGCGCGTCTTCGCCGCCTGGGCCAGCCGCGAGGCCAAGGCGCGCTGGTTCGGCGCCGGCGGCGAGGCCAACGACGGCTTCCAGCAGGACTTCCGGGTGGGCGGCACCGAGACCAACCGCGGCGGTCCGCCCAATGGTCCGATCTACGGCTACGAGGCGACGTACCAGGACATCGTCCCGGAGGAGCGCATCGTGTACTCGTACACGATGGACACCGACGGCACCGTGATCTCGGTCTCGGTCACGACGGTCGAGTTCGCCGCCGCGAGCACCGGCACCACCTTGACGTTGACGGAGCAGGGCGTCTTCCTCGACGGCGGCGACACGCTGGCCGTGCGCGAGAAGGGCACCGCCGAGCTCCTTGACCAACTCGGGGCCGCGCTGTCATGACCCGGCGTCGTGCAGATCCAGGCCGGCATGTCGCTGGAAGGCTCCATCGCCGGCCCGGGCGACGCCATGGGCTGGGTCCTTCGAGTACGTGGCAACCGGCGAGGACGTCAACGACGTGATGGCGGCGACGGGCCGCCATCCTCGCCGGGCGCAACACCTGCGAAAGGTCTTGAATCGCGGGGTCCCCGAGATGAAACCCCAGTGAGCCACGTCCGGGCCCATGGTGAGCCCGCAGAGGTCGCGACTCGTCCTGCCCAGACCTGCGATTCTCGCTCCGCAAGCGGGTTGGCGAGTCGTCTAACCTCTGGCGATCGAACACCCGTTTTGGCTTCTCATCGGGGAGTCCGGAACTAAGGGGCAGGGGGAAATGGGATTTCAACGGGACGTGGTCATCGTCGGAGGGTGTGGCCACGTGGGGTTGCCGCTGGGCCTGGCGTTCGCGGACCGGGGCCTCCAGGTCGCGCTCTACGACATCAATGGCGAAGCCGTTGAGTCGGTGGCCAACGGAACCATGCCATTCGCCGAAGATGGTGCCGACGATGTGCTGCGCCGCGTCGTGGGGACCCGCCTGATCGCCACGACTGATCCCCAGGTCGTCTCCGGCGCCGAGGCGGTCGTCGTCGTCATCGGGACCCCAGTCGACGAACACCTCAATCCCGACCCCAACGCCGTGTCCCAGGCCGTGGCAAGGATGAGCGATCACTTGCGAGATGGGCAGTTGCTGGTGTTGCGGTCGACCGTGTATCCCGGAACGACGGCGCTCGTCGAGTCGTCCATCGCCGATCTCGGGAAGTCGATCGACGTGGCCTTCTGTCCAGAGCGGATCGCCGAGGGCAAGGCGATGACCGAGCTGTTCGAGCTCCCGCAGATCGTGTCCAGCCGGCACCAGGCCGGACTCGATCGTGCCGAAAAGCTCTTCCGCAACCTGGCGTCGGAGATGGTCCAGATGGAGCCCGAGGAAGCCGAGCTCGCCAAGCTGTTCACCAACACCTGGCGCTACGTCCGCTTTGCCATCGCGAACCAGCTTTTCATGATGGCCAACGACTTCGGCCTGGACTACGGGCGTATCCGGGCGGGCCTCACGTTGGACTACCCGCGTGCCGCCGACCTTCCAGGTGCTGGGTTCGCCGCCGGCCCGTGCCTGTTGAAGGACACCATGCAACTGGCAGCATTCAACAACAACAACTTCGTGCTGGGCCATGCCGCCATGTTGGTGAACGAGGGTCTTCCGCTCTACGTCGTCTCGCGGCTTGAAAGAAGCTATCAACTCGAGTCGATGACGGTCGGATTACTCGGAATGTCGTTCAAGGCGGAGTCCGACGACATCCGTTCGAGTTTGAGCTACAAGCTCAAGCGCCTATTACGCTTCAAAGCCAAAGAGGTGCTGTGCCACGATCCCTTTGTCAGCGTCGATCCGCACCTCTCACCCCTCGAAGAGGTGCTCGAACACTCCGACCTGCTGATCCTCTCCACGCCCCATAGCGTCTACAAAGAGCTGGACGTGGACGTGCCAATCGTCGACGTCTGGGGGACGCTCGGCAACGGTACGGTGCTGTGAAGCCGCAGGTATCGGTCATCGTCCTGGCGTACAACGAAGGTGAGGCAATCGTGCCTTGCCTCGAACGCATCCTGAGCTCGGTGCAGCTGCCGTGCGAGGTCTTGGTGGTCCACGACTCGCCGGACGACACGACCGTTCCCTGGATCGAGAAGTGCCAGCGCGCTGACTCTCGCGTGGTCCCCGTGCTGAATCTGTACGGCCGAGGCCCTGCCCGAGCCATCCGTTTCGGCTTCGCCCAGGCGTCGGCCGACGTTGCTGTCGTCACCATGGCCGACGGCTGCGACGACCCCATGCAGATCGACTCCCTGGCCCGACTCGTCGACCGCGGGGTCGCAATCGCGGCGGCGTCCCGTTATATGCGGGGGGGCCGCCAGATCGGTGGCCCGCCGTTGAAGAGCTCCTTGTCCCGGATGGCTGGGAATTTCTCTTCACCTGCTGGCCAGAGTGGGCACGAGGGACGCGACGAATTCGTTCAAGGCCTACTCGACCGACTTCGTGCGCTCGGTGGGCATCGACTCCGACGCGGGCTTCGAGGTGGGTCTGGAGCTCGTCGCGAAAGCACGACGGCTGCGGCTCCCGGTCGCCGAGATCCCGACCATCTGGCTCGAGCGGACGAGCGGACAATCCAACTTCAACCTGGGGAAATGGCTGCCTCACTACGTTCGGTGGTATCTATACGCCTTCGGTCCGAAGCTCTCCGTCGAGCAGGTGCGCAGCGACCGAGTCCCCGCTTCGGTTGCTTCCTGAACCCTCCCGGGTTCTGAACCGATCGAGGCGCTCACAACGCCATTCTTTCAGTACCACGCTTTCAGTAAAGGAGCAGTTGATTCGATGTCCAAGGTCTTGGTCAGTGGTTCGGCCGGCTTCATCGGGGGTTACGTGGTCGAGGAGCTCCTGCGCCGGGGTCACCAGGTGGTCGGGATCGACAACCTGACGAAATACGGCAGGGTGACCAAGTCCTACGACGACGATGCCGCGTACCAATTCGTCGAGGGAGATGCCAGAGACATCGACTTGATGACCAAGCTTCTCTCTGATTGCGATCATTTCATCGCCGGTGCCGCCATGATCGGAGGGATTTCGTACTTCCATACCTACGCCTACGACCTCTTGGCAACCAACGAGCGCATCATCGCCTCGTCCTGCGACGCCGCCATTGAGGCGCATCGCGAGGGACGACTTCAGAAGGTCACGTATCTGTCGTCATCCATGGTCTTCGAGTCGACCACTTCTTGGCCCTCGGCCGAGGGCCAAGAGCGCCAGGTTCCACCACCGATCTCATCGTACGGCTTCCAAAAATTGGCCGTTGAGTACTTCGCCCGTGCGGCGCACTCACAGTACGGCCTGCCGTTCACCATCCTGCGGCCTTTCAACTGTGTCGGGATTGGTGAGCGCAGGGCTCTGGGGGACGTCGAGATCCTTTCGGGCAACGTGCAGCTGGCCATGAGTCATGTCGTGCCCGACCTGGTCCAAAAGGTGCTCAAGGGTCAGGACCCGCTCCACATCCTGGGCGACGGCAGCCAGATCCGGCACTACACCTACGGCGGGGACCTGGCGGCCGGGATCGTGACGGGTATGGAACACCCGGCGGCTTTGAACGAGGACTTCAACCTGTCCACGCCGACGTCGACGACCGTGCTCGAGCTCGCCGAGCTCATCTGGAGGAAGGTTCGCGGCGATTCGGAGTTTCGCTACGTCTCGGACAGCCCGTTCGAACACGACGTGGCATGCCGGATCCCTGCGACTGAGAAGGCGGCTCGTGTCCTCGGCTTCGAGGCGACGACTTCGCTGAGCGACATGCTCGACGAGGTCATCCCCTGGATCCAGCGTGCCGTGGAGGACGGCACCATCTGAACCCCGCGTCCCAACACGAGCCTTGGCGCGGGTCAACCCAGCACCATGCGCGCACCGGTGTAGTCGAGGACCACCCAGCCGTAGCGTTTGAGCTGGTCCGATCCAAGCAGACCCTGGGTCCCGCCCACGCTGATGGTGCCGAAGTTCGTGTCACCGACCAGCTGGGGATGGAGCGTCTGGCCTGGAACCGACCAAGAGCCGCTGTGCACCAGGGGCACGGTGATCACCGAGCACACCGTCGCCTGACGCTGGGCCAGGTCGGTCGGAGCCAGAGAGGCCGCCCGCGCCGTCGCCGTCGCCACCACGCTCTGTGAGGAGCCGGTGTCGACGACGAAGCTGCGCCGTGCCCCGCCGGCGAAGCGCACCGCCACGTTGAGCGAGACGTCACCCGGCGAGGGCTGGACGGTGAGGGGGATGGTCGTGCCGTCGCCTTGCGTGAGGACGGGGTCAGGGGGCGGGCCGACGGGCCCCGTATAGGGTTCTGACCTCGCGAGCGGAGCGCCCTCGGGGCCGGGGAGGACCAGCGCGCCGGCTCTGAAATCCACCCGCACGCCGCCGAAGCGCGCCAACACGTCCGAGCCCAGCAGGCCGACCGGCTCCCCACGCCCGCCGATCTGCGGCAGCGTGGCGGCAGTCAGGTCCTGGGGCGACAGCTCGACGCCCTCGAGCGACCAGTTCGCCACGGACACCGGCTGCGCCGTCCCCGTGCATCCGACGCCGGCGAAGACGCTGGACTGACCGGAATCGACGAGGCGGAGACGCCGGGCCAGAGCGGCGTCGATGGTCGACTGGCCTGCGCCGCTGTCGAGCACGAAGGGGTAGGGGTGGCCGTCGATACACACATTGACGAGCTCGGCCACCTGCCCGGCCACCGTGCTCACCGTCATCGGCGCGCGCGCCCCACCGCCGGGCAGCGCGGTCGCCGCGGCGCAGCTGGACGAGGCGGGTGGAAGAGCGAAATTGACCTCCGGCTCGACCCGCACGCCCGGTGCGCCCGGGCCGCTGCACCCTGCCGCGCCCAGACACAGCACCAGCCCGGCCGCGCCCACGACGACCCGTGTTGTGGCGAACCGACCCCGCCGCCCCACGGCCTACCTCGACAGCGCGAGGCGGAAGGCGGCCATGGCCATGCGCACACCAAGCACCAATACAGCCAGGGGCAGGGCGGCGCGGCGCCAGCCTGTCGTCGTGCGGACGGTGAAGCGGAGCGCGGAGCGGTGGTGCGCCACCATCATGCGGTAGGGGTGGCGGGCCGTGCTCACGCCCTGGACGTGGGTGACCGAGGCGGTGCCGGCAAAACCCACGCCCCAGCCGGCATGGTGGGCCCGCCAACACAGATCCGTGTCCTCCAAGTACATGAAGTACGCCTCGTCGAAACCGCCCAGTTCCTCCAGCGCGGCACGCCGGGCGAGGAAGCACGAACCGGAGACCCAACCCGCGTCCGTCACCACCTCGCCCTCGGGAGTGCCGGGGTTGTAGCGCCGCGTGAAGGGATTGTCGGGACGAAATTGTGCCAAGAGGGCGTGTCCGGCGGCATCGGCGAAGGAAGGGAAGCTGCGCACCGACGGGTACACCTCGCCCGTGTCGTTGAAGATGCGTGGACCGGCGACCGCCCAGGCGGGATGCGACTCGAGCACGGCGCGCAGGGCGGCCAATGCACCCGGGTGCACCACGAGGTCGGCATTCGAGACGAGGACCCATTCCGCGGGCGGCGCCTCGCCGGCCAACGCGGCCAGGCCCCGGTTGGCTCCCGCCCCGAAGCCCACATTGCGGCCCGGGCGCACGATGCGCACAGGCGCCGGGGGGCGCTCGCGCACCAGCTCCTCGAGGGCGGCGGCGGCGCTCCCAGCGGCCCCGTTCTCGACGACCACCACCGACGACGCCCCGTCGCTCAGGATGGAGCGCACGCAGCCTCCGAGCAGTGGTCCGGCGTCGTGGTCGACCACGACCGCGGCGATCCCACCCGTCACCTGAGGGTCAGAACTCTCGGGTGAAGCGGAATTTGATCAGGGCCTTGAAGGCGCCGAAGCCGTCGCGCCAGGTGATCTTCTTGCCCTCGCTCGGCTCACGGCCGGCGTACGAGATCGGCACCTCGTAGATGCGGTGGCCGCGCCGGAGGACTTTGGCCGTGATCTCGGGCTCGAAATCGAACCGATTCGACACGATGCGGAGGCCCTCGAGCACTTGGGCATCGAACAACTTGTAGCAGGTCTCCATGTCCGAGAGCGTCGAGCTGTAGAGCACGTTGGTGACGAGCGAGAGCAGGCGGTTCCCAACCCAGTGTGATGGGAGCATGTTCTTGCGTTCGCCGGTGAAACGGCTGCCGTAGACGACGCGCGCCTTTCCACGCAGAATTGGATCGAGCAGCTTCGGCCAGTCGTTCGGATCGTACTCGAGGTCGGCGTCCTGAATGAGCACCAGGTCTCCATGCGCCTCGGCGAGGCCGGTGCGGATGGCGGCACCCTTGCCTTGGTTCTCCTTGTGGCGGAGGACACGGACGGTCGAGTCCTCGATCGCCCCGAGCACCTTGTCCGAGCCGTCGCTCGAGCCGTCGTCGACGACCACGATCTGGAGGGTGAGGGGCAGTTCCACCGCCCGCATGCGCCGGATCACCTCGGCCACGGTGGCGCGCTCGTTGAAGACAGGCGTGATCACCGTCAAGGAGCGGTAGGTCCGACGCGGGGGTACCTCGGTCAAGTCCACCTCGGTCATCGTCTCTCCCGCTACACCTTTCCCGCGAAGTATTCGATTGTGCGCTCGATGCCGTCGCGCAGGCTGGTCGTTGGCTCCCAACCCAGTGCGGTCCGGGCCAGCGTGATGTCGGGACAGCGGCGCGTCGGGTCGTCCGTCGGAAGCGGCTCGTAGGAGATGGCCGAGGACGAACCGGTGACCTCCAGGACGAAGTTGGCCAGGTCCAGCATGGAGCGCTCGTCGGGGTTGCCGATATTGACTGGACCCGTCAGCGAGGAGTCGAGCAGGGCGAGGAGGCCGGCGATCTCGTCGTCGACGAAGCACAGGCTCCTGGTCTGGCTGCCGTCGCCGTAGACCGTGAGGGGCTCGCCACGGAGCGCCTGCACGATGAAGTTGGACACGACACGGCCGTCGCCCGGTGAAAGTCGGGGCCCGTACGTGTTGAAGATCCTGGCGATGGCGACGTCGACCCTATGCGTGCGGTGCATCGTCATGGTGAGGCTTTCGGCGAACCGCTTGGCCTCGTCGTAGACGCTCCGCGGGCCGGTCGGATCGACGTTGCCCCGGTACGTCTCGACCTGTGGGTGCACTTCGGGATCCCCGTAGACCTCGCTCGTGCTCGCCATGAGGAACCTGGCGCCATGCGCCCGTGCCAATTCGAGGAGGCGGCGGGTGCCCTCGCTCCCGACGGACAGTGTGTCGAGGGGCCGGGCGAGATAGGCCGGGGGCGAGGCCGGAGACGCGAGGTTGCACACGGCGTCGACTCGGTCCTCGACACCGAGCTCGACCTTCTCGCTCACGTTCGTGACGATCATCGTGAAGCGATCATGGCCCAGCAGATGTGCAACATTCCCCTTCGAACCCGTCGACAGGTCGTCGAGACAGACGACATGGTCGCCCCGTTCGACCAAGCGGTCGCACAGGTGGGACCCGAGGAACCCGGCGCCCCCCGCGACGACCACTCTGCTCACAGGCGGCCGATCCCCGAGTAGGTGAAGCCCATGCGGCGCACGGCGGCGGGATCGAGCAAGTTGCGGGCGTCGACGATGTTGGGCTCCTCCATCACCGCCTGGACACGGGAGAAGTCGAGCCACCGGAAGTCGTCCCACTCCGTGAGCACGACCAGGACGCGGGCGCCGGTGGCCGCCGCGTACGGATCCGCTCGCAGGTGCAGCCCGCGCAGGTCGTCGGCGGGCTCGGCCTCGGCGTCGACCGTGGGATCGAAGGCATGCACGACAGCCCCGAGCCCCACCAACCGGTGCGCGATCTGCAGGCTGGGAGAGTCACGCCGGTCGTCGGTGTTCGCCTTGAAGGTGAGGCCCCAGACGGCGAGCGTCCCCCCGTCGACGGAGCCACCGCTCGCCGAGACGACCTTGGCGACGACTCGCGACAACTGTTCGTCGTTCGACGCGATGGTGCCGGCCAAGAGCGAGAACTCGTAGCCGGCCTCCTGGGCGGTGTGCAGCAGCGCGCGCGTGTCCTTGGGCAGGCAGGAGCCCCCCCAGCCCGGGCCCGGGCGCAGGAATTCGAAGCCGATGCGCTTGTCGTAGCCGAGGCCCAGGAGGACGTCCCGAGAGTCCGCTCCCACCTCCTCGCACAGGCCGGCCAGGGCGTTGACGAAGCTGAGCTTGGTGGCGAGGAACGCGTTGGAGGCATACTTGATCGTCTCCGACGTCGTGGCGTCCGAGACGATGAGCGGTGCGCCGGTCGACGCGAAGAGGTCTCCGACCTTGGCCGCCGCCTGCGGGTCGTCCGCACCCACGACGATCCGGTCGGGGTTGAGGCTGTCGAAGACCGCCGTGCCTTCGCGGAGGAACTCTGGATTCGAGACGACGCCCACGTCGGGACGTCCGATGACCTGTTCGACCATGGTGGCCGAGCCGACCGGCACGGTCGACTTGTTGACGACGATGGCACCGGGCTCCAGGTGGTTGGCGATCTCCTTGGCCGCCGCCTCGATGAACGACCGATCCGCCGACCCGTCGGCTCCCAGAGGCGTCGGAACGCAGAGGAAGACGAACTGTGCTCCCCTCACCGCCTCGACCGCCGACTCGGTGAACGAGAGGCGGCCCGCGGCGACACCCTCGGCCACCAGGTCGTCGAGACCGACCTCGACGATGGGCATGCGCCCCGAACGCAATGCGGCCAGTCGCCCGGCCTCGCGCTCAGCCAGGACGACGCGATGCCCGAAGTGCGCCAAGGTGGCCGCCGTCGGAAGGCCCACGTGGCCGGCGCCAATCACGGCGGCGGTGTGCGCCGTACGGCGCGCGTCGCGGCCGCTGGGGCTCACGCCCTGGTCTGCTCCTGTTGGGCCAGAAGGGCGGGCACGAGCCGGGCGACACCGTCTTGCCAGTCCGGGAGCGCCGGGAGCCCGCTCAGCCGCAGGGCCATGTTGTCGAGCACGGAGTAGGTCGGACGCGGCGCCGGATCGGAGCGCTCTGTGCTGGCGATCGGCTTGACCCGCTCCGGGTCGGCGCCGGCTGCGGCCAGCACCGCGCGCACGAAGCCCCACCAGGTCGTCGCCCCGCCGTTGGTCACGTGGTAGATGCCGGGTCGCCGATCGAGCCCCAAGGTCACGATCGCCGGCGCCAAGTCTGCAGTGAAGGTGGGTGAGCCGTGTTGGTCGTCGACGAAGCGCAGCTCCCCTTCGCCGCCCGCCAGGCGCAATGCGGTCTTCACGATGTTGTTGCCGTGCGCGCCGCACAACCAGCTGGTGCGCACGATCGTGGAGCCCGGACGGCACTCGCGCTCTCCCGCTAGCTTCGAGGCGCCGTACACCGAGGTGGGATTGGGAGTGTCCCATTCTCGATACGGCCGGTCGCCCGTTCCGTCGAAGACGTAGTCGGTGGACACGGACACGACGTGCGCGCCGACCAGCGCCGCCGCCTCGGCGACGTTGCGGGTGCCGATCGCATTGACGGCGTACGCCGTGTCGACCTCGCTCTCGCACCGGTCGACCGCGGTGTAGGCACCGCCGTGGAGCACGAGCTCGGGGCGGAAATCCAGAAACGTGCACACGACAGCGTCGCGGTCGTCGATGGGCATGTTGCCGATATCGGTCGCCAGGACCTCGTGCTCGAGGCCGGGCCGCGGGCCCTCGGGACCCGTCAATGCACAGCGCCGCCCGCCGGCCGGCACCCGGCCGGCCAGGGCGTCGAGCAGGTCTCGGCCCAGCTGGCCGTCGGCGCCGGTGATCAGGATCCGCATGCTCAGCCGGCTCCGGACCCCCAGGCCGCCTCCACGACCGGGGCCCGGGCCACCAAAGGCTCCCACCAGTCCCGGTGGCGGGCGTACCAGGCCACCGTGTCGGCTAGGCCCTGCTCCCACTCCACGGAGGGCTTCCACCCGAGTTCGCTCTGGAGCTTGGACGCGTCGAGCACATAGCGGCGGTCGTGGCCCGGGCGATCGGGCACGATCGTCTTGAGTGACTCCGGCTTGCCCAGTGCAGCGAGGATCCGGTCGGCGACCTCCATGATGGAGGCCTCTACGCCGCTGCCCACGTGATAGGTCTCCCCGATCACCCCGTTCGACAGAACGGCGTCGATGGCGGTGCAGTGGTCGACGACGTGCAGCCACTCACGGCGGTTCTCGGTGCTGGCGTAGAGAGTGAGGGGCTTGTCGTCGAGGGCAAGCGCGCAGAAGTGCGGGATGAGCTTTTCGGGGAACTGGTAGGGCCCGTAGTTGTTGGCGCAGTTGGTGATCGTGATGGGCAGGCCGTAGGTCTCGGAGTAGGCCCGGACCGCGTGGTCGGCCCCGGCCTTCGATGCGTTGTACGGGGTCCGCGGACGATACGGCGAGTCCTCTCTGAACGCTTCGTCCGTGTCAAGCGGCAGATCACCGTAGACCTCACAGGTGGAGACGTGGTGGAAACGGGCCACACTCGCCTGGCGGGCCGCTTCGAGCATGGTCTGGGTCCCGAGGACGTTGGTGCGGAAGAACAGCCCCGGATTGAGCACGGCCAGCGAGTTGTGCGACTCGGCGGCAAAGTGGACGACGGTGTCGATGCCCTCGTCGCGCAACGCCTTCTCCGCGGCGGTCGGATCGCAGATGTCCCCTTGGATGAAAACGATCCGGTCTTCGATGTCAGACAGGTTGGGTCGGTTGCCGGCGTAGGTGAGCACGTCGTAGACGACGACATGGTCCTCGGGATGCTCCTCGACCCAATAACGGGCGAAATTGGACCCGATGAAACCGGCACCTCCCGTCACGAGAAGGCG
Source organism: uncultured Acidimicrobiaceae bacterium (assembly GCA_963763575.1). Classification (GTDB taxonomy): domain Bacteria; phylum Actinomycetota; class Acidimicrobiia; order Acidimicrobiales; family RAAP-2; genus Bog-473. The sequence goes on from CAVXPD010000004.1 coordinate 547,547, forward strand.
CATAGTGACGACATGGTAGCCGACGCCCCACACCCCCTTTTGGTCCTGGTCAGCCCGCTTGCACGTGCACCACGTCGCCCGCCGTCACGCGGCGTGCTCCCGAGGCTGTCTCGACGACGAGGCGCCCCGAGTCGTCTATGGCCACGGCCCGCCCAGTGAACTCCTCGCCTTCGAGCGTGACCCGGACCGCCTGCCCGAGGGTGGCGCACCGTCGGCGGCCCTCGTCGACCAGGGCGCGGCGTCCCGATGCGTCCTCGAGCGCCACGAGGCGCTCAGCGAGCGCCCCGAGTAGGCGGTCCAGCAACGGACCGCGGTCGACGGGCCCATGTCCCGCGGCGTCCAGGGACGTGCCGCCGGCTTCGGGGGGGCCTGGCCAGCCCACGTTGATCCCGATGCCCACGACGACCGCCGCCACCCCCCCGCCCCCGAACTCGGCCTCGGCGAGGATGCCGGCCACCTTGGCGCCGCCGACGAACAGGTCGTTGGGCCACTTGAGCACGGCCTCGACCCCGGCTACCTCCCGGCAGGCGTCGATCGCCGACAGGCCGACGGCCGTCGTGCACAGATGCAGTTCGGTTGGGCCGAGCGCCGGGCGAAGCAGGACGGAGGCCAGGAGGTTCGTCCCCGGAGGCGACTCCCAGCGGCGATCGAGGCGGCCCCGGCCTGCCGTCTGGTAGTCGGCCACCGCCACTAGGCCGGCGGGAGCACCGAGGCGGGCCTGCTCCCGGAGGTAGGTATTGGTCGAGTCGATCTCCTCGAACCAGCGAATTTCCCACTCTTGAGCCGACATGGCATGGACCTTACGGCGCGTGCAATTGTGAAAGCCCACGTCCCGCCAGGAAAGGTCCAGCGTGCTCCAAAAGATCCTGATCGCCAACCGCGGCGAAATCGCTGTCCGGGTGATCCGGACGTGCCGCGAACTCGGCATCGGCACGGTGGCCGTCTACTCCAACCTCGACCGCGAGGCCATGCACGTGCGCATGGCCGACGAGGCCTACGCCCTCGGGGGCGAGACGGCCGCCGAGAGCTACCTCAACACCGAGGCCATCCTGGCCGCCATCGAGCAGAGCGGAGCCGACGGCGTGCATCCCGGCTACGGGTTCTTCTCCGAGAACACCGACTTCGCCCGCGCCATCACCGAGCGCGACGTCACCTTCATCGGGCCGCCGCCCGAGGCCATCGAGGTCATGGGCGACAAGATCAGCTCCCGGCTGGCCGCCGAGAAGGCGGGCGTCGCAGGTGTACCAGGGCGTTCGGAGCGGCTGACCTCACCCGACGAGGTCGTGGCCTTCGGGGACGAACACGGATGGCCGGTCGCCATCAAGGCCGCCTACGGCGGCGGCGGGCGCGGCATGAAGGTCGTTGCCTCGGCCGCGGAAGCCGCCGAGGCGATGGAGTCGGCCGCCCGCGAGGCCCAGGCCTACTTCGGTCGACCCGAGATCTACCTCGAGCGTTATCTGGCCTGGCCCCGCCACGTCGAGATGCAGGTGCTGGGCGACCAGCACGGGCACACGCTGTGGCTGGGCGAGCGCGACTGCTCGGCCCAGCGGCGCCATCAGAAGCTGGTGGAGGAGAGCCCGGCGCCGGACTTCCCCGACGAAGTTCGCCAGGCGATGGGCCGGGCCGCGGTGAAGGTGTCCGAGGCCTGCGGCTACTACAACGCCGGCACCGTCGAGTTCCTCTACCAGGATGGCGAGTTCTACTTCCTCGAGATGAACACCCGTCTCCAGGTCGAGCACCCCGTCACCGAGCTCGTGACCGGCCTCGACCTCGTGGCCTGGCAGATCCGCGTGGCCGCGGGCGAGCCGCTCGACTTCACCCAGGACCAGATCCGCCGGACGGGCCACTCGATCGAGGTCAGGATCAACGCCGAGGACCCCAGCGGCGGCCGCTTCTCACCGTCGCCTGGCACGCTGACGTCGTTCCACCAGCCCGCAGGCCCGGGCGTGCGGCTGGACTCGGGCTACGAGACTGGTGACACGGTCTCGCAGCACTACGACAACCTCATCGCGAAGCTGATCGTGTGGGCGCCCGACCGCGAGGCGGCGCGACGGCGCATGCTGCGGGCCATCTCCGAGACGCGCATCACCGGCGTGGCCACCACCCTGCCTGCTCACGAGGCCATCCTCACCCACCCCGACTTCGCCGCGGCCACCCACTCGACGAAATGGGTGGAGGAGGTCCTTGACCTCTCGGGCCTCGTCGTCGCCCCGGCCGCCCCGCCCGCCCTCGCGGGTGCCGACGAGGTGCCCACCGTCGAGCGCGACGTCACCGCCGAGGTCGACGGCCGGCGGTTCTCCGTGCGGTTGTGGGTGCCCGACCTGGGGACGGTGGCCGCTCCCGGACGTGCGGCCGCCCGGCCCAAGCGGGCCGCCACTTCGTCGACCGCCGGCACGGGATCGGGTCAGGTGACCGTGCCCATGCAGGGGACGATCGTCAAGGTCCTCGTCGCGGTCGGTGACGTGGTCGAGGTGGGGCACGCGATCTGCCTCCTGGAGGCCATGAAGATGGAGAACGCCGTGAACGCGGAGAAGGACGGCGTCGTCAAAGAGGTGCGCGTGAGCGCCGGCGACTCGGTCGGCGCCGGCGACGTCGTGGCGGTCATCGAGTAGGTGGGCGCGGAGCCGGCGTCCGCCACCGCCGCGAAGGATGCGGCCGCCCTGGTCGTGGAGCAGCACCTCGACGAACTGGTCTCGCTGAGCCACTTCGTCCATGCGAACCCCGAGCTCTGCTTCGGGGAAGCGGTGTCCTCACGCGCCGTGGCCGAGGCTCTGCGTGCCGCTGGGCTCGAGGTGGACGAAGGCGTCTACGAGCTCCCGACGGCTCTCGAGTCGCGGGCGGGCACCGGCGAGCTCGTGGTGGCGGTGTGCGCCGAGTACGACGCGCTGCCTGGAATCGGACACGCCTGTGGGCACAACATCATCGCCGCCACCGCCGTCGGCGCGGGCCTCGCGCTCGCCGCCGTGGCGGACCAGGTCGGCCTGTCCGTGCGGGTGCTCGGCACGCCGGCCGAAGAGGGCGGCGGGGGCAAGATTCTCATGCTCGAGCGCGGCGCGTTCGGCGGCGTGCACGCCGCCATGATGGTGCATCCCTGGTCGACCGAGCGGCTCACCGCGACCTGCCTGGCCGTGGCCCACTTCGATGTGCGCTACACGGGACGAGAGGCGCACGCGTCCGCCTCTCCCTGGGAGGGCGTCAACGCGCAGGACGCCCTGACCGTCGCGCAGGTGGCGATCGGCCTGTTGCGGCAGCAACTCCCACCGGGCGATCAGGTGCACGGCGTGGTGCGCGAGAGCCCCGGCGCGGCCAACGTCATCCCCGGCGCGATCAGCGCCCGTTACATGGTGCGGTCGCGGACCGCCGCGGGCCTCGCCGCGCTCCGCCCCCGGGTCGAGGCGTGCTTCGAAGCCGGCGCGCTGGCCACCGGTTGCCGTCTCGACTACGAGGAGCTCTCGCCCGTGTACTCGCACATGGACCCGGACCCGGCGCTGCTTGCGGCGTATCGGGCCAACGCCGAGGCCCTGGGGCGGCGCTTCGTAGCCGACGACGACGGCGTGGCCCCGCCCACCCTCTCCACCGACATGGCCAACGTGTCGCTGGCGGTGCCGACCATCCATCCGCTCATGAGGATCGAGTCGAACGGCGCCGTCAACCACCAGCCGGAATTCGCCGCCGCCTGCGTGACGGCATCGGCCGATGCCGCGGTGCGCGACGGCGCCGTGGCGCTGGCCTGGACGGCTATCGACGCCGCCACCCACGCGGAGCTGCGCAGCCGGCTGCTCGCCCGCTGATGATCACCGAGCACGCGTTGCTCGACGTCGTCCCGGGCCGGGAGCTCGAGTTCGTGGGCGCCATGGAACACGCCAAGTCCCTGATCGCGGCGAGTCCCGGCTTCGTGTCGCTCCGGATCGAGCGCTGTGTGGAACGACCGAGTCGTTTTCTCTTGCTGGTCGAGTGGGAGCGCCTCGAGGACCACACCGAGGGCTTCCGGGGCTCACCCGCCTACGAAGAGTGGCGCGCCGCGCTCCACCATTTCTACGACCCGTTCCCTGTGGTGGAGCACTTCGAAGCCGTCGTTTGAGCGGAGGTGCCGCGTCGTTGGGAGACAGCGAGCGGCTCAGGGCGGACCGTGAGCGGGCACGGCAACCGGCCTGGACGTCCCGGGCGGCGGTGAGCCGATGAACATGTCGCGGCACCGGTCGAGTCCCACGATCTCGATGTCGTCGCGGCGCCTGCGCTCCCATTGCTCTCGCCCGAGGCGGAGGCGGATGGTCCGGCCGGACCCGTCGCGCCGGCGACCCCTGGCCTCACCGTTCTCCTCGTAGCCCACCGAGCGTGACGTCGCCAACGACGCGGCGTTGTCCTCGAAGGCGCCGCTCAGCGCCTCCTCTGCCCCGAGGCCGGCGAAGGCGAGGTGCAGGATCGCCTGTCGCATCTCGCGCCCTAGTCCGTGACCCTGATGGGCCACGCCGAGCCAGGACCCCGTCTCGACCGAGCGCACGGCCCGGAATTGCTGCGCCTCCAAGTCCTGCATGCCGACCGGCCGCCCCGCGACGAACACGGCGGCGGTCAGGGTCCAGTTGTCGGGCGACCAATTGGCCCGGTGTCCCCACAGCCATTGCGCCGTCTCCCGCCCGCGTTGTTCGGGTTCGACGTCGGTCCACGGGACGAAGAAGGGCATGGTCTCGGGATCGTGGATCCCCCGGCCGGCCAGGTCGATCAGGTCCGCGAACTCGTCTTCTCGGGGCAGGCGCAGCTCGAGCCGCGGCGTCCGGACGACCAGGTCGAAGAGGGGCCAGAACGAACCCGACCCGGTCACGGAGTCAGTCAGCGCCCGGGTTGATAGACGCCGAACTCGAGGCGCAGGACGTCGGACACCTCACCCAGGGTCGCCATCTGCTTGAGGGCCGCCTTCATGGGCACCAACAGGTTGCCCTCACCCCTCGCCGTCTCGGCGACGTCGGCGAGCGCCCGGTCCACGGCTGCCTGGTCGCGTGCCGCGCGCACCGAGCGCGTGCGCTCGATCTGCAGCTGCTGGAGCTTGATGTCGATCGGGAACACCTCGGCCGGCTCCTCCGCCGAGTCGGTGAAGCGATTGACACCGACGACGACCTTCTCGCCGTCGTCGACCGCCTTGGCGAAGCTGTACGCGGCAGCCTCGATCTCTTCCTGCATGAAACGCGCCTCGATGGCCGCGACCGCGCCACCCAGTTGGTCGATGCGCTCCAGGTAGGCCGTTGCGCCGGCCTCGACCTGGTCGGTCAACGACTCGACGTAGTACGAGCCGGCCAAGGGGTCCACCGTGTCGGCCACCCCAGACTCGAAGCCGACGACCTGCTGCGTCCGCAGCGCGATCTTGGCCGCGCGCGTCGTCGGCAGCCCCAGCGCCTCGTCGAAGCCGTTCGTGTGCAGGCTCTGTGTCCCGCCCAGGGCAGCCGCCAGCGTCTGCACGGTGACCCGCACGATGTTGTTCTCTGGCTGCTGGGCCGTGAGCGTGGACCCACCGGTCTGGGTGTGAAAACGCAACATTTTGGAGCGATCATCCTTCGCTCCAAAGCGCTCGGTCATGATGCGCGCCCACATCCGGCGCGCCGCGCGGTACTTTGCGATCTCCTCGAAGAGGTTGTTGTGCGCGTTCCAGAAGAACGACAGCCGCGGCGCGAAGGCGTCGACGTCCATCCCGGCCGCGATGGCTGCCTCGACGTAGGCAATGCCGTTGGCCAGGGTGAAGGCGATCTCCTGCACGGCGGTCGAGCCCGCCTCGCGGATGTGGTAGCCCGAGATGGAAATGGTGTTCCAGTTCGGCAGCTCCTCCGCGCAATAGGCGAACGTGTCGACGATGAGGCGCATCGACGGTCGGGGCGGGTAGATGTACGTGCCGCGGGCGATGTACTCCTTCAAGATGTCGTTCTGGATGGTGCCGCGGATCTTGTCTCGCGGGGCGCCCTGCTCCTCGGCGACCAGTTGGTAGAGCAGCAAGAGGATGGCCCCGGTCGCGTTGATCGTCATCGACGTCGTGACCTTGTCCATCGGCAGGTCTGCCATGAGCAGGCGCATGTCCGCCAGCGAGTCGATGGCCACACCGACCTTGCCTACCTCGCCTTCGGCGCGTGGGTGGTCGGAGTCGTAGCCCATCTGCGTGGGCAGGTCGAAGGCACACGAGAGGCCGGTCTGTCCCGCGTCGAGAAGGAACTTGAAACGCTGGTTGGTTGCTTCTGCGGACCCGAAGCCCGCGTACTGGCGCATCGTCCACAACTTCGAGCGGTACATGTCCCGGTGGATGCCGCGCGTGTAGGGGAAGGCGCCGGGGTCGCCCAGTTGCACGCTCGGATCCCAGCCGTCGAGGTCCGCGGCGCCGTAGACGGAATGGATCTCGATGCCCGAATCGGTGCGGTGCTCGGGAGCGTCCTGAGGCTCCTGGCTTTGCGGTGTCACACCCATAAGGTTACGAAAGATCCAGGTGGCTGGGCCATACGGGCCGAGGCGGGCACGGAAACGGGCAGACTACGGCCCATGGAGGACGTCTCACCCACCTTCTCGCACTTCGGGATCTGCGTGAGCGACCTCGAACGCTCCCTCGCGTTCTACTGCGGCGCGCTGGGGTTCGAGAAGGCCGAATCGCACGAGATCGGGTCCGAGTTCGCCGGCCTGATGGACCTGGACCGGGTCGCCGTGACCTCCCAGTTCATCCGCCGGGGGACGACTGCCATCGAGCTCCTGGCCTTTCGCGAGCCCGCCCCCTTCGGCGAGCGGGACCGCCGTGCGCTGAACCGGCTCGGGCTGACCCACCTCTCCTTCCGGGTGCGCGACGTCGAGGAGACGGCGCAACGGATCGTCCAGCTCGGCGGCGCGGTGGTGGGGTCGAGCCGCACCAGGATCGATCTCGGGGGAACCGCCCTCGAATTCCTCTACTGCACCGATCCCGACGGCGTCCGCGTCGAATTGATGGACTTCGGCGGCTGAGGGCCGCCTACTCCCTCGAGCGCAGCCTGCGCGTCGAGCTCCCGGTCGATCCGCTCGGCCTTGCGCTCCTCCAGGTGCATCCAGCGGAGTGCCACGGGGATCATCGGCCAAAGCATCAGCGTGTCGCCCACCACCCACATGATGGTGCCGCCGATGTGGAGGTCGACGACGTACGAGGGACCCCACGAGCGGTGCGTCGCCAGGTAGGCGGGGAAGATCTCGTGCGTCACGCCGGTAAGAGAGACTCCGGTGAAGGTGTCGATCGGAATGGCCAAGAAGAGGTAGAAGAATTGCAGCGCCGGGTGGAGCCGGTAACGGTTCGGGTCGTTGCCGAAGATCTGGCGCCAGAACAGATACCCGACCAGTAGGAAGGCGAGGTGCTCGGCGTTGTGCGCGCTCTCCTGGGTGAGGGTGTAGTTGTACCAGACCGTCAGGTGGCTGACCGGGATCACGATCGCGTAGAGGACGAAGGCGACGAGCGGATGGCCGAAGAACTTGGCCGGCTTGGAGCGCAGCGCCTCCGTGACGACGACGTGCGCCGTGCCGCTGGTCGACTTCCAGGCCAGCTCCAGGGGCGAGGCGATGGCGAAGAGCGGAGCGGCCACCATGATGAGCAGCAGGTGCTGGACCATGTGGTCCCAGAAGAGCTCCCCGTCGTAGACGCCGACGAAGCTGAAGATGGCCACGCCGGTGGTGACGAGCGCGCCGATCCAAGCCACCGTTTTGCCGGCCGACCACGGGTGCCGCGGGTGCAGCGCGTTGTTGCACCGCACCCCCCAGAGGTAGAGGGCCAGCGCGGCGACGATAATCGCCACCGGGACGAAGGGGAACTGCGTCGTGAAGAGCTGCGACCCCCGCAGGGGCGGAAGCCCTGCGTCGTACAGCGCGGCGATCACTCCCCAGACGGTACTGCCAGGGTCAGCCGTGCTGCCAAACGCGCTGGGAGACGCCCCGCTTGCCGTACAGGGCCGCCCCGTCGAGGGCGGCCAGCTCCTCGTCGGTCATCCGCCAGCCCAGGGCGCCGGCGTTCTGTTCTGCCTGCGACCTGTTCTTGGCGCCGGGGATCGGCACCGCCCCGCGGGCGATGAGCCACGCCAGCGCGACCTGGCTTGGGGTGCGGTCACCGTGAGCCTCCCCGATGCGGCGCAGCTCGCCCACGATCTGGTCGACCTGCTCCATCGGGTGCGCCGAGAAGGTTCGGCTGCTCGGAGGCGGGTTCGACGCCGAGTACTTGCCGGTGAGGCGCCCCTGCCCGATGGGCGAATAGGCGAGCGGCACGACCCCGAGCTCGCGGCACAAGTCGATGAGTCCGACACGGAGCGGCATCGTTCGCAGCAGGGAGAACTCCACCTGGTTGCTCGCCAACCGGAGGCCACGCTTGCGCAGGGCCGTGTCCATGGCGCGGGTCTCCTTGGCCGAGTAGTTCGACACGCCGACCGCCCGCACCAACCCCTCGGCCTGGGCGGCCGCGAGCGCCTCGGCCAGAGCGTCGTGCGACCGCAGAGAGATGGGTCCGTGGATCTGGTAGAGGTCGATCGTCTCGATGCCCAGTCGCTCGCGAGACCGCCGTGCCGCCGAGAGGAGCGCGGCATGCACATTGACCTTCCAGGGGCTGGGCATGAACTTGGTGGCGATCACCACCTGGCCGCGCACATCGGGCGCCGCGGCGATCAAGCGGCCGATGATGCGCTCACTCTCGCCCCGTCCGTACACCTCCGCCGTGTCGAAGAGGACGATCCCAGCCTCGATGCTGGCTTCCCATGCCTCGCGGATGGTCGACTCCGTGAGCGAGGTGTCGTAGCCGCCCATGCCCCAGACGCCCTTGTCGCCCCAGGCCCACGTGCCGACGCCCAGGGGCGGGATGGCGACTTCGGAGCCGGCCAGCACGATGTGGTCGCTCGCCTGGGGCGGCGCAGCGTCGGTCATATCGAGCTGCGCGGCGCGTCGGCCCGGGCGACGTGCATGTGAACGTCGAACATCATTGGTTTCTTCCCCCAGATCTCCTGGTCGACGGGTGCAGAACGTTGCAGCTTTTGGAGGATCTTGCTCCCCCACATGGGCATTTGTCGAGGTTGTCCCGGGCCTTGCGGGAAGCGAGGTGGCGGTTCCCGCCCGCTGCGTGCGGCCAGCCACGTGTCGGGCGCCTTACCGAGACCACCCAAGAGGAAGGGGACCACCAGGCCGAGCTGGCCGACAAGGTCGTGCTCCAAGGCCATCAGGATGGGTGACGCTGTTGGCAGGCGACATGTTGGTTATCATCCGCTGCTTCAGCTCGCCACTTCGCCGGACAGGCACCAAGGAAGCTGGCCGCAGCCAACGACCGTGTCCAGGGGGTGAGTTTTGAGGTGAGCACCACCAACAACGGGGGAAAATGGAGAGGTCATTACCTGCTGGGTCCGAAGGTCGACCCGCGGCACCCCTTCCCGCTCGTCGACGGTCGGGACCAGCGTCACCCGTCGATGAGCCTCGAGCGGCTCGCTCGGGATTCTTGAACCGCACCTCTCATTTTGAGTTATCGAATGTCCCGTACGAGCGAGGCTGATCTCCAAGCCGTTTCGTCGGAACAGGACGAATCCGTTTCGCCGGAGCAGGACGCCGCCGTTTCGCCGGAGGATGACGCCGCGCCGTCCCGCGGGCACTGGGGAAAGTTCGACATCGTAGGGTTGGCTTGCGTCGTCGTCGCAGGCGTGCTGGCGCTCGTGCCCGCCCTTGCCCACGGGACTTTCCTGGGACCCTATGACATCCTCCAGAGCACTGGGCTCAACAAGGTCCCGAATGTAAAGGTCCACAACTCAACGCTCTTCGACCAGATCAGCCTCTTCGTCCCATGGACGAATCTGGTGTGGACCCAGGTCCATCAAGGCCACCTTCCGCTGTGGAATCCCTACAGCGCACTCGGCATGCCCCTCGCGTTCAACTGGGAGTCCGCTCCCATGAGCCTTCCCGCCCTGATCGGATATCTGTTCCCGGTCCGACTCGCCTACACGGCCCAAGTAGTCGTCACCGTCGTGATCGCGGGCGCGGGTGTCTACGTGCTCGGGAAGGTGCTTCGACTCGGGGTGCTCGGCTGCATGACGGCGGCGATCGCCTTCGAGCTGAGCGGCGCCTTCATGGGGAACCTCGGATGGCCGTACGCCTCCGTGTATTCCTGGGGAGGCTGGCTTCTTGCCGCCGTGCTCCTGGTTCTGCGCGGAGAGAGCGGCGAGAAGCGGACGAAGGCGATCGTGTTTCTTGCCATCGTCGTTGCGTTCACGATCTATGCGGGCAATCCCGAGGACGCGACGTTGCTCGCACTGTCGGCGGCCGGCTTCGCCCTGGTGATGCTCCTTTTCAGGGCGCCCGCACTCGGAGGGTCAGGCCCCGTGATACGGCCTGCCATCGATTTGGGGATTTCGGGGGTCGCAGGCGCGGGCCTTGCGGCGCCGCTCATCCTTCCGGGACTCCAACTTGCGCGGGGGTCGAACCGCAGCGCCGTGGGACCAGACCTGTTCCCGAAGGGTCTGCCCCCCAAAGAGTTGGTCCACCTCGTCTTCCAGGGCTTTGACGGGCTGCCCCTATTGCACAGCCAATGGTTCGGGCTCTCCGCCTATACGGCGACTACTGCGTATGTCGGAGTAATCGTTCTCGTGCTGGCGGCGACGGCGCTGGTCCTGCGGTGGAAACGACCCGAGGTGCGCTCCTTCGCGGTGCTGGCGTTGGCAACGGGAGTGCTCGTGTTCACGCCTCCCCTCGTGTCCCTCTTGGACAGCTCGGTCGCACGCATCTACTGGATTTTCGCCATCACCCCAGTGGTTCTTGCAATCGCAATTCTTTCAGGTATCGGGATGGACGTCTTGGTCAAGTGCCACGGCGACCGACGCGTTCGGCGTGTGCTCGGCATCGGATTCGTTGCGACGGCGGTTTTGCTCGGGGTCATCTGGCTCGTCGACCGAGGAGGGCTCACTCCATCGGAGTCGAGCATCCGCTCACACAGCTTCATTTGGCCCACGATCGAGGTGATTACCGGGCTGATAGTGGTGTGGCTGCTGGCGAAGGCGGCCACTCGGTCGCGGCCGCTCCCCTTTGGAGTCGGCGCCGGGAGCGTCGCCGGGTCGTTGCTCCTCCTGGTTGTGACCGGTTTCCTTGTCGCTTCGGGTGCCCCCATCTTCTCGTCGAGCTCCGTGTACCCAACATCCACTCCGGCGGTCACATCGCTCAAGCATGCCGTTGGCGGCTCGATCGTCGGCCTCGGCGGTTCGCCGACATACCCCCAAGACCTCGGGATCCTGGTGAATGCCAACCTCCTCTACGACGTTCAGGAGTTCGCCGCCTATGACCCATTGGTGCCCCGTGCGTACTTCTCGTTGTACAAGACGCCTGTCTCCGAGCTCGCCGAGGTCGTAGACATATTCAGTCCGGCGATCAACTCCATCCAAGCCGCTCGACTCTACGGGATCGGCTATTTGCTCGAACCATCTGGCGTGTCCGGACCCAAGGGCTCGGTCTTCGATCGAAAATTGGCTGATCAGGACCTGTATCGCGTGCCGGGAGCGGCAGCCGCCACGCTCGTCTCGTTGCGGCCCAATGGGTCGCTACCCGGCATCTACGCTTCCGGCTCCCCGGTCGGAGTGGCTCATCCGACTCCGGGCACCTGGAGAATGGCCACCAACAATGCGACTCGAACTGTCCTCCGCCTGAGACTCACCAATGTTCCCGGTTGGCGCGCCACCATTGACGGCAAGCCTGTCGAGGTCAATTCGTTTGCCCAGACGATGCTGCAGGTTCGAGTGCCGCCTGGTCGACATGTCGTAGAGCTGCAATATTGGCCGAAGACCTTTTCGATCGGAATCATTTTGGCCTTCTGCGCAGCGTTGGGATTGGCGATCCTTCTGATCTTCTCTTGGATTCGGTCACGAGGACGTCGCGGCTCCGAGAAGGTCGCTTGACTCCAGCACCGAGTCACGTCGTCGATAGCGGATCGGTGCCGGCTGGCAGATCGCGGCCAGCGGAACGCCGCCTTTCTGTAACAAAGGACATCGTCTACTGCCCCCGATTGACAGGACATCGGATCGTCGATGAAGCTTTCTGAACTGGTCGATTGGGCCAGGTCAACTGCCCGGAGGACTCAGGGTTGACACGCGACGCCATCCCGGAACCCGCCACCACGAGCGGTTCTCCGCGCCGGCTCACCTTAGGGGAAGCCTTCTCTCCGAGACACAACAGCTTGAACTTCATCCGGCTCGCGTTCTGCCTTACCGTGATCGTCTCACATGCCATCACGCTCGGCGGCTACGGGAGTGAATGGATCCTCGGGAACCGCACCACAATCGCCGTCCCTACCTTGTACGGCTTCTTCTGCCTGAGCGGGTTCCTGATCGCTGCATCGGCCACGAGGAACACCGTTCCCCGTTACCTGTGGCAGCGGTTCCTGCGCATCATGCCCGCGTACTGGATCTGCCTGATCGTCACGGCCTTCATCATTGGAGCGATCGCGTGGATTCATCAAACGCACACGGCCTCTTGCAGCGTCTTCTCCTGCTACTACTTCATCGGTCATGATGGTCCGTTCGCATACGTGTATCACAATTTCCTTCTCGGATGGAATCAGTTCAACATCGGGTCCACACCCTCCGGAGGGCCGGTTCCATATTTCTGGAACAACTCCGTGTGGACACTCCTTCCTGAGGTGTTGTGCTACTTGTTTCTGGCCGGTTTGGCCTCCCTCAAGCTTCTGCACCGTCGTGGCGTCGTGGCCGGACTCGCCGGGGGCGTGTGGCTCGTCGAGGTGGTGCTCGCGTTGTGGGGACCGGCAGACATCGCACACCGGTTCGGCCCTTTCGTGCTCACGCCGGTCGTCGTATTCGGAGTCCTCACGCTCGCTCCGGCCTTTCTCGCCGGGAGTCTTCTCTACCTCTACCGTGACAAAGTGCCGGACTCAGGCTGGCTCGCGTTGGGTTTCATCGTCGCCTATGTCGCGGGTTCGTGGTTGCCCTTCTTTGGCAACGGCGAGACCCGGTTCTTGCACTTCCTTCCCGGCGCGACCAGTGTGATGGCGCCAGCACTCGCGTACCCGCTGGTCTGGGTGGGCATCCATCTCCCTTCCCTGTTCCAACGGGTCGGAGCACGCAACGACTACTCCTATGGCGTGTATATCTATGGCTGGCCCGTGCTGCAGCTTCTGGGGATGTGGGGCGTGCAGCATTGGGGGTACCCGGTCTACACCGCCTCAGCGCTCGCACTTTCGCTCGCCTTGGCGATTCTCAGCTGGCATCTCGTAGAGAAGCGCGCGCTGAGCTTGAAGAAGGTTGATCCGAAGGCAATCACGACGTTCCGGACGAGAAGGGCCAACGCACGCAACCCCACGGTCGCGCCACGTGACGACTGGTGATTGGAGTGACGGGGCCTGACGTACGGTGCGTTACACACCGCCGGCGCCGCAAACAGCTCGTCGGTTACGCCCCGCCGCGTTCCTTGCATTGAGGGATCGGAGGACTCGCGACCGGTTTGTGCGTGAACACACTCAGCTTCTGTTCGCGTAGCGTCGATACGAACGAGGCCGGCAGATTCGGCAGATAGTAGTAATAGAACCTTACGAGGGCATAGCAGTACCGCTCCGCTGGCGGAGGCGCAGCATCCACGGCCAGCTGCTGAGCGGTGAGAAGCGTGCCTCGGAGTTGGGCCGCTTGACTGATTCCGTAATCCGATGAGACGGCGACCTGGAGAGCGATTGCGGCGAGACCGATCAGCGCGGCCTGCTTGGCTTTCACGTGCTTCCAGCCGTAGAGAATGATCGCCAACAACATCACGAGGCCGGGCATTGAATAACGCGAGGCCGTCACCCCGTTGTAGCCGAAGTGCAAGCGACCGAGCAGGATCACCGCGTCGAACAGAACGGCGAACGTGATGAGCGCGATGGGGAACAGTTCTCGCCTCTGAATGGAGCGAACGAGTACGTAGGCGGCTGCCAAGAGGATGACGACGCCCGCCAACTGTCTGAACGGAGGGAAAGGCACGCCCAACTCAGCGACACCGAGGGCAACGGTCGTGCCGAGATGAGCGAATGGGTACGTCAAGGATATGCGTGCAACAGATTCGGGACCGAGAATGTTCGGAGGGAACAAGTTGCCGGCATTGGTGGGGCTGCTGCTGTAGCCGATGAAGTAAACCCCAATGGTGGCGAGTGCGGCTGCGATCCACGGCGCGCTGCGACCCTTCGTCCACCGCACGCACAGTAGGCCTACAGGCCACAGCACGAGCCCTTGAGCGGAACAGAATGAAGCGAGAACGGCTAAGGCTAAGGCGACTGGGACCCGATACTTCCAGTGACCCGTAAGAAGCCACAGCATGCCGATGAACAAGGCAAGGATGAGATACCACGCGAGCTGAAACGCCATCAGGGCATTGCCATAGTCCACGAAACCGAACCACACCACGCCGACGACTAAGACCACCAGCCAGGTGAGTTCTCCGAGATACCTGCGGCACAATCCGAGGAAGGCGAAATAGGTTGCGATGAATACAATCGCGCTCAGAGCGATGACGACCTGCTCGTTTCCCTGGCTCGCTCTCCCGGTCGCCACGTAGACCACATTGGGAACGAACATCCGGTTCTCATAGTGTTGAGCCCACAGCATCCCAAGCGTCAAGTGACCAGATATCGACTGAGAGGTCAGCCACAACGTGTTCCAGTCGTCGGCGTTGGGCTCATTGACCCAAAAATGGGTGACGAAGACGAGATAGGCGACTGGGCCCACGAGGGCTGCCACGATCACCGTCACGCGATCGCGAGTCCCCCTCGCCTTTGCCTTCCTACCCGAAATCAAGCCGGTCGTTCCACAAGCCATCGTTGAATCCCGAGGTACAGTACTCATACGGCCCTTGCTCGACACGACACGGCGCGGACCGTCTACTTCGACCGTTCCATCCGGGCATAGCGCTCATAGCTCAACTGAGCAAGAAGTGGCGGGAACACATTGAGCATCCGTTCCTTCCACGACGTCGCGCCATACTTGACCCAGTCGCCGACCGCCTTGACGTATCGCTCCCAATCCCCATCGTCGAGCCCGCCACCACCCGCCAGACCAACGACCGTGTGCGGGAAGAGCCGTAGGCCACCCTCCGCGCCATAGCGGCGAGGAAAATCCTTGAGGAGTGAGAGGATGCCGTCGGAGGTGAACCGCCAGTAGTCGTGCGGGTAGGCGTGTTTGGGAAAGAAGAAGTGGCTGGTGAGCAACAAGATACCGTTTGGCGTCATGCATCGCCGGAGCTCTGCGATCGCCGCGCGCGGATCTTCGACATGCTCC
Source organism: uncultured Acidimicrobiaceae bacterium (assembly GCA_963763575.1). Lineage (GTDB taxonomy): Bacteria > Actinomycetota > Acidimicrobiia > Acidimicrobiales > RAAP-2 > Bog-473. Next base: position 562,792 of record CAVXPD010000004.1, read on the forward strand.
ATCGTGTCCAGCAGCAGCACCGTTCCTATCGAGGCGTCACGGATGCCGATCTGCCGAAGGTCCTGCAGCTGGTCGACGCCGACTCCGGGCATCATGTCCGCGCCCGAGTACTCGAACCCGGCGAAGACGGACCGCACCGACGGGAGATGGGTCTGCGTTGGAGCCCGAAACGCGCCGAACTCGATCACCGGTTCAGGTGGCGAAGTGGAGACGATCCGCTCCAAGAGATCGAAGAGGATCGTGCGCACGGCCGTCTGTCTATAAGATCGGCGCGGAACCAGGCAAATGGGGCTGGTGTAGTTTGGCCTTGGGGGAGTGACTGTGCCGAGCGAGTGGGATACGCGTCTTGCCCGGGCCTGTCCTGACGGCTCCCGCTCGTGAGGTGGCCAGATGGTTGAGGTGACGACGCAAGACGCGCAGGATGTTTCGTCTTCGTCGCCCGCGACCACGGTTGCTGATGTCGAGGCGCTGACGGAAGAAACCGATCGCCGTCGATTCTGCCTATCGCTTTCCATCGGGGCCGCCGTGGTCCTGGTCCCCTACCTCTGGGTGCTGACGGATCTGTGGAACAGAGGGCCCAGTCTCTTCAGAACGGTTGTCCCCGATCATCGGCTGAGCAATTTCTACGACCTGCAGGGCCGCGCCCTCCTCGCCGGCCATCTCTACTTGCCCAACGGGTCGCTCGGCGAGGAAGCGTTCATCCACAACGGGCATCAATACATGTACTTCGGGTTCTTCCCTGCACTGCTCCGTCTTCCCGTGCTCCTGGTCACCCACGCCCTCGACGGCAAGATGACGGCGATCTCGATCCTGCTGGCCTGGATCGTGACTGCCGTCGCGTCCGCGGCGATCCTGTGGCACTGCCGCGTCACCCTGCGCGGCCCGTCGGGGCTCGGCATCGCCGAAGCGGCGACCTACGCCATTCTGTTTGCGGCCATCCTTGGTGGGTCGGCGCTCGTCAACCTGGCCGCCAACCCCTGGGTGTACTCCGAGGACATCGCATGGAGCGTCGCGCTCTCGCTCTGTTCGGCCATCGCCATGATCGCAGTGCTCTCCCGTCCGTCGTGGGCCCGTGTCACCGCGCTCTTCCTCGCCGTCCTTGCGCTGAGTCTGACGCGGGGCACGGAGGGTGTCGCCTGGAGCGTGGCCACCATTGCCGCCGGTGGCTGGCTCGCCTGGCGACGCTCAACCTTCGGCTCACGGAACTGGTGGCTGCCCACCATGGCAGCGGGTGTGATACCGCTCTTGTCGTATCTTGCGATCAGTTTGGCGAAATTCGGGTCGATCAACGGCTATCCCCTGCAGGACCAGGTGTGGTACCGGACGCACAACGTGGCGTGGATCAACCATGGCCACTACTTCAGCGTCGCCTTCCTGCCAACCGGGCTCAGCACGTACTTCGGCAGCCTCGGCGTGCACTTCTCGAAGGTCTTCCCCTTCTTCACCCTGCCCCAGTACGCCGCCCAGGGCGCCGACCACACGATCCTGTTTGGCTCCGAGCAGATGACGAGCGTCTCCGGCTCCATGCCGCTCCTGCTGCTTCTGACGCTGCTCGGATTGTTCGCGATGTTGCGGCCTTCCTCACCCCGTGCGCTGCGGCTCCTGGTGCTCCCGTTCGTGGCCGCCGCCATTCCCGCCGGCGCGTTGTTGGTCTTCGGCTTCCTGGACAACCGGTTCATCGGCGACTTCATCCCCCTGCTGGTGATCGGCTCGGCGGCAGGCCTTGCGGTGGTGTGGCAGTACGTGGGGACACGGGGGGCAGCGGTCCGCCGGCTGACCGTCACGGGGATCGCCGTGCTCTGCGTCTACTCGGTGGCTGTCAACTTCGGCATGTCGGTCGTGCCAAACGGGTGGTGGCCCCAGCAGCAGACCGCTGCCTTCGTCCGGGCCCAGCAGCGAGTCGGGGGCATCGTCGGCGCGCCGGTGTCGTCGGTCGTCGTGCATCGCGACTCTCTGCCCGAGCGCGGCCCGGTCGGCCAGATCGTGATCCTCGCCCATTGCAAGAACGTGTTCTTCAGACCGTCGACGGGGTTGCTCCCGTGGATCCCGATCGGTGTGCACGCCATAGCCAACGGCGTCTCGTGCCGTTCGCTGACGGGATCGAACGGGTAGGTCCCAGAACCGCCTTAGTGGCGGTGCGGCATGCAGAGCTCGTCGTACTCGGCGATGACGATCTCGCCCGCGTCGGGACCACAGGCCGGGCAGGCCGGGTCTGGCCGCACCTTGAACGTGCGGAACGACGCCTCGAGCGCGTCGTAGGCCATCAACCGCCCGACGAGGGGGTCGCCGAGCCCGAGCAGGACCTTGATGGTCTCGATCGCCTGGATGGAGCCCACGATGCCGGGCAGCACCCCGAGCACACCCGCCTCCGCGCAAGAGGGGGCGAGCTCGGCCGGAGGCGGCTCGGGGATCAGGCAGCGGTAGCACGGGCCGTTGTAGGGGTCGAACACCGTCACCTGCCCCTCGAAGCGGAAGATCGAGCCGTGGATCACGGGGATCCGCTTGAGCAGGGAGGCGTCGTTCACCAGGTAGCGGGTCGGGAAGTTGTCGGTCCCGTCGACGATGGCGTCGTAGCCGTCGATGATCTCGAGGATGTTGTCCGCCCCGAGCCGCACGTCGTAGGTGACGACGTTCACGTCGGGGTTCAGCAGCGTGAGCGTCTTCTTGGCGGAGTCGACCTTGCGGTCACCCACCCGGTCCATGTTGTGCAGGATCTGCCGCTGGAGATTCGACTCGTCGACCACGTCCATGTCGATGACCCCGAGCGTCCCCACTCCGGCTGCGGCCAGGTAGAGCGCCGCGGGCGAGCCCAGGCCCCCCGCGCCGAGCAGGAGGACCTTGGAGCCGAGCAGCTTCAGTTGGCCGGCCTCGCCCACCTCGGGCAGGAGCAGGTGGCGCTGGTAGCGGTTGCGCTGAGCAGGGGTCAAGGTCTGGGGCGCCGCCCACGGGCGGTCCTGGTCCTTCCACTTGTTGAAGCCGCCGACGAGCGACTGCACGTCGGCGTAGCCGAGGTCACCCAAGGTCTTGGCGGCGAAGGCCGACCGCACCCCGCCGGCGCAGTAGACGACCACCGGACGGGACTTGTCGGGAAGCTTTCCCTCGACCTGGAACTCCAGATGCCCCCGGGGCAGGTGGACGGCGCCGGGGATGGCCCCCTGCTCGTACTCGTCGGGCTCCCGGACGTCGAGGAACGTGACGCCGCCGTCCTCGAGCAGGGCCTGCGCGTCTGCCGCGTCCACCTCGCGGATGGACGCCTTGGCATCGTTCAAAAGGTCTCGTGGCGTGGGCACGCTGGTCCTCCTCACGCGGCCGGCCTCACCACGGCCGACCTGGTACGAACCGTAAAACACTACCAGCGGGGTCAACATTCCCGGGTCCGTCCAAGACGCCGTGGCCCTGGGAAACTGCGGCGGTGGAACTGCAGCAGGCTCTGCTCACCCGCCGGATGTGCCGGAGCTTCTCGTACCAGCCGGTCCCGCCCGCCGTGGTGGACCGGATCCTCGGGGCCGCCCTGCGTTCCCCCACAGCCGGCAACGCCGCCGGGACGGCGTGGGTCGTCCTGTCGGGCCCCGAGCAGACCTCCACGTACTGGGTGGCCACGACCGACGAGGCGTGGAGGGCAGGCAACCCGGAGCGGGCGGGCGGGCTCATGCGGGCACCGGTCGTGCTGCTCTCCTACGCCTCATCCGCCGCGTACCTGGCCCGGTACTCCGAGACGGACAAGGCCGGCTCCGGGCTCGGCTCGGCGGAGACGGAGTGGCCGGTGCCCTACTGGTACGGCGACGCCGCCTTCGGGGTCATGGCCGTCCTGCTGGGCGCCGTCGATGCCGGGCTGGGCGCCTGCGTGCTCGGCAACTTCCGCGGCGAGGAGCAGCTGGCCTCGGCCCTCGGGCTTCCCGACGGTTGGCGGCTGTTCGCCGCGGTGGCGCTCGGTCACCCCGACGGTCGCGACCACCGGTCGGCCTCGCTCGATCGCTCCGTGCCCGCGCCCGACCAGCGCATCCACCGCGGGGGTTGGTGACCGACAGGGCGTTCGACGAGCTCGGCCTGCCTGAGGCGAGGCGGACAGGTTCAGGTCGCGCCCGGCGTCTCCTTCGACAGCCGGTGCTCGCCCTCCTGCCAACGCGCCATCGCCCACAGCAGGTCCGAGAGCCGGTTCAGGTACGCCACGACGAGTGACCCCTCGAGCCGCTCGGCCACCGCGAGGCGCTCGGCCCGGCGCACCATCGTGCGGGCCACGTCGAGCGCGGCGGCCACGCGGTTCTGGCCGGGGATGGTGAAGTCGCTCGGCATGTCGAAGCGCTCGAGGAGGTCGTCGATCCCCGCCTCCAACGCGGCCACCATGTCCGGCGTCACCAAGGTCGACCCCGCCGTGAGCTTGTGGCGGTTCTCCGGGGCGGTCGCCACTTCCGCCATCAAGACGTAGAGGTTGCGCGCCAGCGCGGCCAGGCGTTCGTTGGCCTCGGAGCCCTCCGGCGTCTCGGCGCGGGCCACGCCGATGGCTGCCTGCGCCTCGTCGACCGCGCCGTTCAGCTCGATCCGCCACGAGTCCTTGCGGACCCGGCCGCCGTAGAGCAGCCCGGTCGTCCCGTCGTCACCCCTCTTGGTGTAGATCCTCGGCGCCACCATCAGGGCGGATGCTACCTGCGCCTTTCCGGGGCCTCCGGGGGCCCCGGTAGGCTGGGGCCGCAATGGCTCCCTCCCCCGAGTTGCTCGGTCGTCTCGACCCGTCTGCGTCCACCTACCTGCAGGCGCTGCGTGACCGCGTCGTCATCTTCGACGGAGCGATGGGAACGAACCTGCAACTGCTCGGGCTCGGCCCCGACGACTTCGGCGGCCCCGAACTCGAGGGCTGCAACGAGGTTCTCGTCGAGACGAGCCCAGCGCTGGTGGCGCAGGTGCACCGCTCCTTCTACGAGGTGGGCTGCGACGTCGTCGAGACCGACACGTTCGGGTCGACCTCGGTCGTGCTGGCGGAATACGGGCTGGCGGACCGGGCACGGGAGCTGACGCGGATGGCGGCCGAGCTCGCCTGCTCGGTCCGCGACGAGTTCTCCACGCCCGAGCGCCCGCGCTGGGTGGCCGGCTCCATGGGCCCGGGGACCAAGTTCCCGACACTGGGTCAGATCTCGTACGCCGAGTTCCGCGACGCCTACGAGGAGCAGGCGCTGGGGCTGCTCGAGGGCGGCGTGGACCTCCTGCTCATCGAGACGCAGTTCGACCTGTTGTCGGTCAAGGCGGCGATCAACGGGGCACGGCGCGCCATGGTGGCGCTCGAGCGGGTGGTCCCTCTGCAGGCGCAGGTCACGATCGAGTTGACCGGCCGCATGCTTCCCGGAACCGAGATCGGCGCCGCACTCACCGTCCTCGACGCGATGCAGGTCGACGTAGTCGGCCTCAACTGCGCCACGGGGCCGGTGGAGATGGGCGAGGCCCTGCGCCACCTGTCGGGGGCCAGCCGCGTCCCGATCTCTTGCATCCCGAATGCGGGGCTCCCGTCGGTGGTCGACGGCAAGATGCACTACGACCTCACGCCGGAGGGCCTGGCCGAGCACCTGCACCGTTTCGTCACCGAGTTCGGCGTCTCCGCCGTCGGCGGGTGCTGTGGCACGACCCCGGCCCACCTGGCCGCGGTCGTCGAGCAGTGTGCCGGCGCCTCGATCGCGGCGCGCACGCCGGTGCACGAGCCTGCAGCGGCGTCCATTTACACGTCGGTGCCCTTCGAGCAGGACACCTCGTTCCTCGTCGTCGGCGAACGCACGAACGCCAACGGGTCCAAGGCGTTCCGCGAGGCCATGTTGGCCGCCGACTGGGACACCTGCGTGGCCATGGCGCAGGACCAGGTGAAGGAGGGCTCTCACCTGATCGACGTCTGCGTGGACTACACCGGCGCCGATGGCGTCGCCGACATGACCGAGGTGGCGAGCCGGCTGTGCACGCAGTCGACGGTGCCGCTGATGGTCGACTCCACCGAGGGTCCGGTCGTCCGGGCCGCGCTCGAGTGGATCGGCGGCCGGCCCATCCTCAACTCGGTGAACCTCGAGGAGGGCGACGAGCCGGGGACCCGGCTCGACACGTTTCTCCGCCTGGCCCGCGAGTTCGGCGCCGCCGTCGTGTGCACGTGCATCGACGAGGAGGGCCAGGCCCGCACGGCGGAGTGGAAGCTGCGGGCGGCGCGCAACATCCGCGACATCGCAGTGCAGCGCTACGGTCTGGCGCCCGAGGACCTCATGTTCGACGCCCTCGCCCTCCCGTTGTCGACCGGGATGGAGGAGAGCCGGCTCGACGGCGTCGAGACCATGGAGGGGATCCGGCGGATCAAGGCGGAACTGCCCGGGGTGTCGACCATCCTCGGGCTCTCCAACGTGTCGTTCGGCCTCAATCCCGCGGCGCGCCAGGTGCTCAACTCGGTGTTCCTGCACGAGTGCGTCGAGGCCGGCCTCGACGCGGCCATCGTGCACGCATCGAAGATCCTGCCGCTGTCGCGGATCGAGGACCGGGCCAAGGAGGTGTGCCTCGACCTCGTCTACAACCGGCGCACCGATGACTACGACCCGTTGCAGGAGTTGCTCTCGCTCTTCGAGGGGGTCAAGGTCAACGCGGGCGCGGCGGACGACCACGCCGACTGGCCGCTGGACCAGCGCCTCGGCCAGCGGATCATCGACGGCAACCGCAACGGGCTCGAGAGCGACCTCGACGAGGCGCTGGGCTCGGGTCTGGGCGCGCTGGACATCGTCAACGACATCCTGCTGGCCGGCATGAAGGTGGTCGGTGAGCGCTTCGCCTCCGGCGAGATGCAGCTGCCCTTCGTGCTCCAGTCGGCCGAAACCATGAAGGCGGCGGTGGCCCACCTCGAGCCGCACATGGAGAAGTCGGACCAGGGAGGCAAGGCCACCGTCGTGCTGGCCACGGTCAAGGGCGACGTCCATGACATCGGCAAGAATCTCGTGGACATCATCCTGACCAACAACGGCTACGTCGTGGTGAACCTCGGGATCAAGGTCGGCATCAACGAGATGATCGCCGCCGTCGAGGAGCACGAGGCGGACGCCATCGGCATGAGCGGCCTCCTGGTGAAGTCGACGCTCATCATGCGCGAGAACCTGGTCGAGCTCAACGACCGGTCGCTCTCGACCATCCCCATCCTCTTGGGCGGGGCGGCCCTGACCCGCACCTACGTCGAGCGCGACTTGCGCGAGATCTACGACGGCCGCCTCTTCTACGGACGCGACGCGTTCGAAGGGCTGCGCACCCTGGACCGCCTCGTCGAGCTGAAGCGCAACGGCGACGAGGACCCGCTCTTCGGGCGCGAGATCTCCGAGCGCAACGTGCCCCGGCGCTTCGAGAACCAGGACAAAGGACTGGTCGAAGGCCAGCCGGCGCGTTCGGGCGTGGCCGCGGACAACACGCTGTTCCCCCCGCCCTTCGTCGGCACCCGCATCGCCAAGGGCATTGCCCTGGACGACGTGGCCGAGTACATGAACCTGACGGCCCTGTTCCGCAACCAGTGGGGGTTCCGCCCCGAGGACGGCGAGGACGACGCTGCGTTCAAGGACCGGGTGAGGGCGACGCTGCGCGAGCAGCTCGCCAAGGCGAAGGAGTACGACCTGCTGGTGCCGCAGGTGGCCTACGGGCACTTCGCCGCCAACGCAGAGGGGAAGGATCTGATCATCTGGAAGGACGAGTCGCGCACCGCCGAATGGATGCGCTTCAGTTTCCCCCGCCAGCGCAAGGAGCCATGGCTCTGCATCAGCGACTTCTTCCGCCCGGCGGGCTCCGAAGACGAGGACTATGCGAGCTTCATGCTGTGCACCATCGGGTCGCGGGCCTCGGAGGAGACGGCGCGCCTCTTCGCGGAGAACCACTATCAGGACTACCTCTTCCTGCACGGGCTCAGCGTCGAGATGGCGGAGGCGACGGCGGAGTACTGGCATCACAGGATCCGCGAGGAGCTCGGCTTCGCCGCCGAGGACGGTCCGACGCTGACCGGCCTGTTCCGCCAGCAGTACCGAGGAGGCCGCTACTCGTGGGGCTACCCCGCCTGCCCCGACCTCGACGACAACGCCAAGGTGGTGGAGCTGCTCGGCGGGGAGCGCATCGGGGTCACCGTGACCGAGGGGTTCCAGCTGAACCCCGAGCAGACGACCGACGCCATCATCTGCCACCACCCGGAGGCCAAGTACTTCGTCGCGTGAGCGCGGACCGGGCCCGCTCGGTCGCCGGCGCCTTGCTCGCGTGCACACTCGGCGCGCTCACGGCGCTCGGCGCCTCGACGGCCGCAGGCGCCCGCCCGGCCGCCCCACCGTTGCAGTCCGCGGTCGTGCACGACGTCGGCTCGGGCTACTCGGTCTCGTACGACGGGACGCCCGCGGACGCCCGGTTCGCCGGCGCATGGGTCAACCCCACTGCCATCGCTTCGCTCCTGACGAACAGGGCCGTCGTGGCTGCCTACGAGCGGGCGTGGCAGGACCAGGACGAGGCGAACGTGGTGCAGATCCTGCTTCTGCGTTCCTCGTCAACGGGAGCATCACACACCTTGGCGATGGCGGCCGATCAGACGCTCAGATCGCCCGCGGTGGTGAGTTCGGGCACGCTGCCGTCTCTACCGAGCGCGCGCCGCACGACCTACGTGACTCGTGACGGCTTCGGTCAGGCGGTGGTGATACAGACGGACGACTACGTCGCCCTCCTCTCCTTCATCTCGCACCCGTCCGCGCGCAGCACCCCCATCACCGCCGCTGACGCCGAGCGGGTGGCCGACGCCGAACAGACGGCCATGGCGCGCGCGCCGGGCGGATCGGTCGCACCCGCGGCGACAGGCGGCACGTCGGTGAGCGACCTCGCGTGGGCCGCTTTGGCCGTCGCCGTCATAGCGATCGGTCTGGTGACGCCGCTGGTGCTTCGCCGGCGACGCGAGCAACCGGCCGCTCCGATGGAGCGCCGGGACGGTACTGGGTGAGACCGTCGCCCACCCGCCGAACGGGCACGCGCTCGTCCCGACGTGTGGCGGCCGCCGTCAAGAACGTCGTTCTTCGGGTGCCAGCGCCCGGCCCCCGAGCGTGCTCGCCGCCTTCCAGTGGAAGGTGGTCACGGCGTCCCACTCCGCAGGCGTCGCGTCCTGCCATACCCAGAACGACCCGCCCAGCGCGCCCGCTCGATGACTGGCGTTCAAGAACTCGGTGATCTCCGCGCCACTCGGCGAGACTGTCCGGCCCCCGTCCCCGGCGAAGTTGAAGGCCTCGCCGATGACGTGGACCGGCCGCAGCGTCGAGAGGCGAGTGACGTCGAGCGAGGCATCCGAACCGGGATCCGTGCACTCCCAGTAGATCATCGGGGCGAAGGCATCGACGTAGGGTGCCATCGCCCGGTAGGGGTACGCGCCGTCCCAGTTGGCGTCGGACGGAGGGTAGACGGTCGCGACGACCAGCCGGCTGCCTGCGGCGTGCCGGACGAGCTCGAGGTACACGGCGGCCCGCTGGGCGCTGAGCATCACGCCCTCGCTCGCCTCTTCGATGTCGGCGCTGTAGCCGTCGACCTCTTGGCCGCCCGGGCCGCGCCAATCGAGGACTTGCGCGGTCCACGCAGCGTCGCCGACGGGGTCCCACAGGTAGGGGAAACCCCACGCGATCACGGCGATGCCGTGGGCGTGGGCCACCGGGACGAGCGCATCGAGCTCGTCGGCGCCGTAGAAGCCGTTCATCGAGTCACCGACCCGAACCCACAGCTGGTGCAGTCCCGCCGCTACGGCTTGCCGCACGATCTCGTCGGCGTTGCCGCCGTCGGTGCTGTCCCATTCCCAGATCCACATGCCCTTGCCGGCGAGGGCCGCGACGTGCGAGGCCCAGGGCGCCGGCGCGGTGACCGGAGGGAGGTTCGTCACGAGCACGGACGGGTGCCACGGTGGCGGCGAAGGAGGGGCCGGCGGCTGCGGGGGCACCGGACACCCGGCGAGCGGGACGGTGCCCGAGGTCGCCGGCGGCGCGGTCGTGGACGTCAGCGGCCGCGTGCTCGGGTGCGACGCCGGCCGGTGCGCATGCCGTCCCCTCGACCGCGACGATGCAAGTGCCTGTGGCGTCCCAGCGGGAGCGGTCGGGCGGCCTGAACGGGTCGAGATCGCCCGAGGAGGTGAGCCGGACGCCGCGGGGATGGTCGTCGCGGTGACCACGGCGGCGACGAGCACGACCAACGCGGCCGCCCAGCGACCTCGGAGACCGCATGACTTGAACACCGGTCCATTGTCGCGGATCGGTCCCGTCACACACCGGACGACCCATGCCGGCGACGCGTCGACGTGCTAGGAAGTGCCGGTGCCCACTACCAGCAACGGTGATGTGACCCTCTACTACGAGGTCGTCGGCGCGGAGTCGAGCCCTGTGCTCCTGCTCGTGAACGGGCTGGGCTCTCAGTGCATCAATTTCAAGGTCGAGCTCTGCCAGATGTTCGCCGACCAGGGGTTCCGGGTCGTTCGCTTCGACAACCGAGACGTCGGACTTTCGAGCCACCTCAAGGGAGGCCCCCGCTACACCGTCGACGACATGGCGTCTGACGGCTTCGCCGTGCTCGACGCCGTGGGTGCGCGGAGCGCGCACATCGCCGGCTGGTCGATGGGCGGGATGATCGTCCAGGCCATGGCCATCGCCCGGCCCGAGCGCGTGCTCTCCATGACCTCGGTGATGTCGGCGCCGGAAATGATCCCCGGCGAACGCGATCCCGACGTGATCGCGGCGTTCAGCGCCCCCGCCGCGACGACGCGCGACGAGGCGGCCGAACGCCACCTCGCCGGCCTGCGTGCCTGGGGTAGCCCGTCGTCCTACGACGAAGAGCGCATCACCGCCGACGCGCACGCCGCCTTCGACCGCTGCTGGGATCCCGAGGGCCGCGCCCGCCAGGCCGCCGCGGTGGCGTCGTCACCCTCTCGGGTGGGGGGTCTCAAGGCGTTGCAGGTGCCGAGCCTGGTGGTGCACGGCGACGCCGACCGCTTGGTGCCCCTCGCCGCCGGTCGGGCCACCGCGGAGGCGATCCCGGGGGCCCGCCTCGAGATCGTGCACGGCATGGGCCATGACTACCCACCTGAGCACTGGCCACGCCTGGTCGAGCTCATCACCGACCAAGCCCACGCCGCAGCCGCCACCGGCTGACCACGCCGGGCTCTGTTGCGAGAATCCGAGGTCGTGACCGCCGCCGTCGGTGACCGCCTCTTCGTCCCGTGCGAAGGCGGTCCTTGTGTGAGCCGCTTGGAGTACTTTCCACCGCGGCTCGAGATCGATGAGCGCGGCGGCGTGTACGTCCTCGTTGACGAAGGCGAGCTCTCCGATTGGCGCTACGTGTTCGTTCCCGATCCGACTTTCTAGTTAGAGCCGCACCTGCTCTGCGAACGCCAGCACTTCCGCCTTGTCGGCCGGGAGGATGTACCCGCCTAGCTGTCTCTGTCCGTCGCCTTGGTGTACCGGTCGAGGCAGGCGGACTTCGACCGTAGAGCGCCTGGAGCTGCGCCGTGCTGAAGGGGCGGGTCGACCCGAGGAGGAGGCAGAAACCGGGCGACGCCCACCCAGGTGAACCCGGCTCGTTCTGGCGGCGGAGACAGGTACAGGAGTCGACCGAATGGTCGAACGTGAGTGGCCTCAGGCGTGAACCGCCGACACACCCCTTCCCGCCGGCCGCACACAGCTGACACCCGCTGCGGACCTCTCAGCGGGCGGAGAGCCTCAACGCGCCTTCCGGGCAGCCATGACGGCGGCGAATTCCGGGCCCTTCAGCGCTTCGGCGAAGGCCGCCATCTCCTCGGCCATCCGGCCCGGAACGGTGCCCTCGGGGGACCGAAGCAGGGCCTTGGACGTCCGGGAAGCCGAATGAGGCTGTGCCGCCACACGCTCCGCCGCCTCGAGGGCGACGCGAAGGACCGGACTGGCGGTGGCGTTGGCCAGTCCCCAGTCGGCCGCCTCCTGGCCGGTCAGGGGCCGTCCGGTGAGGATGAGCTCTGAGGCGCGACGTTCCCCGACGACCCGGGGCAGGAGCAAGCTCGAGGCCGCCTCCGGTACCAGGCCCAACTGGACGAACGGTGCGGAGAGCTTGGCGGTGGGCTCCACGAAGACGAGGTCGCAATGGAGGAGCATCGTCAGCCCGACACCGATGGCCAAGCCGTTGACCGCTGCCACCACCGGCACGTGCACCGTCGAGATGGCCTCGAGGAAGCGATCCGTTTGCTCGAGGCTGCTTCCAGCGATGAAGTCGGCCAGATCGTTCCCCGCCGTGAAGGCGTCTTCGACACCGGTGATGACGACGGCGCCGATGTCAGGGTCCGACTCCGCCTCGAGCAGTGCGTCCGCTATCCGCTCGTACATCTCCTGGGTCAGCGCGTTCCGTTTCGACGGCCGGTCGATCGTCACGACGGCGATGCGACCCTGAACATTGACCTTGACGTCCCCGGTGTCGTGCTCCACGACTGGACCGTGCCGGCCTCCGCTCATGGGCCTCACCTCCTCTTCTGCCCTCTGGCCGGTTCATCCAGCCACATCGATGTCCCGAATCATCCAATCCCGCCCGCCACAGGGTCAACTCGGCCCGGCGCCAACGACGTTCGGTGGTCACGAGACAACGGAAGCTGCGAACAGAGCGCGCACGCAGCTGGTCTGGCAGTGTGGCCCCGTGGCGACCTGGTCCGAATTCGCCGAGCAAGCGCCTGATCTGGCGGCTTTCGGCCAGGAACGGCTCTCCCTCGCACCGGCGTATCTCGCAACCGTCAGGAGCAACGGTGCTCCTCGGGTGCACCCGGTCTCACCCATCGTCGGGGCCGGCCGCCTCTTCGTGTTCATGGAGCCCACCTCTCCGAAGGGTCACGACCTTCGAGTCCGCCGCTGGTACGCCCTTCACAACGGAGTGCCCGACACGGTCGGGACTGGGGGTGAGTTCACCGTCTTCGGCAACGGCAGGCCGGTGGACGATCCGGGCCTGCGTCGTGCCGCCTGCGAAGCGGCCACGTACCAGCCCGAGGATCGCTACGTCCTCTTCGAGCTCGGGGTCGACGAGGCCCGTGCGCACACCTACGGCGACGTGCCGCTTCCCGATCCACGTCGATGGGCCCGTCCCTGAGGAAACATTCGTCGCCTCTCTGCATCCCCGGCCTTCTTATTCGAGGCGCTCGAGCAGCCACCCGGGCCTGACCACGTCGGCTCCCAAGGCCTGCGCCCGCCGCCGCAGCTCGCGATCCGCTGTGACCAGGGTGACCACTTGATCGGCGGCGTTCGCGACCGCCTCGACCAGCGTCTCGTCACCGCTGCCGTTGGCGTGAACGACCGTCACGCCGCCGGCGAGGCCCTTCGGGGCACCCGCGCGCGCCTTGCCTTCCAGGACCACGACGACCGGTTGGGTGAGCCGTCCCGACTCCACGGCTCCTCGTAGTTGGCTCACGAAAGCTCGTGCCGCGCCAGCCCGATCCCGCCACCAGCCGGTCGGGCGCGATCCGACCACGTTCGCGGCGTCGATGAGAAGCACCGCTGCAGTCTGATCGTTCGCGCGCGCCTGCGCTCGGTCAGCCCGCCCCGGACGCGGCAACCACCGCCTCGCGGGCGTGGTAGCTCGACCGCGTCAGCGGCGACGCCTCCACGTGCGCCATCCCGAGCCGGTCGCCCGCCTCGCGCAGACGCTCGAACTCCTCGGGCGTCCAGTACCGCGAGACCGGGAGGTGGTCACGGCTCGGCCGCAGGTACTGCCCGACCGTGACGATGGACACGCCGACCCCGTGCAGGTCCGCCATGGTCGAGACCACCTCGTCCTCGTCCTCGCCCAACCCGACCATGAGGCCGGATTTCGTGACGAGGCCGGCCCGGCCGGCGCGGGCGAGCACGGCGAGGCTGCGGGCGTAGCCGGCCGAGGGGCGCACCGCCCGCTGGAGGCGAGCCACCGTCTCGATGTTGTGGTTCAGCACGTCGGGGCGGGCCTCGAAAATGGCGTCCAGGGCCGCCGGGTCGCCCCGGCAGTCCGAGATCAGCACCTCGACCGTCGTCCCGGGTGAGCGCTCGCGCATGGCCCTGATCGTGGCCGCCATGGCGCCCGCTCCCCCGTCGGCCAGGTCGTCGCGGGCGACGCAGGTGACCACCGCGTGGCCGAGATGCATGCGCTCGACGGCGCGGGCCACGCGGTCTGGCTCGTCGGGCGAGAGCGGCAGCGGATGGCGCGTGTCGACCTGGCAGAAACCGCACGCCCGCGTGCAGCGTTCGCCGTTGATCATGAACGTGGCCGTGCCGTCGGCCCAGCACTCGTAGATGTTCGGGCAGCCGGCCTCCTCGCACACGGTGACGAGGCCGAGGTCGTGGACGGTCGAGCCGAGCTGGCGGTATCCCTTGCCGATGCGCACGGGCACCCGTAGCCATTCAGGCTTGCGCTGCGCAATGTCGAGCCCGTCTTCGGGCGCGACGCCGGCTTGGCGGAGGCGGAGCAGGAGCGGTCGCTCGCCCGCGCCCGGCCAACCCGACCGCGACGCCGACTGCGCCGCGGCACCGGTGACGACGTCGCGGCGCTCTGTGCCCTCACGCCCGAACACGGCGGCCGCCCGGGCCACCAACGCGTCGGTCACCTCGTCCATGCCCACGTCGATCCCCTCGGCCTGCAGCGAGGTCACCCCCCGGTCGGCGATCCCGCAGGGCACGATGTGGCCGAACATGGTCAGGTCGGTGCTGACGTTGAGGGCGAGGCCGTGGATCGTGCGGCGCCGGCCCACACCGACGCGCTTGGCCCGCACGCCGATGGCGGCGATCTTGCGGGGGTTCGGCCCGTCGGCATCGAGCCAGACTCCTGGATACTCGTCCAACCGCTGGCCGCCCTGGAGACCCAGGTCCGCCAGCGTGTCGATCACGATGCGCTCCAACGCGTGCACGTGAGCGGGGCCCGATCCAAGATGGTCCGGCACCGTCACGATCGGGTAGGCGACGAGCTGTCCCGGCCCGTGATAGGTGACGTCACCGCCCCGGTCCGTACGAGCCAGCGTGGCGCCGACGCTCGCCGGGTCGACCAGCACGTGCTCGCCGTTGGCGTGGGCGCCCAGCGTGTAGACGTGCGGGTGCTGCAACACGAGCAGGTAGTCGTCGGACGCGTGGGTCGCCAGTGCGTGCTGCAGCGCGTAGGCCTCGTGGTACGGGACTGTCCCGAGCGACCGGACGCGCAGCACGGCCTGGGCTCTCAGAGCTCGGCGGCCCAGTCGCGGCTCGCCAACAGCTCCGCGACGCGGGCCAGGAACAGCGACACGTAGGCGCCGTCCACGGCACGGTGGTCCCAGCTGACCCCGAGGACACCGGTCGAGTGGATGGCAATGGACTCGGAGCCGTCGTGCTGGGTGACCACGACGGGACGCCGCGCGATGCCGTCGGTGGCCAGGATCGCGACCTGAGGCTGGTTGATGATCGGGACCGTGAAGTAGGTGCCGAACGGCCCGTCGTTCGTGATGGAGAAGGTGCCGCCGGCGATGTCGTCGGCGTTGAGCTGGCGGCCGCGCGCCCGCTCGGCCAGGTCGTGAATGCGCCGGGCCACCCCTCGCAGCGTGACCTCATCGGCCCGCTGGATCACCGGGACGATGAGGCCCTCGTGGCTCAGATCGACGGCGATGCCGAGGTTGACCTCGGCATGCACGAGGAGGGCGTCTTCGACCACCGAGGCGTTGAGCTGCGGGAAGTCGCGCAGCGCCTCCACGGTGGCGCGGGCCACGAAGGGGAGGTAGGTCAGGGTGAAGCCCTCCTCCGCCTTGAAGCGCTCACCCCAGGCCTTCCGCACGCGTTCGACAGCCTCGAAGTCGACCTCCTTAGCGATGAAGGCGTGCGGTGAGGTGGCCTTGGAGCGCACCATGTGCTCGGCCGTGCGCCGCCGCATGTTGGAGAACGGCACGACCTGGTCGCCCGCGGCCCGGAACGCCGCCACGGACGCCGGCGGCACCGCGGCCGCCGCCGGGGCCAGGGGCGCGGTCTGGACGACGGACGGCGCAGCTACCGGCGCAGCTACCGGCGCGGCAGGTGCCGCAGGGGCAGCAGGCGCGGCTGGAGCCGCCGGTGCAACCGCCGCGCCCGAGCGCCGTGCGTCGATGTACGTCAAGACGTCTTCGCGCGTGATGCGGCCGCCCAGTCCCGTCCCCGCGACTTCTGACTCGCTGATGCCGTTCTCGGCCAGCAGCTTGCGCACCATGGGCGAGAGCAGGAGCGGCTCTCCGCCGCTGCCGTCGGGCGCAGGCGCCGGGGCGGCCGCGGGAGCCGGCGCCGGCGCCGACGCGGGCGCGGGTGGAGGCGGTGGCGTTACCACGGGCGGCGATGCCGGCGCGACCTGAGGCGGCGGAGGCGGAGGCGGAGGCGGAGCAGGGGGCGCGGCAGCGACCGGCACGGCCGGGGCCGCGGGAGCTTCGGCTACGGGCGCCGCAGCGGCGGTGGCCGTCCCCGGCGCGTCGCCGTTGCTCGATCCGGCCCCGTCCCCGATCACGGCAAGCCTCACCCCGACCTCGACCGTTTCGCCCTCGGGCACGAGGATCTCGGACAGGACGCCTTCCGCGGGCGACGGCACCTCGGAGTCGACCTTGTCCGTCGATACTTCGAAGAGCGGCTCGTCGCGCGCGACCTGATCGCCGACGGCCTTCATCCATTTGGTGATCGTGCCCTCGGTCACTGTCTCGCCGAGTTGCGGCATCACGACGTCAGCCAAGGTGCAGTCCCCTTCCCGTCAAGGCCAGCATGGTCTCCCCGAACGTCTCGGAGAGTGAGGGGTGCGGCTGGATGAACTGGGCGACCTCGTCGGGGAACGCCTCCCAGTTCACCGCCAGGTAGCCGCCGCTCAGCTGCTCGGTGACCCACGGGCCGCACATGTGCACGCCGAGGACCGTCCCCGCCGTTCCGTCCGGCCGCCGCTCCGCGACGATCTTCACCAGTCCCTCGGTGTCGCCGATGATCTGGGCCCGGCTGTTGCCGCCGAAGGGGTCCTTCTTGACGAGGACGTCGATCCCGGCCGCCTTGGCCTGCGCCTCGGTCATCCCGCAGAACGCGACCTCGGGGTGGCAGTAGATCGCCCACGGCACCTTTCCGTTGTCGACCGGCACGACGCGCTCACCCAGCATGCCCTTCACGGCGACGATCGCCTCGGCGAACCCGACGTGGGCCAGCTGCGGCGTTCCCGCCACGATGTCGCCTACGGCCCAGACTCCGTCGACGCCCGTGCGCTGGTACTGGTCCGTCACGACGAAGCCGCGCTCGTTGATTTGGACGCCTACCCCGTCGGCCACCAACCCTTCGGTGCGGGGGCGTCGCCCCACCGACACGACGACGGCCTCGACGTCCCAGGATTGGTCGCCCGCCTTGACCGTCGTCACGGTGCCGTCGGGCGCCGGCGTGTGCGACTCGACCATGACGCCGGTCACGATGTCGATGCCGCGCTTCTTGAAGGCGCGGACGATCAGCCGCACGATGTCCTCGTCGCACCCCGGCAAGATCGCGTCGAGCGCCTCGAGAATGGTCACCTTCGTGCCGAGGTCGGCAAGGAGCGAGGCGAACTCGCACCCGACGACCCCGCCGCCGATCACCGCGACCGAGGCGGGGAGCTTCCGCAGGTCCAAGAACTCGTCGGAGGTCAATACCCAGCGTCCGTCTATCTCGAACCCCGGCAGGCCGAACGGCACCGAGCCGGACGCCAGCACGACGTTGCGCCCACTCAGCACCCGACCGGTGTCCTCGCCGTCGAGCACTACGACCTTGCGGTCCGCCTCCAGCGTGCCCGTCCCGATGAAAGTCGTGACCTTGCGCCCCTTGAGCAAGCCCTGGAGGCCCTTCCAGAGTTTGTCGACCACCGCGTTCTTGCGGTCCTGGCTCCTCGAGAACTCGAGCGCGACACCGGACACGTCGATGCCGAACTCCTTGGAGCCCTCGATCGTCCGCCTCACTGCCGCCGTCTCGAGGAACTCCTTGGCCGGGATGCAGCCCCGGTGCAGGCAGGTCCCGCCCACCTTGTCCCGCTCGACGATGGCCACCGAGAGACCGGCCGCCGCGCCGTAGAGCGCCGTGGCGTACCCGCCCGGCCCGCCGCCGATCACGACGATGTCGAACTCATCCTCGTTGGCCATCGCGCCCTTCGAGTCCTTCCTATTCGTGCGCCTATCCGTGCGCCTCGCCTATCCGTGCGCCCGTCGGTGCGACGTCCACCCGTCGGCGCTCGGCCCTCCGAGACGTCCCGATTGCACCGTTTCGAGCCGTCCTTCCGCTCGGCGCGTACCCATGCAGAATACCGTTCGACCTCGTCTTCCCAGGCGGGGAGACTTCGCGTTACCCGGTGGTCCCGACACCGGAGTCGGCCGCCGAGGTGGCGAGCCCGTCGACTCGCTCGTTCCAGCGGTCCCCGGAGTGGCCCTTCACCCAGCGGAAGCTCACCTCGTGGGACGGTGACAGCGCAAGTTGGAGCAGGGGCTCCCAAAGGTCCCGATTCGCCACCGGCTTGCGCTGCGAGTTCTTCCAGTCGCGCTTGAGCCAGCCCTCCCACCAGCGGTCTCTGAAGCAGTTGACGACGTAGGTCGAGTCGCTCACGACCTCGATGCCGTCGGAGGCGCCCGGGGTGAGGGCACGCAGGGCCTCGAGCACCGCGGTGACCTCCATCCGCTGGTTCGTCGTCTGCGGGTGCGCCCCGCTGGCGTAGGGGCCGCCGGGCACCGCCCACGCCCAGCCGCCGGGACCGGGGTTGTGCCGGCACGCACCGTCCGTGTACACGAGCAACCGTTCCTGCGAGGTCACCATGACAAATGTGTAACACCCGCGACTACCGGTCATGTGGAGGCCGTTTCTCCCGGTACCGTGGTCGTTGATGTTGTTCGACGGGATCAGCCACCAGGTTCCCGACACGGATGCGGGGGAGACGCAGGAGTGGCTCGATTCGTTCGACGCCGTCGTCGAGACCCACGGACGGGCCCGGGCCCGCTACCTCCTGATGAAGCTGCTCGAACGGGCCCGCACCCAGCAGGTCGACTTCCCCGCCACGGTCTCGACTCCCTACGTCAACACCATCCCCGCCGACGCCGAGCCCTGGTTCCCCGGCGACGAGTACCAGGAGCGCCGCATCCGGGCCTACATCCGCTGGAACGCGGCGGCGATGGTCGTGCGCGCCAACACCCGCACCGAGGGCATCGGTGGCCACCTGTCGACCTACGCCAGCTCCGCCGCCCTCTACGAGGTCGGGTTCAACCACTTCTTCCGCGGCAAGTCGGACGGCGGCTTCGGCGACCAGGTCTACTTCCAGGGCCACGCCTCGCCCGGTATCTATGCGCGGGCCTACGTCGAGGGCCGGCTGACCGAGGCCGAGCTCGACAACTTCCGCCATGAGGTCGGCGGCGACGGGCTGCCCAGCTACCCGCATCCTCGCCTGTTGCCCGACTTCTGGGAGTTCCCCACGGTGTCGATGGGGTTGGGGCCCATCACGGCCATCTACCAGGCGCACATCAACCGCTACCTCCAACTGCGCCGGCTCGTCGACACGAGCAAGAGCCGGGTGTGGTGCTTCGTCGGCGACGGCGAGATGGACGAGCCGGAGTCGACCGGTGCACTGGGCGTGGCGGGCCGCGAGCACCTCGACAACCTCATCTTCGTCGTCAACTGCAACCTGCAGCGGCTCGACGGGCCGGTCCGCGGCAACGGCAAGATCATCCAGGAGCTCGAGGCCGTCTTCCGTGGCGCCGGATGGAACGTGATCAAGGTGATCTGGGGATCCCGCTGGGACGCGCTCCTCGCCAAGGATATCGACGGCGTGCTGCTCGACCGGATGAACCGGACGGTCGACGGCGAGTACCAGAAACTGGCCGTCGAATCGGGCGCGTACATCCGGGAGCACTTCTTCGGACCCGACCCTCGCCTGCGCAAGATGGTCGAGGACCTGAGCGACGAGGAACTTCAGGCCCTCCCGCGGGGCGGGCACGACTACCGCAAGCTCTATGCCGCCTACAAGCTGGCGACCGAGCAGCGCGGCGCGCCCACGGCGATCTTGGCCAAGACGATCAAGGGGTGGACGCTCGGTCCCGAGATCGAAGCCCGCAACGCGACGCATCAGATCAAGAAGATGACCAAGGCCCAGTTGCGCACGCTGCGCGACCGTCTCTACCTGACCGAGGACATCCCCGACGAAGCGCTCGAGGGCGACCCGCCTTACGTCCGCCCGGCCGAGGGCTCCGAGGCCATGGAGTACCTGCGGGCCCGCGGCCGCGTCCTGGCCGGGCCGCTACCGGTCCGGGTGGTCCGCCCTGCGCCCGCGCAGCGGCCCGACGCCAAGGTGTTCGAAGAGTTCGCCGCCGGTTCTCGAGGTCAACCCGTCTCCACCACAATGGGGTTCGCCCGACTGCTGCGAAATCTGGTGCGTGACCCAGCCGTGGGCGCGCTGGTTGCTCCGATCGTGTCGGACGAGGCGCGGACCTTCGGCCTCGAGCCGATCATCGCTGAGACGAAGATCTACGCGCCCGAGGGCCAGAACTACGTGCCCGTCGACGCCGGCCTGCCACTGCACTACGCCGAGAGCACATCGGGGCAGGTCCTCCAGGAGGGCATCACCGAGGCGGGCGCCCTCGCGAGCTTCATCGCTCTGGCGACGTCGTACGCCACCTGGGGACAGCCGATGCTGCCGGTCTTCCTCTTCTATTCGATGTTCGGCTTCCAGCGGGTCGGTGACCTGGCCTGGTCCCTGGGCGACGTGCGAGGTCGAGGGATCCTCGCCGGGTGCACGGCTGGGCGCACCACCCTCTTGGGCGAGGGACTGCAGCACGACGATGGCCAGTCCCCCCTCCTGGCGTCCACCAACCCGGCGGCATTGATCTACGACGCGTCCTTCGCATACGAGGTCGCCGTGATCATGGAGGAGGCCATCGCCGACATCCTGGGCCCCAATCCCCAGGACCGGTTCTGGTACCTGACGCTCTACAACGAGACCTACCCGATGCCGCCGCTGCCGGAGGAGCGCCGGGACGCCATCCGTCAGGGCATCATCGACGGCCTCTACCTCTACGCCGACGCACCCGACGTCAAGGGCGACCTCCGCGCCTCCCTCTGCTTCTCGGGCCCGATGTGGAGCATCGCCATGGAGGCCCAGCAGATACTGGCCGAGCGCTACGGCGTCGCCGCCGACGCCTGGGCCGTGACCTCGTGGGCGCGTTTGCGCACCGACGCGCTCGAAGTCGAGCGGTGGAACCGGCTGCACCCCGACGGCGAGACCCGTGAGGCACGTGTCACCACGGCCCTCGGCCACAGCGCCAACCCGGTGGTCGCGATCACCGATTACATGCGGGCGGTGCCCGACCAGGTGGCCCGCTTCGTGGACCGCCCTTATGCGTCGCTGGGGACCGACGGGTTCGGTCGCTCCGACGCCCGGTCGGCGCTGCGCTCCTACTTCGAGGTCGACGCTCCGCATCTGGTGGTGTCGGTGCTGCAGCAGCTGGCGCTCAGCGGCCGGGTCAAGTCCTCGCTCGTGGCGAAGGCGATCCGTGACCTGGGCATCGACCCGGCCCGGACGGCACCCTTCAAACTCTGAGGACCCCGAGAGGGCTCACGCGTTCTTGACCTCAGGACGGCGGTTCCTGCCTGACCAGGGCGACGAAGGACACCAGGGCCTCCTCGGCGCCGGCCGGGACCGACAACCGGAGTGCGGGCGTGTCCGCGGTGATCTCGATGTCTACGTCGAAGAACGCGCAGCATGCCTTTTCGCGCGCGCCCAGCGACGCCGCGGACAGCAGCGCAGCCTCCGAGTCGCGGAGAACCAGCCTCAGCGTCCTGTCGTCCGTCTCGACTGCCGTCACCGAGGACGACACGAAATCTCTCCACTCGCCGATCCGAACCTCGAGCGACTCCGCGTCGAGCGTGCAGGCGATCGGGATGGGCTCGGGGGCCGAATCACGGCGTCTCATGTCTGCGCCTGCAACATATGGCGGGTGATCTCCATCTGACTGGGGTGCTTGAACGACTCTTCCAAGTCCAAGATATCCAGCCGGACCGCGCCCAGGACGTGCCTTGGGTAGGACGGACTTCGAGGGGTCAGGCTGCCGCCAAAGCATCGACGAGCCGCAGAGCGAGTCGTGTCCAGCTGGGAAATCGTTCGACTGGAACTTGTGAATGGATTCCGACTGCTCTTGTCGGCCATACTCCAGGCAGGCTGTTCAGTCAGTTGGGGGGTTCGGGGCACATGGGGCAACGGGAGATTCAGCGGGCGCTCTGCCGCGTCTGTCGAAGGGAGCCAAGTCGCACCCACGAACTTGATGTGTTCGGTGAGCCGGCATGACCCGCAGATCAGCCAGCGAGACACGGCGATCGATGGTCGACGACTGTCTGTCGTCGGATGAGCTCTCCGTCGTCCTCAGCGCACTCTGGGTGTGGCGAGCCCAGTTGGGTCGGGTTGGATCCAAACCACCCATCCCGGGCTTGGCGTGTCCGGATGCTCGCAAGAACGTGGATGAGATTGCGCGAAAGCTCGGGGGTGACCCCGATGAATACTTCTTCGGGCTTCATCCCCTCAAGGGCCAGTAGTGCGGACGTCGTGGCAAGGACTGCCGACCTAAGGCCAGGATCTTCAGTCTGGCTGGACGAAGAGACACCGGACCTTCGACGTCCATCCGCTGCGCGCGGTGACGACGCGCCGTGGTTCGTTCCTGCGCTTTCGGCCCTCGCGGTCCTCGGAGTTGTCGCGCGCGTGCTCTATGCGGTGATCTGGGAGACCGGCACCGTTCTCGGCGGTGACCCGAAGTTCTTCGAGCAGACCGCCGCGTCCCTCTTCGACGGCCAAGGATACGCAGCACCCTTTCTCGGACGTGGCGGACCTGTGCCGACCGCTCTGCATCCTCCGCTCTTCTCCCTCGTTCTCGCCCTTCTCAATGTCGTCCGTCTGGAGTCGGCCGACGCCCACCGAATTGCCTTGGCCTTCATCTGCGCCGGCTCCGTCATCGTCATGGGACTTCTCGGGCGCCGGTTGATGGGACCAGCCGCTGGACTGGTCGCCGCCGGCTGTGCCGCACTGAGCCCCTTGTGGATTCAATGGGGCGGACGGCTGCTGAGCGAGAGCGTGTACCTGATCGTGATCCCCTGCCTGCTCTGGGTCGCCCTCGAATGCGTCGACCGGCCGAGGTGGTGGATCTTCGGCGCTATGGGTCTCATGATCGGCGTCGCGACGCTGACCCGGTCCGAGGCGATCGGGTTTCTCGTCCTGCTGGGCGTGCCACTTGCCATCATGGGTGCGACCGAGTGGAGGCGGCGGGCGACGTACGGGTTGGCCATCTTGGTGGGCGCCCTCTTGATCATCGGGCCCTGGGTAGTGCGCAACGACATCCAGCTCGGAGGGCTCGTTCTCAGCACCGATAGCGGGACGACCTTGGTCGGCGCATACACCCCGAACACGTTCTCGCCCTCGAATCCCCTCTACGGCAGTGTCGACAACGACACCCAGTTCGGCGACGCCGCTGTGTTGTACAAGTTCGAAAAGCCACCGGGCCATGCGAAAGCATGGAACGAAGTCACCCTCAACGACGCGTTGGGGCATATCGGCAAGACCTTCGCGACGAGCCACCTCGGTGACCTTCCCGGAGTGGTCTTGGCCCGCGAAGGAAGGCTCTGGGGTGTCTATTCGCCTGAGACCCAGATCCATAACGACGCAGGGGACGGAGGCCAGGTGGCTGGCTTCTATGTCGCCGCCTGGTTCGCGGAATGGATATCGATTCCGCTTGCGATCGTTGGTGGCATCGTCCTCGCCAGGCGTTCGCCGAGACGTCTTGTCGTCCTCGCCGTGCCGCTGGTGCTCGCAGCCATCGATGCAGCCATCTTCTTCGGGTCTACTCGCCTTCGAGCTGTGGCCGAGCCCTCGCTCCTCCTCTTGAGCTCCGTGGCGATCGTGGCGATCTTGCAGCGCGTGTCAAGGAGGCGAAACCGGATCGGCATCGATGCAGGAGCTCGCACCGAGGTATCGAGCGCTTCCTGACTACGGTCAGCAAGTCTCACGGCCTCGCCTCGGACATGTGATGGGTGATCTCCATCTGGCCGAGGTTTGGAGGAACTACTCCAAGATGGATAAGTAGAGGAATGAGCTGGGCGCGTTCAAGAGGAAATGGCTCGAAGCGTATTCCTGACACGTCGTAACCATTCGCGCTTCATCGTGAGCACTTTTCGTTCACGTTCGCTGACAGCCATATGAAATCCCGATTTCGGCGCACTACACAAAGAGAGGTTTCCCCCATTGCGCTCATGGTTGTCTTTGAGGTCTGGTTGTTCATTGGCGAGAACCGGCTGTGGACCCTTTTCGAGAGCGACCCGGGCACGTTCAACCGACCTGAGTTGCTCGTCGAGCTGAGTACCGGGTGATCCGAGTTTTTGGAGACGATTCAAACTGACGTAAAATTCCAGGTGGTTTATTTCGGTCGGGATAAAATTAGATATGGAGAAGTCGATTAGACCAAGACGGGCAAGGCTCTCGAATATGTTCAAGAACGAATCCGGCGTGAATACTTGACAGTGAGCATCGACAAACTCACCGGATTGAAGAAGAGTGCGACACGCGTCGAGAGCAGCGACATCGGGATCGGCGCAATCCGCTCTCACGACGCTCTGGTAATTGGCCGTCCCGGCCCAGACAGCGGCGGTGTCTACTGTGCCACTGATCGCTTTGGCAAAAAAGTCGTAGAACTGCTTGTAGGACGGCTGCGACAACTGCCGAAGGTAGGAGTCAACGATCTCGCTTATCTCTGTAGGAGTACGATTTATGTCGAAGGTGTACCGCTTGTCAGGTACGACGAGTGACAAAATCCCGCCGGGCCTCAGTATCCGAGATATATCGGCCAGCCAGCCTACGGGATCGGGCATGTGCTCGATCAGATGCGACGCTATGACGTAGTCGAATGGCGCGTCCGGCTCAACAACGTCGAAGACCTTGGTAGCACCGTTCAACACGTAGTCCACTTCGACGATCTCGTCCAGGCGGTCTTTCATGAGCTGGTCAGTCGAATACTTCTTCCGCAGTTCTTCGGTGTTTGCATGGTCCAGATACCTGATCTGACCTTCATTCTTGAGGACGACAGGTGACGCCAGGGGCCCTATTTCGAGGCCACGCATTCCAGCCACATCGATATCCACTAGTTCGGGTCGCACTTCGAACACCTCAGTGAGCGCTGGATCCGGTCAGGGTGGAAGCTTAGAACTCGAGCGGATAGGCGCCTTTACCTGGCCTGCAAGTAGGCGTTGCCCAGCGATTTGACGATCAACAACATGACAAAGGCGAGCTGGGTCCGCGGTGGATCTCCTAGCGGCCGGTGTTGCGGCGAAGCTGCCCGCCGTCGGACAACCCCGAGTTGGTCCTCCGACCCGCCAGCGACGACCCAGATGGACGCGCTTCGACCTCGAACAAGATTCATCGTCAGCGAGCGGTTGGTTTGGAAGATCCAGTCGGTGTCACCTGCGTCCCCAGCCCGGCAGCCCGCTTCCTCTTGAGCTTCTCGGGAGAGTCCATTGACTCATGTCCAAGCTGATCTGCGGCGCCTTCGAGGAACTAGGGTTTCCCGCAATCCGGTCATGACTACCCAGACGGTCCCCGAGGTCCCGATCGAGCAGGTCGCTCCCGCATCGGGGCGCCCGCTGCGAGGGCCGAGCCGACACTACTGGCTCGGGACATCCCGTGCTGTTGTGGCGATTCACGTGTTGAGTCTCATCGTCGGACTAATCGTGTTACTGCACGAGAACGCCCACCTGTGGTTCTTCGGTGACGACTGGGATTTTCTAGTCGATCGAGGCTTGCACCACCCCGTCTTTAGCCTGTGGCAACCGCACAACGAGCACTGGTCGACCCTTCCGATCTTGTGGTACCGGTTGCTCTTCACTCTCTTCGGACTCCACTATTTCCCGTACATCCTCTCCGCCATCGTGGCCCACCTGGTGCTCGCTCACCTGATATGGCGCACCTGCCGGCGGGAGGGAGTCGACCCTTGGATTTCAACCACCTTCGCGGTCCTCTTCGTGTTTCTCGGCTCCGGCGCAGAGAATCTGACGTGGCCCTTCCAAATCACTTTCATCTCTAGCCTCGTCTTTGGGTACCTGGCGCTCGAAGTAGCCCGTCGGCCGAAATCCATCGCAATCGACGTCGCCATCTCACTGCTTCTCCTTTGCGCACTGATGTGCTCGACCGTTGGCGACTCCATGCTCGTCGCAGTTGGTGTGTTCTTGGTGGTCACCCGCGGCTGGCGAAGCGGATTCCGGCCCCTCTATCTTCCTCTCGCCTGCTATGCGCTCTGGTATGGATTGATCGGCCACACGGCCGTCACGTCCGATCACGTGGGACTCACGACACTGCTGAATGCGCCCGGGTTCGTGTGGAGTGGGCTTGAAGCCGCCCTTGGTTCAACCTTCGGGCTTTCAGCGGCAGGGGCGGCGCTGCTCGTCGGATTGCTTGCGTGGACGGTCTACGACTTCCCGCGGCTGTACAGGGCACATCCTGCTGTGTTGGGGTTGGGACTGGGAGCGGGATCGTTCTACTTCCTCGTCGCGCTGGGACGCTCCGAAACGGGGGCAACGAGTGCGGCCTCTCGTTATGTCTATGTCACTATGGCCCTGTTGATCCCGCTGACAGCGACCCTGATCTCGCTGATCAAGCGACCTGCATTTGACGTTCGCATCCCTGTCATTGGGCTCCTACTGCTGGTCATCGTCGCAAATCTGGGTGCTCTCCGGACCTTTGCGCGCAACCAGGTCGCTCTTGTCGGACCCATCAAACAGCAGATAGTCACGACTGCAAGCCTTGTCGCGCGTGGGGTGCCGAGTCTCAACCCGGCGCCCGTTCTCGACACACCGAACCTGACGACGAACGCCATGCGTGCCTTCGTCCGCTCGGGACAGCTCAACGTGGTTCCAGTTTCCAATAGTGAACGACACTTGGACGAGGCCCCGATGGACGTGTTGACAACCTCGAATCCTCTCTTTTCGCGGTCGCTCAACATCATCGGTGGTGGCAGAGTCGCCATCAATCCGGGCTCTCACGGATGTTCGGCTGTCCAGGCGACTGGACCCAACCCGCAGGTGGCGTTTGCAACACCGCATCCCGGGGGTTCCATCGCGATAGAGGGTGCCAGCAGGGCTGTGATCAGCGCTGCCGTCGTGCAGGGAAATCTGGTGGATCCAGCTCTATCGATCACGCTGAATTCCAGCGGACGGGCCTTCGAGAACTCGGCCTTGCCAACCGGGAGCCTCGTCCTCACACTTCCCCCGGGAAGCAATACGTCGTTTTGTCGCACTCCCGAGATATTCCCTTAAGTCGTGGCTCGATCGCGCCAGTCTGAAGGAGCCGCGGACACCGGGTCCAGAGGGAATCGCGCGTTCGCCGCGGCCACCCGCTCGTTGAAGGCATCGACCCCGCGTCGTGCTCGTTGAAGCATTCGATGGGGCAGCCTTCGGCCAGGCAGCGCCACCGACGACGACGCCAGGTCAGCCGAGACACCCTTCCGCCGACCGACGATGGGACCAGGTCTTCGAACTCTTCCCCCCCAGCTTCGACGGATCCTCCACAACCGGGGCAACCGGAAGGACGTAGTTCGGTCTCGACGAGCACGTCCAAGGTGTCCTCGGTGCGGGCTTCGATCACGGTGATCCCCGGGATACCGATCATCGCAGCGAGCATCTTCTGTGGATCCGTCTCCATCATCGGAGGCTACGTCAGAGGGCTCCTACCCCCTTGGAATCCGAAGCGCCCGTTTACTTTCGACGCTTGCGGTGAGCGACGCCTCACGGCGTCGCCAGCAACATGTCGCGGGTGATCTCCATCTGGCCGAGGTGTTGGAACAACTCCTCCAAGATGTGCACGAGGACGGCACCCTTCGTCTCCGAGTAGGGAGCGGGATCGGCCGGGTTGCGGCGGACACTCCCCGGTGTGGCCCACGAGTCGAACCCCGACAGGTCGTCACGAAGCTGGCGTCGAGCCTCTTCTGCTCGTTGGCACAGAGAAGCCACGTCCCCATGCGCCCTGAACTCGGCGGGCCGGTCCCGCTCGATCGAGCGCCCCGCCACCGTGGCGCCAGCCCAGTACTCCACGACGCCGAGGCAGTGCGTCAGGATGGCGTAGGCGGAGTTTGCGCCCGCGAGCGGCGGGCGTTGGTTCGCCAACTCGTCGCCGAGCTCGCCGACGATCCGCGTCATCTCCCCCAGGGCCAGGTCGGCGAACCAGAGGTAGTCGGCGGTGGAGACGGCGACCGAGGCGCTCGGCCCGCCGTCGTCAGTGGGCAACCCAGGCATCGGGGTCCGTGACCAAGCTGCGCACGTTGGTGGGGAGGTCACCGGAGATCACGTCGGTCAGCGTGACCTTCTCGAGCACCGCACGGAGCGAGGCCCGCACCGCTACCCACACCTGCTGGAGGTTCTCGGCGGCGCCGTCGTAGTTGGTCGCCTCGGGCCGGAAGCCGCGCACCTCGGCGAGGGGGCCGTCGAGGGCCCGGATTACGTCGGCGATGGTGATGGCGTCGGGTTGTCGAGCCAACCGGTAGCCACCCTCTGCCCCGCGCTGGCTCGCGACGATGCCGGCCCGACGCAGGTCGGCCAGGATGGCGCCGAGGAACCGGGGTGGCAGACCTTGTTCCCCGGCGAGTGACTCGGCCGTCTGGGGCGTTCCCGCCGCAGCCAGGGCCAGCAGGGCGCGAATGCCGTAGTCGACCTTGGCGGGGATGTGCATGGCGAAAGTCTGCCCGCAACGCGCCCCCGGGGTCACGCCAAGGGCCGATGGCAAGCGTGACAAGATCTCTTCATGGCACGCGTAGCGCTCCACATCACCGGCGACCCCGGGGCCGATTCGCTCCTGAGCGAGGACCCGCTGGCCCTGATCATCGGCATGCTCCTCGACCAGCAGGTCACCATGGAGAAGGCGTTCTCGTCCCCGGCCGAGCTGGCCCGGCGGCTCGGTGGCCGCCTCGACGCCGCCGCGATCGCGGCCATGCCGCTCGACGAACTCACCGAGCTCTTCAAGGAGCGGCCGGCGCTCCACCGCTACCCCGGCTCTATGGCAGGGCGGGTCCAGGAGCTTTGCCGCGTCATCGCCCAGGACTACGGGGACCAGGCCGACGCCATCTGGAAGGGCCCCGAGAGCGGTGACGAACTGGTGGCGCGGCTCATTTCGCTCCCTGGTTTCGCGGAACGGAAGGCGAAGATCTTCGCCGCCCTGCTGGGCAAGCAGCTCGGCGTACGACCAGAGGGGTGGCAGGAGGCTTCGGCTCCGTACGGGGACGTCGACGCCTTCTTGTCCGTGGCCGACATCACCAGCCCCGAGACCCTCGACAAGGTCAGAGCGAACAAGCGGGCCATCAAGGCCAAGGCACACGCCAAGGCGTGACCGCCCGTGCCGACCTCTCCGGCCGGCGCCTCTATCTGTGCACGGCCGACCGGCCCGATCTGGCCGACTTCGTGACCGCCTGCATCGAGGGCGGCGTCGACGTGGTGCAGCTGCGGGACAAGGAGCTCGAGGCGAGACCGCTCCTCGACCGGGCGCGCCTCGTGCGCGACGTGTGCGGGCGGCATGGCGTGCCCTTCGTGCTCAACGACCGGCCCGACCTTGCGCTCGAGGTCGGTGCCGACGGCGTCCACGTGGGCCAGGAGGACGCGCCCGTGTCGCTGGCCCGGCGCATCCTTGGCCCCGATGCCATCGTCGGGCTGTCGACGCACGGGCCCGACGATCTCGCGGGAGCGGCGTCGCAGGACGTCACCTATCTCTCCGCGGGTCCGGTCGAGCCAACGCCGACCAAGCCCGGCCGCGCCGGCACAGGACTCGAGTACGTCTCGGCGGCCACCGCGCGCTCCGAGGTGCCCGTCTTCGTGACGGGGGGCGTGACCCCCGAGAAGGTCCCGGCGCTCATCGCGGCCGGCGTGCGCCACTTCGTCGTGGTGCGCCACCTGACCCAGGCCGCTGATCCGCGTCGCGCTGCGCTCGACCTGCGCGAGGCGATCGATCGCGCGCTGGAACGAGTGCCGCCGGCCGCGTAGCCCTCGGGGGCCGACCGCAGCCCTGGGTGCGTCAGTGTCGCCGTTCGAGCCAGCCGACGAGGAGCGCGATGACGCGCGGGTCGGCGCGCAGCCAGTGGCCGGCGCCGAAGACGACGTGGAGCTCCGACGGCCCCGTCGCCGCCTCCGCCAGCTCGCGGGCGTCGGCGAGGGTCACGTCGGAGTCGTCGGACCCCTGTGCCAGTAGGAGCGGGCGGCCCTTGAGCACGGCGGCGTCCTCCGCCGGGTGCAGGACCGACAGCTCCTTGGCCCACGCCTCCACCGAGGCCGGATAGCTGGGTGTGCTGATCACCCCGGTGCGCCGGCACCACGCCACGAGGGCCTGGGGATCCGCGGTCAGCGCCGCCAGGTCGATGGGTGTGCCGAGGCAGGCCACCCCAGCCACCCGGTCGTCGCTCGCCGCCAGGTGCAGCGCGAGCACTCCACCGAAGCCGAAGCCGACCGCGAGGCGGGGCGACGGTTCGGGGATCTCGGTCTCGGCGATGGAGGTCAGGTCGTCGAGCCAGCCGAGAGCGGAGAAGTCGCCGGCTGACTCACCGGCGCCGCGCAGCGCGGCGGTGACGACGCGCCAGCCCGACTCGCGGGCCAGGCGGTCGGCCAGGGCCGGGTAGGTCAGGGCGACGTCGGCGGCCGCCCCCTTCGAGCGCGGCAGATCGTGGCAGAGGAGGACGTGGCCGTAGACAGGTGCGCCCGGACTCGTAGCGGTGGAATAGGACCACAGGTCGCCCGCCGGCCCGGGCCGGAGCCGGAAAGGCCCCGGCACCTCAGATCCCGATGCGCTGCGCCAACAGCTCCCGGTGATAGGAGGGATCGCCCAGGAGCAGCTCGGACGACTTGGCCCGCTTGAAGTACAGGTGCGCGGGGTGTTCCCAGGTGAAGCCGATGCCGCCGTGGATCTGGATGTTCTCCGCCGCCGAATGGAAATAGGCCTCGGAACAGTAGGACTTCGCCAGGGAGGCGACCACGGGCAACTCGTCGGAGTCCTCCGCCGCGGCCCACGCCGCGTAGTACGCCGCCGACTTGGCCGACTCGACCTCGAGCAGCATGTCGGCGCACTTGTGCTTGATGGCCTGGAAGCTGCCGATGGGCCGGCCGAACTGGATGCGCGTCTTGGCGTACTCGACCGACGAGTCCAAGACGCGCTGGGCGCCTCCGACCTGCTCGGCCGCCAGCGCCACCGCGGCGAGGTCGAGCGTCTTGGACAGCCCGGGCTCGGCGCCGCCGTCGGTGCCGATGAGGGCGGCCGGCGTGTCGGAGAACTCGAAGCGGGCCTGCTTGCGCGTCTGGTCCATCGTCGGCAGCGGCGTCCGCGTCAGACCCGGCGCGTCGCCCTGGACGGCGAAGAGCGAGACGCCCTTGGCCGAGCACGCGGCGACGATGACGAGGTTGGCCACGTGGCCGTCGAGGACGAACATCTTGTGACCGTTGAGCACCCAGCCGTCGCCTTTCTGCTCGGCCTTGCACTCGATGCCGCTGAAGTCCCACTTGCCGTTGTCCTCGGTGATGGCGAGGGTGGCGATCGTCTCGCCCGACGCGATCCCGGGCAGGTAACTCTTCTTGGCCTCGTCGTCGCCCGACGTCAGCAACGCGTTGGCGGCCAGGGCCACCGACGAGAAGAAAGGCGCGCAGAGGAGGGCGGCGCCCATCTCCTCGAGGACCACGAGCAGCTCCACGTAGGTGAAGCCGGACCCGCCGAACTCCTCGGGGATGGTCAGCGACTGCAGGCCGAGCTGGTCGGCCATCTGGCTCCACACGGCCGGGTCGTAGCCCTCGGTCGTGTCCATGAGGCGGCGCACCTCGGTCTCGGGCGACTTCTCGGAAAGGAACCGGCGCACCGACGCGCGCAGCTCCTCTTGCTCGTCACTGAAGGCGAAATTCATGCCAGGCTCCTCTGCCTCTCACCCCGGCAGCCCCGCCGGCGGTGTGCGCGCTTGGTTCACCCGGTGTCTACCAGACCAGCCCGTCCGGCCACCAGAACGCCCGCCCGTCGCCAGGGCGCCCCGGTGGTCTTACGCTGGTCGCATGGGACAGCTTGAGAAAATCTGGAGCGACGCCTCCGCCGAGGTCCATCAGATCGTCGTGGGCCCGATGGACAACAACGTCTACATCCTGCGCTGCCGCCGCACCGGCAACGCCATGCTGGTCGACGCCGCCAACGAACACGAAGCGCTCCTGCCCATCTGCCGGGACCTGGGGGTGAACCAGGTGGTCGAGACGCACGGGCACTGGGACCACATCCAGGCCGTCCCCGCGGTGCGCGACGCCGGCATCTCGGTGGCGGTGACCAGCGCCGACGCCGGCATGCTGCCCAGCTACGACCTCATCTTGGACGACGACGAGCAATTGTCCGTCGGCGACCTCCGCCTGAAAACGCTCGCCACGCCGGGGCACACGCCCGGGTCCATCTGCTTCGCCGTCGAGGGCACGAACCTGTTGTTCACCGGCGACACCCTCTTCCCGGGCGGCCCGGGGAACACTCAGTTCGAGGGGGGCGACTTCCCCACGATCATCGACTCGATCGAGCGGCGCATCTTCGCCAACTTCACGCCGGACACGCTTGTCCTCCCCGGCCACGGCGCCTCGACCACGGTGGGCAACGAGACCCCTCACCTGGAGGAATGGGTGGAGAGGGGCTGGTGAGGGCCGCCGGATCCGGGTCCGGCGGAACCGGGGCGGCCGGCTGTCCAGAAAACCCGACCAAAAAGGTAAGCTTTTAAGCATGCCGGACACGCCCCCGCTGCTCGAGATCCGGGACCTGCACGTCTCGGCCGAGGACGGCGCCATCCTGCGGGGCGTCGACCTGACCGTGGGGGCAGGCGAGGTCCACGCCCTCATGGGGCCGAACGGCGCCGGGAAGTCCACCCTGGCCGGCGCCCTGCTCGGGCACCCGGCCTACGAGGTGACCCAGGGGAGCATCTTGCTGGACGGCGAGGACGTCACCGGCTGGCCCACCGACGTGCGGGCCAAGGCCGGCCTCTTCCTCGCCTTCCAGTACCCCGAAACGATCGAGGGGGTCTCGGTCACCCAGTTCCTGCGCCAGGCCATGGCGGAACGAAAGGGCACCGACGTCTCGGTGCTCGAGGTGCGGGTGCTCATGACCGAATGGATGGAGCGCCTCGGCATGGACACGTCCTTCGCCAGCCGCCACCTCAACCAGGGGTTCTCGGGTGGCGAGAAGAAGCGCAACGAGATCTTGCAGATGGCGCTGCTCGAGCCGGTCGTCGCCGTGCTGGACGAGACCGACTCCGGTTTGGACATCGACGCGTTGAGAGTGGTGGGCCGCGGCGTGCGTGCGGTGCGCGAGGCGCGTCCCGAGCTGGGCGTCCTCGCCATCACCCACTACGAGCGATTGCTCACCGAGCTGGTGCCCGATGTGGTGCACATCCTGGTGGACGGGCGCATCGTGACGAGCGGTGGGCCCGAGCTGGCGGCCACGGTGGAGGCCGAGGGATACGAGGTGTGGCGATGAGCGACAAGAGAACAACGGGCACAGTGGCTGGGACCGACGCGGCCGGGCCGGGAGCGGAACTGAGCGGGCCCGCGCCGGCGCCGCTGAACACCGAGGCGCTGCGCAAGGACTTCCCGTTACTGGCGCGCAAGGTGAACGGGCGGCCCATCGTCTACCTGGACGCGGCCGCGTCGGCGCTCCAGCCCCGGTCCGTCATCAGCGCCATGACGCAGTACTACGAGACCACGCACTCCAACGTGCATCGAGGCGTGTACGCCACCGCCGAGGAGGCGACCGCCCTGTACGAGCGGGCGCGGCTGGTGGCCGGACGCTTCGTCGGGGCGCCCGACCCGGCGCGTGAGGTGGTGTTCACCAAGAACACGACCGAGTCGTTGAACCTGGTCGCGCAGTCGTGGGGACGCGGGAACCTGCGGGCGGGCGACGCGGTCCTCCTGACCGAGATGGAGCACCACTCGAACATCGTGCCGTGGATGATCCTCTCCGAGGAGCTCGGCGGCCTCGACATCCGCTACATCCCCGTCGACGACAGCGGGCGGTTGGTGCTCGACGACCTCGACCGGCTCGTCTCGGGGGTCAAGGTCGTGGGCGTCTCGGCCATGTCGAACGTGCTGGGCACCATCCCCCCGGTGGCGTTGATCGCTGAGGCGGCCCACCGCGAAGGTGCGGTGGTCGTGGCCGACGGGGCCCAGCTCGTGCCGCACGCGCCGGTCGACGTGACCACCTTGGGCGCCGACTTCCTCGCGTTCTCCGCCCACAAGACGATGGGCCCGACCGGCCTGGGCGTCCTGTGGGGCCGGGCCGAGCTGCTCGACGGCATGGCGCCCTTCCTGGGCGGCGGGGGGATGATCCTCGACGTCAAGCTCGACTCGTTCCGCGCCGCGCCGCCGCCGGCGCGCTTCGAGGCGGGCACGCCGCCCATCGCCGAGGCGGTGGGTCTCACCGCGGCCCTGCGCTACCTGAGCGAGATCGGGATGGACCGCATCCGCGCCCACGAGCTGGCGCTGACCAACCACGCGCTGGCCCGCCTCGACGAGAAGCTGGGGTCCGACGTCCGGGTCTTCGGGCCGCCGGGGGGCCCCGACCGCGGCGGCGTCATCTCGTTGGCCTACCGCGACGTGCACGCGCACGACCTGGCCCAGGTACTCGACCAGTTCGGCGTGTGCGTGCGGCCGGGCCACCACTGCGCCAAGCCCCTGATGCGCAAGCTCGGCGTTCAGGCCACCGCAAGGGCCTCGTTGTCCCTGTTCAGCGACGAGCACGACATCGAGGTCCTGATCGAGGGATTGCTGGAAGCCGGTAGGTTGTTCGGCTAATGGCCGACCTCGAAGAGCTGTACCGCGAGATCATTCTCGACCACTACCGCTCGCCCCGGAACCGGGGCGAGCTCGACTCGCCACCCGCCCACCGCGTCGAGGGCTTCAACCCCCTCTGCGGCGACGAGGTCGTGGTGTCGATGGTCGTCGAGGACGGGAAGCTGGCCGACCTGAAGATCGCCGGCTCGGGCTGCTCCATCAGCCAGTCCTCGGCTTCGCTGATGTCGGCGGCCGTGAAGGGCAGGCCGGTCGGCGAGGTGCGCAAACTGATCAGCACGTTCAAGGGGATGATGTCGATCCACGAGGCGTCGTTGGAGAACGACGGCCACGGGGGCGAGTCGAACGGGTCCGAGGTGGTGGCCGGCGAGCCGGAAGAGATCGACCTCGACAAGCTGGGCGAGCTGGCGGCGCTGCAGGGCGTGGTGAAGTTCCCGGTGCGGATCAAGTGCGCGACCCTGTCGTGGAACGCCTTGGCCCAGGGGTTGGACGAGGTGGCGCAGGCCTCCTAGGGCTGCCGCCCTTGGCGGGGTGATCAATCCGGATCCGGCTCGCGGCCGAGTGCTCCTTCGCCCCGCTGACCGTGAGTCGAACTTGTTCCACGGCTTCTCCTCCTGATTACCCCGACAACGTCCGGGCGTATGCGCGGTGGGACTATTCATCGGACCCGCGACCACCCGCGAATGGATAGACCCTGCGCGAATAGACGCCCATCTCTCAACCGGGGGCAGGAGTCGCGGCAGGAGTCGTCGATCCGCCCTGCTCGGACATGCCTAGGACGGAGTACAGGTGGTCGGGTTGAACGACGGCGGTGGCGCCGTCGTGGGCGTGGTCGTGGCCGCGGCCGCGGCCGCGGTTCTCGAACCTGTTGAGCCCGATGTGGGAGCCGTGGTCGTCGGCGTGACCGAGGGCGGTGGCTGGGGGTAGCCGTTGGCGTCGGGCGGCGGGTTGGTGGGCGTCTTGAGGCTCGAGCCGAAGATGTTCACGAGCATCTGCTGGGCCGCCGGCTGGTCCACGGTGAGCACGTCCCCCAGGCCGGCGAAGGCGGTCGAGGACACCGTGGGCAGGGTCTCGCCGCCCAACGAGGTCGGGTCGAAGGAGTGGTAGGTGAGCGCCAGCCCGATGAGCTCGTTGAGGCTGAAGCCGTCGTCGATGGTCACCCCCTCGTGGAGCGACCCGACGAAGGCGTTCACCGTCAGGGGGTTCACCTTCGACTTGGCCGCGTCCATCGTCGCTTTGATGAAGACGTCCTGACGCTGGATGCGCCCGAAGTCGCTCGTCCCGTCCAACTGCCAGTAGCCGTCGGCGTAGTACTCGTAGTGGCGGGCCCGGGCGACGGCGAGCGCCTGGGAGCCGTTGAGCAGCTGGCAGCCCGGCGTGGTGATGTTAAGGCCCGAGTACGAGTCCTTGGCCGGGTAGGGGAAGTCGAGGTAGATGCCGCCGAGTGCGTTGACCGCGTCCTGGAAGCCGGCGAAGTCGACCTGGACGACGTGGTTGATGGGGATCCCGAAGTTGGCGGTGATCGTCTTCACCAACTGGTTGACCCCGGAGTTGTACGAGGAGTTGATGCGGTTGTACGTGCCGAACTGCGAGCTGTCGGGCGGGAGCATAGTGACGACGGTGTCGCGCGGGATCGACACGATCTGGATCTGCTTGGTCGAGGGCGTGACGCGCCAAAGCTGGACCACGTCGCTGCGCTGTCCGGTGACCGTGGACGCCGACCCGAACTGCTGGGCCTGGGCGCCGGTGAGTCCGGCGCGGGAGTCGGAGCCGATAACGAGGATGGTGAAGGGCTGGCCGCTCTGCACCGCCACCTCGTCGGCGATGTGCACCTTGTCGATCTGGTCGAAGCGGTACCACAGGTAGGCGTAGCCGCCGCCGGCGAGCGCGACCAGCAGCACGACGACGCTGAGCAGCGACACCACGACCCTCTTGCGGGTGCTCCAGCGCGGCTTGCCGCTGCGACGGGTCTTCTTGCTCTTCGGGCCGGACTCGTCGACGCGCGCACCGAGGGCTCGCAGGCCCGACTCGTTCGCCACGGCGCCGGGCTCCGATCCCGTGCGCACCTGGCGGCCCAGGGCAGCGAGGCCCTCTTCGTTCGCGCCCCGGCCCTGCGGCCTTTGGGGGGAGCGATCCGACTCGTCGCCCGGTGGACGACCGTTCGCCATAGGGATTCAAGGTACTAAGCAGCGCTGCGAATTTGGTGTCAGCCACCCCCCGCCGCGCTCACACAGGCTTTGTTCAGCGGCGCCTCAGGCGGCGCCCCAGGAGTCGTATCCGGCGGCGCCCCAGGGTGTCGTCTCCGGCGGCGCCCAGGGTGTCGTCTCCCTGGTAGCCGGCGGCGCCTCAGGCGTCGTCTCCCTCGTAGCCGGCGTACCCGGTCTGCTCGAGCTCCAGGGCGAGTGCTGCATCGCCCGTCGCAACGATGCGGCCCCCGACCATCACGTGCACCAGATCGGCCTCGAGCTGGACGAGGAAACGGTTGAAGTGCGTGATGGCGAGGATCCCGACGCCCCATTCGGTCGTCGATTGCTGCAGCCGCCGCGCCACCTCGCCGAGCGCGTCAACGTCGAGGCCCGAGTCGACCTCGTCGAGAATGGTGATGGCGGGACGCAGGACGCCGAGCTGGACCATCTCCGTGCGCTTGCGCTCGCCGCCCGAGAGATCGACGTTCAGAGGCCGCCGCAAGAGCTTGGGGTCGAGGCCGACGGACTTGGCCTCGTCGACCATGCGCGCCCGCAGGTCGCCTTCGAACTCCCCGTCGCGGCCCAGCGCCGCGCCCAGCAACGAGTACAGCCCGACGCCGGGGACTTCGACCGGATGCTGCAACGCCAGGAACAACCCGGCGCGTGCCCGCTCCCACGCCGGCAGGCCGGTCAGGTCCGTGCCGTCCATCGTGATGGTGCCCTCGGTCACCTCGGTGCCGGGCCGCCCCATCAGCGCGTGGGCAAGGGTGCTCTTCCCCGAGCCGTTCGGGCCCATGATCACGTGCACCTCGCCGCTGCGGACGGTGAGGTCGATGCCGTGCAAGACCTCCCGGCCGCCGGCCGATGCGCTCAGGCCGCGGACCTCGAGCACGTGCTCGCCGCTGTTGACGCTCACGGCAGGACCACCGAGACCGTGTCGTCGTCGACCTCGACCTTGTAGACGGCCACTGGGCGCGTGGCCGGCAACGTGCAGGGCTCCCCCGTCACCAGATCGAAGGTGCTGCCGTGGCGCGGGCATTCGATCTCGCACTCGTCCGCCCACACCTCGCCTTCGGAAAGTGAGTAGTCCTCGTGGCTGCACTCGTCGTCGATGGCGTGGAAGGTGTCACCGATGCGCACGAGGGCGATCCGGTGGCCGCCCACGTCGAAGCGCCGGGCCTGGCCGGGCTCCAGCTCCTCGGTCCTGCACAGGGCCACGGTCTCAGACACCCGCGGCCGCCCGACGCGCGCTCAGCGCGGCATCGAGCCGCGTGTGGACCTCGCGCTGGAGCAGCGCGGTCGCCTCGGGGATCGGGCCCCGGTCGATGATGGCGTCGAAGAAGCCCCGCACGATCAGGCCCTCGGCGACGTCGGGGGCCACGCCGCGCGACTCGATGTAGTAGCGCTGGTCCTCGTCGATCGGGCCCACGGTCGAGGCGTGGGAGCACTTCACGTCGCTCTCCAAGATGTCGAGGTTGGGCACCGAGTCGGCGTGCGCGCCCTCGTCGAGCACCAGGTTGTGATTGGTCTGGCGGGCATCGCTGCGCACCGCACCACGGTGCACGCGGATCAAGCCGCTGTACACCGAGCGCGACCGTCCGGCCACCGCCCCCTGGCAGAGCAGCTCGCTGTTCGTCCTCGGCGCCACGTGGTCCTGCAACGTCCGGATGTCGTGCACCTGGCTCCCCTCCCCGAAATAGGTCGAGAGGATCTCGCTGCGCGCGTCCTTGCCGTCGACGGAGACGTCGGCGCGGACCCGGTCGTAGGACCCGCCGAGGCCGACCGTGAACGTCCGCAACGACGCGCCCCGCCCGCCCCTCGCCGCCAGCCGGGCGATCGACCACGCGGTGTCGGGCAGGACCTGCAGCGACACGTACGACACCGAGGACCCGTCCGCCCCGGACAACTCGGTGACCGGCACGACGAGCGAGCGCTCGCCGCCGGGCCCGTCCGGGCCGGCGAAGACCTCGACCAACGAGACCACGGCGCCTTCTGCGGCGCGCACACAGGTGCGGGGGAAGGCGGCCGCGGCGCCGGGCTCGCACCAGTGGACGACCAGCACCGGGCCGTTCACCACGGCGTCGGTGGGGACGTCGATGAAGAGCGGTTCCGGCGTGAAGGCGTCGTTCAGCCGTACCAGCGCGTCCCCGTCCCGCTGGACCGACCCGAGCATCTCGCGTGACCCGGCCACGTCCTCGGCGCGGCCGAAGGCGAACGCGCCTGCGGTGGTGCCGTTCCCCTTGGTGAGCGTCGAGAGCACCGGGCGGCCGCCGTGCACCAGGACGCTGCCCGCGGTCGAGCCCAGCGCGGCGCGGACCGCCACCAGGAGCTCCACGCCGCCGGCCGGCGCACCGTCCGTCTCGGCGTCGTGGGGCAGCGGCGAGAAGTCGTCGAGTGCCAACTCCTCGATCGGGCTGTACCGCCAGACCTCCTCGCTCTCCGAGGGCAGCGGGGTCGACGCGAACGCCTCGTAGCCGGCGGCCCGGCGCTGGCGGAGCCAGTCCGGCCCGGCCAGACTGGCGGACGCCTCGGCGCTGAACATGGGCAGGGTCAAACCTCTCTCGGGTGCGAATGCGGCCCATGCACTCTAGTGGCCCTCGGTGGGGTCCCCACCAGGAGCGTTAGCCTTCCGGACATGGGAGAGCGCGCG
The DNA here is from genome assembly GCA_963763575.1 of uncultured Acidimicrobiaceae bacterium. Lineage (GTDB taxonomy): Bacteria > Actinomycetota > Acidimicrobiia > Acidimicrobiales > RAAP-2 > Bog-473. The sequence continues at coordinate 602,394 of CAVXPD010000004.1, forward strand.
GCATTCGAGTCACCGGTTCTGAGCATCGAGCACGACGAGTGGGTGGCCACGGTGTGGCTGGACCGCCCCGAGGCCCGCAACGCGATGGGCCTGGACCTGTGGCGCGACCTGCCGCTCGCCATGGAGGCGGTGAGCGGGGACGCGAACGTGCGGGCCGTCGTGATCGCGGCCAAGGGCCCGCACTTCTCCGTCGGGCTCGACCTGAAGGCGATGGGGAACCTCCTCGCTGGAGGGGGCGGCGACGCACCGGAGCCGGCGGACACGGGCTCGCGCCCCTCCATGGCGGCGCGGGCCCGGGGCGCCCGCGGCGAGGTGCTTCGGCTGCAGGACGCCATCACGTCGGTGGCGCGCTGCCCCAAACCCGTCGTGGCCGCCGTGCACGGCTACTGCATCGGAGGCGGCGTCGACCTCATCGCCGCGTGCGACATCCGGCTGGCTTCGGCCGACGCAGTGTTCTCGGTCCGCGAGGCGAAGATGGCCATCGTGGCCGACCTGGGCAGCCTGCAGCGGCTGCCGCGGATCATCAGCGCCGGGCACCTGGCCGAGCTCGCGTTCACCGGCAAGGACATCAGCGCCGAGCGGGCCAAGGAGATCGGCCTCGTCAACGACGTGACCGCGGACGCCGACAGCGTCCTCAAGGCGGCGCGGGCCCTCGCCGCGGAGATCGCGGCGAACTCGCCCGTGGCGGTCCAGGGCACCAAGGCCGTGCTGGCCGCCAACGAAGGACGGACCGTCGCCGAGGGCCTTGACTACGTGGCCACCTGGAACGCCGGGATGCTGGCCTCCGACGACCTCGTCGAGGCGGTGACGGCCTTCATGGAGAAGCGGACGCCCAAGTTCACCGGGCGCTGACGGTCTTCGCTGGGCTCGGTCGCTTTCGGTCGGTTCGTTCGCCGGCTCAGCGCTTCCGGCGCCACCAGCGGTTCGACGAGCGTTCGCGGCGGGCGTCCTGGGCTCGCACCTCTTCGAGGATCCCGGGGGCCACCTCGTTGACGATCTCCTCGGCCGAGCCCAGCAGCTCGGCGACGTCGCCGCCCTCGTCCTTGGGCTCTTCCTCGATGGCCGGCTCCACCAGGCTGCCGTGCACCCAGCCGACGTCGGCCATGCGGGGGCGGTACGAGGGGCAGTTCTCGGGGCAGCGCCAGGGCGCTTCGGGGGCGAGGTCGAGCACACAGAAGCGGGCCGCCTCGCCGGACGCGTACGTCCTGCTCTGGAAGTTGACGCATTCCTCGCGCATCGGCATGGCTCTATCGTGCCACGCTGCTCGAGGCGGCGGTGCCGCCGGCGGCGTTCAGCCGACCGATCCTTCCATCTGCAGCTCGATGAGGCGGCTCCACTCCACCGCGTACTCCATGGGCAGCGTCCGGGTCACCGGCTCGATGAACCCGTTGACGATCAGGCTCATCGCCTGGCTCTCCGAGAGGCCGCGGCTCATCAGGTAGAAGAGCTGGTCGTCCCCCACCTTCGACACCGTGGCCTCGTGGCCGATGCGGGCGTCGCGCTCACCGACCTCCATGTAGGGCTTGGTCTCGGAGGTGGAGTCGTCGTCGAGCAGAAGGGCGTCACAGCGGACGAAGGACTTGGCCCCGTGGGCCTCGGGGTCGACGTGGACCTTGCCCCGGTAGGTGGTGATGCCCCCGTCCTTGGAGATCGACTTCGAGATGATGGTCGACGTCGTCTCGGGAGCGACGTGGAACATCTTGGCCCCGGCGTCCTGGTGCTGGCCCGCTCCGGCGTAGGCGACGGAGAGCACCTCGCCGCTGGCCTTCGGTCCCATCAGGTACACCGAGGGGTACTTCATGGTCAGGCGCGAGCCGATGTTGCCGTCGATCCACTCGACGTGCGCCTCGGCTTCGGCGCGGGCGCGCTTGGTCACGAGGTTGTAGACGTTGGTCGACCAGTTCTGGATCGTGGTGTAAGTGATGCGCGAACCGGGAAGGGCCACGAGCTCCACCACCGCCGAGTGCAGCGAGTCGGTCGAGTACACCGGGGCCGAGCAGCCCTCGATGTAGTGCACCTGAGAACCCTCGTCGGCGATGATCAGCGTCCGCTCGAACTGGCCCATGTTCTCCGCGTTGATGCGGAAGTAGGCCTGCAACGGCATCTCCACCTTCACGCCCGGCGGGACGTAGATGAACGACCCGCCCGACCAGACGGCCGAGTTCAGCGCGGCGAACTTGTTGTCGTTCGGCGGGATTATCTTGCCGAACCACTTCTGCACCAGCTCGGGGTAGTCACGCACGGCGGTGTCCATGTCGCAGAAGAAGACGCCCTGGGCCTCGAGGTCCTCTCGGTTGCGGTGGAAGACGACTTCGGACTCATATTGTGCGGTGACGCCCGACAGATACTTGCGCTCCGCCTCGGGGATCCCGAGCTTCTCGTACGTGTTCTTGATGGCGTCGGGCAGGTCCGCCCAGTCGTCGACCTGTCCGCCCGTGGGCTTGATGTAGTAGTAGATGTCGTCGAAGTCGAGCGCCGGCATGCGCTCGGCGAACCAGGGCGCCATCGGCTTGCGTTCGAAGTTCTTGAGGGCGCGCAGGCGGAACGTGCGCATCCACTCGGGCTCGTCCTTCATCTCGGACATCTCGCGGACGATCGACTCGTTCAGGCCCTTCTTGGGCTTGAAGACGTAGTCCTCTTTGTCGCTCCAACCGAGCTGATAACGACCGAGGTCGAGATCCGTTGCCGCCATGTGGCTCCTGGGGTCGGGAAAGGGAATTTCCCCTATGTAGATAGTAACAACTACCCCGGCCAGCCGAAACGTCCACATCGGGCGGGCCACCGGCGTGTCGCCAGCCGTGGCAGGCTCCAAGGCATGGCCACCCCACCCCTCGCGCCCCGGCGTCCCCACCTGGTCGAGGCGCACGGCGACGAGCGGGAAGACCCCTGGTACTGGCTGCGCGAACGCGAGGACCCCGAGGTCCTGGCCTACCTCGAGGCCGAGAACGCGTTCACCGACGCCGAGATGGCGCCGCTGGCCGGGCTGCGCGACGGGCTCTTCGAGGAGATGAAGGCCCGGATCAAGGAGACCGACATGTCGGTGCCGACGCGCCGGGGGCCCTGGTGGTACTACACGCGGACCGAGGAGGGGAAGGACTACGCAATCCATTGCCGCCGGCCCGCCCGCGGCCGCGACGAGCTCCCGCCGGCGGGTGAGCCGGGCGACGAGGAGCAGATCCTGCTCGACGAGAACGCGCTGGCCGAGGGCTCGGACTACTTCGCCGTCGGCAGCGCCGCGGTGAGCCACGACCACCGCTGGCTCGCCTACGGCAGCGACCGCTTGGGGGACGAGAAGTACGAGCTCCGCTTCCGCCCCCTCGACGCCGAGATCTCGCCCCGCGCCGCCCCCGAGGCGGTGCCCGACACCGGCTACGGCCTGGCCTGGTCGGCCGGCGCCGACTACGTCTTCTACGTGCGCCTGGACGAGGCGCAGCGTCCGTACCAGCTGTGGCGCCACCGGGTCGGAGCCGATCCCTCCGGCGACGAGCTCGTGTTCGAGGAAGCGGACCAACGGTTCTCGCTCGGGACCGGCACGACGCGTGACGAGGCCTTCGTGCTCATCGGGCTGCACTCCACGAACACCACCGAGTGGCGCTTCATCCCCTCGGCGGATCCTCTCGCGGCGCCGGCGGTCGTGATGGAACGGCGCGAGGGAGTCGAGTACGCCGTCGACCACCTGTCGCCGTCGCCCGGCGACGAGCCGGGGTGGTTCGTGGCGCTCACCAACGACGAGGCCCTGGACTTCCGTGTCGTCGCCGCACCCGACGACGAGGTGCGACAGCAGGGCTCGTGGCGCGAGGTTGTCCCCCACCGTCCGGGCGTGCGCGTCGAGGACGTCGACGCGTTCTCCTCGGCGTTGGTGCTGAGCGAGCGGGCCGAGGCCGAGACACGGGTGCGCGTGCTCCCGTTGCGCCTCGCCGGCCCGGCCGAACCCCGCGACCCGTTCGGCGACGACGTGTTGGCGTCGGGCTGGATCGTCCCGTCCGCCGACAGCCCGGCCACGACCTGGCTGGGCGCCAACCCCGAGCCGGACGCGCCGGTGCTGCGGATCGGCCGCACGACTATGGTGACCCCCTCGAGCGTCCTTCAGATCGCGCTGCACGACCGCCGGGAGACGCTGCTGAAGCAGGAGCCCGTACTCGGGGACTTCGACCCCGCGCGCTACACCTCGGCGCGCGAGTGGGCCGTCGCCCCCGACGGGACCGCGGTCCCGGTGTCCCTCGTCCATCGCGTCGACCTCGAGTTGCCCGCTCCCTGCGTCCTCTACGGGTACGGTGCCTACGAGGTATCGATCGACCCGTCGTTCTCGCACCACCGGCTGTCGCTCCTCGACCGCGGCGTGGTCTTCGCCGTCGCCCACGTGCGTGGCGGGGGCGAGATGGGCCGGCGCTGGTACGAGGACGGGCGCATGGAGCACAAGGCCAACACGTTCTCGGACTACATCGCGTGCGCGCGCCACCTCGTCGCGCGCGGGATCGCTCGCCGCGACGCCGTGGCGGGCCGGGGCGGCTCGGCCGGCGGCCTGCTCATCGGTGCGGTGGCCAATCAGGCTCCCGAGGACTTCCGCGCGTTGGTGGCGCAGGTGCCCTTCGTCGACGTCGTGACCACCATGCTCGACGACACGCTCCCGCTGACGGTCGGCGAGTGGGAGGAGTGGGGCAACCCGGTGGCGGACGAGTCCGCGTACCGCCGCATGCTGTCGTACTCGCCCTACGACAACGTCACCGGCGCCAACCCCGACGGCACCGTGCGCACCTACCCCCGCCTCTTCGTCACCGGCGGCCTGAACGACCCCCGCGTCTCGTACTGGGAGCCCGCCAAGTGGGTCGCCAAGCTGCGCGCGCTCTCCCCGACGTCACGGGTATTGCTACGCACCGAGCTGGGCGCCGGCCACGGCGGGCCCTCGGGTCGCTACGAGGCCTGGAAGGAGGAGGCGCTGGTCTTCTCCTTCCTGCTCAGCGCCCTTGGGCTGCTCGACGCCGGAGTCAGGGGCGACGCCGGAGTCGGGGGCGACGCCGGAGTCGGGGGCGACGCCGGATCGGGAGGCGGCGGCTAGCCCGAGGGCGTACCGGTGTTGCCGGAGGTGCCGGCGGCTCCCCCGCTGGCTCCCGTGTTGCCCGTCCCTCCGGGCGGCTGGAACGACAGCGTGAACGGGGACTGGGCCCCGGGCGGCAGCACGACAGCGGCACCGTTGACCGTGGCGGAGAAGGCGTACGGTGCGCCGGCGATGACGCTCACCGGTCCGGTGGCGGCGACCGTCTGCGACTGCCCCGACGACAGCAAGCCGACGTAGAGCACCTTGTTCGTGGACGTGTCGGTGGCCGACACCCAGCACTCGCCGGTCATCGCGGTGAGTGCGAGCGAATAACTGGCGTCGGTCACCTGGTACGTCGCCGCGTGCGCGGACGCGTTGGCCGGCGCCGACACCGCGGGGGCCGTCGTCGTCGTGGTGGTCGCCTGATGCGTGTGGGACGGCGTGCCCGCGTGGGTCCCCGCGTGGGTGCCCGCGTGAGTTCCCCCCTGTGTGCCCGTGTGCGACGTCGTGACGGTGGTGCCGGTGTGGTGGCCTGCCCGGTGAGGCGGGTTGTTCGAGTGCAGCCCGGTCACGACCAGGATGGCCACGAGGACGCCGACGGCGACGATCGCGATCAGAGGCCCGGCGAGCCGCCGCGGGCGGCGGTTGATCGAGTGCATCGCCGGGTCGTCGACGCCGGTCATGAACGACGACGCCGCGGACCCGGGGTGGCCGTTGGACGTGACCACGGCTTGAGCTTCGGACACTCCCTCGCGAGGGGTGTCGTCGTCGAATGTCACGGGCGTGCCGGCGTTGGGCAGCGCCGGTGGCGGCACCGGCGGGACGATGCTCGCGCCGGGCTCGGTCAGGCGCACCGCCGACGAGCTCGAGACGCGGAACGCGCTGGCCGGGTACGAAGCCTCGCCGTTCTCGCCGTTGCCGGCGGTGCCGGGGGTGCCGGCGGCGTTGTCGGTGCCGGCGGCGTTGTCGGTGCCGGTGGTGCCGTCCTGTCCTCCGGCCAACGGGTGCGTGCTCATCTCCTGGAGGGTGTGGAGCTGGCGGTGGTAGTGCGCGACCGAGTGCACGTCGTCGTGGGAACGCCGGCGCAGGGCGACCCCCGCGACGACCCCAACAAGGACAACGGCAGCGACGATCCCACCGATGAGCACCACCCCAATATTCAACAGGATCTGGCGGGTGCGCCGGACCGCGGGCGGCGGTGTGACGAGTGAGCGACGAGTGAGCGCAGTCAGGGCGCGGGAACGGCCGGCACCTCGAACGGCTCGGGCAGCGTGTGCGGCGGTGCCCGGCGCGCCAGCGCCGCCGCCTTCGCCTCGGCCAGACGCTCGTCCTTGACCGCGTCGGCGGCGCCGGCCCGCTCGGCGAACTCGGGCAGGACCTCTTGCGCGAAGAGCTCCATCGACTCGCAGATGTGCTCGTGGCGGTTGCGCCCGGCCTGGCTCACGAAGATGAGCTGGTCGACGCCCACCTCCTCGTACCGGCGGATCAGCTCGCGCACCTGGTCGGGCGTGCCGATGGCGCCCCGCAGCGCCCCGAGCCCCTCTTCGAGGAGCTTGGCCCCGAGCACCTGCCCCCGGCGCGCCGCCACCCGGCGGTCGAACCCGAAGGCCGAGCGGTTGCGCTCGAACTCCTGCCACACGTTGGTCTCGCCCAGTCGGTGACGCCCGAAGGCGTAGTAGTGGGCCAGCGAGTAGCCGAAGAAGTGTCCGCCGTCGAGCCCGCGCTCGATCGCGGTCTGCTCGTCTCGGTGGCACATGAAGGGCAGCACACAGGACACGTTCGCGTTGACCGCGAACCCGCCGGGCACGCAGTCCTCCGAGGCGATGGTGGCGTAGTAGTCGTCGACCCACATCCGGGCCTCGTCCGCCTCGATGAAAGAGAACGACAGCGCGCCGATGCCCTTCGTCGCGGCCAGGTGGATGGTGTCACGGCGCGAGCATGCGACCCACAGGGGCGGGTGTGGCTTCTGGAGCGGCTTGGGCACGAGGTTGCGCGGCGGCATGGTGAGGCCGGGCCCGTCGTGGCCGGCGAAGGGCTCTTCCACCATCAGCCGGGTCACCACGTCGAGCGCCTCGGTCCACTCGGCGCGCTTGCGCGCTCGTTGCACCCCGAAGCCGCCGAGCTCCATCTCCGAGCTCGACTCGCCGGTGCCGAACTCCACCCGGCCGTCGGAGATCAGATCCAGTGTGGCGATGCGCTCGGCGACGCGCGCCGGGTGGTTGAACCCGAAGGGCAGCTGCACGATCCCGTGCCCGATGCGGATGCGCGACGTGCGCTGGCTCGCGGCGGCCAGGAACACCTCGGGGGCCGAGGAGTGCGAGTACTCCTCGAGGAAGTGGTGCTCGACTTCCCAGAGGTAGTCGAAGCCCAGACGATCGGCCAGCTCGATCTGCTCGAGGGCGTCCTTGAGCAGCTTGTGCTCGGCGCCGTCCTCCCACGGGCGCGGGAGCTGGTGCTCGTAGAAGATGCCGAACCGCACGCCCCCCGGACCCCCGGACCCCGCTCGCTACGTCGCCAGTCTCGGCCGGACGTCGTCGGGGATGTCGGCGCGCCGCGGGTTGCTCTGGTCCCGCCCCGAGAGGATGGGGCCGCTGACTCCCCAGTCCGCGCCGACCTCGGGGTCGTCCCAAGCCAGCCCGAGCTCGTCCGCCGGGTCGTAGTAGTTGTCGACGAGATACGTCAGCAGGATGTCGGTGTGCGCGGCGAAGCCGTGGGCCACCCCCGGCGGGATGTACACGCCCTGGTCCACCTCGCCGTCGAGGTCGATGATCTCGGTCTTGCCGTCCGTGGGCGAGCCGATCCGCAGGTCGTGCAGCACGACGCGGATCTTGCCGCGCAACAGGTACCAGTAGTCGGCCTGGTGGCGGTGGAAGTGCAGACCGACCAGGGCACCCGCCTGCTTCTCGGAGCGGTTGCCCTGGACCATCTCGCGTCCGCCCGGGAACCACTCGCGGCGGTAGGACTCGACGAAGCGCCCGCGCTGGTCACCGTGGACGTCCGGGCGGACGAGGACGACGTCGTCGATAACGGAGGAAGGGATGATCTCTGGCATCGCCGGGGAACGGTAGCGGGTGGCGCGTCAGGGGGCGAAACGGCCGAAGCCCGAGCGGTAGAAGATCAGGGGGCTGCCCTCGCCGACGTCCATGGCCACGACGTGGCCGGTCACGAGCTCGTGGTCCCCGCCGTCGAAGATGTCGCCGAGCCTGCACTCGACCACGGCCAGCGAGCCGATCAGCACGGGCGACCCGGTCACGCCGGGTGTCCAGCCGACCCCGTCGAACTTGTTGCCACCCGAGACGGAGAACGTGCGGCAGAGCGCCTCCTGGTGCTCCTCGAGGACGTTCACGCAGAATGCACCGGCCTCCCGGATGCGGGGCCAGCTCGTCGAGCTACGCGCCGGCGCGAGGATCACCATCGGGGGGTCGAGCGACAGCGCGGCGAAGGCCTGGCAGGTGAAGCCGACGGGCTCGCCGTCCTCGAGCGCGGTGACGACCGTGATCCCGGTGGCGAAATGGCTGAGCACCTCGCGGAACCGGGCCTGGTCAAGGCCCGTCAAGACGGACTACGCCTTGCCGAGGTCGATCGATTCGGACTCGTGGGCCGACGACACGTCCTCGATGCCCTTGGCCTCGGGCAGCCGGCGGGCCTGACTGAGGATCCGGTCGAGCTCGCGGTCGGTGTGCGACGGATCGTGGTGCGAGAGGAGGAGTCGCTTGGCGCCGGCCTCGGACGCCACGTGCACGGCGTAGGCGGCGGTCGAGTGGCCCCAGTCAGCCTTGGCCGAGAACTCGTCGTCGGTGTACTGGCCGTCGTGGATGAGGAGGTCGACGCCCTGGCACAACTCGAGCACGGCCTCGGGCACGGCCCGGCGATCGAGGGGCGCCTGGTGGTCCGACATGTAGGCGACGGACCGGCCCTCCGCCTCGATCCGGAAACCCAGGGTCACCCCGGCGTGGGGAATGGGCCGCGCCATGACCTTGGCCGAGCCGATGGAGAAGTCCTCGGACCCGACGTCGATCGTAACGAGCTCGCCGCGGAATTGCTCCATGTGGATGGGGAACACGGGAGGCTGCACCGCCGCGTGGAGGGCGTCCTTCAACGTGCCCTTCGGCTGGGCCGGTCCGTAGACCGTGAGGTGGGCGCCGGGGTCGTGCAGCGGCCCGAAGAAGGGAATGCCCAAGATGTGGTCGAAGTGCAGGTGGGTGAGCAGCGCCGTCGCGTGCAGCGGCGTCCCGAGGGCGCGCACCTCCTTGGTCAGCACGTCGCCCAGGGAGCGCAGCCCGGTGCCCAGATCGACGATCAGGGGCTCGTCCCCGTCGATGTCGATCACGAGGCACGAGGTGTTCCCCCCGTACCGCCGATAGCGGTCCCCCGAGCACGGGCACGACCCGCGCACGCCGTAGAACGTGACGTTCACCAACCCAGACGATACTCGCCAACGGGGCGGTACGTTCTGTCGCCATGGAACAGCGCACGGTCCCTGCCAATGGGCTGCAATTCGCCTGCCTCGCCGACGGACCCGCGGACGGGCCGCTCGCCCTCTGCCTGCACGGATTCCCCGACACCGCCCAGACCTGGCGGTACCTGCTGCCCGAGCTGGCTTCGGCGGGCTATCACGCCGTCGCCCCGTTCCTGCGCGGGTACGCGCCGACACAGCTGGCCCCTGACGGCCGCTACCAGGTGGGCGCGCTCGTGCGCGACGCCAACACCCTGCACGACGCGCTCGGCGGCGACGAGCGCGCCGTGATCGTCGGCCACGACTGGGGCGCGCTGGCGGCCTACGGCGCCGTGGCCCATCAACCGGATCGCTGGCGCAGGGCGGTCACCGCCGCGGTCCCACCGACAAGCTCGGTCGGGATGTCGCTGCTCGCCTACGAACAGCTGCAGCGCAGCTGGTACATGTTCTTCTTCCTCTCGTCGCTCGCCGAGACTGCGCTCCCCCTCGACGACTACCGGTTCATCGACGGGTTGTGGCGCGACTGGTCCCCCGGCTACGACGGGACGTGGGACGTGGCCCGCGTGAAGGAGTCGATCGGCGACCCCGAGCACATCGTCGCCGCCATCGGCTACTACCGCGCCCTCTACGACACGTCGATGCAGTCGCCCGAGTACGCCGACGAACAGGCGGCGGCCCTCCTGCCCACGCCCAAGCCGACGCTGTACCTGCACGGGCGCGACGACGGCTGCATGCTGCTCGACTCCATCGGCCACCCGCTCGAGTACTTGGCGGAGGGTTCGGAGGTCGAGATCGTCGACGCGTCCGGCCACTTCCTCCACGTCGAGCGCCCCGACGTGGTGAACCCCCGCATCCTCGACTTCTTGAGGTTCTGACCTCCGGTCGCCGGCCTCGCCGGCTCGCCGCCTAGCGGAGGCGGAGGACGGGAGCCGCCCCGCCGGACCACCGGGCGAAGCCCTCCTCGACCAGAGCGTCCGCCACGCGCTCGGCGCGCGCCGGGTCGCCGGGCCAGCCGCACGCCTCGCCCAGCGACGGCCGGGTGACGCCGCGGCGGCGGAGCGCATCGAGCAGACGGCCGCGGCCCTGACGATCCGAGCCGGCGAAGGTGCTCTGCCGCCGCGCCGACGGGCCGGCGCGCCAGGGGTCGTCGTCGTCTGGCCGGCGACGCCACGCGCACTGGAGGCGCAGCGGGCATTCCTGACAGCGCGGGCGCGCGGCGGTGCACACGGTCGCCCCGAGGTCGAACATCGACTGGTTGAACTCCCAGGACCGTCCCGCCGGCACGAGCCGGTCACCGAGGCGGAACGCCTGCACGGCGGTCAAGGGCGCACCGGCGACGGCACGCGCCAAGACCCGCACGGCGTTCGTGTCGACGGCAGCCACGTCTGCCCCGAACGCGAACGATCGGACCGCACGCGCCGTGTAGGCGCCGACCCCGGGGAGTGCCCGCAGCGCGGCGTCGTCACCGGGGACGGCCCCGCCGTGGTCCTCCCCCACCGCCACGGCGGCCCGGTGCAGGTTCAGCGCGCGCCGGTTGTAGCCCAGCCCCGACCACCGGCGGACGACCTCGGCCGAGCCGGCGCGGGCACACGCCGTGGCGGTGGGGAACGCCACGACGAAGCGCTCGTAGTGCGGCACGACCCGGTCGACCTGGGTCTGCTGGAGCATCACCTCGGAGACGAGGATGTGCCACGGATCAGTGGTCCGGCGCCAGGGCAGGTCGCGACGGTGCCCGGCTCCCCAATTCACGACCCGGTGGCGGAGGCGGCGCACCCGGTCGGCCGAAGGGGCCGCAATCAGGTCGCGCTCAGTCCCAGACGTCGTCGCCGTAGGGCCGCCGGCGGGCCGGTGCGTAGTCCGTCTTCCAGACCATCAGCTTGCGACGGAAATAGCACACCTCCTCGCCGCGCTGGTTGAAGGCCTTCGTCTCGACCGTGACGATCCCCCGGTCGTCCTTCGACTTGGAGGGAGTCGCGTCGAGCACCCGGGTCTCGGCGTAGATGGTGTCGCCGTGGAACGTGGGCGAACGATGCAGCAGGGACTCCACCTCGAGGTTGGCGATGCACGAGCCGCTGACGTCGGGGACACTCATGCCGAGCACGAGCGAGTAGACGAGGTTCCCCACCACGACGTTCTTCCCCTGCACGGTCTCGTGCTCCGCGAACCACGCGTTGGTGTGCAGCGGGTGGTGGTTCATCGTGATCATGCAGAACAGATGGTCGTCGTACTCGGTGATCGTCTTGCCGGGCCAGTGCCGGTAGATGTCGCCCGCGACGAAGTCCTCGAGATAGCGACCGAAGGGGCGGTCGTAGACGGTCACCCGGCCTCCTGGGGCAGACGCGGCCGTGTGGTGAAGCCGAGGGAGGCGCCCGGAAGGGACTCTCCGTCGATGGTGAGCCGCCAGGCGAACCGCGTGCCCGGGGCCAGCGGGATGGGACCCAAGTTGACCGCCAGCGCGACGTCGATCGGCGAGCCCTCCGGAATCCCCTGAGGCTGGCTGACCGTGAACTCGCCACGCACCTCCACCGGCTGGGATCCTTCCGTCGTCTCCATCAGCACCGGCTGGCCGTCCGCGTCCTCCAAGAAGAGCTCCCAGTGGTGGGATGCCTCGGCCTCGTGCCAGTCGACATCGATCTTGAGCGCGACCGCCGAGGGCACCGGGTCGGGACCCGTCATGCTCCAACCTCCGCCGAGGATGTAGAGCTTTCCGTCCGACACCTGGGCGGCGTCGCAGAGCATCATCGTCACCTTCACGGAGGAGGAGGTTATCGGTCCCCGCATCTGACCCAATGTCCGGTGAGGGACAGCGTGGTCTGGGGGGCGGCGCTCGGCTGACACGTCGCCGCACCACCTCCGGCCCGACTCCTAGAGTGCTGATCCATGGTGGGTCCAGCCGCCGGTGAGCTGAAAGGACTGCGCGACGACGTCTACCGGCGGCCGCTCGCCACGGCGCTACAGCGCCTCGGGATCGGCCCGGGTTGGCGGTGCGTCGACGTCGGTGCGGGCGCGGGCGACGTGTCCGTCGCCTTGGCGGAGATGGTGGGGCGCGACGGGCGTGTCTACGCCGTCGACAGCGACCCGCTGGCCCGCGACGAGGTGGCCCGGGCCGCCGCCGCACACGCGCAAGTGATCGCGCTGACGCAAGCCGGCGAAGACCTGTCGCTACCCGAGGAGGTGGACCTCGCCTTCTGCCGCTTCCTCCTGCTGCACGTGCTGGACCCGCTCGTGGTGCTCCGCACCATGGCCGCCGCGGTCCGCCCCGACGGCTGGGTCGTGGCCCAAGAGCCCATCACCACCGCCGGCCGCATCGACGGAGCGCCACTCTCCATGCCCGAGGCGCGGCACCCCGACGTCGGCGCGCTGCTGCCCGCTCTGGCCCGCGACGCGGGACTCGACGTCGTCGACGCGTGGGCCGAGGCGCCGGCGGGTGTCGGCCCGGGTCCGGTCTCCGAGTACCTCGAGTCCCTGACCGGCGTCGACCCGGGCAACGACCCGGTGGTCTTGCCGCCGCTGGTCACGGTGGTCGGCCGGAAGGTGTGACCGCCGGCCCACGGACGAGGCGGGTCGCGCCGAACGCGTGCTGCCCTCGGGATTCGGCGCTGACCCACGAAAAAGGGGTCGAGCGGGCCAGCCATTAGGGTCGCGCCCCTATGACGACGCGCGAGAGCGCCGCGCTCGCCGGCGCCAGCCAGGCGGTCGACCTGGCCCAGGAGCTCGTCGATTCGGCCTGCGCCTCGGTGCGGGGCCGCGGAGGGGTCGACGCCAACCAGGTCATCGCCTACGACGTCGCGCACGCCGCCGCCGCGGTGGGCACGGCCAGGTCCGCCCTCCAGTACGGCGAGAGGGGGGACGTCGAGGCGGCCATTGCCGCCGCCTTCGCGGCCGACGTGGTGGCCGACCTCGCCGGCAAGGTCGCCGGCCGGGAGGCGCTGTGGGGGGTCGAGCCGGGCTGGACGACGCCCGTGTCCTCTTTCTTGGAGGCGCAACGGGCGCCCTCGGTACTCGCCGGTCTGGCCGGAACGGAGGGGCCGCGGCACCTGGGCGAGGACTTCGAGCTGGTGCGCGAGACGTTCCACCGCTTCGCCGAGGACAAGGTGCGGCCACACGCCGAGCACGTGCACCGCACGAACGCGGACATCCCCGAAGAGGTCATCGAGGGCCTGGCCGAGCTGGGCGGCTTCGGCCTGTCGGTGCCCGAGGAGTACGGCGGTTTCGCATCGGGCGGCGAGAGCGACTACATGGGCATGGTCGTGGCGACCGAGGAGCTGAGCTGGGGCTCGCTCGGCGTGGGCGGCTCGCTCATCACCCGGCCCGAGATCCTGACCCGGGCCCTGGTGCACGGCGGGACCGAGGAGCAGAAGAAGCACTGGCTGCCGAAGCTCGCCTCGGCCGAGATCCTCGCCGCGGTGGCGGTCACCGAGCCCGACTACGGCTCCGACGTCGCCAACATCGTGACCGCGGCCACCCCCGTCGACGGGGGTTGGGTCGTCAACGGCGTCAAGACCTGGTGCACCTTTGCGGCCCGGGCCGACGTGCTCATGCTGTTGGCGAGGACGGACCCGGACCGGTCGCTCGCGCATCGAGGCATCTCGATGTTCGTCGTCGAGAAGCCGCGCGGGGACGGCCACGGGTTCTTGTTCACACAGACCGACGCGGAGTTGCCCGAGCGCCCCGCCGACCTGGCGCCCGGGCGCCTGGAGGGCCGGCCGATCGACACCCTTGGCTACCGGGGCATGCACTCCTACGAGCTCGCCTTCGAGAACTGGTTCGTGCCGGCGGCCAACCTCGTCGGCGGCCCCGAGGGCCTGGGCAAAGGTTTCTACCTCCAGATGCAAGGCTTCGAGAACGGCCGCCTGCAGACGGCGGCCCGCGCACTCGGCGTGATGCAGGCGGCCTACGAGGCGGCCGCGGCGTACGCGGCCGAGCGCAAGGTGTTCGGCTCGCCCATCGGCGACTACGAGCTGACCCAGGCCAAGTTGGGGCGGATGGCGGTGATCATCCAGGCGACACGCCAGGCCTCGTACCGCGTGGCCCGGTTGATGGCTCGTGGCGAGGGCGCGCTCGAGGCCTCCATGATCAAGGCCTACGTCTGCCGCGCCGCCGAGTGGGTCACTCGCGAGGCGATGCAGATCCACGGCGGCATGGGCTACGCCGAGGAGTTCCCGGTCAGCCGTTACTTCGTCGACGCCCGCGTCTTGTCCATCTTCGAGGGGGCGGACGAGACGCTGGCGCTGAAGGTGATCGCCCGGCGGTTGATCGGCGATTGAAAAGAACTGAAGCGGACTGAAGCGGACTGAAGAGGACTGAAGGGGCAGCCGGCTTTGCGTCGCCCCCGACGTTCGGCTCAGTCGGCGCTGCGGGTCAGACCGGCGCGCTCGCCTCGGCTCACGAACTTGAGCGCGATCTTGCGGCTGGCCTCGTCGATCATCTCGTCGCCGAACATGACCGCGCCCTTGCGGTCCTCCTCGGTCGCCTTGCGGTAGGCCTCGAGGATGTCGAAGGCGCGGTCGAACTGCTCCTGCGTCGGCGAGTACACCTCGTTGAGCACGGTGACCTGATCGGGGGTCAGCGCCCACTTGCCGTCGTAGCCGAGCATGCGCGTGCGCATGGAGTACTCGCGCAGCGCATCGAGCTCGCGCACCTTGAGGAACGGCCCGTCGATCACCTGTAATCCGTTGGCCCGGCCCGCCATGAGGATGCGGCTGAACACGTAGTGGAAGTGGTCGCCGGGGTACTCGGGGATGTCGATGCCACCGGTCAACACAGGCATCTCGATGCTGGCGGCGAAGTCGGCCGGGCCGAAGATGATCGTCTCGAGCCGAGGCGACGCGGCACAGATCTCGTCGACGTTGATGAGCCCGCGCGCCGTCTCGATCTGCGCCTCGATGCCTGTGTGCCCCACCGGCAGGCCGGCCTTCTTTTCAACCTGAGTCAACAGCATGTCGAGTGCCTGCACCTCGGCGGCCGACTGCACCTTGGGCAGCATGACCTCGTCGAGACGCTCGCCTGCGTTGCCGACCACCTCGATGACGTCGCCGTAGGTCCACTCGGTGTCCCAGGCGTTGACGCGCACGCACAGGACGCGGTCGTCCCAGGGCAAGTTCTTGATGGCGTCGACCACCTTGGGCCGAGCGCTCTCCTTCTCGAGCGGCGCCACGGCGTCCTCGAGATCGAGGAACGTCATGTCGGCCGGGACGGTCGGGGCCTTGGCCAGGAACTTCTCGTTCGACCCCGGGGTCGAGAGGCACGAGCGGCGGGGAAGGTCACGTGAGCGTGCGGACATGAACCGATGGTAACAAACAGGCCCAAGCGCCCTTCACGGCCCAGGCGACTCGCCGCGTCGCACTGGCGGGTCGGACGTTGGCGTGGCGCGCCGCCGGTTGGCGCGCCGTGCATCTCGTTCACTTCGTGTGCGTTGCGCGCCGATGGCGGCGCTGCGCGTCGGTGACGGCGCTACGCGCCGGTACGCCGCCGCTGCGTCGGTGACGCCGCGCCCAGCCGCGCCGAGCCGCGCCACGCCGCGTCTGCGTCAGCGTCGCCGCAGGTGCGCGCCGAAGAATTCCAACGTGCGGTCCCACAGCGCGCGCGACGCCTCGGCGTCGTAGACCTCGGGCCGCGTGTCGTTGAAGAACGCGTGGTCGGCGCCGGGGTACACAACGATCTCGACCGACTTGCCCATGGAGCGCAACTGGTCGGCCAGCGCGTTGGCCGCCTCTGGTGTGAAGTACTCGTCCTTCTCCGCGTAGTGGCCGAGCACCGCGGCTGTCATGGCCTCGTAGTCGGGCTTGGCGTCAGGCCACGGCACGATGCCGTAGCACGGCACCACGGCCGCCACTGCGTCGGGGCGCTTCGTCGCCAGCACCAGCGCGAGCCCGCCACCCATGCAAAAGCCGATCACGCCGACATGGTCGCCCGAGCTGCGGCGCAACAGCTCGTCGACGGCGCCGCTCATGTCACGGGCGGCCTGGTCCATCTTCATGGCCATCATCGCCTTCCCTGCCTCGTCGGGTTCGCCGGGCGCCACCTTCTGCCCGTGGTAGAGGTCGGGGGCCAAGGCCACGTAGCCAGCGGCCGCGAAGCGGTCGCACACGTCCTTGATGTGGTCGACAAGCCCCCACCACTCCTGAATCACGACGACGCCGGGGCCGGTTCCGCTCCCGGGCACGGCCAGGTATCCACCCGCAGTCGACCCGTTGCTGGGAAATTCGATCATCTCACCCATGTCCGTGAAGGTACTTCCAAAGCGGCTCTGCCGTTCTTTGATCTCGGTCTCTGACCTCGTTGACGGAATTCCCGACGCTTCGTCGGCGCAAAATTCGCATTTTTCGTTTGCCCTTTGCGACCTGCCCCTTCACACCACCAGTAGGACTCCAAACGGCTGTTTGAACGGGGAGGGTGTTTGAAACAGCGAGGGCGCTCCACTAGAAATGAACTCCATCGTGACTGACGTTGAGCGGGAGAACATCCACGCGACGCCGCGGTCAGCAAGGAGCACAAGGCTGCTCCAGCGGGTAGGTGTCCCCGCGTTGACCGTCGTCACAGTGTTGTCGAGCACTGTGCTTGGTCTTGCGCGTCCGGCGGCAGGTGATGCCATTTCGGACGCCAAGGCCAAGGCTGCGGACATCGAGGCACAGCTGAGCCAGGCGCAGAACGAGATGTCCGCGCTGAGCCAGCAGTACGACGAGGCCCAATACCACCTGACGCAGATCAATTCGAACATCAGCACGACCAAGGCCAACATCGCCACCGACCAGCATCAGGTCGATCACGACCGGTCCACGCTGGCCAAGGCGGCAGTCACCAACTACATCACCGACGGGACCGCCGCGACGCAGAACCCGATCTTCAGCGGCAACCAGCGGACGCTGGGCGCCACAACCGAGTACAACCAGGTCGCAGAAGGCGACATCAACCTCTCAGTCGACAAGCTCCACTCGGCGGAGGACGCGCTGAACGCCCAAGAGGCGCAGCTACAGAACGAGCAATCGCAGGCGCAGGCGCAGGTGCAGGCCGAGCAGGCCGCCGTGGCCCAGAACGCACAGGCGATTCAGCAACAGAAGAACGCGCTGGCACAGGAGCAGGGGCAGATCGCCCAGCTCGTCCAACAACAGCAGCAGGCAGAGGCGGCTGCAGCAGCAGCTGCGGCAGCCGCCGCCCAAAAGCAGGCCGCCGCTCAGGCCGCCGCCAAGCAGCAGGCTGCCGCTCAATCCGCCGCTCAATCCGCCGCTCAATCCGCCTCGCAGGGAGCCGCCCCGGCATCGCCGGCCGCCGCTCCGACGACGTCGTTGGCGGCTGTGAATACGCCCCCGCCGCCAAGTGCGTCGGGTGGTGCCGGGGCCGTCCAGGCGGCCGAGAGCCAGCTCGGCGTCCCCTACGTCTGGGGCGGCGAGACGCCCGGCGTCGGCTTCGACTGCTCGGGCCTGACCGCCTGGGCATGGGGCCAGGTGGGGGTTTCCCTGCCGCACTACTCCGGCGCCCAGATGGCCGATTCCGCGCCGGTGCCGGTCAGCGACCTCCAACCGGGCGACCTCCTCTTCTACGGGCCTGGCGGATCCGACCACGTGGCGATGTACGTCGGCGGGGGCTCCATGATCGAGGCGCCCTACACCGGTGCCTCCGTGTGGATCACCGGGCTGCGCCTGGGCGACGGCTTCGTCGGCGCCGGCCGGCCCTAACGGGCGGCGCGGCCACTTCTTTCCGTCGGGCTCCAACCGGCTCAAGGCCCGGCCCGGCCACTATCACTCCCCCGGCGGTCCTAACCTGGCGAGAGCCGTGCCGGCCGTGCCATGAGACCGATCCCCGTCGACTTCCACATCGGGCCCCTGCAGGTCCACACCTACGGCATCGGCCTCGCGCTCACGTTCTGGTTCGGGTTCGTGTACTTCGAACGGCGCCTGCGCAAGAACGGCTATCCCACCGACTGGTTCACACCCGTCTTCCTCTGGATCATCTTTGCCGCCGTCGTGGGCGCACGGGCGCTGCACGTGCTGACCAACCTCAGCTATTACACCGCGAACCCGGGCGACGTCTTCGCGGTCTGGCACGGCGGGCTGTCGTCGTTCGGGGGCCTGCTCTTCGCGGTGCCTACGGGGATCATTCTGACCCGGCGCCGGTGCCCCGAGCTCACCCTCGGCCGCGCCCTCGACCTCGCCGCCCCCGTCCTCCTGGCCTGCTGGGCGATCGGCCGCCTGCTCGGCCCCCAGCTGATGGTGGCCGGCGGCGGGCACGCCACGCACCAGTGGTTCGGGCTGTACTACGCCGGCCAAGTCGGCAAGCGGCTGCCCGTGCCCATCTTCCAGGCCCTGGAGGACTTCGCCGTCTTCCTGGTCCTCATCGCGATCGAACGCCGCCTCGACCGCTGGCCTGACGGCACGCGCCGTACGGGCTACCCCCCAGGCATCGTCATCGGCACCGGGATGATCCTTTGGGGCATCGAGCGCTCCCTCGACGAGCACTTGTGGCTCGGAGAGGACGGCCGCCTCGGCTCCGACCTCGTCCAACTGGCGGGCGTGCTCCTCGTGGCCGCGGGCATCGTCGTCTTGTTGCGGACGCGGTCGCGCTGGCGCGAGTGGCTCCGCACCCACCACGCCGGAGAGCAGTCCGTGCCGCCTGGCACTGTGGCGGATGCGGACGCCTCGGCACCGCTGGAGGACGCCGAGCGGCGGGCCTGAACCCGTCTACTCGCCTACCGCGACGACGCCCGAGGGCTACTCGTCGCGCAGGTGGGAGAGACGAGCGGTCCGCGGCCTGGTGAGCTCGCCCCGGCGCTCGATGGCCAGCGCATCGCCGTCCTTGAAGATCCAGCCGACTTCGCGCCAGGGGCGAATCTCGGGGATGCCCTCGTGGTGATCAGGAGCGTGCGCCGAGGTCTCTTCCAACCTTGCGCTCAAACTGCGCCCCCTTTCCTCGACGTTCCGACCCGCCCCTCGTAGGGGAACTGCATCTGCTGCGGTCAATCCTTGCGCCGTGCTCAGGCTAGAGAACAATGCGCCCGGCGTGGTGGACCCGCCGAGCCGCACGACCCCCTGATCGCCCCCTGCACGCCGCCTGGTGAGGTCGCTAGCATGTCGCGGTATCCACCTGGGCCGGCGCGCCGTATGCGAAATTGAACACCTGGTGCGCAAGACTCGGACGTCGACGACGAGCGAGGCCGAGATGAACGAGACAACCTGGACCGAGGCTGATAAGGACGCCTGGTTCGCCGCGCAGGGCGGCGCACCGACTCACGTCGTCACCTTTGAGCCCATGTACCAGATCGAGCTGTGCATCCCGCCCTGGGAGCACCCCGATCGCCACATTGCGCGTTCCGCCGTGACCTGGGGCAAGAGCATGGGCCAGGTGCTCGACGACGACCACCTCGGTGCGGCTGCGGTGATGGCCGCCCATCACGAGGGCAATTCCCTCGAAGTGTCTTCGACGACGGTTCCTGGGCCTCGTCTGCATCGCATCACGTAAGCCCCGGGCGCGAGTGTCCGGCGGCCTTTCCGGTCAGATCGCCCCAGGCGTGTCCACCCGCGAAGGCCGTTCATTCCTTGTGACTACATGCGCGGGCTCCCGGCAGTTTGGTTCGGTTGTATACGCGCATCGGCGACCCCATATACACCTCCAAGGAATTCCCACCTCCCTCGGCGCGAATAGAGCCGACAGTGGAGCACGCGCCGGAGCTCGCGCCGGCTGTGCGCGCAGTACACCGCGCCAGGCCGACCGTTCCTTTTCGGTTCGCGAGACGGCGGGCCTGTTTCGTCGCGGACGCCGGCAGGAAAGGCCGACGCGCCGATCAGGAATTCGGGTTCTCGCCGGAAGAGGCGTCCTGGCGCATCTGCTCGAGCCGGTCGATCAGGCCCATCCGCTCCTGCCCGATGTTGGTGTCGAGGCGCTCCGAGATCTGCTCGGGCGTCCAGCGGCCATCGGCCCACATGGCCCGGACCTCCGCGGGCTGGTTCCACACCGCGATCTTGGAGCCCACCACGGTGTAGATCTGGCCGGTGACGTGCTTGGCCTTGTCGCTGAGGAGGTAGACGACCATCGGGGCAACGTCTTCGGGATCGCCCATCTCGGCCAGCTCGGTGGGGACGTTGGCGGACATGCGCGTCCTCGCCACCGGCGCGATGGCGTTCGCCGTGACGCCGTAGCGATAGAGGCCGGCCGCCGCGGAGCGCACAAACGAGACGATGCCGCCCTTGGCCGCCGCGTAATTGGCCTGCGCCACGCTGCCAGTGAACGCTCCCGAGGTGAACCCGATCAGCGCGCCCCCGCCCACCTGCTTGCGCATGACGGCCGCGGCGGCCCGGAACACCGTGAAGTGGCCCTTCAGGTGTGTCGCGATGACAGCGTCCCACTCGTCCTCGGACATGTTGAACAGCATCCGCTCGCGCAGGATCCCGGCCACGGCGACGACGCCGTCGATGCGGCCGTACCTATCGACCGCCGTGGCGATGAGCCGCTCGCCCGACTCCATCTTCGAGATGTCGTCGGCGACGGCGATCGCCTCCCCGCCCGCCTTGGTGATCTCGGCCACCACCGCGTCGGCCACCTCGCTGCTCGGGTCCTCCCCGGCCATTCCGACCCCGTAGTCGGCGACCAGGACCTTGGCTCCCTGGTCGGCTGCGGCCAACGCGACCGCCCGCCCGATGCCGCCGCCACCGCCCGTCACCGCGACGACCTTCCCTGCGAGGAACCCTGCCATCGACGACGCTCCTGATCTCTCGGTGCCCGGACCGGGCTCGGAAATTGCCTGAAGTTAGAACACGTTCTAGCCTGAGGTCGGCGGGGGGGCCATTTGCCCCATCCGCTCGCGGGGACGTCCGCGCCACCTCCAAGGAGACAGCAGATGGGAGACCTCGGCTTCTGGGCGCTCGCCCAGGAAGACCCCGACTACCTGGCTCTCGTCACGCCCGAGGGCGACGAGGTGAAGGCCGGGGAGCTTCTCGGCCGGGCCAACCAGCTGGTGCACGCCCTCCGGGCCCAGGGCCTCGTCGTCGGCGACAGGATCGCCACCCTCCTGCCCAACGGTGCGGAAATGATCGAGCTCTACCTGGCCACCCTGCAGGCCGGCTGGTACCTGGTCCCGATCAACTTCCACCTCGTCGCGCCCGAAGTGGCGTACATCGTCGAGGACTCCGGCGCCAAGGTCTTCGTTGCGCACGAGCGCTTCGCCGACGTCGCAGCGGCCGCTGCCGACGAGGCGGGAATGGACGCGGCGGGCCGTCTGGCGGTCGGATCGATCCCCGGTTTCGCCTCGTACGCCGAGATCCGGGATGCTCAGCCGACCACGCTGCCCAATGACCGCACGGTCGGCGACGTCATGAACTACACGTCGGGGACGACCGGGAACCCAAAGGGCATCTTCCGGAAGCTCATGGGAGTCACCCCGGAACAGGCCGCGTTGGGACTGTCGGGGCTGCTCTTCCTCTTCGGCATCCAACCGCAGGACGACAACGTCCACATCATCGGCTCGCCGCTGTACCACACGGCGGTGCTGCGCTTCGGGAGCTCGTCGCTGCACCTCGGCCATACCGTCGTCGTCATGGACAAGTGGATACCCGAGGAGATGCTGCGCCTCATCGAGGAGCAGCGGGTCACCACCTCGCACATGGTGCCCACGCAGTTCCACCGCCTGCTCGCCCTGCCCGACGACGTGCGGGCCAAGTACGACATGTCGTCGTTGCGTCACATGATCCACGCCGCCGCGCCCTGCCCGATCGACGTGAAGCACAAGATGATCGCGTGGTGGGGCAACGCAGTCGACGAGTACTACGCCGCCAGCGAGGGCGGCGGCACCCTCGTCACCGCCGAGGAGTGGCTGCAGAAGCCGGGCACCGTGGGCAAGCCCTGGCCCATCAGCGAGATCGCCATCTTCGACGACGAGGGCAACCGCATCGAGGAGCCGGGCGTCATCGGGACGGTCTACATGTCGATGGGCGCCGCCAACTTCGAGTACCACCACGACAGGGAGAAGACCCAGAAGAACCGCATCGGCTCCTTCTTCACGGTCGGCGACGTGGGGCTCCTCGACGAGGACGGATTCCTCTTCCTGCGCGACCGCAAGATCGACATGATCATCTCGGGGGGCGCCAACATCTACCCCGCCGAGATCGAGAACGTCCTGCTCTCCCACCCCAAGGTGGGCGACGCGGCCGTGTTCGGCATTCCCCACGAGGACTGGGGCGAGGAGGTGAAGGCCGTCATCGAGCCGGCCGAAGGCGTCGAGCCCGGTGACGAGCTGGCCCAAGAGATCCTCTCGTTCTGCGGCGACAAGCTGGCGAAGTTCAAGACGCCCAAGACGATCGACTTCACCGACGAGATGCCTCGCGACCCCAACGGCAAGCTCTACAAGCGCAAGCTGCGCGACCCGTATTGGGAAGGGGTGCAGCGCCAGCTCTGAGGCGTCCGCCGCCCGAACGCCAACCTGTGGTCAGTTGGCCACGGTCACCGAGATCGGAGGGGAGACTCCCTTGGCGCCGGCGGCGTCGAAGGCCTGGCTCCGCAGTGCGTAGGTGCCGTTGGGCACGGTCGTGCTGTTCCAAGAAGCCAGCCAGCCGTAGACGGTCTGCACCGCGGTGGCGACGACCGCACTGTGCAGTTTCCCACCCGTGAGAGTGAACGCGACCTTGGTCACCTTCCCGATGTCAGACGCCGACGCGTCCAGGGTCACCGAGGATCCCGACACCGAAGATGCGTTGGATGGTTCCACGACGGCCGTGGCGGGGACGTTGTGGACGGTGATCGTCACCGGGGCGCTGTAGGCCACGTTGCCGGCCGCGTCGGTGACCTCGCTCTGCAGCGTGTAGGTGCCGGTGGGCACGCTTGACGTCTGCCAGGGGGCGATCCAGCCGTCGATGGTCGGGGTCGTCGCCGTCGCGATCACCGCGTCGCTCAGCGACCCTCCGGTCAGGAGGAATTGGACGTTGCTGATCGGAGAGGCGGAGTCAGACGCCGAGGCGTCGAGCGTCGTTGGCCCGGCCACCGTGGCGGCTGCCTTGGGCAAGACGACGGACGTGACCGGGTTCGGGTACCCGACGCTCGGCGTCCAGCTCACCCGGCACTGGCTCGCGCCCTTCTCTTGGACGGCGAAGTGCAGCACGGCGCCGGCGTTGACGCTGATCCCGTCGAGGTCTGCGTTCACGCCCACGTCGTCGCCCGCCCCGATGGCCGTGGGGCCCCAGATCGGCGTCGACGAGCCGTTCTTCGTGATCTCGGCCGTGGCCCCCGACGCGCAGGTGGGATCGCTCATCAAGACCCGGCCCCGGATGCTCAGGGTCCCGGTGGCCGGTGCGGTCCACGAGCGCGCCACCCACGAGGTCGTCGTCGAGGGCGGCAGCTCCTCGAAGTTGCTCACGAAGCCGCCGCCCGTCCCCCCAGTCCTCCACTCCTGGTCCAGCGAGTTCACCCAGGTGCAGCCGGTGAGCTTCGTCCAGGTCGAGCCGCTGGTACTCGACTGATACGACCACTGGTTCGCACCCTGGGTGCTGCAGCTGAACCCGTTGGCGGCGTAGAAGATGTTGTCCGGGCCGCTGGCGTCGATGTTGTTGGACTGGGTGAATCCATCGAAGTTGGCCATTTTGTGCATGACTTCGAATCCACCTGTCGGTGCCGGCGCGTTGTAGAGATTGCCGGTGATGGAACCCGTTGCCTGAACCCAACCCGACTGCCACTCATCGGTCCAGATCTGACCGTGCTGGGGGTAGCCGGTGGTCCTCGTGTAGGTGCCATTCTCCGAGAGGACGTTCCCCGAAATGTCGAGATTCGCGATGGGGGGTTTGTGATCGAGGACCTCTATTCCCGGTCCTGCATTGTTCGCGATGTAATCGTCCTCGATGCTGATTCCGGTGTCAGGAGCGGTATTCGGCTCCAAGTCGATCCCAGATAGGTCGACGACCTCTTGCGGTACGTCGACGATGATGTCGTTGACGAACGTGATGTTCGAGTCGCCGTCGAGAAAGTTGGCCGTCGATCCTGCCGGTTGGTGGCAGTCACCGTCGTATTGCGATTCGGAGTTCTCGACAATGACGTCTGACGCGCCTGAACCGAGTCCCCAATTCGTCTCCCCGCAGTTGGTGTAGGTGTAGAGCCGGTTCACGATGACATCGGAGACTCCGCCCAGGAGCAACGTCGATCCCGGACAAGTAGTCGAGACCTGGCAACCGAGCGTATTCGACGCTCCCGTGACGTCCTGCACGAGGATGTTGCTGGCAATGCCCGTGACCGCTCCACCCGGCGACTGGATGCCCTCGGCGTTGCCCGTCAGAGACAAGTCCAAGAAGCGGTAGCCGGTTTGGTTGGTGACGTCGTTGATCAAGATGCCGGCTTCGGAGTCCTCGAGGGTGAGGCCCTCGACCTGGACGTAGCTGTCGTTGTAGAGCTCGATTCCGACGAAGCTGGTGTTGTCCTGCCCGTCGATGATCGGTGCGGCGCCTGAGCCATACGAGCCGACGGTCACGTAGCTCGACGAGGTCCCGGATCCTCTGAGGAGCATTCCCGTCGTGAAGGTGTCCCCGCTCTTGAGCAGGATCTGGTCCCCCGGCTGGGAGGTCATGGTGTTGACGACGCTGAAGTCGCACCATGGCGAGGCCCCGGTACCAGCTCCGGGACAGGGAGCCGTGTTGTCCACGTAGTAGGTGGTGGGAGACGCACTTCCTGCGGTCACCGCAGGGACCGCGAGGAGCCCGACGACGAGGCAGAGAGCCGATCCGAGAAGGATCGTGCGCCTCGGAACACGCACTCCAGACATTCAGCCGCTCCCCTTCGCCACCGATCGGATGACCCGAGGCAGCATAATCCCGGCCGCGACACCCGAAATTGGCCGCGCGGCTGTGTGACAGCACACTGAACACGCTGAAAATTGCAAATTTGCTGCAACAGTTCGGCGAGATTCCCCGCCACCCCCCGATGCATGCTGGTCTCATGGAGGAGGACGAGTCGACGCTTCGGGTGGAGCCGGCGGGGTCCGGCGCGATCTGCCGCGGGATTCTCGCCATGCTCCCCACGTGGTTCGGGATCCCTGAGTCAGTCGCCGACTACGTCGCCAAGGCAGACACCAACCCGACAGTGGTCGCGTCGGCGGAGGGCGATGACGTTGGGCTCCTCACCCTGGTCACCCACACCCCCTATGCGGCGGAGGTGTACGTCATGGGGGTGCTCCCCGCCTACCACCGCCAAGGGATCGGCCGGGCCATGCTCGAACGGGCGGAGGCCTGGTTGTCCGAACGCGACATCGAGTACCTGCAAGTCAAGACGCTGAGCCCGCGTCACC
This sequence comes from uncultured Acidimicrobiaceae bacterium, assembly GCA_963763575.1. Taxonomy (GTDB): domain Bacteria; phylum Actinomycetota; class Acidimicrobiia; order Acidimicrobiales; family RAAP-2; genus Bog-473. The sequence continues at coordinate 628,137 of CAVXPD010000004.1, forward strand.
CCGACCCGGGGTACGCCAAGACCCGGGCCTTCTACCTGGCCTGCGGGTTCCGTCCGCTCGAGGAATTCCGTGGGCTGTGGGGCGCCGACCAGCCGGCGCTCCAACTGATCAAGGCGCTCTCACGCCCTACATGAGCTGCAGCCGACGGCCCACGCTCATCCGTCGGTTCCGCCCTCTTCGCAGATCGTGCGCGGGAGGCCGAACATGCCGAAGACAGCGGAGCCGGCGAATCGGGTCAAGTGCGAGATCCGGTCGCCGCGCAACGCGAGCACCATGAGCCCGCCGGCCCGGAACAGCGACGTGGTGTCGTCGTAGATGTAGTAACCGAAGGCGGGCTGCCCGTTCGCGCGGGTGTGGACGATCTTGACCGGCTTGCCCCAGAATCCGAGTGACTGCAGGAACGAACCGATCCGGTAGCGGACCCAGTACCTCGATCGGTTCGGGCGGCATCGTGGCGCGGCAGTCGTCCGTCAGGATCGCGACGATCCGGTCGATGTCCCCTCGCTCGTAGGCGTCCGCAAAGCACTCCGCTACGGCTGCCTCTTCTTTCGAGCGCGGGAGCGGGACCAGCTCGGTGTCAGCCGGTTCCCTGAAGTCGCGTCGGGCCCTCTGCAGAGCGCTGTTCACCGAGGCCGGCGTGGAGCTCAGCATCTCGGCCGCCTCAGCAGCGGAGAACCCCAAGACGTCGCGCAACACCAACGCGGTCCGCTGTTGGGTCGGGAGCCGCTGCAGCCCGGCGACGAACGAGAGTGCAATCGATTCGCGGGCGTCGTAGCGCGCCTCGGGGCCGGGCGCAGCCGCTTCCATGAGCACGTCCGGGTAGGGCTCGAGCCACCAGGGCTCGTCGGACGGTGTGCCTTCGCGTGGCGCGAAGACGGATTCGCCCGCGCGCACCGTCTTCGGGCGCCGTGACGCGTCCCGGAGATAGTTGAGGCAGCGGTTCGTCGCAATGCGGTAGAGCCAGGCCCTCAAGGCGCTGCCGTCGAAGCGGTCGATTGCCTGCCAAGCCGACAACATCGTCTCCTGGAGAACGTCCTCGGCGTCCTGATACGACCCGAGGATCCGGTAACAGTGCATATGGAGCTCCCGACGGTACGGGTCGGTTAACGCTGCGAAGGCATCGCTGTCTCCCGCCCGGGCCAGTTCCAGCGTGGCATCGGTCATGCCCCTCATCCCTTTCCTCTCGGGCCTTTCGGGCTGACGCCCTCTGGACATTGCAACACCGACGGCGTCGCGAATTCATCGCTCAATCTACGGAGCGGTCGGGGTTCGAACGATCGGAACCTTCGAACCCGACCAGGAGGAGCGACATGGCGCGACTCGACAAGCACGACGTGACGGCCCGCAACGGGCACCTCTCGACATCACCCCAGCTCAGCGAGACAGCACCTGGCGTTAGCGCCGGACCGCCGACGCGTCGCTGGCGTGCCTTCTCACTGCTCGTGGTGGCGTACTTCATGACCATCGTCGACCTGACCGTGGTCAACGTGGCGTTGCCCACCATCGGCGTGAAGCTGCACTTCTCCGAGTCCGACCTGCAGTGGGTCGTCACTGCCTACGGTCTGACCTTCGGGGGATTCCTGCTCCTTGGGGGCCGCTTGGCCGACCTGTTGGGCCGCCGGCGCCTTCTCATGGTGGGCCTGGCCCTGTTCACCACGGCCTCTCTCGCGTGCGGACTGGCGACGTCCGACACCGTCCTCATCGTCATGCGCGGGGTCCAGGGCCTCGGGGCCGCTGTCGTCCTGCCCGCCGCCCTCTCCATCGTCATGAACATGTTCCCGGAGGGCGCCGAGCGCAACAAGGCCCTCGGCATCTGGGGCGGGGTGGGCGCCATGGGCGCGACCGTCGGACTGCTGGCCGGCGGCCTGCTCACGCGTTATGTCGGATGGCAGTACATCTTCTTCCTGAACGTGCCCATCGGCGTCGGCGCCTTGTTGCTGGCCCCCCGGGTGGTGCCCGAGAGCAGGCTCCACGGCGAGCAGCGCCGCTTCGACCCGTTCGGCGCGGTCTCCATCACCGCGTCGTTGGTGCTCTTCGTCTACGCCATCTCGCAGGCTCCACAGGTGGGCTGGGGCTCCACCCGGACAGTCGCGCTGCTCACCGTCGCCGCGGCGCTGCTCGTTGCGTTCTTCGTCGTCGAGACGCGGGTCACCGCCCCGTTGCTGCCCTTGCGCCTCTTCCGGCTCAGCACGGTCGCCGGATCGAACGCCGTGTCGTTCCTGCTCGGAGCGAGCTTCTTCACCTTCGTGTTCCTCGGGACGCTCTACATGCAGCAGGTCCTGGGGTACTCCGCCCTCAAGGCCGGTGCGGCTTGGTTGACGGCGTCGGTGACCTCGGTGGTCTGCGCCGGGCTGTCCCAACTCCTGGTCACAAAGACCTCGGCCAAGCTCGTAATGGCGTTCGGCATGACGTTCATCGGCGCCGGGATCCTGTGGTCGACCCAGATCTCCACGGATGGAAACTTCCTCCACGACCTGGCCGGGCCGTTCTTCGTCGCCGGCATGGGCACGGCCTTCGCCTTCATTCCCGTGTCCATCGGCGCGCTCGCCGGCGTGAACGAGCGCGACGCCGGCATCGCCTCGGGCCTCCTCAACACGTCCCAACAGCTCGGCGGCGCGATTGGCGTGGCGGTCGCCTCATCGGTGGCCGCGTCCCACACCCGTACCCTCGTGCACCAGGGAACCGCCGCTGCGGCCGCCCTCACCGGCGGCTTCCAGTGGGCGCTCTGGGTATGTGGGCTGACCGGGCTCGCGGCGGTCCCCGTGACCTTCCTGCTCATTCGGCGCTCCGAGATGACCAAGGCGATCGAGCGCACGCAGCGACCCGAACCCGCCGTTCCCCTGGCCACCGCGGCGACGGCCGACTGAGAGAGCCCGGTTCCCGCCGAGCCACCTTCAGACAAAGCGACCAATCAACAAGAAAAAGGAGAGCACCATGTCCGTTCACGACCTATCCGAGACCACCGCCATCGTCACCGGGGCCAGCCGCGGCTTTGGCCGGTCCAGCGCGGTGGCGCTGGCGGCGCGGGGTGCCCACGTCATCGGCGTCGCCCGGAACGAGGAGCTGCTGGCCGAGTTGTCGAAGGAGCTCGGCGAGGCGTTCACCCCCGAGGTGGCCGACGTCGCCGACCCGTCGGTCGCCACAAGGCTGCTGGCACAGCACCGTCCGCGGACCGTCGTGCTGAATGCCGGTGCCACGCCCGCGGCGGCACCACTGCGTGAGCAGACTTGGGAGAACTTCAGCACCAATTGGCAAACGGACGTGCGGCACGTCTTCAACTTCGCCCGCGAGGCACTGAGACTCCCCCTCGACCCCGGTTCCGTGGTCGTGAGCCTCTCGAGCGGCGCCGCGCTGCGTGGCTCGCCGCTCAGCGGCGGCTACGCGGGCGCCAAGGCCGCGATCCGATTGATGAGCAACGCTGCCGCCTGGGACGGCGCGCGCACCGGCGCCGGGATCCGCTTCGTCGCCCTCCTGCCACAGCTCACGCCGGCCACCGACCTCGGCCGGTTGTACACCGAGGCGTACGCCGCGGCGGAGGGCCTCACCGTCGCCCAATACGTCGAGCGCGCGGGCGGCCCTCTGGGCGCCGACGACGTCGGATCGGGCATCGCCGAGCTGGCCACCGACGACGCCTACGACGCCCCCGCCTACCTGATCACCCGCGGCGGGCTCGCCCCGGTCGGCTGAGCACGGACCAGCCGGCGTCAGGACAGCTGACGGGTCACCCGGCGACGAGGACGAACTAGCCCTCGGCCTTGTCCTCAGCCTTGTCCTCGGCCTTGTCCCCGGCCTCGTCCTCGGCCTTGTCCTGCTGAGCCTTGCCCATCATCCGCTGCCAGTCCGCGTCGACGAGGGGCCCCTCCGCGCTGTGCGCGCCGTGGGCGTTGCCGGAGACGATGTCGAGCATGCGCCCGAACTCCACGAGGATGAAGACACCCTCGGCCTCGGCCGTGAGCTCACCCTCGTGGTAGAGGCCGCCCCAGGCGAAGACCTTGCGACCGTCTCTCCGCGTGTTGCGCGCCGCCAGCTCCAGCGGCGCCAGCAGCGGCGTGGGGCGGCGGTAGCGGACGGTCAGCGTCCCGGTCATCGCGCCCAACCCGTTCAATATGTTCGACAACCCGAGCAGTTCGTCGAAGAGCTCGGCGATCACGCCACCGTGCACGCAGGTCGGCGGGCCCTCGAACGGGTAGTCGAACGTGACGCGTCCGCGGATCTCCCGCTGGCCGTCCTCGCCGTGCACCGCCCACACCTCGACCGGGGGCGAGATCGGGTTTGCGAAGCCGATCATGGGGCTGGTCGGGAAGTGGTCCTGGGGGTGGACGCCCGGGAACCCCGCTTGTCCGGGCGTCTTGCGGCGCCGCTTCGAGACCTCCGCTGCCGCCTCGAGCCGGTCCGCCACGCCCGCTAGCTCGTCGCCCGCCCGCTCGAGGTCGCCGTCCTCGAGCGGCTGGCCGATGGTCACCGCGCCGATGCGCCGGAGCGCCGCGGCAAGCCGGTTGATGGGCAGGTCGGGCGAGGCCGACGTGGGCTCGCCGTCGACGCCGGGATGGCCGCCGCCCGGGCCGGGGTCGAGGGACGGCCGCTCGGCGCCCCGGTTCTCTGCGCTCACGTCCGCGTGTACTCGGGCGGGCGCTTCTCGGCGAAGGCCTTCTGTCCCTCGGCGGCGTCGTCGGTGGAGAAAATGGGCCAGCCGATCTCGAGCTCGCGGGCCAGGCCGTCGACCTCGGACATCCCCTCGGTGTCGCGCACGCTGCGCAAGATCGCCTCGACCGCCAGCGGCCCGTTCGCCCCGATCACGGCGGCGATCTCGAGCGCCCGCTCCAGTGCCTGGCCGTCGGCGACGACGTGGCCGATCAGCCCGATGCGCAGCGCCTCGTCCGCCGGCACCTCGCGCGCGGTGAGCAACAGCTCCATGGCCATCGTGTAGGGGATCTGCCGCCGGAGCCGCACCGTCGAGCCGCCGAGCGGGAAGAGCCCACGCTTGGCCTCGAAGACACCGAACACCGCACTCTCGCCGGCCACCCGGATGTGGGTGGCCTGCAGGATCTCGGTCCCCCCGGCGACCGCCCAGCCCTCCACGGCGGCGATCAAGGGCTTGCGCAGGTCATAATGCCGCAGCAGCGCCTTCCAGTGCAGGTCCGGGTCCTCTTGCATGCGGTGCTGGTACTTCTCGGCGTCGCTGCCGCCCATCGCCTTGAGGTCCATGCCGGCGCAGAACGTGCCGCCCGCTCCCGTCAAGATCGCGCACCGGATCTCGTCGTTGCCGTCGATCTCCTCCCACGCGTCCTTCATGCCGACGAGCATCGGCAGGCTCAGGGCGTTCTTCGCCTGGGGCCGGTTCATGGTGACGATGGCGGTCGCGCCGTCGCGCTCGAACGTCAGGTGTTCAGTCGATACCGATTCCACGGTCCCCTCCGGAGGTAGGCGCCGATACGGATGCGTATTAAGAATGTGGTGCGGCCGGAAGAGTCAGAGCGCAGAGCCAGAGCCAGAGCCAGAGCCAGGCGCTCCTACAGCCGCTCGATGATGGTGCCGGTCGCCACCGCGCCGCCGCAGCACATCGACACCAGCCCGTAGGTGGCGTCGCACCGCTCTAGCTCGTGCAGGATCGTCGTGATGAGGCGCGCCCCGGTGGCGCCGACCGGGTGGCCGAGGGCGATGGCGCCGCCGTTGACGTTCACCTTATCCAGGTCGGCCCCGTGCACCTTGGCCCAGCTGAGGACGATCGACGCGAAGGCCTCGTTGACCTCGAACAGGTCGATGTCCTTCATCGTCATACCGGCCTTGGCGAGCACCTTCTCGGTCGCGACGATGGGGCCGTCGAGGTGGTAGTAGGGATCGGACCCGGCCAGGACCTGGGCCACGATCCTCGCCCGTGGCTTGAGGCCGTCCGCCTTGGCCCGCTCCTCGGACATCCACAGCACGGCGGCGGCGCCGTCCGAGATCTGTGACGACGTCCCGGCGGTGTGAATGCCGTCTTCGAGCACGGGCTTCAGCTTGGCCAGGCCCTCGAGCGTCGTCTCCCGTGGACCCTGATCCTTGCTCACCACAATCTTCTCGCCCGCGTGCTCGCCCCTTGGCCCCTCCTCGCCGACGATCGGAGCCTCGATCGCGAAGATCTCGCGCGCGAAGCGGTCCTCGGCCACGGCGCGGGCCGCCTTCTCCTGTGACGCCAGGCCGAACGCGTCGACGTCCTCGCGGCTGACGCCGTACTTCTGCGCGATCCGCTCGGCGGCGCCGAACTGGGACGGCATGTCGTAGGGCAGGTCCTCGGGGAGGGCGCGCCCGACCCCGGGCGCCGAGGCGTTCGCCCCGAGCGGGATGCGGCTCATGGTCTCGACCCCGCACCCGATGGCGGCATCGACCGCGCCGGCCGCGATGAGGTTGTTCGCCATGTGGTTGGCCTGTTGCGACGAGCCGCATTGGCAGTCGATCGTGGTGGCGGCCACGTCGTACGGCAGGCCGGACAGGAGCCACGACGTGCGCGTGACGTTGAAGCCCTGCTCGCCGGCCTGGGTCACGCACCCGCCGACGACCTGCCCGACCGTGGCCGGGTCGATCCCCGCCCGCTTGACGACCTCGACCTGCGTCGCGCCGAGGATGTCCGCCGCCCGGAGCCCGGAGAGCCATCCATTGCGCTTCCCGATTGGGGTGCGCACTGCCTCGATGATTACCGGCTGCGCCATGACCGACGTCCTTCCTGCTACGAGTCCCGGCCCTCGGCCGTCTGCCCCAGATGGGCGATTTCTAGAACCTGTTCTAACTTTATCACCGGCCCCTCGAAGTCTGCCCGGGCCTGGACGCCGGGCGCCAACTCCGTACCGCCCAGCGGGGACCGCCCTCACGGGTGCTCGGGCCTCACGGGTGCTCCAGCCCCCGCGCTCTTAGAGGTGCTTCAGCACCTCGCGCGCGATGACGACGCGCTGCACCTGGTTCGTCCCCTCGTAGATCTGCGTCACCTTGGCGTCGCGCAAAAAGCGCTCGACGGGGAAGTCCTTGGTGTAGCCGTAGCCACCGAGGAGCTGCACGGCATCGACCGTGATCGCCATGGCGGCGTCGGAGGCGAACGCTTTGCACATGGCGCTGAACTTGGTCAGCTCACCCGTGGGGTCGTCGTCGACCATGCCGCAGGCGGTGTAGACGAGTGCCCGCGCCGCCTCATTGCGCATCGCCATGTCGGCCAGCATGAAGCGCAGGCCCTGGAGGTCCGCGATCGGGCCGCCGAAGGCGTGACGCTGTTTCATGTAGGCGCCGGCCGTGTCGATGGCGCCCTGCGCGATCCCGACGGCCTGCGCCGCGATGCCGGGTCGGCTGCGGTCGAGGGTGTGCATGGCGACGGCGAAACCCTGTCCCTCCTCGCCGATGCGGTTGGAGGCCGGGACGCGGACCTCGTCCAGCACGATCTCGCCCGTCGGGCTGCCGCGCAGGCCCAGCTTGTCCTCGTGCTTGGCGATGTGGACGCCCCATTCCTTCTCGACGAGGAAGCACGAGATGCCGCGTCCGCCGGCGTCAGGGTCGGTCTTGGCGAAGACGATGTAGAGGTCCGAGATGCCGGCGTTGGTGATCCAGTACTTCGTCCCGGTGAGGACGTAGTCGTCGCCGTCGCGCACCGCCCGCGCCCGCATGGCAGCGACGTCGCTTCCGGCGTCGGCCTCCGACAGGCAGTAACTGAGCTGGATCTCACCGGCGGCCACCCGGGGCAGGTACTCACGCTTGAGATCTTCGGATCCCCAATTGACCACGGGCAGCGTTCCCAGCTTGGAGATCAGGATGGTCAACGCTGTCGAGGCGCACACCCGCGCCAGCTCCTCGACGGTGATGGCTTGGGTGATCGAGTCGGCTCCTGCGCCCCCGTAGGCCTCGGGGACCCCGAGTGCGGGCAGCTGCATGTCCCGGCAGGCCGCGAAGGACTTCCACGGGAACTCGGCGTTGCGGTCGACATCGGCTGCGTTGGGTGCGATCTTTTCCTCGCAGAAGGCGCGCAGCGTCTCCCGGAAGTCACGCTGCACGTCGGAGAGGGCGAAGCTCGATGCGTTGCCTCCGGTCACCGCTCCATCATCGCAGAGTCCGCCGCACTCAATGACCGGCGAGGTGGCCGAGGACGAGCTTGGAGAGCTGCTCGGGGGCGGTCTCGGGGACCCAGTGCGACACGCCGTCGAGCACCTCGAACGTGTAGTCGGCACTCACATGGGACCTGGTTCCCTCGGCCGCATACCTCGCGAAGGCGCGGTCTTCGGTCGGCCACACGTACAGCGTCGGGACGCACACCGGTTCGAGGTCCCGCAAGACGTCGCGGTCCATGGCCCGGAACCAATTCAGCGCCGCCGTGAGGGCGCCGGGCACCGTGAGTGCGGTCACGTACATCTTGGAGTCCTCGTCGTCGAGGCCGGTCTCGGCGAGGAGCCTCGCCAGCCCGCTGCCGGATCCGTCGGGACCGAGGAGCAGCCGCTCCGGTTCGCCCGCGGTCAGGTACGACGTCATGGCGTCGCCGCGCGCGACCTGCTCGGGATCTCCACCGGCCAGCGCGTCCTGCAGGGCGAGCGGGTGCGGCGTCGACACGACGCAGAGCGAGCGCACCCGGTCGGGCCGGCGCGCTGCGACGATCCAGGCGAGCAGGCCGCCCCAGTCGTGCCCGACCAGGTCGAACGAGTCCATCTGCGTCGCGTCGGCCAGGCCGATCACGTCCCCGAGCAAGCGCTCGGTGGTATAGGCGTCCACCTCGGCGGGGCGCGCGCCGCTGCAGTATCCGCGCTGATCGGGCGCCACGCCCCGATAGCCGGCGTGGCCGAGCGCCCACAGCTCGTCGCGCCACGCCCAGGAGGTCTGGGGGAATCCGTGGAGGAGCAAGACCCGCCGGCCGTCGTCGGGACCGCACCCGCGCCCCGTGAAGGTCAGGCCCCCCGCCTCGATCTCGAGCCGGTCGATGGCTCGCGGTGCATCCACGCCGTTTGAGGGGTGCAGCGACTAGACCGCGGCAGCCCCCTTGGGGTGCGCCTCCTCGGGGGCGAGACGAAGGGTCTCCTCGGGCACGGAGTCGACCAGCGCGCGCTGGGCGGCGTAATCGTGGGAGATGGAGGAGAACGCCGCTCGCCGCGCCGCCGCGAGCTCAGGGGGCACGTCGTCGAGGAATCCCCAAAGGTTCAGGGCGACGCGCACGTCGTATACCGACGGCGCCCGGCCGAACAGAGCGGCCCTCTTCGAGGCGACCAACGCCACGCCCAGCACCACGTCGTCCTCGGACTCGCCTTCGGTGAGCTTGAGGTCGTGCTCGAAGCGCTTGGCGAGGCGGAGGGCGAAGCCAGAGTCCGGTCCCGGCGTGCCGACGTTGCGGCCACGGCGCACCGCCGGCACGACGAGCTCGGCCGGCCGCGACGTCGTCCAGGTCCCCGGCACGTGCATGTGCCGGGCCGGCCGTACCTGGTCGGCCTCCGCGATGGGCACGAACGTTGGCTGGGTCATGCGCGGCACACTAGTCGAGGGTGCTCCGGCGACCCGAACGGCCGATGCAGCCGCGCGACGCCGGCTCAGCCCGTCGGTTGCGCGCCGCGCGCCTCGTCCTGCCACAAGCGGACGACGGGGAGCGTGATGCACGAGGGTCGGGCGCTGTCGTGGAAGACCTCTTGGTCCGCGGAGCGCAGGTTCACCGCCGTCGCCAGCGGCTCGCCCGTGCCGCTATTGCGGCAATAGAGAGGGTGGGCACCACTCGACACCTGCAGCCGCAGTCTGTGTCCGGCCCGGAACGTGTTGGCCGTCGGCCACATCGAAACCTCGAGCTTGAAGACGCCGTCCTGGTCCTTCTCCACCGAGCCCGGCGTGAGCCGGACGATGCCGTCGCTCAGATTGACCGACTTGCCCTTCTCGGACACGTCGCACAACCGGACGAAGAAGTCCGTGTGCTCGAGCGAGGACCGCAGGTACAACGTGGCCGTCAGGGGGCCCACGACCGTCAGGTCCTCGCGCATGACGGGGCTCGTGTAGGTCAGGACGTCGTGGCGGTGCTCTCTCCGGCGCTGGCCCCGGCGGCCGGTCGTGTGCACGTTGAGCCCCGCCCCTCCGACCGCAGGCGTGGGGTCGAGGGGGTTGTAGTGGAACCGGTCGGGCGCGCTGGCGGCGGGGGGAACGGTGCTCAAGGTTCCCCAGCGTCCGAGGAACCACGGCTGTGACGTGCCGGCCGGCGGCCATAGCGAGAACTCCTGCCACGTGCGCGAGCCCATCACGAAGACGCGCACCGGCGCCCGCGGTTCTCGGTCTCCGCGCTCGTCGAGCTGCCGGTCGTACCAGTCGAGCCCGTCGCGCACGGCCTCGCCGAACAAACCGGGGCTCGAGTGCGTCCACGGGCCGATGGTGAGCCGGGCGGTCCTCCCGGCGCGGCGCAGCGCCTCATAGTCTCCGACCTGGCTGGGCAAGAAGATGTCGTACCAACCTCCGACGAAGCTCGATGGCGGCACATGCTCGCGGCGGCGCGCGAAGTTGATCTCTTCCCACCAGGGATCGCCCGGCGCGGTGTGCTCGAGCCAGTCCTGGAAGGCGGGCGCCGTCTCTCCGAGGATGGCGGCGTCGCACTTGCCGAGCGGCAGCACGTCGGCGGCCACCTTCACCTCCCTGCCGGCGCGCAGCTGGTTTCGCAGCACGGTCCGCCAGCCCAGCTCTTGGTACTTGACCTGATGCAGCCAGGACAGCAGGGACTCGAGCGCGAAGGAACCGCCCGGGTACACGATGGAATCCCGGAAGTCCGCTGCGGTGACCTGGAGGTCCAGCGCCTTGACGAAGTCCGGTGGGTCCTCCGCGATCGCCCACTGCGTCATGCCGAGGTAGCTGGCGCCCCACATGACGAGGCGGCCGTCGAACCAAGGCTGGGCCGCCACCCACTCGAGTGTCGCGTGACCGTCGGCGCGCTCGTTGCGGACCGGCGCGAACTCACCTTCGGAGCCGAACGTCCCCCGGCAATCCTGGATCACCACCTGGTAGCCGCGCTCCGCGTAGAGCCGTCCCAACGGGCCCATGACCCGCCGTCCGTACGGCGTGCGCATCAGCACCGTCGGCTGCGCCTGAGAAGCCTCGATCGGGTACCAGCGGTCCGCCAACAGGATGATGCCGTCGGACATCTTGGCCGCCAGGTCGCGCTCCACCGAGACGTCGGACGTGCGCGCCGGGGGCAACTTCACGAGCCTCGCTGCCATGCGGCTCCACACGGTCATCCCATATCCCCCGATCGATCCCCGACCCGTCGCCGCTCTCCGCCGCTACGCGGCGTGGAGCAGCCCGAAGACGACGGAATCGTAGAGGGCCTGCCAGCTGGCCTCAATGATGTTCTCCGACACCCCGATCGTCGTCCAGGTGCGTTCTCCGTCGCTCGAGTCCACCAGGACGCGGGTGACGGCTCCCGTGCCGCGGCCGGTGTCCAGCACGCGTACGCGGTAGTCGGTCAGGTGGATGTGATCGAGAGCGGGGAACTTGGAGCCGATGGCGCCGCGCAACGCGCCGTCCAGCGCGTTGACCGGGCCATTTCCCTCCGCGGTGGCAACCACCCGCTCGTCGCCCACGTGCACCTTCACGGTGGCCTCCGTCATCAACCCGAACATCTCGCTGGCGAGGGGCGCCCGCTCGGCAGGGGCTGGCCGGCCGCCTCCGACCGCGTGGTCGGTGATGACGCGGAAGGACTCGACCGTGAAGAAGCCCGCGACCCAGCCCGCGGCCCGTCGCAACAGGAGCTCGAGCGAGCCATCCGCCACTTCGAAGTGGTAACCCTCGTGCTCGAGGTGCTTGAGCTCGTCGAGCACCCGTCCGATGACCTCCCCGTCCAGGTCGAGACCGAGCTCGGCCGCCTTCATGGCCAGCGTGGACCGGCCGGCCATCTCGGAGACGACGACCCGGGTCCCGTTGCCGACCACGTTCGGCTCAACGTGCTCGTAGAGGTCGGCGCTGCGCGCCACCGCACTGGCGTGCAGCCCCCCCTTGTGGGCGAACACCGAGTTGCCGACGTAGGGCTGCTGCGGGTTCGGTGCGATGTTCACGAGCTCGGCAATGTGGTGCGCCACGGGCGTGAGGCGCTCCAGCCGCTCGGGCGGGATGGTGCGGATGTTCAGCTTGAGCGAGAGGTTTGGGATGGCGGCCGACAGGTCGGTGTTGCCGGCCCGCTCGCCGTACCCGTTGATGCAGCCCTGCACCTGGGTGGCACCGGCCTGGACGGCCACCAGCGAATTCGCCACGGCACACCCCGCGTCGTTGTGGCAATGGATGCCGAGCTGCGCGCTCGTCCGCGCGCGGACGTCGGACACCGCACGGCCGACGTCGTCGGGCAACGAGCCACCGTTGGTGTCGCACAGCACGAGCGCCTCGGCTCCGGCCTGTTCGGCCGCCGCGAGCACCGACAGCGCGAACTCGGGGTTGCCGCGGTAGCCGTCGAAGAAGTGCTCGGCGTCGAGGAAGACGCGCAGGTCGTGCTCGCGCAGATGGCGCACCGAGTCGGCCACCATGGCCACGGCCTCGTCGAGCGAGGTGCGGAGGGCTTCGCCCACGTGGCGGTCCCAGGACTTGGCGACGATGCAGGCGACGGGCGCGCCCGCCTCGATCAGGTTTGCCAGGACGGCGTCGTGCTCGGGTTTGACGCCGGCCCGCCGCGTCGAGCCGAAGGCGACCAGGGTCGCGGTGGCGAGGTCGAGCTCCTTTTTCGCCCGAGCAAAGAATTCGACGTCCTTCGGGTTGGCTCCGGGCCACCCGCCCTCGATGAACGAGACGCCGAGATGGTCGAGTTGCTCGGCCACGCGGAGCTTGTCGTCGACGGTGAGCGAGAGCCCCTCTTGCTGGCTGCCGTCCCGCAAGATCGTGTCGAAGATGTCGACCGACTCGGGTAGGTCGGGCACGACATAGTCGTGGGCGTGCGGGGTGTGCCCGTGGGCGTGCGTGTGGCGCACCCCACCGTGGCCGTGGGAGTCCTCGGCGGTGCCCGTCTCAGTCGACATAGTCCAACCAGTCCTTGTACTGGTCGACCTCTCCGCGCACCGTGGCGAAGTACATCTGCTGGATCTCCTTGGTGATCTTTCCCGGGTGGCCCGGGCCCACCACGCGGTCGTCGACCGCGCGGATCGGCACGACCTCGGCGGCCGTACCGGTGAGGAACGCTTCCTCGGCCAGGTAGAGGTCGGTGCGGATGATCGGCTCGTGGTGCACCTCGTAGCCGAGGTCTCGGGCGATCGCCTCGACCGAATTCTGCGTGATGCCCTCGAGCGCGCCCGCGTCCGAGGTGGGAGGCGTGAGGATCATGCCGTCGCGCACGATGAAGATGTTCTCTCCCGTGCACTCGCTGACGTTCCCGTTCGGCGCGAGGAGGATGGCCTCGTCGTAACCGGCCTTGAGGGCCTCGACCTTTGCCAGCGAGGAGTTGGCGTACATTCCTGTGCCCTTGGCGGCGGTGGGCACGGCGTTGGGGTCGTGGCGTCGCCACGAGCTGATCTTGACCGAGACGCCGTTGGCCACGCCCTCGTCGCCGAGGTAGGTGCCCCAGGGCCAGGCGGCGATCGCGACGTTGACCGGGCACGGCAGCGGGTTGAGGCCCATCTCGCCATAGCCGAGGAAGACCAGTGGGCGTAGGTAGCAGCCGTCGGTCAGGCCGTTCACGCGGACGACCTGACGCGCCGCCTCGATGACGTCCTCGGGGGTGAAGGGAATGTCGATCATGAACACCTTGGCCGAGGCGAAGAGGCGCCGGATGTGGTCGCGCAGGCGGAAGACAGCCACGCCACGGCTGGTCGGGTAGGCGCGGATCCCCTCGAAGACGCCCGAGCCGTAGTGCATGGTGTGGGTCAGCACGTGCACGGTCGCGTCGGCCCAGTCGACGAGCTCGCCGTCCATCCAGATCTTGTCGCTCGGGGTGATGGGCATTTCGGCTACAGCCTTTCTGCAATGGCGTCGCCCACGACGGTCGTGGACAGCTGTTGTTCGGACGTAGACATGGCGTCGGCTTGAGCAGTCAGCGCCTTGAGGATGCGGGCCGCAGGGTCTGCCTCACCCAAGTGCTCGAGCATGAGGGCGGCCGAATGAATGGCGGCCAGAGGGTTGGCGATGCCCCGGCCTGCGATGTCGTGGGCGGCGCCGTGCACAGGCTCGAAGAGTGACGGGCCGGTCCGCGCCGGGTTGAGGTTGGCCGAGGCCGCGAAGCCGATGCCGCCACTGACGGCGCCGGCCAGGTCGGTCAGGATGTCGCCGAACAGGTTGTCGGTCACGATGACGTCGTAGCGCTTCGGCTGCTCCACCAGGTAGATGCAGGCGGCGTCGACGTGGTTGTAGTCCCACGTGACGTCGGGGTGCTCGGCCGCGACCTCGGTCACCGTGCGCTGCCAGAGGTCCCCGGCGAAGGTGAGCACGTTGGTCTTGTGCACCAGGGTCAGACGGTTGCTGCGCCGCGCCGCCAACTCGAAAGCGAACCGGACGCAGCGCTCCACACCCATACGAGTGTTGACCGAACCCTGCGTAGCCACCTCGTGGGGGGTGCCCCGACGAAGGAAACCGCCTTCACCCGCGTAGGTACCCTCGGTGTTCTCGCGTACGACGGCGAAATCGGCACCCTCGGCGATCGAGCCGGGGACCCCCGTGAAGGGACGCAGGTTGACGTAGAGATCGAGCTCGAAGCGCAGCCTGAGCAGCAGGCCTCGCTCGAGTGTCCCGGGCGGCACCGACGTGTCGCCCACGGGGGGGCCGACGGCGCCCAGGAGGATCGCCTCATGGGCGCGGAGCTCGTCGAGGGTCGCGTCCGGAAGGACGGCGCCGTCGCGCTGGTAGCGGGCCGCCCCGAGGTCGAACTCGGTGGTCTCGAGATCCACGCCCGCCGCGGCGACCACCTTGAGCGCCTCCGCGCAGACCTCCGGCCCGATCCCGTCGCCGCCGATGACGGCGACTCGATGCCTCGTGCTCGCGGTGCCCACGGTGCTCTGGTCCTTTCCTCTTGATTCCCTGCTGTGCGTTCCTCGATTCCCTGCCGTATCCTCCCCGGCGGCCGGTCGTCGGCGTCCCGTCCCCCGTGTGTCCCCGGTCTTCGTCCAGACCAGATGCTCGCCCGGAATTGAAAAACCGCCCACTCAGTGGACGGTTTCGAGGGCGCGCGGGGAGGGAGCGCGCCTAGCGAATAATGCCTACGTAGTGCTCGGAACGGCGCATGGCTCGTACATTACCTCGCGGCCGGGACCAAGTCGTCAACAGAGGCTGCACGGCGGCGCCGGAGGCCCTCCCGGGGACGGTTAGCCTTGGGCAGCCGGCGCCGCCCAGCCTCGTTGCGCCCGTGCACCGCCTCCCGGAGGACCATGCCGTGACCAACGTTTCCGCGAACCAGACCGAGCCCACCAAGCTGACCCGGAGCACCCACGAGCGGCTCGTCGCCGAGCTCGAGGACCTGACCACGCGTGGACGGGTGGAGATCGCCCAGGCGATCGAGGCGGCGAGGGCGCTGGGCGACCTGAGCGAGAACGGCGACTACCACGCCGCGAAGGACGCCCAAGGCAAGATGGAGTCGCGGATCCGGCAGCTGCAGGCGATGCTCAAGCAGGTCGAGATCGTCGACGAGGCAGGGAGCGGGGACGGGACCGTATCGCTCGGCAGTACGGTGACGCTGCGGTACGACGGCGACGACGAAGCCGACACCCAGCGTTTCTTCGTGGGCTCCATCGAGGAGCGACAAGGCGACCTCAACGTGATCTCGCCGAGCTCGCCCCTGGGCCAGGTGCTGGTGGGCTGCGCCGCCGGAGACGCCGTCGAGTACCGGGCGCCGGGCGGGACGCTCAAGGTCCACATCGTCGCCGTCGAACGCTGATGCCACCTCGCACGCTCAGCGAGAAGATCTGGGACGCGCACGTCGTGCACGCCACCGAAGGCGAGCCCGACCTGCTCTTCGTCGACCTCCACTTGATCCACGAGGTCACCTCGCCACAGGCCTTCGACGGCTTGAGGCTGGCGGGCCGAAAGGTGCGCCGTCCCGACCTCACGGTGGCGACGGCCGACCACAACGTCCCCACCACGGACATCGACAAGCCGGTGGCCGACGCGGTCTCGGCCCAGCAGCTGAAGGTGCTCGACGACAACACGTCCGAGTTCGGCATCACCTGCTACTCGATGGGCGATTCCAATCAGGGGATCGTCCATATCATCGGGCCCGAGCAGGGCTGGACGCAGCCGGGCATGACGATCGTGTGCGGGGACAGCCACACCTCGACGCACGGCGCGTTCGGCGCCATCGCGTTCGGCATCGGCACCAGCGAGGTGGAGCACGTACTGGCTACGCAGACGCTGCCGCAGGTCCGCCCGAAGACGATGGCGGTAACCGTCGAGGGCGACCTCCCCCCGGGGGTGACGGCCAAGGACGTCGCGCTCACGATCATCGGCACCATCGGCACCGGCGGCGGCATCGGGCACATCATCGAGTACCGCGGGTCGGCCATTCGCGGCCTCTCCATGGAGGGCCGGATGACGTTGTGCAACATGTCGATCGAAGGCGGGGCCCGCGCCGGGTTGGTGTCGCCCGACGAGACGACGTTCGAGTACGTCAAGGGCCGCGACCACGCTCCAACCGGCAACGACTGGGACGCCGCCGTGCGGTATTGGCGCACGCTGGCCACCGACGAGGGGGCCACATTCGACAAGGAGGTGGTGATCGACGCCGCCACCATCACACCGCACGTCACCTGGGGCACCAATCCCGCCCAGGTGACGCCGATCTCGGGGTCGGTCCCGGACCCCGGATCCCTGGCCGACCCCGGTGACCGCGAGGCCGCCGAGCGCGCGCTGGCCTACATGGGCTTGGAGGCGGGCACGCCGATGCGGCGGATCCCGGTGGACACGGTCTTCCTGGGCAGCTGCACGAACTCGCGCATCGAGGACTTCCGAGCGGCGGCGGTCGTGCTCGAGGGGCGCCACATCCGGCCGGGGCTGCGGGCACTCGCCGTGCCCGGCTCGCACCGGGTCAAGGCGCAGGCCGAGGCTGAGGGGCTGGACAAGGTGTTCACCGCGGCCGGATTTGAGTGGCGCGAGCCGGGATGCTCCATGTGCCTGGCGATGAACCCCGACAAGCTGGCGGTGGGCGAGCGCTGCGCGTCGACGTCGAACCGTAACTTCGAGGGTCGTCAGGGCCGAGGGGGCCGCACCCATCTCGTCTCACCCGCCGTCGCGGCGGCGACGGCGGTGGCCGGCACCTTCGCCACCCCCGAGGACCTCGACTGATGAAGCCCGTCGTGGTCGTCACCGGACGCGCCGTGCCCCTCGACCGCACGGACGTCGACACCGACCAGATCATCCCTTCGGACTGGCTCAAGCGCGTGGAGCGCACGGGTTTCGGCGCCGGCCTCTTCTCCGAATGGCGCGACGACCGCAACTTCGTGCTCAACAACCCCGAGTTCGCCGGTGCCACCGTCCTCGTCGCCGGGCACAACTTCGGCACGGGCTCCTCCCGGGAGCACGCCGTGTGGGCGCTCATGGACTACGGGTTCGAAGCCGTCGTCTCCTCACGCTTCGCTGACATCTTCCGCAACAACTGCACCAAGCAGGGCTTGTTGCCGGTGCAGGTCTCGGAGGAGCTCGACCGCGCCCTGCTCGAGGCGGTGGAGAAGGACCCTTCACTCGAGATCACGATCGACGTGGCCCGCAGCACGATCGAGGCACCCGCAGCCGGGTTGGCGGGCACCTTCCCGCTCGACGAGTTCATACGCGAGCGGCTGCTCAACGGCTGGGACGACATCGGCCTGTCGCTGCGCTACGAAAACGACATCGCCGCATACGAGCGGACCCGGCCAGCATTCTTGCCCTCTGCCTGAACCGCCATGGTGACGTTCAGGCCGATGACGGAAGCCGATGTGCCGGCCGCCGTCGCTGCGTTCGACAACGGGATGCTCGCCATGCTGGCCCGCCACTCCCTCCCGGTCACCCGGAACTCCATCCAGGACGAGCGCCGCCGCCAAGACCGCACCCGCCACTTCCTCCGGACGGATCCCGACGGGTCATGGGTAGCCGAAGACGGCGGGACGGTCGTGGGCATGTCGCAGTCCTTCGTGCGTGAGGGCTACTGGATGCTCTCCCAGCTCGGCACCTTGCCCGGGCGCCAGGGCAGGGGCGTCGGCCGCGAGCTCCTGCGCCGAGCGCTCTCGTACGGCGACGAGCGCAGCCCCGGCACCATTCAGTGTTCACGCGACCCCAAGGCGATGGCGCTCTACTCGAGCTTCGGCTTCGTCTTGCACCCCGTCGTCGCCGCGTGGGGCGCGATGCGGCCAGGCGCGATCCAGCGGCCCACCGAGGTCCTGCGTTACGAGCCCGACCAGGTGACCGAACGCGAGCTCCAGCTGGTCACGGCCATCGACCGCGATGTGCGCGGCTCGGGCCGCGCGATCGACATCGTCGCCATGCTCACGCAGCCGGGCACGCGGTTGCTTCTCCACGCCGACCAGGGTTATGCGGTGGCCATGGACGACCGCATCGTCACGCTCGGCGCGCGCGACGAGGCGTCGGCGACGCTCGTACTCAAGGCGATGCTGGCGGAGTCGCCGACGGGAGAGATGATCGTGGTCAACTGGCTCACCTCGGCGCAGCAATGGGCGATCCGGGTCATTGTCGAGGCCGGGATCGAACTGCAGCCCTATGGCCCGGTGATGGTGCGCGGCATGGACGGCCCGCCGTCTCCCTACATCCCGAGCGGCGGTTTCGGTTAGCACGTTTCAGAGCGCGCCGCGCGGCAAGCCGGGTCGGGGTAATCCCTGAGGGCATCGGGGTCATTCCTGACTGGATACGCCGGTCGAGCGTCCTTACCATACTGAGTATGCTCAAATCACCCTCGCGGCACCCGTCGTGACCCTCGTTGCAGATACACCGGCGCGCAGTGACAACAAGTGGGCAGTCGAGACCCATGGGCTGAGCAAACGGTTCGGGCAGAACGCCGCCGTGGACGGCGTGGACCTGCTCGTCCCCCGTGGCACTGCGTTCGGTTACCTCGGCCCCAACGGGGCCGGCAAGACAACCCTGATCAGGGTCCTGCTTGGGCTGACCCGCGCCGACTCCGGCACGATGTCGCTCCTTGGCCACTCCGTTCCCAAGCACCGAGACATCGCCCTGGCCCGGGTGGGGGCCATCGTCGACGAGCCCCGCTTCCACGGCCACCTGACGGGGCGACAGAACCTTCAGATCCTCGCCGCGGCGCGCGAACGGGAGGCGAGGGACCGCATCGAGCCGTCGCTCGAGCGCGTCGGCATCCTGCACCGAGCAGACGACAAGGTGTCGAACTACTCCATGGGCATGCGCCAGCGGCTTGGCGTCGCCGCGTGCCTGCTCGGCAACCCGCAACTCCTCATCCTCGACGAGCCCATGAACGGTCTCGACCCCGCTGGCATGCTCGACATGCGCGACATGATCCGTTCTCTGGCGGCCGAGGGGCGGACGGTGATGCTCTCCTCCCACCTCCTCGACGAGGTGGAGCGCACATGCGACGCCGTGGCCATTGTCGATCGGGGCAAGGTCATCCGGCAGGGTCCGATCGCCCAGCTCCTCGCCGGCTCGTCGTTCGAGGTGCAGATCGAGTGCTCCGAACCCGACCGGGCCCGCGCCCTGCTCGGCGCCACTGCGATCGGCGCGCAAGTCCAGGCCGGTTCCGACGGCCTCGCCGTCACGCTGCCGGAAGGGACGGAGCGCGACGTCATCGCCGAGATCAACCGGGTGCTGGTCGAAGGCGGGATCTCCGTCTACCGGCTCCAGCACATCCAGGCCTCCCTCGAGAAGTGGTTCCTGGAGGTCACCAGCCGACTGGGGGAGGACCAATGACGACGATCACCGACGTCGGCGCACCGGCACCGGGTCCGGCCCCGGCCCAGAGTCCGACGGTCACGCGGGGCGATCACCGCGGCTCATGGATCCCGACGTGGAGCATGATCACGACGCGGCTGATGGAGCTGCGTAAGCGGCGCGGGCTGATGATCGCCCTGGCTGTCGTCTACATCGGCATCCCAGTCATCTTCCTCGCCGTCCGCCTGATCTCCCACGCCGTGGCCCCGAAGTCCTACGGGCCGGCGGGCGGCTACAGCATCTTCACCCTGCTGGTGGCCGGCTTCATGTACACCTTCGGGTTCATCGTGGCGGCCACCGTGGGCTGCACGGCGGGATCCGTCGACTTGACCGAGGGGATGTTCCGCCACCTGGTGATCACGGGGCGCTCCCGCTTGGCGCTGTACCTGGCGCGGATTCCAGCCGGGCTGGCCATCGTTATCGCCATGGTGGCGGTGGGCTACACCATCGTCTGTGCGGTGTGTGTATTCGCCGCGCCCACGCAGCTCAATTACGACGGTGTCACCGTGCCGCAGGGCCTGTCACGGCCGGCGCTGGACAACTGGGCGGCGTCGCATGCCGATGAGGTCATCTGCAACTTCAACTTCCACGGCGGTCCCAAAGGGTTGCTGAACGGTCCGCCGCCGAGCGTGTCGTGCGGCAACGGCCAATTGAGCGGCCCCCCGCCGGGGGCGGTGATCCAGACGCCGAAGGGGACGGTCACCGTTCCCGTCCATCCGCCGGCGTCCCAGGTCCGGGCGTTCGCCGTCGCGATCGCCAACCAGGACTACACGAATTACAGCGCCAACTTCCTCGTGCCGTCCTACTCGCTGATGATCGACACCGGGCTGTGGATCTCCCTCGTGGCGGCCGTCGGGTTCATCGTGGGGCTCGGACTTTCCTCGCTGATCGGCCAACGGACGGTGCCGGTCATCATCTTGATCGTATGGGAACTGATCCTGACGCCGCCGCTGAGCATCCACGTCATCTCGCACCTGCTCAACGTCCAGCGGGGCATCGTGGGCCTCGCCATGGCCCACCTCGAGCCCGGGGGCCTGCCCCTGGCCTTCGCGGGGGCGGGAGGGGGTACCGAAAACGGCAACCACGTGCTCCTCCCCGAGTCCACCCTGGTGGCGGCCTTGGTGATCGTGGGCTGGCTGGTGGTGTGGACCGCGCTCGGCGCGTGGCGGATGATGACCCGGGACGCCTGACCACCTCTCCGGGTTCGCCAGGGGCTGGGTCGTCGCCGATCGATCTGTCACGTCTCGGAGGCTTCAGGGGTCATTTCCTCGACCGAAGAAGGAATCGGATCCAAGGACAAGGAGACCCAGTGACAACGCCCTACCTTCCCCCCGTCGAGCGGCCCCGCGGCCTGCTCCTCAAGATCGTGTACTTCTTCTCGCGGCGCCAGTTCGGCAAGGTGCCGGGGCCCCTCACGGTGTTCTCCGCCCGGATGCCCACCGCCTTCCTTTCCTTCTACGGCAAGGTCTCGAGGCTGGACAAGAAGCTCGAGGTCTCGAAGCAGACCGCGGTCCTCGTGCGGGAACAGGTGGCAAGCGCCAACCTGTGCCACTTCTGCATGGACGCATCTCGTTGGTACGCGCTGCGCGAGTCGTCCGACAACAAGGCCCTCTTCGACGCGTTGCCCGAGTACCGGACCAGCCCACTGTTCTCCGACGCTCAGCGGGCGGCGCTCGACTACGCCACCGAGCTGACCCGGGACGGCGTCGTATCCCAACGGACCTTCGACGACCTGGAGTGGCACTTCAGCGAGCGCGAGATCTGCGACATCGTCTGGCTGGTCGCCAGCGAGCACCTCTACAACAAGACCAACGTCGGGCTGAACATCGGCTCGGACGGGTTCTGCGAGGTGCCAACCCCGATCACAGCCGCCGTCCAGCACGCCTGAGCGGACGTCAGCCCTGTTCGCCCACCGGCGCACTTTCGAGCCGGTGGGCGAAGCGGGTCAGGGTCATCCCCCATCCACCGGAGCTCGCGACGGCCTCGGCGATGCCCTCCCAGCCCTCGCCATGGCGGTCGAGGTGGCGGTGCTCGATCTCGACCAGGGTGCGCTTCTTCCCCTCGGGGACGAAGCGCACCTCGATCTCGCTCGTCTTGGCCGGGTCGGTCTCGATCTGCCACTGCGTGCTGATGTCCCAGGTGAAGACGACCCGGCTTGGCGGCTCGTACGCGAGCACACGCGACCAACGGCACTCGCTGCCGTCGGTCCCGACGTCGTAGACCTGACCGCCGACCTTGGGCTCGAAGACCATGTGCGATACCGACCCGATGATGTGGTGCTCCGGTGGCCACCAGCTGCCGATGTCCTCCGTGAAGACGCTGAATGCTCGATCGACGGGGGCGTCGACGACGACGGACTTGGTGACGGTGGTGGCGTCGCTCATGGTTTCTTCTCCTTGCTCTCGGTGCTCTCGGTGCTCTCGGTGCTCTTGGCGCTGTTGGCGCTGTTGGCGGCTGGTGCGCTCTTCACGATTGGTCGCTCGACCCGGGCCTTGAACGACTGCAGCGCGGTGTTCCAGAAGCGGTCCATGTAGTCGCGCAGCCCGGCGAGCCCCTCGGGATCGAGGCTGTAGACGCGCCGGGCTCCCACCTTGTGATCGCGGACGAGCCCGGCCTCCTTCAAAACCTTGAGGTGCTGCGACACGGCGGGGCGGCTGACCGGCAGCCGGGCAGCGAGGTCGACGACGGCCGTGGGGCGCTCGCCCAGGTGCTCGAAGATGGCGCGCCGGGTGGGGTCGCCGAGGGCATCGAGCAGCGGGCCTAGTCGAGCATGGGAGTAAGTTTCCACTTACCGTAAGTCATAACTTACTGAAAGGCCGCCGTCAAGGGCCCGGCGGAGAGGTGCGGCCGGTGCCGCTTGGATCTATCCGTCGTACCAGCGGTACTTCGTCCAGCCGGCCATCGGCCGTGCGCCCACCCGCTGGTAGAAGTCCATGGCCGGGGAGTTCCACTCGAGGACCTCCCACTCGAGACGCCCCTCGGTCTGCTCGCGCAGGTACGCCAGCAGCGCGGTCGCGTGGCCGTGGCGGCGGTGGCCGGGCCGGACGTAGAGGTCCTCGAGCCAGATGCCCGTCTTACCCAGGAAGGTCGAGAACGTGCGGAACCACAGGGCGTGGCCGGCAAGGCCGCCGTCGCCGTCCTCGATGACCGAGTCGTGGGCCATGGCGCCAGGGCCGAAGAGCGTCCCGGCGAGGTCCTCCTCGGTGACGGCCACCTGATCGGCGAGCTCCTCGTACTCGGCGAGCTCGCGGATCATGGCCAGGATTTCGGGGACGTCCGCCTCGACCGCCGGGCGGATCACCCCGTGCGGGCCCTGTTCGCTGCGGACACCACCGCGCTCAGCGACGCATCGAGGATGGACGAGTCTCGGCCGACGCCCCACCACGTCGTGCCGTCGGGCCCCGCGCACTCCACGTACGCAACCGCCGAAGCGCCCGAGCCCTCGGTCAGGGCGTGCTCGGAGTAGTCCTTCACCTCCAGCACGATGCCGAGGTCGGCCTTGAGGGCGGCGACCAGCGCGTCGATCGGGCCGTTGCCCTCGCCGCCAATGGTGCGGTGTTGCCCGTCGACCAGCAGCTGGGCCGTCACCGTCGTGTTGCCCTTGCCGGTGGTCACCTCGCTCGTCATGAGCCGCAGCCCGGCGTCCTCGGGCAGGTAGATCTGCTCGAAGGTGTCCCACATCTGGCCCGAGCCGATCACGGTGCCGCTGGCCTCGGTGATCTCCTGCACACGCTTGGAGAACTCGACCTGCAGTCGCCGCGGCAGGTCGAGACCGTGGTCGGTGTCCATCACGTACGCCACACCGCCCTTGCCGGACTGGCTGTTGACACGGATGATCGCCTCGTAGGTGCGGCCGGTGTGCTTGGGGTCGATGGGCAGGTAGGGCACCTCCCACTCGTCGTAGTCGGAATCGGCGTCGATGGCCGCCATACCCTTCTTGATCGCATCTTGGTGCGAGCCGCTGAACGCGGTGTACACCAAGTCGCCCGCGTAGGGGTGACGCGGGTGGACCGGCAGGCGAGTGGCGTACTCGGCGGTGCGCCGTACCTTCTCGATGTCGCCGAAGTCGAGCGCAGGGTCGATGCCCTGGGAGAACAGGTTCATGGAGAGCGTCACGACGTCGACGTTGCCGGTGCGCTCGCCGTTGCCGAACAGCGTGCCCTCGATCCGGTCGGCGCCCGCGAGGACGGCCAACTCCGCCGCCGCCACTGCCGTGCCGCGGTCGTTGTGCGGGTGCAGGCTGAGGATGATGGCGTCGCGCTGGCGGATGGTGCGGCCGAACCACTCGATCACGTCGGCGTACACATTGGGGCTGTACATCTCGACGGTGGCGGGAAGGTTGAGGATCATCGGCCGCTCGGGCGTTGGCTCGATCACGTCCATGACCGCCTCGCAGATCTCGACGGCGAAGTCCGGCTCGGTCCCGGTGAAGCTCTCCGGCGAATACTCGTAGCGCAGCTGGGTCCCGTTGTCGGTCAGCTGCGACTCGTACTTGCGGCACAGTTCGGCGGCTTTGACCGCGATCTCAACGATGCCGGCCTTGTCCAGGTCGAAGACGACGCGCCGCTGCAACTCGGAGACCGAGTTGTAGAAGTGGACGCAGGCGCGGTTGGCGCCTTGGAGCGACTCGTACGTGCGCTCGATCAGCTCGGGCCGGCACTGGGTCAGCACCTGGATCTCGACGTCGTCGGGGACGAGCTCCTCGTCGATGATGAGGCGCTGGAAGTCGTAGTCGGTCTGGCTGGCGGACGGGAAGCCGACCTCGATCTCCTTGAAGCCGACGTCGACCAACGTCTGGAACAGCGCCAGCTTGCGCTCGGGGTCCATCGGGTCGATGAGTGCCTGGTTCCCGTCCCGCAGGTCGACGCTGGCCCAGCGGGGCGCATTGGTGAACTGGCGATCCGGCCAGGTGCGGTCGCGCAGGACCAGGGGTACGTGGGAACGGTACTTCTGCCAGGACATCGGCGACGCCATCGGCGCACAGGGCAGGGCCAGCGCCAGGCGATCCCGATCCGTGCTCACGTCGCCACCACTCCCCTTCCGTTTGCGTGCCTCGGTCGTCACTTTCCTCGTTCCCTTCTCGGTCGTCTGTGTTCGGGTTCTGTTCGGTTCTGCTGTTCTGTGTCTTCTGGTTTCTGTGTCGGTCGTGTCGCTGGTACCCCTTCCCCGTTGCCGCCGGTCCAACAAAAAACCCCCTGGCCTTTCGGCTCAGGAGGTCGTGGGCGAACGCGATGTGGCGCTCGCCGTCAGGTAAGCAGCAGGTCCGAGGTCGTGAAGTGCACCATGATTCGGCCCCAATTGTATCCAGCTTCGGGCACCCAGCGTCAAGGCGGGTGGCAAGGTCGGGGCCCTCGGGCCAGCGTCAGCCTTCGTTGCCTTCAGGGGTCGATCTTGGCTTGAGGGGCGAGCCGAAGCGCAACAGGTTGCCGTCGGGGTCGGTGTGGGCCGCCTCCCACACGCCGAAGCCCGGGTCGAACAGGTCCGAGGTCTCGCCCACTCCGGCGTGGCGCCATTCGGCGTGAAGGGCCTCGGCGTCGTCCGCGGCGAGGTAGGCGGCGCCCGGCGCCGGCCGGGACCCGCCGCCTGGCGCCTGGTGGAAGTGGATGCGCACGGCGTCGCGGGCCGCGGTCGCGTAGCCCTCGCGGTGGAGGCGCACCTCGAACCCCAGCGCCTCGTAGTGGGCCCGCATCACCTCGAGGTCGGAGGTGGGAAAGATCGGCGCGGCGCTCTGCAGGGTGGCCATGGGCGGCGACGCTAGCGTTGCCGGATGCGACGGATGCTGTGGACCCTCGTGCGGTTTGGCTTCGTGATCGCCGTCCTGGCCCTGGTGCGTGCCGTGCTGCTCGACCGGGCGCCGCAGCGGGCCCTCCACGGCGGCGAGCCCATCATCGGCAGCCTCGACACGTGGCCGGAGGTGCCGCGCAAGCCGGCTTCTTGAGGCTGTATGGCCAGCAAGGCGCCGAGCGGCTCGTCGTGGGGATCACCGCCGCACAGCCCGAGCAGGATGCGCTCGTGGCCGCGTTCGTCGAGGCGTTCAGAGCCCCGAGAGAAGCAGCTTTCGGATCCGATTGAGCGGATCGGCTTTTCCCCGGTGTCCGAGGGTCTGGTTCCGGACCGCCGGCGCACCTTGTCGACGCAGCGATTGGCGGCGCGCACGACATGAAACGGATTTGCTTGTTTCAGCCGACCGAAAGGCTTTAGGCGGACGACGCGTCAACAGCCGCGCTCGCTGCCGCTCCTGCCGTCTCAGACATAGCACCCTTTCGCACTCGACGGAGTTGCCATCACACGGAGGGACAGCCTCGTACTCCACGCGGGAACTGTCGGCAGCACCCGCTTGCGAAGAACCAGTTTCGGACAAGGTCAGGTTGACCGCGTGAAGCGGCCGAGGGGCAATCATCCCGTTGATCCCGACTACCCTTTTGTTTCGGTGGACAAGGAGACTTACTCCACGCAGGCACGAGAGACATACGTCAGCTTCCTCGGGAGGACCCCAGAGCTGGAGCAGCTCGGGACGGCATTCGATGAGGCAGCGGGAGGCTTGACCCAGGTCGTCGTCATCGAAGGCGACGCCGGCCTCGGGAAGACGGCGCTGCTGCGGCACTTCATTGCCGGCCAAGAGGCTGCGACCGTTCTCGAGGCCAGTGGAGACGAAGAGGAGACCCGCCTCGGCCAAGGGGTAATCGGGCAGTTGGCGCGATCGATGCCGCCGGGAACCCTGGCCGACCTCCCGCTTCTCGCCGCCGGCCCTGCTCTATCTGCCGACCCGTTTGCCGTGGGGGCCGAACTCCTCCAGGGCCTTGGCCTTCTGCAGGAGCGAGGCACGGTGATGGTGGTCGTCGACGACATGCACTGGGCCGATGTGTCCTCGGCGCAGGCGATCTTGTTCGTCATGCGCCGGCTCCGAAACGATCACGTCCTCTCCGTCCTGTCGACCCGCCCCGGTGGGCTCAGCCGCCTGGGGCGGAGCTGGCAGCGGCTGCTCTCTGACGGCTCGCGCTGTCGGTGGATGCGGCTCGAGGGTTTCTCGACCGAAGAAGTTCGAGCCCTCGCCGCATCACTAGGGCGCGGCCGGCTGTCGGTGGCCGCGGCTGAGCGCCTTCGGAACCACACCGGTGGTCATCCGCTCTATCTGCGCTCCATACTCGACGAACTTTCGACCGAGACGCTCAATGCCGCCACTGGTCCCCTTCCCGTTCCGAATTCACTGTCCGAAACCGTCCTGTCCCGGCTGGCGTCACTCTCCGGCGAAGCCCAGGATCTCGTGGCAGCTGCTGCCGTGGTCGGCCAGCGTTCGGCGCTACACATCGTGACTTCTGTCGCGCAGGTTCCCGAGCCGACGCGGGCACTCGATGAGGCAATCGCATCGGCCATGGTCGAGCGGGTCGTGGGTCCTTTCGGCGATGATCTCGCGTTCTCGCATCCGCTCGTACGAGCGGCGGTGTATGACGATCTGTCTCCCTCACGTCGAAGGGATCTGCACAGCGCGGCCGCGAGCGCGACTTCCGGTTCCGCAACCCTCGGTCATCGGGTGGCTGCCGTAGAGATCACCGACGACGACCTGGCAGCTGAGCTCGAAGAGATGGCGCAGACCGAAATTATCGGCGGTGCCACTTCGGCGGCGGCGGATCATCTCCTTTGGGCCGCCGAGGTCAGTAGCGACACCCAGAGCCGTGAAACGAGAATGCTCGCCGCCGTGAGTGCGATGGTCTTCGCCCGAGACGAGGCTCGGGCGCGGAGCTTTACCGGTGCCTTGGAAGACTGCACCGATGAAGCGCGGTGTAGCTACATCCGTGGGTCGTTGGATTTCCTTTCGGGTCATTTGGAGGAGGCCGAAGCCCAATTTCGGCGAGCGTTCGCAGCCGCTGAGCGGTCGGGAGCGACGACGCCGGCGAGTCAGGCAGCCGCCTCCTTGGCCATGCTCGCCCTGACCCGAGGAAACGGTCGAGCGGGGGTCAGCTGGGCGCGTCGAGCCGTCGAGCTGCCGAGCACGGATCCGACTGTCGCCGCCCGCGCCCGGGCCAATCTGGCCGTGGGGTTAGCGATGACCGGTGACGCGCCCGGCGCCCTCACCGTGCTCGGACCCCTGAACGACGACGCTGCGTTGCCGACCCGCTTCGACGCAGAGTTCCTGGCCATCCGTGGGCAGATCCGTCTCTGGAGCAACGACCTCGTGGCTGCCATCGAGGACCTGTCGGCGGTGGTGCGGTGGGCTCGGTCCGGCCGCACGGTACTCCGATTCTCCACTGTCTACGGCAACCTCGCCGATGCCGAGTACCAGATGGGCTCCTGGGACGCCGCACAGGTCCATGCTGATTTGGCCGTCTCGTTGGCCGAGGATCTCGATGCGGGTTGGGAGCTTCCTTTCGTACACGCCGTTGCCAGTTGGGTCTATGCCGGGCGAGGGGCGTGGGACCTTGCCACCGGCCACGTCGCCGAATGCCGCCGAGCGACCGAGCGGTCACCGAGCATCGGCGGAACGATCTACGCATGCGTGGCCGAGGCCTCCCTGGCTCGCGCCCGAGGTGACCACCAGGGTGTGCTCAATGCGCTTTCTCCCATCCTGGACGGGCCGGAGCGCGACCTCGTCGAAGACATCGGCGTCGTTCGATGGCAGGTCCTGTACGCCGAAGCGCTCGTCGGTCTGGGCCAGCTCCAGCAAGCTGATGCGGCGGTCACCCGTCTCGAGGAAATCGCCTCGGCACGCCACCTCGCCTCGATCGAGGCCGATGCCTGCCGGCTTCGTGGGAGCCTCGAGGACGTCATGGGGAACGACGCTGCAGCCCGAATCGCTTTCAGCCAGGGCTTGGCTGTCCTCGATAGGACCGTGATGCCGTTCGGCCGGGCGCTCCTCGAGGCGGCGTTTGGCCAGTTCCTGCTCGGCTCCCACGACCGCCGGGCGGCAATCGATCACCTCCGCAGGTCCCAGGAGCTTCTCCGCGCGTTGGATGCCCGTCCGTATCTGGCCTTCTGCGAGGCGGAGCTATCGAGATGCGGTCTGCCGCGGACGTCCAAAAACCGGGATAGTGCATTCAAGCTGACGGCGAAGGAGCGCGCCGTCGCCCAGCTGGCGGCCGAGGGGATGACCAATCGCGAGATCGCGTCGGAGCTCTACGTCAGTGCCAAGTCCGTCGAGTACCACCTGCGCAACATCTTCGCCAAGCTCGGGATCACCTCGAGACGCCAGCTCCGGGGCGCCCTTTCAACGACTTCCGAGTGATCGTAGATCGAGGGAGGCGCGCGTCAGCCCGGTATCTCACTCAAGGTGCGGACGGTCATCCGTCGCCGCTGCAAGAAGCCGTACACGACCCAGGCCAGGGTTACCAGCAACTTGAAGGCGACGATGCGGTAGATGATCACGGCTGCGG
Organism: uncultured Acidimicrobiaceae bacterium; assembly: GCA_963763575.1. Lineage (GTDB taxonomy): Bacteria > Actinomycetota > Acidimicrobiia > Acidimicrobiales > RAAP-2 > Bog-473. Next base: position 657,311 of record CAVXPD010000004.1, read on the forward strand.
CCGCAGCCGGCACGGCGACGCCCGCGCCGACCAGTGCGGCGATCAACACGACGTCGACCACGCCGATGCCCCCAGGAGTCGGTGTCAAGCCGGCGGCTCCCGCGCCGGCGCCCCAGACGAGCAAAAGGCGGTCCCAGGGCAGGTGTGGCCCAACGGCGAGAACCGCGCACGCCAGGCACAGAGCGTCGGTCACCCAGTTGACGAAAGCGTAGGTCGATGCAGCAGCAATGACCGGCGGCCGCAGTCGCAACGAGCGGACGCGGTCGAGGGCCGCGGCCACTGAGCTGCGAGGATCGTCGACGGGCTTTCGGCGGACTTTGCCGACGACGCGAAGCACAGGCGCCAGCCCCATTTCCAGCTTGGCCCGGCTCCAGCGCCAGCGCAGGCTGGCGAGGAACGCTCCCACCCCGGTCAGGAGTCCCAAGGTGCCAATGAGGCCAAGGGCGGCGGCGGCCGCGTTCCCAGACGCCAGGGCGCCGAGTGCCACCACGAGCGCAAAGGCCACCGTCGAAAATATTCCAGCGACGGCGAGCGCGACGCCGGCATCGGCGGCGGGCACCCCTTGCTTCCCGAACTGCCGATAGATGTAACTGGCGGCCATGCCCGAGCCGAACACCGGGACCCCCAAAGAGATGGCGTTTGCCTTATACGCGGTCGCCACGAGGACAGTGACAGGCAGCCTTGTCGCTCCGGCGGCGAGCAGCAGGCGACGCTGCAAGAGGGCGAAGGCCAGCATCGAGCAACACTGGCAGGCGATCGCCAGCACCAACCAGCCCCAGTTGACGTGCGCGAACTGGGCATTGGCGGTGTGCAGGATCGACCTCTGGGCGTAGAGCGCCGCGCCGGCACCGACGACGATCCCCACGACTGCCACGACCCCGAAGAAGACGGACCACCGATGCCGTCTTCCGCGGCGCGGTTTGGAATCCGCCTGCTCCGACTCCGGCTCGCTCCGGTTGGGCTCGTCTTGCCTGGGCTCGCTCGACGCAGGGAGTGGCTCGACGTAGCCGGCGTTCATCGCAGTGACGCTCCCTCAGTGGTCGATGATTGGCCGTTGCCTCGAAGCGCCCCGCTCATGGGCGCCGGAACGACCGGTCGCGGCCCGGTCGGCACTGGAGTTGGCAAGCCGACCCCGCCGGGGCCAGGCGTCGCAGAGACCTTCGGCGCGCGCTTGGGCCACCAGAACACCCTGCCTTCCGAGGCCGACAGCGCCGGCACGAGGACGGGAGCCATCCCGAAGGCGGCGATCACGATGCCGGCCGCCACCCCGAAACCCAGCTCGGTCAGGTTGGCAATCCCGGCGAGCATCAAAGAGGCGAAGGTGAGGGCGAGAATGATGCCTGCGGCGGCCACCGTGGGCGCGTCGTTGGAGATAGCGACGCGCGCCGCCTCGCGGGGGGAGAGCCCGTTGAGGAACTCCTCTCGCAGCCGCGAAGCAAGGAGGATGTTGTAGTCCGTGCCGATCGCCACCACGAAGATGAACAGGACGATCGGCAAGGTGAAGTCGATGCCGTCGTAGCCGAGGCCGTGGAGGAAGAGGAGGACCGACGCGCCCAGGGTGGCAAGGAAGGCGAGGAGCACGCAGACGAGCAGGCTGAGCGGACCGGCCAGGGCACCGAGGAGCAGGGCCAAGATGACGGCGATGATGGCGAGGGCGACGGGCAGCACGAGGTGGAAATCGGCCCCCAGCTGCGTGCGGACGTCCACCAACGTCGAGGTCTGCCCGCCGACGAGGACTTGATCACCGGGTGCGGAGCTGTGGGCGGTCGGGCGCACGCTGTTCTTGACGGTGTCCAGCGCGGCGTTGGAGTAGGGGTCGTCCTTGAGGATGACGTTCACGAGGGCCACATTCGGGCTGGCCGTGCTGATCTGGGGGGATGCAACCTGCGCCACACCAGGGATCTTGGTGAGGTTGGTCGTGAGCGTGGACAGCGAGGTCTGGCTGAGCGGCGCGCTCCCGACGACATAGGCCTGGGTGGGGGAGAGCGCACCCGACGGGAACCCGCGGGCGAGGGTGTTGAAGGCCACCTGCGACGGCGTGCTGGCCGGGAGCTCGGCCAGTGTGTTGTAGGTCGGCGTCCATCCCGTGGTGGCGAACGCCAAACCCCCGAGCACGATCACGAACATCCCCGCCACCAGGCCCGGGTGACGTGCCACCAAGGACCCCTCCTTGGCGAAGGCGTTCTTCTGGGGAAGCTTCCCGCATCCGCCAGGCCAGAACGCGTGCTCTCCGAGGAGACTCAAAATCGCGGGGACGAGCGTGAGAGCCGTCACCAGCATCGTCGCCACCGCCACGATCAAGCCCGGAGCGAGGGTGCTGAGCGACCCGAGTTTGGCCAGCGAAAGTGCGGCAAACGCCCCAATGACGGTCAACGCCGACGAGGCCACAACCTTGCCGACGACTGTGCAGGAGAAAGTCAGGGCCTCTCTAGACGGGACCCCCCTTCGAAGTTGTTCGCGGTACCTGAAGAGCATGAAGACGATGTAGTCGGTGCCGATCCCGAACAGCACGACCACCAGCAGCGACGCCAACGAGTTGCTGACCTGGAAGTTGAAGGCCTCGGCCAACCACGCCGCGATCCCGCTCACGGCGGAGTGGACGAGACCGATGACGATGATGGGCAGGATGGCGATGATCAAGCTGCGGAAGATGAGACCGAGCAGCACAAAGATCACGAGCACGGTGGCGATGGTGATGATCTTGTTGGCGTGGTCGTAGGCGTTGGTCGTGTCCACCGAGATGGCAGCGCTCCCTGTGAGACCACTCTTCAGGCCGCTACCAGCCAGATATGCATTGGCCTTGGTCCGCACCGTGCCGACGGCGGTGTTCACCGGGTCGTCCCCGGGCTGGCCCGCGAAGGCGACTTGGAGGGCTGCGACACTCCCGTTCGAGGCAACCGAACCGGGACCGAACTTCACCGAGAGCACCCCGGGGATCTTGTCGTTCTGGAGAGATGTGGCAAGGTCTGCCGTCTTGGTCTGGTCCGCCTGGGTCAGCGCAGCATCGTCTTGGCGGGAGACCACGAGGACGCCGGTGTCCGACTGGGCAGGAAAATACTGACTGCCCAGGTTTTGGGCTTGCACCGACTCGAACGACTTGGGCAGAAAGGCCTGGTTGTTGGCAGTGGTGTAGGTGCCGAGCGAGGGCGCCAGCGCGAGGACGATGCCCACGCCCACCAGCCACGAAACGATCGTGTACCACGGATGCGCAATCACTGTGCGAGCGATGGCAGCGAACATCGGGCTACCCGACTTTGAGTCCGGCTGCTGGCTAGTGTCGTTCACGGCTGCCTCCTGGTGGTGCCTTGGGAAAGGGATGTCTTCCGTTTGATCTCGTCATCGCCTGAGACCGGGATCACGATGTCCTCGAGGACCCTGAGCAGTTCCAAGGTGCCGGAGAACGAGCGGGACATTGCGGAGCCTGCGGGGACCACGTTGCCCTTGAGGCGTCCGTCTGGATCGCGTGACACCTGCACGAAAAGGTCCACTAGCCTCCGCTCCTCCAGGTTTCGGCGTACATGAGCCAAATTGACATCGGAGGGCCGGATCCGCCCTAGGGAGAACCCCTAAAGATCCGGGCCGAGCCCATAGTGATCAAGGCACGACGCCGACAAAACACGGTCAGGCGGGTGGATGACCTCATGCGGCGAGCGTCCGACTCCATTGGCCCAGACGGCCTTCTTGCACCAGCGCGAGTCGGCTGAGAGGTCGAGTCTCGGCGCCGTGGGCAGAGGGATCAGAGAAGCGGCGCTTCGAAGAGGGCGAGCCGGGCAGCCTCCGATCGGAGTCCCAGAGCGAGCGAGAGGCGCGGCGAAACCTGATCCGGTTGATCCGGCAATGCGGAGACCCCGTACCCCTTGTGCTGGGGTGGGGTGAGGATCGGACACCCCGTCCGATTTTTGGAGCGACAACTCCCGGCCGTCAGAGCGTGACGCGGTGCAGGTCGAGGATCCCCTTGTCGCCCCGGAGCTGCTCGATCACGGCATCAGGTGCCGGCGTGGTGGTCGAGATCACCATCATGGCGGTCGACGTCTCGGGGCTCGGCCCCACCGCCATCGACGAGATGGAGACGCCCGCCGCGCCCAGGGCCGTCCCTACGATCCCGATCACGCCCGGCCGGTCGTCGTTGCGCACGACCAGCATGTGCTCCGACGGGGGCACCTCCACCACGTGGTCGTCGACCACCACGATGCGCGGCTCGGTGCGCAAGCCGGCCGTGATCAGCGTGCCGGCCACCGAGTGCGACCCCGAACGGAGCGTGATCAGCGACTTGTAGTCCCGCGACGTCGCGGTCGTCGACTCGCGGACCTTGAGGCCGCGCTGCTCGGCCAGCTGTGGCGCGTTGACGTACGACACGGGCTCCTCGGTGTTCCCGCCGAAGATGCCCTTCAGCACTGACAACGTCAATATTCCCGTGCTCTCTCCCGCCAGCGCGCCCTGGAACTCGATGTCGATCGAGTCCGGCAGCCCATCGTGCTGGCCGACGAAGAACCGGCCCAGCTGCTCGGCCAGGCCCATGAAGCCGCGCACCACGTCCGAGACGTCGGTCGCGGCCACGTTCACCGCGTAGGGCACGAAGTCGCCCGCCAGCGCCAAGAGCACTTGCTCGGCGATCGTGACGCCGGCCTTGTCCTGCGCCTCCTCGGTGGACGCGCCGAGATGCGGCGACACCACCACCCCGGGCAGCTCGAAGAGCGGCGACTCTGTGGCCGGCTCCTGAGCGAAGACGTCGAGCCCCGCCCCGGCCACGATCCCGTCGCGGATGGCGCCGGCGAGCGCCTCCTCGTCGACGATGCCGCCCCGGGCCGTGTTGACGATGCGGATGCCGGGCTTCGCTTTCGCCAGCAGGTCGCGCCCGAACAGGCCCATCGTCTCTGGCGTCTTCGGCGTGTGGATGGAGACGAAGTCGGCCTGCGCGACCAGCTCCTCGATGCCGACCAGGCGCACCCCCATCGCCCGCGCCCGCTCCTGGGACACGAAGGGGTCGTAGCCGATGAGCTCCATGCCGAAGGCGTGGGCGCGCTGCGCCACGAGCGAGCCGGCGCGCCCGAGCCCGACGACGCCGAGCACCTTGCCGTGCAGTTCGACCCCCTCCCACTTCGATCGCTCCCAGCGCCCCGCTTTCAGGGCGGCATCCGCCTGGGGGATGTTGCGCGCCTGGGCGAGCAGCAGCGCCATTGCCTGCTCCGCCACGGAGAGGATGTTCGAGGTCGGTGCGTTGACGACCATGACGCCGCGTTCGGTGGCCGCAGCGACGTCCACGTTGTCCAGCCCGACGCCGGCCCGTCCGACTACCGCCAGACTCGCCCCCGCGGCCAGCACGTCCGCCGTGACCTGGGTGGCCGAGCGGATGATGAGCGCCTGCGCCCCGACGATGGCCTCGAGCAGCTGCTCGGGGCTCAGGCCCTCGGCGACGTCCACCTGGTGGCCGGCCTCCGCGAGCAGGTCCAGCCCGCTCTGCGCGATCTTCTCGGTTACCAGTACCCGTGCCACCGCGGTGGTCTCCTTCACTCCCCCCGCCTCGTGGTCCGTCCGTGCCGGATGCTCCGTCGGTTCAGTCTTGCGCCTCGGCGAACAGTTCGCCCAGCCGGGAGACGCCCTCGACCATGTCGTGCTCGGCCATCGCGTAGGACATGCGGAAAAAGCCCGGCGCGCCGAACGCCTCTCCGGGCACCACCGCCACCTTCGCCTCGTTGATGCAGATCTCTGCCAGCTCCGCGCTGCTCGCCGGACGTTGTCCGCGGAGGGACCGCCCGAGCAGCCCCTTGACCGAGGGGAACGCGTAGAACGCGCCCTCCGGCTCGACGCAGACGACGCCGTCGATCTCGTTGAGCATGTTGACGATGGTCCGGCGCCGGCGGTCGAAGTGCTCCCGCATCATGGCGACGTCCTCGAGCCCTCCTGATACGGCGGCCAGGGCGGCGCGCTGCGCGACGTTCGACACGTTGGACGTCTCGTGGCTCTGGATGTTGGTGGCCGCGGCCACGGCGTCGCCCGGCCCGATCATCCAGCCGACACGCCACCCGGTCATGGCGTAGGTCTTGGCCACGCCGTTGACCACGATGCAGCGCTCCGCCAGCTCCGGCACCACCACCGGCATGGAATGGTGCTCGGCCCCGCCGTAGACGAGGTGCTCGTAGATCTCGTCGGTGATGACCCAGATGCCCCGGTCCACCGCCCAGCGGCCGATCGCCTCGATCTCTGGACGCGAGTACACCGCACCCGTCGGGTTGGAGGGCGACACGAAGAGCAGCGCCTTGGTGTTCGGCGTCCAGGCGGTGTCGAGGTCTTCCACCGAGCTGCGAAAGCCCGCCCTCTCGTCGGAACTGACGACCACCGGGGTCCCGCCGGCCAGCGTGATCGACTCGGGGTAGGTCGTCCAGTACGGCGCGAGCAGTAGGACCTCGTCGCCGGGGTCGCACAGCACGGCGAACACGTTGGCCACCGCCTGCTTGCCGCCGTTGGTCACGAGCACCTGGGCCGCCTCGATCTCGAAGCCCGAGTCGCGCTTCGTCTTCGCCGCGATGGCCTCGCGGAGCGCCGGGATGCCGCTCGTCGGCGTGTAGTGGTGGTTCGCCGGGTCACGGCACGCCTCCACCGCGGCCTCCACGACGTGCGCCGGCGTTGGGAAGTCGGGCTCTCCCGCGCCGAAGCCGATCACGTGCTCACCGGCCGCCTTCAGCGCCTTGGCCTTGGCATCCACGGCGAGGGTGGCCGAGGGCGCAACGGCGGCGGCCCGACGCGAGATACGACGCAGCTGGGTCGGGGAAGGAGTGGTCGTCACGGGTGCCATGATCTCATACGTGCCAGACATCCCCGACATCAAGATCCCCGACTCGCTCCTCCCCTCAGACGGCCGTTTCGGGTCCGGCCCCTCGAAGGTCCGCCCCGCGCAGGTCGACGCGCTGGCGTCGGTCGCCACGACGTACCTCGGCACGAGCCACCGCCAGAAGACGGTCAAGTCTCAGGTCGGGCGCGTCCGTGCCGGCATGCGCCAGCTCTTCTCGCTGTCGGACGGCTACGAGGTGGTCCTCGGCAACGGGGGCACCACCTGCTTCTGGGACGCCGCGACGTTCGGCCTGATCGAGACCCAGAGCCAGCACCTCAGCTTCGGCGAGTTCTCCTCGAAGTTCGCCGCTGCCGCCAAGGCAGCGCCTCACCTCAAGGACCCCCAAGTCATCGAGTCCGAGGTGGGCACGCACCCGCTCCCGGTGGCCGACCCGTCGGTCGACCTCTACGCCCTGACCCACAACGAGACCTCGACCGGGGTCGCCATGACCATCCGGCGCCCCCGGGGCGCCGCTTCGCCCGCCGACGGCGGTGGCCTGGTGGCGGTCGACGGGACCTCGGGCGCCGGGGGGCTGCGAGTCGACCCCGCCGAGTTCGACGCCTACTACCTGGCCCCGCAGAAGTGCTTCGCCAGCGACGGCGGGCTCTGGATCGCGCTGATGTCGCCGGCGGCGCTCGAGCGGGTCGAACAGATCGCCGCCTCGGGCCGCTGGATCCCCACCTTCCTCGACCTGAAGACCGCGGTCGACAACTCTGCGCTGGACCAGACGTACAACACGCCGGCGCTCGCCACCATCTTCCTGCTGGCCGAGCAGCTCGACTGGATGAACGGGAACGGCGGCCTCGAATGGACCGCGTCGCGCTGCGACCGCTCGGCCGAGATCCTCTACACCTGGGCCGAGCAGTCCGGGTTCGCCCGCCCCTTCGTCGAGAAGCCGTCCGACCGCAGTCACGTCGTCGGCACCATCGACTTCGTGGACGCCGTCGACGCCTCGGTCGTGGCCGCCGTGTTGCGGGCCAACGGGATCGTCGACACCGAGCCCTATCGCAAGCTCGGCCGCAACCAGCTGCGCATCGCGATGTTCCCGGCGATCGAGCCCGACGACGTTGCGTCGCTGTGCGGCTGCATCACCCACGTGGTGGGGGCGCTGGCCAACTGAGCCAGGCGCCGTCGCCGAACGCGGCCGCCGAACGCGGCCGGCGGACGAGCTCAGCTCGGCCCGAACCCCGCCGAGGCCACCAGCCGTTCGCTCTCGTCCCAAAGCCGCGCCGCTGCCGCGTCGTCGCGGGCCTGGCGGCTCGGGTGGCCCGGCTTGGAGCGCACCCAGTACATGCCGCTCTTGGTGGCGACGTCCGGTGACGTGGCAAGGAAGATCGAGGTCTTGGCCCCGCGGCGGGGGCTGATCTGGAGGGGCCGGATCAAGTGGAAGCCCGACGCGAAGATCCCAGTGGTGTCGCCGTCGCGGCCGAAGCTGCTCCGCACCCAGCCCGGATGGGCGGCGTTCGCCGTGACGCCGGCCGCCGCCTCCCGATGGGCGAGCCCGCGCACGAACAACACGTTGGCCAACTTGGAACGGCAATACGCATCCATGCCGTCGTAGCGGCGCTCGCTCTGGAGGTCGTCGAATCGCATACCGTCACGCGTGAAGTGGTGCCCCATCGAGGTCACGCACACCACGCGCGACGGCGAGTCCGTTCGCAGCCGCTCGAGGAGCAGGTTGGTCAGATAGAAGGGCCCGAGATGATTCACGCCGAACGTGTACTCGTAGCCCTGCGCGGTGAGTTGGTGCTGCGTCCAGGTGCCGCCCGCGTTGTTGACCAGGACGTCGAGACGGTCCCAACGCGCGAGGATGTCCTCGGCCGCCTTGCGCACCGAGGCCAGGTCGGCCAGGTCGAGTGGAACCACGTGCACGTCGTCGTTCCAGGTCCGCCGGGTCACCTCCTTGGCCGCCGCCTCCGCCTTGGCCTGGTTGCGACAGGCCAGGACCGTGGTGGCTTGCAGGGCCGCCACGCCGACCGCGGTCTCGAAGCCAATGCCCACGTTGGAGCCGGTGATAACGACCACCTTGCCTTGCATGCTCATTCGGGGCTTGCCTCCCTCGAGGACGCCCGGTCCTGAAGACGCCCGCGCCGAATGCGAGCAGTCTACGGACGACGCTCCCCGACCGCCCCGGACGGCCCTCGACTGTCGGACTGGCCGCGCTCGGGCCTACCCTTGACCGCGCATGCCACCGGCGAGAACCGCACCATGAGCATCGCGACCAGCCCGACCCTGGACGGGCACCTGTTGCAGGTCCTCATCACCCCCGAGGGCCAGGCCAACCCCTACCCGTACTACTCGCTCATGCGCGAGGAGGCCCGGGTGAGCCGGACCTCGTTCGGTCCGTACTGCGTGAACGGCTACGCGGAATGCCAGACCGTGCTGCGGGACCCTCGGCTCGGGCGGGGCCTGGGCATCGAGGTCGCGACGACCGGCATCTTCGGGAACACCGACGGCCGCCGCGGCGAGTTCTTCGAGGCGAGCAAGCACAACATGCTGATGGCAGACCCACCGGACCACACCCGCCTCCGGCGACTCGTCTCCCGGTCGTTCACGCCACGCCAGGTCGAGCGGCTCCGCCCGGCGATCCACGAGCTGGTCGACGCGCTCCTCGACGACCTGGCCGAGCGTGGCAACGTCGAGTTCATGACGGAGTTCGCGCTCCCGCTGCCCATGGCGGTCATCGGTGAGCTCGTGGGCGTGCCCGCGGACGACCGTGCCGGACTCCAGCCCAAGGTCCGGGCCGCCGCCCGAGGGATCGAGCCGGCGCTGGCCGAGGAGGAGATCGACGCTGCGATGGACGCCATTGCCGAGCTCGGTGCCTATTTCGAGGCCTTCCTCGCCGAACGCCGCCGGGCGCCACGCGACGACCTCATGAGCGCACTCGCCGAGGCCGGCGAGGACGACGACCGCCTGACCGACGAGGAGATCCTCTCGACCGCCATCCTCCTTTTCTCCGCCGGCTTCGAGACGACCACCAACCTGCTGGGCAACGGGCTGCTCGCCGTGCTCACGCACCCCGATCAGCTGGTGGACTGGAAGGCGCACCCCGAGATCGCCCCGACGGCGGTCGAGGAGTTGCTCCGTTTCGACAGTCCCGTGCAGTTCAACATGCGCACCGCGCTGGAACCGGCAGACCTCGTCGGCGAGCCGCTCGAGCGCGGTGATCGGATCGTCGTCCTCCAAGGTGCCGCGAACCGCGACCCGGCGGCGTTCGATCGCCCCGACGAGCTCGACCTCCGCCGGTCACCCAACACGCCGCTGAGCTTCGGCTGGGGGCTCCACCACTGCATCGGCGCCGCGCTGGCTCGCATGGAGGGTGAGATCGCGTTCAACGCGCTGCTGGCGCGTTTTGCCTCGATCGAGCCGCAGGACACCGAGCCCCAGTGGCGGCCGGGATTCACGCTCCGCGGGCTCCAGTCCTTCCCTCTGCGCGTCGCCACTCACTGACCGGCATCGCCGTCGCCCTGCACCCGCTCCCACTCCTGGGGTGGGCCGAGCGCCGACGCCTCGGGTCCGAGCCGCTCGACGTACCCCCGATGGACTGCGCGCCAGCGGTCGGCCGGCTTCCAGGGCAGCGGCGCAGCGTCGCAGACGTAGCCGAGCCGCTCCAGGCAGACGTGCCAACCCGCGCCGTCCCGCGCTGCCTTGGCGTACTCGGGGAAGGTGACGGTCAGGTCCAAGACGCAGCCCGACCCGTCCGGCGCGAGCTCGAACCGGAGGACGTCATCGGCCCACCGCAGCTCCATCACGTTCGGCGCGTCGAACGCCAGCATCTCGCCGTCGAAGGGCTCCCCCTCGCCCTCCCGGAACGAGAAGCGCAGCGGTGCTCCGGCCGTGCGCGTGCCTTCGATCGTCGTGGGAAACCACTCGGCCAGGTGCGCGTCCTCGGTGAGCGCGCGCCACACCGTCTGCGGCGGGTGAGCCAGCCGGCGCCGGTAACGCAACGCCGATCTGCCGTCGGGCAATCGTTCGAGCGTCCCGTACTCGGCCTCGACCGTCGTCGCGTCGTCGGTCTCGGCTTCCCGGCTCACCCCCGTCCCTCCTGCTCGCTCCCGTCCATGATCTCGAGGTGCCGCTCGAGCGCGCTCAGGTGCGCCGCCCACCGCCGCCGGTAGGGCGAGAGCCACTCGTCGATCTCGCGCAGCGGTTCAGGACGCACCCGATAGATGCGGCGCTGGGCATCGGAGCGCGCCTCCACCAGCCCTGCGTCCCGCAACACCTTCAGATGCTTCGACACGGTGGGCTGGCTCAGCGCCAACAGGTCCACCAACTCGCCGACCGGGCGTTCCTCTTCCACCAGCAGATCGAGGATCCGTCGCCGGCTCTCTTCCGCGAGGACTTCGAACGTAGCCGTGGCCGTGGCCGTCATACCAGCTAGTATGCCTCAGAAGGCATATAGCTGTCAACGCATATTCAAACCCGGGACGTCGCTGCCTTGCCGGCCGCGATCCGCCGCAGCGGGGGCAGCGTGGGCGGCGGCTGGCGGCGCGGCGGCAAGCCGCCCAGGAGCTCCGCCGTCGCCTCCGTCACACGCGTCACGGCGCGCTCGAACGCCTTCTCGGTCTCGGCCGACGTCTTCTGGACGCCGCTGACCTTGCGCACGTACTGGCGCGCCGCCGCCTCGATCTCCTCGGGTGTCGCACCGGGCTGCAGCCCGCGCAGGGTGGTGATGTTCCGGCACATGGCCGCCACCTTAGGCGTCGACGGCGGGCGGGCTCCCGGGGACACAGGCTCCGGGCGTGACCCGGACGACGACGCGGCGACCCACCGATGCGTTCTGCACCGAGAGGAGGTCGCTGCCGCGTCGCGAGACGACGCGCCCGCCCGTCACGGTCGCGCAATACCCGTGGGGGTAGTGGATCGCGGTCGGCACGAAGATCACGGTGGGGGCGTGTATCCGGTGATTGGGCACGTACGACAGGGTGAACTCACCGGTGTCGGGCGAGAACGAGAACGCGATCGGCCTCCCCGCCACCGCCTCGGGGTACGTGCGGCTGAGCACCCAGGCCGTGGACCGCAGCCTCCCGTCGGCCAGGACCAGCGACTCGGACCGGCTGCCCGTGGGGTCGTCGTAGTACTTCCACGACCAGTAGATCCAACCCACCTGGTGGGCGTCCATGGCCGCCGTCAGGTTCGAGAGGAGCGACTCACTGCTGGTCGCCCCGAACTCGCTCACCAGCCAGGCGGGCCCGCCGGGCTGGATGCGAGACGCCATCTCGGGCCGGTCCTCGTAGCGCACCCTCAACGAATGCCGGGCTTCGTCTGCGCACGCCAGCACGCTGGTGGGGTTGCCCGTGACCGGGCTTCGGGCGCGGCAGTAGACGTGGACGTTGTACACCAGGTTGTGCAGTTTCAACGGGCCGATCAATGTGGGGACGCCGCCGCTCGCGAAGTTGTCCGGCTCGTAGAAGATCAGGTGTGAGCGATCGTTGGCCAGGATCGTCGGGATCACGCCCTTGGCCGGATCATTCCGCGGGCAGCGGAGCACCGGCGTCCCGCGCACGGGTGCACCGACGTATCGGGTCCCCGCGTAGAAGCAGGCGAGCTGGGCGGCGAAGTGCTCGTCGCCGCGACTCTCCAGAGCGGTGGAGAACGGCTCGTTGAAGGGGTCGTAGCCGAGGACCCAAGGATTGTTGCGGAAGGTCCGGGCCACGTCCGCCCACACGCCGTCGTACTGGCCCTGCAGGTTCCCGCGCACGTCGTTGTTCCAGAAGTTGCCGAAGGCGGCGTCTGTGGCCGCCGTCCCGTACTCGCGGGACCACCGACCCGGCCGGTCCACGTTGGCGAGGCCGTTCGTGCAGACCGCCCAGGCCGGCGCGCCCTCTCCGTCGAAGAGTTGGTTGTAGACGTCCTGGTGCATGTCCAGGATCGTGAAGATGTGGAACCTCCCGAGCAGGTCGACCGTCTTGGTGAGACGATCCAGGTAGCGGGTGATCTCGGCGCGGTTGAACTGCCGCGGGTTGGTCGGGGTCCCCCGGTCACAGATCGCCGGGTCGTTGGCCTTGGCCCTCCCCGGTTCCAGGCCGCTCCAGGTCATGCCGAGGCGCACCACGTTGAACCCCAGCCTTGCCATGAGGGAGGCGTCGGCCGCCGAGAAGTTCCATGGCTTGCCGGGGTCGGGATAGAGCTCGAAAGGCGCGTGCTTGTAGACGGCGTCGACGCCGTGCAGGAACACGACACGCCCCTCCCGGTCGTACAGGTACGGGCCCCCCGGGGAGGAGAGCGGCGCGTCGATGGCCGGCGACCCGCTCACGCTCGCGGCCGAGAACCGCGGGGCGTTCAACGTGGGGAGCACATCGGTCGACGCCGAGGCCACGCCGCTGGCCGGAGCCGCCACCAGCGTTCCGACCACCATGATCAACGCCGCGAGGGCGCTCGCTGCGTGCACCAAACGGCGGATCACGCCTGAAAGTTTGGCCGTCCGAATCGCCGCCATGATCGCGCCCCCAGGTTAATCCCAGGTTTGGGGTCGGGCACTTCGAAGACGTCTTCCCTGGCCAGGCTACATGCAACTGGAGGTGGTGCCGCTGCCGAAGCCTGCCCGTGCCGCCCCACCCGAGTCCATACAGGTGGCGCGGAGACGATCGCAGTGCAAAGGCGTCCCGACGGCCAGGCGGCACCCGGACGGCCCGCCCGCATCGGTAGACCGTCCGGGCTGCCGAGGAGGCTCAGGCCACGTGCTCGAGCGCCCGCTCGATCTCGACGTCGCCCGACACGCTGCGCACGCTCAGGTCGACCCTGGCGCCCGCCCGCCCGCCCCCGGGCTCGTCCCGCAGTGGGATTTCGGAGCGGATCTCGCCCGACATCGTCTCGACGTCGACGTGGAGGTCGACGCCCGTGACCACGCCGACCGACACGCTGCCCGAGACGGAGCGCACGTGCAGCGTGCCTTCGCCCAGGGCGAGCACTCGGACGTCACCGGACACGTTCTGGACGCGGGCGCCGTGGGCGAGCTCGCCGAGCCGGACGTCGCCCGACGTCGCCTTCACGTCGACCTGGTCGGCCGCCGCTCCGACCTCGAGGTCGCCCGAAGCGGTCGCGAACACCACGCGCCCGGCCACGCTCGAACAGCGCAGGTCGCCCGACGCCGTGTGCACCTTGAGTGCGCCGCCCACCGACCCGACGGTGATGTCGCCGCTGGCCGACTTGGAATCGAAGTCACGGGCCACGTCGTCGGCGGAGATGTCGCCGCTCGACGTCGCCAGCTCGGCGGCGCCCACCGGACCAGTGATGTCGACGTCGGCCGACGCCACTGTCACGTTCACGTCGCTGCCTTCGGGCATGTCGACCCGCACGGTGACGCCGTTGCGGCGCAGGAACCGCATCCCTTGACGCGGCACCTTGACGATGACGTGGTGACGGCTGCCCGACTTGTGGCACTCCACGGTCGCGCGCTCGACGAGCTCCTCGGCGCCAGGGGTGTCAGGCTCGAGGGAGACCTGGGTCGTCATCGTCTCGCTCGTCCTGATGGCGACGTGGCCCACCTCGTTCTCGACGTGGAGCCGGACGTCGCCCGGTGTGTCGAATGTCTTCTCCATCTTCTCCATCTCCGTTGCTCCTTTCAGTTCGTTCATCACATCGGGTTCTGAGGTCGTGACCTCACGTGGTCCCGTAGCCGCGCAAACGGTTCAGGCCCCGTCCGGCCCGGGGCCGGTTGGCGGACGAGCCGCGCTCGAGCGTGCGCACGATGTAGGTGTTCACCGACACGCCCTCACGCCCCGCGCTCTCCTCGACCCGCGTCTTCAGACCCTCGCCCAGCCGTAGCGTGATCCGGGCGGAGAGGTCGGTCGTCTCACCATCGCCACCCGCTTCCGGCGCGTCCTCGACGTAGGCCAGGTCCACGTCGTCGCCCGCGACCCTGATCTCGACCCGCCCCTCGGGCAGCTCGGCCGAGACCTCGGCGGCGACGTCGGAGAGCAGCTCGAGGATCCGGGCCGGGAGGGACCGGCCCACGAGGTCGGCGATGCGCTCGGCCACGTCGGCGACGATCTCGTCGCCGAGCTCGCCGACGCTCGCCACGTCGGACCGCACGCCGTCCACCACCATTGACATCTTCATGATGTCATCATGACATCAGAGTGATGTCAGGTCAATCCCCGGGTCGAAGATCAGATGAAACCCCTGGTCAGCCGCCCGAGGCGTCCTGCACCCGGGTCTTCCCGGCCGAGATGAACGGCATCATCGCCCGTAGCTCCTGCCCCACCGCCTCGATCTGGTGCGCCTGGCCGGCCTTGCGCAGGGCCTCGAAGCGGGGACGACCGGCCTTGTTCTCGGCGATCCACTCCTCGGCGAAGGCGCCGCTGCGGATGTCGTCGAGGATGGTCTGCATCGTGGCCCGCACGGCATCGTCGATGACGCGGGGGCCCCGGGTCAGGTCGCCGTACTCTGCCGTGTCCGAGATCGAGTAGCGCATGCCCGAGATGCCCTGCTCGTACATCAGGTCCACGATCAGCTTCAACTCGTGCAGGCACTCGAAGTAGGCCGACTCGGGCTGGTAGCCGGCGTTCACGAGCGTCTCGAAGCCGGCGGTCACGAGCGCGGTCAGGCCGCCGCAGAGCACCACCTGTTCCCCGAAGAGGTCGGTCTCGGTCTCCTCGTCGAACGTCGTGTCGAGCACACCGGCCCGCGTCGCGCCGATGGCGTGCGCGTACGACAGCGCGAGGTCGCGCGCCTTGCCGGTGGCGTCTTGGTGCACGGCCACGAGCGAGGGCACGCCGCCGCCTTCGGTGTAGGTCCTTCGCACCAGGTGGCCCGGACTCTTGGGCGCCACCATGGTGACGTCGACGCCGGGCGGCGGCACGATCTGCCCGAAGCGGATGTTGAACCCGTGGGCGAACATCAGCATGTCCCCGTCGTTGAGGTGGGGCGCCACGAACGCGTCGTAGGCGGCCTTCTGCTCGGTGTCGGGCAGCAAGATCATGATCACGTCCGCCTCGGCCGCCGCGTCCGCCAGCGACGTCACTCGGAGCCCGGCCTCCTCGGCCTTGGTCCTGCTGGAGCTCCCGTCCCGCAGCGCCACCCGGACGTCCACACCGGACTCCCGGAGGTTCTGCGCGTGGGCGTGTCCCTGCGAGCCGTATCCCAAGATGGCGACCTTTCGCCCGGCGATCAGCGTGGGGTCGGCGTCGGATTCGTAGTACAGCCTGGCCATGGCTCTGCTCTTTCTCTTCGGTCTCTTCGGTCTGTTCGGTTTGTTCGATCTGTTCGGTTCGCGCTTGGGTTCGTGCTGTCGAGCGCGCGTCGGTCGGCCGGCACGTCGGCCTGCCGGCGGCCGGTCAGCGGTGGCGTTCCAGCTTAGGCAGGGCCACCCGACCGGTCCGTTGGAGCTCCAGGACGTTGTACTGCTCGAGCAGTCCCTCGAAGTCGTCGATCTTCTCAGGGCGCCCGGCCAGCATCACGGTGAGGCGATCGGCGCCGACGTTCACCACCTCGCCGCCGAACACGCCTACCAGCTGGATGATCTGCGACCGTTCCGTCGGACCCACGGCCACGGTCAGGAGCACCAGTTCGCGTTCGACGGCCTCGGCTGGCGACAGCTCACCGATGGACACGACGTTGACCAGCTTGTCCAGTTGCATGATCACCTGCTCGAGCGGCGCCGACTCCACGTCGACGACGATGGTGATCCGGCTGAAGTGCTCGTCCTCGTCCGTCGGCGCCACCGCCAGCGAGTAGATGTTGAAGCCCCGCCGGCTGAACAGGCCGGCCACCCGGGCGAGCACGCCGGCCTTGTTCTCCACGAGGACCGACAGGATGTGATGGCGCGGGGCCCCGGCCTTCCCGCCCGTCAGCGCGCTCAGCTCGGCCGGGGGCGTCACCGACCCGCCGCCAGCTGGTCGGGGTGCACCACGATGTCGTCGTTGGAGGCACCGGCGGCCACCATCGGGAACACCTTCTCGAAGGCGTCGGTGCGGAAGTCGACCACGACCGGCCGGTCGTCGATGGTGTTCGCCTTGTCGATCGCCGGCCCGACGTCCTCGGGGGACTCGGCCCGGATCCCGACGCAACCCATCGCCTCGGCCCACTTCACGTAGTCGGGCAGGTCGGGCGACAGGTAGACCTCCGAGTAGCGCTCTTCGTAGAACATCTCCTGCCACTGGCGCACCATGCCGAGATACGCGTTGTTCAAGATCGCGATCTTCACCGGGATCTGCTCGGAGCTCGCGGTGACGAGCTCCTGAGCCGTCATCTGGAAGCAGCCGTCACCGTCGATCGCCCACACCGTCCGGTCGGGCCGGCCGACCTTGGCCCCGATGGAGGCCGGGACGGCGAAACCCATGGTCCCGGCGCCGCCGGAGTTCACCCAGGTGTAGGGGTGCTCGAAATCCCAGTACTGCGACGCCCACATCTGGTGCTGCCCGACACCCGCCACCACGATGGTGTCCCGGGGCGCCGCGTCGCGCAGCTGCTCGATCACGTTCTGCGGCTTGATCGCCCCGCCCTCGACCTCGGTGTAGTGCAGCGGGAAGCGCTCCTGCCACTCGCGGATCTGGCGCCACCACGGCTCGAGATCCTGCGTCTCGGGCTGGTCCCCGTCCCGGGCGTCCATCGCGAGCAGCAGCTCGCCGATCACCTGGCGGCAGTCCCCGGCGATGCCGACGTCGGGCACCCGCACCTTTCCCAGCTCGGCCGGGTCGATGTCGACGTGGATGACCTTCGCCCCGGGCGCGAACGTCGAGATCTTGCCCGTCACGCGGTCGTCGAAACGTGCGCCGAGGTTGATGAGGAGGTCGCTGCGCTGCATCGCGGTGACGGCGGTGTAGTGGCCGTGCATGCCCGGCATGCCCAACGCCTGGGGGTGGGAGTCGGGGAACGACCCGCGCGCCATCAGCGTGGTCACGACCGGGATCCCCGTTCGTTCGGCCAGCGTCCGCAGCGCCTCGGCGGCCCGGGCCTTGAGGACGCCGCCGCCCACGTACAACACCGGCCGCTGCGCCTGCGCGATGAGCTCGGCCGCCTGCGCGACGAGCACCGGGTCGCCGAACGTCATCGGGTGGTAGCCCGGCAGGTCGAGCTCGTCGACGGACGCCGGCCAGTACCACTCCATGGTCTGGTTCGAGATGTCCTTGGGCAGGTCGATCAACACCGGCCCCGGCCGCCCGGTCGTCGCCACGTGGAAGGCGCCGGCCACCACCCGCGGGATCTCGTCGACGTCCTTGATGAGCCAGTTGTGCTTGGTGATCCCCATGGTGACCCCGGTGATGTCGCACTCTTGGAAGGCGTCGGTGCCGATGGCGGGCGTCGCGACCTGGCCCGAGACCACGATCAGCGGGGTCGAGTCCATGTAGGCGTTGGCCAGCGGAGTCACGATGTTCGTGGCACCGGGGCCACTGGTCACCATGGCCACGCCCGGCTTCCCGGTGACCATGGCGTAGCCCTCGGCCATGTGCCCGGCGCCCTGCTCGTGCCGCACCAGGATGTGGCGGATCGACGAGTCGATGATCGGGTCGTATACCGGCAGGATGGCGCCTCCGGGCAGGCCGAACATCACGTCGACGCCCTGCATCTCGAGGCTCCTGATGAGTGCCTGTGCTCCTGTCAGCTTCATGGCTGGTCCCCTGTTCTCAGGTGGTGATGTTCGGTGGTGCTTGGTGGTGGGTGCTCGATGGTACGGACCGAATCGGTCCAGAAATTGAAACGACCCCCCGGATCGGGAGGTCGAGAGGCGCGTTGCGATGTCGGGGCGCGCCTCTACGTTACGACTACCAGAATCTCGGGACGGATGGCGTGCGCCTGCATGACGAAGCCATTGTGGCATGGCCGCCGCCTCCGGACAACCCGGGCCGGCGCGGCGGTCTCACGACGTCCCGCCGGACTGCTCCGGACCGCTCCGGACGGTCCGACCGGGCTCAGAGGTCGCGAGGCGACCAGTGGAAGGACCGCACGGCCACGACCGCCCCGAGCAAACCCCACGCGACCAAGACGGCGAGCGCGGCGGGGTCCCACGGGCTCGCATGTCCCCGGGCCAGGTACGGGTCGAGCACGGAGACGACGAGCGGGCGGACGGGGAACACCTCGGAGACGTGCTGGAGCCAGTGCGGGACGAACGCCCACGGGACGAACACGCCCGAGATGAAGGTCAGCGGCAGGGCGAGGGACATCCCGACCGGCTGGGCCGCCTGGAACGAGCGGACGAGCCCGGCCACGGCGAAGCCCAGGCAGGTGAAGACCACCACGCCCAGCGCCACGGACACCACCAGCGCGGGGAGGGCGGCCGGAACGACGGACGCCGCGTAGGCGACACGGCCCAGGCCGAGGAGGAGGGCCGCGATGGCGCTGGCGGTGCACAGCGTCACGACTCCTCGCCCGGCGACGACCGTCCAAGCCGGTTGTGGTGTGGCCCGTCGCCGGCGCAGGACACCGTTCTCGCGCGTCTCGACGAGCACGATCACGAGTGACATGAAGGCCACGTCGACGATGGCGAACACGGTGAGGGCGGCGACGTAGTACGTGGACGCTGGGATCCGTTGGCCAGTGACGTTCATGTTGCCGTTGCCGAAGATGGCGACGAAGAGCACCAGGAAGCCGACGGGCATCGCGAAGACGAAGCCCTGCGCCGCCCGGTTGCGCACCATGCCGAGGACGTCGTAGCGGACCTGGTGCACCACCATGGACAGCGTCCGCCCCGGGCCTGACCGTCGCGCCCGCTTCCCGTCGGACCCGGCCAGCGGGAGAGTCGGCTCCAGCGCGGTGGTCATGCGCCGACCGCCTCGTTCGTCAGCTGCAGGTACACGTCCTCGAGGCTCGGACGGCGAACGTCGATGTCCTCGAGCGTCAGCCCCCGGCTGACGGCCCACCCCGTCAGCTCGTGCAGGTCCCGCGTCGGGTGGGGTGAACGCAGGTGCTGCCGGCCGCCTCCGGTGGGGGTGCAGCCGGGCGGCGACACGGCGCCCACGGACAGGCGGAAGGTGATGTCGGTCTGCGCCCGGTCCCGACCGCCCAGCGTGGTGGGTGTGCCCTCGGCCACGATCCGCCCCGCGTCGATCACCGCGATACGGTCCGAGAGGGTTTCGGCCTCTTCGAGGTAGTGCGTCGTCAGGACGATCGTCGTCCCCCGAGCCTTCAGGCCCGAGATCATCGACCAGGCGGACCGCCGAGCCGCAGGGTCGAAACCCGTGGTCGGTTCGTCGAGGAACATCAATTCGGGGTCGCCCACCAGTGCCAGCGCGACGTCCAGGCGGCGTTGCTGCCCGCCCGAGAGGCGCCGGTTCCGGGTCCGGGCCTGTGCGGTCAGTCCGCACAGCTCGAGAACCGTCGCCGTCGGGACCGGGCGGTCGTAGAAGCCTGCGTAGAGGTCGACGGTCTCGGCCACGGAGAGCTCCGGCTCGGGCGTGCTCGACTGCAGGACGACGCCGATGCGTTCCCGCCAGCGCCCGCCTGCCTTCCAGGGGTCGGCCCCGAGGACCCGCACATTGCCGCCGGTGCGCCGGCGGAAGCCCTCGAGGATCTCGATGGTCGTCGTCTTCCCGGCGCCGTTCGGGCCGAGCACGGTGAAGACCTCCCCCGGCGTGACGGCCAGGTCGATCCCGTGCACGACCTCGGTGCCGTCATAGGCCATCCGCAGGGACGTGGCCTCGATCGCGGGTTCCATGTCCTGCACGGTACGGAACGGGCAAGAGCAGGTCATCGGGCCGCAGGGGGCTTCGATTCTCCTCCTACGGTCGGATGCGCGCTCCGACCCCGGCTCGATGTGCCGCCACCAGGGGGCTTCTACCCTGGTGGGATGCGGATGCGGCCCGACGAGACGATCTTCCTGGTCGATCCGACGGGGTCCGAGTTGCACTGGTCCGTCCGAACCCCCCAGTTCATCGGTGTCTTCGTCCTCTGCATCGTGGCGGTCATGGCGGTGCAGCGCCACGAGTTCACCTCGCCCAATGCCGGGTGGCTTTTGATCCTCGTGATCGCTCTGCCCTGGGTGCTCGACATGCTCGGATGGCCCCGCCGGCTGTTCCGCTACCAGACCCGCGTCCAATACCCCATGGCGATCGTGTGGACCGTCGCTGTGGTGGTGAGCGTGTACTGGTTGAGCGTGGCGTTCCAGGTGACCGTCGACTTCTCGCTTTTCGTCCTGGTTGTGCTGATCGGCGAGATGGCGGCAACGATCAGTCCCCAATTCGGGGGGGCGGTCGCCGTGGCTTGCGTCGTCGTGGTCGGGCTGCAGTACTTCGTCAACCACTTCAACCCGCTGATCGGCCAGGTGATCTGGGTATTCGGGTTCACCATCGGCTGGCTCGGGGGCACCGCATATCGCAGTCAGTTGAAGATCGCGACGGAACTCGCTCTGGCCCAGACGCAACTCGCGGAGCGCGCCGCCGAAGAGGAACGTCACCGGCTGGCCCGCGAGGTCCACGACCTCATTGCGCATTCGCTGGCGGTGACGATGCTCCAACTGAGCGGAGCGCGGCTCGCGCTGCATGCGGGTGACACGGACGAAGCGGTGGCTGCGCTCGCCGATGCCGAGTCCGCCGGCCGAGCCGCGATGGCGGAGATCCACCGCACCGTCGGCCTTCTCGGCCGGGGCGCCGATCCCACGCCCACGCCCACGCCCTGCGCATCGGACGTCCCCGACTTGATCGACGGGTTCAAGCGCGCCGGGCTCGGGGTCCGGTTCGAGCTCGAGGGTGACTTGTCAGACGTACCCCTGGCGACCGGTCTGGCAACCTACCGCGTCGTCCAGGAGTCGCTGTCGAACGCCGTGAAGCACGCGCCGGGTGAACCGGTCACCGTGTGGGTGCGCGTCGATGATCACGAGATCGATATCAACGTCACGAACCCGATTGCCCCACCCCCGGTACGCACCACCTGCGGCGGCAACCTCGGCCTCGTTCCAGACGGTGCCGGTCAAGGCATCCGGGGGATGAGCGAGCGCGCCGAACTTCTCGGCGGCACGGCCCGAGCCCTCAACGGCGACGGCACGTGGAAAGTCGAGGCGAACATCCCGTGGAGCGATCCGGAGTGATCCGCGTGGTGTTGGTCGACGACCAGCCACTCGTCCGCACCGGTCTGCGGCGGATCCTGACCGCTCGCGACGGCTTCGAAGTCGTCGACGAGTGCAGCGACGGGGACGAGGTGGAAGCGGCCGTCGACGCCTGCCTACCCGACCTGGTGATCATGGACGTACGCATGAAGCGCATGGGAGGGGCCGAGGCGACGCACCGGCTGCGTGCCCGTGCCGACAGTCCCCCTGTCCTGATGCTGACCACCTTCGACGACGACGAGGTTCTGTCGGCCTCCTTGCGCGCCGGCGCGTCCGGTTTCCAGTTGAAGGACGCGCCCGGCGAGGACCTCATCCGCTCCGCACGGACCGTGGCCGAGGGTGGCGCCTGGCTCGATCCCACCGTCACCGCCCGCGTGCTCGCCACTTACCGGTCGGCCGCACCCGCCCGCAGCGGCCCTTCGGCACCCGCCACCGCCGTGACTGACCGTGAGCGTGAGGTACTCGCACTCATCGGTCGAGGCCTCTCGAACGCCGAGATCGCCGACGAGCTCTCCATCTCCGAGGTCACGGTCAAGAGCCACGTGGGCCACATCTTCACCAAGCTCGACCTGCGTGACCGCGCTGCCGCCATCGTCTTCGCCTTCGACCAAGGGATCGTCGAACCGCAACCGTGACCTGCGACTGAACCGGCGTTTCCGCAACCCACCCTGCCGTTGCCGGTGTCACATCCGTGGTCCACACTCGCAGGAGGGCGCCTGTGCTGCCGCGCGAGGTGGTGGCCGCCCGAAAGGAGAGACCCATGGCACATCCTGTCCTGCACTTCGAGATTCTCGGCCCTGATGGTGCGGCACTCCAGAAGTACTACTCCGAGCTCTTCGGCTGGGAGATCAACGCGGACAATCCGCAGAACTACGGCATGGTCACGGGAATCGAGCCGGGCATCGGAGGCGGCGTCGGGCCCAGCCAGGACGGAAACCCGATCGTCACCGTCTACGTCCAAGCCGATGACCTGCAGGCGAGCCTGGACAAAGCGGAGTCCCTGGGCGGCAAGAAGGTGATGGACCCCATGGACATTGAGGGTGGGCCGTCGATCGCCATGTTCGCCGACCCCCAGGGCAATGTGATCGGCCTCTTCAAGGCGATGTAACCGCAGAGCGCCGCGAGAGCACTGCGGCTGTCAGGCGGGCGACGGGGTCGCCATGCCCCCGCCGAGGAGGGCAGGCAGCGCGGTCGCTCGCATCCGAGCCAGAACCCTGTCGCTGACCGGCGTGGCGTCGGGGTGGACGCCGTCGTTGCGCTCGACCTCGGTCTGCCACGCCGCAGCTCGCTCTTCCCGCACGCCGGGCTCGTCGAGCTGCGCGCAGTCGATGCGGTCCGCCGTGATGTCGACCACGATGGTGTCCCCGTCCTCCACGAGCGCGATCGGGCCCCCCAAGAAGGCCTCGGGCGCGACGTGGCCGACCACCAGACCGACGGATCCCCCGGAGAACCGCGCGTCGGTCATCAGCGCAATGGTGATGTCGCGCTCTCGGCAGAGGGCCGTGATCCGCGAGGTCGGGTCGAGCAGCTCCGGCATGCCCGGGGCACCCCGAGGACCCTCGTAGCGGATCACCACCATGTCGCTGTCGTGGAAGCTCTCGGGGTGCTGGTCGAGGGCCTCGACAAGCGATCGTTCACTGTTGAACACGCGGGCGCGTCCCGTGAACTTGCCATCTTTGACCCCGCCCTCGACGCCGGCGACCTTGAGGATTGCTCCCCCCTCGGGGGCCAGGTTGCCTCGAAGGAGGCGAAGTCCACCCGTGTCCTTGAAGGGCTTGTCGACCGGGTAGATCACATCCTGATCAGGGGGCGGTGGGTCGAGTCGTCGAACCTGCTCGGCCAGGGTCTCGCCGGTGCAGGTCGTGGCGTCACCGTCGAGGAAACCGGCATCGAGAAGCTCTCTGACGATCACCTGGAGCCCCCCACTGGCGTCGACGTCGACCATGGAGTAGTCCCCGAACGGCCGCATGTTCACCAGGACGGGTAGGCGCCGGGCGAGCTCGTTGAACTCGCCCTGGCTGAGCACCTCGTCCCAGAGGTCGATACCCGCGGCGCGGGCGATCTCGACGCTGTGCAACACCACGTTGGTGGATCCACCCATGGCGATGGCCACCGTCAGCGCATTGCGGAGCGCCGCGGGCGTCACGATGTCGCGTGGCCGGATCCCGCGGCTCTCCATGGTCATAAGGCAATCGACGATCTGCCCGGGGAACTCACTCAGCCGACGCGGGTCGTCCGCCGCCGGAGCAACCATGTGCAGCGGCTCCATTCCGACGACCGCGATGAACGTCTGCATCGTGTTGTAGGTGAACATCCCGCCGCAGCTCCCCAGACCCGGACACGCGTGAAGGGCGAAGCGGACGCGGACGTCGGCGTCTTGGTCCGCCGCCTGGAACGCGCCGACGAGATCGATCCGCGCACCCGTCACCGGGTCGATCCCCGGGTGAATGGACCCGTCGGAAAGGATGACCGCGGGCGTGTTGTTCTCGAGGACGGCGGCCAGCGTCCCGACCGGAGGTTTGTCGCACGCGACGACGGCGACCAGCCCAGCCACGCTGTTGGCGGCCAGGTGCACGTCGACGGTGTCATGGACGAGCTCGCGTCCGACCAGCGAGAACCGCATCTGCGGGGTGCCGTTGAGCTGGCCGTCCGAAACCCCGAGGGTGAACGCCGGCGCGATGAGGCGGACCGCCAAGTCCTGCTCGTCGATGCGGCGGGCCAGGGCCGCCTGTATGGCCTGCACCTTGTCTCGGACGCCCAGGTAGCACTGGCTGTCCCCGAGGTTCCCGATCACCGCCCACACCTGGTCGTGGATCTTGCGCACGTCCTCACCGAGATAGGCAGCCGTGCCGACCCGCTGCACGTCGCGCCCGGGGTTCAGTGACACGAACGTCGAAACCGGCCGATCGCTGCCCATGGGAGGCCAGCTTACGACCGCCCGCGACAGGCTCAGGCTGGTTGTGGCAACGGCGTGGGTGTCACCTCGACCCCGATCTTCGGAATCGACCGATCCATCCACGCCGGCATCCACCAGTTGACCGGCCCCAGGATCTCCATGATCGAGGGCACGAGCGCCATGCGCACGATCGTCGCATCGATCAGGACGGCGGTCGCCAGGCCGAGGCCGAAAACCTTGAGGATGTGGAGCGGGTCCTTGATCACGAACGACCCGAAGACGCAGAACATGATGGCGGCCGCCGCCGTGATGATGCGCCCGGTCAGGGCCAGGCCATCGGCCACGGCGACCGAGTTGTTGCCCGTCCGCAGCCATTCCTCCCTGATGCGGGACAGGAGGAAGACCTCGTAGTCCATCGACAAGCCGAAGAGGATGACGAAGAGCGCGACGGGGATCCACGGGTCGATCGGCCCCTTCTCGCCGATGCCGATCACACTTCCCGCCCAGCCCCACTGGAAGACTGCGACCATCACCCCGTAGGCGGCGCCCACGCTGAACAGGTTCATGATCACGGCCTTCAGCGGGATCACGATCGAGCGGAACACGGTCAGCAGCAACAGGAAGGACAAGACGAGGACCGCACCGATCACGATGAAGAGTCGATGACCGAGGAAGTTCGCCGCGTCGATGCTGGCGGCCGTCTGGCCGCCGACCTGGGCGTTGACGTCCGAATTCGACACCACCGGCGGGATGACGTCGTTGCGCAGCGTCTGGACGAGCGTCTCGGTCTGCGACGACTGGGGCGACGTCGTCGGGTAGGCGATGATGATCGCGCCCGTGTCGGACGCGTTGAACTGCGCCGGGGTCACCAAGGCGATCCCCTGGTGGTGCGCGGCGATCGCCTGGTCGAGCCGGAGCACCGTCGCCCGGTCGCCCGGGCCGCTCATGTCCGCCGCGATGATCAGCGGCCCGTTGAAGCCCGGCCCGAAGCCCTGGGCCAAGAGGTCGTAGGCCTGGCGCGTCGTCAGCGACGTCGGGTCGTTCCCGGCGTCGGTGAACGCCAGGCGCATGCTGAACAGGGGGAGCGCGAGCGCGACCAGGATCAGCACGGCAACGGTGCCGGTCACCCACGGACGGCGCTGGATGAAGCGGCTCCAGCGGTGCCAAAAGCCGTTCTCGGGTGGCGGCCCGCCGCTCTGCAACAAACCCGGCACGTGGAGCTTGTCGATCGCGTTCCCGGCGAAGCCGAGCATCGCCGGCAGGAGCGTCTCGGCCGCGATGAGGACCATCAGCACGGCGGCGATGCACCCCGTGGCCAGCCCGATCATGTACGGCTGGCCGATGAGGAAGAGCCCGAAGAGGCTGATGACCACGGTGCAGCCGGCGAAGAGGACCGAACGGCCCGCGGTCATCGAGGCCGTCACCACCGCGTCGCGCGGGTCGCGCCCCTCGAAGATGCCCTGGCGGTATCGCGTCACGATGAAGAGCGCGTAGTCGATGCCGACGCCGATCCCGATCATGGCCGCCATCTCAGGCGAGAAGTTGGGCACGGTCAGCAGGTGGGTGAACAGCTCGAGCAGGGCAACGCCGATCCCGAGCCCGGCCAACGCTGTGAGCACCGGCAAGCCCATCGCCACGACGGAGCCGAAGGCCAGCAGCATGATCAGGATGGCGGCCGTGATCCCGATGCCCTCACTTGCTCCCGGGGCAGCCGACACGGCGGAGGAGATCGGGTCCCCTCCCAGCTCGACCTGGAACCCCGGGTGGGCCGGTGCCTGCGCGGTGCTCACGACCTGCTTCACCGCGCCCGTCGGGATGTCGGCCGTGTCGGTGGTGAATTGCACCTGCGCGAACGCGATGTTGGCGTGCGGCGAGATCTGGTGGGCGCCCGCCGCCGAGAACGGCCCGGTCACGCTCTGTACGTACGGAAGCGGCCGGACGCTGTCGACGACGTGGTTGATGGCCGCCTCGTTGGCCGCGATGGGCGTGGACGTGTGGAACACGATGTCGGCCGTGTCGCCCGACTTGGAGGGGAATTTGGCCGCCAGGATGTTGGACGCCTGCTGTGACGGGGTGTTGCCCGCCGTGAACTTGTTCTCGAAGTGCGTGCCGATGACCTGGGCGATGACGGTGATCCCGATGATGGCGAGGATCCAGGCCACCAGGACGAGGCGACGCCTGTCGTAGCAGCCGCCGGCCAGCCGGCCGAGCGCGGTGGCGTGCTGGTCCGGCGCGGTGACGTGTTGGTCCGGTGCGTTCTCCACGCGTGTCACGTGAGTTCGATCCTATGATTCATCACTGATGAGTTGTAACATAGAATTCCTCGCTGGTGAATACCCTTTGACCCGCCAATTTCGAATCGAGCGCCCATGAGCGCAGTCGGCCGCCGGCCCGGCAACGTCGACACGCGGGGTGAGATCGTCGAGGCGGCTAGGCGTGTCTTCGCCGCCAACGGGTACGAAGGCACCAGCCTGCGAGCGGTAGCCCGGGAGGCCGGGGTCGACCCTTCTCTTGTTCATCACTACTTCGACGGCAAGGCCGGCCTGTTTGTGACAGCCATGGCCCTCCCCTTCGATCCTCGGCAGGTCGATGAACACGCTGCATCCCCCGTGTTCTCGGGAGCGAAGGTCGTCGAGGCGTTCCTGAGCATTTGGGACAGAGCCGAGGGCACGGGATCGTCCTTCACCTCGTGCGTGGGCGCCATGGCTGCGTCGACTCGCGTCGCGGACGCCATGCGCGAGTTCGTCAACGAGCGGGTCTGGAGCACCCGGCCACCCAACGAAGGCGAGGGCGAGGCGCTGTCCAAGCGCCGCACCGCCATGGTCTCCTCACAGCTGATGGGCTTGGCCTTTACGCGTTACATCCTGCGGGTGCCTCCGATCTCGACCGCCAACCCGAAGCAGATTGGCCGCTGGGTCGGTCCCACTCTGGATCGCTACGTGAAGGACCCGCTTCCTTCCTAACCCCCGTCTAGCCGCGCCGGCGACGCAGCTCGGCCGCGACGTCCTTGCCGTTGGCCTTGCCCGACGTCGCCTGCATCACCTTGCCGGTGAAGAAGCCCTGCAGCTTGTCGTCCCCCACGACAAATCGCTCCCACTCCCCGGGGTGCGCCGCGATCACCTCGTCGAGCACCGCGCCGAGCGTGCCGGCGCTCAGCGCCTCGAAGCCCATCTCCTTGGCCACCGCCACCGGATCCCCACCACCGCGCTCGAGCAGTCCGCCGAGGACCGCCTTGGACTGGGTGGCCGAAAGCTGACCCCCCGACTCCATGGCGAGCAGCGCGGCGAACGTGCCCGGCTCGAGCTGCAAGCCCGCCTCGTTCTGTGCCGCCACCTCGTTGGCCGCACGCGCCAGCGCCAAGCCGGTCGGCGCCCCCGCGTCGACCGCGGCCCGCACCAGATCGTCGAGGCCCAGGTTGACGACGGCCCGGATCTGGTCGGCCTCAGCATCGCTCGGCGCGCCCCCGAGCGCGTCGGCGAGCCGGGCCCGGCGGTCCGCGGGCATCGGGCCGAGGCTGGCGCGCACCCGCTCCTGCCACGCCGCGGCCGGCGCCAAGGGCACGAGGTCCGGCTCGGGGAAGTAGCGGTAGTCGTTGGCCTCCTCCTTGGACCGCATCGACTCGGTCCGCCCCTTGGCCTCGTCCCAGTGGCGCGTCTCTTGGACGACCTCGCCTCCGCCCTCGAGCAGGGCGATCTGGCGTGCCGCCTCGTACTCGATCGCCCGCTCGAGTGAGCGCAGCGAGTTGAGGTTCTTGATCTCGCACCGCGTCCCGAACGTGCTGCTCCCGGCGCGCCGCACCGAGACGTTGGCGTCCACCCGTATCGAGCCTTCCTCCATGCGGCCGTCGGATGCATCCGTCGCGACGAGGATGCCACGCAGCTCCGTGGCGTACGCCCGTGCCTGGGCCGCCGAGCGGATGTCGGGCTCGCTCACGATCTCGACCAGCGGCACTCCGGAGCGGTTGTAGTCGACGAGCGCGTGGCGGGCGTCGTTGATCCGCCCGCTCCCCCCGACGTGCGTGAGTTTGCCCGTGTCCTCCTCCATGTGCGCCCGCGTCACGCCGACACGGAACCCGTCGGGCAGCTCCAGCCAGCCCGCGACGTTGAGCGGAAGGTCGTACTGGCTGATCTGATAGTCCTTCGCCTGGTCCGGGTAGAAGTAGTTCTTGCGGGCGAAGACCGAGGGCCGGATCTCGCAGTGCAGGGCCGCGCCGATCCGCATGGCCAGCTCGACGGCCTGAACGTTGAGGACGGGCAGCGCTCCGGGCAACCCCACGCAGGTGGGACAGATGTTCACGTTGGGCTCGTCGCCGAACGCGTTGCGGCAGCCGCAGAACAGCTTGGTCGCCGTCTTCAGCTCGGTGTGCGCCTCGAGCCCGACGACCATCTCCCAGGCGTCGCTCACGAGTGAGCCTCCTCCGGCGCGTGGGCCTCGAGGACCCGCGCCACGCGGAAGAGCAGCGCCTCCCCCAGTGCCGGCGCCAGCACCTGGACGCCGACGGGCAGCCCGTCGTCGCCCGTCCCGAACGGCACCGACATGGCCGGGTGTCCCGAGAGGTTCGAGGGGATGGTGCAGACGTCGTTCATGTACATCGCCATGGGGTCGTTCACCTTGGCCCCGAGGTCGAAGGCGGTGGTCGGCGCGGTGGCGCCGAGGAGCACGTCCACCGACTCGTAGGCGCGGTCGAAGGCGCGCATCACCAGCGTGCGCACCCGTTGGGCCTGTGCGTAGTACGCGTCGTAGTAGCCCGCCGACAGCGCGTAGGTCCCCAGCATCACGCGGCGCTTGACCTCGGCGCCGAACCCGGCGGTGCGAGTGGCTGTGTTCATCGCCTCCACGTCGTCGCCGCCGACGCGCAGGCCGTAGCGCACCCCGTCGTAGCGAGCCAGGTTCGAGGAGGCCTCTGCCGGCGCGATCAAGTAGTACGCCGACAGCCCGTAGGAGAACTCCGGGACGGAGATCTCCTCCACTTTGGCGCCGGCGTTCGCCAGGGCGTCGGCCGCTTGTTGGACCCGGGCGACGACGTCGGCCGCGCACCCGTCGACCAGGTCACGGACCAGCCCGACCCGGACGCCCTCGGCCCCGCGGTGTACGCCGGGCAGCGTGGGCTCCGGGGCGGACGGCAGCGACGTGCTGTCGAGGGGATCGTGCCCGGCGATGACGTCGAAGAGCAGCGCCGCATCCTCGACGGTGGTGGCGAAGGGCCCGATCTGGTCGAGCGAACTGGCGAACGCGACCAACCCGTAGCGCGAGACGCGCCCGTAGGTGGGCTTCATGCCGACGACGCCGCACAGCGCGGCCGGCTGGCGGATGGAACCTCCGGTGTCGGATCCGAGCGCGACTGGGGCGAAGCCCGCCGCCACCGCCGCAGCCGAGCCCCCACTGCTGCCACCGGGGACCTTGCTCGGGCAGCGCGGGTTGCGCGCCGGGCCGAAGGCGGAGTTCTCCGTCGAGCTGCCCATGGCGAACTCGTCCATGTTCGTCTTGCCGAGAGCGATGGCCCCGGCTCGGCGTAGCGACCCCACCACGGTGGCGTCGTACGGCGGCAGCCAGCCCTCCAAGATCTTGGAGCCACACGTCGTCGCTACGCCGCGGGTGCACAGATTGTCCTTCAAGGCCACCGGCACGCCGGCGAGCGGCCCCGGGTCACGTCCGGCCGCCACCGCGGCGTCAATGGCGTCGGCCTCGGCCCGAGCCCCGTCGCCCAGCACCGCGATGAACGTGTTCAACTCGCGGCTGTCGGCCGCGATGGCCTCGAGCGCCTCGTCCACCCCCGCACGAGCGGACCGGGAACCCGACCGCACCTCGGCTGCCCGCGAGACGGCGGTCGTCACGGCGCCTCGGCGCCGATGCGTGGCACCCGGAATCGGTGGTCCTCGACGTCGGGTGCGGCGGCCAGCACCTCCTCGCGGTCCAGGCTCGGCACCGGCACGTCGGCGCGCAGGACGTTCTCGAGCGCGATCGGGTGCGACGAGGGAGGGAGGTGGGAGAGGTCGAGCGCCGCGACGTCGGCCGCGTGGTCGAGGACGGTGCGCAGTTGCGCCGTGAAGAGCTCGACCTCGTCGTCGGTCAAGTCCAACCGGGCCAGATGGGCGACATGGATGACGTCCTCGCGGCTCAGGGTGTTCTCGGCCGGGCTCCTCTCGTCCGGGCCGCTCACGGCTGCGGCGCCGGGAGCACGCCTCCCAAGAACTCGACGGTGCGCGCCTCGATCTCGTCCTTGTCGAAGTCGAGGGTGGCCACGTGGTAGCTGCGTTCGAGGACCACTCGCTCGACCGGACCCTTCACGCCCGCCGCCAGCACATCGCTCGAGTTGGGGTCGACCACGTGGTCCTGCGTGCTGGTGAACAGCAGGACCGGGCAGATCACCGAGTCCAGCAGCGCCTCGACCTCGGCCACACCCTCGAAGAGGGACAGCGCGGCCGCGAGCGGCAGATCGGGGTAGGCCGACTCGACGGCACCGTCCATCGCGATGTCCGAGCCGATGCCGGGAGCGACCTCGTCACCGCCGTCGACCATCGCCTCGAGGAGCTCCATCGTGGCCGCGTCCGGCGGCGTCACAATCGGGTTCACCACCGAGAGCGCGGCAACGTCCGGATGGTGCTCGGCCAGCCAGACGGCGAGGGTTCCGCCCATCGACAGGCCGACCACCGCGACCGCGTCGCTGCGCGCCGCCAGCTCGGTGTAGGCGTCCTCCGCGACGCGGGACCAGTCCTTCCACCGGGTCGGGATCATGTCGGAGATGTCGGTCCCGTGGCCCGGCAGCAACGGCATCTCGACGGTGAACCCTGCGTCGGCGAGGGCGAGAGCGAGGCCGCGCATCGACTGAGGGTTGCCGGTGAACCCGTGCAGGACGAGCGCGCCACGGGTGTCGCCGGTGGCGGAATAGGGCTCGGCGCCTGGAAGAACAGGGTGGCTCACGATCGGCAGCCTACCGGCGAGGCGACTAGGGTTCCGGCGGCCACAAGGTTCCGGGGCGGGGCGACCAAGGTCCCACCGCGACCACGACCGAGACCCGAGACGTAAGGAGCAATCGATGCCGTCGTACCCGTTCCTCAGCGACGAATGGCTCGAAGAAGCGCGCAAGATCCGCGCCGAGTACGAGGACAGGACGCCGCAGATCGCTCACGCCGTGCGCATGAACCTCGTCGTCACCGCGGTCCCCTTCTCCGAAGACGACATCCTGGCCCACATGGACACCTCCGGCGGCGAGATGGACCTCGACCTCGGCCACCTCGAGAACCAGGATCTCAAGGTGACGGTCGACTACGACACCGCCAAGGCGATCCTGATCGAGGGGAACCCCCAGGCCGGCATGCAGGCGTTCATGGCGGGCAAGGTGCGGGTCGAGGGGGACATGGCCAAGCTGATGGCGCTGCAGGCGTCGCCCGCCGCGGCCGACCCCGACGCCTCCGAGCTGGCCACACGGCTGCGGGACATCACGGAATAGCAGGCGAGGAGCCGGACAGCCGAGAACGGGTTCGCTCAAGCCGGGTCGACCGCCAGCACCGGGGCGGGTGCCTCCCGCGGTAGGCGCCGTATGAAGAGGGCGCAGACGACCGCGACCGCGGCCATGGCCGCACCGACCCAGAACGGGACGCTGAAGCTGTGGAGCAGTGCCGGGCTGTGGTGCACGTTGCCCAGTCCCGAGCTCTTCGCGATCGACTCCTGGATCGTGAGCACGATCTGGATCCCCGCCACCTCGCCCACCTGCGCGGCGAGGAGCTGCGCCGAGCTCATCACGCCGTACTCGGCCTCGGCGAGCTCGTTCGCCATGGTCGACGACGTGGCCGGCATGGAGACGCCCATGCCGAGGCCGGAGAGCGCCAGGGCGACGACGATGACGATGAGGGCCGACGACGCGCCCAGCGTGGCGAAGATCACCATCGAGAGCAGGAGCGAGCCTGTGCCGAACAGCGCGGCGTTGCGCTCCCCGGTACGGATCGTGAGATACCCGGCGATCGGTGCGCTCACGGCGAACACCAGTGGCCGGGCCACAGAGACGAACCCGACCTGGGACACGCTGTAGCCGTAGACCTGCTCCATCAGCAGCGGGAACAGGAAGAAGCCGCCGAAGTAGGCGAAGCTCGTGAAGAACTTGGTCCCCATGGGGAACATGAAGTTGCGCCGGCGCCAGTACGTCGTCGGGATCAGGGGCGTGGCGTAGGTCGTCTCCCTCCACACGAACGTGCCCCCCAGGAGTACGGCCGCTGCCCCCGCTGTCAGCACTCCCGCCGAAGTCCAGCCGGTGATGGGTCCGATGCTCAACACGAGCATGGCCGAGGTGACCGCCCCGGCCAGGCTCCAGACCCCGACCCAGTCCATGCCCGCCCACACGCTCGCTCGACGTGCTCCGCCGCCCTCGGCCGCTCCATCCGATACCGCGATGTCCGACCGCCGGCGCGTCGACGGGAGTAGCAGCGCGACCACGACCGAGGCGATGATCAGCAGGCACAGCTGGCCCCAGAAGAGGGTGCGCCACCCGAAGTACTGGATCACGGGCGACCCCAGCGTGACGCCGAGCACCGGCCCGCCTGCCCCCACGAGGGACCACCAGCCGAGCGCCTTCACCCGTTCGGTCGGTGCGAAAAGCTCGAGGATGATCGCCATCGATGCCGTACCCGTTGCCGCCCCCGCCACACCGTCGAGCACCCGGGCGAAGAGGAGCATGCCGACGTCCGGGGCAGTGGCGGTGAGGACGGCGCTGACCATCGCGCCCAGCAGGCCGAACTGGTACAGGCGCCGGTGGCTGAAGAGGTCGCCCACCTTGCCGAAGAACGGAGCGGCGACGCCGAATGCGAGCAGGGGACCCGTCGACGCCCAGGCCAGCACCGAGAAGTTGGTATGGAACTCGGCCTTGACGGTGGGCAGGGCGACGACGAAGACGGTGAAGGTGATGCTCGTCGAGAGGAGGCCCGTCAGCAGAGCGACGAGCGCCCACCACTGGAACCGGGGGCTGCGCTCGGCCCGCTGCGCCACCCGGCGGCGCAGGAGGACGAACCAATTGGTCTCGACTGACCCGTCTCCCAGGGTCCCCATGGCGGCCCCACCCGGGTCGGCCACCGGGTCCAGGAGCGCGTCAGACCGATCGGCCGGGGACGCCTCCATCAGAACGCCCCGATTCCCCTGGCGGCTTCAGCCGTCAGGGGAATCGGGGTTCGGGGCGCAGCCCCGAGGTCTGTCACACCCTCGCCGCAGGGTGATCTCTTGATGGCAGACGCTCGCTTTCGTCGGACCTCCGGTGGGGTCAGTTCCCTCGGGCGCCACGTTGTGTGGTGCCCGAAATACCGCCGTGCCGTCTTGGATGGTCGGGTCGCTCGTCGCCTCGACGAGCGGCTCGACGACATCGCATCCGAGCACGATTGGGAGATCGTGGCCCGCGAGGTGCCACCGGACCACGTGCGCGACTTCGTCCGGGTGCGACCGACGGACGCACCGTCCGAGGTGGCCCGTGCCTTCGAGGGTCGGACGTCACGAGTCCTTGGCCAGGAGCTCCCAACCCTCGCTCGGTCGAGGGTGCTGTGGTCGAAGTCGTACTTCGTCGCCTCGGTGCGGTACGTGTCCGAGGCGACCGTGCGTCGATACATCGAGCACCGATGGGACGAAGTCGCGTGAGGCGCTCGTTCAAGTTCCGGCTGCGCCCCACGGCCAAACAGCACGTGGCCCTCGGCCAGTGCCTCGACGCCCACCGCGAGCTCTACAACGCCGCCCTCCAAGAGCGCCGTGATGCCTACGAACGGATAGTGCGCCGGTCGGTGGACTACTACTCGCGCTCCCGTCCCAAGGGCCCGGTGAACTACGTCGGCCAGGCGGCGCAACTCAGCGAGATCCGTGCGATGAGACCTGATCTGGCCGTCTGGTCCTACTCGTCGGAACAGGCGACCCTCCGCCGGCTTACCAAGGCGTTCGAGGCGTTCTTCCGCCGAGTGAAGGCCGGCGACGAGCCCGGGTATCCCCGATTCAAGTCCGCCCACCGCTTCGGCTCGGTCGAGTGGCCGCGGAACGGGGACGGATGCAAGTGGCACCCCGAGGCCACCCGGGTCTATCTCCAAGGCATCGGCCACGTGAAGCTCACCCAGCACCGCCCGGTCGAAGGCCGCCTGAAGACGATCCAGGTCAAGCGGGAAGGCCGGCGGTGGTTCCTCGTCCTCTCCTGTGACGACGTGCCCACCCACGAGCTCGCCGAGACCGGTCGAGCGGTCGGGATCGACGTCGGCATCGCCAGCTTCTTGACGACCTCTGAAGGCACCACGGTCGACAACCCTCGACACAGCCGCCAGGCCGCCGGTCGCCTGGCCGCAGCCCAACAGGTGCTCGCCCACAAGCAGCGGGGCTCGACGAACCGCATCCGGGCCAGAGAGACGGTTGCCCGGCGACATCGGGCGATCGCCAACCAGCGGCGGGACTTCCACCACCAGGTGGCCCGGCGCCTCGTGCGCGAATTCGACGTGCTCGTGATGGAGGACCTGAAGATCACCAACATGAGCCGGTCGGCCAAGGCGACGGTGGAAGCCCCGGGCACGAACGTGGCGGCCAAGCGCGGCCTCAATCGCGAAATCCTTGATGCGGGCTGGGGTCAGTTCCGCTCGATCCTCGCCGGCAAAGCGGAAGACGCTGGGCGGCGAGTGGTGAGCGTGGACCCCCGACGCACCAGCCAACGATGTGCCAGTTGTGGGCACACCGAGGCTGGCAACCGCACGAGCCAGGCGACGTTCCGATGTCGAGCGTGTGGGCATGTGGCTCACGCCGACAGCAACGCCGCCCGCAACATCCTCGGGGCTGGACTGGCCCTTCTGGCAGCTGAAGAACCTGACGCTGCCTGAGAAGAAGCTGGCCGCTTCAGCGGTCAGAGAAGTCACCGACGGACACCCTACCGGCGGCCAATTTCCACAGGTCTCCGTCCTCTCGGCCGCTCAGCTGCCGCGACCGGTTCGTCGCGGCGCATCTAAGGGAATCAGCGGAGCCCGCGGAGCCGGAACCACCAGTTCGGGTCGCGCCCGTGTGCGTGGAAGTGGTTGGGGATCTGGCGCATCGCCCGGTCGATCGACCACTCGCCGGATCCGAAGCGGGCGTCGGACACCCGGCTCAGCTGGGCCAGCATGTGCTCGAGATCGTCGTCGGGTGGGATAGGCCCGTGTTGCTTCCACACGACCATGGGCACGCCGCACACCTCGCAGTCGGCGACCCAGCACACGTCGTCCTCGTGGTGCCACTCCGAAAGGCGGGCGGCTTCGCAGAGGTCGCAGTCCTGGTCGAACGGGAGCGCCACGGCGCCGGCCTACTTGGTGGTCAGCTGGACGGAGGATCCCACGGGCACCGTAGCCCCCGAGGGGGGTTGGGAGCCATGGACCATCTTGGTCGGGTCGCCGCTCACGCCCGACACGCTGAGTCCGACCTGTTGCAGCGCCGCCGTGGCCTGCTGCACCGTGTCGCCGCCGAAGTCGGGCACCTGGACCGTCGGCGGCCCGGTGGACACGGTTACCGTGACCGTCGAGCCGTACGGGGCCGCGGCGCCGCTGGCCGGGCTGGTCGAGATCACGCTGCCCGCCGGAACGGTCGTGCTCGAAACCGGATTCTGGGCAGACTGCAGCCCGACGGCGGACAGCGCCGCCTGCGCCTGGCCGTAGGTGTAACTCGCCGGGATGTTCGGCACCGGGACCGGTGAGTGCCCGAGCGACGGCACCAGCGTGATGGTCGACCCGTACGGCGCGGTGGCCGGGTTCTGCGTCGCGTTGATCGACCAGATCACCAACACCCCGGCCGGCACCGAGTCGTTGTAGCTGCCGGGCGCGCACACCGACGCGAAGTGCGCCGACTGCAGCGTCGCCGTCGCCTGGGCGCAGGTCATGCCGGAGAGCGACGGGACGCTCACGTCGGGCGGGCCGTCGGACACCACCACGGTGACGGTCGAGCCCTCCTTCAAGTTGGTGGTCGCCTTGGGCTTCTGGGACACGACGTGGCCCGCGCCGACGGCGATGGACTTGACCGGCGCACCCTGGGCCAGGTTCATGTGCACCCTGTTGAGAGAGGTCCGCGCCTGGTCCACCGTCATCCCTGCCAGGTTCGGCGCCGGGTGCGAGGGGGTGAACACGTTGGACTCGAACGCGGCCACCAGCCCGCCGGCCACCAGGGCGAGGACCACCACCACGGCGGCCGCGACCCAGGCCCGGTGCCGGCGCCACCACGAACGGTGTACCTGCATCACCGCCGGCCCGGCAGGCGCCTCTCCCTCTGCCTTTTTCTTCGCGGCTTTCTTCGCGGCCCGGGTGTCCGGCTCGGCGTCGAAGATCTCCCCCGGCCCGGCCTTGGTGCCGACAGGCGCCCCGAGGACCTTGGTCGTCCCGGTACCCGACGCGACCGCCACCCCGGCGGCCCCGGCAGCCCCGGCGGCACCGGCGGCACCGCTCACTGCGGTCTCGGTGAGTTCGTTCACGCCGGGAGCGCGAAAGGCGGTGATCGGTGCAGAGTCCTCGAGATGCGGGGTCACGAGCGGCAACGGCGCCGGCGTCGGCAACGCCGCCGCCAGCGCGCCCAAGCGGGCGGCCAGCCCCGCCGCGTCCAACCGTGCAGAAACCTCCGGCGCAGCGGCGCGAGCAAGGACATCGTCCAGGGGGCCCAGCTCCGGGTGGTGCGGCAACGGTTGCCCGATGCGCGCCGCCAGCGTCCCCATCGTCGTGTCGGTGACGAAGGGCACCGTCCCCGTCACCGCCTCGTACAAGACCAGCGCCAACGAGTAGACGTCGGCCCGTCCGTCCACCGGCTTGCCCTCGGCCGCCTCCGGCGAGATGTACCGCGCGGTCCCCACCATCGCTCCCGCCGGCTCGGTCCAGGCCGCCTCGGCCAGCGCGCGGGCGACACCGAAGTCGGCCACCCGCACCCGGCCCTCCTCGTCGAACAGGAGGTTCGCCGGCTTGATGTCCCGGTGCACCAGCCCCCGGACGTGCGCGTAGGCCAGGCCCTGCGCCACCTCGGTCCCCAGCTCGGCGGCCT
The DNA here is from genome assembly GCA_963763575.1 of uncultured Acidimicrobiaceae bacterium. GTDB lineage: Bacteria > Actinomycetota > Acidimicrobiia > Acidimicrobiales > RAAP-2 > Bog-473. The sequence goes on from CAVXPD010000004.1 coordinate 695,006, forward strand.
GCGCGTGGGAGAGCCGGACGCCGCGGTCGAGCATGTCGCGCAGAGAGCCCCCGCCGAGATACTCCAGCACCAGATACGGCTCGTCCGCCTCCTCGCCCCAGTCGAACACCCGCAACACGTGAGGGTGGTTCAGCGACGCCACCGACCTCGCCTCGGCCCGGAAGCGTTTCAGGAAGGAGTCGTCGGCCGCCAGCCCCGGCTGCAACACCTTGACCGCGACATAGCGCTGGAGCGACACATCCTCGGCGAGGAACACGTGAGCGGATGCGCCGGTGCCCAGTGCGGAGAGCAGCCGGTACCGCTTCCCAAGGACCCGGCCGATGGAATCAGTGATCAAGGGCATCGGGGCGAACTCAGGCTACCGATGTTCAGCAGCTGTTCGGTGGACACCCCGCCACCTGCCACACCTCGCGCACCTCCCGCGCCGCGACGCGGTCCCCTCACGGCAACTCGCCCGTCTCGAGCAGCGAATCGAACGCCGCCGCGTCGACCATCGGAGTGCCCAGCTGCTCGGCCTTGCTCAGCTTGCTCGCGCCCGGTGCGTCCCCGACCACGAGGGCGAAGGTCTTCTTCGAGACGCTCCCGGGCGAGGTGCCGCCCCGTGCCATGATCGCCTCCTCGGCGCCCTCTCGCGTGTATCCAGGCACGCCCCCCGTGACGACGACCGCCTTGCCGGCCAGCGTCTGCTTCATGGTGGCTGCAGCCGCGGCTCCGCTCCCCGTCGTCCCGGCGGCCCCCGGCTCCTCCGTGTTGACCCCCGCGGTGCGCAGGCGTCCCACGACCGCGACGTTGGTCTCGGCCGAGAGGAACTCGTCCAGGCTCGCTGCGATGACGCCACCGACGCCGTCGACGGCCGCAAGCTGCTCGACCGTCGCGTCCTCAATCGCCTCGAGCGTGCCGAACGCCCGCGCCACCGCCCGTGCGCCGGTCGGCCCGACATGCCGGATGCCGAGGGCCACGAGCAGGCGGTGCAGCGGCTGCCGTCTGGACGCGTCGATCGCCGCCACGAGGTTGGCCGCCGACAACGTGCCGAACCGCTCGAGCGCGACGAGCTGCTCAACGGTGAGCGCGTAGAGGTCGGCGGCGTCGTTGACCAACCCCGCGGCCACGAGCTGTAGCACGCGCTCCTCGCCGAGGCCTTCGATGTCCATCGCCCCTCTCGACGCGTAGTGCGAGATCCGCTGCACCCTCTGGGCGGGACAGTCGATGTTGGTGCAGTAGGTGTCGCTCTCGCCGGGCAGCCGGACCAGCGGCTCGCCGCAGGACGGGCACGAGGTCGGGAACTTCCACTTTGGCTTGCGCCGCGCCGGGACGCCCGGGCCCTGGCGCACCGGCCCGACGACCTCGGGAATGACGTCGCCCGCCTTGCGCACGATGACGAGGTCGCCCGGCCGGACGTCCTTCAAGGCGACCTGGTCCTGGTTGTGCAGGGTCGCCAGACCGACCGTCGAGCCTCCGACGAAGACGGGCTCGAGGCGGGCGAAGGGCGTTGCCCGGCCGGTGCGGCCGATGGAGACCATGATGTCGAGCAGCCGGGTGGTTCGTTCCTCGGGCGGGAACTTGAAGGCGATGGCCCAGCGTGGGGCGTGGGAGGTCGAGCCGAAGACCTCGTGGAGCGCCAGGTCGTCGACCTTGTTGACCACGCCATCGATCTCGTAGGTCAGCGAGTGCCGCGCCGCCTCCAGCTCCATACAGCGCGCCACGACGGCGGTGATGCCCTCGACCCGCCGCGCATCGGGGCTGACCGGAAAGCCCGCCTTCGCCAGCTGGGCCAGGGTTCCGCTCTGGGTCGCGGCAGGCCACTTGGCCTTCGCCCGCGCCCCTTCGACGACGCCGAGCGCGTAGGCCCAGAAGTGCAGCGGCCGGTGGGCAGTGATCCCCGGGTCCTTCTGGCGGAGCGAGCCGGCCGCCGAATTGCGGGGGTTGACGAACAGTCGCTCCCCCGCCTCGGCCTGTCGCTTGTTCATCTCTTCGAACTCGGCGACGGGCATGTAGATCTCGCCCCGTACCTCGAGGACTTCCGGATACGGCCCACCTGGCTTGGCTAATTGCTTCGGGACGTCGCCGACGGTGGCCACATTGGCGGTCACGTCCTCACCGGTCACGCCGTCACCCCGCGTCGCTGCCTGGACGAACCTCCCCTGCTCGTAGATGAGCGACATCGCGACGCCGTCGACCTTCGGCTCGCTGGAGAAGGCGAGGGTCTCCAGATCGATCCCCGGGTCGGCGCGCCGGAGCCGCTCGGCCCACGCCCGCAGCTCCGCCTCGTCGAACGCGTTGTCGAGACTCATCATCGGTACGCGGTGGCGGACCTCTTGGAACAGCCCCGAGGGTGCGGCACCGACCGCACTGGTCGGAGAATCCGGCGTCGCCAGCGTGGGGTAGTCGGACTCGAGCTTTCGCAGCTCCACCACGAGGAGGTCGTACTCGGCGTCTGGAAGCTCGGGCGCGTCGAGCACGTGGTACAGCTCGTTGTTGCGCCGGATCAGCTCGCGCAGCTCGTGGGCACGCACGGCCGCTTCTGGTGGGACCCTCTGGTCGGCGTCCGCCATGGTCAGGCGGCGATCCCGGCGCCGATGACGGCGTCGGGGTCGTTGGCGTCGTACAGCGCGACGGTCTGTCCGGGGGCGACCGGGCGCTGAGGGGCGTCGAAGCGCACGACCGCCACAGTCTCGGCCATCTCGACGGTGCACGGAACGGGCCGGCCGTGCGCGCTCACTTGGGCCACGGCGCGGGCGCCGGTGTCGAGGGGCCGGTCGACCCATGTGAGTGTGGGGGCGCTCAGCTCCACGGACGAACGCACCACGTCCTTCGCTCCAGCGACGACGACCCGCCTCGCCCCAACGTCGACCTCGGTCACGTACCGCCGCTTTCCGTCGTGCCCGTGCCCCATGCCTCGCCGCTGTCCGACCGTCACCAACTCGACCGCCTCGACCGTACCGGCAGGGCCGCCCTCGGTGTCGACGACCTCGCCACGATGGAGGGCCATCCTGTCCGCCAGAAAGCGCCCTCGGCCGACCGTGCTTCCGATGAAGCACACGTCCTGGCTGTCGGGCTTCGCCGCGGTGCGCAAGCCCAGGCGGCGCGCGTGGTTGCGGACCGCGTCCTTGGTCATCTCGCCGACCGGGAACAGCACGCGGGACAGCTCGTCCTGGCCGAGCATGGACAGCACGTAGGACTGGTCCTTGGCGGCGTCGGCGCCGCGTCGCAATCTCAATCGTGCTCCGTGGTCGCGCCCCGGGTCTCGGGTCACCCGCGCGTGGTGCCCGGTCGCCAGACGGTCGAACCCCAGCCGGTCGGAGCGCCGGAGCAGCCGGTCGAACTTGATGGTGCGGTTGCACTCGATGCACGGATTCGGCGTCCGGCCCTGCTCGTGCTCACCCACGTAACGCGCGACGACGTGGCGGTCGAACTCCTCGGTCAGGTTGAACACGTGGTGAATGATGCCCAGCTGCTGTGCCACCCGACGGGCGTCCTCCACGTCGGCCACCGAACAACACCCCGAATCCGACTCGCCTCCCCAGAGCTTGAGGGTGGCGCCGACCACCTCGTGGCCCTGCTCGACCAGCAGCGCGGCCGCGACGGACGAGTCCACACCTCCTGACATGGCGACGAGCACCCGCACGGGACCAGTGTGCCACCGGTGCCCAGATCCTCTGACCTCGGGCACCACCGACGGAGACACTTCGGACAGCTCGATGGTGCGAACCCGGGGGCTCAGGAGTTCACGAACTGCGCAGTGCGCTCGCCACCGTCGGCACGACCGCAAGGGCCCGGTCGACGTCGGCGTCCGAGGTGTCGTACCCGAGGGTGAAGCGGACGGCGCCCATCGCCAACGCCGGGGGCACGTCCATGGCGGCGAGCACGTGGCTGGGCTCGAGGGCCCCGCTGGCGCAGGACGAACCGCCCGAGACGCAGATCCCCTGGCGGGCGAGACCGACGAGAAGCTCTTCCCGCTCGACCCCGGGAAGACAGAGGTGCAGGTGGCCGGGCAGCACAGCGACCTCCCGTGCAACGGTGTGGTGCGCCCACGGCATGGCGGCCAGCAACCCGTCCGCCAGTCGGTCCCTGAGGCTTGATACCCGGTCCGAAGCTGCGGCGCGCTCTTTGACGACGAGCTGCACTGCCGTCGCCATCCCCACCGCTGCGGTGACGTCCTGGGTCCCGCTGCGGCGCTCGCGCTCCTGGCCACCTCCGTGCTGGCGTGGCGAGAGGTTCACGCGTGGGCTCACGGCCAGTGCCCCAATGCCAACGGGGCCGCCGAACTTGTGGGCGCTGAGACCAACCATGTCGACGCGCTCGGTGGCCTCGCTGAGATCGAGAAAAGACGCCGCCTGCACCGCGTCCGTGAACACGTAGGCCTGTGGGGCGCGTCGGCCCACCGCCTCGACGACGTCGGCCAGCGGCTCGACCACACCGGTCTCGTTGTTGGCGGCCATCACGGCGACCACGGTGCAACGCGACGACAGCGCACTCGCCAGCGCCTCGCGGTCGATCACCCCGTCGGGATCAACCGGCAGTTCGCGCGTGTCGACGCCCAGTCGTGCCGCCGCCCTGACCGACTCGCGCACCGCCGGGTGCTCGACGGCCGAGGCCAGCACCACCGCGTCGCCCCGGTCGTGCAATGCGGACTCTGCGGGCCCGAGCACCGCGAGGTTTGCTGCCTCTGTCCCTCCCGAGGTGAAGACGATCTCGCCGGCGTCGCGCCCGAGGAACGCGGCGACTGCCTCTCTCGCCTCCTCCAGAAGCGTCCGCGCCCGCTGCGCGGGCGGGTGGCTGCCGGTCGGGTTCCCGAGTGGCCTCTCGTGGACCTCAGCCATGGCGGCAGCAACCTCGGGCCGCAACGGCGTGGTTGCCGCATGGTCGAGGTAGGTGAAAGGGCTCGTCATCGGACCGATCGTCAAGCGATCCATACCGTCTTCGCGTTCGCGAACTCCTTGAGACCCAGCTCCGAGAGCTCGCGGCCGTAACCCGAGCGCTTGATGCCACCGAACGGGAGCTCCGGTGTCGATGCGACCATCGCATTCACGAACACCGCCCCGGCCTCGAGCCCTTCGATGCACCGGCCGAGCTCCGCCTGGTCGGTTCCCCACACGCTCGAACCGAGCCCGAACGTCGTCGCGTTGGCCGCTTCGAGGGCGGCGTCGACGTCAGGTACGCGGATGACCATGGCAACCGGCCCGAAGATCTCCTCCTGGGCCACGGGCATGTCCATGGTCACGCCCGAGAGCACCGTCGGGGGGAAGTACCACCCGTCGCCCGCGGGGATCTGACCGGCCCGCACGGCCGCGCCCTGGGCACGTCCCGCGTCGACCTGGCCCGCCAGCTCTTTGCGCTGGGCCTCGGTCACGATGGGTCCGACGTCGGTGGCCGGGTCGAACGGATCTCCGACGACGAGCGCGTCCATGGCCTCGGTGAAGCGGGCCAGGAACTCGTCGGCCACCGCCTCGAGCACGATGAAGCGCTTGGCCGCGATACACGACTGCCCGTTGTTCTGCACGCGGGCGGTGACGGCGGTGCGCACACACGCATCGAGGTCGGCCGAGGGGAGGACGATGAACGGATCCGAGCCGCCCAACTCGAGAACACTCTTCTTCAACGTGTGCCCGGCGGCCGATCCCACCGACATACCGGCCCGCTCGCTGCCCGTCAGGGTGACGGCGGCCACGCGTGGGTCCTCGATGAGCGCGGCCACGTCCTTGGACTCCACGAAGAGGTTCGTGAACACCCCTTCGGGAAGACCCGCCCGGCGGAACAGGTCCTCGATCGCCAGCGCCGTCTGCGGGACGTTCGAGGCGTGCTTGAGGAGGCCGACGTTGCCCACCATCAACGCCGGGGCGGCGAAGCGGGTGACCTGCCACAGGGGGAAATTCCAGGGCATGACGGCCAGCACTGCGCCCAGCGGCTGATAGTGCACGTACGACTTCGACGCGTGAGTCGGGATGACCTCGTCCGCCAGCAGCCGTTCGGCGTTGTCGGCGAACCAACGAAAGGCGACGGCGCACTTGGACACCTCGGCCTTGGCCGCGCCGAAGGTCTTTCCCATCTCGGTGGTGACGATGCGGGCGACGTCGGGCACCTCGCCCTCGAGCAGCTCGGCCGCCGTGATGAGGTGGCGAGCGCGGTCGGCGTAGCTGGTGTTCTTGTAGTCGGAGAAGGCGGCAACGGCACGGTCCAACAGGGCGTCGACCTCGGCCGGCGTGTGGGCCGGGAACTCCTGCTCCGTCTTCCCAGTGGCGGGGTTGATGGTGGCAAACGGCATGATGCAGTCTTACCCGCCGCCGGCCGATGGCGAGACGTGAGCTAGTGGCGGTCGAGGCCCAGATGCCCGGGCACGGCACGGCGCATCAGCTTGCCGGTCGCGGTGTGGGGTAGGTCCCGGGTGGCGAAGTAGGCCTTGGGCCGCTTGTACGGTGCGAGGTGGGACGAGGCGGCGGCCCGAAGGGCCTCCTCGGCGGACGCGGAGTCGGCAACGAAGGCGGCACAGACGCGCTCGTCCCCACTGCTCGTCGGGCAGGCCGAACACCGCCACCTCGTGCACCCCGTCGACCGCCGCCAGGACGTTCTCCACCTCGGCCGGATAGACGTTCACGCCTCCGCTGATGATGAGGTCATGGCGCCGGCCCGTGAGGTAGAGGTACCCGTCCGGATCGAGCCGGCCGAGGTCGCCGACGGTACACGCTGTCCCGTGCCAGGCCTTGGTCGTCGCCTCGGGGTCGCGCCAATAGCTGAAGCGTGCGAAGTCCGGCACGTCGCACCAGATCGTCCCCTCGGCTCCGGGCCCGGGGTCGGGGGTCCCAGGTGCGGTGCCGGCAGCGGGGTCGGCGGCGTCCTCGGCGTCGTCGACTGGTGTGATCGAGAGGCGGCGGCCGGCGCGGGCGCGCCCGACCGTGCCGGGATGTTCGAGCCACTCGTCGGGTGGGCACACCGTGTACTGCGCCTCGGTCGAGCCGTAGAACTCCCAGACACCGCCCGGCGGGACGCGCGCCATGGTGGCCCGCTTGACCGACTCGGGGCAGGGCGCTCCCGCGTGAACCAGGAGGCGCAACGAGTCGAAGGTCTCGCCCGCGCCCAGCTCGGGGAGCTGGAGGATGCGCTGTAGGTGCGTCGGGACCAAGAAGGTGGTGGTGGGGCGACGGCGCCGGAGCACATCGAGCGCCGTGGCGGCGTCGAAGTGCTTGAGGATGGCGAGCGACCCGCCGGCGAGCAACGTGTGCGACGAGAACCGGATCGAGACGGCGTGGTACATGGGCGAGCAGACCATGTGCAGGTCCGTTGGGTCGTAGTGCCAGACCGCGGCCTCATCCTCATAGACCTCGCGTGCGGTCTTCTCGTCCCAGATGCCGGTGGTCACCCCCTTCGGGCGCCCCGTCGTACCCGACGTGTAGTACATCGGGCGCGTCAACGGGTAAGGGGCGAGCTCTCGAGGGGTGGAGCCGCGATCGACCAGCTCGGCGAGGGCGGACTGGTCGAAGACGCGCAGGGCGGGCTGGGCGTCGTCGGCCAGGGCATCCCGCTCGGCCGCGGTCAGCGTCGCGTTGAGCAGGACCGGGATCAAGCCGCTGCGCGCGGCCCCCAAGACGGCACAGACGAGGTCCGCCGACGAGCCGAGGGCGAAGGCGACGCGGTCGCCGTCGGTGCAGCCGCGCGCGTGCAGGGCGCCGGCGGCGCGGCGCTGACGCTCCTCGGCGTCGGCCGCATGGAGCAGCTCGACCGTGCGGGCGTCACGCACCATCGAGCTGGTCGCGCCGGAGCGCCGGTGAGACACGGGGGCAGCGTAGGCCGCAGTCCGTGCCACGATGACTGGTGTGGACGAGCGCGGCGACCAGGTGCACGACGAGGCGATACGGGCCCGGGCGCTACTGGAACGGGCACGGCGTGTCGTCGTCCTGAGCGGCGCGGGCATCTCGACGGACTCGGGCATCCAGGACTTCCGCGGACCGCAGGGCCTGTGGACCAAGCACCCAGAGGCGGAGCGGGCGGCGACGCTGTCCGCGTACGTCTCGGACCCCGAACTGCGCAAGCGCGCCTGGCAGAACCGTCTGACGTCGCCGATGTGGGCGGCATCGCCCAATGCGGGGCACCAGGCGCTCGTCGACCTGGAGCGCAGCGGGCGGCTCGACACGCTGGTCACCCAGAACATCGACGGGCTGCACCACGAGGCGGGTACCGACCCGTCTCGGATCATCGAGATCCACGGCACGTCGCGCGAGGTGGTGTGCCTGCGCTGTGGCGATCGCCAGGAGTCCGAGCCGGTGCACGAACGGGTGCGCGGCGGCGAGGCCGACCCGTCGTGCGCGGTCGTGGACTCCGACGGCGTGGCCTGCGGTGGCATCCTCAAGTCGGCCACCATCAGCTTCGGCCAGAGCCTGGTGCCCGAGGACTTGTTCCGAGCCGAGCGCGCCGCGACCGACTGCGACCTCCTGCTGGCGGTCGGATCGACGCTCGGCGTGTTCCCCGCGGCCGGGATGGTGCCCATCGCGGTCCAGCACGGCGCCGTCGTGATCATCGTGAACGGCGGCCCGACCGAGATGGACTCGCTGGCGGACGTCGTCGTCTACGGATCGATCAGCGAGTGCCTGCCGGCGATGGTGGAGGATCTGACGCCGGTGGGGTGAGCGCCGCCGGGACCGTGCGCGGCGGACCGGGGCGGTCGGCTATCCCGGGGCGGCTACTTCTTCTCGGTCTTGATGGCCCCCTCGGCGCGCTTGGCCTGGCGGCGGGGCTTGAGCGCGAACCACCAGATGCTCGCCATCGTCCCCAGCGTGACGGCGGCGGCCGCCACCGGCTTGACGACCTTCTTGGCTCCGCTCTTCGGCATGAGCGCAGATTACCGGGCCGTGTCGACGGCGACCTGATCGGGAAGGCGGAGCGTGACGGACTCGGGGCGATGCGGGCCGAAGGCGAGGGCCAAGATGTGCTCGGCCACCCAGGCCGGCGAGTTGAACCGGTGGAGCTCGGCGACCCGGCGGAAGCGGGCCCCCTCGGGGAAGAGGGTGGTGTCGGTGGCGCGGATTGCAACCTGCATATCGGTGTCGACCAGGCCCGGCGACACGGCGTAGGCCGAGAGCTCGTGGCGTGCCTCTTCGAGCGCGACCACGCGGGTCAGCTGGGCGACCGCCGCCTTGGACGCGGAGTAGACGGCCCAGCCCTCGTAGGCCTTGGTCGCCGCGCCCGACGAGATGTTGACCAGGACGCCACGGCCCGGGCGGCTGCGGACGTGCTCGGCGAATATCGAGCTGCCGTTGGCCACCCCGGTGACATTGACCGCAACGGTGCGTCCGATGTCCCCTCCCGCCGCGTCGGCGAGGGGTCCGATGGGGCCCAACAGGCCGGCGTTGTTGACCCAGAGGTCGATACGACCGAATCGGCCGATCACTTGGTCCGCGAAGCGGGCGAGCGCGTCACGGTCGGTGACGTCGACCGACTGGAGGACGGGGGTCTCGGACCTCTCGATATGGCCGTCGTGCGCCGTCGGCCTCGTACGGACGACCAGGCGCGGCCTGTGACGTGCGCACAGCCCGAGGTGCATGCCCGAAGCGGCGAAATGGACCGCGAGGCCGGCGCCGAGCCCGCGGCTGGCTCCGGTGATGACCGCGATACGGCCGGTCACGTTGGGGTCCTGATTCATGACCGTGTGTCGCCGTCCCCGTCTGCCCGTTCACCCGTTGACGCGGGAGACGGTCTCGTTGGATGTGTTGTCGCCCTGTTCGGCCTGTGCCGCCTCGACCAGCGCGTCGAACGGCCGCTGGTCGCCCTGCTCCTCGGGGTGCCACTGGACGCCCAGGACGAAGCGCGCAGACGGGAGCTCGACCGCCTCGACGACGCCGTCGCGCGTCGACGCCGTCGCGACCAGGTCGTGGCCGAGGTCGCGGATGGATTGATGATGCGAGCACAAGACGGTCGGAGTGGCGCCGAAGACGGCCGCGGCGAGCGAGCCGGGCGCCGTCTCGACCCCGACCTCGCCGAACACAAAGGGCGCGTTGCGATGCGCGAGGTGGCCGACCACGTCGGGCAGGTGCTGGTGCAGCGTGCCGCCGAGCTCGACGTTGAGCACCTGGCAGCCACGGCAGATGGCGAGCACCGGCAGGTCCGCCTCGAGCGCCGCCTTCAGGAGCGCGCGCTCAGCGTCGTCTCGGGTCTGGTTGACGCCCACCGTCTTGGGGTTGGGCTGCTCGCCGTAGGCCCGCGGCGCGACGTCGCCGCCGCCGGTGAGGACCAGGCCGTGGATTCCCTCGATCACCTCCTCCGCCGCCGTGCCCGGGCCGTCGGGTGCGGTGCTGGGGGGCGGCAAGAGCACGGGCCGCCCGCCCGCCGCCGCGACGAGCTCGTAGTACGACTCGGGCAGGACGGCCGAGCGGCGCTCCCAGCCGCCCCATCGGGTGTCGGCGACGTAGGTGGTGAGGCCGATCAACGGTGTGAAACGACGGGCGTGGCGGTTCACGGTGCCAGCGTATCGAGCGTGTGTCCTGGCTGGACGAGTGCCCGCGGCGCGGACAACATGGCGCATGCCTGGTCGTGATCTGATCGACGCCGGGATGGCAGACGGCTCGATCGACACCGTCGTCATCGCCTTCCCCGACATGTACGGACGGCCGGTAGGCAAGCGCGTGACTGCGCCCTTCTTCGCGTCGTACGCGGCCGAGCACGGGATCGAAGCGTGCGAATACGTGTTGGCCGTCGACGTCGACATGACTCCGCTTCCCGGGTACCGGTTCGCCAACTGGGACACCGGCTACGGCGACGTCGTGTGCCGGCCCGACTATTCGACCGCCCGGCTGATCCCGTGGCTGGAGGGGACGGCGATGGTGATCGCCGACCTCAGTGACGGGTCCGGCGCGCCGGTCGAGGTGTCACCCCGACAGATCCTGCGACGCCAGCTCGAACGCGCGGCCGAGCGGGGGTTCCGGGTGTGCAGCGCCACCGAGCTCGAGTTCTTCTTGTTCCGGGAGTCCTACGAGTCGGCAGCGGAGAAGGGCTGGCGTGGGCTCACACCGCACGCCTCGACGATCGAGGACTACCAGCTGCTGCAGACGTCGCGGGAGGAGTACATCGTGCGGCGGATCCGCAACGAGATGCTGGGGGCGGACATCCCGGTCGAGTTCTCCAAGGGCGAGGCGGGCCGGGGGCAACACGAGGTCAACGTCCGGTTCGACGAGGCGCTGGTGACGGCGGACCGCCACTTGGTGTTCAAGAACGGCATCAAGGAGATCGCGGCGCAGGAGGGACGGGCGGCGACGTTCATGGCGAAGTGGACGATGGGCGACACCGGCTCGTCGTGCCACGTGCACATCTCGCTGTGGGATGCGGCGAGTGGGGAGCCGTTGATGGCGGACACGACGGCGTCGGGGGCGGGGGCGGGGACGGGGGCGGGGGCAAGCGGGTTGTCGGTGGTGGGCCGCCGGTTCTTGGCGGGCCAGCTGCACGCCGCTCGGGAGCTGGCGTGGTGCGCCGCCCCGACGGTCAACTCGTACCGGCGCTACGTGCCGGGGAGCTGGGCGCCGACCGCCGTCGTCTGGGGCGAGGACAACCGCACCTGTGGGTTCCGGGTCGTCGGGCGGGGGGCAGGACGAAGGATCGAGTCACGGATCCCCGGGGCGGACGTGAATCCGTACCTGGCGCTGGCGGCGTCGATCGCGGCGGGCTTGTACGGGATCGACCACGAGCTCTCCTTGCCCGACGCGTATACGCGCAACGCCTACGAGGCGACCGAGGTGCCTCGGATTCCGTCGACCCTGGTGGAGGCGATCGCCGAGCTGCGTGACTCGGCGGTGGCCCTCGAGGCGTTCGGTCCGGAGGTCCATCACCATCTGCTGAACACGGCTCAACAGGAGTGGGAGGCGTCGAACCGCCACGTGAGCGACTGGGAGCTGCAGCGGAACTTCGAAAGGATTTAGCCAGAGAGTTGTAGCCGTCTGACCAGGTCAGCGGCGATTGCGGTGGTATCGGCCCTGTCCAGAGACCTCAATGGGAAGGGGTCGCCAGTTACGATTTCGCGCAGTGGCCACGTCACTCGCCCCGCCCAGCGTCGGTGACCGGCCCGACGAAACCACGCCCTCCCCGCCGTCACGGCCGGCGGGCGGCACGGTGCTGCAGGGATCGCTGCGGATCGCGTGGTTCATCGGTGTGGCCGTCTTCGTGGCCCAGTTCATCCTCCTGATCCTCCACAGCGTGTACCTGTGGGACCACTTCGACCTGACGGCGGACTTCGGGCAATACAGCCAGGCCTGGCAGCAGATCGCTACGGGTCACCTCAACCCCTACGACACCACGTACGCCTGGTACTACCCGCACTACGGCTACCCCTTCTACCAAGCCGACCTCGAACTGATCATGTGGCCGCTGTCGTTGCTGTACTGGGTGTACCCGCACGCGATCGACCTGCTGATCGTGCAGGACGCGGCGCTCGCCGGGGCGGGCCTCGTCGCGTACCGATGGGTGCTCGAGCACCTCGCGAGCCACGCCCCCAACCGTCGATTCGCCCTGACCGCGGGCGGGTGCGTGCTGGCGGTGCTGGTCCTCCAGCCGTGGACGTACTGGGCGGCGTCCTACGACTACCACTCCGAGCCGCTCGCGGTCTTCTTCACCGTGCTGGCCGGCCGTGACCTGTGGTCGGGGCGACGGCGAGGTTGGATCTGGGTCGCCTTTGTGCTGCTCTGCGGGAACGTGGCGACGTCGTACGTGGCCGCTCTGGGGGTGGCCGCGCTCATCAGCGGACGGCGGCGATGGCGCATGGGCTTGATCCTCATCGGGATCGGCGTGGTCTGGCTGGGGGTCGTGGGACTGGTGCACTCGGGCAAGGGGGCGGCCCTGTCCCAGTTCGCCTACCTGGCCAAGAAGACGACGGTCAACGACTCGATCGGAGGGATCTTCACCCTCGTCACGGGCATGGTGGTCCACCCGAGCATCGCCGGCCACGTGGTCCGGTCGCGCTTCGGCCAGGTCTACAACTTCGTCGGCGGTGCGGGGACGATCGGGTTCTTCTCGGCGGTGGGGGGAGTCCTGTCGCTCGTCGTCCTCGCGCCGAGCGTCCTCAACTCATCACCATCGTTCATCTCGGACATCGGTGGCGCGCAGAACCTCATGGCCGCGGTCGCGTGTGCCATCGGCATCGCCATGGTGGCGACCTGGCTGACGCGCCAGGGCGAGGGACGGGGGCAGCGGTGGCGGGTGGGCCTGGCGGCGCTGGCGCTCGTGTTGTGCGTCGGCGCGGTGGTCGAGACCGCCCTGTTCAGTGCGCACTTCACGCCGAAGTCGGGCCAGACCTTCTCGGTCGTCGACGACGCGACGGCGGCGCAATTGGCTTCGGTGAGCGCCCGCATCCCGGGCGGCGCCGAGACGATCGTGTCCCAGGGGGTGGTGGGGCGCTTCGCCCAGCGCCACAACTTCTACCCGTACTTCGATGCGTTCGCCAACGGCCAGACCGTGCCTCTGTACGGCCACACCGTCTACGTCGTGCTGGTGCCACGGCAAGGGATCGAGGCGGCGACGGTGCCGGGGACGGAGGCTGGGATTGCGTTGATGCGCCAGCTGCACGCGCAGGTGTTGAGCGACCGCAACGGGGTCTACGCGTTCGCCTGGCGGGTGCCGAAGGGCGAGCGGACCATCGTCTTCCCGCCGGGTTGAGCCGTCTTCGCGACGAAGACGAATCAGGCTCGGCTGGTCAGCCGACCTTCGGTCCGTCATTGAGCCGCCGGCCGTTGAGACGTTTGTGGATCCCCTTCGTGTCCTTGTAGAGGTTGACGAACTCCCTCAAGAGCTCCGCGTAGAGCTTCGAGGTGGCGGGATCAGGCTGGTACGTGGCCTTCACGTCGACCGTCCCCGGGATGTCCGCCACGCTCAGGTGACCGAGCGCCAGCAGCGTCAGCAACCCGGCCCCGCGGACGTTGGCCAGGACGGGGTCCGCGATCTGGCGGATGGTGCGACCGGTGGCGTCGGCATGGATCTGGGACCAGAGGTCAGAGTTCGCTCCTCCCCCGACGAAGGCGAGCGAGTCGCACCGCCTCTTGATGAACTTCTCCACCGCGCCCAGCAGCCAGGCCGAATTGAGGGCGACGCCGTCGAAGACGGCCCGGACCAGGTCGGCCCGGGTCGACGACAGCGACATGTTGTGGAACCCCGCCCGGATCGTGTGGTCGTCGACGGGTGAGCGCTCGCCGTTGAGCCACGGAGTGAAGAGGACGCCGTGGGCGCCGGCCGGGACGGACGCGGCGACCTCGTTCAGCCACCCGAAGAACCCCTCGGGCGGGGTGCCGTTCTGGGCGCCTGTGCCGGCGGCGAGCGCATCGGCGGGGAAGAGCAGGGTGTCCCGCAACCAGGTCAGGCAGGCGCCACCCGTCTCGTGCTCGTCGGCGAGGAGGTAGCGGCCCGGGATGCCCGACGGGATGGACGCGATGTTGGTCAGCGCGTCGGTCTTCTTGAACGGAACGTGGCAGCTGATCCAGCTCGAGGTGCCGATGTAGAGGTGGGCGGCGAAGTCGGCGACCGCACCCGAGCCCACCGCGGCCGAGTGGAGGTCACCGGTGCCGGCGACGACCGGCGTCCCGGCGAGCAGGCCCAACTCGGCGGCCGCGCCGGCCGTCAACCCGCCCAGCACCGACCCGGTCGGGACGAGGTCGGGCAGCTTCGACCGCTCGAGCCCGGCCAGCGACACCAGCGCATCGTCGTACGCGATGTGGCCGATGTCGCGGTTGTCGGTCACCCAGTGGAGGGTGATGGAGTCGTGCGACGCTCGGGCCAGCCCGGTGAGCCGAAGGTCGAGATAGTCGATCGGCTCGAGGAACACGGCCGCCGCCGCGTACACGTCCGGCCGTTGCGCCCGTAGGAAGTGGATGTGCCCGACCGGGTCCTTGCCCGAAAGGCTGGGGATGCCGCCCGTCCGGCGGACCCAGCGGGCCAACTTCGGGGCCGAGTACCCCTGGACGTTCACGGCCCCCCGTACGGTGTCGCGCACGGCGCGCGCCCCACGGGAGTCCAGCCACGTGATGGCCGGGCCGATGGCGGAGCCGTCGCCGGCGATCGGCACCGTGCCCGACCACTGCGAGGTGCACCCCACGCCCACAACCCGTTCGGGAGCGACCCCGCTTTCGGCCAAGGCCCGGCGCGTCGAGCCGACGATCGCCGTCCACCAGTCGGACGGCGACTGCTCGGCCCCACCGTCCTCGGTCAGCTCGATCCCGACGGGCGAGAACGAGTGGGCGACGATGCGGCCGGTGGCCGCGAGGACGGCCGCCTTGGGGCCGCCCGTGCCCAGGTCGACCGCGAGGACGTACGTGTCCTCGGGCGCGGTCGTGTCGATCGACCGAAGCTCGGTCGCCGGGGCGTCTCGCCACCCCGTCCCCCCGTTGGACCCCACGTCCGGCATGGCCGGGAAGCGTATACAGCAGTGCCCGGCCCACAAGGGGCCGGGCACTCACTCGCTGCAGATCTCGACCAGCGTCCAGCGCTCGGTCGAGCGTCTCGGCTGGCTCGAGATCAGACCTTCTCGGGGTAGTCCGCCAGGCCGGCTTCGACCTCGATCTCGATCCGGACCTTGTTGCCAACCACCACGCTGCCGTCGAGCAGCGAGCTGTTGAAGCTGACACCCCAATCACGACGGTCGATCTCCGCACTGGCGGAGAACGCCACCACGGTCTTGCCCTCCTGCATAGAGGGGCCCTCGCCGAGATACTCGAGGTCGAAGTCCACGGACTTCGTCACCCCGCGGATGGTCAGGTCCACCGTCAGCACCCAGTCCGTGTCGTCCACTCGGCGCAGCCCGGTGCTCTTCATGGTCAGCGTCGGGTGGTTGGCGACGTCCAGGAAGTCGTTGGTGCGCAGGTGGTCGTCGCGCATCGACTGGTTGGTGTGGATGCTGGCCGCCTGGACCTCAGCCTCGAGCCTCGAGTTCTCGGGTTTCTCGGCCACCGTGAAGGTGCCCGATACCTCGGTGAAACGGCCCCGTACCTTGGTCCCGACCAGGTGGCGAGCGACGAAGCCGACCTCGGTGTGCGCCGGGTCGATCAGGTAGATCCCCGCCTTGGGGAGGGTGACGGTGGAAGTTGTGCTGGTCATCGTAGGTCTCCTTGGTTGATTTGACGACTACTGAGAGTATAATATCTGACTACACAGATACTGTCAATCGGGGATTCTGGCCCTGGGACAGTGAGAGGATGTCGGAGAGACTGATGGACAAGGCCATGGCGACGGTGCCCCCCGAGGGCGGTGACGAAGAGCAGGTAGCAGCGGTCCCCGGCAACGGCGCAGCCGGCGACGCAGTCAGCACCTGCGGCATCCTGGGCCAGATCGAGGACGAAAGGCTCGAGCTCATGGGCCTTATCGTCCGTACCCACCGCCGTCTGACGGAAACGCTCGGCCACGAGCTCGAAGAGTCCGTCGGCATCCCCCTGGTCTTCTTCGACGTCCTCATCCACGTTGCAGCCGCCCCCGACGGCTACCTGACGATGAGCCGGCTGAGCACGGACGTCGCCCTGACCACCGGGGGCGTCACCCGCCTGGTCGACCGCATGGTCGACGCCGGCCTGGTCGCGCGGGAGCACTGCCCGAAGGACCGGCGCAGCATCCACGTGGTGCTCACCCCGGAGGGTCATGCGGTCCTCGGGGAAGCCGTGGCGGCGCACATCGACGGCATCGACCGCCACCTGGTGTCGCACCTCGATCAGGACGAGCGCGCCGCCCTCTCGACCACCTTGACCAAGGTGCTCGACTCCGGCGTCTGATCGGAGCGTCCGGAAAGCCGGTCACGCTGCCGGCCTCCGGGCTCTTGGCTTTCGCGGCCTGAGCGTTGGGACCCTTTTCCCTTAGTATGCCGCCGGCATGGTGGGGGGTCGGGAAGTCGTAGATGAGCGGAGCCGGCCTGCCGCCGGCACCGCAGAGGTCTCGCGTCTTCTCCCCTCTGGAGACGAGGCGGGCAGCCCCCCCGGAGACAGAGCATTCAGACCCGACGTCGAGGGTCTTCGGGCCATCGCCATTCTGCTCGTCGTCCTCTACCACGCTGGAGTCAGTCGACTTTCAGGTGGATTCGTCGGGGTCGACGTGTTCTTCGTCGTCTCGGGCTACGTCATCACGGGTGTACTGCTGCGTGAGCGGGTTTCCACCGGGAGGACGTCATTGGTGGGCTTCTACGCCCGGCGCGTCCGACGGATTCTGCCCGCCGCCACCCTCGTCATCATCGTCACCGTCGTTCTGTCGTACATCGTCTTGGGGGTCCTGGGCGGAGACAGCGCAGCCATTGACGGCCGGTGGGCAGCCGTTTTCTTGGCCAACTTTCACTTCGCAAGCACCGGGGCCAACTACCTCAATGCGAATGCGCCCCCTTCACCGCTGCAGAACTACTGGTCGCTCTCGGTAGAGGAACAGTTCTACGTCGTCTACCCGACCTTGTTCTTGGTCATCACCAGTCTCAAGGGGACGATTACACGCGAGGCACGACTCGCGATCGGCTTGAGCATCGTCGTTGTCATCTCGTTCGTCCTGTCGGTCACCCAGACATCGTCCAATCCGGTCTCTGCCTACTACTCGCCCTTCACCCGAGCATGGGAGTTGGCTCTTGGTGCTCTCGTGGCTGTGGGGGCCCGGTGGCTGGTGCGGTTGCCCAAGAGCCTTGCTGCAGGGTTCACGTGGGCAGGGCTCCTCGGCATCGTCACGGCTGCCTTCCTCTTCAACGCGCAGACGCCCTACCCCGGATCCGCTGTCGCATTGCCCGTCATCGGTGCCGCGTTGATCATTGCCGCAGGTACGGCCGTGCCGAAGTTCGGAGCGGAGCAGGTCTTGGGTCTGCCACCCTTCCAGTGGCTCGGCCGGATTTCGTACTCCCTCTACCTGTGGCACTGGCCGATTCTCATCTTGGCGGCCGAGTCAGCCGGCCAAGCCAGCCTCCCATTCTCTCAGAATCTTTGGTGGCTCCTCGTCGCCCTGGTTGCCTCCGTGCTCAGCTATCGACTGATCGAGAACCCAGTCCGACACTCCCGCCTTCTGGCTCGTCGACGAGTGGTGAGTGTCGGCATCGGAATAACCCTCGTGGTGGTCACTGTCGTCACGCTGACCCTTCAGATAAACGGCGACAACAGCGGAGGTGGATCAGCGCTGTCACAATTATCCAACCCGGGATCGGTCGCAACCGCCCACGAACTCACCGATCTGCTCGCCACGGCACCCCAGATCACGAAGCTGCCGAGCGAGATGATTCCACCTCTGTCGGAAGCGCCCAACGACGCCGCGCTCGCCTCGGGAATCCGGCACATGTTGGCCGTCGTACGGACAAAGCAGTGGACCACTCTGCGTTTCGGGCGATCCCCATGGGACTCGCACGATCGTCATCTATGGCGACTCTCACGGTGCAATGTGGTCAAAAGCTATCGAAGACATCGCCCAAGCGGCGCACTGGAAGCTCGTCATGCTGGTGAAGAGCTCATGCCCGGTAGACATGCTGCCTTACGGAAACCCGCCGGCCTGGGGTCCGCCAAGCGCCGAGTTCTCTGCGTGTGACCATTTCCACCAGTGGGCTCTCGGCGTCATCGAGCGCCTGCAGCCAAATATGCTCGTCGTCTCGCAGGAAGTTCGCCTGAAACCGGACAACGCGCCGGTACTCGCCACAGCGGTGGGGGAAGGCGCTGCAGAACGTGCTGCAATCGGTGAAATCGCGATCGCCGCGCACCCAGGAAGTCGTCCTCGGAAACATCCCGGAGCTTTCGGCATCTGCTCCGCAGTGCCTCTCGAGAAATCCCGATGACGTCCAAACGTGCTCGAGCCAGCCGAATTCGTCCTTTTTCCCCTACAACGAGGCCGAACAGGCTGCGGTTACTTCGGTGGGTGGCCGATACATCGACACCATTCCTTGGTTTTGTGGAACGACAACGTGTACCCCAATCATCGGACGCTACGAGGTCTACTACGACAAAGATCACGTGACGACGACCTATACCGTCTTCTTGAAGGGCCTGTTGTCCAAAGCCCTCGACATGCCGGAAGCACCCTTACCTCCTCCCGATCCTCACACCGAGCTGGTCCTTCCACGCAACGGAGCAATTCTCTCCGGGGGCCAAATAATTTCCGTTGGCGCAACGGACACCGTACCGATTCGTCGAGTCGAGCTTCAACTGGTGGGCCCGGGAACCTCGGACACGCTTCTCGGCGATGCCAGACAAACCGTGTTCGGATGGCTGCTCGGTTGGAAGACCACCGACGTGCCAAACGGCAGCTACGACCTTCGCTCGCTCGTTTACGACGCTGCTGGCAAGGTCGCATATAGCAAATCGATCGCCATCTCGGTCAAGAACCGGTAGCTGAGGACACACACGGCCGCTGGCCGCTCACCTGCCGGCCGTCAGCTCTAAACCGCCTCGTCGTGCCTTTCGAGCCACACCCGCGCCGGCACCGTGCCGTCGAGATCCTCGAGGTCGAGGAGGGTTCCCTCCCCGTCGCCGGGCTCGGTCAGGACCTGGGTTGCCAGGACCTCCCGGGCGATCGTGTCGAAGAACTCGGCGATCGCATCGAGCCCGACCAGATGCAGCCGGATACGGTCAGAGACCTCCAGTCCACTCGTCTTGCGCAGGTCCTGGATCAACCGCACCACCTCGCGGACCAGTCCGCGCTTGCGCAGGTCTTCGGTCATGTTGAGATCGAGCGCCACCACTTCCCCGCTCTCGCGCGAAACGGCGAAGCCCTGCTGGCCGCGGACGCGCAGCGTGATGTCCTCCGGCGACAGCTCGACCTCCTCGCCGTCCAGCGTCACCGTGATTGACCGTCCGGCCTCGAGCTCGGACGCAGCGGCCGCCGTGTCGAGCGCTGTGAGTGACGATTTGAGCAACTTGACGCGCTCGCCGAGACGCGGTCCGAGCGTGCGGAAGTTGGGCACCAGCTCGAACTCGATCACCTCGCTCAGTTCATCCGCGGTATCGATCTCGTCGACGTTCAGCTCGTCGGCCACGATGTCGCGAAGGATGACCGGAGCGTCTGCAGGCAGGAAAACGAGCGCGCGGGCCAGAGGTTGGCGCACCTTCACACCGGCCTCGCTGCGGGCGGCACGCCCGAGCGACGTCAGCCGACGCGCCAGCGCCATCTCTGCCTCCAACTCGGGGTCGATGAGCGAAGCGTCGGCGGTGGGCCAGTCGACCAGATGCACCGACGCGCCCTCTTCCGCCTCGGTCAGCTGGCGCCACACGGCGTCCGAGACGAACGGACAGAACGGCGCCAAGAGCGAGGACAGCGTGGTCAGCACCGTGTGCAGTGTCGCCTGCGCGGCCAGGGTGTCGCCCGGTGGCGCGTCCGGGTCGGTGCGCCAAAACCGCCGCCGGCTCCGGCGGACGTACCAGTTGGAGACGTCGTCGACCAAAGCTCCGAGGGCGACCGCCGAGGCGAGCGGCTCGTAGCCCCGGAGGGCCTCGGTCATCTCCAGCGTCGTGCTGGCGAGCCGGGACAGGATCCACCGATCGAGCGGGGTCCGCTCGACGAGAGCTGGGATCTCGGGATCGGACGCATCGAATTCATTCAGCGACGCGTAGGTCGTGAAGAAGCTGAACGTGTTCCACAGCGTCAGCAGCATGTCTCGCATCGCGGTGTCGATCGCGCCGAGGGTGGCGCGGGTCGGCGTCCACGGCGAACCCTGGCTGAACATCCACCAGCGCATGGCGTCCGCACCGCGGGTATCCAGGATCTTCCACGGGTCGATGATGTTGCCCAGCGACTTCGACATCTTGCGGCCGTCCGCGTCGACGATGTGGCCGAGACACACCACGTGGCGGTACGGGCTCTCACCGAAGATCAGCGTGTTCACGGCCAGGAGCGAGTAGAACCAGCCTCGCGTCTGGTCGATCGCCTCGGAGATGAAGTCCGCCGGGAAGGTGAACGCCTCGGCGGACCCGGCGACGTGCGGATAGCCCACCTGGGCGGCGGGCATGGAGCCCGAATCGAACCACGCGTCGATGACCGGCTCGACCCGACGGGCCACGGCCAGGTCGTCGTCGTGGCCCTCAGCGGCGCAGGAGGAGCAGGCGAACGTGACCTCGTCGATGGTCGGGCGGTGCGGGTCGATGCCGGTGACGTCGCGCCCGCAGAGGTCCGACAATTCGGAGAGGGAGCCTACGCAGCGCGGATGGCCGCGGCCGCATCGCCAGATGGGAAGCGGCGTCCCCCAGAAGCGGTCGCGTGACAGCGCCCAGTCGACGTTGTTCGCCAGCCACTCACCGAAGCGGCCGTCGCGGATGTACCCCGGATGCCAGTCAACCGTCGCGTTTGCGGCGAGCAAGTCGTCCTTCCGAGTCGAGGTCGCAATGTACCAACTCGGCTTTCCCCAGTAGATGAGCGGAGTGCCGCAGCGCCAACAGTGGGGATACGAGTGGACGTACGGGACGCGCCGGATCAGGAGGCCCGCCTCCTCGAGGCGGTCATTGATCTCTGTATTGGCCGCGCGTACGGCCCGTCCCGCCAACCAGTCGATGTCCGACGTGAACCGTCCGTCTGGTCCCACCGGGTTCAACGACGGAAGCCCGTTCTCCCGGCCCAGCTGTCGGTCGATCTCGCCGAAGGCCGGTGCGAGGTGGACCAGCCCCGTGCCCTCCTCGGTGGTGACATAGGCGGCCGGGACGACGCGCCAGCCATCTGCGCCGTGTGGAGGGTCAAGGTCGGCAAACGGCCGCACGTAGCGCAGGCCGACGAGCGACGAACCCGGGAGGCGCCTGGAGATGCGGGCCTGGGCGCCCTCCCCCATCACCGAGTCGACCAGCTCGTCGGCGACGAGTGTCTTGTCCACGACCGCGTAGGTCAGTTCCGGGTTCACCGCCACGCCGGTATTGGAAAGCAGGGTCCAGGGCGTGGTGGTCCAGACCGCCAACCACTCTGCGTCGCCGACGACGCCCGGGTCCGGATCGATCAGGCGCAACCGCACGTAGGCCGACTCGTCCTCTTCGTCTCGATAGACGTCCTCTTGTCCAAGCTCATGGCTCGAGAGGGCCGTCCCGCAGCGCGGGCAGTACGGCACCACCTTGAGGTCTTCGTAGAGCAGCCCCTGATCGAAGAGCCGCTGCAGATGCCACCACACCGACTCGATGTAGGAGGGGCTCAAGGTCCAGTAGGCCGCGCCCATGTCCACCCAGTAGCCGATGCGAGTGGTCAGCCGTTCGAACTCGTCGACATAGGAGTAGACCGACTCGCGGCACAGCCGGGTGAACTCGGCGATGCCCACCTGGTCTTCGATTTGTTGCTTCCCGGTGATCCCGAGCTTCTTCTCGACCTCCACCTCCACCGGAAGCCCATGGGTGTCCCAGCCGGCGCGACGGGCCACGTACGAGCCATCCATCGTGCGGAAACGGCAGAAGAGGTCCTTGTAGACCCGGGCCCAGACGTGATGCAGGCCAGGCAGCCCGTTCGCCGTCGGCGGACCCTCGTAGAAGACCCAGGCCGGCGCCCCGACCCGCTGCTCGATCGACCGCTCAAAGACGCGGTGCTTCTCCCAACGCGTCAGCTCGTCCAGTTCCAAGGTGACGAAGTCGATGTCGGGAGGTACGGGTGAGAGCACGGGAGGCGGTGGTCGGCGCCCGAACGGCATGCCCGGGCGTTTCGGAAAGGATAGAGGCTGTGGGTGAACCCCTTGACGGCTTGCGCGTGGGCCCAGAGCCGTACGACTCCGAGGGCCCGCGCTGGGTCGTCGCCCAAGCGGAGGCCGAGCTGATTGCACGCTACGGGGGACTTGCCGACGGAGAGCTCGGCCTCAACGCCGCGATGTTCGGAGGACCGGGCGGTTCGTTTCTCGTGGCCCGTGCCGGCGCCATCCGGTCTGGAGCCTCGGGGCCTCCCGTCGGCGGAGTGGGGCTCCGCCGCGTCGCCGAGGGAGTCGGAGAAGTCCGGCGCCTGTGGGTCGATCCGGCGTGGCGTGGCCGGGGCGTCGGCCAGACCCTGATGGCCGGGCTCGAGTGCGCCGGGCTCGAACTCGGCTTCGAGAACCTGGTCCTGGCCACCGGGGACCGTCAACCCGAGGCGGTCCAGCTCTACCGAACCACGGGGTGGACACGTCTGTACGTCGATCCCCAGGGCAGGCCATTGGCCGCCGGGTGGATCCGTTTCGCCAAGGCCATCGGGTGACGGTTCGCACCCGGACGGCGGCGTCGTCGTTCCAGGTGATCTGCGAGATCGAACCGGCGACCACCCCCGACCTCACCCGTGTGCGACATCAGATCGGCGTGCTGAGCCCGATCGCCAGTGCCTTCCTCATCCCGGACAACCACATCGGAAGGGCAACCGTTTCGAGCGTGGCCGTGGCGCACGAGGTCGAGGCGATGGGTGGTCGCTCGATTGCCTGTTTGAACGCCCGCGATCGCAACCTGCTCGGGTTTCGACGCGACATGCTCACGGCGTCGGCGTACGGCGTGGATCAGTTCCTCTTTGTCTACGGCGACGACCCGAAGGCCGGCGCTCGCACGAGCGAACTCACCGTCCGCTCGATGCTCGACGAGGGCCGCGCCTACTCGGAGTCATTGGGCGCGGCGGGACCCATGCGCTTCGGTGCCGCCACCGGCCTCCGGGCGTTGGCCTCCTGGAAGCGGTCCGTCGATTTCTTGTTCGTGCAGATTGGTTTCAATCTCGACGAACTGCTCGAGTGGCGCTCGGGCGTCGACCTCGACGCCGGGGTATCGGTTTACGCCGGGGTCATCGTGCTGCCGAGTGCGGGGATGGCGCGCCGCCTCGCCACCGCGATAGCAAATCTCGAAATTCCGACCAACCTGGTCGACCGCCTGGAGCAGGACCGGGACGCCGGCGTCGACGCGGCATGCGACCTGGTCGCACAGATCCGAGACTCTGGCGCCTTCGAGGGGGTCCACCTCATCCCGGTGTCGCGGTACCGCGAGGTGGCGGCCCGGCTCGAAGGGATGCTCTGAGCGCAGAGAGAGCCCGGCGACGAGGCGCAGCGTCACGGCACGACCCACCGCCATTGCCATCAGCACGAGACGCCGTCCGTTTGCCGTCGACTCCCCTCGGCGCGGGACTCTAGCCAGGCTCTCCGGTTCCACCCCGTCCGAACTGCCGCCGAGCCACCTCGTCCAAGGAGAACCCGTCGACGTCGTTCAGCGAATCGACCACCAGGTCGGCCAGGCCGAAGGCCGGATGGTGCCCCTCGCCGGGTTCGGGCACGGCGATGCAGGCCATCGACGCCGCCTTCGCCGCCACCACCCCGGCCGGTGCGTCTTCCCAGACGACGCAACGTTTTGGCGGAGCCTCCATCCGCCGGGCGGCCGTCAGGAACACGGCGGGATGCGGCTTCCCGTACTCCTCGTCCTCGGCCGAGTGGATCACCGCAAAGCGTCGGCGCAGCTCGAAGTGTTCGAGCGCGGCATCAATGAGGCGGTACTCGGACGACGATGCGACGGCCAACGAAAGACCTCGTGCGGCACAGAGGTCGACGGCGTGCACGGCGCCCGGCTTCAGCCGTCCCGTGGTCAGGATGAGCTCGATCACCCGGTCCACGATCGTCACCGCCACCTCCGCCGGCGTCGGCCCCGACCATGGATAGCGAGCGAACCAGTGCTCGGTCACCTCGTGGACGAACATCCCCTTGGTCGTCCGGCAGCCGTCGGCGGCCAGCGGCACGCCGAGAGCCCCAAGAATCTCGATCTCCGCCTGGTGCCACAACACCTCGGAGTCGACGAGCAGCCCGTCCATGTCGAAGACGGATCCGACGAAACCCGCCGCAGCGAGGTCGTCGCCCAGAGCGTTCAATCGGCCAGCAATGCCTCGATGTCGCCCACGATGGCCTGGTTCTCCGGCTCCACCTGCGGCCGGTACCGCGCCACGATGTCGCCCTTCGGCGAGACGAGGAACTTCTCGAAGTTCCACGTGATGTCGCCCGCGTTGCCCTCGGCATCGGTCTTCTCGGTCAGCTGCTCGTAGATCGGGTGCCGGCCCTCCCCGTTCACCTCGATCTTCTCCATCAACGGGAACGAGACCCCGTAGGTAGTGGAGCAGAACTGCTCGATCTCCTCGGCCGTCCCCGGCTCCTGCCCCATGAACTGGTTGCACGGGAACCCGATGACACTGAAGTCCCGATCGGCATACGTCTTCTGCAACCGCTCGAGCCCCTCGTACTGCGGGGTCAGGCCGCACTTGGACGCCACGTTCACGAGCAGCAGCGTCTTGCCGGCGTAGTCGCCAAGCTTGGCGTCCCCACCCTGGAGGGTGTGGATCGGGATGTCGTAGAGAGCCATACGCGCGACCCTACCGGTCCCTGGGCACATTCGCACCGGACGGCCCTACTCTGCACTGCGTGCACGCGGTGGTCATTCGAGACGGCACGCTCGTGTGGGAGGAGCGGGAGGACCCGGTGCCGGGCGACACCGAGTTGCTGGTTTCCGTCAGGGCGGCCGGGTTGAACTCAGCCGACCTGGTCCAGCGGGTCGGGCTCTATCCCGCCCCACCCGGCTGGCCGCCCGACATCCCGGGCATGGAGATGGCCGGCGAGGTCGTCGAGATAGGCCGGTCGGTCACGCTCTTCGCCCCGGGCGACCGCGTGATGGCGGTGGTGGGCGGCGGCGCCCAGGCCACAATGGCCTTCGTCGACGAGTCCCACACGCTGGAGGTGCCGGCCTCCCTGGACTGGCCCGAGGCGGGCGGATTTCCCGAGGCCTTCACGACGGCCTACGACGCGCTGTTCACCCAGGCCGGCCTCCAGATGGGCGAGTGCGTTCTGGTCAGCGGCGCCGCCGGTGGCGTCGGGACGGCAGCCGTGCAGTTGGCCGCCGAGGCGGGGGCCCACGTCACCGCCACGGTGCGCAACCCCGATCGTCGGAGCGATGTCGCCGGGCTGGGCGCGCACGAGGTTCTCCCGCCGGGGGACGAGGCGGCGGGCGGGCCGTACGACGTCGTGCTCGAGCTGGTGGGCCAGGCGAGCCTGAGCAACGTGCTCCCGAACCTGGCGCAGTGGTCGCGGGTCGTGGTGATCGGAGTCGGATCGGGCGGCCAGATCGAGCTCGATCTCATGCTGTTGATGACCAAGCGTGCCCGGATCGGCGGCTCCACGCTGCGCTCGCGCAGCCGGCGTGAGAAGGCCGACGCGGCGGCGGCGATGACGGCCCACGTCCTCCCGGCCCTGGCGGCCGGCAGGCTGTCCGTTCCCATCGACAAGACCTTCGCGCTGCCCGAAGCCCAAGCCGCGTACGAGCACTTTGCGGCCAGCGGCAAGTTCGGCAAGGTGGTCCTCGTCACCTCGTGATCGAGGCGGTCCTCTTCGACGGAGACCAGACACTGTGGGACTTCCAACGCGTGATGCGCGAGGCGTTGATCGCGATCGTCGGCGAACTCCGGGCGGCGTACCCTGGTCCGTTCACCGACGCACTGCGTTGGGAGGACCTCGAGCGGGACCGGGCCGTGGTCGGAGCGGAATGGGACGGCGTCGAATACAACCTGGCGCGTCTGCGGGTACTGGGATTCGCCCGGACGCTCGAACGACTGCGTGCAGCCCAAGGCGGTGACGATTCGGGGGACGGGGCATCGGTCCTCGAGTTGGGTGACTCGTACTTCGCCCATCGCGACCGTGACCCGGCGCTCTTCCCCGACACGATCCCCTGCCTGGAGGCCCTGCGTGGACGGTACCGCCTCGGTCTGCTCTCGAACGGAAGCCGGTTGCCCGAGAAGGTCGGTCTGGGCCACTTCTTCGAGTCCGTCGTGTTCGCGCAAGACCACCGGGTGGCCAAGCCCGACAAGGCGATCTTCGAGATCGTGGAGCGTCAGTTGGGCGTGGAACCCGCCTGCTGCGTGCTGGTCGGCGACCATCCGGTCAACGACGTCGTGGGTGCGAAGCGTGCCCGGTGGCGGGCGGTGTGGATCGACCGCGACGGAGACGGCGACTTCGAGGTGGACGACGAAGACGAAAGAGGGGAAACGCGTCCCGACGCCGTGATCACGTCACTCCGGGAGTTGCCCGATGTCCTCAGGGGCGAGGAGTTCAGCGGGTGAGGATCACCACGCCGGCGTTGGCCCCGCGTCCAACGGTGTGGGAAAGGGCAGCGCGCGCGCCCTCGACCTGACGCGGTCCGCATTCCCCCCGAAGCTGGTGCACCAATTCGACGACCTGTCCGAGGGCGGACGCGCCGAGCGGCTCGCCCTTCGAGAGCAGCCCTCCGCTCGGGTTGACGGGGAGGCGGCCACCCAACTCGGTCGCACCCGAGTCGAGGAGCGCAGCCGAGCCGCCGGGCTCGCACAGTCCCAGCTCCTCACAGGAACCGAGCTCCCGTGCGGCGTCGGTGTCCTGGCACTCCACCACGTGGAGGTCCCGGGGTCCCAGACCGGCCTCCTCGTAGGCCGCGGTCGCGGCGAGGGTCGTGGGGGCGGGGACCGAGTCGTCGGCCCGGCCGGACAACGGTGTCGACTCGCTGAGCACCGGTCCCGGGATGTGCGAGCGCAGCACGGCGGCGGCCAGGGTCACGGGGACGACTCCCGACGCCGACGCGGGGGCGGGCAGGTCGGCGCGACGGAGCACCAGCGCGGCGGCGCCCTCGTTGGGCGAGCACAGCATGAACAGGTGCAGCGGCTCGCACACGACCCGTGACGCGAGGACCTCCTCGACCGACGTCTCCTTCTGGTACATGGCGTCGGGGTTGACCGCGCCGTGCCGGCGGTTCTTGACCACGACGCGGGCCAGATGATCCTTCGTCACTCCCGAGGTCAGTCCCAGTCGTTGTGCTCGCAAACCGAAGAAGGCAGGCGTCGCCGCCAGCCCGGCCTCCTCCTGCCAGGGCTCGAAGAAGGAGGAGCGGATGATTCCCTTGGGCATCTTCTCGGTGCCGAAGACCAGGACCGTGTCGTATTGACCCGCACGGATGGCCCCGGCGGCCAGCATCAGCGCGGCCCCGCCGCTGGCGCAGCCGGCTTCGACGTCAACGATGGGCATCCCTGTCAGGCCGAGCCGGCTGAGCACCTTGTGGCCAGTAGCCACCCCGCCGTAGGCGGTGCCACAGAAGGCGGCCTGGAAGCCGCCCTTCCCGATCCCAGCTTCGCGGAGGGCGGCCCGCACCGCCGCCACTCCCATGTCCGTGGTGGACAGGCCGTCGAAGCGCCCGAAGGGATGCATCCCCACTCCGGTGATGGCGACGCGGGTGGTGCACGGCGGCGGTCGCGCCGGAGGTCATCACCGGCGCCACCTCGACACCGCTCACGTCGAAGCGACCGGGGCGAAGGCGTAGCTGACGACGTCGTTCCCGTCGGGGTCGCGGTGAAGGGGGACGACACGGAGCTCCATGGGCGTGCCGAGTTCGAGTGCGCCCGGATCGCTTTCCGTCAGGCGGGTGATGACCCGCAGCCCCTCGGGCAGCTCCACCACGCCCATCCCGAAGGGCACGTCGCCCTCGTAGCCCGGAGGCGGCGCCGTCACGGCGGTCCACGCCCAAAGAGTGCCGGGACCGGACAGATCGAGCGGCTCGGGTCCCTCGGTGGCGCAGTAGGTGCAACAGTCCACCCGGGGGAAGAGGATCGATCCGCAATCGCCACAGCGGCTCGCGAGCAGCACGGGCGGGTCGCCGTCGGTGAAGAGTCCCTCACGGACCATGACTCGCACGGCCCGCCTCAGGTCCCGATCTCGATCATCTCGAGCGCGTCGAACTCCCAATAGGCCCGCAACGCCGCCAGCTTGCCGGCGCCGTTGGACCGGTAGGTGTAGACGCCGTGGACGACGGCTTGGTGCGTCCCGCCGGCAATCGTCGTGGTGATGGTGCCGACGTCGGCGACTTCGTTGCCGTCGCCGCAGAGAAACGAATGCTTGATCTCGAACGAGATGGCCTCGCTCGGCGCGATCACGTTGTCGTAGAAGGCGGCGATCGCCTCGCGACCGTGGTGCCCCTTGCCCTCGGGGTCGAACGGCGACGAGCCGATCGGGTCCTCGAGGACCGCGTCGTCGGCGAACAGGGCGAGCCATGCCTCGCGGTCACCCGCCTCCACGGCGGCTCGGGAGCGGACGCCCAGCTCGCGGGCATTCATTGGTTGGTCGCTCGTGCGGCGTTCGGCGGTCATGCGGCTCTCCCTCTCTCAGCGCATCTTGGCGATGACGTCGTCGGCGAAGCGCTGCAGGTTGTCGACCTTCGTCTGCAGCCCCTCGGTGTCCTGCTCGGTCACGTAGGGCCAGCGGAACCCGACGATGACGTCGGTGACCCCGAGGTCCTCGAGCTTGCGGACGCCGTCGGGGCTGTAGGCGTCGGACGAGATGACGTGGATCTCGAAGGGCTTGTCCTCGGTGCCGTGTTCCTCTGCGCAGCGTGGCAAGGCGATCGAGGAGGTGCGGGAGGTCAGCGGGGTCGCCGCCGCCATGCAACCAACCATCGCCGTCGACGGCGGCCCTCTTGAGGGCGGCCTCGTGGTGGCCGCCGATAAGGATCGGCACGGGACGACTCGGT
The DNA here is from genome assembly GCA_963763575.1 of uncultured Acidimicrobiaceae bacterium. Taxonomy (GTDB): domain Bacteria; phylum Actinomycetota; class Acidimicrobiia; order Acidimicrobiales; family RAAP-2; genus Bog-473. The sequence continues at coordinate 724,375 of CAVXPD010000004.1, forward strand.
GTCGGACACATCTTTATGGAGGGTATGTCGAAGACCTGGCCGTGGAACTCGAAGTAGCCGCCGGCCGTGAGGCCGCGAATGACGGCGATCTCCTCGTCCATGCGCTTGCCGCGGCGCTCCCAGGGCACGCCACAGATGGCGTAGTCCTCCGGCCACGGACTGGTGCCGACGCCGAGGACGAGCCGGTTGTCCGTGAGGACGGCGGTCGAGCTGGCTTGTTTGGCGATCAGTACGGGCTGACGGATCGGGAGCTTGATCACGAACGTGACGAAGCGGATCCGTTCGGTGACCGCGCCCATCGCCGGGATGAGCGAGAACGGCTCGAGGAAGGGCTTGTCCTCGAGGAAGTCCCGGGAGCCGTCCGGGTTGAACGGGTAGGTGGTGTCGGAGATCTCGGGGTAGCAGATGGAGTCGGGGACGACCATGGAGTCGTATCCAGCCGCCTCGGCCGCCCGCGCGAGGGGCAGGTAGTAGGACGGGTCGGTCATCGACTCGGCATACGAGAACCGCACGTCACCTCCGTTTGCTCGCTGTCGTTTCGTTTCGTGTGGGTCGTGAACCCGGGTGCCGCCTACCATGCGGCGGTGTCCGGACAACCCGCTCATCCTGCCAGGACCGGTGCGTCGGGGCGCAACCCGAGCGAGGGCGACGCTGAGCTAGGGCTGAACGGGGCGGCGCCCTCGCCCCTGGTCAGCGACCTCTCACTCGAGGACTTGGAACACGAGGCCCGCCAGCTGATCGGCGAGATGGCCTACGCCTACTACTCGGGCGGGGCCGACGACGAGCGCCTGCTCGAGGCGAACGTGGCGGCGTGGGGGCACTGGCAGCTGCACCCACGGGTGCTGGCCGGGGTCGGGGAGGTGTCGGCGACGACTCGCTTGCTGGGGTCTTCGGTCAGCTCGCCCGTCGCCATCGCCCCGACGGCGATCCAGGGGCTGGCGTGCGAGGAGGGGGAGGTGGCGACCGCACGGGGTGCGGCGGCGGCCGGGGCGTTGATGATCCTGTCGTCGCTGGCCACCTGCCCCTTGGAAGACGTCGCCGCGGCGGCGCCTGAAGGGGTGCGGTGGATGCAGGTGTACATCTTGCGGGAGCGGGCTCGAACGGCGGAGCTCGTCGCCCGGGCCGTCTCGAGCGGGTACCGGGCGCTGGTCTTGACGGTCGACGCTCCGGTGCCCGGGCTGCGGCTGCGCGAGTGGCGAAGCGGCGTGCACCTGCCCGACGACCTGGCGCTGCCGAATCTGACCGGCGGCAGCACGTCGAGCGGCCGGGCGGGAGGGTTCATGGCCATCGTGACCCGTGAGTTCGAACCGGCACTGAGGCCCGACGACATCGGGTGGCTGGCCGGGCTGAGCTCGCTGCCCGTGGTGGTGAAGGGCGTCCAGCGTGCCGACGACGCCGCCCGGTGTGTGGAGGCGGGAGCGGCCGGCGTCGTGGTGTCGAACCACGGGGCTCGCCAGCTCGCCGACGCCCCCGCGACGGCCGACATCCTGCCCGAGATCGTGGATACCGTCGCCGGCCGGGCGGAGGTGTACGTCGACGGCGGCGTGCGCCGGGCTCCCGACGTGGTCAAGGGGTTGGCGCTGGGCGCTCAGGGGGTGCTCGTCGGCCGGCCCTCGCTGTGGGCCGTGGCGACCGGGGGCGCCGACGGAGTCGCCGGCCTGCTCGCGTGGTACGAGGCCGAGCTGCTCCGGTCGTTGGCGCTGTGCGGCGCCGCAACGGTCTCCGACCTCGACCGGTCCTTGGTGCGGCGGACGCCGGGCTGGGACCTCCCCGGAGAGCTCTCGTGACGACCGTGGCGTCGATGCTGGCGGCCCGCGCCGACGACGATCGCGTCGGAGTCATGGACGCCGGCGGCTCGTGGACCTGGCGCCAGGCGGTGCTCGAGGGGGCGGCACGAGGTGCACTCGCCCGCACACTGATCGGCGAGGCGAAACCTCACGTCGGCGTGCTCCTGCCGAACGTCCCCGAATACCTGTTCTGGCTCAACGGCGCTGCACTCGCCGGGGCGGCAGTCGTCGGCATCAATCCGACGCGCCGAGGTGAGGCCCTCGCCGCGGACGTGCGGGCGACCGATTGCGCCATGATCGTGACGGACGCGGAAGGTGCGGGGCTCCTCGAGGGGCTCGAGCTCGGCGTGGACGACGACCGCGTGCTCGTCGTGGGCACCGACCGCTACGACTCGCGGCTCTCCCCGTTTGCCGGTTCGGCGGCGGCCCGAGAGCTCATCGATGGGGCCGGCAGCGTCGACCGGGGGTCGCTGTACCTGCTGATCTTCACTTCCGGCACGACGGGGGTGCCCAAGGCCGTGCGGTGCACGCAGGGTCGCCTCGCGGAGATCGCCGAGGCGGCCGCGCCTGGCTACGGGTATACGGCCGATGACGTCTGTTACTGCCCGATGCCACTTTTCCACGGCAACGCGCTGATGGCACTGTGGGGCCCGTCCGTGATGGTCGGGTCGGCGCTGGCGGTCAGGCCCCGTTTCAGCGCGTCCGCGTTCATCGACGATGTCCGGCACTTCGGGGCGACCAAGTTCAGCTACGTGGGCAAGGCGATCGCGTACATCCTGGCCACGCCCGAACGGCCCGACGACGCGGACAACACGCTGAAGAGCGCCTTCGGGACGGAGGCCTCGGTCCGAGACCGCAGCCGTTTCCGCAAGCGCTTCGGGTGCCTCTTGATCGAGGGATACGGCCAGAGCGAGGGCGGTGCGGCGATCAATCCGGTCATGGGTACGCCGAAGGGCGCGTTGGGCAAGCCGGTCGACGGCCTCGACCTGGCGGTCATCAGTCCCGAGTCGGGCAAGGAGTGCGCCCGCGCGTTGTTCGACGACGACGGCCGGCTGCTCAACGCCGGTCAGTCCATCGGGGAGATCGTCAATCGCAGTGGTCGCGGCAGGTTCGAGGGCTACTACCACCGCGAGGACGCGGAGCAGGAGCGCCTGCGAGGCGGTTGGTACTGGACCGGTGACCTCGGATACGTCGACGCCGAGGGCTTCTTCTACTTCGCCGGGCGAAGCGGCGACTGGCTGCGTGTGGACTCGGAGAACTTCGCGGCGGGGCCCGTCGAAGCGGTGCTTTCAAGAAACCCCGACCTCGCAGTGGTCGCGGTCTATCCGGTCCCGGACACCGCCTCCGGGGCGGGCGATCAGGTCATGGTCGCGTTGGAAACCGTGCCCGGACGTCCCTTCGATCCCGACGACTTCGCCGCATGGCTGGTGGCCCAGCCAGATCTCGGTCCGAAGTGGCTCCCCCGCTACGTGCGCGTCTCGTCCTCCTTGCCCCAGACGGCCACGGGCAAGGTCACCAAGGTGGGTCTGCGCTCCGAGGCGTGGGTCTGTGACGAACCGGTCTGGTGGCGACCGCTCGAAATTGACGAGCTCCGTTTCGAACGGCTCGATGACGACGATCGTGCGAAGCTTGCGGCGGGCCTGGCCGAGAACGGCCGTCCGCCGATCAGCGCCCCCTAGCCGAGGCCGACGATCGGGAGGACGCCGGTCAACTCGCCGATGCGGTGGTCGCCGGGTTCGAGTGGTGGTGCGAGCTGTCCGGCCCGTTCGTCGTCCCGCCAGAGGTGGACGGCTGTCATCCCGATGCGGCGCGGCCCCCGGACGTCGGGCTCCCAGGAGTCACCGACGAAGACCGCCCGCGCCGGATCGATCCCGAGCGACGCGGCAGAGCGGGCATAGATGGCCGGATGCGGTTTACGGGAACCAACCCGCGCCGACGTGATACCCGAGTCGACGAGGTGCAGAAGGCCGACCTGACTCAGATACCCGTCCAGCTCCCAGCCCCAGTTCGAGCAGACACCGACGGCCAGGCCCGCGGCACGCAACGACTCCAACACGGCAGTGACCTCCGGGTAGGCCACCATTTCGCCCCCGTCGAGCCCGCGCAGCGCCTCGACGACCTCCTCGGCCTCGGGTGGCCCGACGCCGCAGGTGGCCGCCAGCTCCCTCAGTCGCGTCCTCACCCAGGCTTCGTAGGTGTCCTCGTTCACGGAGTGCTCGGCATGGTCGATGCCGTCGTAACGGCTGAAGTATCCGTCGAAGACCGACGCGGGAACCTCGTAGCCGAAAGAGGTGAACACCGTCGCGTAATCGGAAGCTCTGGCGTCGGCGAAGTGGGCCAGCGTTCCGTAGAAGTCGAAGATCACGGCATCGGTCACGATCCCATTGTGGCCCTGCGCGGTGACACCCTGGCCCACGCCTGCGCCGACCGGCCCGGGCACGGCGATCGGGTAATACTGCACTCCGTCATGGCCGTCGACGAACCGAACGCCGACGCTCCTCCTCCTGAACCCGGACCCGGGCCCGACCCCCCGAGCAAAGGTGCCGACGCAGCAACTCCAGGCGCGGAAGCAACAAGTCCAGGGTCCGAGACACGGGAGCAAGGGAAGTCCAGCCGGTGGATCGTGGAGCTGCTCGGTGTGGTGATCGTCGCGATCGTGGTGGCGGTCCTCCTCCGTACGTACGTCGTCGCCACGTACTCCATCCCATCGGGTTCCATGGAGCCGACGCTCCAAGTGGGCGATCGCATCGTGGTCGACAAGCTGAGTTACGAGCTGCACGGCGTGGACCGTGCCAACATCATCGTCTTCTCCACGCCTCCCACTGAGGACTGCGCGGGACCGCCGGTGGCCGATTTGGTGAAGCGGGTGATCGCGCTGCCGGGAGAGACCATCTCGTTGTCGGACGGCCGCGTGTACATCAACGGCCACGTCCTCCCCGAGCCCTGGCTGCCGCCTGCCGCCAGGGCCCAGACGTACCCGGGCCCGTCACAGGCGCCCTACGCACTCCACCATCCCTACCGCGTGCCGCAGGGTGACGTCTACGTGATGGGCGACAACCGCACGTACTCGTGCGACAGCCGCTACTGGGGCCCGGTCCGCGAATCGACGATCGTCGGAAAGGTCGACGTCCGCATCTGGCCGCTGTCGCGGCTCGCTCTCTTCTGATTGAGCACGCCTTGGACTTTCCGAGGAGCGGTCAGCCTCGATTCAGGGATCCAAGAGCTGCTTGCTCGGCGGGATGATCGACGGCTGCGCACGAGAGCCACAATCAGCCAGGGCGGCCCGGTCCTCTTCGGCGAGCCATCGCGCACCGGGTTGACGCTCGTGAATAAGGTCTCGAGAGACGTAGTCGAAGAAAAGGGCCGGGTGCCTTCTGTCGACTTCGTGCAAGAAGCCCGGCCAGTCGACCACCTTGTATCGCCTCGGATCGGTCTTCGCCAGTTCTTCGACTTCACGATTGATTGCGCTCGCGATGGGGCGTTTCCCGAAGTAGTCAGCCGCCGGACTGATCGTTGAGAGCACCACGCAAGGGACCTTCGCTGTCATCGACATCATGCGTGCCCAACTGGCACGCCAGTCGGCGTTCTTTCCTCCTTCGAGCGCATCGTTCGTACCCAGGTTCTCCACCACGGCGGACACAGGAGCGTGCGCGAGCAATGCGACGCCGAGGCCCGGAAGCATCTGATCGATCCGCATGCCGACCTTGTAGACCAGGAAGGTGCGGTACCGCGAGCCGACGACGTCCTCAATCGACCCCGCCGCGAGGTAGGTGATGGAGTCGCCGACGACCACAACGTTGCGAAGAGAAGTCGCCTTGTGCGTCGCCCCCCCCGCCGAGGAACCAACGCCGAAGACGCCAAGGAAGAGGATGCTCAGCACGAGTCGCCACACAAGAGCGCACGAATCGGACGGGGCGGCACGGCCGAATCGTGGACATCGGCGCATGATCATAGGGATCGCCGGGAGGTCAGATTCGGTCACCCACTGTGTACCTGGCTGAGATTCATCTGTCCTGGGTTCAGCGGTCGAGCCGGACGGGGCCGACCCGGTGATGCGCCCGTCTCCCGGCTCGGGTCGTCAGGTGCGTCGTTCGCGTCGCCAGACGACGCGCAATCCGGACCACGTCTCGTCGAGGGCGCAGACCTTGTTGTCCACCAGACCGAGAGGAAGCGCGACGTCGCGAACGGCTCCCTCGTGCATGTCCGTATCGAGTCCGGAGGCCCGTTTGGGCCACGCCACCCACAGACCGCCCGACGGGAAGATCATCTGAGCCAATCGGTGGATGCGGCGTTCGAAATCGCTTCGCCGGGTGAAGAAGGCCACGACCACGTCCGCCGACCCTCGCGCCTGGTGCTTGACGGTCACGCCTTGGGGGAGGCCGTCGATGACGCCGTTCGGGGCGGCGATCAGGGCGAGTGACGAGCCTTCAGTGATACCGAGTTTCTTCGGGAGGGGAGTGCCGCTGTAGCCGGCCATCCGCCCGGGTTAGCACAGGGACACGGAGTGCGGACAGGGGCTGAGGGCCCGGGACGACCAACAGCTCAGTCGTTGACGGCCTCGTGGATCGTGAAGGCCAAGGGGTACTCGTACTCGTCCGCCCCGACGGCAAAGCGCTCGAGATGATTGTCCACGATTTCCTCCGCATTGTCCGCTTGCTCAGGCCGGATGCCCATGAACTGGAACAGCGACCGATCGACCACTGCGCTGGCGGGGGCGCGAACCGTCGACTCGTACTGGGTCCCCTTGATGCCCGTGAATCCAGCTGCGTCCAAGAGCTCGCCCACGTACTCGTCGTCGCCGAGAGCAAACGGGCCAACCGGGCTCTTCCCCGGAGCGGGAACCGGTGGTGACGGCATCAGCGGCCGGAGCGCGGTGCCGATGTGCCACGGGTTGCGCTCGACACCCTGCCAGCAGGCGAAGACGAAGCGACCGCCCGGCCGCAGGTAGGAACGGATGGCGCTGAAGGCAGCCGTCGGCTCGTCGAAGAACATGACACCGAACTGGCTCACGGCGAGGTCGAACGGAGACTCGACGAGGTCCCCGGTCTGCACATCGAGCTGGACGAAGCGGACGTTGGTGACGTCGGCCTTTTGCGCCCGCTCCCGGGCCAGCTCGAGCAAGAGAGCAGACAGGTCGACTCCGACCGCCTCGCCGTCGACCCCGACCTGAACCGCCAGCTTCGTCGTGAGGGCACCGCCGCCACAGCCGATGTCGCACACGCGCTGACCCGCCTGCGCCCCGACCGCGTCGAGCAGGTACGGCGACACGGTGTCGGTCAGCCTCTCGCGGTGAGGCCACGAAGCGGCCCACCGCTCGTCGTTCCACCTCCGGGTCTCCGCTTCGTTCGCCACGGGCGACAACGTACCCGGGCCATCGCCGCCCGATAGGTTCGGGCCGTGCGCGTCGGCCTCGTCATCCTGCCCAGCGACCGCTGGACGGAGGCCCGTCGCCAATGGAAGTGGGCCGAAGACTCGGGGTTCTGCGCGGCATGGACCTACGACCACATCCGCTGGGGCGGCATGCCAGACGGACCGTGGCACGCCTCCGTGCCGGTGCTGGCGGCGGCGGCCGCCGTGACGACACGCATCCGGCTGGGCACGCTCGTCGCCACCCCGAACTTCCGGCACCCCGTCACGCTGGCCCGCGACGCCCTCGCCCTCGACGACGTGAGCAACGGCCGCCTCGACCTCGGGCTCGGCCCAGGGAGCGAGGGATTCGACGCTTCCGCGCTGGGTCAAACGCCCTGGCGGCCGGCCGAGAGGCTGGCTCGCTTCGCCGAGTTCTTGCAGGTGTTGACGCCGATCGTCGAAGGCGCTCCCGCCGACCGGACGTCGATGCAGACCACTCACTACATCGCCAATGAAGCGCCGAGTACCCCGGGGGCACTCCAGCGTCCGCTGCCCCTCACCGTCGCCGCCGGCGGGCCCAAGGGCCTCCGCCTCGCCGCCACGTACGGCCGGAATTGGGTGACGGTGGGCCCGACCGGACGAGGTCCCCACACGCCGTCGCTCGTGCTGAAGTCGGCGAGCCGGCAGGTGGAACTCCTCGACGCCGCCTGTCGGGAGGTGGGCCGGAACCCCGCAGACCTGGGCCGCGTCCTGCTTTGGATGCCGACCGACCCCGTCCTTGAGTCGCTCGAGCAGTTCGAGGAGCTCGCCGCTCCCTACAAGTCGCTCGGATTCGATCAGTTCGTGCTGCATCATCCGGCGCAGACCGGCCCGTTCGGCGGTGACGTCCGCGCGTTCGAACAGATCGCGGCACGCCACGCAGCGGATTGACCACGGCTCGACGATCACGTCGTAGTCCGCAACAGGCGCACGAGCTCGGGCCCTACCGCCTTGGGCTCGACACGCTCGAGCGTGATCTCGTTGCAGCCGACCCACGACGCCGCCAATCGCAACGCCAGGGCCACGTGGGACGCCCCGGTGGAGTCGAGGAGCGTCACCTGTTTGGCGACCAGGACTTCGCCACGACGACCCGGGTCGACCAGCCCCACGATCTTGGTGCCGCCGAGCACCGGCATAGCGAAGTACCCGTAGACGCGCTTCTCCTTCGGCGTGTACGCCTCGAGTCGATGCCGGAGCCCGAAGAGTCGCTCCACACGGGCGCGGAACCAGATCAGGGGGTCGAACGGGGAGAGCATGACGCTCCTCCCGCGCGCCCGCGAACACAGTGATGCCAAGCCTGCCGGGTCTGCGAAGGCAGGCTGCTTCCATCCTTCAACCGAGACCGGGACGAGCTCTGACTCCGTCACGGCCCGATGCACCATGGCCCGCGGCACCCCGTGATACATCGAGAGGTCGGCCTCGGTCGCCACGCCCAACGAGCGTCCGGCCGCGCTCACGAGATGACGGGAGCACTCCTCATCGGTCCTGTCCTGAGATCGCAACTCCGCCGGGATGGCGCGCTCAGCCAGGTCGTAGACGCGCTGGAAGCCACGGCGCTCACGACAGACCAGATCGCCGATGTCGAGCAGCCACTCGGCCGCGATCTTGGTGTCGGACCAGTCCCACCAGGAGCCCCCTTTTTTCGCGCCGCCGAGTTCGTTTGCGGTGAGGGGTCCCTCGGTGCGCAAGCGACCGACCACCTCGGCGCAGCGATCCTCGCGTTCTTCTAAGGTGTGCCAGCGCCGCCCCTTGACCAGGAACATCCTGCGCCGGAACGCGTACACGGGCCAATCCTCGAGCGGGATCACACAAGCCTCGTGGGACCAGTATTCGAACGTCGAACTCCGAGGACCCCAGTACGCGCGGTCGACCCGGTCGCGTCCGATGGCGCCCAACCGTGCGTAGGGAACCAGCTCGTGTGACCGAGCAAGCACCGAGATCGTGTCGAGCTGGACCGCCCCGAGCTGCCGCAGCATGGCCGGAACCCCTCCGCCCGGCCGGGCGCCGCGCAGGCCCTGAGCGAAGAGGGCCACGCGACGCGCCTCGTCGATGCTGAGCGACTCCTTCGCCTGCGTCATAGTCGCAGCAAGTTAGCAACGGGTCGCGCCACCGAAGGGGTGCGACCGCGGGGTGCGGAAAGGCCCGGAGGTTCAGCCGAGCAGGTCGGCCGCCACCGCATCTTCGAGGGTGCGGTCGCTGGCCCACATCAGCTGCTGCTGCTTGGCCCGGCGGAAGTACAGCTGGATGTCGAAGTCAAGAGTGAACCCGATGCCACCGAAGAGCTGTTGCGCCATCGCCGTGATGTCTCTGAAGGTCGAACAGGCGAACAACTTGGCCATCGGCGCCAGCGAGGTGAGCGGCCGCCCGTTGGCCCCCGCCCAGGCCGCCTCGTGCACCAGCTGCTCGGCGCCGTCGAGGTTGGTGACCGCGTCGGCGAGGTAATGGGCCAACGCCTGGAACGCGCCCAGCGGCTTGTCGAATTGCTTGCGGTCCTTGGCGTATTGCGTCGTGATCTCCAGCGCGTACCGCGCCCCACCCACGGCTTGGGCTCCGAGCAGCACCAGCCCGCCCTGGAGCACGTCCTGCCAGGTCGTCCAGCCCGAGCCGGCCGGACCAACGCGATCTTCTGCGGTCACGTGCACGTCGGCGAGCGTCACCTCGTACTGCGTGTCGGACGCGAGGGAGAATTGCTGGCGCAACGTCACGCCCGGCGCCTTGGGATCGACCAAGAAGAGGTCGATCGCGTCGTCCTGGTCGCCGGTGCGCGCCAGGACGACCAGACGGTCCGCGGTGGCAGCGAACAGGACGTGCCGCTTGACGCCTCGGAGACGGAAGCCGGCGTTCGATGGCACCGCTCTCAGCTCGACGCCGCAAGAAGTAAAGCCGTTCTCAGGTTCCAACCATGCCGGCGTGAGGATGGCGGTGCCGACGGCGATCGGTGGCAGCCACCGCTGCTTCTGTGTCTGGCTCCCCGCCGCAGCGAGGACCCCACCGCTGATGACAGCGCTGACGAAATGCGGGGTCGGAGCAAGAGCGCGGCCCAGCTCCTCGTAGAGCGCCACGCCCTCGATGAGCGTCATGCCCGAGCCGCCGTGCTCCTCGGGCAGCAGGAGCCCGATGAGGTCCAACTGGCCGAGCTGGACCCAGAGGGCTTCGGGGTATCCCACCGGGTCGTCCTCCATGGCGCGGACCACGTCGAGGCCGCAGTGCCGGGCCAAGAGCTCTCGCGCCGTCTGACGGAGAAGTTCCTGCTCCTGGTCGAATTCGAGGTCCAGCAACTCAGCAGCTCCTTGGCTCGGTCTGTGTGGTCACGGTCTGTGCGGTCAGGGTCTGTGCGGTCACGATCTGTGCGGTCACGCTGCGGCCGGGGACGGGCGCCACTGGTCCCCACGGCGCGCCCAGGGGTTGTCGTCGGCGACGCGAGGCAGTGCGATCCGGGCGGTACAGGTCGTCTTGGTGTCGCCCGCGACCGACAGCGTCACCTCGACGGTCACGAACCCGCACTCCGTCGCGTCGACCTCGGTCGATGAGACCACCCCGGACATCGTCATGGTGTCTCCGGGGAAGACGGAACCCAACATGCGAAAGGTCACCCGGCCCAGCCGGCCGTGGGGTCCGCTCCAGTCGGTGAGGTAGCGCTCGAACCACGCGGCTTGGTTCGGCGTGTTCAGGAAGATGTCCTTCGTCCCGTTCCGGTTGACCGCGAAGTCCTTGTCGTGGTGCATCGGCCGCCAGTCCCGGGTGGCCAGGGCACCCAGCACCACCGTGGTCGCGCTGACGGGGTACTCCAGCGGCGTCAGCACGTCGCCGGCAGCGACCTCTTCGAACAAGAGCCGGGGGGCAGGCGCAGGACTCGGTGTCATGGGGCCGCTCCGCCGCCCCCCCGGCGATACCCGAAGCCGGTGTAGGACTCGACCGCCACGAGATCGCCGTCTTGGTTCTCGTACACGACGTCGATCACCCAGAATCTGCCCGTGCCCAGCTTGGTCGTCTTCTCCTCGCTCACCGAGCGCAGTACCTGGTGTGTCCGAAGGCGGTCACCCACGCGCACCGGCGTGTGGAATTCGATCGTGTTGTCCGTCATCACGGCCTCGGGCAACCCGAAGAGCTCCTTGAGGTCAAAGTGCACCTGCAAAGGCAGCGCCTGGGTCGTACGCCCGGGCGCCCAGTGATGGGGACGGAACCACACCGAAACCATGGTGGGCGGCGCAACGGGGCCGCCGGTCAGAGAATCGGCCACGTCGTCATCCCAGTAGAGCGGGTTGGCGTTCTCGACCGACGCGCAGGACGTCCAGACGTAGCCGCGTTCGACGGGAAACTCCCCGACCTCGTGGTACTGCTCCTTGCCGACGAGGTCGAGCGCCGCCGTGGTCGGGTCGGCCGTCATGCGACCACGCCGTTGGCCACCCATCGAGCCACCGTCTCGCCATCCACGCCCGCCTCCTTCAAGAGGTGCTGGGTCTCGGTGCGTGATGGATCGGGCAGCTGGACGGGCTCGCCTGCCGGGAGGCGGGGCATGCCGGCGAGGAGCGGCGCCAGCTGGCGGAATGTGCCCTCGGTGGGGTGACGTGCCTCCGAGACGGCACCGCGGGCGGTGAACTGGGGATTGGACTCGAGCTCGGCGACGTCGAGGACCGGAGCGACGCACGTATCGGTGCCCGAGAGGAGGTCGATCCACTCGTCACGTGGGCGCGTCGCGAACGCGGCGGTGAACGTGGCGCGGATGGCGGACTGCGCGTGGTCTTCGTACTGCTTCGACGCAAGCTCCGGACAACCCAGCGAGTCGCACAAGTTGGCGAAGAACTTCGCCTCGATCGCTCCGACCGCGAGCCATTTGCCGTCGGACCCGCGGTAGGTGGCATAACACGCGTACCGGCCGGAGAGTACGTCGTGACCAGGGGACACATCCCGGCCAAGGGCCAGGTGCTCGTCGACAGCGAGCGACATCAGCCAGAGCACTCCCTCGGCCACCGAGACGTCGAGATACGCGCCGAGGCCCGTCTGCGCCCTCCTCGCCAAGGTCGCCGTTATGGCGAGCGCCGCGTGCATGCCGCCGCCGGCCGCGTCCGCGATCGTCGCACCCGGCAACGGCGGAGCGCCATCGACGCCGGGCTCGCTCATGGCGAGATAGCCGCCAACCGCGAGGTAGTCGACGTCGTGACCGGCCAGCTGCGCCTGCGGGCCGTCCTGACCGTAGCCGCTCGTCGAGCAGTACACGATGGCGGGGTTGCGGGCCGACACCGCGTCGTAGCCGATACCGAGGCGGTCGACCACGCCGGGGCGAAAGCTCTCGAGGACGACGTCCGCGACGGCAGCGAGGGAGAGGAAGGCCTCGCGACCGTCGTCGTCCTTCAGATCGAGCAGCACGCGGCCCATGCCGCGGTGCCCGCTGTACGAGAAGAACGGCGGCTCGATGGGTGCCGCATCGGCACCGGGGACCGGGCCGACCTTCATCACGCGTGCGCCGTAGTCGGCCAACAGCCGCGAACAACGAGAGGCCGGGCCGACGGTGGAGAGGTCGAGGACCGTGATCCCGCCGAGGGGACCCGTCCCGGCGGGGGGACCGGCGCCGCCGGGAGGACGAGGGGAGGACGGGGCGGTGGGCACTCAGAAATTCTTCGGGAGGCCGAGCTTGCGCCGGGCGATGATGTTCTTCTGGATCTCGGAGGCGCCGCCACCGATCGTGTCGATCACCGTGTAGCGATAGGTCGACTCGGCCCGCCCGGCCATCGGCGCCTCGGGCGTCTTGACGCGGAGCTGGCTGCCCGGCCCGGCGATGTCCATGGACGCGTTGGCCAGGCGCTTGGACAGCTCCGTGGCGAAGAGCTTGTACTCCGAAGCCCAGGCCGTGGGGGCGGCGCCACCCTTGGAGGACTCGTAGACGAAACGCAGGCCGATGACGCGGGCAACCTCGAGCTGGGTGGCGAGTTGCGCCAGGCGCTGACGGATGACCGGGTCGTCGGTGAGCGGCCTGCCGTCACGGGTCGTCGTCTTGACGTACTCGACGAGGAGCTCGAAGCGCTGGTTGATGGGAGAGAACGTGAACATGGTGAAGCGCTCGAGGTCGAGTGCTTCGGAGATGTATTGGAAGCCGTGGTCGACTTCGCCGACGACGTACTCGTCGGGGACGAAGACGTCGTTGAGGAAGACCTCGTTGGTGCGCTCGTCCCCCATCGTCCAGATGCCGTTCACCGTGATGCCGGGTTGGTGGATGGGGACCAGGAAGAGCGTGATGCCGGCGTGCTTGGGCGCCTCCGGATCGGTGCGGGCGCCGACCCAGTACCACTCGGCGAAGTGGGCCGAGGTCGTCCAGGTCTTCTGGCCGTTGAGTATCCAGCCGCCGTTCGTCTTGATGGCCTTGAGCTGCATCGAGGCGGCGTCGGAGCCGGCGTTCGGCTCCGAGTAGCCCACGGCGAACTCGACCTCGTTGCGGAGGATCTTGGGGAGGAACTCCTCCTTGAGCGTCTCGTTGCCGTGACGGATGAGCGTCTTGCCGATGATGCCGACGCCCTTGCCGATCTGGGGGCCGCCCCGGCCGGCCAGGCGCTCGTTGAGCAGGTACTCGTAGACGCCCTCGCCCTCCGATCCCCCGTAGTCCTTGGGCCACGTCATCCCGAGCCAGCCCCTCTGGCCGAGGGAGGCCATGAAGGCCCGGCGCTTGGGCGTGTCGACGATCTGGGCCATGTTCTCCCTGGTCACGTCGAAGACCTCGGGGTCGTCGTTCGCATCGAGGAAGGACTCGACCTCCTTGACGAACGCGAGCTGCTCGTCGGCGAACTCGAAGTCCATGACGCGTTGACCTCCGGGGTGGGCGCGGCGGCCGGGAGGTCCCCCGAGCACGCTGCGAGATCTGACGACCCGTCAGATTAACCGATGGCAGACGAGCTCCGGGGTGGGCCTCGTCAATCGCTGCCGGTCCGGCGCCGGGGCCTCGGACCGGTCAATCCACTTCGGCCTCCTCCTCCACCCCGACCTCCTTGTCGGCGATCTCGGCGAAGATCCGGTTGAAGATGAGGAACTTCAACACCCAGAGGATGCCGAAGGCCGCGATGTTGGCACCGACGACTAGGACCGTGCGGGCGAGGTGCTGCAGGTGATGCGTGTTGCTGAAGTGCTGGGCGAGCGTCGCCATGAAGAGCGCAAAGACGATGCCGGCGATCGACAGGGCCCAGAAGGGGACGACCTCCCTCCACACATGGGACTTGCCGCCCTTCTTCCAGACCCATTTGCGGTTGAGGAAGTAGTTGGGGATGCCCGCCAGGATGTTCGCGATCAGCGTGCAGACCACTTCGCTGCCGAGCCGAAGAACTCCGAAGATGAAGGTGAGCAGGATGATGGAGAAGAGCGCCGAGACCGCCGAGACCATCGTGTAACGGACCATCTTGAGGCCCTGTGGCGTCTGGACGAACTGCCACAGCAGGCCGATCCGCAGGCTGATCCACTCCCTCATGGCGCGAGGACCCGGCAGCGCGAGGCGAACGGTGCGGACGACTTCACGATCCGGACACCACTTCGGCGGGTCGGGCCTGCCCATCGCTCGCTTGCCCGGACGAACTGCGGCCCCACCAAGAGATCCGGCCCTTGAGACGAAGCAGCGGCCGCTCCAATCCGAAATAGCTCGCCGAGGCGAAGGCGACGGAGAGGCCGAAGACGACCAACGCAAGGATCCACCACGGCTCGTGATCCGGGAGCCAGCCAGTCCACCGCAGGAACAAGTCGATCAGATCGAGGTGCCACAGGTATATGCCGTAGGAGATGACGCCGAGGGAGGCCATCGGCCACGAGCGCAGCAACCGCCGGACGAGTGACCTGTCCTGGGGGCCGAAGACCGCGGGAAGCAGGAGGAAGAAGGCGAACAGGCCGTAGAGCGTCTGCCGTGCGATGGCGGTGCCGGGCAAGAGGAAGGGCAAGATGTTCTTGTTGTCCACCACGTGGGACACAGCCCAGAAGCAGACCCCCGCGCTCGCCCAGCTGATCCAGGGCATGAACCTGTGACTTAACCATCCCGGCTCCCAGTTCCGTTCGGCGAACCAGACACTCACAACGGCGAGGAACATTCCCAACGCAAAGAGGTCGAAGTATGAAGGAAGCCACGACGTCATCAGAGCCGGCCACGTGACATGCGTCGAGCAGTTCGGGGCACAGATCGCGACAAACTTTCCGTTCCTCACGGTGACGATCGGCAAGTGGAGATACCACACTCGAAACAGATAGCTGATTGCGGTCAGCAAGACCAGACCCCCCAGCTCCCACACCAGCTGGCGTCCCGGAGACCGACGGCGCCAATAGATCAACGCGGCGTACAGAGGCAGGAACAAGTAGAAGCTGACCTCCGTGCAGAGCGACCACGCCTGTGTGATGCCGAAGAACGGCCCGGTCGGGAAGTAGATCTGCAAGAACAAGTAGTGCATCACGAATCCCTGCCAGCCCGGGCCGAGCGTGACGATGCCAAAGATGTAGGTGAGGACGGTCAAGGCCAACCAGTACGCGGGGACGATGCGGAGGAAGCGGCGCTGCCAGAAATGCTTGATGTTGGGCGGATTGCGCTCCGACAGGTGTGACAGCGCAAACGGCCGATACAGGAGAAACCCCGAGATCAAGAAGAACACCGCGACGCCGATCTCGAGTCTGGCGGTGTAGATACCCCACGACGATCGCTCGGTGAAGCCCGAGACCCACGCCGTGTGGAGAAGAAGGACCGATATCGCGGCAATCGCTCGGAGCCCGTCGAAGCAGGCGAAGTGCCGTGGCTTCGTGACGAACTCGGTCGCTACTGCCTGAGGAAGCGGCGGTGGCTCGGCGGGCACACGGCCGTTCTCGGTTGCCACTGCGTGAGGAAGCGACGGCGGCTCGACGGACACACGTCCGTTCGATGTGTCCGCACGCATGTCGTGTGTCATCGCATTGGCCTCGCAACCGGTGCTCGCAAGGTCTTCACCCTTTTGCTCGTCTTGCCGGCGCAGTATCGCTGAACACGTCCATGTCCCGCATTGCGCCCTTCGCCAACTGTGGACTCGCTCGCCATCGCCCAGGTCAGACGAGCGATAGCTGCAATTCTCCGAATCCCCGAACTCTTCCCACGCTCCCCTCCCGAATCGTCCTCAGTGCAGCGGACCCGGCCCCCGGGCATCCACGGCTGCGTCAATCTAGTTCCTGGCGACGCCCACAACCGGAGAACCACACTCCGGGTCTGTCCGCTCCCCGTTGACCCTCCCAGGTCCTTGCCGACCAGCCGTCCGCGCCCAACGCTACGAGATCGACTCGAGGTTGTCACCCGGGGCGGTAGCGCGCTCTCCCCGGCCGCAGACCCGTCGTCGTCACCAACTCGAGGAGGGATTGTGTCGTCACGGCCGGATCTGCATCGAGCCGAACACCCCTCCGTCACCACGACAGGAGTACCCGGTGGCGTCCTCACCAGGGTCGTTGCCCTTCTCCCCGACGGGACCATGGGTACCGCTTTCGCTAGGCTGCGCCGCCGTGGGGGAGAGTGATGGCAGTGCTCTCGGGGTGATCACGGACACCAAAACGGATCCGTCCCTCGGGGCGGGCATGGAGACGGACCACCCCGAGGCGTCCCGCGTCGACTCGGACGGTGAGAAAGGTCGATCGCAGCGGACTGTTGCGAGGCGCCGCTTCACCTGGGCTGCGGTCATCGCCGTCGCCGTCACCACGGTGCCGTTCACGTGGATCCTGTGGTCGCTCTGGGGCCCCGTCAATCCCCTCCGCAAGACGGTCTTCGAGGACAATTTCTTCGACCTTCAGGCTCGCGCCATGTTCCACGGCAAGTTCTCTCTCCCGACGGGACAGCTCGGCATCGAGGGATTCATCCACGACGGTAAGACGTACACCTACTTCGGTCTCTTCCCCTCCATCATCAGGATGCCTGTGCTGTTGGTCACGAGCAGCCTGGACGGCAAGCTGACCCCGACGTACATGCTCTTGGCGTGGTTCCTCACGGGACTGTTCGCGTCAATGCTCTTGTGGCGCATTCGCCATCTCGTCCGCGGCGACGCCGCCATGGGTTGGATGGAGACGACCGGCTACGGGGTCCTCGTCGCCACGTTCATGGGGGGCACGGTCTGGCTGACGCTGGCATCAATCCCCTACGTCTTCGACGAAGACATCGCGTGGAGCATCTGCCTGACCATTGGAAGCATGTTCGCGCTCCTCGGCGTACTGGAGCGTCCAACGTGGGGCCGGGTGGTTGCAAGCGGCGTGCTCATCATGTGTGCCAACCTGGATCGACAGACCACGGGGTGGGCTTGCGTCGTTGCTGCGGGCCTCGTCGCACTCTGGTTCCTCTTCGGTTTCGGGGGAGCGGAAAATCGACGGTGGACCCTCCCCGTAGCCGCAGCGGGCTTGATTCCACTGATCATCGGGGGCGCCGTCAATTACGCCAAGTTCGGGGTGCCATTCGGCGTCCCGGTCACCGATCAGGTCTACACGCAGGTCAACGCGTACCGTCGCAGATTCCTCGCGGCCAACCACAACTCGGAGGTCGGGACCAGCTTCATCTTGACCAACCTCGCCGCCTATTTCCGGCCCGATGGTTTGAGCCTGAGCAGCGTCTTTCCCTTTGTCACCTCGCCGACCGGCCCACCGACGACGATCCACGGGGTTCTCTTCGACAGGCTCTACCGGACCTCCAGCGTGCCGGCATCGACTCCACTCCTCTTCCTCCTGAGCATCTGGGGCTTCATCGCAGCATTTCGACGCAAAAGGTTCGGAAGAATCGCGCTCGCCCGCCCGCTGTTACTGGCCTCGGGAAGCGCCGCTGCGGCACTGATGCTCTGGGGCTATATCGCGCCACGGTACATAGGTGATTTCGTGCCGTTTCTGGTTCTCGCGAGCTCGGTAGCCGCGGTCGACATCTTCCGGCGCCTCGATGGACGTAGACGTTCGGTTCGACTCACCGTGCTGGGAGCAATCACGGTTTTGGCGCTGTTCAGCATTGCAGCCAACCTCGGTATGGCCATCGTCCCCAACGAGGAGTGGAGCACGACACAGGTCTTGAACTACGTACAGGCACAAAAGACCGTGAGCGACCTCACTGGACATCCGTTGAATTCGCGGGTCGTTCACCGCAACTCACTGCCGACGTGGGGCCCCGCCGGACAGATGATCATCGTGGGGAATTGCAGCGGCCTCTACATCTCCAACGGCGAGCAGTATTGGACGGACCCAGCGGAACAATTCGAGCGCACGACGTGGAGGACGGTCGCTCTGAGTCCGCCGTTTCAGCACACGTTTGGAGTGACACTCAACGAGACAAACTCCGGAACAGCGACCCAAGCGGCTCGGCTCGTGAGCTCGGGCCCGTTCACGGTGAGTGTCACGGCGAAACCGGTCTCCAAGGGATGGGCACTCTGGCGTTTCACCGTGCGCGGCGCTGGTCGGAGCGCCGGTGGCACCCTCTTCGGTGCTGCCACGGGCAGCACCCACACCGCGGTGGTCACGACCGACCCCGCAAAGCACGAGTACGCGGTGACCATGGACGGAACCCGCGTCATGGATAATTACCTGGGGGCACCCGGGCAGAACTCCATCCACGTGCTGTCACAGGACTCCGGTTCGACGTCACTCCATGTGAAGACAGAGGCGACCGCGGTTCCGACGATTTGCACGAGCCTGGCTCATTGACGGTGTCGCTTGTCAGTGCGGCCGAATCCACACCCGGGTTTGCCCGGTGATTCGGCCCAGAGCGAAGACGAGCCCCGCAGCTGGTGGGCCCCCCTGGCGGGAATTGGCAGACCCTGTATCCTGGGCGGACTCGGAAGGCATCCACGACAGAGCCGGCGGCGCGACAACGGGGACAACGGGGGAACTGTGACACTGGAATGGAGCGATCGCCCGACAGGTGCTCGCCGAATCCACGGGTACCCGCTCCCGCCGTCGGCTCGCGCTCGGGACTGCGTGGAGGCGGCCTCCGCGGCCAATTCCCAGGAGGGTCTCAAATGACCACGCACGGCGAGAGGGATGCACCCGTACTCGACATGGACTCCCTCGAGAGGAACGTCGAACGGCTGACTGCAGAGTACCAATCGGCCCCTGCGTACCCACATATCGTGATCGACGACTTTCTGGCGCCTGATGCCGCGAAGGCGGCGATGGCAGAGTTCCCGGCGCTGGACCCGGAGGCTTGGAACAACTACGTCCACATAAACGAGCGCAAGTTCAGCAACACCGACCCGGACACGTGGGGCCCCACCCTGCAGCGCATCCTCGAAGAGCTCAATTCGCCGCGTTTCGTCCAGTTTGTCGGCAACCTGCTCGGCGCCGACAACCTCATCCCGGACGCCTCGCTCGAAGGGGGCGGTCTCCACCAGTCGCCACGCGGAGGTTTCCTGAACGTTCACACCGACTTCACGGTCCATCCTCACCACCGAAATTGGCAACGGCGGGCCAACCTGATCCTCTATCTCAACGAGGACTGGAGGCCGGAGTGGGGAGGCAGTCTCGAGCTCTGGGGCAACAACGTGACGGAGTGCGTGGAGTCGGTCCTCCCGATCGGAAACCGCGCGCTCATCTTCACGACCGACGTCACGTCGTTCCATGGGCATCCGGACCCCTTGTCGTGCCCGGAGGGCGAGGCCAGACGCTCACTCGCGCTCTACTACTTCAGCGTCGAGGATGACCCGTTGGTCCGCTCCACCGACTACCGCCCACGACCGGGAGAAGGCTCACGAGCGGCGCTCATCTTCGCCGACAAGCAGATGCTGCGGGCCTACGACTGGGCGAAACGGCATCTCGGGTTCTCGGACAAGCTGGCGAGCCGACTGCTCGGCTATCGGGACCGCCTGCGCCGAAGATTCTCCAGGCACTGAGGGGGGCAATGGCTGTCATCACGGAGGCCGAGTCGCGGCCGAGCGCCGAGCTTCCATCGGGCACAGAAGAAGAGCATCGGCCGCTCCCCGAGGTCGTGAGCCGCAGGCGGTTCGTCTGGGCCGCCGTCATCGGCACGGCGGTCACGCTTCCACTATTCCTGTGGCTTCTTTGGAGCCTCTGGTCAGGGTCGGTCAACGCCTTGCGAGCGGTGCCGTACGCCAACTTCTACGACCTGCAAGCCCGAAGCATGTTCCACGGCCATCTCTGGCTTCCCCCGGGAAAGATGGGGATCGAAGCGTTCGTGCACGACGGGCACGACTTCACCTACTTCGGCCTCTTTCCCTCCATCATTCGCATGCCGATCCTGCTGCTCACGAACCGGCTCGACGGACAGCTGACCGCGCCGTCGCTCCTCCTCGCGTGGCTCATGACGGCGCTTACGAGCGGCCTGATGTTGTGGCGTCTTCGTGTGCTCATCAGAGGCGACGCGCTTGTCGGCCGCGCCGAAGCCGCCGGCTACGGGGCCTTCATCGCAACCATTCTCGGTGGTTCCGTGGTGCTCTACCTCGGCGCGACGCCCTTCGTGTTCAACGAGGACTTCGCGTGGAGCATCCCGTTGACCGTCGGGTCCTTGTTCGCCCTCTTGGGCGTGCTGGAGCGTGCTTCGTGGGGAAGAATCGTCGCGAGCGGCGTCCTGGTGCTGTGTGCGAGCCTCAACCGCAGCCCAGCTGGATGGGCCTGTTCCATCGCCGCTCTGCTCATCGCCGGTTGGTTCGCGCTGGGACGCGGCGGCGACTCCAATCGACGCTGGGTCCTGCCGATGGCCGCCGTCGGGATCGTTCCGTTCCTCGTCAGTTGCGCGGTCACCTACGCCAAGTTCGGCATTCCCATCGGCTTGCCGATGGCAGACCAAGTCTGGGCGCAAGTGAACGCCCACCGGCGCTACTTCCTCGCCGCGAACGGCGGCAAGGCGTTCAGCTTCGGATTCCTTCCGAGCACGCTGTCGGCGTACTTCCAGCCGGCCGCCATCCGCGTGAGCGGGGTCTTTCCGTTCATCACCCCACCGGCTTCCCCCGCCCCGTGGCTGGCGGGCGCGGTCATGGACCAGAGCTACCCGACCGCCAGCTTCACCGACACGAGCCCACTCCTTCTTCTTCTGGGCGTCTGGGGCGTGGTGACGGCTTTTCGGCCGAAGGGGATCGGGCGAGTCCATCTGACACGGATCGTCTTGTTCGGCGCAGCCGGGGGAGCGGCTGGCGTCCTCCTCTGGGGCTACATCTCGCAGCGTTACCTCGGCGACCTGATTCCGTTCTTCATCATCGCCGGCGCCATCGGGTTGATCGATCTTTGGCGCCGCCTGGAGACTCGTACCGCGCGCGTCAGGGGCCTCGCACTCGGCGGTGTCGCGACGGCAGCGGTCTACTGCATCGCCGCCAACTTTGCCGTCTCCATATTCCCGGTATCGCAGTGGAGCCCGGCGCAAAGTGCGCGGTTCATCTCGGCCCAGCAGTCCCTCAGCATCACGCCCGTCTCGAGCACGGTGCACCGGGGATCCACGCTTCCGTACTGGGCTCCGGCGGGAGAGATCTTCGCCATGGACAACTGCTCCGGGCTCTACCTCTCCAGCGGCAACGACATGAAGGACGTTCCCGGTCAACAGATCGAGCACTACACGTGGATGCCCGTCGAGCAGTCGAGATCCTTCACCCGGGTCATCGGATTCACGTTCAACCGTCCGGCCAGCGACTTGACGCAGCCCGTGACCCTCATGACCTATGGCTCGGCCAAGCTGGTCATCGAACAGGTGCCCCACGTGGCAGGCGACGTCCAGATGGAGCTCTACGACTCCGGCACGAAAATCGGCTGGCCATCTCCCATCAGTTGGAAGATCCCGATCACCGCAGCGGAACTCCATAACCAGCTCCAGATTGCCGTCACCGTCGACCCGAACCTCCATCGATTCCTCGCCACGTGGTACGACAATCAGACCCTGATCAATCACTATGTGGCGGGAAGCGGGTCGGTGGTGATCCAACAGACGACGATCGCGCGAGGTTCGCAGGTCCCAACGGTCACGGTGGCAAATGTGCCCCTCAATGCGTCGCCGGTCTACTCGTCCGAGCTGGCAGGTCAGACAAAGCTGACGCTTTGCCGGAGTCTGACGCAGACCCACTGACCGGAACCACCGCTACATGGCAGACGAGATTCTGATGACGTCCACCTTGGATCACGCAGGCTTCGATCACGCAGGCTCCGAGGGCCTGTTCAGCTGCGTGGTCGACGAGAATCCGCGTTTCCATCTCGAAGCATTGCGCTGGTACGCGTCCCTCACCGGGGTCGTGGGGGTCCACGCTCGCGACCTGGTGGTCAACGTGGTCGGGACCGGATCCTCCGATGTCCTGGACTACCTGCGTGCCGCGGGGGTCGCGGTGCGCCGAGTCGATCCCTTCGATCCGCGTTCCCCGCACTGCAACAAGATCTCGGGAGCGCTCCGCCTGGCCCAGGATCCGGTGTCCGGCATGGCGGTGCTGTGTGACACCGACATCGCCGTCCTTGACGATCCTCGCCGCATCGATCTGCCCGGCGGCGCCGTGGGCGCAAAGGTGGTCGACGCGCCGGTCCCGTCACTCGGCGTTCTCCTCGAGGTCTTCAGGGCTTCCGGCGTACGACCTCCCCCGAGCGTCCCACTGCCTTGGGGGTCCGACGAGCAGACCGTCTCTGGCAACAGCAACGGAGGGCTCTACCTCGTCCCCGGACCACTCCTCTGTCGTGTCACCTCCGCCTGGGCCCAGTGGGCCCGGTGGCTGCTCGAACGCCTCGAGCTGCTCGAGCAGTGGGCCGTCTACGTGGACCAGGTCGCCATGGCGGTGGCTCTTGCCGCAGAAGAGATCGAGACCGACGCGCTCGACGTGCGGTGGAACACGCCGACGCACGATCCCACGAGATTTCCCTCCGACCCGCCGACCCCTTCGATCATCCACTACCACCAGGAGGTCGACCGGCACGGGCTCATCAAGATGACCGGACTGGCCTCGATCGACACCCAAGTCCGGAAGGTGAATGAAGCGGTCCGAGACGAATGGGACCGACTGCGACCCCAAGTGAGCTATATGCGTTGGCTCGCGAACACACCGCGCACTGACGGACTGGATCAGATCGTGACAACCCTGGTCGAAGCGTTGCATCCCAAGTCGATCCTCGACGTGGGTGCCGGCAGCGGTATCGACTGGGGAGACCAGGCCTCGCACGTCACACGTCTCGACGGGACTCCGGATCTCTCCGGCAGACCCGGAGACCGCGAGGTGAGCGCCGATCTCGTGGTGTGTCTCGACGGGCTTCGTGAAGATGCAAGCCCCGCTTCCTCGCAGGATCTGATCCGCCAGCTCTGGAGGTCGACCGGCCGGGCCCTTGTCGTGAACGGTGGAGCGGATCCCGAACAGCATCCAGACGGATCCCTGCTCCACGTCCTGAGCGCGATAGCACCTGACGCTGAGCTGTACCCACTCCTGGCTGGTGGGGGCGCATGCGCCGTGGTGGCGCTCCGGCCTTCGCCGACGAAGCACCCACGCGACTTCGGCGCCGACACCCTGGCGGCGCTGATCGCGCGCCACCCAGATCCCCTTGCGCTCCTCGTACTCCGCCTGCACGCGGAGGGTACGACCACCTTCTATCCCGATCATGCTCCTCGATTGTGGGCGTACCCGGTTGTGGCCAGACTCATCGCCGAAGCCCTCCAGCCTGGGAGCCGCCTCGTCGACGTGGGCGCCGGCGTCACGCCGCTGGCTCCCTACCTGGCCAGCCAGGGGTATGCCGTCGAGACGGTGGACCCGTCGGCCGTTGTGCGCAGATGGCCCCCGCAGCCTGACTGGAACGAGCGGGAATTCCTGGACTACGGCGCCGCCGGGCTCGCGCGGCGGTCGTGGAACTGCACGCTCGACGAGGTACCGGCCGAGCCGCCCTTCGACGGCGCCTACTCGGTGAGCGTCATTGAGCAAGTTCCCGCCGCGATCCGTCGCGGACTCCTATCGGATATCGCGGATCGGGTCACGCCCGGTGGGCTCGTGGTGCTGACGATCGACCTCGTGCGCGGCACCGATGACCTTTGGAACCTGAATCTCGGTGTCCTCGTCGAACCCCTCTCCGACCACGGCACGCTCGACGACGTCGTGAACGAGTGTTACGAGGTCGGCCTCGAGCTCACCGAGAAGGATGCCGTCCGGGAGTGGGGCGACACCCGCGTTGACATCGGACTTCTCGTCCTCCGAAAGCGTTCCGGCAACGGATCGCCCCATGGATCGCCGCCCAGAGCGACGAGGCGATCCATGGGCCGCAGGGTTTGGCGTCGGAGGGGTAGGGCATAGCCAGCTGTCAAAGCGCGGTGGGGCATAGCCAGCTCTCAAAGCGCCTGAACCGTCCCGAATCGGGCCTAGGACGCCCCGGGATGGCTGACGAGAGTGGTCCCCGATGCGGGGTCAACGTGCTCTCAATGCTCCGAGGGATGCGCTTTTGAATCTGCTGGTCGTACGGGTATGCTGAGGCCCCTGAGGGTGCAGCCGGAGGTTGGGCAAGTCACCAGGACTTCCGTGGGGGTAGGTATGCAGGGGTTCGCGGGGAAGAAGAGGATCGGGGTCCTGGTCGTCGCGTACAACGCTGCGACGACTCTGGCGAAGGTCCTCGACCGTATTCCACCGGAAGTGAGGCCCGACATCGAAGAGGTGATCGTCAGTGACGATCACAGCCAGGATTCCACCTACCTGGTCGGTCTCGGGTACAAGCAGATCTCGGATCTGCCCATCACGCTTCTCCGTCAAGAGACCAACCTCGGCTATGGCGGTAACCAAAAGGCCGGTTACAGACTTGCAATCGAGAAGGGTCTGGACATCGTCGTCATGCTGCACGGAGACGGCCAGTACGCACCCGAATCGCTGCCTGAAATCTTGGCACCGTTGATCGCAGACGAAGCGGACGCGGTCTTCGGTTCTCGCACAATGATCAAAGGCGCTGCTCGCACCGGTGGCATGCCGATGTACAAGTTCGTGGGTAACCGAATCCTCTCGCGATTTGAGAACGCAGCTCTGGGCACCGATCTGTCCGAGTTCCACTCCGGGTACCGCGCTTATTCGGTCGCTGCGCTCAAACAGCTTCCCTTTGAGAAGAACTCCGACGGGTTCAACTTCG
This sequence comes from uncultured Acidimicrobiaceae bacterium, assembly GCA_963763575.1. Lineage (GTDB taxonomy): Bacteria > Actinomycetota > Acidimicrobiia > Acidimicrobiales > RAAP-2 > Bog-473. The sequence goes on from CAVXPD010000004.1 coordinate 749,553, forward strand.
ACACACAGATCATCATCCAGCTCCACGACGCGGGCATGCGCATCGCCGAAGTGCCGATACCCACCTACTACGGGGACGAAATCTGCTACGTGGACGGGTTGGCCTACGCCGCTGACGTCACCAAGGACGTCGTCACGTACCGGCTGCAGAAGGCCGGCTTCGGGGACGGCAGCCGCATCGCGCTCAGCGACGAGTATCAGTTGAAGCCAAGTGAGAACAGTTCGCACGGGCGGATCTGCGCGTTCCTCCAGTGTCGGCCGCCCAGCCGGATCCTCGACCTGGGCTGCTCGAGCGGACTGCTCGCCGAACGCCTGCGACAGATGGGCCACCACGTCACCGGCGTGGACGTCAACGAGATCGAGAACGTGGTCAACAGGACCGATGTCTTCGTGAAGGCCGATCTCAACGATGGGGTCCCATCGGAAATCGGTTCCGGCTTCGACATCGTGCTGGCCGCTGACGTGCTCGAGCACGTCATGAACCCCGCTGCCCTTCTGAGCCAGATCCGCGAGGTGCTCGCGCCCAGCGGCACCGCAGTGTTGTGCGTCCCCAACATCGCACATTGGTATCCACGGTTTCGATCAACGTTGGGTCTATTCGACTACGACCAGCGCGGCATCTTGGACTCGACCCACATCAGGTTCTTCACGCGCCGTAGCCTGATGAAGCTCGTCGAACGCAAGGGTTTCAGCATTCGGCGGATTGAGCCGATCGGTCTTCCCCTCGATGCACTCGGCGTCGCACGGGAAAGGGCGCGCACCGCACGCCTCTTGGATCACGTGATGTTGAACGTGTGGCCGACGATGTTCGGCTACCAGTTCATCGTCGAGGCGACGCCTGTCAGGACGTGACGCAGCTCCGTGTGAGCTGCGACACACGACCCGAGTACGGGCCTCAGGAAGGCGCGATCTCTTGGTTTTCCGATCCGACCGCCGTTCCGGAGGGCGATGCGGATTGATTCTCAGCACTTCGACGAGCACTCACGCCCAGAACGACGGCAACCGCGAGCAGGACGACACCGATGACACCTGTCACCAGCGCCCGCTTGTGGTAATGCCCGTTGATGCCGTTCGTCTTACCGGGCACGAACCCGGGGAGCGAGTGAATCGGCACGGCTAGGTAGATCACCGCGTAGATGAGCGCGATGATGCCGACCACCGCGCACACTGCGCACACCACCCATTTCACAGAACTCGACAACTTGCCCTCCTCCACAACCCCAGCCAGCGGTCTCCCTGCGAAGCCCCCCGGCCCGACAAACGCCGTCACCTTAGCCTCGATCCGGCTCACCTGCCATCGAGCGTCGAAGCGCTCAATCGATGTCCTCGTCCTGCCCATACGACCGAATTCAGAGTGAGCTGGAGCGGTGTCGGACTTCCACGGCCGTCCCGTGACTCCCGCGACGACTCCGCCTGCCCGGCGGGACCTGGAGCTGCGAACCGGGACGACTGCCGACGCGGCCCCGGCGGCGGCGCTGCATGCCGGCCAGATCCACGAAGGCTTCCTCGCCTCTCTCGGTCCACGGTTCCTCGGCCGGCTCTACCGACGAGTGCCGCGTGTCCCGGGTTCCTTTCTCCTGGTACTCGAAACCGAAGGGCGTGCCGTCGGGTTCTTGGCCGGCTCCGTCGACGTGGGCGATCTTTACAGGGCGTTCCTCGTTCGAGACGGCGCCCGTGCGGTGCTCGACTGTGCGGGTCGCCTGGTCCGGTCGCCAAGGCGTGTACTCGAGACGCTTCGTCACGGCACCTCCAGTGAGCCGGCCGAGGCCGAGTTGCTGGCCGTCGCCGTCGACCCCACAGCGCGAGGATTGGGCGGCGGCAACATGTTGGTGGAGGGGTTTCTGACCGAGATCGCCCGGAGGGGACGGTCCACGGCGGACGTCGTCGTGGCATCGGGAAACGCTCCGGCGATCGCGCTCTACCGGCGAACGGGATTCGCCGTGGTCGAACGCTTCGAGTTGCATCGGGGGTCCGAGTCCCTCCTCATGCGCCATGTCGGGCCTCCGGCCGAGGAGCCGTCGCGATGAAGGCGTTCGCCGTCGGCGTCGCTGCCATCGTCGTCACCGCCGGCGCGGTGCCGCTGTGCATCGCCGCGGCTCGTCGGTGGGACGTCCTCGACCGTCCGGGTCCCCTGAAACCTCAACGAGCCCCCGTGCCCTACTTCGGCGGCCTCGCCGTTTTCTGCGGCGTCGTGATCGGCGGCCTCGCTTCGCGTCCCTTGGTCTTGGTCCCGATCACGGGGGCGCTCGTCCTGGGGATGGCCGACGACAAGCTCTCTCTTCCCGCGCCGCTCCGGTTGGTGGGACAGATTGGCATCGGTCTGCTGGTCGCCCTCGTCGTTCCCCTCCACCTCGCCGGGTGGATCGGGGTTCCTCTCCTCGTGGTGGCGACCGTCGTCCTCGTCAACGGCTTCAACCTGCTTGACGGCCTCGATCTGCTGGCCGGGGGCGTCGGAGCGGTTGCGGCCGTCGGCTTCGCAATTCTTCTGATGAACCAGGGTCGCGTGCTCGCCGCCGCGCTTTCGGGTTCACTCCTCGCGTTCCTGTGGTACAACCGTCCGCCTGCTCGGATCTACCTGGGTGACGGGGGCTCCTACCTCATTGGCGCGACGGTCGCCGTTCTGCTCGCCCACGCATGGGGCGCTGGGGTCGCTGGTGCGACCGGCGTCGTCTCGCTGGCCCTCCTGGTGGTCCCGGCGGCAGAGGTTGCCTGCGCCGTCGTGCGGAGAGGGCGGGGTGGACGCTCGCTCCTGGCGGGCGACCGGCGGCATCCCTATGACCTCCTCGTGGCGAAGGGGTGGTCCGCTGCGGCGGCCAGCGGCGCCTACGTCGCTGCCCAAGGACTGATCGTGATCGTCGTGGCCTCGGTCGATCACGCCTCCATCACGGCAGCCGTCGCGGTCGACGCGTCGGTCACCGCCGTCGCCCTGGCCATGGCCGCGCTCGTTGGCGGTCTCAGCAGCCCCGCAGGAACGCATCCGTGAGCCGCGTCTACCTTTCACCCCCAGACGTCGGGCCGATGGAACGCAAGATGCTCCTGGAGGCCTTCGACTCCAACTGGATCGCGCCCGCGGGTCCCGACCTCGACTTGTTCGAGCACGACATCGCCGAACGGGTCGGGGTGGCGCACGCGGTCGCCCTCTCAAGCGGAACGGCGGCGCTCCACCTGGCCCTCCTGTTGGCCGGCGTGCAGCCCGGAGACGAGGTGATCGTGCCGTCGCTGACGTTCGTCGCGACGGCGGCGGCGGTGACGTATCTCGGGGCCCAGCCCGTCTTCGTAGATTGTTCCGCCGACAGTTGGAACCTCGATCCCGACGTCGTCGAGGAAGTGCTCTCGCAAAGGGTCGCCACGGCTCATCGGCCTGCTGCGGTCGTCACGGTCGACCTCTACGGCGAACCGGCCGACTATGCGAGCCTCGCGGAGATCTGCGAGCGATTCGAAGTCCCACTGATCGAAGACTCTGCAGAGGCACTCGGAACCACCTATGGGAATAGGGCGGCAGGCTCGTTCGGGATCGCCGGAGTGTTCTCCTTCAACGGCAACAAGATCATCACGACAAGTGGTGGCGGCATGCTCGTCACGAATTCGGCGGAGTTGGCGGCGCGGGCACGATCGCTGGCGTCGCAAGCACGAGAACCAGTCCCCCACTACGAGCACGTTGTGGTCGGGTACAACTACCGGCTCTCGAACCTGCTGGCCGCAGTCGGGAGGGCACAGTTGCGTGGCTTGGATTGGCGTATCGCACGAAGGAAGAAGATCCACGACGCCTACGTCGCCGGTCTTGCCGACGGGCCCGGCGTCTCGTTCATGCCACACGAGCCGGCCGGAACGCCCAACTACTGGCTGACGTGCATCCTCATCGATCCAAGCGATGCGGGGACCGACCGCGAGCGTGTCCGCCTCGCCCTCGAGGCCGAGGACATCGAATCACGTCCGACCTGGAAACCACTACATCTCCAGCCGGCCTTCTCCGAATCCACGTTCATTGGACCCGGACGTTGCGAACGAGTTTTCGATCTCGGCTTGTGTCTGCCGAGCGGCTCGGCGCTGTCCTCGCTTGACCAGGACCGTGTCATTGAGATCGTTCGGACCCCGATGCGCGGGTCGACTCGAAGGAGTCGGGCGTAGTGTGTCGTATTCTTATTCGATGGAGACCAGGGGGAATTCGAGAATGACCGGTGGGCCCAAGGCTTTGGCCTTCTACCTTCCGCAATACCACCCGATCCCTGAGAACGACGAGTGGTGGGGCAAGGGATTCACCGAGTGGCACAACGTCACGCGGGCGCTTCCACTCTTCGAGGGGCACTATCAACCGCACCTGCCGGGCGAACTCGGTTTCTACGATCTGCGGGTGCCCGAGGCCAGAGAGGCGCAGGCGGAGTTAGCTCGCACACACGGTGTGCACGGCTTCGTCTACTACCACTACTGGTTCAAGGGTCGCCGCCTGCTCGAGCGGCCATTCGAAGAGGTCCTGACGTCGGGCCAGCCGGACTTTCCCTTTGCCCTTTGCTGGGCCAACGAGGAATGGACCCGCGGGTGGGACTCCCAGACGGGCCACGTGCTGGTGCGACAGGAATTCAGCGAACTGGACGATCGGGAGCACATCCGGTACCTCATCAGGGCCTTCAAGGACCCCCGGTACATCACCATCGACGGCCGACCTTTGATGCTCATCTACCGACCGACGTTGATTCCCCATCTGACGCGCACGAGCGAAATCTGGCGAACCGAGGTGCAGAAGGCGGGTTTCCCTGACCTGTATCTGTGTTGGGTGGAGTCGTGGGGCATTCCTCCCGGGGGAAGGGGCCCGGGGCCCTTCGGCCTCGACGCGTCCGTGGGATTCATGCCGGTCCTGGGCGACCGATTGCATCCGCCGCTCGAGACACTGCGCGGTCACCGGATCCTCGACTACGAATCCGCGGCGGAATCGGCGATAAAGCTCCTCGACAGTCCGTGGAAGCGCTTTCCTTCCGTCATGGTGGGTTGGGACAACACGGCCCGGCGGGATCGAGGAGCGACCATCTACCACGGAGCAACCCCCGACCGCTACGAACGCTGGCTCAAGGCGACCTCGGATGCACTCGTCGGCGTGCGCGACGAGGAGAACTATCTCTTCATCCTTGCCTGGAACGAGTGGGCGGAGGGGAACCACCTGGAACCTGACCAGCGATATGGACGAGCGTTCCTGGAGGCGACGCGTTCGGTTCTCATGCCTGCGGCACGCCAGCACGGCACCGCAACGCCCGACCAGACGGAATCCGGTGAGCCAGGAGTCGAAGGCCGGGCTGAAGACCGTTCCGCCTCGAGCAACCCGTCGTTGGCAGGCGAGGTGGAGGCGAACGTGGGCACACTCCTGGGTGAGCTTCCGATCGCCGTGGGCCAGCAGGTCGTCGACCTCACGGATGCGAGCACCTCGTCCCGGCGGCTGGTCCGGTTACCGGGCCACAACGTGATACGGGGAACGTTCGCAGATGTTGCGTCGACAAAAGCGGTGCTGGACACCGCGAGGGACGTGGGAGCGATACTCCTCGTCGATGTGCTCCAACATCTGGCCGAACCGCAAGAGCTCCTCGACGCGTTGTCGATCTGGTCACGGGCCAACGGTTGTCCGCCATTGGTGGTCGCAACACCCAACATCGCCCATGTGGACGTGGCGCTCCAGATGCTCGCAGGGCGATTCGAGACACAGGAATCTGGTGCACTGAGGGCATCGAACCTCCGCTTCTTCACCGAAGAGTCCCTGCAACGCCTGATCGAACGGTCGGGCTGGCGGCTCGAGGGGCGTGACGATCTGCACGCGCTCTTCTCGGAGAACTACGACGAACGCCTCCGGGACGCTCTCCCCGAAGAATTGCTCGGAGCACTGCAAATGAGCGCGCAGGCGCTCAATCCGAATTGGTCTGTCGCCCATTTCGTCTGGGTGCTCATGCCACAGGTCGTCGACTTCGCGCCGACCACCTATGAAGAGGCAGTCGCACCAGCGACGCGTTCAGGTGAAGCGTCGATCGGTCCCCACGCGACCGCTGCTGTGTCCGACTATCTGGAATCAGTCGGACTCCTCGTGAGCGAGGCCAAGCGCCGCGAGGTAGCCGCCGCTCGCCGGGCGGCCGAGGGCCCGAGACTCCCTTGGTCAAAGCAGATCCTGCTCAAGGTCATCTACGGTTCTCCGCGCCTCGCCGCCGCGTTCAAGCGTGTCTACGGCCTCCTTCGATGATCGGGATCGCGTGAATCTGCAAGCGAAGGTGCCCCTTACGTCCGGCGCCACTGCCACGGGGGCGCAACGCATGCCTCCAGGACCCTGGTTGCTGGTCGTCGGCATGCACCGGAGCGGCACGTCTGCGGTCACCGGAGCCCTCGGAAGCCTCGGTCTCGCCGTTCCCGTTGAGGAGGATCGCTGGGAGCCGTCGCCGGACAACCCCGACCACTGGGAAAGTCGGGCCCTCGCGCTCTACTGTGACCTGCTTCTCGAACGGCTCGGTGGGACGTGGGATCGACCACCCGACCCCACATCGGGCACGGAGCAGGACGAGGACCTCGACATCGGCCTAGAGGATCCCTCGGGGCCGGCCAGCCGTGCGTTCCCGAACCCGGGTCCCGTCGTCTGGAAGGACCCGCGCTCGTGTCTCCTCCTTCCCTACTGGCGTGCACATCTTCCGAGTCCCTTCGCTGCGGTCTTTATCTGGCGCCAGCCGTTGTCGGTTGCCCGTTCGCTGGAGGCACACGATCGGATCCATCTGGCCGACGGAGTGGCACTGTGGGAGCGGTACAACCGCTGCGCGCTCGGGGGCTTGGCGGGGGTCGACACCTTCGTCATCCGCTACGAGGACATCGTCGAGGATCCGCCGACGCAACTCGGTGCGATCGCAAAATGGTTGAGCAGCCTGCCTCATTTCTCCGAGCACGCTCGGACCTGGGATCTCGCCGGCGCGGCCGCGAGTGTCTCCCCGGCGCTCCAACGCCAGCGTGCCTCTGGGGACGCGGACGTCCTGCTGCCGGAGCATCGGGAGCTCGTCCGACGCCTCGAAAGTCTGGAGGGGCCCCACCGTCCGCTTTCCTCGTCGCTCGAGGGAGCCGAGTCGCTCTGGACCGAAGCCATCCTCGGAGACCGCCACCAGCTGGCAATCCTGTCTCGCCAGCGGGACGAGCTCCGCCAAACGGCTCGACGGCTGTGGTACGAGGCACAGGGTGCCACGTCGTATGTCGAGGGACTCCGGGACGGCATCGACCGGCTGCACACCAGTATCGAGGCACTCGAAGACGAGCTCGAGGGCATGCGAGAGTCCACAAGCTGGCGGGTGACCCGCCCTTTGCGTCGGCTGGCCGCGTCGCTTCACCCCGACTGACCGCGACCGCGCGCAGCCGGGCCGGCACTCATAGGCGGTTCTGGGGGCCCTTCAGGCCGCCTGGAGCGCCGTGGAGCGGGCAAGACCGGCCGCGCAAGCTTGCGGTCGTCCACGACCTCGCTCTCCGTACGGCCGGGAGCTCTGCATCGGCGGTTGCAGGCAAGCTGGTCCACTCACTGGCGGAACAGCGGACGATACGTGGGGCTTCGCCGCCTCGGCGGTGCGGTTATCGGCGCGTCGGACCGGGGGAACGCGCGCCTCCCTGAGGACGGTCACTGCTCGAGCCGGGTCGGTACATGCGACTCCCGCTTCTCACGCCGTGCCATTGCGCCGTCAGGCTGAGCGTGCTCGATCATCGGCACAACGGGATAACGGACATTGAGATGACCAAGGACTCCGTCATGGACGCCGGCTCCTATGACGAGCAAAGTTTGCAGATGTCCATCAGTCGAGTGAAATTGCGCCGGAACCCGGCAAAGTCGTCGGATCGTCCTCGAAGTTCTCAAGCCCGGTCGCCCACCCTCCTGCCGGGCCGAGATTCGTCTCTAGATGAACGATCCGCAAGGTGATCCCGCACTCGATGTTCGTCAAGTCGACGGAGGTGTCACTCGCGTTGTCAATGACCAGGATGGACGTGGGAGGTTTTCGTTTGCGACCCGATGGGCGTCCGGGCAACGTTGTAGCGATGCAGGCGCGTTGTGCGACAGGACCAGAGCCTGCATGGCCAATGCACGAGGATCGTGGATTCTTTCGAGCGGAATCGGCCATGGTCGGCGACGGTCGCGCCGATCTAGATGCGAGGGCCCGACAGCATCGTGTGCCTGTCACACGCCGGGTCAGAGGCCCCAGGAGCAGGATTCCACCTACGGGAAGAAGACGAAGTACCGGCACGATTCGACCAGACGTCCGATGCGCCAGCCGGCGATGCGAGCCCAGCTTTGACGGAATCGCGGGTCCATGAGTCTCGGAAGGCCCACGATCACGTACACCCAGGCTCGAGCAGCGGCGCGGGGATCGGCACGCATCCCATTGCTGCGGTAGCGCCGATAGAGGATGGGACCGCAGCGTCCGTATTGGATCGACCGCTTGAGCAAGGCGACCGTCCCGCTCCGCTCACGCCGTGAGATGACCCCCTCCCCGATCGTGAACTTGTGGCCTGCTAGCTGGAGACGCCAACACAGGTCTGTGTCCTCGCCGACGAGAAGCTCCTCGTCGAACCCACCAACAGATTCGAACGCGTCACGTCGCACCGCCATGTTCCCGCTCCCTGCTGCCTCGAGGAAGCCGAACTGACGGGCCTGCGGCGGCGGCTTGGGGACGGCGGGACGAGGAGGCGTCTCGCCGTTGAGCGACCAGGTGTCGTTCCGGCCGGCCGCGACGTCGGCCTCACCGAGTGCGGGCAGCCAACTCTCGACCCAACCCGGGTGCACGACGTCGTCGGCGTCGCAGAACGCAAGAATCTCGCCGCGCGCCGCTCCCACGCCGAGGTTCCGTGTGGCCGCCGGTCCTTTGACCGAAGAGGCGTCCACGAGGCGCAGCCGCCTGTCCTCAGTCGCATACGACTGGACCACAGCCGATGTTCCGTCGGTGGACGCGTTGTCGGCCACGACGATCTCCCACGGGGCAGAGCACTGCTGGGACTCGAGCGCCCGGAGCTGCTCGTGTAGCCAGGGCAGGCCGTTCTTGACGGCAACGATCACGCTGATGGCGACCCCGTCGGCTCCCGCGCTCGTCACCGCGACGCGCTTCGTTCGCCTATCGCTCGCAAGGGCTCTCGGACGTCGCGCAGGGCGACGAAGCGAAACCCTCGCTTCCGGGCGCCCTCGATGATCCGGGGGAGCGCGTGCACAGTCTTCGAACGGTCGCCCCCGCCGTCGTGCATGAGCACGATGCCTCCCGGCGTCAACGAGAGCAGAGTATTTCGGACGATCTGTTCGACGGTTGTCGCCGGCTCGTAGTCACGCGCGTCCGCCGTCCACAGCCACGTCACGAAGTCCTGATCGGCGAGCCAGGAAACCACGTGGCCGTTGTAGCGCCCGTAGGGCGGCCGGATGTCGCGGCAATCGGAACCGGAGAGCTCGCGAATCTTGTCCTGGCTCCGGTGGACCTCGGAGGAGAGCGTCTCCGCGTCGAGCTCCGTGAAGGCGGTGTGGCTCCACCCGTGGCTCGCGAGGTCGTGCCCCGCTTCGGTGATGGCACGGACAACTTCAGGCATGGCCGACACCCTCTCACCGAGGACGAAGAAGGTGGCAGGCACGTCATGCTCGGCGAGCACGCGGAGCAGGCCAAGCGTGTGCTCGGAAGGTCCGTCGTCGAAGGTGAGCATCAATGTCTTCTCGCCGGTTGTGGTCGTCAGGCGGCGAAGGGGTCCACGTGTCGGCCCGGCGCCGTCGAGTTCCGTGAAGGACCCTGTGCGTGCGTACGCATGTTGTTCCCTTGCCCAGCCCAGTGTGTTCGCCGCCAGTCCGACGGCGATCCAGGGCATCGCAGCGACGACATCCCGGCGGTTGGGCGCACGACGGCCCAGGCTCATGGCCAGCGAGCGGCTGCGGTCCATTCCGTGCCGAAGCGTCCGCAGAGCGAGAGCCAATCCGGGAGCACGCGACTCGAGCTCGACCCGAACCGATCCGGGTGCAGTCGACACGACGTCGCTCTGGGCCTGCAGGCGGCCCAGCGCAGCCTGCTCGTGCAGCAAATCTGACAGCCCCAACGGGCAGGCGACCTCGGTGCACACGGACGGCTCGAACCAAGGCTCCACCCCCGTGGTGACCAGACGCCTCGCCACAATCGGGTCCTCGTCGGTCCGGAGCGCCTCATCGAACGGCCCGACTCGGCTGAGTAATTCCCGGCTGAACGAGAGCCCGTCCGACCGCGGTGCACGGAGGGGTCCCCGGGGTGTCCCCTCCAGTCGGCCGCTGTAGTGAAGATACGCGTTCACACGGGCCGCCATGTTCTTCGAGCCGGCCAGAGCTACCGCGCTCGCCACGGCCTCGTGCCCGGCACGGTGCGCCTCGACCTGGTTGATCACCCAGCCCGGTCGCGCGACGCAGTCACCGTAGAGGAATGCCACGATCTCGCCACGCGCCGCCTCGATACCCATGTTCCGCATCCCGCCGGGCGTCAGGCGGAACGGCGACTCGATCAGCCGTATTTGAGGGTAGTTCTGCCGGACCACCTCGGCACTGCTGTCCCCATCCGAGGTGACGACGACGATGACCTCGAAGGGCGCATCACAGTCCTGTCCCAACAGCGAAGCCACAGATCTGACAATCGTGTGCTCGTTCCCCGACGCGAGGACAATGGCGCTCAGGGCCAGCGGGGTGCCCGGAATGTCTACTTCCTTCGCGTCGGGTCTCATGGCCTGGCTGGTCGAGTTGTAGCGGCGAGCGAGCGCAGGCACCCCCGCCCGTACTGCGAGCTCCCCGACCCCGAAGGGCGTCTCGGGCGCACGAGTGGAACTGTGGCAATCGATGGATTCGTGGCCATGAATTGATATGGATTTGTGTCCCTAATTAATAAGGAATGGGTCCCTCACCGAGCAAAGGGGAGGGCCGTAGCTGTTGCGATCGTTGGGACGGCTGCCCGGTCTCGAGCCGTGAGCGTAGCGGCTGCAACAAAGCAGACAGACGGTGGTGCGGAAGGGTGAATTCATGTGCTCTTAGCCTGAATCGGCGCGCTGGACGCGGGCTTCGTTGCGTCTCGTCCGGCGGCTATCGCCTGGCGTGACCCGCTCCGGTGACGGCTGAGATGGCCCGCCACCCAGCGTCGGAGTCTGACGCCCCAGAGTTTCGTCAGATAGGTCTCCAGCGTGCGGATCCGCCGGTCTCCGACCGCAACTCGCTCCTCGAGATAGGCCACGTACGACGCCCGGAGCTCGTCGGCCGCACGCCGCGGATCGAATTGGCCATGAGTGGGTTGGTCGGCGGAACACGCGGACAAGGCTGACCTCTGCGCTGGTGGCATGGCCTGGGCACCTCGGACCGCGCGGTCGACGGCAGCCTCGAAGACCGGCCCGGAGTCCTTGGCGGGCTCCGGTTCGAATTCTTCGAGCACCTCGCCCCACTTCTCCACGAGACGAAGGCGGTTCCGCGTCAAGAGAAACTCCTTGAACACCGGCGAGGTGCTCTGGCTCTCCTGATGGACGAGTGCCGCGTTGGGCTCATATCTCGTCCCGTACCCCCGGGCCGCCAGGGAAAGGCTGAGGTCGACGTCCTCAAAGTACGCCGGAAAGTAGCGCTCATCGAACCCACCGACCTCGTCCCACGCGGAGCGGACGACCAGGAGCCCATTGGCCGATGCATAGTCGACCCACCGAGGTTCCAAGTACTGGCGGGAGTCGCCAGGCCGTCCTTTGCCGACGTGCGACGCCGAGCCGTCCCGCCAGATGACCGACCCAGCTTCTTGGAGCGTGCCGTCGACCGAGAGAATGCGCGACCCGACGGCTCCGATGGACGGGTCGCTCGCGGCCGCGCGGATAAGAGCGTCGATGCAGCCGTCCTCAACGAGACTGTCGTCGTTGAGGAAGAGCAGCAGCGGCGCCCGCGCCACGGAAGCCGCCTGGTTGCATCCCGATGCGAAGCCGAGGTTGGACTCGTTGACGACCAGAACGATGTCGTCACAGGTCTTCAAGTAGCCGAGCTGATCGACGGGGGTCCCGTTGGCGACCACCACGATCTCCATGGCTTCGACGCGTGAGCGCGGCCGGCGTAGCGCGGCGAGGCACTCAAGTAGAAGCTGGATGCTCTCCATCACGAGAACGCAGACCGAAATCCTCGGATCATTCGGCACGCCCTGGCCACGGACGACGCCGACCTCGGCGGGTGATGTCATCACGTGGTCCCAGTGTTCACGAGCGGTGGGCCAGGATGAACCAGCCGGTTTCGTCACGTGCTGCATCCACGACCAGGCCTGCATCGGCGAACCACGGCTCCAGCTCGGACCACGTGTAGCGATGCTCGACAGGTGCGCTGAGGCGATCGAAGGTGTCTAGAACGAGGCTTCGGAACGGCTTGTCCCGGTAAGTGTTCATCGGAAGTTCACGCAAGGCGGGCAGGCGCGGAATGCGATCCCCCAACCGACCTGGAAGGACCATCCCGACGTAGAGCGACGCCGCGATAGGCGCGGCCAGCAGTCGGAGTAGGGAATGCGGCAAACGCACCGTCACGCGGCGCACGATCGAAGCAGCAGCGAGTGCCGCCGCACGTACGTTGCGCGTCTCCGGGCGACTGTAGAGGTACACGAGTAGCTGACCGCCCGGAGCGAGGTAGCTGACGAGATGCATGAACCCATCGCGTGGGTCGTCGAGATGGTGGAGCACGCCCAGGCTCATGACGAAGTCGAAACTCTCCTCGGCGAACAACGGCAGCCGCAGGTCCGCCCGGACCACGCACACGTTGTCGAGCTCCTTGAGGTTTTCGACAGCCGCCTCCACTGCTTCCGAGCCGTCGAGAGCGACGACCGTCTTCAGATGACGTCCGAGGACCCTCGTGAAACGGCCTTTGCCACATCCGGCGTCGAGGCCGGTCGCTCCGGCACATCCGGGCAGATCGACGTCCTTGAAGTAGATGGCGGCAAACGACTCGTCCTCCTCGCGAACGTCGTCGAACGTGGTCCACTCGTACCCGAAACTCGAAAGCGTTCGCGCCGTCGTTCCCTCCGTTCGAGACTCGTCCGAGAAATCGAGATAGCCGAACCGCTCTGAGAACCGGTGTCCCTCGGGGCATGAGACTTCGCCGCGGCCTGGCATCATCCGCTTACCGCATCGAGGACAGCGCAGGTACTCGACGATGCGCGTCCAGGTCGGCGCCTCACCCTGTCTCGCCACAGCCACCCCCAAACGCTTCCCGGCCAGGCTCACCGACCCGCCCTCGTCGAGGACCGGCACGGTCGACACCGGGCCGCGTGGTCAAGCTCATGACACTAGCCTTCGCACGAAGTGGCACGAGTGCGCACGTTCACCTGCACGTGGGCTCATCCGAGGGACGGGCGCCACCGGTCGATCCATGACTGCAGCATCAGGACGTCCCAGAGCTCGTAACCCAGGTCCCGCCTGCCGGAGCAGTGGGCGGCCCACGCCCGCCGGACCGGATCGGGGGCCAGGAGGCCTTGGGTACGCAGCCGCCGTTCGTCGAGGAGGTGCTCGGCCCATTCCCGCAGGGGTCCGCGCAGCCACTGGCCGATGGGAAATCCGAATCCCATCTTGGGGCGCTCGACCAGCTCCACCGGGACATGGCGCTGCAGGACTCGTCGCAGCAACCACTTTGTCTGTCCATCGTGGAGTTTCATCTCGAGGGGAATGCTCCACGCGAGCTCGAGAACGTGCCGGTCCAAAAAGGGGACCCGGGTCTCCAAAGAGACCGCCATTGCGGCGCGGTCCAGCTTGACGAGGATGTCGTTCGGGAGGTAACCGACCAGATCGAACCACAACATTTGTTCGGTGAACCCCGAGTCAACGAACGGCGCATCCTCGAACGGGGCCGGACCTTCGCCCTCGCTGTCTCCGACAACGAGCGAGGGGGCGTCCTCCCAGTGTGTGGTCAACGCACGGTAGGCGTCGTCCGGGGTCGCTGCGGCGAGAACTCGTCCGAGCTTGATCACCTTGGTGGACGGATTCCTCACGCGCCACTTCACGGGAAGGACTCTCGTCGCGCCGGCCGCCCTCTCGACGAGCCCGGGCGGCACAGCGCCGATCGCGGAGCCTGCCGCCCGCCGGACCCGGGGTGGCCAGACGCCGACGGAGCTCCACAACCGCTCCAGCCACGCGTGCCGGTTGTAGCCGGCGAACAGCTCGTCTCCTCCGTCTCCCGACAACGACACGGTCACACCCCGCCGAGCCACTCGACTCACCAAATACGTGGGGATCTGCGATACGTCGGAAAACGGTTCGTCCCAGACGTCGGGGAGGACTTCGATGGCGCGGGCTGCCTCGGCGTCCTCGACGTGCACCGCGGTGTGGTCCGTCCCCAGATGCTGGGCGACGCGGAGTGCCTCCGTCGACTCGTCGAACATTGGATCCTCGAAGCCGACAGTGAACGTTCTCACCGGGCGGGACGCGTGTCGCTGCATGAGTGCCACGATGGTTGTCGAATCGATCCCACCGGACAGGAACGCACCGACCGGGACGTCAGCGACCATTCGGGCCGCCACGGCGCCCGAGAGCACGTCTTCGAGCCGATCGGCCAGCTCCTCGGCCGGCAGGACGAGAGGATGGCAGCGTGCGGCGGTGACGGCTTGCGCCATCGACCAGTAGGCGCGCTGTTCGGGGATCCCACCGTCCACGCTTCTTGTTCGGTACGTCACCAGGTGCCCGGGCAGCAATTTCCGCACGTTGCGCCAGATCGTGCGGGGTGCCGGAATGCAGTTGCCCCGGAGATACTCCGTCACGGCGGATCGGTCGACGTCCCTCTCGAAACCGGGAAGCGCGCACAAGGCCTTGAGCTCCGATCCGAAGGCAAAAAACCCCCGCACCAGCGCGAAGTAAAGGGGCTTCTCACCAAAACGGTCGCGCACGAGATGCAGCTCGCGGGAGCGCCTGTCCCAGAGCGCGAGGGCGAACATGCCCTCGCACGCGTCGAGCGCTCGCTCCAATCCCCACCGCGCGATCGCCTCGAGGAGGACCTCCGTATCGGAGTCGCCACGAAACGCGACGCCCTCCTGCTCCAGCCGGCGCCTGAGGATCCGATGGTTGTAGATCTCGCCGTTGTAAGTCATGACCCACCGGCCGTCGTGCGAGATCATCGGCTGCGCTCCATTTGGTCCAGGGTCGATCACGGCCAATCGCCGATGGCCGAACGCGACACCGCATTCGGGGTCCAACCACAGCCCACTGTCATCCGGACCACGATGTGCGAGCGTGTCGGCCATGTCCGAGGCGAGCGCAGCGAGGCGTTCGGCCGGGGTCGCCGCGCTGGCATCCAGGATCCCTGCGATTCCACACATGGACTGTTCAGTTCGCGTCCGAGGACGACCCGAAGCAGGCCATACGGTGCCTATTCCCCCTCTGGCGCAGAGCTCGGGGTGGTGCGGCGCAGAGCGTCACCGGCCGTCGTCGTCCGACCATTCGCCGACAGACCTGCCATAGGACGGATGCTCACCCCGGCGGCCCCGGGCGCCGTCCCAAAGGCCACGTACGATGGCGAGGCGCTCCTCCCGCCCGCTCGCCGATTGGAGATGCCGGGCCGCATAGGCCAATTGCCACGGATACCACGAGGGGTTTCCGTGCCGCCGCACCATTTCTATGGAATTGCGAAAGTGGTAGTACTGCCGCCAGACCTCGTGTTCGTTCGTCGGACGGTCTGACTCCTGTGTGCCGGCCCGCCCGAACGACGTCTGCTCCCGCGCCACCGCCCGGGCCGAGACGGCATCCACCAGTACTTCGAACCCCCTTTCGCGGACCCGGCAGTAGAAGTCGAAGTCCTCCAGGCCGAAGAACCATTCCGGGTCGGGCTGGACCCCCGCGTCGAACACCTGTCGTGCCAACAGCGTCGCTCCCCAGCTCGCCACGTCGACGCGCTCCAGTTCGTAGGAGGTTCCTTCCGGAGGGACGTGGTTCAGGGTGTGGACTCCGCGACCAACGAATCGACGCCCGAAGGCGACGACAGCACCGATGCGCGTCCCGTCGGCGGCAACGAGACACTCCGCCCGGCGCACCACGTCTGCCAACCGGGGGCACGGCAGGGAGTACAACCCGACATCGTCCTCACAGAGGTAGACCCATCGGGTCAAAGGATCGTCGAAAGCTGCCTCAATCCCGGTGGCGAAACCGCCCGCCGGACCGAGGTTGCGCCCGAGTCGGATCATTCGCACCCGCTCTTCGAGTTCGGGGTCTTCCAACCCTCCCGAACCATTGACAACCACGACCACCCGCTCGGGTGCAAGCCCTTCCTGATCGACGAGCGAGCGCACCACTGTGGTGGCCAGTCGAGGCCTACGGTGCGTCAGCACCACCGCGGCGACGGTTGGCGGGACAGGATGCATCGGCGAGCCGGACAGGCTCACCTGAGCCGGCTGCTTCGTCACTCGAGCACCCCCACTTCTGTAGGCTAACAACGACCGTGGGGGATCTGAACGACGTCGACGCGCAGGGCGCGGCCCTGGGCCCATTGGTCAGTGTGGTCATTGCAGTCCGCAACGGCATGCCGTGGTTGGACGAGCAACTGTGCGCTGTCGCCGGCCAGGTGCTCTCCTCCGAGTGGGAAGTCGTGGTCGCCGACAACGGGTCGCAAGACAGTACACGCACCTGCGTCGAGCGATGGTCCCAACGGATCCCGCGAATCCGACTGATCGATGCGGCGCACCCGCTGGGCCCGGGAGCGGCCCGGAATGCCGGGGTCAGATCGTCCCATGGCTCGCTGTTGGTGTTCTGCGACGCCGACGACGTCGTGCGACCCGACTGGCTTGCGCGCATGGTGGCCGCACTGGCCGACCATGACGTCGTGGCGGGTGTCTACGACTTCGGTTCGCCCGATGGTTCCGGCCGTGAGCCCGCGCCTGCGGCCACCGTGCAGTTGGGATTCCTCCCCTTCGGACTGGGCGCCAACCTGGCCGTCCACCGGGAAGCGTTCCAGGCGGTGTCCGGCTTCCGGGAGAGCTTCCTGGTGGGCGAAGACATCGACCTCTGCTGGCGCCTGCAGCTCTCGGGGTACCGCTTCTCCGTGGCGGACGGGGCCGTGGTTCGAAAACGTGAACCAGTGGATGAACGCTCGATCGCGCGCAAGGCTTGGTCCTACGGCAGATGCGGCGCGATCCTGTACCGTCATTACCGAGCGACCGGCATGCACCGCGACGTGCGCGGGGCCATCAAGGCGTGGTTGTGGTTGCTCGTCAACGTGCCGCGACTCTTCGAGCGTCAGGTTCGCCGACAATGGCTCCGAACCCTTGCCATCCGCGCGGGAAGGCTGTCCGGCTCGGTGACGCAGCGCGCGTTCTTTCCGTGATCCACCGAGGGGGTCCTCCGGGTGACCGCTCCGTTCTTCAGTCGACGTCCCAGCTCGTCCCCACATACAGCGGGGCTGCCACGATGACCCCTTCGGGCGGGGTGAGGATCTCCGGCCCGAACGCATCGAAGGACACCGCCGGCTTCCATGGAAGCAACGGGGTCTCGGCCCATTTACCGAAACTCGTCATCGCCGTCCACACCGAGTAATGACCCTTGGGGAGCGGGATGTCGTGCAGTGAGCACGTGACCTCGAAGTCGCCGGCAGGGAACAATCCGTGGTGCTTCGCGATGAACATGGGAAAGGCCGTCCCGAGTGACACCCCGATGTAAAGGTCGGCCTCGACGGATTCGGGGGACCGGAGCGCCAAGCGCACCTCGGCGTCCTCCAAGGAGAGCACGGGCCCTCCGTCGGGACCGGTGATCGAGGCCTTCAACAGCTGGACCACGCTGTCAGTCGACGTGGCGACGGATGCGTCCTCTTGGACTGACGCGCGGTAGAGCTTGGCGACCTCCCGTGTGGGACCGGCTGCACGCACGACGGAGTCGGCCAACCAGATGGCATTTTTGCAAGTCGCCTCGACGGAGGTGAGGTCGTGGGACACGTAAATGAGTGTGGTGCCCTGCCGGACGACCTCTTCGATCCTCTGGATGCACTTCTGCTGGAAGTTCGCGTCACCGACGGAGAGCACCTCGTCGACGAGAAGGATGTCGGGCTCCAAGAATGCGGCAACCGTGAAACCAAGCCTCATTTGCATCCCCATGGAGAAGAACTTCACTTGTCGGTCGATCGCATCGGCCAAACCCGCGAACTCGACGATCTCATCGAAACGCTCGGCCGTGATCTTGCGTCGCATCCCCAGGACCGCGCCATACAGGAATATGTTCTCGCGGCCGGTCAGGTCGGGATGGATGCCGCTCGTGACGCTGAGCAACGCCCCCATTCGGCCCTCGACCTCGCAAATCCCGGCAGACTGGTAGGTGACCCTGCTGATGACCTTGAGCAGCGTCGTCTTGCCCGAGCCGTTGATACCGATAAGCCCCATCGTCCCGCCTGGCTCCACCTCGAGACTGACGTCCTTCAGGACCCAGCGGTAGTCCCTCTTCCTGCCCGTCAGGGACTTCCTCATACGGATCAACTGGTCGTAGAAAAGCGGAGCGGTCCGGTCCGCGCGGAACTTCTTCCACACGTGCTCCACTCGGATGGAACCGTTAGGCAATGTCGGCAAAGTTCACCTCTAATTGCTTGAAGATCCGGTATCCGAAGACCAGATAGAAGATGGTGCCCGCGATGGCAGCACACAATGGCCCCCACGCTGGATTGAGCCCGAGCAACATCGTGCGGCGGACATCGTCGATCACGGGTCCGATCGGGCTGACGAACCCGTACACGTACTGCCATTTGGCGGGCACGCGCTTGAATTGCCAGATGACCGGAGTGGCGAAGAGCCCCAGCATGATGACGATCGGCAGCACTTGAGCGAGGTCGCGCATCTGGATGATCAGAGCGGACACGCCGACAGTCAGACCGATGGTGAATCCCAGTTCGATCAGGATGAGCAAGGGCAGCCACACCGAGGTGGGCTTCGGAGCGAAGCCAAAGATCAGGAAGAGGAGGACGAGGGGGATCCACGCGAGCACCGAGTTGACGGCGGTGACCAATACGCTTTCGAGCGGAAAGCACTCGCGTGGAAACTGCGTCTTGCTCATCAGTGCGTTGTTGGTGAGCAACGAGGTGCCACCCGTGCCGAGCGCTCCCGAGAAGAAGGTCCAGCACAAGATCCCGACGTAGGCGAAGATCGGGTAGGGAATCCCCGGGATCCCCTGGCTCGCCGTCCTCGAGAAAATGATCGTGAAGATGCCGAGCATCGCGAGCGGGAAGATGAGGGCCCAGAGGAGGCCCAATGTGGCCTGCTTGTACTGTGCCCGGATGTCGCGCTCGGCCAGAGTGAAGATGATGTCCCGGCTCGCCCACAAGCTCTTGAGGGATGTCCGGAATCGGGCCTGGTGGCGGTAGATCGTATGGTTCGGCGGCTCGGATGGTATCTGGACACCTTCCACGACAAGGTCCTCGCCCGTGTCACGAGCCCCCCCCTCCCAGGGGGTCGACACACTCATCGAATGCACAACCTCTCCGCCCGCGGCCGCAGGCCTCCGTTCGCTCCCCACATCGAAGAACGACCAGTATCGCGCACACCAGCGAACGGTTCCCATCGGTACGATCTGACGGTGGGTGTGGAGGAGGGGTCAGGGCGGCCACCGGCTGAGCCGTTGAAGGTCCTCCTGGTCATAAAGTGCCTCGGGTACGGGGGTGCCGAGCGCCTCTTGGTGGACACCGTGGCGGCGGCCGATCCACAACGATTTGACTATGAGGTAGCGTATGTGCTGCGGGAGCAGGACGCATTGGTACCGGCGATCGTCTCGGGCGGAACACCGGTTCATTCCCTCGGAGCCGCCAACAACGCCGACCTGCGCTGGATGCTCGCCTTCCGGAGGTTGCTCGCCACGCGGCGCTACGAGGTGGTCCACTTCCACCTTCCGTATGCTGCCGCACTGGGGCAGTTCGTCGTATCCTCGCTGCCTCGCTCCAAGAGGCCTGCCGTCGTCTACACGGAGCACAGCTTGTGGGACCGGGCCAGACTCGCGAATCGGGTCCTGCTCCGTGCGTCGATGTCGAGCGACGAACGCTTGATCGCGGTCTCGCAGGCCTCCTACGACGCGCTCCCGGTCTCGTTGCGGCGCCGGACCACGACGGTGCTCCACGGGGTCGATCTGTCGAGGTCGGACGGCCTGGTCGCCCGCCGGGAGGAGATGAGAGCACGGGCGCGGGCCGAGCTCGGAGTGGCCGACGACGAGGTGCTGTTCCTGACTGTCGCCAACCTCAGGCCCGAAAAGGGCTACGACGTGCTGCTCGAGGCGGCTCGGATCATCGGCGACCGTGGCCTCCCCATCCGCATCGCCGCGGTGGGACGCGGCCCCTTGAGCGATGTTCTCCACGCGAGACACGGCGACCTGGCCCTCGGCGATCACTTCCAATTCCTCGGTCAGCGAGAGGACGTTCTCGAGCTCCTGGCGGGGGCGGACGCGTTCGTGCTCGCGTCCCGCCAAGAGGGCCTGCCGGTGGCGCTCATGGAAGCCACCAGCGTCGGCCTGCCGATCGTCGCCTCCGCCATCGGAGGTGTGCCGCAGGTGCTCGATGACGCGGTGGATGCGCTTCTGGTGCCGCCCGGCGACGCCAAGCTGCTGGCGGAGGCCATGGGGCGCTTGGCCTCGGACCCCGAGATGCGCGAGCGGCTTGGCCATCAGGCTCGACTCACGAGCTCCCGGTTCGACATCTCGGCGGCCAACCGCGTCGTGGGGGACATCTATCTGCAGGTGGCCGGCGGACGTTGAGCGCACTCCGCGGCAAGAGGTTGGTCCATGTCACCACGGTCGACATGAGCCTGGTTCTGCTCCTCGGTCAACAGCTCAGGGCGTTCGCCGACGTGGGGATGGAGGTCATCGGCGTCTCCGCCCCCGGTCCCTACGTGGCGCAACTCGAATCCTGGGGCATCCGGCACGTGCCGCTGCAACACGCCACTCGCTCGGCTGCACCCGGTCAGGACGTCCTGGCCTTCATCGAGCTGCGACGGCTCTTACGGCGCCTCCGACCTGACATCGTGCACACCCACAACCCGAAGCCGGGTCTGTACGGCAGGCTCGCCGCTCGGACCACCGGGGTCGCCGGGGTGGTCAACACGGTACACGGGCTCTACGCCACCCCGGAGGACCGCGCGATCACACGTTGGGTCGTGTACTCGCTCGAACGGTTGGCGTCTTTCTGCTCCGGAGCCGAGCTGATCCAGAACGCGGAAGACTTCGCGCTGCTCGAGCGCCTCGGCGTACCCAAGGAGAAGCTCGTCTTGCTGGGAAATGGCATCGACCTCGAACGGTTTCGTCCGGCCGCGACAGCGAAGCAACGCCAACGCGCGCGCGCGGACCTTGGTGTAGGCGGTGACGTCGTGGTTGTCGGCACGGTGGCGCGCCTCGTCTGGCAGAAGGGGTTCCGGGAGTTGTTTGCAGCGGCCGAGCTGCTTCGGGACCGGTGTGCAAACGTCCTCTTCGTGATCGTCGGGGGTGCGGACAGCGACAAGGCGGACGCGATCGGACGCGAGGAACGAGAGGACGCGAGCCTTCGGGGCCGGATCGAATTCGCGGGAAACAGAGAGAGGATGGACGAGGTGTACCACGCGTTCGACGTGTTCGTGCTGCCGTCACACCGCGAGGGCTTCCCACGTTCGGCCATGGAGGCGGCCGCCAGTGGGCTTCCCGTCATCGCCACGGACATTCGTGGGTGCCGTGAGGTCGTCTCGCCTGGAGTCTCCGGTCTGCTGGTGCCACTCGGGGATGCGCCGCGCCTCGCGGCTGCCATCGAAGATCTTGCGGAGGACGCGGAACTGCGCCACCGGATGGGAGCCGAAGGAAGGCGCAAGGCCGAGGCCGAATTTGACGACCGTGCGGTGGTCGCCAAGACCCTGCGCGCCTACGAGCGAGTTCTCGACACCGACAGGTCCTCCAGGAGGCGCCGCACATCCTCGCCGGCGGCACGACCGTCGTAGCGACGGAAGTAGAGCCGCTCGGCCTCGTCGGCGATCCGGGTGCGCAGGGCGGCGTCTCCAACGAGGCGCACGGTCGCCGCTGCGAACGCTTCGGGATCGTCCGCGAGAAGCAGGTGTACGCCGTCTTCGACGTCGAGTCCTTCTGCGCCGAGCGTGGTCGACACCACCGGGACACGGTGGGCGAATGACTCGAGGATCTTCACGCGGGTCCCACCGCCGTACCGAATCGGCACCGCGGCGACGGATGCCTTGGCCAGCTCCGTGTTCATCGACGGGACCTCCCCCACGACCGTCACGACGCCCGGCTCATCGAGCTTGAGCACGCTCGTCGCAGGGCGGCCGACCAGTCTGACTTCAAGCCCTGGGATCTGCACGCGGATCTTGGGTGCGATGACCGTTGCCAACCAGTGGGCGGCGTCGATATTGGGCGGATATCCGAGACTTCCCTGGAGCAACACGACGGGCGGCCGCTCGGCAGAGGGATGGCCGGCCGGGTGTCCCGGCCGTGGATAGGTGTTGGGAACGACCGCCACGTTGCGAAAGGACGAACGGACGGCATCGAGCTCGCTCGGCACGACGACCCGCTCAACCCGCGACGCCACGGAGAGCTGGAAGGAATGCCAATCGCGGCGATTCTTGCGAGCCTGGTACCACGCCAGCCGGGCGTGCAGCGAGGCCCAACCCCGCTCGGCACGGACGTGATCGACAAGGAGCTGCGAGCGCACCTCCGCCTTGACGTCCTCCAGGTCCATCAAGTCGACCACCGTCGGCCCGAGGCGTGGGCGTCCAGTCCATTCGTAGTTTGCGGGTGTGGAGAACCACACCACGTCATAGGGCCCCTGAGCCCACCGCGCGAGGGCCCTTCGGGGCGCCGGATCGGGTCGGGCCATCACCACTTCCAGAGGGATCCCGCGCCGGAACGCCCACTCCAGACGCCACCGGAGCTGAGACGACGACCGGGGAAACTGCACCCCGGTCGCACGGGCGACGGGAACGTCATCGGGCACGGAGACGGTCGATCGCGTCGTCTCGTGCAGGATGAACAGGTCGAGCTCGCTGACCCGGGCCATCGACTCCACGACGTTGGCCAGACGGAGCAGTCCGCCACCGCGGGGCGGCCAAGGCACGTTGTGCGCGACGACGAGGGTTCTCATGAACGGGGGCGACGACGCATACCGGCGTGGCTGGCCGACCGGGCGTGGGCCAGCAGACGCAGACGCGAACTGCTGTCGGCGGGCCATGGGTATGGGAGAGCGACCATCGGCGTGTGCATATTCAAGCGGGTGCACTGGCGTGAAGACCGCCCCACTGGCGCCGCTGCCTGCCCCCTGGGCCGGGCATGGTAGCGGAGCCGTCGTTCCTTCGGTCGCGGCAGGTTTCGGCTCGCTGCTACGGTGCGGTTGCTGCCGGCCTGGACCACGGAGGACGAACGGACATGACACCGCGGTTCGCCGAGGACGGTGGTGTGGTGCACGTCATCCCGTCCCCACGCGGTCGCGGCGCGCAGCGCGCGGCTCGGATCCTGGTCGACCGGCTCAATCAGCTCGGGCCCCCGCGGCACCACCTGCTGGCGCTCTTCGACGGTCCACCGGAGGTGGAGACGGACTCTTCGCTGGCCCACACCTCGAGGCGGGGGCGGTCCGCCCAAGGTTTCGATCCTCGCCTGGCGCTGCAGTTGCGGAAGACCCTTCGCCGGATGCACCCGGCGGCCGTCGTGGCACACGGCGGGGATGCCATGAAATATGCGGTCCCCGCGGTGATCGGCTCCGGGACGCCGTTGGTCTACTGCGTGATCGGGACCTATGCGGGGCCGGCGGCAAATCCCCGCGTCTGGATGTGGAAGCGGATGATCGCGGTGGCCAGTCTGGCCGTGGCGGTCGGCCACGAGGTGGCTGAGGAGTGCACGGAGCGCTTCGGGGCGCGTCCCGAACGCGTCGTGGAGATTCCCAACGGGCGAGATCCGACGCTCTACCACCCCCGTCACGAGCCGATGGCGGGCCCACCCACCCTCATCTTCGTGGCGGCGCTCACGTCCCAGAAGCGGCCGGATCGCTTCGTCGAGGTCGTACACCACTTGCGAGCCAGTGATCGGCCCTTCCGGGCGGTCATGGCGGGAGACGGGCCCCTCGCCGCCACCCTGGCTCCCGATGCCGAGGCCGAGGCCGTCGAGGTCCTGGGCGCCCGCTCCGATGTCCCCGAGTTGCTTCGTGGGGCAGACGTGTTCCTCTTCACGAGCCTTCCCGCCGGTGAGGGCATGCCCGGCGTCCTGATCGAGGCGGGCCTTAGCAGCCTCGCCAGTGTCTCGACCCGGGTGCCCGGTGCCGCGGAAGTCATCGTCGACGGTGTGACGGGCCTCCTGGTCGACGACTCCACGCCGGCGATGGTGGAGGCCGTCGGCCGCTTGCTCGATGACGGGGACGAGCGGTCGGCGCTGGGGGCCGCCGCCCGGACGCGGTGTGCCTCGGAATTCAGCCTCGATCTCATGGCCCGACGGTGGCAGGCCGCCATGGAACCGTTCCTGCTTCAGGAGCCGGCCGCTCGCCCTGCGGGGACGCTGCCGCGGGCCTCCGCCGCCCTGAGACGAGCCGCGCGCTCGCGTCGTCGTAGCTCCCAGACGTAGCGTGGCGGTTGCCCGCGTGGGCCTCGTGGAATGCAGAGCAGGACGAGCAAGAACGGCAGATTCAACGTCGCCTCTCGGGTGATGAGGCCGAGGTTGCCCAGCGCCGCGAACGCGTAGCAGAAGGCGGCCACGTAGACGGCGCACATGAGCAGGTAGGGCCGTGCGAAGCACGCCCGCGGAAAGATGCGGAGGTTGCGCAGCGACTTCAGCAGGACAATCAGCACGATCGTGTTCTCTGCGGCCTCGAACAGCTGACCACCGCCGTGCGCGTTGAAGGGCAGGGGATCGAACAGGACGGTGTACACGTCCTTCGGGTACAGAAGCGGATTGGAGGAATAGCTGACTCCGCTGCTTCCGAATCCTGCTCCCGTTCCCGAGTTGTTCTTGGAGATCTGGTTCAGATTGACCGATCCGTGCAGTCCCGGCAGGAAATGCAACGTTACGAAGATCGCCACTCCGGTCGCGATACCCATGAACACCATGGACGAGGTACGTCGACCGGCTTTGTACTTGCTGTTCGAGCCCATGGGCCGGAAGAGCATGGCGACCGTGAATCCGCCTATCTCCAACAGCATCTCGTTTGGTCGGATAAAGGCCGCTCCGACTGCGGCCACGAGAATGAGGAGCCAGCAGCCGATCGTGGCCTGGGCCGCCAGGATCCGCGCACATCCGTAGGCGGCGATCCCGAGCAAGAAGGTCATCATGGCCTCCTTGCTGATGTCAGACGTCCAGAAGACCAAGGAAGGGAGAAAGAAGACCAGATATCCGTAGCGACGGTTCCCTTTACCACTGAAGGTCACGGTGAAGGCGCGGTAGAAGAAGATGATCCCGATAAAGGCGAGCCAACTCATGACCAAGAAGCCGGCCGCTTGGTTGGCCCCGACAAGGGTGAACACGACGCCTGCGACGATGCTGACAGCTCCGTTCGACACGATCCCGCCAAGACCTGCCGGCGCGAGGGAGAAGTCGAAGTGCCGGAACCCCCCAGCGAGGATGGCGCCCTGCGAGTCGTAGCGGTTGTAGTCGGCCACTCCCCCATACAGGTGGTTGACCACCCAAATCTGGAGCGGGGCGGACACCAGGTGCAGGATCAGGCAGACCGTCAACGCCCTGCGCAACCAGAGGTCTCCACCCTCCGACTCGGTCACTCGCCGCACGACGATCATCCCGAGTACGTAGAGGATGACAGCGACGATGATCGCCGTGAGCGGGTTTGATCCGACGAGGTGTCCGGTGGCCATCAGGACCGCGTTTCAGCCAGGCCGGTCAGGCCTCCGGCGAATCCGGCCGGGCGGCGACGGCATCGGCCGAGTCGTGCTCCCCGGCCCCGTTCTCCGTTGCCCCGTTCTCATCTGGATGACCCTCAAGGACGTTCACGAGGGGTACCGGAGCGGTTTCGTCGAGAGGTTCGTCGGAGAACGAGTCCTCCTGTTCCTCGTCGTCCCAGAAGTCTGCGCTCTGATGCTCTCCGGTCAGAACAACTCCGACCACGGGAGCCGCCAATCTCGTGAGCGCCGATTTCGTCCGGCGCAGATCGTCCATCGTCGTGCTGTTCCGCACGCCCACGACCAGGATGGCGTCGGCCGAGGGCGTGAGTCCCTCGCCGTGGTGCACGGTGAGGTACGCGGGGACTTCGAGGATGACAACGTCGACAACCTGTCCGAGCGCGGCAAGGACCTGAGGTACCCGGATCACGACCTGTGCCGGATGCTTGACGAAATCCCCCAGGTCCAGCCGCCTGACCCCTTCTACGCCTGTCTCAACCAGCAATGGTCCGACGTCGGCGGCGGTCACCTCGTCGGTCTGTAATCTGCCTCGCCGTTGTTCCACCGACGTGCCTGACCCCTGGGACGCAGGCCAGTTCATCCACCACAGGGGCGACGAGGGAGACTCCTCGTCGCCCTCGGCGGGAGTGGCGAAAGTGGCCGTGCTGGCCAGGGCCACAGTCTGACCGACTTCGGCACAGACCGTGGCCAGGTTGAAGGCCACGTCCGCCAGGCTGGATTCCTGGCCCGGTGAGGTCACCATGACCACGCTTCGGGCCCCGGGCGGCAGCGGCCCGCTCATTTCGGTGGTCCCCTCGTGCCGGCCAGAGGCTCGAGCTCCGCGCTCTCGCCCTGGTAGAGCCGCTCGCTTTGGTCAGCGGGTGGGAGAGGAAGTGGTTGCCGGAAGACCGACAGCCAGAGCATGCGGTACCGCTCGGTGGCATCGCTCGTGTCGTCGGGAATCTCGGCGACGACGGGATAGCCGAAGGCCGTCTGAGCTCTCTTCGCCGTCTTGAGGCGTCGGTCCAACAGCCAAGCTCCGATTGCCGCGAGAGCTCCGAGAAGCAGCCCGATACCCAGTCCGGCCCCTATCCGCAGTTTGCGGTTGTTGACGGTCTTGCCTGTGGTCACCTTGGAGACGCCCGCCAGGGTCGGCGTTTGGATCATGTCGAAGCCGGTGGGCGGCGACTGGGTGACGAGTTGGGCCAGCGATTGTTGCAATAGATTCACCTGGACCGCGAGCGCCTGCTCCGTGACTCCGGGTGGGAATGCCTTGACAGCCTCCTCATATGCGACGCGCGCCAGCGTCTGTTCGGTCTGTTTCTCCGCTCCGGTGAGCGCGTCGTTTCCCCGTATTGCCACTTCGAGTTCCAGGGCTTCGTCGAGCGCCGTGTTCAATGAGACGGCCTGTGCGGGGGTCGCCCCGACGGCCTTGGCATCGATCACCCCGTCCTGTCCGCTCGTGGGCGCGTCCGAATTGCCGCTGTTCTGGGTCGGTGGACCGATCAGGGTGATCTGGTTTCGTACGGCTGCGGGCGGTTCGTTGAGGCCGGACAGCTGGCTGGCGTAGCTCATGACCGCGTCCGTGCCGGCGAAATACATGATCTGGTCGGGCGTGATCGCTCCGCCCAGGAGGTTGCTGGTGCCCTGGGGTGCCGGAGGTGCGGAGCCGAAGCGGGATTGGGACACGTAGTAGCTGCTCTCGTGGCCCTTGGGCAGCAACAGGGCCACTCCAAGGCCGACGAGCCCGAAGATGGCGATGAGCCACCAACCCCGAACCAAGGCGTCCCAGTAGTCACGCCGCTCCATCAGTAGCGCTCCTCCATGAATTCCCCCCGAGGTCCCTGCGCACGACTCCCCGCCGTTCTGTGTGCCCGCCTGAGAAACGAGAACGTTAAGGCGTCAAAGCTACCAGGCCGCTGGCGGGGGGCGGCATCGCCTGGACCTGGGGAGACGACGCGGGCCTGGCCGTCCCCGTCCCGGTGATCTCCCATCGATGGTGCTACTTGGGTTCGTGCTGGAATAGGGCCGATCGGACGTAGTTGGCGCAACGTTTCCTCAACAAAATCAGGCGAGCCCACAACGAAACGGGGACACGGCAAGCCGCCAAGCCGGAGGACGTGCTCACCTGGCGCTCTTCGGGTCCCGCTCCGGTCGCGCCCGGACATTCGCCCTCTCGCCCGTGCAGCGCCGATCTCTCCCGACTACATTCTCCTGACGGGAGAGTTCGAGCCCGAAAGCGATCCGGTACGGAAAGACGCCTGCTGAGGGAGCGGCACGAATCTCCGGGCGGTGGCATTCCAGGGGACCGGGGAGGGAAAGAGCTTCGGCACAGATGGGGGAACGGGGACACCTTTCGGTACGACGTCGCTCGTCGGCGTCGGTCCGAGCGTTGGTGGAGGTGCAATGAGGGGATCGAATGCCGACGGCGAGCGCGCGCGGTCGGTGAGGACGGATCTAGATCCGTCGAGTCGGACGACGACGCTGTCCGAGCAGATCGCTGTCAAGGCGAGCCATGTCCGAGCTCGCCTTCTCTTCATGCTGCTGGACGCGGTGTGCGTCATCGCGGCGTACAGCGCCGCCGAAGTCTTCTATTGGCGGAACGTGGCCCCGAGTAACTACGGCTGGCACTACGCCATCTTTCTCTTCATCGTCGTCGTGGTGACCCTTGTGAGCAACGAGGTGTACGGCCTCTACGGACGCATGTGGCGGCATGCGGGACTCGAGGAGGCGCGCCAAATGATCTTCTCGACCGCCACGATCGCGGTGGTCCTGGCGGTCATGTACCCGATCGTGCACTTGGCCGGATACGACGTTCTCCATCCTGGCGTCGTCGCCTTCGGTCTCATCTCCGCCGCGGCCGGGATGAGCCTCATACGCTTCCATTCGCGTATCTTTGCCTGGCAGCGCGGCTCGAGAGGAAGCGGTTTGCGCCTTGCGATCGTGGGCAGCCACGACGCCGCCGCTCAGGCAGTGCGAGAGATGCTCCGCTATCCCAGTGCTGGATTGATTCCGGTTGCGGTCTTCGACGACGACACGACGGTGCACGGCAAGACCCTCGTCGGCGTGCCGATCGTCGGCAGCATCAGTGACATCCCGGCCGCCACGCCGCGATACATGCTCCAGGAAGTTCTGTTGACGACCCCAAGACCCTCCCCTGAGACGATCGCAGACGTCCTCCGGTGCGCCGAGAAGGCCGACATCCCCATGAAGGTGCTGCCCTCCATTCACGACGTCGTGAACGGACCCACCGGCATGTTCGCTATTCGGCGCGCGCGTACCCCCAGGATCGAGGACCTTCTCGGCCGGACACCGGTTGCAACGGACCTTGACGGGGTTCGTCGGTCGCTCGAGGGACGTCGTGTGCTCGTCACGGGTGCCGGCGGTTCTATCGGCTCCGAGATATGCCGGCAGGTTGCAGGATTCGAACCCTCACTGCTCATCCTGCTCGATCACGACGAGACACATCTACACGACACGGTCTCGCTGATCGAGGGACCCTGTCACCAGGCACTCATCGACATCAACGATCGCGACGCCCTCTTGAGCGTCTTCGAGCGTTACCGACCCGAGGTCGTGTTGCATGCCGCTGCGCACAAGCATGTGCCCGTCCTGGAGGACCACCCGGTCGAAGCGGCCAGGACCAACGTGTTCGGCACCCTCAACGTGCTCGATGCGTCGAGCGCGGTCGGGGTCGGACGATTCCTGCTCGTGTCCTCGGACAAGGCTGTCTTGCCGTCAAGCATCATGGGGGCGTCCAAGCGGGTCGCCGAACGGCTGATGCTCAGTCGCTCTCCGCGAGATGGAGCGTACAGCGCGGTCAGGTTCGGCAACGTGTTGGGAAGCCGGGGCAGCGTGATCCCGACCTTCGCCAGGCAGATCGAATCCGGTGGACCCATCACCGTGACCGACCCTCGCATGACGCGGTTCTTCATGAGCGTCCAAGAGGCTGTCCAATTGGTGCTCCAGGCGTCGTTGCTTTCCCGAGGTCGCGACATCTTCATGCTGGAGATGGGTGAACCCGTCCGCATCATGGAGCTCGCCCGCCGAATGATCGAATTGTCGGGCGGAGCGGTTGGGGTCGACATCGACGTCAAGGTGACGGGGATGCGGCGCGGCGAGAAACTCGAAGAGGACTTGCGCGAACCCGACGAAGAGGTTCACGACACAGAGCATCCCTCGATCGCGCGCCTTCTGCCCGTGATGCCTCCGATCGACTGGTTCGATTCGTGTCTCGGGCAGTTGGCCGAGGCAACTCATCGGGGAGATGACGAGAGGGTACGGGAACTTCTGTTCCTGTCTGCCGGCTGCGAGGACGCCGAGGGGGTGGGTTTTGCGAGCGGCCACGTCCCCGGGAACGGCAGGCAGGAGATGGCCAAACAGGAGATGGCAGCGGCTCTTCACAGCCAACAACACCGCCATCAAGGAGCGGAGCATCGACCCGAGCCGGCGGGTACCTGATGTCGTCAGTGGCGAAGGCGGATCGGCTGGTCGTGGTCGGCCAGGGCTACGCGGGCCTCCCTGTCGCAATGCGAGCCGTCGAGGTGGGTTTCGACGTTGTCGGTTATGACGTAGACGAGGCCAAGATCAAGAAACTCAGCGCCGGAGAGTCTCCCGTTGAAGACGTGCCCGATGCGGCCGTGGCGTGGGCCCTGGGCACGGGACACTACGAGCCAACGGACGATCCGAGCCGGGTCCGCGACTACGAGTTCGCCGTGATCGACGTTCCGACCCCCCTCCGAGACGGAGTGCCCGATCTCAGCCATGTCATTGACGCGGCTCGCATGCTGGCCCACACCCTCACGAGCGAAACGACCGTGATCCTCGAGTCGACGACCTATCCCGGCACCACCGATGACCTGGTGGCGGGGCTCTTGGAGGAGGGTTCGGGCCTCGCCGCCGGGACGGACTTCCATCTCGGCTACAGCCCCGAGAGAATCGATCCGGGCAATCCCGAGTGGACGTTTTCCAACACCCCGAAGGTCGTTTCGGGCATGGACGAGAGATCGCTTCGAGCAGTGCAGGCCTTCTTCGACCGCCTCGTTCACCAGACCGTCGCCGTCTCAGGCACGAGGGAAGCCGAACTCACGAAGCTGCTCGAGAACACCTTTCGCCACGTGAACATCGCGCTGGTGAACGAGCTCGCCATGTTCGCCGACGCTATGGAGATCGACATCTGGGAGGCCATCGACGCAGCTTCGTCGAAGCCCTTCGGCTACCTCCGTTTTACCCCCGGACCAGGGGTAGGTGGCCACTGCCTCCCCATCGATCCGAGCTATCTGTCGTGGGAGGTGCGGCGGAGCCTCGGAAAGCCATTTCGCTTCGTCGAGCTCGCCAACGACATCAATGCGAGCATGCCCGACTACGTCGTGTCCCGACTTACGAGGGCACTCAACCGGGAGAGCCGCCCGGTGAACGGTGCACGGATACTGCTTCTCGGACTGGCCTACAAGCGGAACACGGGTGACATCCGTGAATCCCCCGGTGTGGTGATCGCACAACGGCTCAGATCCCTCGGCGCAGACGTCGTCGTCGCGGATCCGCATGTGGCGTCGTCTGCAACGACGTTGCCCATGGTCGATCCCACGCCAGACGAGGTGGAGCGGGCAGACGCAGTCATCTTGGTGACGGACCATGACGGATTCGACTACGACATGATCCGTTCCTGCGCTCGCTATGTTCTCGACACCCGAAACCGGATGCGGGATCGGGACGTCGAGTCCCTGTGACGCACTGGTCAAACTGGTCAATGTGAAGGTCCTTGTCACCGGAGGAGCCGGGTTCATCGGGGCGAACCTGTGCAAGACCCTGTGTAGCCAACCATTCGTGGAGCAGGTCGTCGTCCTCGACGACCTGTCCACCGGGTCGCCGGAGAACCTGAGAGACGTGCCCGTGGCTTTCCACGAAGGCTCCATACTCAGCGATGACGACGTCGACGTTGTCATGGCCGACGCCGACGCCGTGGTTCATCTCGCCGCGCGACCGTCGGTACCTCGCTCGCTGGCGGACCCCATGGCAACCCACCGAGCCAATGCCACAGGAACCATGATGGTGCTCGAAGGAGCGCGGCGCCATGCCGTGCAGCAGGTCATCGTGGCGTCGTCGTCGTCGGTGTACGGCGCGAACCCGGAACTTCCAAAGCGCGAGGAATCGACACCGTTGCCGGTCAGCCCTTACGCCGCCAGCAAGCTGGCTGCCGAAGCGTACGCGCTTTCTTACGGTCATTCGCTGGGACTCTCCGTTCTCGTCTTCCGATTCTTCAACGTCTTCGGGCCGCTGCAATCCGCTGGGCACGCGTACGCCGCCGTCGTTCCGACCTTCATCGATGCCGCTCTGGCCGGCAAACCGCTTCCCGTGCATGGGGACGGCACGCAGACGCGTGATTTCACCTTCGTCGATACCGTCGTGACCGTGCTGTCGGACGCGCTGCGTCGCCGCGTGGTTGCGGCGGAAGCCGTGAACCTGGCCTCAGGTTCCCGTGTTTCGCTGTTGGAGTTGATCTCGGCACTCGAGAAGGTCCTCGGTCGCCCGGTCCCGGTGGAGCACCTCGAACCGCGCCTCGGTGACGTCCGTGATTCGCTGGCCGACCTGACTCACCTCCGGCGGCTATTTCCGGGCTTCCGGCCGACCCCGTTGGACGAAGGGCTCAGGGCGACCGTGACGTGGTTCCAGGAGATGCGTATTGACGCAGCCTGAGCCGGCGCCGGGGGTAGGGCACGACGAAGACTTGACGCGGATCGGGAGCCGCGTCGTGCTGTTGGCCGGGCCCGACGAGAGCACCAGCGTGGTCGCCAACTACCTCGAGGGCCGCGTTGGAAAGATCGTGCTGATCGTGGAGTCTCCACCCTCACGGGTTCGCATGGCACGGCGTCGGGCGAAGCGGGTGGGCTGGGCGGAGGCCACGGGACAGGTCCTGTTCGTTGCCTTGGCGCAGCCTGTGCTTCGCCACACGAGCAGGCACCGTCGCGCTGACATCCGAAGAGCGGCCTCGATCGACTCGCATCCTCGAGATCCCGATTTCTCTGTCTCCTCCGTGAACGACGACCGAACCGTTGCGCTCCTCGCTTCACTGCGGCCCTCGGTGGTGGTGGTGCACGGCACGCGAGTCATTGCGGCGCCGGTGCTCCAAGCGCTGGGCTGTCCCATCTTGAACGTTCACGCAGGGCTCACTCCCCGCTACCGCGGAGTGCACGGTGGCTATTGGGCACTGGCGGAAGGTCACCCCGAATGGGTGGGCACGACGGTGCACCTCGTCGACCCCGGCATCGACACCGGAGGGATCCTCGCCCAGACGACGTTCACGATCACCGGCGAGGACTCGATCGCCTCGTACCCCGACCTGCATCTCGTCCACGGTCTC
Organism: uncultured Acidimicrobiaceae bacterium; assembly: GCA_963763575.1. Lineage (GTDB taxonomy): Bacteria > Actinomycetota > Acidimicrobiia > Acidimicrobiales > RAAP-2 > Bog-473. The sequence goes on from CAVXPD010000004.1 coordinate 782,672, forward strand.
CCGGTGCTCGCCGCGCAGGTGGAGCACGTGTTGTCGGGAACGGCGCTCGAGCCGGAGGCCGACAGCATCGCCCCGGGCTCCTACCTCCGCTACCACCCCACCCTGTGGGGATACCTCCGTCGGCGCTGGTCGAGCGGCGTGCGGTGACACCACCACGCCATTCGCCCCTCTGGGCCCGTCATTGTCCCCCTTTCGACTACCATCCACGCCGTCACGTCCGGAGGGCGTCGGGCCCGCGCCGACGGGACTGCGAGGGTTCGATTGCGGCCAGGGGCAACGGAGCGAGGGGCGTTGGGGCAGTGAGCAATTCGGATCGGCCGGGCGCCCTCGTCATCTCGCTCGACTTCGAGCTTCACTGGGGAACGCGGGACCACTTGTCCCGCCTGGACCCGGACTATGCCTCCTTGGTCGAGGAGCGCCGGGCGGTGCACGACTTGATCTCGGTATTCGCCGAGCGCCGGATCCGCGCCACATGGGCGACCGTGGGCTTCCTCTTCGCGTCGACATGGGAAGAGGTCTCGCCGCATCTCCCGCCCATCCGGCCGGTGTACGCGCGTTCTGAGCTGGATCCTTATGGCGAACCCGTCGGGCCGGACGAGGATCACGACCCGGAGCACCTCGCCGGCACACTCGTGGACCTCATCGCCGCCAGCCCGGGCCAGGAGGTGGGCTCGCACACCTTCTCGCACTACTACTGCCTCGAGCAGGGACAGAGCGAGGCAACGTTCCGGGCGGACCTGGCCGCCGCGCAGGCTATGGCGCACGCGCGGGGCCTGAAAGTCAGCAGTCTCGTGCTGCCGCGAAATCAATGGAACCCCTCGTACTCCGGGGCAGTCCTCGACCTCGGCTTCCGCTGCATCAGGGGGAACCAGCGGAGTTGGGCGCACCGACCGGCGGCCGGTGGCGGCGACGTACGTCGCCGCGCCGCCAGGCTGGCCGACACGTACGTGGGACTCTCACCGCCACCCACCACCGCGTGGAACGAGGTGGCTCAGCCATCCGGCCTCTGCGACGTGCCCGCCAGTGCGTTTCTGAGGCCCTACGATGCCAGTCGCCGTCGCCTCGAGCCCCTCCGACGGGCACGCTTGCGCTCAGGTTTGCGGCATGCGGCGCGGACCGGGCGCATCTTCCACCTTTGGTGGCACCCGCACAACTTCGCTCTCAACCGAAGCGAGAACCTGTCCCTGCTCGATCACGTGCTCGACGATTTTGACGAGCTCACACGGACCGAGGGGATGGAGACGTTGACGATGTGCGACGTCACCCACCGCGTGAGCCCGAGCGGAGTAACTCACACTCAGGACGGTCAATGAGCCGTCGACCGTCGCACGTCGAAGATCCCGCCCCCAGAGTCTCCGAGGACGGGCGTCGGACAGGTCGAACCACTGGCCTCTGGTTTCGGTGAGCCTCTCGTCCGGCAGCGCCACGGGGGGGAGCCCGCGAGGCGCCCTGCGTCGCAGCATGGTCGACGTCTTCGCGAAGTTGCCCCCGCCGGCGAGGAGGTTCGTGCTCCATGCGCTCGGTCGGTACGCCCCCTGGGAAGAAGGCTTCGACCACACACCACCGCGGCTCGAACCCGGAGAGGTCGTCGCCCCGCCCGACTTCGTCGGTATCGGGACCCAGAAGGCGGGAACGACCTGGTGGTACGAGGCCATCCGTTCGCACCCCGGCGTGTACTCACGACCCGACATCCACAAGGAGCGTCATTACTTCGACCGCTTTGCGATCCGGCGGTTCGCTCCCGAGGACTCGGACCGCTATCAGGGCTGGTTCCCCCGCCTTCGGGGAACGTTGACCGGCGAGTGGACCCCCGACTACCTGAACATGCCGTGGGTCCCCGAGCTGATGTCCCGGGCAGCGCCGCAGGCGAAATTGCTGGTCATCTTCCGTGACCCGGTCGAGCGGATCGCTTCGGGGCTGGCACATGTGCGTCGCGACACGGAACGTGTGACGCCCGCGGACTACAAGGACGCAGTGACGCGTGGCTTCTATCACGAACCGTTGTGCTGGTGGCTCCGTCACTTCCCTCGCGAACAGTTCCTCGTCCTGCAATACGAACGGTGCCTCATCGATCCGGTCGCCCAGATCCGGCGGACCTACGAGTTCCTGGGATTGGATCCCTTTGTGCCCCGGATGCTCCAAGAAAGGATAAACCCCTCGTCGGACGTACCGAAGCTCGACGAAGAGACGAGGAGAAGGCTCGCCGAGCTCTACCGGCCCGACGTCGAGGCCTTGTGCATGTGTTTCCCAGAAATCGAGCTTGGGCTGTGGCCCAATTTTCATTGAAGATCGGGTCGGTCCGGGCCCTTCTCAGCGCCTCGTCGTCGGCCTCCTTCGGACGGCGCTCCTCGACATCACGCCGAACACGACAAGTGCACTGACCCAGACGCCCAGACAGACGCGGGATCCCGAGCGCAGGTCGGAGACCAACCGGCGGGTGCCCGTCGATTGCCGCTCGCGTTGTATCGCAGCCAGCTCTGCAGCAAGCGTTGCCCGGTTCCAGAGCGTCACCCCGCAGGAATTGGCGAACGTGACCGCACTCGGCGAGTAGGTCGACAACGTCACCACCAAGGCCCCAGTTGCGTGGAATCGGTCCATGGCGGCCGCAGCCTGCTGCACCGCCTCATGGTTGACGCTCGCGTTCCAGCGCTTGACGTGCACCACCGTCGGGCCGCCCGAATGATCGAGAAGGAAATTCGCCCCCACCCGTCCCTCGCCACGGCTGCCCAGTCGGGCGACCCGGTAGCCCTTTCTCACGAAGAGCTCTCCAAGAAGGGCCTCGAACTCGCGGCTTGACATCGTGTCGATGGCCGCCATGCCGGAGCCGGAGCGTTGAAACGCCTCGAGCGTTCGAGTGCCGTAACGCCCCAACCCCGCCAACAAACCCAGCACAAGGCCAAGACATCCGAAACCGACGAAGACCCATCCCACATCGGCCAACGCAGCACCGAAAACAACCAAGATGGCGCCGGCCAGCGCGACCGCGCCCGCCGGGTTCTCCGACGGGAAGGAGCGGAAGCCCGGCCCTCGCCTCTGTGGGATGAAGTGCTCTCGTGGCGCGTACTGTCTCCTCCATTCGCTGCCCGTCGCGGACCGCCGCGGATCCGCAGCACGGAAAGGTGAGCCGTTGGCCGCAGTCCCGGCGCCCGATCGCCGTACCGCGAGGCGACGGTCGTAGTCGGAACGCCGGCCGGGGTCCGACAACACTTCGTACGCTTCTTGCACCTGGCGGAACAGCGCGACGGGGCCGTCCAGGTCGGGATGGATCCTGCGGATCAGGCTGCGGTACTTGGTTCTGACCTCTTGAGGCGACGCGTCCGGTCGGACACCCAAGATGTCGTAGTAGTTGTCCCCGCCCACCCTTCAACTATGCCACTCCGATCCCGAGCAGGGCGTTTCCGAGGGCGTTCCTACAATTTGCTGGCCGCAGTGTTCGCCAGCGACTGGCCGAAGGGAAGTGAGCAGGTCAGCCCCGGGCTCACCGCATTCAGCACGTGCACCGAGTGCTCGGTCTCCCGGACGACGATGTCATCGACCAGATTCCCCTGTCGGTCGACCAGCTGGGCGCGATTGCCGGCGAAGGATCCGACCAACTCGCTGCTCTGGATCTCGGGGACCAACTCCATGGCCTCCTTGGCGATCTGCCGCACGGATAGGGACTTCTTGACCTCCCTGCGAAGCAGGTCCCGAAAGTCCCGCGTGCGGACCATCCGGTAGAACCCCGGCCAGACCAGGGTGCGGCCCAACAACCCCCCGTGCAGACTGTTGAATGAATACGCCTCACGACCAAGAGCCAGCATCGCTCCGGGCCCTACGATGACCCGGCCATCGGTCCTTCTCGAGAGGTGCACGCCGAGAAACGGGAACGACAGGTTCGGCGTGGCGTAGATGTGGCTGTGCACCAGTTCGGTTCTGTCGGGCTTCAGCTCGGCGTAGTACCCCCTGAAGGGAATCACTCGCATGTCGGTCGCGAGACCATCGGCGAGGACGTCGGCATACAGACCCGCAGCGTTGACGACGACGCGTGAGACCACGTCGCCCCGATCGGTCTTGACGACCACGCCGTGGTCGGTGTCCATGACCGACCGAACCCGATGGTCGAAGAAGATCCTGGCTCCAGATCGAACGGCGTCTCCGGCGAGGGCGTGGACGTAGGCGCGAGCATCGAACGATGCACCGTCGAGCGCGTGGAGCGCACCGATCCCCCGTGCGTGAGGCTCGACGTCCTCGATCTCGTCCGCTGGCAGCAGGCTCACCCGTACCCCGTTGGACCGGCCACGTGATTCGAGCTCTCGAAGCACTTCCATGTCGTGGTCGGACTGTGCAAGTACCAGAATGCCGCCCTCCCGCACGGGAACGCCTCGCTGTGCACAGTACTGGCGCAATTCGTGGTTCCCCCGAACGCAGTATTGGGCCTTGAGCGACCCGGGCTTCAAGTTGTATCCCGCGTGAATCACGCCGGAATTCCGCCCGCTCTGGTGCAGCGCTGGGCCAGGCTCCTTTTCGACGACGAGGACGTCGATGTCTTCTCGTGCGAGATGGAACGCGGTGCTGATCCCTACTGCGCCGGCACCGACGACCACGACCTCAACCTCGGTCATTCCTCGATCCGCCTCTGCGAGTGAGGCCCTCGTGTCCACAACGAGGTGTGAGTGAGAGGAGCGTCATCCGACCACCTGGCAAGAGTTCCCTCTCGTTCCATCCGATTGAACGCCGAGACATTACCGCCAGTTGGTCGCCCCCTCGGAGAGAGAATGGCCTTGTCGTCGCCGAGGGAAACCAGTCACGGCGGATCGAGCACCACCATTTTGCACTCCGCTGGCAATTTGTTCTGTTGGCACTCCGGTCGGAAGTGTGGTGCGGGGAGCTTGCCCGCCGCAACTGGCATGATTGACGACATGCGCGATGCGCGAACGGGTGCAGTGGCGCAGACGTCAAAGCTGTTGTGGGAGTCGTGCCGCCGCGATCCCGACGCGGCGGCGGTGCGACGAGCTCTCATCGATGGGGCGGACACCGGCCTGGCCGCAGCAGCCGCTACTGAGCACGGGATCGAACCGCTTCTCTGGCGCGCTCTCGGTGCGGCGGGAGTGCGCGACGCATGTGGCCCGGAGCGCACGGCGCTCCGCGCTGTGGCCAACGCGCGTCGAATGGAGGCTTTGCTCCTCATCCCGCCGGCAGTTGCCCGGGCCGTGCAGCCCCTGAGCGACGCCGGGCTCATGCCATTGGTCTTCAAGGGACCAGCCGTCGCGGATCGATACCCGGAGCCCGGACTACGTCCGATGGGGGACATCGACCTCTTGCTTCCGCCGGCCGATCACGGGCACGCCCTCGAGGTCTTACGCCGAGCCCGTTGGCGTGTGGTCAGGCCGGGAAGTGCCGGGCACTATGACACCGTCTTGGTCCACGACCAGGTGCCATCCCTGTTTCTCGAGGTGCACTTCGGGCTGGAGCCCGCCTCGGAGGCAGTGACCGCGCTCGACCCGGTGGCGTTGTGGGAGCGGCGAGTGCCCATGGACTGTGCCGGCACGCCGGCGTTCGGACTCTCGCCGGCTGACGAGATCGTCGCTCTGGCCGCGCACGCAGGGAAGCCCTTCCACGGCTTCACGCGGCTCATATGGATAGCCGACCTCGCGATGATCGTCGGCGATGCAGCGGAGCGTGGCACGCCGATCGATTGGAGTGGTGTACGCGCTGTCGCCGAGGAGGCACGGTGCCTTACGGTCGTCGGTGCAGCACTCGAGATGGCCAGGCGAGCCGGCGTGGAGGCGCCCCGGGAACTCTTTCCGCTTCCGGTGCATGGCTGGCGTGGCCGTGCCCTGCGCCAACTTCTCTCGATGACCTGGCCGCTGACGACGCATGAGCCGCGCCGGTACCAGCTCACCTACGCGTTGACCGACGCGCCCGCCCAGCGACTGCGGAGCCTCTTGCTACACGTCAGGAAGTGGCACGGCCTGCAGATGCGAGTTCAGAACATGGGCCAACTGCTTCGCCCTCCCGTCGGGGCACGGCGGCAGAACGGAGTGGCCGCCATCTTCACGCTCGCGGCGTCGGATGGCCGAAAGCCGGAACCGGTCTTCGAGAACCAGTAGTCGCCCTCTCTACTACGGATAGAGCAGGGCAATGGCCAAACAACGCATCGCGTCGTCGAGAGGGTCCTCATCGCTTGTAGGCGCTGTCGGATCGCCTGATGGCGCGAGCGCCCATCCGGAACAGCCGGTTCTTCACCACCTGGTTGGGACGATCCCAGCTCGAACCAGGGCGCGCGACGACAGAGATACAGTCCAGAAGGAGCACGCCGCCCTCCCAGTTCACAAGCTCTTGGGCGACGCAGTGCAGGCCGACTTCGTGACACTGTTCTGCGAACCCGGCGGCGGAGACAGACGTTGCTCGCATGTGACTTCCCCGGTACGTCCCGGTTCGAATGAGACCCGCCCGTGCGGCCGGTGGGAAGCGATCGAAGATCCCTTGCAACGGCTCGAACGTACGGGCCGAGCGCTGGTAGGCCCCATAGTTGGAGTGATGGAGAAAGGCCACCCCCTCAGGCTCGAGAACCCGCGCCAGCTCGGACAAGTAGCCCGCGAGCGCCTCACGCTCGACGTGCACGAGCGAGTCGTAGCTGAAGGCGAAGTCGATACTGGAGTCAGCCACCATCCGAAGCGATTGACCATCGTTGACGTCGAAGGTGGCCTTCTTGTGATCTGCAAAGCGACTCCGGCATGCCTCGACGCATCTCGGCGCGAGGTCGACACCGATCAGTTCGTCGCAATAGTCCAGGAGGAACTGGGTCCATCGTCCGAAGCCCGGGGCGATTTCGAGGATGCGTGGTGCGGGAAGGAAATGGCGAATCCTCGGGAGGATGCTCCCGTACCACTGCGCCGAGGCATCTCCCCAAGGACCCGACCAGGCGTCGCCGCCCTGGTTCCAGTCGTACTCCACCTCCCAGTAATCGAGGTTCTCTCCAATGCTCGGCACGGCCTACCTCCATCCGGCTCCTCGGCGACGCTCAACCGCTGACGCCCGATCTCTCGAGGCGAATGTGCGGACCTGCCTTCATCTTGAAGCATGGCTCGCGTGGCGCCCCAGCCGCCCTCCTCGGCCACATCCCTCGGCTGGGTCCGGCGTCCAAATCCAAGTCGGGAGCGGCGGCCATTTATACCAGCGGACGGCCGCCATCGAATCGAGCAGGGACAAGCAGGGAATCAGGTGCATTTGAGTGCCCGACAAACTCTTCCTGGGCTGTCCTCGTCGTCAAGCGGGTCACCTCCTGACCGTGCCGCGCCTCAGTCGCGCGGTTCGACGACGTACGCCCGTACCGGTGCCTCGATGCCGGGCAAGGCGACCGGCTCCAGAGGGCGCACCGACCAGTCGTCTTCGTGCGAGCAGAGCGACCGCCGCCTCGGTCGCCACCAGCTCGCCGGGTGCGCCCACCTTCACCAAGCGCGAGAGGAGATTGACGAGGGGTCCGTAGTAGTCGCCCTCGCGAGGCGTGACCGCTCCGAAGCCGACGGCCCCTCGGGCGGCGGGCAGCACGTCGTCGTCGGCCGCGGCCCGGCACACTTCGGTCCCGATGTGACATGCCGCATCCACTGACGGCGCGTAGAAGAAGACCTCGTCGCCGATCATCTTGATCACACGCCCCTCGGCAAGGACCGCACTCGACCACGCGGCCGACTCGAAGCGCGTCAGGGCCAAGTTCTGGTCCCGCAGGGTCAGGGCCTGCGACCAGGCGGTGGACCCGACCAGGTCGACGAAGCCGAGCGCGACGGTCTCCGTTGGGCCGCCCGGCCCCTCCACTGCGTCGCCCTGCGAGGGGCTGGACCAGCCGCGGACCGCCTGAGAGCGTCGCTGGGCCCGTTCGAATTGGTCCATGACTGCATGAGCCATGACGTCCGGTACGGCGAGAAACGCTCTCGTGGCGGCCTCCGACAACCGGGCCCGGGCCAACTCGTCAGGCCCCTCGCTCACTGATCCGGGGCCGAACTCCGCCCAGAAGAGCGCGACCGCGGCCTCGGCGATGTTCATCGCGGACGCGCCGAGCACCCGGGTGAAAGCAAGGATGGCTTCGTCGCCCATGAGCCCTGAGCCGGCCTCGAAGGCCTGCATGAGACCCACGAGATCCGCCGACACCTCGCTGTCGGGCGTCGTCGGGATGCCTGCGGCCAGCAGAGCGCGCCGGACTCGCGGCAAGTCGACCCCACTGCGCCGCGCGATCTCCTTGAGCGGCACCAACGTGGTGGCGCCTTGCGTCACGAGGTCGCCGGCGACGCCCGGCAGCGAACCGGCCCGGTGGGCCTGGACCATCTGCTCGATCGTGGCGCCGCGCTCGGTCAGATATTCGAGAAGGGCGAGCCGTTCTCCCGCGTCCGGGTCGGCAGGGTCATAGAGCCCGGCCCTTTCCCAGGGGCCTGTGTCGACGGACTCGGTCACCACCGCTCAGTGGTCCCAGGTGAGCGCGGCCGCTCGCTGGGCCCGCTCCAGCCCTTTGAGCCGCGCCTCTCGGTGCCCGTCGAAGGCGAACTCTCCCGATCCCTGGACGAGCTGCTCGGAGACGGACGAGACCAGGATCTCGCCTGAGGCGGCGGCGTCCGCGAGCCTGCTGGCGACGATGACGGTGTGACCCAGATAGTCGTCTTCCTCGTGCAGAGCGTCACCGGTGTGGATCCCGATGTGGACTGCGATGGTTTCGCCCTCGACGGGCGAGACATAGTCACGGAGGGAGCGTTGGATGTCGATGGCGCTGCGCATGGCCCGGGCGGCACCGCTGAAGGCGACCATGAATCCGTCCCCCTGCACGTTGATCTCCCGGCCACCGTGCCGGACGAGCGCCTCGCGGATGATGCGGTGATGCTCGTACAGGAGGTGGCGTGACCCCTGATCGCCCACGCGCTCCGTCATGCCGGCGTAGTCGACCATGTCGCAGAAGAGGATCGTGACGGTACCGTCGCCGCCCGTGGCTCCTCGGGGTGTCCGCGTTGCCCCGGGGCTTGTTGTGGGTGGCGACGACGATGCGAATGGTGGCGGCGGTAGCGGTGGTGTCGTGGGCGGCGCCATCGGTGGCGACGCCAGCTGAGGGGGAGGGACCGGAGCCGCATCGACTGTACCCAACGGGCGGTCCGTCACCTGCGGCCCGACCTGACGATTCGAACGGAGGGACCGGGTACGACCCGAGCGGTTGGGCCGACTCTTGACCTCGATGCCGGCCATGATGGCAAATCCCCGGACGACGACGCGCGGGGATCCCGGAACGATCGGTACGTCCCGGAGTTTCAGGCTGCGTCCGCCCATGAAGGAGAATCCCCTCAGTTCCACGTCGATCCCCTCGGGGACGATGATTTCGATGCCGCCCCAGAACGCGACTGCGCTGATCTCCACCTCCGGTCCTTCGATCTCTGCCCGGCGGAGGTCCATCTCGCATCCGCCCATCACGGCCACGGCTTTCGTCTTGCCCCCGATGCGCCAACGACCCTTCGTCGAGTGCCCACTCATGATCGCGACGTGCCAACGACTGGTCTTGCGCGGACTCGGAACCTGCGGGGTCACCGACGAGCCCACCCTGTTGCGCTGCTCGGACGCCGGGAGGTCGGCCATCACCGCATCGAGCTCGCCCCGGGTCCTGGCCTGGAGGGCCGCACCCATCCGCTCCGAGAACTCGTCGAGGGTCAATCGGCCTTCCACCACGTGCTCCCGCAACGCGTTCACCGTGCGATCTCGGTCGGCGTCCGCGACACGCTGGGTGAGCTCCGGGCCGGTGCCGGGCTCGCGCTGGCCCTGGGGATTCGAGGCGTCGGCCACTGCGGACAGTCTGCCCCGTCCGCCCTGGCCGTGGCGGATCTGACGCCCCGTCAGATAGAAGGCGACTCACCAGTTAGGCTCGTCCGCCGTGCGAGGGATCATCAGTGCGGCGGGGTACGTGCCGTACCGGCGTCTCGCACGGGCAGACATCGCCGCCTTCATGGGCAGCGGGGGCGGCAAGGGGACACGCGCCGTCGCGTCGCACGACGAGGACACCACGACGCTGGGGGTCGAGGCCGCCCGACTGGCGCTCCACCGAGGCGCGTCCTCGGGGCACATGCCCGATTCCGTGTGGTTCGCGACCTCGCAGGCCGCCTACCTCGACAAGACGAACGCGACCGCGCTGGCCGCCGCTCTCCGGCTCCCTGGTGACGTGGCCGCCTACGACTTCGGTGGCGCGTTGCGATCGGGGATGGGGTGCCTGGTGACGGCCCTGCGGGGGAGCGGGACGACCCTCGTGGTGGCGGCCGACATGCGCGACGGGCTGCCGACCAGCGGTGACGAGTCTGCGGGAGGGGATGCCGGCGCGGCGGTAGTGGTCGGCGAGGGACCCGATGTCCTGGCCGGGTTCGTGGGCGCAGCCTCGGCGACCGACGAGTTCACCGATCGTTGGCGTGCACCCGGTGAGCGCGTGTCGAAGCTGTGGGAGGAGCGCTTCGGTGAGAACCGGTACCTGGCGCTCGGCCGCGAAGCGCTCGGCGCCGCCCTGAAGGCAGCCGGCCTCGAGGCCGGAGATCTCGGGCGACTCGTGCTGACAGGGATGCACGGACGCGCCGTGTCCGGGCTGGCCAAGACGCTCTCCCTCGGCGAAGGCGTGCTGGCCGACGACTTGAGTGCCAACGTCGGGCAGAGCGGCGCCGCGCATCCTTTGCTTGCGCTGACGTCCGTCCTCGAGTCGCTGGCGGCCGAGGGAGCTTCCCCGGGGACGGCGGTGGCGCTCGTCCACCTCGCCGACGGTGCCGACGCCGTGGTGGTGCGCACGACCGACGCCATGGCGCACTGGCGTCCGCACCGGCCCGTGGCGAGCCAGGTGGCCAATGCGGGCCCGATCTCCTATGCAAAGTTCCTGTCGTGGCGGGGGCAGCTGCAGCCCGAGCCGCCCCGGCGGCCCGAGCCCGCCCGGGTGTCCAGCAGCGCCGCCCACCGCAACGAAGAATGGAAGTTCGGGTTCGTGGGCTCCAAGGACCGCACGTCGGGCGCGGTGCACCTCCCCCCGTCGAGGGTGTCCATGCAGGGCGACGCCGTCGACGACATGGAGCCGGTTGGGATGGCCGATGCTGTCGGCACGGTCGTCACCTCAACCGTTGACCGGTTGGCGTACTCACCGAGCCCACCAATTGTCTTCGCCATCGTCGACTTCGACGAGGGCGGTCGGTACGCCGTCGAACTGACCGACACCGATGCCGACGAGATCCGTACGGGCGTTCGAGTCGAAATGACGTTCCGCCGGCTCTTCAGCGCCGACGGTATCCACGACTACTTCTGGAAGGCGCGCCCGGTACGCAAAGGAGGAGACGGCTGATGGGTTCCCACGGCATCCGCGACAAGGTGGCCATCGTCGGCATGGGCTGCACCCAGTTTGCCGAGCTCTGGGACAAGGGCCTCGACGACCTCATCGTCGACGCGGCCTCAGAGGCGTTCTCCTCTGCCGGGGTCAGGAAGGACGAAGTCGACGCGTACTGGTTCGGGACGGCCCAGAGCGGCATGAGCGGCATCGCCTTGGCGCGGCCGCTGCAGTTGCACAGCAAGCCCGTGACCCGGGTCGAGAACTACTGCACGACCGGTTCCGAGGCCCTGCGCGGCGCGGTCTACGCCGTGGCGTCGGGGGCCTACGACGTCGCCATGGCGGTCGGCGCAGAAAAGGTGAAGGACAGCGGGTACCAGGGGCTGAATGCAGTCAACCCGCCGAACGACGGCACGGCACGGACGCTCACGGCGGCGGCGATGTTCTCCATGGTGGCGCCCGCCTACGGGCAGAAGTACGGCGTGGACGACGAGACGATGGCGGACGTGCTCGCATCCATCGCGGTGAAGAACCACCGTAACGGTGCCCGCAACCCGCGGGCGCAGTTCCGGCGTGAGGTCACCAAGGACGCGGTGCTGCGGTCGCCGCGGGTGGCCGGCACCCTCGGCGTGTTCGACTGCGCCGGAGTGGCCGACGGAGCCGCGGCGGCCGTCGTCGTCCGTGCCGAGGAGGCGCACCGTTACACGGACAAGCCGTTGTACATCAAGGGCCTCTCCTTCGCCGCGGGCAGCGGGTCTGGCCTCATCGACCCGGGGTACGACTACACACACTTTCCCGAGTGCGAGGCGGCGGCGGCAGACGCGTACGCCCAAGCGGGAATCACAGACCCCCGGCGCCAGCTGGCGATGGCCGAGGTGCACGATTGCTTCACTCCGACCGAGCTGGTGTTGATGGAAGATCTCGGATTCGCGTCGCGGGGGACGGCGTGGAAGGAGGTGCTGGCCGGCACGTTCGCCCTCGACGGCGACCTGCCCGTCAACCCCGACGGCGGCCTGAAGAGCTTCGGGCACCCTGTCGGAGCGTCGGGCCTGCGGATGTTCTTCGAGTGCTGGCTCCAGCTGCGCCACGAGGCGCCACCCGAGCGCCAGATCGCCACGACGGACCGAGGCCTGGCGATGACGCACAACCTCGGGGGCTACCCGGGCGAGATGGTGTCCTTCGTCTCGGTGGTCGGATCCGAATTGGGCTGATCGCGCCAGCTCGGCGGCCGGCGGGTCGTCGCCGCCGTTCAGTCGAGCAGCATCTCGAGCGGGGTGTACTCCAGTCCGTGGGCGTCGGCCACCGGCTTGTAGACGATGCGGCCCTCGGCCACGTTGACACCCTGGCCCAGTGCGTGGTTGGAGCGGGCGGCGCGCTTCCACCCGTGCTCGGCGATGGCGAGCGTGTACGGCAGGGTCGCGTTCGCCATCGCGTGCGTCGAGGAATGCGGGACCGCGCCCGGCATGTTCGACACGCAGTAGAAGACCGAGCCATGCGCCTCGTAGGTTGGATGCGAGTGCGTCGTCGGATGGGTCGACTCGAAGCACCCGCCCTGGTCCACCGAGATGTCGACCAGCACCGAGCCTTGCCGCATCATTTGGACGAGGGCGTCCGAGACGAGGTGGGGGGCACGCGCGCCCACGACGAGCACGGCGCCGATCACGATGTCGGCGTCGAGGCAGACCTCCTCGATGGTGTGGTGTGACGACGCGATCGTCTCGAGCTCTCCCCGAAAGTGGTGGTCAACCTCGCGCAGCTTGTCGAGGTTCCGGTCGAGGACGAAGACGTCTGCGTGCAGGCCGACCGCAATGGTGGCCGCGGCAAAGCCCGCCACGCCCGCGCCCAGGATCACGATCCGCGCGCAGCGCACACCGGGCACACCCGAGACGAGGACTCCCCGACCGCCTCCGGGTCGCATCAAATGGTGGGCGCCCATGAGCGGCGCCATCCGCCCGGCCACCTCGCTCATCGGTGCGAGCAAAGGCAATGAACTGTCGGGTAGGCGAACCGTCTCGTAGGCGATTGCGACGTTGCCGGCCGTCAGCAGGGCCTCGGTGCACTCCTTCGACGCCGCGAGGTGAAGGTACGTGAACAGCGCCTGGCCCGGGCGCAAGCCGAGGCGGTGGTACTCCTCGGGCAGCGGCTCCTTGACCTTGCAGACGAGGTCCGCGGCGGCCCACAGCTCGTCGACGTCCCCGACGATGGTCGCGCCGGTCCGGGTGAACTCGCTGTCCGACATGGCCGAGCCGTCGCCGGCACCCTTCTGGACGTAGACCGTGTGGCCGGCGGACGTGAGCTCACGGACGCCGGCCGGCGTCACGGCCACCCGATACTCGTCCTCCTTCACCTCGGTGGGGACTGCGACGATCATGGCCGCTCCTCGATGTTGCTCATCACGTGCTTCACGCGCGTGTAGTCCTCGAAGCCGTATATCGAGAGGTCCTTGCCGTACCCCGAGCGCTTGAAGCCACCGTGCGGCATCTCGGCCACCAAGGGGAGGTGCGTATTGACCCAGACGCACCCGAAGTCGAGGTCACGGGCCATGCGCATGGCCCGGCCGTGATCGCGCGTCCATACCGATGACGCCAATCCGTACTGCACCCCGTTCGCCCACCCGAGGGCTTCACCCTCGTCGTTGAATTCCTGGACCGTGATCACCGGGCCGAACACCTCGGATTGGATCATCTCGTCCTGCTGCTGGAGCCCGGTCACGACGGTCGGCGCGAAGCAATAGCCCCGGTCGCCCACCTGGGAGCCACCGGCCACCACCCTGGCGTGCGCGGGCACGCGCTCCAAGAAGCCGCGTACCCGCTCCAGTTGCCCCGCATTGTTGAGCGGTCCGTAGTCGGCCTCGGGATTCTCGGCGCCACCCACGGTCGTGTCCTCCGCCCGTTCGACCAACGCCGAAAGCAGTGCCTCATGGACCCTGGGAGCGGCGAGCACCCGCGTGGCCGCGGTGCAGTCCTGCCCGGCGTTGAAGTAGCCCGCCCCGGCGATGCCCGCGGCCGCCGCGAACGGATCGGCGTCGTCGAACACGATGACCGGCGCCTTGCCGCCGAGCTCGAGATGGACGCGCTTGAGGGTCGGAGCGGCGGCGGCCGCGACCTCCATGCCGGCGCGGACCGATCCGGTGACCGACACCATGGCCGGGGTCGGGTGCTCGACGAGGGCACGACCGGTGTCACGGTCGCCACAGACAACGTTGAAGACGCCGGGAGGGAGATGCTCGGCCATGATCTCGGCCATGAGCAAGGAGGTGACGGGTGTGGTCTCGGAGGGCTTCAACACCAACGTGTTGCCCGCTGCGAGCGCCGGAGCGAACTTCCAGGCCGCCATCATCATCGGGTAGTTCCACGGCGTCACCGCGCCGCATACGCCGATCGGCTCGCGGCGGACGTACGACGTGTGGCCGGCTAGGTACTCCGCCGCCGCCAGACCCTGGAGATGGCGGGCGGCGCCCGCGAAGAAACGGATCTGGTCGACCATGGGCGGGATCTCTTCGGCCATGGTCAGCTGGAACGGCTTGCCCGTGTTCTCGGTCTCGGCTCGCACCAGGTCCTCCGCCCTGGCCTCGAGGGCGTCGGCGATCCGGAACAGGGCCAGGCTCCGTTCCGAGGGGGTACTCCGACGCCACCGGCGGAAAGCCTCCGCGGCGACCCCCACTGCGTGGTCGACGTCCTGGCGACCAGAGACCGGTGCTTCGGCGAATGGCTCGCCGGTGGACGGGTCGATCAGCGGTGCAAGAGGTCCGTCCTCGGCGTCGCGGTAGACGCCCCCGACGAAGTTCTGCAACCTCCGCATGGCGCTCCCTTCATCTTCTGTGACCCAGGTTAAGGATCACAGAAGATGACGAGTCGAACAAGCGTTTTCGCTGTTTTCGGGCCATTGTGCGACGAATTCTGCTTGACTCAGCCGCTGGAGGTGACACAATTCTGCACAGCTGAGGGTCTGACTCCAGTGGTCGACGGAATCGAGGTGTTGAGATGCCCGACACGGACGGGCAGGCGGAGGCAGGCGCCCAGCACGGCGACGCGGCCGCGGCGGGGACACTCCTGGACGGGCCGAACCGGGCGATCATCGAAGCGCTGCAGCGCGACGGGCGTCAGCCCTACGGCGCGATCGCGGAACAGGTCGGGCTTTCCGAGGCGGCAGTCCGGCGCCGGGTCCAGCGGCTGCGCGAGTCGGGGATCATGCAGATCGTCGCCGTCACCGACCCGCTCCAACTGGGTTTCACCCGCCAGGCGATGATCGGCATCTCGGTCGAGGGCGACGTGAGACGGGTCGCCGAAAGTCTGTCGGCGCTGCCCGAAGTCGACTACGTCGTGATGTGCGCGGGCTCCTTCGACATCCTGATCGAGATCGTCTGCGAGGACGACGAACGCCTGCTCCACGTCCTCAACGACTCTGTGCGCCGCATTCCCGCCGTGCGGGCGACGGAGACCTTCTTGTACCTGAAGCTGGCCAAGCAGACCTACACGTGGGGCACACGGTGAGCGCCGGCTCTGGCCGCGACCAGATGAGCTCCACCAGTCCCGAGGACTCCCACCTGAGCGACCGGGCCCGGCGTCACCTCTGGCTGCACTTCAGCCGCATGGCCGCGTACGAGGACCACGAAGTGCCGGTGATCGTGCGCGGGGAGGGTGCGTGGGTCTGGGACCAACACGGAAAGCGCTACCTCGACGGGCTGGCCGGGCTGTTCACCTCCCAGGTCGGACACGGCCGGACCGAGCTGGCCGAGGCGGGCGCCAAGCAGGCCGAGACCCTGGCCTACTTCCCTCTCTGGACCTACGCCCACCCGCGCGCCGTCGAGCTGGCTGACCGCTTGGCGGACCTGGCGCCCGGTGAGCTCAACCGGGTCTTCTTCACCTCGGGCGGGTCCGAGGCGGTCGAGTCGGCCTGGAAACTGGCCCGGCAGTATTTCCGTATGACGGGGCAGCCGCAGCGCACCAAAGTGATCAGCCGCTACATCGCCTATCACGGGACGTCGATGGGGGCCCTGTCGATCACCGGCATTCCGGACCTGCGGACCCCGTTCGAGCCACTCGTGCCCGGCGCGATCAAGGTGGCCAACACGAACTTCTATCGCGCCGAGCTCTTCGCCGACGACGAGGTGGCTTTCGGCCGCTGGGCGGCCGACGAGATCGAGCGCGCCATCGTGCGCGAAGGGCCGGACACGGTGGCTGCGGTGTTCCTGGAACCGGTGCAGAACGCCGGCGGGTGCTTCCCTCCTCCGCCCGGCTACTTCGACCGCGTGCGCGAGATCTGTGACCGGCACGGGGTGCTGTTGGTATCCGACGAGGTCATCTGCGCCTTCGGCCGTCTCGGTCATTGGTTCGGTGCGCTCAGGTACGGGTACCGGCCCGACATCATCACGGTGGCCAAGGGCCTGACGTCGGGGTACGCGGCCCTCGGAGCGATGATCGCCTCGGACCGCCTCATGGAGCCCTTCTTGGAGCCGGGCGCATCCTTCTTGCACGGCTTCACCTTCGCCGGGCACCCCGTCAGCTGTGCGGTGGCGCTGGCCAACCTCGACGTCTTCGAGGGCGAGCGGATCCTGCAGCACGTGCAGGCGACGGAGGATTCGTTCCGGACCGCCCTCGAGGGCCTCTCCGACCTGCCGATCGTGGGCGACGTGCGGGGCGCCGGGTTCTTCTACGGGATCGAGCTGGTGAAGGACAAGGCGACCCGGCTCTCGTTCGACGACCGGGAGTCGGAGCGACTTCTGCGAGGTTTCCTCTCCGGTGCGCTCTTCGAGGCCGGGCTCATCTGCCGGGCCGACGATCGGGGTGACCCCGTCGTCCAGCTGTCCCCGCCGCTCATCTGCGGCCAGGAGGAGTTCGACTTCATGTCTTCGACGCTGCGCGACGTGCTGAGCGAGGCATGGCGCATGATGTAGGGGGGCCCTCGGGCCGTCTCCCGGGCAGCGATCGGTGCCAGAATCTCGGCCGTGCTGGAAACGCCGGTCGAGGCGGTCACGAAGTTGATCCACACGTACGCCGAGCGGATCGACGCGGGCGACTTCAGCGGTGTGGCCGACCTGTTCGCGGATGCCACGCTGAGCTTCGAGGGTTTCGGCGACGCGGTGAGCGGCCGCGAGGCCGTTGAGCGTCTGTACGTCCGCTCCACCCGGCGGTACGAAGACGGGACCCCCAAGACCAAGCACGTGATGACCAACGTGATGGTCGACGTCGCCGACGACGGTCTCACGGCGGCGAGCCGGTCCTACTTCACGGTCCTTCAGGCGGTGCCCGGCGAGCTCGCGCTACAGCCGGTCATCGCGGGCCGCTACCGGCACACCTTCGAGCACGTGGGTGGCCGCTGGCGCGTCGCAACCATGCACGTCATCATCGACCTCACGGGAGACCTGGGACATCACATGCTCTTCGACCTCGCATGAGACTCACGCTCGTCTACAACTGGGACTGCGCGCCCGAGACGTTCTGGGCGCTCTATTTCGACCCGGAGTTCGCTGTCCGGATGCACCTCGAAGCACTGGGATCGACGTCGGCCGAGGTGGTCTCGCAGGAGGGCGACCTCGAGAGCGGCCTCGTCCGCACGCTGCGCTACGGGCAACGCCCCAACATGCCGGGACCTGTGCGCAAGATCTTCGGGGAGGAGGTGGTCACGACGGAGGTGAGCACCTTCGACCCGGCCTCGTCGACGACCGCTTTCACCATGACGCCGGGTACCATGGCGGACAAGACGCACATCGAAGGGTCGATCGCCTTCAAGGTCGTCGACGGGGGCACCACGGTGGAGACGTTCGCACTCGATGCCCGCGTGAAGATCTTCGGCGCGGGGCCGATCGTCGAGCGTTTCATCGAGGCTCAGGCCCGCGCCATGCAGGGCAAGTCGGTGGAGTTCATGCGCGCCGAGCTGGCTAGCGGGACGCGCCCGATGGGCTGAGCGAGAGCCCGTGACCGTCACCGAGAACGACGCCGAAGAACTGGCGATCATCCACGACCCCGACTACCAGCTCCCGTTCCACATCGAGCAGCACGGGATCGACTTCATCCCCGAGAGCGAGCGGTGGGCCTCGCCGCGGGACGTCTTCGGGATGTGGGCCGGGGCGAGCGTGCAGATGGAGTACTTCATCTACGGCGCCATCTTGATGACGTTCGGGCTGACGTTCGCACAGGTGCTCGTGGTCATCGTGGTGGGCAACCTGTCCTTCTTGCTCCTCGGGCTGTGCTCGCTGCAGGGACCCAACGCGGGGACTACGGCCATGGCCATCAACCGGGCGCCGTTCGGGCCGAACGGGTCGCGGCCGATCTCGTTCTTCAACTGGATCACCCAGATCGGCTTCGAGGTGGAGGGGTTGATCCTGATCGTGGGCGCGGGCCTGGTCCTGATGATCAAGGCCGGGTTCCTGCCCGGTGACCCGGCGAAGGTGGTGCTGGTGATCGTGGCCGTCCTCATCCAAGGGATCCTCCCCTTCCTCGGGCACGCCGCCATCGTCAAGACATTGCGCTGGCTCGTGCCTCCCTTCGTCGTCCTCTTCGCCGTGCTCCTCGGCTTCGCGGTCCCGCACGCCAACCTCGACGTGGTGAGGTCGAGCGGCGACTGGCAGAGTTTCATGGAGGCGCTGGCCTTCACGATCGCCCTGAGCGGGCTCGGCTGGACCGAGAACGGCAACGACTACACCCGCTACTGCCCCACCGACACCCCGCGCAAGGCGCTGGTCGGATGGGTGTTCGCCGGGACCGCGGTGCCCCAGATCCTCATCATGATGTTGGGCGCCGTCGTCGGAACGTTCGTCTTGAAGATCGGGACCGGCCCCGGCGGGTTGCTCCCCTTCGCCCACACCAACGCGCTCCCGCCATGGTTCGTGGTGGTCTTCTTGCTCTTCGCCATGGTCCAGATCTTCGGCATCAACAGTCTCGACATGTACTCGTCGGGCGTGACGCTGCAGGCCATCGGGGCGCCGGTGAAGCGCTACCAGGCCGTGCTCATCGACTGCGTCATCGCCTTCGCCGTGACGATGTACGCGATCTTCAGCTCGTCCTTCACGCAGTACCTGTCGGACTTCGTCGACATCGTCATCATCTGGATCGCTCCGTGGAGCGCCATCTTCCTCGTCGACTGGGCCCTGCGGCGCTACCGCTACGCGCCAGGCGAGCTGCAGAAGACCGGACGCGACTCCCTGTACTGGCGCCGGGGCGGCATCTACTGGCCGGCGTGGGCCGCCCAGGTGCTCGGCATGTTCGCCGCCATCTCGGCGCTGTCGGCCACCTTCCACCTGCCGACGTGGCTGAACCAGGTGACGTACCACACCCGCGACGCGTTCGGCTTCGGGGCGGACTTCAGCGTGTTCTTCGGGATGGGCGTGGGCGGACTCGTCTACCTGGTGCTGGCTTGGAAGGGCGTGCGGCTGCAGGCCGCCCAGCAGGAGCAGCTCCTGCGCGACGAGGGTTTGGCGGCGACTTAGAGCTCGATCGGACCGGGCGGCGAGCCCCAGTCCTCGACGAGCCCCCCGTGCCCGTCCGGATGGAACAGCGGCATGGCTCCGAGCGTGCGGATCAAGGCCGCGTCCGCTCCGAGCACCTCCTTCCAGCCACCGCCTTCGGTCATCAGGCAACCGATCACGACCGGCTCGGCGTCCATCCGCCGAACCAAGCGGAGCGCGGACGCGAGCGAGGCGCCGGTGGAGATGACGTCGTCGACGACGGCGACACGGCGGCCGCGCACGGCGTCGACCGCGCGGGATCCACCCGAAGCCGCTGTGGCTTGTCCGTCGTGATGGAGTAGACCGGTTCGGACCAGGACTCACCGAGGTGGATCTTGGGGGTCTTGTGCAGGATCACATAGTCGTCGATCCCGAGGGCGCGGCTCGCCTCAATGGCGAGCGGTATCCCCATGGTCGCGACCGAGACGACGATCTCGGGTCCGGCCGGGCGCATCAGCTCGGCCAGCTCGCGACCGGCGGTCTCGGAGAAGGCGACGCCCAAGTCCACCGCGATGAGCAGCGCGATGGTGAGCTCGTCGGAGAGCGGGACCAGCGGGAGCTCCACCCTCTGGCTCCCGACCGTGGTCGTATAGACACCATCCGCGGCCGTTGACATCACTCTGGAACAAGCTTAGGTCTCCCCCAGAACACTTCGACTGACGCGCAGCCCACCGCGTGTCAGCGGCAGCGCAACCCCGGACCGGTGGTGGCGAGGCGGTGCTCCAGGCGCCGACCTCGTGCGCGGCAGTCGACAACGCCACGCGCCGGTGAAGGCCAGTCCCCCAGTCGCCGCGCGGGCCCGCGGTACGGTCCGTAGCATCCTCCGACGTAACGATCGAAGCTCCTTGGTCGCTGCGCGCGGGCACGGTTCCTGATCAGAATGGCGCGTCATCATCCAGTGGCGACGCGCGTTCGGCGCGCTCCCGTCGGAAACGGACGAATGAGGAGAGCGGTGGCTCAGGCAGCACCGGAGGCGACAGTGCCCGCGGAGCCGGCACCGGCTTCGGGACGGCGTGCCGGGGCACTCGACCCCCGGCTCCTGCGCTACGCGCACACCACCCGGCGCTTCATCGGGCTCGCCATCGCCGTCGGCGGCCTCACGGCACTCCTGGTCGTCGCGCAGGCCTGGGTCATCGCCACCGTCGTCAACAGCGCGTTCTTCCACCACGGGTCGCTTTCCTCCCTGCGCGACCCCCTCCTCCTTCTGCTCGCGGTCATCGTCGGGCGCGCCGTCCTGGCTTGGGCGACCGAACGGGCGGCCCACCGGGCCTCGGCCTCGGCCAAGTCGGAATTGCGGCACTCGGCGGCCCAGCACATCGCCGCACTGGGCCCGGCGGGTCTGGAGCAGAAGGACAATGGCCGGCTGACCGTACTCGTGACGTCCGGGATCGACGCGCTAGACGGCTACTTCTCCCGCTACCTGCCGCAGCTGTTCCTGGCTGTCATCGTCCCGGTGACCATCGTCGCGGTGGTGGCCGGCGCCGACTGGATCTCGGCCGCCCTCATCGCGGTGACCATTCCCCTGATCCCGGTGTTCATGGGCCTGGTGGGCCTGACGACGAGGGATCGCACGACTGCCCGTATGCGGTCCCTCCAGCGCCTGGCCGGACACTTCCTCGACGTGGTGGCCGGCCTGCCCACCTTGAAGGTCTTCGGCCGCGCCAAGGCCCAGGCCCGGGCTATCGCCGACGGTCACCGACCGCTACCGGACAACGACGCTGGCCACTCTCAGGCTGACCTTCCTCTCGTCGCTCATCCTCGAGTTGCTGGCGACGGTCTCGGTGGCCCTGGTGGCAGTGGCCGTCGGCCTGCGACTGCTCGATGCGCACATGAACTTCCACGCCGCCCTCTTCGTGCTCGTCCTGGCGCCCGAGGCCTATCTGCCGCTGCGGGCCCTGGGCGCCAACTTCCACGCCAGCGCCGACGGGATACACGCGGCCGAGCAGGTCTTCGAGCTGCTCGAGACGCCGGTCAGCGAGGCGGTCGGGGGCTCGGTCCGGCCCCAGGACACGAGCATCCGCATCACTGGGCTCGAGGTCAACTACCCGGGCCGTCGCATCCCGGCCCTGCACGGCGCCGACCTCGTGGTCGAGCCGGGCGAGATCGTGGCGCTCACCGGTCCCAGCGGCTGTGGCAAGTCCACTCTCCTCGAGGTCGTCCTCGGACTGCGCCGCCCCGGTTCGGGCCGGGTCCTGCTCGGCGAGGTAGACCTTCTCGATCTCGACCTCGGCGCCTGGCGGGCCAGCATCGGTTGGGTCCCCCAGCGGCCGCACCTCTTCGCGCGCTCCGTGGCCGACAACGTCCGCGTCGGGCGACCCGGCGCCAGTCACGCCGAGGTGACGGCCGCGCTGGAAGCTGCCGGACTCGCATCGGTCGTGCGGCGGCTCCCCCACGGCGTCGACACCCGGCTTGGTGACGGCGGCGCCGGCTTGTCCTGGGCGAGCGCCAGCGTCTCGCCCTGGCTCGCGCCTTCGTCCGCGACCCGGCCCTCCTCGTCCTCGACGAGCCAACGGCCAGCCTGGACGCCGAGACCGAGGCCGACGTGGTCGACGCAGTCGCGCGGGCTGACCGAGGGGCGCACGGCGTTGATCGTGGCGCACCGCCCCGCGCTCGCCGCCCTGGCCGATCGCGTCGTGCTCCTCCCGCTGCCGGTGGTGGCGCCATGAGCGCGACCGTCTACGAGCCGAGGGCGGACCGCCCGGCCACCGTAGGGCGCACGATCGGCGTCGCCCGCGCCGCGCGCGGCGCCGGCTCGCGCAGGCCTCTCTGCTCGGGGCCGGCGCCATCGGCGCGTCCGATTGCGTTGATGGGCACCTCGGCCTGGCTCATCTCGCGGGCCGCCCTGCACCCCTCCGAGGCCTCCCTGACTCTGGCCATCGTGGGCGTGCAGGTCTTCGGCCTCTCGCGCGGCTTCCTCCGCTACGGCGAGCGACTTGTCGGGCACGACGCTGCCCTCCGGCTGCTGGCCGACCTCCGCGTCCGTGTCTACGGCCGGCTCGAGGCGATCGCCCCGGCCGGCATTCCCCTCTTTCGCCGGGGCGACCTCGTGTCCCGGGTGGTCGACGACGTCGACTCCCTCCAAGACGTGGTGTTGCGGGTCATCCAGCCCTTCGCCGTGGCCTGCCTCGTCGGGGCGGGCCACCGTCGCCGTCATGTGGATGCTCCTCCCTGGCGCAGGTGCCGTGCTGCTGGTGGCGCTCGTGCTCTCGGCCACGGTGGTGCCCTGGCTCACGGGTCGCCTGGCCAGGCGGGAGGAGTCCAAGCAGGCGTCGGCCCGGGGCGAGCTGGGCGCGGCGGTGGTCGACCTCATCGAGGGTGCGCCCGAGCTCACGGTCATGGGAGGCACCGGGGAGCAGGTGGAACGGCTCGCCCGGGCCGATCGCCGGCTGCGGGCGACAGCCCGCCAGGGCGCGGGCACGACGGGCATCGGGCTCGGCCTGACCACCGCCCTAGCCGGGCTGGCCAGCTGGGGCGCCCTTGTGCTCGGGGTGCAGGCCACCCACGCCGGCCAGCTCAACGGCGCGCTGCTGGCCGTGCTGGCGCTCGTGCCGCTCGCCGCCTTCGAGCTGGTGGCCCCACTCCCGGCGGCGACCCAGGCGCTGCAGCGCTCGCGCGCGGCGGCCGGCCGGGTGTTCGCCGCCACGGACGCCCCGGCGCCGGTGCAGCGAACCGGCTATCCCGCTGCCGCTGCTCGGCCGACGGGCCCGCACACGCTCGCCTGCACGCGGTGTGGGCCGGCTACCCCGGCACCGACCGGCCGGCGCTGCGCGGCGTGGATCTCGATCTGCGGCCCGGACGCCGGGTGGCCGTGGTCGGGCCGAGCGGGGCCGGCAAGTCGACGCTCGCTGACGTTCTCGTGCGCTTCCTGCCGGTCGATGGCGGCGAGGCGACCCTCGACGGCGTCCCGCTGGATCGGCTCGCCGCCGACGACGTGCGCCGGGTGGTCGGGCTCGTCGAGCAGAGCCCCACGTCTTCGACACGACCCTGGCCGAGAACCTGCGGGTGGGCCGGCGCTCGGCCGGCGACGACGAGCTGGTGGAAGTGCTGGCCCGAGTCGGCCTCGGGCGTTGGCTCGACGGGCTGCCCGCCGGCCTGGCCACCCAGGTCGGGCAGGACGGCGCCCGCCTCTCGGGCGGCCAGCGCCAGCGCGTGGCGGTGGCCCGGGCCCTCCTGGCCGACTTCTCCATCCTCATCCTCGACGAGCCGGCCGAGCACCTCGAGGTGGCGGCGGCCGACGCCCTCACTGCCGACCTGCTCGCGCTCACCGAGGGACGCTCGACCCTCTTCATCACGCACCGCCTGTTGGGCTTGGACCAGGTCGACGAGATCGTGGTCCTCGACGAGGGACGCGTCGTCGAACGCGGCACCCATGCCGAGCTGGTGGCGGCCGGCGGCCGCTACGCCGGCCTCTGGTGGGACGAGCTGATGCACGACCGGGCCGATCATCGGACGACGGCCCCGACCCGGCCTGCCCGCGGCGCTCGGTCAGTCATCGATGACGCCGTTGTCAACGAAGGGAGCGACGACCCCGTGAGCCTGGACCTCGCCCGCTGGCAGTTCGCCAGCACGAGCATCTACCACTTCCTCTTCGTCCCGGTCACCATCGGGCTGGCCTTCCTGGTGGCGCTGCTGGAGACCGCCTGGTACCGCAACGGGGACGACACCTACCGCGGCTCGCCCGCTTCTTCGGGACGCTGCTCCTGATCAACGTCGCCATCGGCGTGGTGACCGGGCTGATCCAGGAGTTCGAGTTCGGGATGAACTGGTCGGCCTACTCGCGCCTCGTCGGCAACGTCTTCGGCGGGCCCGCTGGCCATGGAGGGGCTGGCCGCGTTCTTCTTGGAGTCGACGTTCCTCGGCATCTGGATCTTCGGCTGGAACCGCCTCTCCAAGAAGGCGCACCTGGCCTGCATCTGGCTGGTGGCGGCCGGGACGATGCTCTCCGCGGTCTTCATCATGGCGGCCAACTCGTGGATGCAGCACCCGGTCGGCTACAAGATGAACAGCACCCACCAGCCCCAGCTCAACAACATCTGGGCGCTGTTCACCAACCCCGTCTTCCTGTGGGGCTACACCCACGTCGTCCTGGCCTCCCTGGTGACGGGCGCGGCTGGTCATGCTCGCCGTGTCGGCCTGGCACCTGCACCGGAAGACGAGGTCGAGGCCTTCCGGCGCACGGCCGTCATCTCGCTCGTCGTGCTCCTGCTGTCGACGTCGCTCAGCCATGTTCGTCGGCAGCGAGCTCGGCGTCGTCGAAGGGACGTACCAGCCGATGAAGATCGCCGCCGCCGAGGCGCTGTGGAACACGTGCGCCAGCCACTGCCCCTTCTCGCTCTTCCAGATCGGCGGCGGGAACAACGACGAGACCCCGACCCAGATCATCGACGTCCCCGACCTGCTGTCCATCCTGGCCACCAACCACGTCGACGGCAAGGTCCAGGGGCTCAACCAGCTGAACGCGCAGTACCAGAAGGAGTACGGCCCGGGGAACTACATCCCGAACGTCTTCATCCAGTACTGGTCGATGCGGGTGATGGCCTACCTCGGCCACGCTGGTGCTGCTGTTCGCGCTCTGGGGCGGCTGGCTCCTGTACCGGCACAAGCTCGACGGCGCCAAGTGGTTCCTGCGCATCGCGCCCTGGGCGGTGATCCTGCCCTTCCTGATGAACACCGCCGGCTGGATGCTCACCGAGAACGGCCGGCAACCCTGGATCGTCCAGGGGCTGATGAAGACGGCCAACGGCGTGTCGCCGTCGGTCTCGGCCACCGACATCTGGATCTCGCTCGTCGTCTTCTACCTGATCTTCATCGTGCTCGGCGTCGCCGACGCCTGGCTGATGATCCGCTTCGGCCGCAAGCCGCTCGACCACGACCCGATCGCCAAGCTGGTCGACCGAGGGCAGCCGCCGTCCGGCCGAAACCGAGCTCGTCCGAGGACGACGAGCCGGCGCTCGTCTACTAGGAGGTCGACGATGACGCTCGGAGACTTCTGGTTCGTCATCGCCGCCATCTTCTGGGTCGGCTTCTTCGTCCTGGAGGGGTTCGACTTCGGCGTCGGCATGCTGCACTCGTTCATCGGCCGCAACGACGTGGAGCGCCGCGTGCTCGTCAACACGATCGGGCCGGTCTGGGACGGCAACGAGGTGTGGCTGATCGTGGCCGGCGCGGTGATCTTCGCCGCCTTCCCGGGCTGGTACGCCACGATGTTCTCGGCCTTCTACCTGGCGCTGGTCATCGTGCTGGCCGCCCTGATGGTGCGCGGGGTGTCCTTCGAGTACGCAGCGCAAGTTCGACGACCCCCGGTGGCGCAGCGTTCTGGCGCTGGGCCCTGACGATCGGCAGCGCCCTGATCCCGTTCCTCATCGGCGTCGGCCCTCGGCGACCTGCTGCACGGCCTGCCCATCGACAGCGCGCACGAGTTCACCGGCGGCTTCTTGGACCTGCTGACCCCGTTCGGCCTGTGGACCGGGCTGACGCTGCTCGTGCTCTCGCTGCTGTCGGGCGCGACCTACCTGACCCTCAAGACGACCGGGGACCTGCACGCCGCGGGCCCAGAGCGCCGCGGCCGCGATCGGCGTGGTCGCGGTGGTCGTGAGCTTCGGCTTCTTGACCTGGATCCACGTCGGGCTGGGCACGGGCTTCGTCCCCAAGCCGATCGAGGCGCTGGCGCTTGATGGCGGTGATCGGCGCGGCGTGGGCGGCGCAGGCGAAGGCGGAGGGCTGGGCGTTCATCGCCGCCGGCGTCGGCATCGGCGGCACGGTCGGCGTCCCTCTTCACCGAGCTCTTCCCCGGGTGATGATCTCGAGCACGAACGCCGCCTACAACCTCACCGTCGAACAACACGGCGAGCCCGTCGTACTCGCTGAAGGTGATGACGGTGGTCGCGGCCATCTTCTTGCCGCTCGTGCTCATCTACCAGGCGTGGGGTACCACGTCTTCCGCAGGCGGCTCTCGGTGCCGAGGGTGGGAGGGCGGCCAGGGCGGCGCCAGAGGCGCGCCATCCGAAGCGATGGGGCCCGAGCGAGGGCGCCAAAACCGGCGCCGTAGCCAGACGCCTGAGACTGACGGAGTCAGAGGCCGGGGCTGCCCTGCATGATGCCGCCGTCGGCGAAGATCGTCGTGGCGGTGACGTAGCTCGCTCCGTCGCGAGGCGAGGAACGCCACCACCGAGGCGATCTCCTCGGGCTGGGCCAGGCGGCCGATCGGGATGGCGCTGTCGAGCTTGGCCAGCGCGGCCGGGTCGTTCACCGTCTGCGCGTTGATCGGCGTGTCGACCGCGCCGGGTCCGACGCCGATCACGAGGATGCCGTGCGGCGCCAGCTCGACGCCCGCCGTCCGGGTCAGCATGCGCATGCCGCCCTTGGACAGGCAGTACGGCGGTGTTACCCGGCATCGGCCAGTCCTCGTGGACCGAGGTCATGTTGATGATCCTCCCGCCACCGCCCTGGGCGATCATCTGCTTGGCCGCCAGCTGGGTGCCGAAGAACGCGCTCTTGAGGTTCACCGCCATCACCTTCTCGAACTGGTCCTCGGTGGTGTCGAGCACCGAGGACCGCGTCTCGATGCCCGCGTTGTTCACCATGACGTCGAGCCGGCCGAAGTTCGAGACGGCGGCGTCGATCAGTCGCTGCAGGTCGTCGACCTTGGAGACGTCGGCCTGGATCCCGACCGCCACGTCGCCCAGGCCGGCGATCTTGCGCTCGAGCTCCTCCTCGGCCTGCTCGTTCGCCACGTAGTCGATGACGACCTTGGCGCCCTTTTCGGCCA
Source organism: uncultured Acidimicrobiaceae bacterium (assembly GCA_963763575.1). Lineage (GTDB taxonomy): Bacteria > Actinomycetota > Acidimicrobiia > Acidimicrobiales > RAAP-2 > Bog-473. Next base: position 810,182 of record CAVXPD010000004.1, read on the forward strand.
GCGCGAGCACCACCGCAGCGCCGATCCCGGTGTTGCCACCGGTCACGATGGCGACCTTGCCGTCGAGTTCCCCTGCCATGGCGCACCTCCGATTGTCCCCCTGAGGGCGGATTCCGAGCGATGCCCGTACGGTATCCGGCGCCCGGTCGCCGGGACAGGGGCAGGCCCGCGCGCACTGGGAATTCACCGGGGTCACCGTCCCGTCACGGACGTCGGGACACACGGCCTTGAGTCGCCGCCGTGGCTCTCGTAGCATCGAGCCATGGAAGAGGACGCCGACGTGGCGCGGGTGGCCGCCAACTTCCCCCCGATCGCCGATTACGGATTCCTCTCGGACTGCGAGGTCAGTTGCCTGGTCGCACCGGACGGCTCCATCGAGTGGCTCTGCCTGCCCCGTCCCGACTCCCCGAGCATCTTCGGCGCGTTGCTCGATCGCACGGCCGGCAACTTCCGATTCGGGCCGATGAACACCCACGTCCCCCACCACCGCCGCTACGTCCCCGGGACGATGGTCCTCGAGACGACCTGGCACACGCCGACGGGTTGGTTGCTCGTCGAGGACTTCCTCGTGGTCCAACCGCTGCGACGACGCGACCCGCCGCCCCGGCTACAAGCGAGCCCCGGGCGATTTCGCGCCTACCGGGACGCTGGTCCGGATCGCCACCTGCATCGAGGGTCACGTCGAGGTGGTGGTCAATGTGGTGCCGGTCTTCGAGTACGGCCTCAAACCGGGTCGTGGGACTACGACGGCGACGGCTACGAGAGATGACCGTGTGCCCTCCCGAGGGCGACCCCGTCGTCACGCGTGCGCTCGAGCCTCCGCCTTGCCTCGGTCGGGCGCACGCGCTATGCCCGGACGACGCTCGAGAAGGGTGAGCCGCTTTCGTCTCGCTCGCCTGGGCGGGGCACACGCCGGCGGATCTCGACGAGGCGCAGACGCCGCGCGACGACACCGTCACGTACTGGCGCGACTGGCTGTCCAACGGCACGTTCCCCGATCACCCCTGGCGCAGCTACATGGAGCGCAGCGCCCTCACCCTCAAGGGGCTCAGCTACGCGCCCACCGGCGCCATCATGGCGGCAGCGACCACCTCGCTCCCCGAGACACCCGGGCGGGGCGCGCAACTGGGACTACCGCTACACCTGGATCCGCGACTCGTCCTTCATGCTGCGATCGCTCTACCGGCTCGGTTTCGACTGGGAGGCGCTCGAGTACTTCGCCTTTGTCATAGAGGCCCTCGCGGGGCGCAGGCGGCGAGTTCGAACTGCAGATCATGTACGGCATCGACGGCCGCAAGGATCTGAGCGAGCGGACGCTGGACCACCTGACGGGCTGGCGGAACTCACGCCCCGTCCGCGTCGGCAACGGCGCCTGGAACCAGCACCAGAACGACGTGTGGGGCATGATCCTCGATGCCGTCGACATCCAGCTGCGAGCAGGGGGCGTCGCAGATCGTGCGCGCCGGCCTGGGAGGGCCTGGCCACGCTGGTCGACACCGCCATCGCCCGTTCGGGCGACCCCGACCAGGGCATCTGGGAGATCCGGGGCGACCCCCAGCACTTCACCGCGTCCAAGGTCCTGTGCTGGGTGGCCATGGACCGGGGCGCAGAAATGGCCCGCATCCGCGGCGACGAGGAGCGCGCCGAGCAGCTGGCGCAAGGCCGCGGACGACCTCCGCGCCGAGATCCTCGACAAGGGCGTCGACGCGCAGGGCCGGTTCCGCCAGCACTACGAGAATGACGAGCTCGACGCGTCGCTGCTCCTCATCCCGATTCTCGACTTCCTGCCTCCCGACGACGAGCGGGTGCGGGCGACGGTGCTGGCCATCGCCGACGAGCTCACGGAGGACGGCCTGGTCCTGCGCTACAAGGTCGACAGCACGGACACCGGTTTCGAGGGCAAGGAGGGGACGTTCACGATCTGTTCCTTCTGGCTCGTCACCGCCCTGGCCATGATCGGCGAGAAAGACCGGGCCACCGCGCTCTGTCAGAAGCTGCTCAACTTCGCCGGCCCGCTGCAGCTCTATGCCGAGGAGATCGACGCTTCCACCGGTGAGCACCTGGGCAACTTCCCTCAGGCCTTCACCCACCTCGCCCTCATCGACGCGGTCGGGCGCCTGATCGAGGCGGAGAAGGCCGATTCCGCCACGTAGGCGCGATCGAGACGGCGATCCCGGGATGGAGCACCGGCAGCGCGGGAGAGACAGCGGACGGCACCCTGATGAGAATACACCTGAGCGGCACCGCGTCGTGGTCGTCGGTGGCGGCTTCGGCGGCCTGCCGGCTACCCGGCTCCTGGCCCGCTCGGACCAGTTCGACATCACGCTGATCGACCGGCGGAACCACCACCTGTTCCAGCCGCTGCTCTACCAGGTGGCCACGGGGATCCTGTCGCCCGGGGCGATCTCGCCGGTCCTGCGCCACATGCTGCGACGCCACGAGAACGTGCGCGTCCTCATCTCCACCGTGTCCGGGTTCGACCTCGAGCGGCGAGTGGTGAAGCACGGCACCATCCCCGGTCTGGCGGGTGAGTACCCCTACGACAGCCTCATCGTCGCCGCCGGTGCGGGGCAGTCGTACTTCGGGCACGACGAGTACTCGCTGATCGCTCCCGGCATGAAGACCATCGATGACGCGATGGAATTGCGGCGCCGCGTCTACGGCGCTTTGGAGATCGCCGAAACGCTCACCGATCCCGCATTGCAGCGCTTCTGGATGACCTTCGTGATCGTCGGCGCGGGACCCACTGGTGTCGAGCTCGCCGGCCAGATCCGCGAACTGGCCGCCCGGAGCCTCAAGGGAGAGTTCCGCAGCATCGACCCGACGCACTGTCCGGGTGCTGCTCGTCGACGGAGGCAAGCAGCCGCTGGCCAACTTCGGCGACCGTCTGTCCGACCGTGCCTCACGCGAACTCCAGAAGATGGGCGTCGAGCTTCAGATGGGACTGCGGGTCGTCGGCGTGGACCCGTTCGGGGTGGACACCGAGGCCGCGGACGGGACGAAGGGCCGGTTCGAGAGCGGCACTGTCATCTGGGCCGCCGGCGTCCAGGCTTCGCCGCTGGCACAGAAACTGGCAGAGGCCAGCGGAGCCGAGACCGACCGGGCCGGCCGGATCGCGGTGTTGCCCGACCTGAGTCTTCCGGGGCACCCCGAGGTGTTTGCCGTCGGCGACATGGCCACCATCAACAACCTTCCCGGCGTCTGTGAGGTGGCCATGCAGGGCGGCCTGCATGCGGCCAACACCATCAAACGGCGCCAGAAAGGCGAGGACAGCGTGCCGTTCAAGTACCGCGACCTGGGGAGCGCGGCCGCCATCGGCCGCTTCAAGGCCATCGTGAGCTTTCGGCGCATCCGGCTCGGCGGGTTCCCCGGTTGGGTCGTCTGGATGTTCGTGCACCTCGGCTTCCTCAATGGCTTCGGCAACCGGTTCGCCGCGATCTGGCGCTGGGCCCGGGCCATGATCGGGCGAGCCCGGCCCGAGCGCGTGTTCAGCGTGGGCCACACCGGCGGCGATCTGAGCCTGCCCGACGAGGTCAAGGAGAAGGTCATGCCCAAGCCCTTCCCCATCCTCGAGGACGGCGGCAGCTTGGGGCAGCTCGTCGAAAAGGGAGTCGACGGCGGAGGGCGTCGCCCCGCGCAGTACTGGTGGAGGCGACCGTCGCCGAGCGCCAGCCTCCACCGGACAGCCCTCCGACGTAGCCGCGACCGCGACTCTGCTGAGCCCGCCTGCTGAGGCCGCAGGACTATTGGCCTACTGGTCCGGCATCCGCGGTTCCCTAGCATCGGAATTCGGGTGGCCGGAGACGCTGGCCGTGAGGGTCCGGCGAGCCGCGTGTTCCCCACGGCGAGCATTGTTCGTCGTGGGTGGCGGGAGTCGCTCGCCCCTGGCGGCTTGGTCTTGTGGTTTGCGCCTGCCCGGTCGAACTCCCGGCGTTTTCGGCCCCGTTCCCGACCCCGTCCGCCGGCGATCTTCGACCCCCCGGCCACCTCCACCGCACCAGGTACATTCGCCGGATGATCCTCGACAGGTTCCTCGTGACCGACCAGGTCGCCGTCGTCAGCGCGAGCGGCCGCGGCATCGGGGCCGCCGCCGCCGTCGCCCTGGCACAGGCCGGGGCCGACGTCGTGCTCGCCGCCCGCAGTGAAGAACAGCTGCGCGCGGTGGCCAAACAGGTTGAGGAGGCCGGACGACGAGCCCTCGTCGTCCCGGGTGACCTGACCGATTTCGACCTGATGGCGTCGTTGGCCGAGGCGGCGTGGAACGAGTACGGCCGGCTCGACATCGTGGTCAACAACATGGGCGGCGCCATGCCTCGTCCGCTGCTCGATACGTCACCGCGCTTCCTCGAAGAGGCCTTCCGGTTCAACGTGTCGGCCGGGCACGCCCTCGTGCGCGCTGCGGTGCCCCGCATGCTCGACGGAGACCACCCCGGCGGGGCCATTGTGAACATCTCGTCGGTGATGGGTCATGTCGCCGGGCGGGGCTACGTGGGCTACGGGACAGTGAAGGGTGCGGTGGAGCAGTACACGCGGCTCGCCTCTCGGGACCTCGCCCCCCGCATCCGGGTCAACGCCATCGGGGTCGGCTCGACGGCCACGTCCGCCCTCGACATCGTCATGTCGAGCGACGAGCTGCGCACCGCCATGGAGGACGCCACGCCCCTCAAGCGGCTCGGCCACGTCGACGACATCGCCGCCACCATCCTCTACCTGGTCTCGCCGGCGGGCTCCTACGTCACGGGCAAGGTGATCGAGGTCGACGGCGGCCTCCAGTCGCCCAATCTCGAGTTCTCCCTCCCGGACCTGTAGCCCCATGACCTACCGCGTCGTCCAGTGGAGCACCGGCAACGTCGGGCGACATGCCTTGGCGGGGATCGACGCCCACCCCGAGCTCGATCTCGTCGGCCTCTTCGTCTCCAATCCGGCCAAAGTGGGTAAGGACGCCGGCGAGCTGGCCGGCCTGGCCCGCTCCCTGGGCGTGACCGCCACGAGCGACACCGAGACCCTCCTCGCGCTGCGGCCGGATTGCATCGTGCACACGGCCATGGCCGACGACCGCATCTTCGAAGCAGTGGCCGATCTCCAGCGCTTTCTCTCCGCCGGGATCAACGTGGTCTCTTCGAGCCCGGTCATGCTGCAGTTCCCCGATCCCGGCGACCCACTTGCCGCGCCGGTCATCGCCGCGGCGGAGCGCGCGGGCGTCTCGCTGTTCGTCAACGGCGTCGACCCCGGATTCGCCAACGACGCCCTGCCCCTGGTCCTCTCGGGGATCAGCGAGCGCATCGAGGAGGTGCGCTGCTCGGAGGTCCTCAACTACAACACGTACAACCAGCCGATGGTGCTCTTCGAGATCATGGGCTTCGGCCGCGACATGCGCGACGTCCCGATGCTGCTCTCACCGGGCGTGTTGACCATGGCCTGGGGCGGCGTCGTGCGGCAGATCGCGGCCGGGCTCGGCCTCACCCTCACGGAAGTCACCGAGTGGTACGAGCGCGAGGCCGCCCCCGAGGACTTCGAGATCGACGCCGGAACCATCGCGCAGGGCACCGCCGCCGCGCTCCACTTCGAGGTGCGCGGCATGGTCGGCGACCGCGCCGTCGTGGTGCTCGAGCACGTCACCCGCCTGCGCGACGACCTCGGCGCACAGTGGCCGCAGCCCGCCGGCCACGGGTGCTACCGGGTGCAGATCACCGGCGAGCCCAACTACACGATCGACCTGCAGCTCATGGGGACCGACGGCGACCACAACACAGCCGGCCTGAAGGCGACCGCCATGCGCCTGGTCAACTCCGTCCCGGCGGTGATCGCTGCCCCGCCGGGCCTGGTGACCGCGCTCGACCTCCCGCTGATCACCGGCCGGGGCTTGGTCGTCTGAAGCGCGCGCCTAGGGCGACGCGAGGGGCGATGGCTCCTTGTCTACGAGGTCGGGCCAGTCAGCTTGCAGCAGACGCTTCCCGGAGCAGTTGGCCTTCGACCAGGACCATGAGGCACCCGAGCTTGAGGTGCTGGCTCGAGCGACTTTGGTGGTAACGGGGCAACCCGCCTGGACGATACGGAATCGCCCGGTATGAAGTGCACGCTGGTCGCCCTGAAGCGGCACGTCCCTGACATTCTGGCGCTGGCGTCAGTGGAGGTGAATCAGGTAGTGGGAGTTTGGATCATCTGCATGACATATCGAACAACTGACCGTACCCACCGACTCTCACTTCAGCACCGGCCACGCGTAGCGCATACCACAAGGATGCCTGGTTCGCAGTAAGTATCGGTCGGCGGAGATCTTCTTCCAACGCGGATATCACCCCAATCGCGTGGAGTGCATTTCCACCGATGAATATGGCCTGCGCAGAGGTTGGCGCATGCCTGCGAACCCATTCGTAGATCTCCGCCGGACTCGCCACCGAGCTTTGCCTGGCTGAGCAACGGGAAAGTTCCGCCGACGGGCCTGAAGCCGCACAATGACCTTCTGACCAAGTTTCCCTACCTCGGCGCGCCCAACCCGCAACCATTGGCAGGTTAACGAGAAACTGGCGTTGGCTATGTGGCCACTCCGGCGTCGAGGCGGGGCGGACGAGGTGCGCCTCATCGAGAACCGCTTCGGGACAGTCGCGCTGCGCGGTGCGTTACGCAAGGCGATGCACGCCGGCGTGCTCGAGCGTCAACCCTTGCGGCCCTTGGCCCTCCTGCTGATCGGCGCGCTCGGCGAGGGCTGCCTCTTCATCGCGGATTCCGATGATCCGGCCGTGGTCCGGACACAAGTGCTCGGGCTGACCACCCGGATGCTCTCGGCGTTCAGGGTCGCCGCCTAGCGGAAGTCCCGGCTCGCCGGCACCGACGCCCCGACCGCCAGCGCCTCGACCCGTTCGGCGTCGAAGCTCACCGCCCCCTGCCCCTTGCGCACGCGCCCCCGGATCAGCAACACCGGGGAATGGCGCGCCACGTGCTTCCAGCGCGCCCAGGCACCCCGCGAGAAGACGACGTTCACGTGGCCCGTCTCGTCCTCCAGGTTGACGAACACCGCGCCCCCCGCCGTCTCGGGGTGCTGGCGATGCGTCACCACGCCCGCCACCACCGCCCGGTCGCCGTCGGCGTAGCTCTCCGCGTCCAGCGCCGACGCGGCGACCGCCCCCATCGCTTCGAGCCGCTCGCGCGCCAGGTGCATCGCCGTCCGCTCGGGCGCCAGCCCCAACGACCACAGGTCGTCGCCGACCGAGTCGTAGAGGCTCGGCTCGGGGAGCAGCGGGGCCTCGGCCCCCACCACGACGCCGGGCAGACGGTCCGGCGTGCCCTGCGCCGCCGCCCCGGCCGCCCACAGCAGCCGGCGCCGCACCGCCGTCATGGAGTCCACCGCCTCGGCCTCCTCGCCCTCGGGGTCGAGCGCCCCCGCCGCCGCCAACGTCTCGAGCTGGGCCTGGGTCACCCCCGCCCGGCGCACCAGGTCCTCCCCGCCGCGCCAGGGCCGGCCGGCCACGATGCGCTCCGCCGTCGCCTCCCCCACCCCGCGCACCGACCCCACGCCCAGGCGCAGCGCCGGCGCGCCGGCACCGTCACCACCACCGCGACCACTACCGCCACCACACCCTTCCAACGACGCCCCCACCTCGGAGCGGTTCACGTGCGGGCGTCGTACGACGACGCCGTGGCGCTGTGCGTCGGCCACCAGCGACTGGGGCGACCAGAAGCCCATGGGCTGCGAGTTCAGCAACCCCGCGGTGAACGCGGCTGGATAGTGCAGCTTCAACCACGCCGACGAGTACACCAGGTGCGCGAACGAGACCGAGTGCGACTCGGGGAAGCCAAAGTTGGCGAAGGCGGCCAGGGCCTCGAAGACCTGGTCGGCCACCGCGTCGGTCACCCCGCGCGCCGCCATCCCCTCGTAGAGGCGCGCGCGCATCTTCTCCATGCGCGCCGCGGAGCGCTTGGCCGCCATGGCCTGGCGCAGCTCGTCGGCGTCGGCTGCGCTGAACCCGGCGACGGCGACCGCCATCTCCATCAGTTGCTCCTGGAACAAGGGCACGCCGAGCGTCCGCTCCAGGATCGGCTCGAGCAAGGGATGCAGGTAGGTCACCGGCTCCTCGCCGCGCCGGCGCCGGATGTAGGGGTTGACCGCGTGCCCCTGGATCGGCCCCGGCCGAATCAAAGCGACCTCGATCGCGATGTCGTAGAACGTGCGCGGCCGCACCCGGGGCAGGGTTCCCATCTGGGCCCGGCTCTCCACCTGGAAGACCCCGACCGTGTCCGCCGCGCACAGTAGGTCGTAGACCGCGTCCTCCTGGGGCAACTGCGCCAGGTCGACCGAGACCCCGAAGAAGTCGCGCACCAGGTCGACCATGCGGTGCAGCGCCTCGAGCATGCCCAGCCCCAGCAGGTCGAACTTCACCAACCCGATCGCCGCGCAGTCGTCCTTGTCCCATTGCAGCACCGTGCGGCCCGGCATGCGCCCCCACTCCACCGGGCACACCTCGACGACGGGCCGGTCGCACAGCACCATGCCGGCCGAGTGGATGCCGAGGTGGCGCGGCCGGTCCAGCACCTCGGCCGCCAGCTCGGTCACCAGCGGCGGCACCCCGCCGGCCTGCGCCTCGTGCACCGCCGACGCGGACGATATGCCCCGCCCGTGCCCGGCGTCGATCCCCGCCGACCAGGCGTCCACCTGCTCGGGCGTGAACCCGAACGCCTTGCCCACGTCGCGCACCGCCGAGCGCGGCCGGTACGTGATGACGTTGGCCACCTGCGCCGCGTGGCGCCGGCCGTAGCGCTCGTACACGTACTGGATCACCTCTTCGCGCCGCTCCGACTCGATGTCCACGTCGATGTCCGGCGGCCCGTCACGCGCCGGCGACAGGAAACGTTCGAACAGCAACCCGAGGTCGACGGCGTCGACGTTGGTGACGCCGAGCGCGTAGCAGACCGCGGAGTTGGCGGCCGACCCCCGCCCCTGGCAGTAGATGTTCAGCCGCTTGCACACCTGCGCGATGTCCCACACGACGAGGAAGTAGCCGGCGAAGCCGAGATGGCCGATCACGTCGAGCTCGTGGCGGATCTGCTTCCACGCACCCGGGACCCGCTCGGACCCCGGCGGCCCGTAGCGGGCCCGCGCGCCCTCGTGCACCAGCTGACACAGGTACCCCTGCTCGTCCATGCCCTCGGGGACGGGGAAGTCGGGCAGCCGCGGCGCCACCAGGCGCAGGTCGAACGCGCAGGCCCGCCCGAGCTCGGCGGCGCGCTCGACCACTCCGGGCCAGCGGGCGAAGCGCCGGGACTGTTCGGCCGCGGAGCGCAGGCAGGCCACCGGGGCCGGGGGCAGCCATCCCTCGAGCTCGGCCAGGGGGCGGCGCGCCCGCACGGCGGCGAGCGTGGTGGCGAGCCGGAACCCCGCCGGCGTGGCGTAGTGCACGTTGTTGGTGGCCACGGCGTCGACCCCCCACTCGACGGCCAGGCGCGCCAACGCGTCGTTGCGCGCCGTGTCGACCGGGTCGCCGTGATCCCACAGCTCCAGCGCGACGTTGGCACGACCGAACGCGTCGACGAGACGCCCCACCTCCCGGGAGGCCGCCCCGGGCCCGGCTTCCATCAACGCGGCGGGGACCGCCCCTTTCCGACACCCACTGAGCACCAGCCAGTGGCCACCCGCGGCGCGGGCCAGCGCGTCGAGCGTGAAGACGGGCTTCCCCTTCTCCCCTCCCTCGAGATGCGCGTCGGCCAGCACCGTCGAGAGCCGCGCGTAGCCGTCGGGGTCGCGGGCGAGGACGACGAGGTGCGCGCCAATCGGATCCGCCTCGCCGGTGCGCAGGCTCGCCGGTGCCAGCGTCACCTCGCTCCCGAAGACCGTGGGCAGCCCGCACGCCCGCGCCGCCTCGGCGAAGCGCACCACGCCGTAGAAACCGTGGTGGTCGGTCAACGCCAGCGCGGCGAGCCCGAGCCGGTTCGCCTCGGCCACCAATTCCTCCGGGTCGCTGCTGCCGTCGAGGAAGCTGAACCCCGAGTGCGCGTGCAGCTCGGCGTACTCAGCCATGGAATGGCTCAGTCATAGAGGGCCTCGACCCACCACCGCCCCCGCTCGGTGCACAGCAGGCGCGCCACCCCCTCCGCGGTGACGACCTGCAGGCGGGCCCGGCGCCGGCGCATCGACCACCAGCGCTCGGTGACCGGCCAGGGACCGGCCCACCCCACGACCTGCTCCCAGGGCCCGCCGTCGATCGACAGCCGGTCGATCGGCGCGTCGAGCAGCCCCCGTCCGCTCACCACCATGGCGTTCCCCTCGGCGTCGACCAGCTCGGCCCGGGGCGGCGCGCGCAGCACGTCGGTCGGCGCCGGCGGCGGCAGCCGGCCCGGCCAGGGCGCGGTGCCCGGGCCAGTCTCGGTGCCGGGGCTGCCCCAGGGCACCAGCACCGACTGCCCGGCCGGGTCGCGCCCGCCTTGGACCCGGCCCAGCAGCACCGCCTCGATCCCCAGCCGCTCCTGCACGCGGACGAAGGAGCGGGCGGCCCGCGCGTCGGCTTCCGAGGCGCCCCCGAAGAAACCGGGCTGCGAAGGGGGAGGCGGGAAGGCGGCGCCGCGCTCGGGGTCCTCGCCCCGCGCCACGCGCAACCGCCGCTCGATGCCGCGGTCGCGCAGCCCGGCCAGCTCCCCGTTCTCACCCCGCGCCACGCCATGGCAGGCGGCCGCGTCCGCGCCGAAGCGGTCCGAGATGCTCGCCGCCGGCAGTGCGGCGAGCTGCCCCAAGGTGGTGATCCCCAGGCGCTGCAGGGTGACCGCCAGGTCGGGACGGGCCAGCGTGGCCACCGACCATGGGGCGAGGAAGTCGGCAGTCCCGCCGGCGGGGACGATCAGCTCGGCCCGAGCGGCCAGCACCGCGGCGAAGAGCCCGTCGGCCACCCCGACGGTGGCCTCCTCGCCCACGATCGCGGCCAGGCGCGCCACGACCGCCTCCTCGCCGCCGAAGAAGCGGGCGGGTCCGCGAGCAGGCAGCGCGCAGACGCCGAGGCGGACCGGATGTACCCAGGGACAGAGCTCGCTCGCCCGCGCCACGACCCGGGCGAAACGCCGGGCTTCCTCACCCTTCGTCCCTTCTTCGAGGAGCTCGGGGCACCAGATGACGACCAACCGTTCCAATTCTTCTTCTCCACCGCTTCGTCAGGCCGCCTCCGGCCCGTCGCCCCCGGCCGCGTCCTTCACGTCTGCGCGTTCTTTCTCCCCTGCGGCTTCTTTCGCTTCTTCTTTCGGTTCCTCCCCGGCCGCCGCCACCGCGCCGGAGCCCGAGGGGAGCCACAGCGAGCATTCGCCGGCGCGTCCGGCGGCGCGGCGCCCGCCGACTCGTACCTCGGCCCGCCGGCCCTGCAGGTACCCATGGCCGCGGCCGACGCCCTCCCACTCGACCGCCCCGACGGTGAGCGCGAGATCACCACCCACCGGCCAGCTGCCGGCTCCTTCGAGCAGCACCACCAGTGCGGCCTGGCGGTCACGGGCGCGTGCGGTCAGATGGCGCGCCGCGGTGAGGCGCGCCCGGCCGGGCGGGCGTACCAGGACGATGTCGACCCCGGAGAGGAGGTCCCCGGCCGCCTCGGCCCACCCGCGGCCTGGATGGGGCACGAAGACGACCCGACGCAGGTCGAGCCCGAGCCCCGCGGCGGCCACCACCCCGGGGTCGGCCAACCCGACCGCGGCACACCAGCTCCCGGCCGCCGACGCTGCCGCCAGGATCGCCAGCGACAACGTGGTGCCACCGTGACCCGGCTGTCCCGACACGGTGACGGTCGTCCCGCGGCGCAACACGCCGCCCGGAAACAGGGGAGCCAGTGGTGGGGGCACCGGCAGGGTCCGCCCGGCCACCGGCGTGGTGGGCCGGACCCGGTCGGCCAGCCCCGCCGGGAGCTCCCGAGCGTCTGGGCGGGAGCGGGGAGACGGGGGATCCACCGGCCGAAAAGCGAACATATGTTCGTACCTTACCGACGCCCGGTGCTGCCCGCTCCGGCGGACAAAAGACCAGGTCAGAGGCGGCTGAACTGACGGAGGGCGCAATACGCCACAATGCAGCCGTCATGTGTGGCCGCTTCGCTCTCTACACGCCGCCGGCGAAGATCGCCCGCTACTTCCACGCCACTCTCGCGGAAGGAAAGGACTCCGAGCATGAGCCAAGCTGGAACGTGGCCCCGACCGACGAGGTCCTCGGGGTGCGCGACCGGCCGACGAAGAACGAGGCCTCGGACGGAGCCCCCGAGGAAGGAGTCCCCGATAGTGCGAAGCATGGCGACACCGAGCGCGTCCTCATGAACTTCCGCTGGGGGCTCATCCCCTGGTGGTCCAAGGACGCCAAGGGGGGCAGCCGGCTCATCAACGCACGTCGAGAGACCGTGATGACCAAGTCCTCCTTTCGGGAGGCCTTCGAGAAGCGGCGCATCATCGTGCCCGCCGACGGCTACTACGAGTGGCGCCGGACGAAGACCGGAGGCAAGCAGCCCTACTTCTTCACCCGAGCCGACGGCGCGCCCATGGCGTTCGCCGGATTGGCCGAGCGCTGGCGGGACAAGAACGCGTCGAAGGACGCACCCGTCATCCGCAGCTGCACGGTGATCACCACGCCCGCCGGACCGGACGTGCAGGGTATCCACGACCGCATGCCCGTGTTGCTCGATCCCGCGACCTTCGACCTGTGGCTCGACCCCTACAACGAAGACACCGAGGAGCTGCGAGCACTGCTGCAACCGTTGCCCGCCGGCACGATCGTGCACCATCCGGTCGGGCCCCGGATCGGTAATGTGCGCAACAACGATGCCGGCCTGATCGAGGCCGTGTGATCGAGGCCGTGTGATCGAGCCCCCGCCTCGTACGGTCGGGAGCCTCAGCGGGACACGGTGAGAAGCGGCGTAGCATGACGAGGGACGTGTCGCGCTTCAACCGTCGCACGTTGCTGGCGGCCGCGGCCCGAGTTCGAGGGACCCGAGAACGGGACGCTCACGATGGGGTACTACCGGCGCAGCGACCTTGCCTTCTATGACGCGCTGGCCGACGCCTTCACCATCTGCGACGACTACCACTGCTGGGTGCTGGGGCCGACACACCCGAACCAGCTCATGTCGCTGTCGGGCACCATCGACCCCGGCGGTCAGGCAGCGGGCCGTCGCACGTTGCCCCGTGTACAGCATCTCGTAAACGTCGCGGCGTCGCTGCCCCACTATCCGGTGCCGGTGGACCAGTCGATGCCGCGCCAGGAGCCGGCCTAACGTCGCGCCGTCGTCCGCCCGATCTCGGTGTATCCGCTCACTAATTGTTTACCGTCACCGTGATTCCGGGGCTGGCTCCGGTAACCCCGTCGGCATCTGTGGCAACACTCCTCAGTGTGTAAGTGCCATCGGGGACAGTCGTGGTGTTCCACTCGGCGAACCACCCGTAGAGGTACGACACGGCCGTCCCTATGACGGCATTTTTCAGATGGGCACCCGTGATCTCGAACTCCACGCTGTCTATCCCGGCCTTGCCCTCGAGTATCTCGTCGGCATCGGAGGCGATCGCGCTCAAGATCTGTTGTGTGCCGGACACGGTGGCCGGGTTCGTCGATGGGACGTCGACCGCAGTTATGAGGTCGGCGTCAACCGCAAGGCTGACTGGAGCGCTGGTCGCGCAGATGCCGGCAGTGTTGCAGGCTTTGCTCTGAAGGGTATACGTGCCATTGGTGGCGCCGCTGGTATTCCACTGAGTGAAGTACCCAAAAATCGTCGGGATGGCTGGCACCACGACCGGGTTGTTCAGACCGTTCCCGCTGACGTCGAACTGAACGGTGCTGATCGCCGACAGTGGGTCAGAAGCACCCGCGTCAAGGGTAACAACGCCACCAAAGGTGGCGTTGTTGGATGGAACGAGCACACTCGTGGTCGGGTTGTCGACGATAATGATGATCGGCAGACTGTCGCTGCAGTTGCCGGCTGTGTTACAGGCGACGCTGTAGAACCAGTAGGTGCCATCGGGCACATTCGTGGTATTCCACTGAGTCAAATAGCCGTACGAGGTCGGCCCGGCCGTCGCCACGACAGCGTTACTCAGACTGGTGCCGATGCCGGTGACCTCGAACTGAACGGTGCTGCTGAGGCTGGCGGGATAGTCCGAGGCGAGGGCGTCAACCCACGGGGTGCCGCCAATATCTTGGCCATTTGCCGGCATCGCCGGCTGTGAGACGAGGCTGGTGATCGGGTAGTCGGCCGGCGCGGTGGGCGGAGCCGGAGCGGTCGGCTGCACGAAAGGGGGCAGTGACGAATCGGTGCAGCTCGCCGCCATATTGTTTCCGTCATTCGCCGGGGGGGGCTCCGAGACGTCCACCGTCACCGTTCCGGCCACGCTGTTCCCACAGGTGTACGGATAGTTGTCCGCAATCCAGACAACCTGGTCGCTGGGTGCGCTCGGGTTGCTCGTCAGCGAGTTGTTGCGGATCCATAAGTTGGGAAATACGTACGCCCCGTTGTAGAGCAAGGCCAGGTTGAATCCCGTCGCCGTCCCGGTCGGCTCGGGTGCGGTGTTCCCTTCGATGTCGATATTCGTCCAGACCGTCGTTGCTACTGCAGTACAAGGAGAAGGCGAACATGTCCCCAGCGGGCTGTCGCTGTTGTTGGAGAAGTTGATCATGGCCGGGTTGGCAGCGTAGAGGGCGGTGCCGGTACCGAAGGTGTTATCCGAAATGTTCCAGTTGGACGCCTCGTAGGGTTCGAACGTCATGAACATCGGTCCAGAGACCGTGTTGTTGGTGAAAGCGAAGCGGTCAATGCTCGAGCCAGTCAGGCCGGCGACAAGGAAACCGTAGCCACCAGTGATGGTGTTGTCGTTGATGTTCAAATCGCACTCGCAACCGCCCACCCCGTCGGCCTCGAGGTCGAACACGTTGAACGTGACTGAGCCGTTGAAGTCGTTCCCTGAGATGTCGGCACGGGTGATGTACTCAGGCGTGATGCCCTGCCGACCTGTCGTTCCGTCGAAGTTGTTGTTGGTGATCGTGGCGTCGGTGGTCGGCGTCGTGGCGATCGTGTTCTGACCTGTCGTTGTGAACTCGTGGACACCGAACAGTGTGATCCAGTCACCCCACGGGTTGGAGATGGTGTTGTTGATGATCGTGACACCCTGGACGCCGTTGGTCTGAATCAAGCTGTCGTTCTCGGCGCAGTTGTTCCCCGCGCACGAAGTGTCGGTGTAGCTCCCGATATCGTGCGAACCCTGGAGGTTGAAGTCCCGGAAGGTCAGGTCGCAGCCACCCTCCACCCAGAGCATGATCCCACTGGTGTTTATCGTGTCCGATGTGCTCCCCGCACCGTAGAGGGTCGAACCGCCGCAGTAGATCGCTGCCTGATCGTCGGCGGGGAGGGTGTAGTCGGCCGCGACGACATTGGTCTGCTCGAGCGTCGCGCCATTTCCGTCGAATGTGTAGTCCTGGAAGTCGCGGATCGTGAGCGAGCTGTCCACCTGGTAGCAGCCGTTTGACGGGAACTGGACGACTTCGGGATTCGAGGCCGACCCCGGTGGGAGGCTGTCCAGGAAGGACTGGAGATTGGCCGTGTCGTCCTGCGCACAGGTCGTGTCGTACGCCGGCACTTGGTAGACCACGGCGGTCGCCGAAGCAGCAGCTCCAGCCGACTTGGTCGGCGCCATAACGACCCTTGACCCGAGCACGGCAACCAACGCCGCAACGAACGCAATCACAACGACGAGGCTTAATCGACGTCGATACAGAGTCGTTGCCGTCATGCCATCCACCCCCCTGCTGGTGGTGAAGCATGAGGGAAAGGCTGCTACCGGTCAAGTTGACTGACTCGATTGAACAGCCCGACGCCGTTGAAATGGCCGAGCCTCAGACCGCGTGCACCATCTCCTCTTCTGGAGTTCGCACGGTCCGCATGTTCCGCAGTCGGCGTCATTGCCGTGCCAACTCATGCAACAAGATCCTTCCGGACGCAACTCTTTGTGGGCCACACACGGGTGCCGCGCTCGCGGTCGTCACCGACACTCGGAGGACTGCGCCACCGCTTCGAGCAGAACTTCCACGTGCACCACCGGCCGGAGCGTTACGGGGGCGGGGCGCTGCATGGACTTCGCGACCGGCGGACCCGAGGAGATCCCGCGGGCGATGGCGGCCGAGGTGGCCCGGGAGGTCGACTACCGACCCGTCGAGACCGACGGCGCCGCCCGAGCGGCCGCCCAGATCGGCGAGCTGCTCTGAACGACCGGGCCGGGGCGAACCGCCGTTAGGAGGCGGGCGCGAGTGAAGGCCCACCTCCGCCCTGGTGAGAACACCGGCCTTCTCGAAGAGGCCGAGGTGTCGCAGTCGAAAACACTAAGGGCAGGCCGCGTCATGCTGCGGAGCAGCAGGCGGCGGTGCCTCGCCCGCGGGGGCGACCGGGTGGGTGAGCCCGTAAGTATTCCCACACGCTGGGGCAACGCTCGTCGACGCGAAGCCGGCCGCCTCGAATTGCCAATTCGTCGTGTCCCATACGTCCCACGCGTTGGCGCACACGTTGTACGTGATGCTGGCCGCGTCCACGCCCTGCAGCGTGATGCACGGGACGGAGATGGTGTTCGGGAAGTAGGTGGGCGTCCCGTCGAATGCCGTGAACACGTTGGCGGCAATCGTCACGTTGGAGTAGTCGGCGACCTCGATCATGGAGCAGCCGGGTGGGGACTCGATCGAGGCGCCACACGGACTCCGTCTCGGGCTCAGCGAATCGTTGTCATAGATCGTGAGGCCGCGGTCCCTCTCGCACGACGGTGACTCGGAGCCTCCGAGGAGCAGGGCCATCCCGCCCCCGTCGGCCTCCACGACGTTGTCCACGATCGTGACGTGCCTCTGGGGGATGCAGGCCCCCTGGAGGGAGTCGATATCGAGACCCGCCCCCTGGCTGAAGGTGTTCCCCGAGACGGTCACGTTCCACTGGCCGACGCCGGTCGGGACCGAGCCGTCGCCTGGACCGTCGGTGTCGACCTCCATGTCCATGAAGTTGCCGTCGTGAGTGAAGTGGTTGTCGTGGATGGTCAAACCGTTCACCCCTTCGGGGGTGATGGTGTGATAGCCGATGTCGGACATTTTGCCGTTCTCGAATGTGATGTCCGTGTTGATGCCGCAGCAGGTCCCCAGCTGGGGGAGGACGGCCAATCCGTCGCCGTCGACGTCCTCGACGGTGACGCCGTCGAAGGTGATGTCCGAGTTGCCGGGTGTCGCCTGCCCGAGCTCGATGCCGTAGTCGCCCTCGTTCGTACTGCCGCCGCAGTTCCCAGGGCCCACGAGCGTCAACTTGTTGAAGGTCAGGTCCTTGTCGCTGGTGAGCGTCAGGACGGGTTGGACGGTGTTGTCGCCGCAGACCCCGCCTTCGTACCTCCGCTGCTCGAACGTCGCTCCGTTCCCGTTGATAGTCAACCCCCTCAGATGGTTCAGCCTCAGGGTGTCCGGCCCGTTGGACACCAGATAGCACGCATTCGCCGGCAGGTCGACCGTCGAGCCTGCCGGGAGCGTGGCAAAGAAGTAAACGAGTCCTGCGGTCGCGTCGGAGGCGCAGTCGTCCGCGATGCTCGAGGGTGGTGAGACACCCGTGCTCGACGTTGCTCCGACAGGGACTCCGGTGATGGCCATCCCGACGGCCGCCATCGAGACTGCCAAGAGGGCAACCGCCCCGCGCCGCCCTTTGCTTCGCATCCGCATTCCCCCTTTATGGGGCCGCCGGGCTGACTGAACCGGACCAACGTGCGTGCCGGCGCTCGCGTGGGGGAACGCGCCGGCTCTGTGCGCACGTGCCTCGGTCTGTTACGGCAAGCCCTCCCTCCTGGGAGGTACCGAGGACCATTCCCACGTGCATATCGGCAACAAACCTCAGATGTGATCAGTTGATGACAAATCTGATCAATTGTTGGTCAGGTCCGATTCGTCAAACGCAGAACGTCCATCAACGTTCGGCAGTCACGGTTGGGCCGGTCGAGCGACGCCTTCGTACGGGCTCAGTGCGGTGGCAGCACGTCGGCCTCGAACATGGTGGCCGTCGCTGCGGTCATGCGACGGAGGTTGCGCTCGCCGAAGGCAGTCTCGTGCGGCTGGGCGAGGTGCGCATCGAGCAACTCCTTGGACTCCCAGCACTCGAAGAAGCGGAAGGTGTTGGGGTCGGCGAGGTCCCCGGACCACCAGTACTCGACACAGCCGTTGTCGCGCCGGCTGGCCTCGGTGACCTCGGCCAGGCTGGCCAGTACGTCGTCGCGCTCAGACGCCTCGAAGCTCATGGAGCCGGCGATGATGATCATGGCCGGAGGGTACAAGCCCTCAGCGAGGACGCTCGGGCGAGGGGAGCTCGCCGAGCTCGTCCTTCACGAGCTTCCCGCCCTTCATGACGGCGAGCAGCCGCGCCCGGTCCTGCAGCAGCGCGATGTCGGCGAGCGGGTCGCCGTCGACGACCAGCAGGTCGGCCAGGAACCCCTCACGCACCGCGCCGAGCTCGTGGTCCCGGCCCATGAGCTCGGCACCGTGGCGGGTGGCCCAGCGGATCACGTCGAGCGGCGCGATCCCAGCCTCCTTCACGTAGAACTCGAGCTCATCGGCGTAACGGCCGTGCGGGAGCCCGATCGCGCCGTAGTCGTCGCCGCAGAGCAGCTTCACCCCGGCCGCGTTGGCGGCGGGCAGGACGGCGAGGGCCCGCTCGATGTCCTGTGCCATCGCCGCGGTGAACCCCAGCCCTCCCCCGCCCATCATCTCGGCGAAGCGGGCCGGGAAGAGCTGGCTCGGGACGAGGAAGGTGCCGAATTCGACCATCCGCTCGATCGCCGGCTGGTCGAGCCCGTCGCCGTGGTCGACGACGTCGATCCCCGCATCGAGCGCGAGGTGGATGGCGTCGCGGTTCGCGATGTGGCCGCGCACCAGCGCACCTCGCTCGTGCGCCGCCTCGATGCCGGCGCTGAGCTCGGCGTAGGACATCTCGGTCTGCTCGCTCGGCGCCACCGTGCCGTGGCCGCCGGTGACGAACATCTTGATGATCTCCGCCCCCTGCTTGATCTCCTCGCGCACGGCGCGCCGGAACTCGTCGGGACCGTCGGAGCGGTTGATGGCGCCCCGGGCGCCCACGTCCCAGTACCAGGGGAAGCTCTTGTCGCCGGCGTGGCCGGTGGTGCTGACGTCGCGGCTCCCGGCCACGAGGCGCGGCCCGGGGAAGAGACCCTCCGCGATGGCCACCTTCATGGCCGCGTCGATGGCGAAGGGTGCGCCGGCGCTGACCGCGCCGGTGAAGCCGCACTGGAGAAGCAGCTCCAGGTGGTGGGCGGCGCGGACGGCTTGGAGGGCCGGAGGCTCCTCGAGCCCGAACGGCGCCGTCTTGGACCCGAGCTCGTGGTAGGTGGCGTGGAAGTGGCTGCTCACCATGCCCGGCATGACGGTGCGTCCGGCCAGGTGGACGACGCGGTCGTCGGCGCGAACAGGGTCGGCGGCGCTGTCGGCCTCGTCGGGCCCTCGCCCGTGTGCCACCACCGCAATGCGCCGGTCCTCGACCACCACGGTCGTGTGCGGCCGCGCGCCGTCTGCGTCGATCGTCGTCGCGTCGAGGAGCACCAGCCGGGGCACGACCGCCACGATATCGAGCGGGGCCGGCGTGGCCGCGCCGGAGCGTGCCCGGTGGCCCCTGTTCGCGATGATGTCGGCTATGGCGCGGATCGTCCTCGTGCACGGGGCGTTCAACGAGCTGTGGGGCCCCAACGAGCTGAAGGCCAAGTGGCGCCCCGCGGTGCAGGACGGGCTGTGGCACCACGAGGTCGAGGTCGGCGACGACGACATCGAGGTCTGCTTCTACGGCGACCTCTTCCGCCGCCACCCGCGCACCGAGGAGGAACGCCTTCTCGAGCAGTCGTGGGCCGGGATCGCCGATGCCCTCTTCGAACGCACCGTCGACATGGTGACGGTCTTCACGTCCGAGCCGGACGTGCGCGGGCGGCTCCTAGAGCGGCTGGCCGCGCTGATCACCCCGGACACCCGTGTGTTGGTTGCGCATTCGTTCGGGACCGTCATCGCCTACACGGCGCTGGCCGGCCACCCCGAGTGGCCGGTCCGCACGTTCGTGACGCTGGGCTCGCCGCTGGCGATGCCGATGATGTTCCAGACGCTGGGTCCGCCGGCCGGCGGCGTCGGCTGTTGGCCCGGCTCGGTCCAGCGATGGGTCAACGTCCGGGCGCTCGGAGACGAGGCGGCGACGCCGCTGGCGGACAAGTTCGGGCCCCGGGTCGAGGAGGTGTTCATCGACAACGGGCACCGCTCCGACCCCCCCGAGCCGTACTTGAACTCCCGGCCGACGGGCCTGGCCATCGCCCAGGGGCTGGCCGACTGAGAGCCAGGCGACTCGGCTCAGTCCCGTCGCTCCGGCATGGCGGGCAGGTTCTGCACCCTCAGCTGTCCTCGGGCCACCATCTTGCCGTCGCGCTCGCGCTCGATCTCGACCAGCCAGATCTGTTGGGTCCGGCCCGTCTGGATCGGCGTGCCGGTCGCGCGTACTCGTCCCGAGCGAAAGGGACGCAGGAAGTCGGTGGAGTTCGCGATCCCCACGACCGCCATCTCGCCGGTGACCTCCTGAGCGGCCATCGCCGCTCCGTGGCTCCCGACTGACTCCACCACCGAGGCCCAGACCCCGCCGTGGACGATGCCGTAGCCCTGTTGGTGCCGCTCGTCGATGTCGACGTAGCCCACGACCCTCGTGGACGTCAGCTCCTCGATGCGGAGCCCCAACGCGCTGTCCCAACCCGGTTGGGGTTCCATCCGGCCGAGCCGAACGAATTCAGCGAGGGGGTATCAGCGACGGCTGCTGGGCGGCGGCCGTCCGTGGCCGCCGGCGCAACGACTCGTCGGCGATCGCCGCCGGCACCCAGCCGACGTCGGTCTCGTTGAGGTCGACACCCGGCGGCACGATCTCGTCGATCCGGTCCAGCACGTCAGGCGCCAACCGCAGATCGAGCGCCGGCAGCTGCGACTCCAGGTGGTCCATCGTGCGGGGCCCGATGATCGGGCACGTGACGCCGGGGTGCTCGAGCACGAACCCGAGGGCGAGCTCGATCAGCGACAGCCCCGCCTGGTCCGCCAGCTCTGTCAGCTGCGCGACCGCGTCGAGCTTGGCCCGGTTGCCGGGCTTCTCCATGTCGTAGCGGTCGGGGATGAGCGTGGCGCGCCGGCTCGTGTTCTCCTTCCCGGGCCCGAAGGCGCCCGACAGCCAGCCCCCCGCCAGTGGGCTCCATGACAGCGCGCCCATGCCGTACTTCTGGCACGTCGGCAGCACGTCCTTCTCGATGCCGCGCACGAGGATGGAGTACGGCGGCTGCTCGGTGACGAAGCGCTCGCGGCCGCGCCGCTCGGCCACCCACTGCGCTTCGACGATCTCGTTCGCGGGAAAGGTCGAACTGCCGAAGGAGCGGATCTTCCCGGCCCGCACGAGGTCGGTCAGCGCGCCGAGCGTCTCGTCGATGTCGGTGTCGGGCGACGGCCGGTGGATCTGGTAGAGGTCGATGTAGTCGACGCCGAGTCGGCTCAGGCTGTTCTCACACTCGGCCATGATCCAGCGGCGTGAGTTCCCCTGCGCGTTCGGATCGCGCCCCATCTGCCCGTGGACCTTGGTCGCCAATACCATCCGATGGCGCTTGGTCTGGGCCAGCGCCTTGCCGACGATCTCCTCGGACTCACCGAACGAATAGACGTCGGCGGTGTCGACGAAATTGATGCCGGCGTCGAGGGCGGCGTGGATGATGCGGACGGAGTCGTCGTGGTCCGGGTTGCCGAACGACCCGAACATCATCGCCCCGAGACACAGGGGGCTCACCTTGAGGCCGGTCCGGCCGAGTGTGCGGTATTCCATGGCGCCGAATCTACCCAGGGGCCCGACGGCCCGCCCCGCGCTTGTGCCTCAGCCGCCGAGGCGGGCGCCGGCGTCGGCGGCCGCCCACAGCACCTCGGGTGCGCCGCTGCGGGCGTAGCTGCGCAACGCAGCCTCGGTGAGCTTGATGGCGTGCTCGTCGCCGGAGGCGAGCGCCCGGTCGACCAGCGCGTCGGGCGAGGGCGCGCCGCCGTCGGGCACCGGTGCGGTGCGATCGACGTCGTACGCGACGTGGAGGGCCGCCGCGGCCTGCCAGACGTATCCCAGCGCGGCGGCACGGTCCTCGGCGGCGAGCCAGGGCAGCACCAGCTCGGCCGCCAGCGGCGAGGTGACGGCATGCACCAAGCCGATGGCCCCACCCCCGTCGGCGTTGCGGAGGTAGGCCAGCGCGCCGCCCGTGGCGAGCTGGTCGAGCAGCTCCATCGCGCCGCCGCTCCAGCCGAGCGAGGCGACGCCCTGCTCGAACTCGTCGGCGATCCCGTCGACCTGGGCCACCATGTCGCTGATGAGCAGCTGCCGCGGGGCGTCCTCGGGCAGGTAGGGGAGGTCCGCCAGGGCCTCGGGCACGCCCTGGTGCCCGATGAGGAGGGGCGGGCCCGGGAGCTCCCGGTAGCTCGACGCCCAAAAGGCGAGCCCGATGGCGACCTCGAGCCGCCGCGGCGGCGTGTCCGCCGCCGCCAAGGCGCGCACGCCGTGGGCCGTCCGGATCAGCCCGTGCGTCCCGGCGCCGACCGTTCCGGGCAGCAGCCGCGGCGCCCACTCGCCGACGACCGCAGCCACCGGGCGGTCGGCCACCTCCCGCTCGAAGAGCGCGAGCCAATCGGGGAAGAGCTCCTCTCGGCCCAGGGCAGCGGGCCATTCCTGCTCCGACAGCGGCTGGTCCGCCGGCGGGGGCGCCTCGTCGAGGCGCCCCCGGTAGCGCTCGACCCAGCCGCCGATGGCGTCGTCCCGTCCGAGACGGGCCAGCGCCTCCGCCGCCATCGGGCCGTGGTTGGCCAGTCCGAGCGGACCGTAGCGGGGCGCCGTGGCGGCGAACACGGTCAGCGCGTCGTCGAGGGCCGGTGACTCCATCCGCCCAGTATGTCGACGCAGCGCCTCGGGCGCCTCGTCCGGCGACCGCTACGATCCGGCCTTCACCGACTGGAGGTCTCATGGCGACGACGCCGCCGCTGCAAGGCTTGAGGATCATCGAGTGCTCGGCCCTCGGGCCGGCGGCCATCACGACGTCGCTCGTCGACCTCGGGGCGGACGTGATCAAGGTGGAGCCACCCGCCGGCGACTACATCCGCGAGATGACGTGGCCCATCGTCGAGGGCGTGTCCCTGATGCACCTGCACGTCAACCGCGGCAAGCGTTCGATCACCCTCGACCTGCGGACCGAGGCCGGCGTGGCGATCCTGAAAGAGCTCGCCGCGACGGCCGACGTGGTGGTCGAGGCGATGCGACCCGGTGCGCTGGCCAAGCGCGGCGTGGGCTACGACGCCCTCAAGGCGACCAACCCCAAGATCGTCTTCTGCACGATCTCGGGCTACGGCATGACCGGTCCCTACCGGGACTACCCGAGCCATGGCATCGCCTACGACACCTGGGCCGGCATCGTGAAGGTGGCGACCGACGACGAGGGGTTCACCTACCTCCCCGAGCACGTCTCCATCGGCATCAACGCCGGGCCGCTCTTCGGGGCCCTGGGGATCCTGGCCGCGGTGATCCGGGCCCGTGCCACGGGCGAGGGCTCCTACATCGACATCGCGCAGTCCGATGCGGCGGCCGCCGTGGACTGGTACCGCTCCGAGACCTGGCGCTCCTATGAGCGTCCGGAGTCGGAGGTCACCGGCAACAAGGCCGACAACTACGAGCGCCGGGCGCCTGGCACGGCAGGGATGGTGGAGGGGGTGCGCTACCAGGTCTACGAGACGGCCGACCACCAACACGTCCTCTTCATGGCCTCTGAACAGGCCTTCTGGAAGAACTTCTGCGAGGGTGTGCATCGCGTGGACCTGTTCGAGCGCTGGCCCGGTTCCAAGTACGCAGACCATGCCCGGGGAAACCGCGAGCTCCGGCGCGAGCTCCGAGACATCTTCCGCACGAAGACGGCCCGGGAGTGGCTCGACTTCGGTGGCCAGGTCAACACGCCCATCGCGCCGGTGAACACCCCCAAGACGCTGCTCGAGGACCCGCAGTTCGCCGACCGGTTCCCTCTCCTCGCCGCATCGGAGATGGGCGCCGACGAACTCTTCACGCCGCTGCACTTCGTCGGAGAGGAACTGCCGCAGCCGGCCAGGGCCCCCACGGTCGGCCAGCACACGGAACAGGTGTTGCGAACCGTGCTCGGATACGACGACAATCAGGTCGCCATCGCCCGGGACGGGGGGGCTTTCGGAACCGACGCGTAGACGGCGTCGCCGGCGAGAGGAAGACGGTGATGAAGAGGGTCCGGCTGGGCGTGCTGGGCGCCGGCAACATCGCAGTCATGAACGTCCGCGGATATCTCGAGGACCCGCGCTGCGACGTGGTCGCGGTCTGCGACACGGATGAGGACGTCGGCCGGGAGGCGGCCCGGGAATGGGGGGCCGAGCGCTACTACTCGAATGTCGCCGACCTGTTGGCCGACGAGTCCGTCGACGCGGTCGAGGTACTCACCCCGACCCACCTCCACCATGACCACGTGATCGCGGCGCTCGAAGCCGGCAAGCACGTGTCGGTGCAGAAGCCGGTGGCGAACTCCGTCGACGACGCCCTCGAGATGCAATCGGTGGCCGAGCGTGTCGGGCGGACCCTGCGCATCAGCGAGTGCTTCGTGCACTACCCGCCGCTCGAGCTGGCCAAGCGCCTGGTCGCCGACGGCGCCATCGGCAAGCCGACGTCGCTGCGCATCCGCACGCTGGTGGGCCAGACCGACTCCACCTTCCAGGCCGGGCTGCGACCCGAGGGCTACGGCTGGCGCCTCGACAAGCGGAGCCCGGGCGGACACCTCTTCGACGACATGGTGCACAAGTACGCCATGGCGTTGTGGCTCCTCGACCTCGACATCACGTCCGTCCAGGCCGTCGTCCGCCGGCGTGACCTGTTCTTCGAGCCCTGTGCCGTGATCTTCGAGTACGAGGATCCCGAGGTGCTCGGCATGATGGAGGTCCAGTACTCACCCAACTTCTACATGCGGTCGCAGTACTACGGCGCCGACGAGTTCTTCGAGATCACCGGGGACGAGGGACAGATCTGGGTGACGCGTGCCACCGGCGAGATGCTCGACCTGGCGCCGGTGATGCTCTTCACCGGGACCGCGCACGAGCGCACCACGACCGAATTCACCGAGATCGACGCCGACTGGGGCGCCGGCTTCGTCCGCTCGTCGCAGCACTTCGTCGAGGCGCTGATCCACGGGAGCGCGGCCGCCATGACCGCCGCCCAAGCCACCGACGTGCTCCGCCTCTGCTTCGCCGTCTACCAGGCCGGCGAGACGCGTCAGCCCGTCGACCCCCGCACCATCACCGATTCGTTCAGCCCGTCCGGCTGGGGCGAGTGGTAGTCACCGGTCATTCCCAAGGAGGTCGCCCGACCTCGATCCGCGGGAGGCTCGAGTGCACGGAACCGAAACGAGTGTCGTGCGCCGACCACTGCCGCCGCGCCTCGGAGACCTCCTCACGCGACCGGGCCACGAAGTTCCACCACATCAAGAGCGTCTCGTGGAACGGGACGCCACCCAAGAGCAGGACCCTCGCCGTGTCGTCTGCGTCGACACGGACCTCGTCGCGACCCGTTCCGAGATAGCCCAGCACGCCCGGCTCGACGACCACGCCTTCGATCGAGACCTGTCCGTTCATCACGACCAACGCGTGCTCGTAGTCGCGGCGCAACGGGAGCCTCGCCTCGGGGTCTCGAACGGTGAGCTCGACGCCGACGTGCTCAGTGTCACGCCGAGCCGGTGAGATCTCGCCGCCGTAGTCCCCGACCAAGATCGTGGCGCTCGCGCCGTCGAGCTCGACCTGAGGCAGGGTCGGATGATGCTCGAAGTCGGCCGGGCCGTTGCGGGTGGCGTCGGGCTGCGCCACCCAGAGCTGTACGCCGTGGAGGCGGTTGGCGCGGCCCGGGTCCTCCTCGGCGTGCGCCACACCGTGGCCTGCCGTCATCAGGTTCAGCTGGCCCGGACGGATCAACTGCTCGGAGCCGAGGCTGTCGAGATGCAGGAGCTCGCCCTCGACGAGCCAGGTGACCGTCTGGAGCCCCATGTGGGGATGGGGCCCGATCCCGACCGTGTCCGGCTCGCGGACCGCCACGGGCCCGACGTGGTCGGCGAAGCACCAGGCACCCACGGTCCGCCGCGGCCGGTGCGGCAGGACGCGCACCACCGAGAGCGAGCCCACCTGGGCGACGCGCCCCGCTGCGAGCTCGACGACGGGCCCGTCGGCGTGGGTCATGGGCTCGGCGGCCGGCGTGAAGTCCTCGGTCGTCGCCGGCCCGCTCATGGTCCACTTCTATACCCATAGGGTTGTGCGCGGCCGCGACCACCCCGGAGGCAGCGCGATGAGCACACCCGCCAGCGACATCGAGGTCGTCGACCTCCCCGCCGAAGGCCGCTTCGCGGTGAAGGGAGCCGACGACGAGGCGGAACTGGTGTACGCCCTGCAGGGCGACCGCCTCGAGCTCCTCCACACCGAGGTGCCCGAGCCGTGGAGCGGGCACGGTATCGGGTCGCGCCTGATCCGGGCCGCCCTGGGACGGGCGCGGGCGGAGGGCCTGACCGTCGTGCCGTGGTGCCCCTACGCCCGGAGGTGGCTCAAGGAGCACCCCGACGAGACGGGCGGCGTGCCCGTCGACTACAAGACGCCGCCGGCGCCGACCAACTGACCGATCGCGGCCGACTACACGTCGCCGAAGAAGTCGACGAGGAGGCGGGCGACCTCGTCGGCGTGGGTCAGGATGCCGAGATGCCCCGCGCCGGCGACCTCGCGGTACGCACAGGCGGGAATGGTCTCGGCCGCCTGGCGGGCGTAGCGCGGCGGCGAGTCCACGTCGTGCTCGAACGCCAGGACGAGGCAGGGGACGCGCACTTCGGGCCACCGGGTCGTGCGCCCGGGGTCGGTCGACCAGGCGAGGGCGGCCTCGTACTGCCCGAGCCGCCCGGGGTTGGGCCAGACCGGCACGTCGGCCATGAGCGACAGCCAGGTGCTCACCACCTCGGAGTCCTGGAGGTCGCGGGTCGGCAGGTACCGCAGCGTCTCGGTCGTGTAGAAGAGCGGTGGGAGGTCGTAGTCGAGTGCCGCGAGGTCGCGCTCGACCGTCGTGATGGCCACCTCCCACGCCGTCGGCGCATTGGCGCTCCCCATGAGGGCGGCGGCGCGCACGCGATCGGGGTGATCGAGCACCAGCGTCTCCGCGATCCACCCGCCCATGGAGTGGCCGGCGATGCGGACCGGCTCGGCCCATCCCAGGTGGTCGAGCAGGGCGATCGAGTCCGACGCCATCTGGTCCACGCTGTAGGGCGCGGGCGGCGAGGAGGAGGGTGCCACGCCCCGGTTGTCGAAGGTGGCGACGCGGTAGCCGGCACCGACCAAGGCGGGGACGAGCGACAGGTGCCAGGCCACCGCCGGCTGGCCACAGCCGGCGATGAGCAGGAGCGGTGGGCCCTCCCCCGCCACCTCGTAGCTCAGCGTGGCGCCGTTGACGCTCGCCTCAGGAATGGAGCACCTCCGACAACAACTTGGGGGCCACGTTGCGGCCGGTCAGGACGACCACCGTCTCCTTGCGGTCCGGATCGGGGCTGAGCACGCCCGCCCGCAAGGCGGCGACACCCACCGCGCCGGCGCCCTCGAGTACGAATCCGATCTTGTGGGCGGCGAAGGCCATGGCGGAGCGGATGTCCGCCTCGCTCACCGTGAGGACGTCCACGTGGTGGCCCAGCGCGATCCCGACGGTGATGGCACCCGGTTCGAGGTTGCCCGCCAGCCCGTCGGCGACCGTGGGCTCGACGGTGATGGGGACGATCGCGCCCGCGGCCAACGCCGTGCTCATCGACGGCGAGGCCTCGGATTCCACGCCGACGACGCGCACGCCGGTCCCCTCCAGGCCGAGGGTGATGCCCGAGAGCAGCCCGCCTCCGCCGCACGGCACGACCACCGTGCCGAGGTTGGGCACCTGATCGGCCAGCTCCCGGGCCAGTGTCGCCTGCCCGGCGATGACGTCGGGGTCGTTGTAGGGGGACACGTACCGACTGCCCTCGCGCTCGGACAGCTCGAGGGCGTGCGTCTCGGCCTGGCGATAGCCGTCGCCGTGGAGCACGAGGCGGACGTCGAACTGCTGCAGCGCCGACACCTTGGCCGCCGAGGCGCCATCCGGCACGACGACCGTGACCCTGGCCCCCAGATTGGACGCCGCATAGGCCAGACCCAACCCGTGATTGCCGGCGGACGAGGCGACGACGGCACGCCCGGGCTCGGCCTCGAGCGTGGCTGACACGGCGGCGAGCCCGCCGCGCACCTTGAACGACCCCGTCGGCTGGACGGTCTCGAGCTTGACCGAGACCGACGGGCCGAGCTGCGGCGCGGGCACGACCGGGGTCACCGGCAGGAAGCGGCGCACCGCCTTCCACGCGGCCTCGAGGTGGGCCGCCCGAGGGATGTCGACCTCGCGCACCGACCCAGTCTGGCCGAGGCCCGCCTGGCATGCTGAAAAGGTGGAACCAGGCAGCTTCCGAGCCGGCGAGGCGATGGTCCACGTGCATCCCGACGTGCGCGCGCTGGCTCGAGCGGCCGCCGACGAGGCGGCCGCCGTGCTGCGAGCTAGCGGTCGAGGCGCGCGGCGTGGCCCACGCCATGTTCGCCACCGGCAACTCGCAGCTGGCCTTCGTGCAGGCGCTCGTGCACGAGACGGACGCAGTGCCCTGGTCGGACACGGTGATCTTCCACATGGACGAGTACGTGGGCGTCGGGCCGGACGACGCGGCCGGCTTCCAACGCTGGATCCGTGAGCGCATCACCGAGCCGGCCCGCCCCAAGGCGGCGTACTACGTGGAGGGGCTGGGCGACGCCCCGGGTGAGTGCGCGCGTTACGCCGGGCTCCTGCACGAGCATCCGCTCGACCTCTGCTGTCTCGGGATCGGAGAGAACGGCCACCTCGCCTTCAACGACCCGCCGGTGGCCGACTTCGCCGACCCGCTCGACGTCAAAGTGGTGGAGCTCGACGCGGCGTGCCGCGGCCAACAGGTGCACGAGGGACACTTCCCCGCGCTCGAGGCCGTGCCGACCCAGGCCATCACGGTGACCATCCCGGCGCTGCTGCGCGCGGGCCGGGTCCTGGCGGTCGTGCCCGAGGCGCGGAAGGCAGAGCCGGTTCGCAACGCGCTGACCGGTCCGGTCGGCACCAGCTGCCCCGCTTCGGCTCTGCGTACCAGCTCACGGGCGAGCATCCATCTCGAGCCGGCCTCGGCCCGCCTGTTGCCCGGCTGAACCGACGACCGGTTTCAAACGGGCCGTCGAGGGCGAACGACCGCCCGGGGTGATCGGCCCTCAGCCCGTCGCGACGGCCGGCGGCGTGTGGCCGAGCCAGCGGTCGAGGAAGGGAAGCGCCCGGGTGCCGTGCCACTGGTGCCCGCCCTCGAAGACGTCGTGCACCAGGCGGTCGCCTGCGCCGTGGTCCTCGTAGACGAGACGGGTACGGCGCACCGACTCCGTGGCCGCCGCGACCGGGAAGAGGAAGTCCTCGGTACCCGACTCGACGAGCAAGGGCCGCGGGGCGACGAGCGCGCCGAGGTCCTCGTGCTCGAGCCGGCCGAGCATCCCGAAGAGGACCTGGGAGCCGCACATGTTCCACGGCATCTTGTGGCTCTCGGCCCACGAGGAGAAGTAGCCGCTGACCACCGCTGCCGCCACGCGCTGATCGAGGGCTGCCGTGAAGAGGGTCACCGTGCCGCCATAGCTGATCCCGGCCATGCCGAGGCGCGAGGGGTCGACGAGCGGGTGGTCCGCCAGGAGGTCGAGACAGCGCCGGAGGTCCCAGACGTTCTGGGTCAGCGGGTTCCAGCCCGCCATCACGGCGTGGACGAGGTTGGTGTCGCACGCGTAGTGGTCCTCGGGGTTCCAATCGCGCCGCTCTCCGAAGCAGCGCAGGTCCGGCGCCAGCACGACATAGCCGCGGCGGGCCAGCTGCAGGGCGTAGTCGGCGTTGGGCATGTCGGTGTGCTCCAGACCGACCACCTGGGCCTTGCCCGGTCCATGCCCGTGACAGGCGAGGACGGCGGCGCCCGGTTCCTGCGCGCGGCGCGCGTCGGGAACGAGCAGGTAGGCGGGTACCGACATCGTGTCCTCGGTGTCGAAGACGATCTTCTCGCGCCGGTAGCCGTCGCACTGCTCGACCTCGAGCGTCTCGGCGTTGCGTGGCACCCGCCGAGGCTCGGGCCCGAGCAGCCCGAGCAGCCGGTCCCCGCAGCGCTCGACCCAGGCGCCGAGGGCGGCCGGGTCGGGGTCGCCCTCGGGCAGGGCGTCCTCGTGCTCGGTTGCGGCGAGGCGGGCCATCCACTGGTACCAGGGCGAGTAGTTGCGGGTAGGCGGCGTGAGCACGAGTTCCCTGGCCTCCGAACCCGCGCGGTCATCGCTCAATGGAAAGTCCCCTTCGCTGTGGCGCGACGGCGGTCGCTGGTCGGCCAATGTAGGCGGGGCGCACCCCGCCGGAGCAGCCCTGGCAGAATTGGGCGGTGACCCTCGCCACGTCCCTCCGCGTCCACCCGCTGTCCCCCACCATCGGGGCGGAGATCTCGGGCGTCGACATCTCGGTCCCGCTGGCGCCCGAGGTGGTCGCCGCCATCCGGGGCGCCTGGAACACCCACCACGTCATCTTCTTCCGTGACCAGTCCCTGACCGCCGAGCAGCAGGCCGATTTCGCCCGCCAGTTCGGCACCGTGACCGAGGCCCATCCGGTGCTGCCGTCCATCGAGGAGAGCCGCCAGGTGCTCGCCATCGACGGCAAGGTCGACCGCGCCAGCTGGTGGCACACCGACGTCACCTTCCTCCAGACCCCGGCCATGGGCTCGATCCTCTACATGCTCGAGGCGCCCGACGTGGGGGGCGACACCATGTGGGCGAGTTTGCAGGACGCCTACGACGGCCTGGCGGAGCCGGTGCGCGACATGTGCGAAAAGCTCATCGCCATCCACCACGACCCGTGGTTCGCGGCCGACGTGGCCGAGCGCGGCGGCTACGAATGGGACGGCGTGTGGCAGGAGAAGCTGCTGCCGGCGCTTCACCCCGTCGTGCGCACCCACCCCGAGAACCAGCGGAACGGCCTGTTCGTCAACCGCCAGTTCACCCGCCAGATATTCGGGCTGTCGGACAACGAGAGCAACGCCGTGCTCGAGATGCTCTACAACCACTGCATCACGCCCGAGTACACGTGTCGCTTCCGCTGGCAGGCGGGTTCGGTCGCCTTCTGGGACAACCGGGCCACCTTGCACTACGCGCTCGACGACTACGGCGATGCGGCCCGCTACGCGCACCGGGTGACCCTGCGCGGCGACAAGCCGTACGGGCCGGCGATGCCGAAGCCCGCCAGCTGACCGGGCTCCTCGCGGCCGCCGGCCTGTGGGCCGACGTCGGCATCGCGGTGGCCGCGTTCGTCGGCACCAACGTCGACAACACCCTCGTGGCGACGGCGATGGTGGCGGGCGCGCCATTGGAGCGGGCACACCGGATCGCGGCGGGGCAGGTCGTCGGCTCCATCGTGCTCCTTGCGGCCGCCCTCGCCGGCGCGGCCCTGCTGTTCGAGTTCTCGGCCCGGGTGGTGGGCCTGCTCGGGCTGGTGCCGTTGGCCATCGGCCTGCACGGGCTCGTCGGGTTGCGACAGGGCGCACGCGGAACCCGGGCCGCCCCGCGGCGGGCGGCGGCTGACCGGGCCGCCGGCCGCAGCCTGACCGCGGCCACGCTGGTGACGATCGCGCTCGGCGGCGACAACCTCGCCGCCTACATCCCACTCTTCCGGGTGGCCGGAGCGACCCGACTGGGTGTCTTCGCCGTCGTGTTCGCGCTGGGCGAGGTCCTGGTGACAGCGGTTGTGCTGGTCGGTGGGCGTCATCCCCGGGCGCGGGCCGTCATGGACCGTTTGGGCTCCGTGGGAGTGCCGGTGTTGCTGTGCGGCGTCGGCGTGCTGGTCCTGCTGACCGCCGGGACGTTCTCACTGCTCTGATGATTGGAGACGGGTGACGGACGGGCGTGCTCTGCGGGCCGCGTGCTTGACTGCCCCGTCGGAGAAAAGGGAGGCCGATGAAGGACCTGCAGGGCAAGGTGGCGGTGGTCACGGGCGGCGCGAGTGGCATCGGCCGCGCGGTCGCCCTCCGGGCGGCCGGCGAGGGGATGAAGGTGGTGATCGCCGACATCGAGGAGGGCCCGCTCAACGAGGCCGAGCACGAGCTCACCGGCGAGGGCGCCGAGGCGATCGCCGTGGTCACCGACGTGGCCGACTCGGCGTCCGTGCACGAGCTGCGTGACCGGGCGCTCCAGCGGTTCGGTGCGGTGCACCTCGTGCACAACAACGCGGGGGTCGGCGGCGGCGGGCCCGTGTGGGAGGTGCCGGAGCAGGATTGGCGCTGGGTCCTCGGCGTGAACCTGTGGGGCGTGATCCACGGGGTCGCAACCTTCGTGCCCCTGTTCATCGAGCAAGGCCAGGGGCACGTCGTGAACACTGCGTCCATCGCGGGCCTCACCACCGCCCCGTTCCTCGGGCCCTACAACGCCACCAAGCAGGCCGTGGTGGCCATCTCCGAGACGCTGTACAAGGACCTGCAGGTCGCCGGCGCCTCCGGGGTCGGGGTGTCGGTGCTCTGCCCCGGCTTCGTGCGGACGCGCATCGCCGACTCCGGCCGCAATCGTCCCGACTGGGCTCCCGGGCGCGAGGTCGAAGGCGAGGACCCGGGCGAGATGCGCGGCGCCATTCAGAGCTTGGTCGACGCCGGGATACCCGCCCCGGTCGTGGCCGAGCGGGTGCTCGACGCCGTGCGGAACGACACCTTCTACATCCTCACGCACCCCGAGCTGCGCGTCGCGATCCAGACGCGCTTCGACGAGATCTTGGAGGGACGTTCCCCGTCGGCGACGATCGTGGCCTGATCACGCCTCCTCGGAGACGGCTTTGTGGTACGTGGCCGGCCTCCTCGGCAGGTGGTCTTCCCTCGACGACAGAGAGGAACACCACATGACGACTGATGACCGCCGTGCGGCCAACGACGACGACCCGGCCGGGGCGCGGCGCTATGCCTTCGGGGACGTCAGTGAGGCGACGCTGCGCCTGCAGCTCTTGGACCGCGTCTTCGTCGAACCGAGCCGGGCGCTCGTGGACAGCGTCGGCCGCCGATTGGTCGGCTTCGCGATCGATCTGGGCTGCGGACCGGGCCTGACGACTCGTCTGCTCGCCGAACGACTGCGGCCCGATCGACTGGCGGGCCTCGACACGTCTCGCGCCTTCCTGGAGCAGGCGGCTACCGCCGTGCCCTCGGCCGAATGGTTCCTCCACGACGTGACGGAGGTGCCGTTCCCGACCGGTCCGGCCGACGTGGTCCATGCCCGGTTCGTCCTCTCGCATCTGAGGGGACCCGAGTCGCTGCTCACCAAGTGGCTGGGCCAACTGAATCCCGGCGGCGTCCTCCTGGTCCAAGAGGACGCCGAGATCGTGGCCGACCACCCCGTGCTCGTCGCCTACGAGGAGATGGCCCGGTCCCTGGTCGCTCAGAAAGGAGGTGATCTGTGGGTTGGGGCCCGGCTGGCTCGCCTGGAATTACCGCACGGATACGAGACGGTCGTGAACCGGGTGCGGTCGCATCGAGTCCCCGTCGCACTCGCCGCGCAGATGTTCTCCCTGAACTTCGCCGTGTGGCGACATGACCCCTTCATCGTGCGGGAGTACCCGGCCCCTCTCCTCGAAGAGATCGGAACCGAGCTCGCCCGGGCCGCGAGCGCCGATCACGGTGGAGACGTCGACTTCCGACTGCGCCAGCTCGCGCTTCGGCGAGGGTACAGGTCCGCGCCCGTTGGACCGGCCTGACCTCGGTCACCGTGCGCCTCCGACGGGGCTCGCTCAGATGCCGAAGACCGCCCTGAGGTCGGGCGCCGTCGCGGCCTGGCCCAACAGGGGCAAGCCGAGCATCTCCTCGGTGGCGCGCAGGAGCGAGTACTGGTTCACCGCCGTGCCCGACACGGTGCCTGGCCGCACGCTCGGCGCGACCACGACGTTGGCGAGCGGGGTGGGCTCGTCCCACACGATGAACAATGCGGTGGTGCCGTCGCGGTACGACGCGGTGTTCAGGATCTGAGGCACCCACGTCGCCAGCCACTGGTCGCCGGCGGCGACCGAGCAGTCGTGCATGTCGTCGCAGATGTTCGGCGTGATGGACGTGAAGGTCGGCAGCCGGCCGCTCGCCAGCACCCTCGAGAAGGTGGTGAAGGGGAGGTCGTCGGCCTGGCACGCGGCGCGGTCATCGCCCCCGACGTAGTACACGGCCGGGTTGTGCTTGGCCGCGTAGGAGCCGGCGGAGACGGGATCGCAGGGCGTCGGCATCGACTCGGCGAAGCTGCGCTCGGTGTCCCCGGCGGCGCGCACCTGGCGGAAGAGGTTGTCGACGGTGAACGTGTGGGCCGAGGGATCGTCGTCGTCGGCGACCCCTTGCGTCGAGCCCGACGTCGCCCCGAGATAGTTGGGCAGGGAGGGAGCGCCGACCGAGGCGTAGGCCGAGTCGGTGCCGCACTTGCCGGCGAGGGAGTTCAGGTACGGGGCCGAGGAGTTGCCGAACACCTGGTTCCAGGTGTGGTTCTCCATCCAGATCCACACGACGTGCTGATAACGGGCGGGCGCCGCCGGAGTGGCGCCGCACGGCTGTGTCGCGCTGGCCACGGACGTGGGTGCCGTCGTCGTCGTCGTGGTGGTGCCCGGGGCAGAGGTCGGCGGGTGCCCGGTCGTGCTCGTCGCCGACGCCGAGGCCCGTGTCGTGGTGGTCGCCCCGGACCCGGAGCGGGCGGCCGGGCCGCCGCCGCACGCGGCGAGCACGAGGGCGAGGCCGGCGCCCAGCACGCCGGCGCTCGCCGCTCGGCGAGTCACCCGTGGACGCCCGCCTGATCCACCGACCGGTCTGTGCATGCTTTGCGGGGCGTGCTCGGGCCGAGACCGGGCGCTCGGCGCCCCCGCCGTGTTCAGCCCGCCGGCAGCGGCTTGAAGGGCTGGACCGTCACCCAGCACGTGCCCTGCGGCTTGTGGTTGGTCTTCAGCTTGCACTGCGACGATGGCGGCACGTTGTTGTGGATCTTCACGACCTGGTACTCGGTCGGGCCGTACATTTTTTTCGGCCCGAAGCTCCAGACCGGAGCGAGGGTGCCGGGGAAGTTGGTGACCTTCGACATCGCCGTTACGAAGGTGCGGCGGTTGAGGTCCGGTCCGGCGTTCTTCGCCGCCTCGGCGAACAGCCGGACGGCGCCGCACCATGCCTGAATTGGCCCTTGCTCCTCGATGTAGAAGCTCTCCGTGCCCGCAATGGGCTTGGGGTGGTACGCGTGCCACGTGTTGAAGCACGAGCGAACCCCAGGGTCGTAACCGCCTTGGCTTTCGGGCCGGGCGTCGTCGAAGCCGCCGAGCGTCTCGGTGGTCACGCCCTCCTGCCCGTTCAACGCTGCTTCGTAGGGGACGGGGATCAGACCCAGTGCAGTCTCGACCGTCGACTGGTAATCGCTCAGCAGGAGCTGTGGGTAGTACATCTGCGACGACTCCGCACCGATGAACGGGAAGAAGGCAGGTTCGTAAAGGAGCGGGAAGACCGACTGCACACCGGCCGCCTTGAACTTCTCGACCGCAAGCTGTGCATCCGAGTTCGTCGCCGCCGTCTCGTTGAGCCCCGCTGCGACTGTCTCGACCATCGGCGTGATGCCCACCTTCTTCAGGTCCGGCAAGAGGTAGTCGTTGAGCGCCGCCTGGTCGGGCGCCTGGTCCGAGACGACGACGCCGACCTTCTTGCCGTGGCCCAGGCGGCCCGAGCTGAGCCCCCACTGCACCGTTGCGGCGAGGACGGGGGCCATGTCGGGCCCCGTCCACCACAGGTACGGCGAGCCCAAGTTCGTCCAGTTGGTC
Organism: uncultured Acidimicrobiaceae bacterium; assembly: GCA_963763575.1. Taxonomy (GTDB): domain Bacteria; phylum Actinomycetota; class Acidimicrobiia; order Acidimicrobiales; family RAAP-2; genus Bog-473. The sequence goes on from CAVXPD010000004.1 coordinate 846,124, forward strand.
GTCGTGGACCAGGCGCTGATCAGAGGGGTCTGTCCTTGCTGGGTGACACACAACTGGTCGTCTCCCAGCCAGGTGCCGATGCCGTCGACGACCGCAAAGACCGGCGGGTTGCCCTCAGTCCATTGCCGGCACAGCGCCTGCGTGCTGGCGGTGTTGCTCGGGTCGAACTGGACGATCATCGGGTTGATCTTGCGGCCGTTGATTCCCCCCGCCTTGTTGATCTGGTTGACGTAGAGGTTGATCGCAGGGATCTGCTCGTTGTACTCCCTGTCCTGTGAGAACCCGAATTTTCCCGCCTGGCTGTTGACGGCGACAACCGGGAAGACGACGTTGATCTCGGTCTTGGACACCCCGCGGTCGCTCGTGCTCGCACTGCTCACGGGTGTGGACGCCCCGGCGCTCGCGGTCTCTGCGGCGCCGGCCGCGCCAGAACCCCCAGGCGTGCTTGAGGGGGCGAAGGCCAGCCAGGCGATCAGGCCCACGACGATGGCCAGCAGAACGATGACCGTGCGGATCTGCATGGCCCGCGGGCGCCGGCGCAGGCGTCGCCAACCCCGGCCGATCGGCGCCAGCGGGTTCAACGACGCGTGGTGCCCCGACACTCCAATGTTCGCCTCCATCGTCATGCTCCTTCGTCCCGACCTGTGCGGTCTCCCCCGGCGGGGTCGTCCCCCGTGTGACTACCCCCTGTATCGGCGACCGGGCCCGACGCCATGAGGGCCTCGTCGCTCGCACCAAGGTACGCCGCCAGCGCCTTCGGGTCAGCGCGGACCGCTTCGGGCGGCCCGCTCGCCACCACGAGCCCCAGCTCCATCACGATCAAGTGCGAGCAGAGCTCGAACACCAACGGGACATCGTGCTCCACCAGGACGATCGTGGTGTCGGCCACCTCGTGGATCCGCCGTAAGAGCGGGATGAACGCCTCGGCCTCGCGTTGCGCGATGCCGGCCGTCGGCTCGTCGAGCAGCAGCAGCCGGGGGCGAGACAGGACGACGGACGCGAGGTCCACGACTCGTCGCGTCCCCGTCGACAGCTCGGACGTCCGGTGGTTCGCGAAGCGCTCGAGTCCGAAGGCACCAATGACGTCGTTCACCGCGGCGAGCTTGCGCCGCTCGGCGCGCCGGGCCCACGGCAGGCGCAGCGTCGTCGAGAGCACCGCAACCTCTTGGCGCGCGTCCTCGCTCAGCAGGAGCACGTCGAGCACGGTGAGCTCGGGGTACAGCCTGCAGTTCTGGAACGAACGCACCATGCCGACCCCGAGCCGTTCTTCGGGGAGGTACTCGCCCAAGTCGATGCCGTCCAGCTGTACGGAGCCGGACTCCGGCTTGACCAAGCCTGAGATGACGTCGAGGGTTGTCGTCTTGCCAGAGCCGTTGGCGCCGATCAATCCCACAATGGCACCGGGCTCGGCCGTGAAGCTGACACCGTTGAGCGCATGGACGCCGCCGAAGCGGACGCTCAGCTCGTCCACGACGAGTTGAGCCGGATGGCGCGTCCCGGTCCGTGGCGCCACGCCGGCCGTCAGGGCGGTCATTGCTCTGCCCCCTCGGTCACCAAGGCCGGCGGCGGGACGGACGCGGGAACCGGGGGTCCCGTCGTCTCGCTGGCGTCGCGACGGAGCACGCTGCGCACCCCGACCGTGACGACGTCGCCGAAGCGATGCATCAGCTCGGCCAGGCCGCCGGGTAGATAGAGGATGAACGCGACCAGGCCGAGGCCGCTCGTAATGAACTGGATCGTCTGGTTCGAATCGAATATCGCCGGTAGCCCCTCGAGGTAGAGCGCGCCGAGGATCGCACCGGGGATGGAGCCGAGGCCGCCGATCACCACCATGGAGATGATGACAAAAGACGTCGTGGGGTCGAAGGTGATGTCGGTGTTGTTCAGTTGCTGGGTGGCAAACGCGAAGCACACGCCGGCATACCCCGCCACGAAGCCCGAAAGCGCGAACGCGAGAAGTTTCGTTCGCAGCACCGGAATACCCATGGCCGCCGCGGCCAGCTCGTTGTCGCGCACGGCCACGAACCGCCGCGCCACGCCCTTGTCCCGCCAGACCCGGAGCATGAGAACCGACAACACGAGCACAGCCAGGGCGAACCAGGCGAAGGATCGCTGGGAGGCCAGGCTCATCCCGAACAGCGAAGGACGTGCCACGACGGTGTAGGCCGGGTTGGGCAACCCCGTGCAGAGCGTCTTGTCGATGCCCGGAATGGTGATACACGGGGTGGCCAGCACCGCGGTCTGCATGAAGATGGCGAACGCCAGCGTCGTCACGGCGAGGAAGAGGCCCGGCATTCGCAGTGCGGGCAGACCGATCAGAATGGCCACGACGGCCGTGACCGCGCCGCCGTAGAGCATGACGAGCGGGAGCGGGAGCGAGGTCCCGAGGTGCACAGCAACCAGGGCTCCCACCGCCACCAATCCGAACTGCCCGAGCGAGACCTGCCCCGCCCAGCCGGTCAGCATGGTGAGCGAGAGCGCCACCACGGCATAGATGCAGATCTGGCTCATCAGCACGTCGTTGCCGACGGACAGGACCAGGGGAAGCAGCGCCGCCACCACGACCACGAGCCCTACCCCCGAGGCCGACACCCGGCGACGCAGCGCATCGGCGGTGGCCCGGACGGTGGTGGCGGCGCCGTGCTCCCATGTGCTCCTGTCGCCGGTCCGCACGCCTTTTCTCAACGCCCCCACCCGCACCAGCAGCACCGCCATGACGACGAGGAAGATGATGAGCTGCTGTTTGGCCGGCGAGGGGACGTTCCACTGCAGCAGCTCGATGAACACGCCCACCCCGACGCCGGCGACGAAGGCCATCGTGAGGCTGACCATCGCCCCGATCAGCGCTGCGGTCAGTGCATAGAGGAGGAGGTCCGGTGACAACGCCTGGGTCAGGGCGCTTGTCTGGTTGGGCGCGTTGAGGATGGCTGTGAAGGCCGAGAGCGCGCCGGCGACCGTCCAGGTCAGCGTCGAGGTGCGACGGATCCATACGCCGGAGAGGCGAGCGGAGTCCGCATTCTCCGACATCGCGCGCATGGAGAGCCCCCATGGGGTCAGGCGCACGGCCAGGACCAGCGCTGCCGTCACGATGGGGGCGACGATCAGCGTCAGCACCTCGGTCGGTGTGATGACGAAGCCGCCGAGCGAGAATGAGAGGTCGAAGGGAACTGGCACCGGCTTGTACAGGTTGGACGGCCGGATGAAGGGCAGGGCGGTGAGGGCGAGCAGCACGTAGCTCAGTCCGATCGTGGCCACCATGACGAGCACTCGGGGACGGTTGAAGAGGCGGCGCAGCACGAGTTCGGACAATGCGCCAACGAACGCGGCCAGGCCGACGGAGAGCGCGAGAGCGAACCAATAGTTGAATTTGAAGTCAGAGGTGAGCTTGACGAGGAACACCGCTGCGATGACACCGATCTGGCCCTGGGCGAAGTTGAGGACCCGGTTGGTCCGGTAGACCAGCACGAGGCCGAGCGCCAGCAGCCCGTAGCCCAGCCCGAAGAACACGCCCTGGACGAGCACGAAACTCGGTGCTGACAGCGCGAGCACGGCTCTACCCCAGTCCGCTCGAGGCCGTGCCCAGGAACACCGGGCGCAACAGGTCGTGGCGCCCCATCAACTCGGTGGTGGGGCCGTCGAAGCGGATCTCACCGCGCTCCATGAAGAAGCACCGGTCGGCCAGGCTCAGCGCGCGGTTGAGGCTCTGCTCCACCAGGATCACCGTCGTGCCTGACTCGTTGATGCGCCGCACGATCCTCATCAGCCGCTCGACCACCATCGGCGCGAGACCAAGCGACAGCTCGTCGATCATCAGCAGGCGCGGCGCCGTCATCATCACCCGGGACAACGCGAGCATCTGCTGCTCGCCGCCCGACAGGGTGCCCGCCGGCTGGTCGAGCCGGGCCGCCAGGTCGGGGAACGCCTCGAGGGCCTCCTTCATCGCCCGCGACGCGCGGGTACGGTCGCGCCGCAGCGTGTGCCCGCCGATGCGCAGGTTGTCCCGCACGCTCAGGCCGGGGAAGGTCATCTTCCCGCCCACCAGCAGTGCCACCCCCAAGTCGATGATCTGCTCGGGCTCCAGGTAGGTGCTGTTCGACCCGAAGATCCGGATGACGCCACGGTGCGGGTGTTCCAACCCCGACACCGTGCGCAGCAGCGTTGACTTGCCCGCCCCGTTCGTGCCCAGCAGGGCCACCATCTCGCCCTCTGCGACCTCGAGGTTGACGTCGAAGAGGACCTGGTTCGTACCGTAGAAGAAGTCGAGGTTGTGCACCTGCAACGCCGGGATCGCGCCGCCAGCCTCGCGCCGCTTTCCCTCGGCGTAGCGTTCCAGCACGTCTTCGATCACGAGCGTGATGTCGCGGCGCACGCTGCGCGATCCGAGAATGAGGAGGAAGCCGCCCACCGCGCAGACGGGGAAGATGAGAGTGAGCGACACGATGATGCCGTGCAGGCCCCCGACCGAGTCGGAGATCGCGCCGAGGACGACCGACCCGGCAAACCCGCCGAACACCAAAGAGTAGACCCCGAACATGGCGAAGCAGATCGTGCGCATCTCGGCTGGAGCGGTCGCCGCGAGGGTGAGGAAGATGCAGATGGCGAGTGGCGAGACCGACGCGTTGGCCAGGAACTGGAGCGTTACGCACAGCCAGAGCTGCGGCACGTAGAGCGACAGGACGTACAGACCGCCGTAGGCGGTGATGCAGATGCCGGCGATCACCAGCGGTCGCTGGGGTGCCCGCCGGAAGAAACGGTCGCCGAACACGTAGGCCAGCGGCAGGCCGAGGAACGCCGCAAGCCCGATGATGGCGTAGACCTCGCTGCGCGACGCCGTGTCGAGGTGGAACTTGTCGATGAAGAAGAGGTTGCCGAACAGCGGAGCGCCCGTACCAGCAAAGCCGAGGATCGCCACCGCCACGAGCTCGTAGTACAGCGAGCGGATCCGGAGCAGCCGCGTCACCGCCGAACCAAGGAGAACCCGGGGCGCGGTCTCCTGCTGCGTGTGCAGGTCCATGCCGGAGGCCTTGAGGATGTGGCTGCTCTCGTTGGCTCCCTTCTCGGGTTCGCGCAAGGTGAAGAGCGCGAACCCGAGCGGGATCCCGGCCAGCGCGACCAGCAGGCCGTAGCGCCAGTCGTGCGCGATCGTCACGACGTAGCCGAAGATCAGGATGCCGACGGTCTGCGACAGCGGGTCCGACAGGTTGTGCCAACTGAAGATGCGCCCGCGCGCCTCGGTCGGGTACGCGTCGGACAGGTACGAGTTGTGCACCGTGTTGTTCACCCCGGTGCCCACGGACGCGGCCAGGTACAAGAACGCGAAGGCCCACACGTTCGGAGAGGCCGCCATGAGCGCCCCGAACCCGGCGAAGACGAGCAGCGCGACGCCTGCCACGACCTTGCGGCTCCCCCGGTCCGCCCACACCGCCAGCGGCACTGCCCACAGCAGCTGCGAGACCTGGGCGATGAACGCGACCGCCCCCAGGGAGGCATTGGACATGTGGAACGACGTCTGCAGGTTGTGCCCGATCAGGGTGATGCCGTTGCCGAAGGTGCCGGGCACCAGAGCCGCCGCCGTCATGAGCACGAGAGGAGCGAAACCCGACGACTTGAGGATTCCGATGAGCGGTGGTGGTTTCCCTTCACCGGTGCCCGGCATCACGGCGACGTCTGCCACGACCTCCGGGTCCTTGACCTGTGTGACCGCCTCGCGCAGCAAGTCGTCGGGAACGGCGAAGTCGAACAGAGGCTCGCTCGTCACTGGGGGTGGACTCTAACCTGACACGTTCGTCAGGGATCGTTCACGATCGCACCGTGGCGACCGTCAACGGCCCTTCCGGCAGCACCGCGACGCGGGACATCCGGCCCAGGCCGCCGAGCGCGTCGCCGACGGCCGTGTCCAGGTCTTTTACCGGCTTCAGGAAGGCGCCACGCACGTCCCGCTCGTCCAACCCTTCGCTGTAGAGCAACACGTCCGCACGCCCGAGCACCCGGCCGAGCACCTGGGCCTGCCAGCGGTCGAGCTCGGGTCCGGCCGTCGCCCCCACCAGGTCACCCGGCGCGAGCGCCTCGCCCAGGAGGCGGGCGAACGCCCCGCCGGCGGGCAGCCCGTCTTCGCACGCCGCCGCCATGACGACCGTGCCGCCGTCGCGCAGGATGCGGTCCGCCGCCGCCATGCCCTTGACCGCCTGGTACAGGTTGCGGTCCAACGGATGGCCGCCGTTCGTCGAGACGACCAGGTCGAAGGGCGCACCGACTTCGCGCACCGCCGACGCCGCGACGTGCGCGCAGGCGGCGTCGTGGGCCTCGGGCAGCGGACCGGCGAACACGGCCGTCACTCTGCGCGCGCGGTTGATGGCGACGTCGACCGACAGGTGCGGCGGCGCCAGCGCGGTGGCGGCCCGCACGAAGTCGTGCACGGGATTGCCCTGCCGCGTGCAGAACGTGGCCCGCGGGTCTGCGATCCGCCGCGGGTGGTGCGCCTCGAGGATGGTCTCGGTGGCGGCGAGCCCCGGGCAGACGGCCTTGGGGCCGCCGCTGAAGCCCGCGAAGAAGTGGGGCTCGACGAAGCCCGTCACGATGCGGATGTCGGCCTCGGCATACTCACGTTGGAGCCGGACGCCGACGCCGTCCACGTCCCCCACGTGCACGTGGTCGCCGGCGCCTGCGTCGTGGTCGACGATCCGGTAGCGCGCCACCACCTCGGGGCCAACCAGGTCGCACATCTCCTCCGCGGTGGCCTGCCGGTGCGTGCCGGTCGCGCACAACAGGACGATCCGGTCGTCGGGCACTCCGGCTCGTGCCACCTCGGCCAGCAACGGAGGCAGCACGGTCCGGTTCGGCATCGGCCGCGTGAGGTCGGGAAACACGACCGCCACCCGTCCCGAGAACCGGCCGCCCACCAGGTCACGCAGCGAAGACCCCGTCACCGGGCGGGCCAGTGCGTCCCGCACCGCCCCCTGCTCGTCGGGCAGCGCCGGCGCGTCGATCGGGAGGATCACCGCTGCGGTGTCCGGGACCTCGACCGAGGTGCCGTGCCGGCCGTAGGCGAGGTCGACGCGCATGGGCCGGTCAGTACGCGGGGCGGTCCGAGTCCGGCAGCGACGCCGTGGCCGTCAGCACCGACTGGGCGACGTGGTCGATGCGCGGGCGAAGCGCGCGATACACCCGGACCGGCTCGGGGTCGGGCTCGATCACTGCGGTCACCGGGTCCAGGCGGTCGAGCGTGAGCCCCAGACCCAGCGCCTTGCCGGCCAACATCGCGGCGCCGGCCGAGGCCGCCTCGCCCGAGCGGTGCCGCGTGGCGGGCATCCCGAGCACGGCGGTGAGGATGTCGACCCACACCGGAAGGTTGGTGCCCGAGCCGCCGAGCGTGACGCCCTCGGCGGTCGAGCCGCCGAGCCGGCCGACCGTGACGACCTCCATGACCCGCAGCACGTCCCAGGCCACCGACTCGATCACGGAGCGCGCCAGGTCGGCGACCTCGTGGGAGGCGCTGAGGCCCATGAAGCCGCCCCGAGCGTCGTCGCGCCACCACGGCGCTCGGGCCCCGTCGAGCCACGGTACGGCGACCACGCCGCGAGCCCCGGGCGGGCTGTCGGCGGCCATGCGGGCCAGCTCATCGGGGGAGCGGCCGACCACCCGACCCAGCCAGGACAGGAAGATGCCGGCGGTCGACAGGCCGCCCTCGAGCACCCATCCGCCGTCCGCGCCACGGGTCACCACCGCGCCGGCGGGCGACGGGACCGGGCGCTCCTGCACCGGCACCGAGACGTTGGCGGTCGTCCCCCAGCTGACCATGGGCCGGTCCTCTGACGCGCCGGAGCCGAGCACCTCGCACTGGCGGTCGCCGGCGCCGATGACCACGGGGATGCCGGGCTTCAGCCCGAGCTCGGCGCCGGGCACCGGCTTGAGCGTGCCGACCACGGTGTCGGACGGGACCACACTCGGCAGCTTTCCCAGGGCGGGCCCTGCGAGCTCGCGCACCACGTTGCCGTCGAAGTCGTAGAGCCCGCTGCGCGAGGCGAAGGTGGCATCGGTGACGATCTGGTCCGTCAGGCGGAACACCACGAAGTCCCGCGGCGAGAGAATCATCTGCGCCGCCTCGAGGCGCCCCGGCTCGTTCTCGTCCAGCCAGGCCAGCTTCGCCGCGACCGCGCCGGCATCGAGCGGGATCCCTGTGCGCGCCCGGTTGACGTCGTCGCCGCCCATCCGCTCGGCCAGGGCGCGCGCTGTCGCCGCGGCACGGTGGTCGGACCACAGGATGCCCCTGCCGATGGGGTCCCCCTGCGCGGTCATGGGGACGAAGGTCTGGCGAGCCCCCGAACAGGCGACGACCTCGACCTGCGCGAACTCCCGCGGTGCCTGCGCCCGGGCCTCCGCGCACGCGATGACCACCGTCGTCCACCAGCGCAGCGGGTCCTGTTCGGTCCAGCCCGCCTGCGGGTACAAGGTCGCCAGCTCCGACCGCGCCAGCGTGACCAGGCCGTTGTCGCCCCACAGGGCGACCTTTGTCACGGACGTGCCGAAGTCGATGGTCAGGATCATCACGACGGGTGCACCAGCGCGGCGATCAGGCCGGCCATCTCCGCCGGATCGGGGTCCTGGTAGATGGCGCGGCCGATGGCCATCCCGGCGCCTCCCCCCTCCATGACGTCGCGCACCTCGTCGAGGACGTGGTCCCGCCCCTCCTCGCGACGCGGCCCTCCCAAGAAGAGCACCGGTACCCCGACACTGGCCACGACGCGGGACACCGCACGTTGGCGGTCCACTCCGGGTGACGCCGCGGGCACCGGCACCTTGATCACCGGGGCCCCGATGTCGTGCGCAATCACCGCCGCCAGCACCACGGCGTCGGTGTCGCGCTGGACGCGTCCGTCGTGCCACACGAGCGGCTCCACCAGCGCGTCCAACCCCGCGGCGCGCGCCTGCTCGAGCACTTGGCCCAGCAGCGCGAGCGCCGGCGCGGTGAGGGGGTCCGCCATGTCGATGCGCGTCATGTGCTTGATCCCCGTCCAGCCGTCGTAGGCGGCGCGCCCCACGCTGGCGACCAGGCGGTCGTCCAGCTCGAAGGCCGACCCCGCCAGCCCGGTGCGGTTGATGGAAAGGTACGTCCGGTGCCGAGCCGTGACGTGGCCGGAAGCCGCCAGGCCCTCCAGCGGCTGTGCCGTCGCCAGGATCGCGTCGCACGAGGGCAGCGCCTTGACCAGAGACCCGAAGAACTCGGCCCAGTTCTCTGTCGTGAGCACGGCGCGGGCACGATGGTCGGCGGCCAGGATGAGCGCCGGAGTGGGGAGCGCGGCCGCGCGGGTCATGGCGAGGAGGCACCGGCCAGCGCCAGGACCACCTTGGCCACGGCGGAGAAGTCCTCCCGCCCGTAGCCGGCGGCGCTGGCCGCCGTGAGCAGTTGGCGTGCCGTCGCCGTCGTGGCCACCGGTACGCCGGAACGGGCCGCGTACACCAAGGCGAGATCGAGGTCCTTGGCCATGAGATCGGTCATGAAGCCCGGTCGCCAGCCGTTCGACGCCGGGCTGTCCGGCACCACGCCCGGCACCGGCAGACGCGTGCGGACCGCGACGCAGTCGCCCGTCGAGTGTGTCAGGACCTCGAGCAACTTGGCCATGTCGACGCCCGACTTGACCGCCATCGCCGTGGCCTCGGCCGTGGCCGACATCTGTGCCGCGTAGATCACCTGGTTGCAGAGCTTGACGACCTGGCCCATGCCGGGCCCGCCTACGTGGACCACGAGACCGGCAAACGGCTCGAGGGCGGGCTCGGTGTCGGCCAACACGGCGGCGTCACCGCCCACCATGAGCGTGAGCGTCCCCTTTTGGGCGCCCGCCGTGCCGCCCGACAACGGTGCGTCGAGGTAGCGCGCCCCGGTCGCGTTCACGCGGGCGTGCTGTGCCCGCTCCACTTCGGGGTCGATGGTGGAGCAGTCGACGACGGTCTTGCCGCCGCCCAGGACGGGCAGCATCCCGTCCACCACCTCCGTCACCTCGGGCGAGTTGGGGACGCAGACCACGACGACCTCGGACGCCTCGGCCACGCCCCGGGGCGAGCCCCCGTCGGCGGCGCCCTGGGCCATCGCCGCCTCGATCGGCCCACGGCCGCGCGACGCCACGGTCACGTCATGGCCCGCCGCCAAGAGATGCCCCGCCATCGGCAGCCCCATGGCGCCCAACCCGATGAACCCGATGCGCATGCGTGCTCCCTCCAGAGTCCCGGACCGGCGCTACGCGGAGACGGGCGAGAACTGGGGCAGCCACTCGGCGGTGCCGGCGAGCAGCTCGTCGACCATCGCCTCCATGTCCGCCAGGTCGCCGCGGCCGGCCAGCGGGTCGAGGGCGAAGGCCTCCCCGGCCAGCCGGCGGTCGCCCTGCACGGCGGCCTCGACGGTGAGCTCCTGGGTGGCGACGTGGCGCCGCACGATCTCGTCGTAGGGCGTCGGCAGTGCCGAGCGGTCACGCCCGCGGATCCCGTCGCCGTCGATCACGCAGATCGACTCGAGCACCACGTCGCGCGGTAGTCCCACCCCCTGGCCTACGTTCGGGATGTTGACGGGTGCCTCGAAGGGCTCGCCGGTGAGCATGGCCTGGATCATCGGCGAGGGCAGCTCCCCCGACTGCCAGGTCTGCAGGTCCTTGGTGCCCGCCAGCCACGCGTCGACGTCGGCGACGTACTCGGCCTGGTGCTGCTCGCGCCTGGCGATCGGGCTCAGCCCGATGTTGTAGGCCGCGCCCCACTCGGACTCGGGCGTCAGCGCGAAGGACACGAACTCCGCCAGGTGCCGGTCGCCCGCCGCAGGGAACGTGCCCCAGCGGTCGAGCAGGGTCAGCTTGAACACGTGGCGCTGGGCGAAGTCGAGCTTGGAGAACGGGTCCGCTTCGGGGCGGCCCGGGTAGGGGCGCAGCGACGCCAGTCCGCCGACCTCGTCGACCAGCGCGCGGAGCAGGTCGAAGCCGTCGGTGCCGTCGACCTCGAGCGACGTCAGCACCGGGAAGTGGTTGATCCCGGTCACCGAGCACGACACCGCGTCGACCGGGCGGCCGCACGCGATGGCGAGGTCCATGCAGAAGTTGCCGACCTCGTGGCACAGGCCGACCGTCTTGATACGGGTCTCCCGGGAGACGGCACGCGTGAGGCAGGTCATGGGGTTCGTGATGTTGAAGAGCCAGGCGTCGGGGCAGTGCTGCTCCATGGCCCTGCCGATCCCGACGAGGACGGGGACGTTGCGCAGGGCGCGGTTGATGCCGCCCGGCCCGACGGTGTCACCCACCGTCTGGGTGATCCCGTGCACGGCGGGCACGTCGAGGTCGACCGCCATCGAGCGGAAGCCGCCGGTCGAGATGCACACGATGACGAAGTCGGCCCCGTCGAGCGCGGCGCCCAGGTCGGTCGTGGCCGCCACCGTCGCCTTGGCGCCCATGGCGTCGTTCAGCTTGTGGGCGAGCGTCTCCATCTTGGGGAGCGGTGCGGGGTCGACGTCCTCAAGGACGAGGTGCATGCCGGCCAGCGCCGGCGTCGAGAACAGGTCCGCCATCAGCTCGGGCCCCCACTGGTAGCTGCCGCCCCCGACGATCGTCACTTGTGTGCTCACGCCGCCACGTTAGGGCGACTCGGGACGCTGAGGACGATGGAGCGCCGGGCGCACCGCCCCCGGTGATCAGTCCGGCTCGGCCAGGCGCTTCTCGCCCCAGAAGCAGGCGAAAGGGTTGTCGTTGTACGGCGGCACCTCGGCGTACCCCGCCGAGCGGTAAAGCGCCAGGCCGTGCAGCTGCTTCGGTCCGGTATCGAGACGCACCGCCGTGTACCCGAGTGCCCGCGCCTGGTCCTCGAGCGCCTCGAGCAGTTCCCGCGCCACGCCCCGTGAACGGGCCGCGGGGCGGACGTACATGCGCTTGATCTCCGCCACGCCTTCGCCCAGGCGTCGCAGCCCTCCTCCGGCGACGACGTCGTCACCCTCGGACCCGACGAGGTAGGCGCCCTCCGGCGGACGCAGCTCGTCCGGCTGGATCGGCGGGTTGTCGAGCCGGCTGAAGGTTTCGTAGACGTCATTGAGCTCGACCCGCATCTCGGCCAGCAGCTCGGAGGCCGGTGGCTGTTCCGGGTCACAACGTTGGAAAAGAAGAGCGCTCACGTCACTTTGTCCGGATGGAGCGCTCGGGCCATGCGACGCATGCCCTCGCGCCAGGGCACCGTCGTGGGCCCGGCCAGCTCGTGCATGCGCGTGGTGTCGATCTGCACGCTGTCGATCGTCTGCTCCGTCGGCTCGAAGCGGGGCTCCGCACCGACCAGCCCGCCCAGGTAGGCGCACCACTCTTCGATGCTGACCGCCTCGCTCCCGCCCCAGTTGACCGTCACGGCCGGAACCGCGGCGACGGCCAGCAGACGCGGCACCATGGCGAAGATGTCGTCGGCGTGCAATGGGTTGTACACGCTCGGCGCGTCGACGTGGACCGGGACAGCGTGGCCGGAAAGCAGCATGTGCAGGTGAACGGCCGGCCACCCGCCGTTGTCGCCGTAGGGGACGGACAGGCGGGCGATCGTCGTCGGGAGCCCGAATCGCCTGGCCGCCCAGCGCGCGGTCCCCTCCGCCGCGATCTTGCAGATGCTGTACGTGCGAAGGAACGGCCAGACGCCGTGGTTGTCGCCGAGCGAGTCCCCTTCGGCGAACACGCGGTGGCCTGCCGGTTTGTACACCGCGGTGGACGAGCAGTGCAGCAAGGCACGAGCGCTGCGATGGTGCTCCATGAGGGAGGCGAGACCCCCGCAGTTCGCCGCCAGGTCCCGTTCCCAGTCGTTGGTCTTGGCCACGGCGAAGTTGAGGACGTAGTCGGCGTCTTCGGGCAGAGATCCCACGTCCCCCTTCTCGAGGTCCACCGGGACGCATTCGACGCCCGCGGACTCGAGATCGGTGCGCGCCGCTGCGTCGGTGAATCGCGCCGCACCCACGACGTGGTTGTCCTGCGCCAGTGCGGTGGCCAGGGGCCGTGCCACCTGGCCGGTCACTCCGGTGACCACGATCGTGCTTCCTTGCAGGTTTCTTGGACTCATGGTTTCCTTTCGTACTCGCTACGCTGCTCCGCGTGCACCTCTTCGCCGCCTTCCTCGGGGGCGAGCTCACGCCTGGCCGCATGGGCGAGGACCACGAGGTGGTCTTCGTGGTGGCCAAGGACCTGCTCGCGGCGCGGAAGGCCGCCACGGCCAAGTGGGGTGGGGACGGGCGCGCCCACGTCGACGCCCTGACCCGACTCGACATGGTCGACGGCTACGCCATCGGGCTCGAGCAGGCCGGAAACGGCGACGCCACGGAGACGGTCGGCTACAACGAGTGACCCGGGTCCTCAGACAGCCGGCGACAGGCCACCGTCGAGATTGATCGCCGTCCCCGTGACGTACGACGCGCGGGGAGACAAGAGGAAGCACCCCAGATCGGCGAATTCTCGGGCCCGCCCGAAGCGCCCGAGTGGAATCGCCGAGTCCTTGGCGAAGCGCTCGTAGAACTCCTGGGGCTCGAGGTGCGCGGCCTCGGCCGCCCGCGCCCATTGCCCGCTCTCGATGAGCCCCACGAGCACGGCATTGACCCGGACACCGTCGGGGGCGAGCTCCTTCGACAGCGCCTTCATCAGGGCCATTCCGGCGGCCCTGGTCACCGAGCTCGGCTCGCTGGAGGCGCCCGGAGCCTTGGCGGCCAGGGCGAGCGTGAAGAGGATGGAGCCCTGGCGGATCCGGAGTTGTGAGAGCGTGAGCCGGGTCAGCCGGACGGCCGCCATCAACTTGAGCTGAAAATCCGACTCCCAGAGGGCATCGTCCACGGATTCGATCGCGCCGGCCGAGGCGCGGCCCGCGTTGTGCACGACGCCATCGACGCGCCCCCAGCGAGCCAGGGCAGCGTCGACGAACGCGGTGAGCTGTAACGCCTCGGTCACGTCGACCTGCATCGCCAGCGCCTCGTGGCCTGACCGGTGCAGGACTGCTTCCGCCGCAACCAGGCGGTCGGAGTCGCGGCCGCACACCGCAACCGACGCGCCCTCGGCGGCCAACCGTGTGGCCAGGGCGAGGCCGAGCCCATCGGTCCCCCCGGTGATCAGGACGACCTTGCCCGCGAGCTCGAGATCCATTCCTCACTCCTCCTTCGCCGCGGCAGGCCGCACGTCGGCGACGAACCGATCCGCGTCCGCCTGAGAGCGCAAACGGACGAACCGCAGGGCCGCCCAACGCGGGTCCCGCTCGGCCTCGACGTATCTTCTGCGGTAGACGCCGTGACGGGTGGCGGTCCAGGCGATGATCGACTTCTCCGGGTCGAACGACCACAGATTCGACAGGCGCTCACGATTCCCGTTCCACAGCTCCTGCCGTGTCACCGTCCGCCGCAGCGTGCGCCCGATCGTCCGCGCCATGACCGTCAGGTAGGGCAAGTCGAACCAGACGACCGTGTCGGCCTTCGCCCAGACGATGTCCGCCACGGCCGAGTAGTTGCCGTCGACCACCCAGGCCTCGCCCTCGGTGGCCGAGTCCACTCGCGCTTTGAAGTCCTCGTCGGCCAATGGCGTCCATCCAGGCTGGTGGTAGACGGCGTCGAGCTCCACGTGGGGCACGCCGAGGGCGTCGGCCAGGCGGACGGCCAGTGTGGTCTTCCCCGATCCCGAACACCCGACGACGGCGACGCGGCGGATGTCAACGCTCCTGCTCAGTCGGGCGAACGAGGATCTCGTTGACGGCCACCCGCCGGGGCTGCGTCACGGCGTAGCGGATCGCCTCGGCGATGTCTTGGGCCTGCATGATCTCGGTGCCGCCGAAGGTCTGCGCCATTTCCTCGAGGATCTCGGGCCGGTTCTGAAAGGGCAGCTCGGTCGCCGTCGCTCCCGGCTCGATGAGCGTCACCCGGACGTGCCGCCTGGTCACCTCCTGGCGCAGGGACTCGCTGAAGGCGCCGACGCCGTGCTTGGTGGCGTTGTAGACGCCGCTGTTGAGCCGGGCGACGCGGCCGGCGACGGAACTGAGGTTCACGACATCGGCGACGGAACGAGGCTCGCGATCGGCTGCGGCCAGGAGATGGGGCAGCGCAGCGTGCGTGCAGTACAGCAAACCGAGCAGGTTCAGGTTGACCATGCGCTGCCACTCCTCGAGTGGCGCGTCCACGATCGGTCCGAGCAACATCACGCCGGCGTTGTTGACGAGCGTGTCGAGACGGCCGAGCTCGCTCACCGTGGTGGCAACGGCCTTGCCGGCCTGCTCCGGATCGGTGATGTCTGCGGCGATGACCGCCGTCTTGACACCCTCGAGCCGCGACGCGAGCGCCTCGAGCCGGTCGAGCCGGCGGGCCACGAGTGCGACGGCAGCACCTTCCTCCGCCAGCGCGACGGCGGTGGCCTCGCCGATCCCACTGCTCGCACCGGTCACCAGGGCGACCGTGCCTTCCAATCGTTTCGTCATGGCGCCTCCAGCTTGGGTTTCAGCCCGGCCGGACCCGGCCGCGACAATGGTCTACCGCCTCGTGGGGCCGGCGTGTCGGTGGGTCAGGAATGGGCGGTGAGGGCCGGGATGAGCGCGTCGCATACGACCGCGTCGGCCACGTCGGCTTCGTCGGCTACGCCGGCGGGATCCGTGAGCCCCGTTGGTCCCTCGTCTCGGCCGTTCCGATGCCCTCCCGCAACTTCTGCAGACTGGAAGAGAGCAACCTCGACACATGCATCTGGCTGACGCCGACGGCCACGGCGATCTCCGACTGCGTGAGCCCCTCCACGAAGCGCATGCGCAGGATCGCCTGTTCGCGAGGCGGCAACGTCGAAAGTGCCGGACCGAGCACGACCCGGTCCTCCACGGCGTCGTAGTTGCCGTCCTGCTCTCCGAGCCGCGCCGAGAGCGGGTCGTCCTCGCTCTCGGTGGCGTCGATGGACGCCGCCCGGTAACCCTGTCCTGCTTCGATCGCCTCGATCACGGCTTCCTCGCTCGCTCCCGTTGCCTCGGCGAGCTCCGCGACCGTGGGATTGCGCCCCAGCTGTTGCACGAGGTTGTTGGTCGCGTGACCGAGCTCGAGGTACAGCTCCTGCACCCTGCGGCTGGCGCGCACGGCCCAGCCCTTGTCCCGGAAGTGGCGTTTCAATTCGCCGATGATCGTCCTGGTGGCAAAGGCGGCGAAGTCGACACCTCGACCTGGATCGAATCGATCGACCGACTTGACCAACGCGACCGACGCGACCTGTACCAGGTCGTCCAACGGCTCGCCTCGATGCAGAAAACGCCGGGCCAATTGGTGTGCGAGACCCAGGTTCGAGGTGATCAACTCCTCGCGGGTTCTCTGGTCGAGTGGCGCTTGTTCAGGGCCCGCGTCGGACTCTGGCCCGGGAGGTGTTTCCCGGCCCGCCGTCACTCCGCATGCCCCCCCCGCCGCTTGCGCAGCCATGCTCGTACGGAGCCGTCCTGACTCTCACGTCCATGCTCGTCGACCAGCGCATCGAGGATCTGTTCGCTCAACCGAGCGCTCTCGTCCGCCTCTTCGGCCTGCGGGCTCGGCGACCCGACGGGAGCCGCCCGTTCGAGCGTGCACACGACCCCGATGGCATCTCCGAGTACGGTCAATTCCAGCCAGAGGTCCCCAAATCTCGCGTCGTTGCCCTGCAGCGTGAGCAGGCACAACTCACCCACCGCCAGGCGGAGATCCTCCAGCTGCTCGATGTCGAATCCCGCCCGCGCCGAAATCGCGCTGGTGACGAGCCTCGCCAGCACGATCAGGTCACCTCGAGCCGGGAACCGCAACTCGATGCGGTCTCCCGCGCCGAGCACTTCGGCGGTATCGCTCATGAGGCTCCGGCCGACTGCAACGAGTCCGTGATGGTGAACACGTTGGTGAGCCCGGTGATCTCGAAGATCTTCATGATCCGGGGATCCGCCACGACGACATACAGATCGCCGCCCAGCTCGCGGCATCGTTTCAGGGCGCCGACCAACACGCCGAGTGCCGTGGAGTCGAGGAAGCTCACCCCCAACAGGTCGAGGACGATCGTCGCCTCGCCCTGGGCGATGACTCGGTGGAGGCACTCGCGGAGCTGGGGGGCAGTTGCGACGTCGATCTCGCCGCTGACGGCGACGACGGGCAGCGCCCCGGACACCTTCTCTTCGATCTGGAATTCTTGATCCACGCCTACTCTCTCCCCAGAATTCTGCAACGAACACGGTGCCGCAGCCACCTCGGGCGCCGTCCGGCCGCGCTGCAATGCCGATTGGCCAAAGCGTTCTATAGCCCCCGCTGGGACACCCTAAACCTTGCGGGGCAGGTGCCCGCGACGCCGAGCTGATCGTGCTTCACTCGTTTTGACCTGCACCTACGGGGGTAGTAACGGAGCGCACAACCGGGGTGCACGGCGGGACTTCGGCGTCGCCCGGCCGGCGAAGGAATAGCGTCTCACTGCGAGTCCAGGGCCGGGTAGGAGGCGTTCGTCGTGCCCGAACAAGGAGAAGAGGAACTCCAGGCCTCGTCTCGGAGCGATCGCGCCGACCGCGCCGAGGCGCTGGCGACCTTGGTCGCCCTGGTCTGGGTCTCGGGGACGGCCATCCTCTTCGACGTCTACGGGGGGAACATCTCACTGCTCGGGTTCGTGGCCATCGGCCCGTTCATCGCGGCCGCCTTCGCCCGGCCCTCGCGGGTCCTGCTCGTCGGGCTCCTGGCGACCTTGTTCGCCCTCATCATCAGCACGCCGCCGCACAGCTACGGCGAGCTGAACCACACGTTGCGGGTCGTCACGCAGGTATCAGCCACCGGACTCGCGATGTGGATCTCCTACCTCCGCGACCAGCGGAACGCACAGCTCTGGACCGCTCGCTCTGAGACCAGGGACGAACGGCGGCGAAGAGTGGCCGCGGAGACCGCACAGCGCATGCAGACGATGGCCCGGGCCCTGACGACGGCGGCCGACCCCGCGCAGGTTGCCGACGCCGTGTTCGCCGCCCTGCGCGACGAGTTGCACGTCGACGCGGCCACGTTCGCGCTGGTCGACGGGCGCGGCCACCTCCGCACGCTGCGACGATTCGGGTACGCGCCCGCGGACCCCGTCGACGGGGTCCTCGCCGCACTCCGGCTGGATGGACCAGTGCTGGGCGACAACGTGGCTTTGTTCGCCGAGTCCCTGGAGGACCTTCGCCGGCAGCGTCCAGACGTGTTCGTGTCCGCCAACACGGCCCGCTTCCGCGCTCTCGCCGTGGTGCCGCTCGTGGTGTCGGACCACACCATCGGGGCCGTCGTGGTCCACTGGGGCGTCGACCGTGAGCTGTCTGACCCCGACCGGACTTTTCTCTTCACCATCACGGGTGCCGCGGCCCAGGCCGTGGAGCGGGCGCGCCTCACGCTCACCGAGTTCGTCAACCTCGAGCGCAACCAGCACCTGCAGCAGCTGAGCTCGGCGTTGGCCGCAGCGACGACCCCCGGCGACGTCGCCCATGCGGCCATAGCCGGAGGCCGGCGGGCGTTGGGTGCGCATTCGGCCGTCGTGCGAGTCCCTGCGTCGGGCGACCGGGGTCTGTCCTGTCTCGCCAGCAGCGGGCACCCGGCCCTGCTCTCCCGGGGGGTGGTCCCGGCGGAGGGTGGGAACGCGGGGACATCCTTCACGCGGGCATCGACCATCGTCACCACGATCGAGGCCGGAGAGCCGCCTGGCGAGGACGTGGTCGCGGAAGTCGTGCCGCGGGTGCTCGACGAGCTCGGCGAACCGGTCAGGATCGTGTCGGAACCCCTGGTGGGCAGCATGGGTCCGCTCGCCGTCCTCTCGCTCGCCTTCGTCGCGCACACCGAGCTCACAGAACTCGAGCTCCGTTTTCTGTCGACGCTGGCCGGTCTGACGGCCCAGGCGCTCGAACGGGCGCAGCTCTTCGAACACGAGCGCGAGGCCCTGCGGGCGGCCGAGGCCGGGCGGGAGCGGCTTTCCCTGCTCTCTGAAGTGACCCGACTGCTCAGCTCGAGCCTGGAACCCACGACGGTCATCCGGCGGACGATGAGCCTCGTCGAGGGCCGGCTGGCTGACTCGTGCATCGTGCACGTGCCCGGTGACACGGGTCTGGTGCGACTCGACGTCCGCGAGCCCCGTGCGGCGACGTCGCGCTGGGCGTCCGCCGCCCTCGACGACGTCCCCTTCGACAGCCATGCGCCGGCTGCCCTGGCGTACCGCACCGGCCGCACTCAGCTGGCCCCGCTCCAGCAGGGCGACGGAAGCGAGCATCACGGAGCCTCGACTGCCCTCTCGGTCCCCCTGACGGCGAACGGCGAGGTCATCGGGGTCATGACGTTCATCGACCGGCCGGGTCGGCTCTTCGAGGCCGACGACGTGTCGCTGGCGACCGAGGTCGCCTCCCGGACCGGGGTCGCCCTCTCCAACGCCACCCGCTTCCAGCGCGAGCACGGCGTGGCCGAGGTCCTCCAACGGGCGGTCTTGCCCGACTCTCTGCCGGCGGTCGAGGGCCTGCGGTTCGATGCCGAATATCGGGCCGGTGAGGCGGGAAGCTACGCAGGGGGCGACTGGTACGACGTGTTCGAGCTCGGTTCCGATTCGGTCTTCTTCAGCGTGGGCGACGTCATGGGAAAAGGGGCGCCCGCGGCGGCCCTCATGGGACAGGTGCGCAGCGCCATCCGGGCCTATGCCGTGTCCGGCCAGTCGCCGAACGAGGTGCTGTCGTCGCTCGACAGCCTGTTCAACGCATTGGTGGAAGACCGGGTCGTGACCGCGGTCGTCGGGACGATCACCCCCTCGACGGGACACGTCGTGCTCAGCAACGCCGGCCATCCGCCGCCGCTCGTCGTGCGGGCGGACGGCACGTCCTCCTTCTGCCGGCTGCAACACTCGCTCCTCATCGCGGCCGGGTTGAGCGGCGCGCCGAGGCCCCCCGACGAGCTCGTGCTCGATCATGGCGACTCACTCGTCATGTATTCGGACGGTTTGATCGAGCGACGTGGGGAGCTCATCACCAATGGGATGGAGCGGCTCAGCACCGCGGCAACCGTCATTGCGCGCTCAGGGTGGCCCGACAACGCCGCGGTGACGTTCGCCTCGATGCTCAGCAACGAGGAGCGCACCGATGACGTCGTGGTTCTGTGCCTGAACTACGTGGGTGTCGCTGACGAACGCATAAAGGCCCAGCCCGTGGGTACGACACGAGATGGTATGGCTACGTTGCATCTCGAGCCGGTCGTGGAGAGCACGCCGACGGCGCGCCATTGGATCGCTGCGCATCTTCGCGACCTGTCCCCCGACGTTTCGGATTGCGCCGCCCTGTTGACCTCGGAGCTCGTCACCAACGCGGTGCTGCACGCGGGGACGCCGATGTGCGTGACCCTGCACATCCTCCCGGATCGCATCCGCGTGGACGTCGCCGACGGCAACCCGACGTTCCCGTCGATCAAGGAGTACGGGCGCGAAGCCGCCACCGGGCGCGGCCTCACCCTCTTCAGCACGCTCGCCTCGGACTGGGGGGTCCAAGCCGTCGACGGCGGAAAGATCGTCTGGTTCGAGCTGCCGGTCGACTTTCCGGTCCCGCCGGTCGACGTGTCAGACGGGACCTTCCGCTTCGACCTGATGGGCCTCACCCATCCCGATCTCCACGGCGAACCGGAGGAGTCACCCGCCGTCTCGATCCGGCTCCTCGGGATCCCGGTACCACTGCTGCAGAAGGCCAGCGAGGAGTACGAGGCGCTGTTCCGGGAGCTCCGCCTGATGAAGGAGCGAGCGGACAGCACACCGCTTGCACCGGGGCTGCCCGAGCGACTGTCGGTGCTCGTTTCGGAGATCGGGACACGTTTCATCGGTCTTGGTCCCGGCTTGGACGACCTGTGGCAGGGTGCGCTCGACGACAAGGTCGCGTCCTTCGACTGGACGCTCGAGCTGCGCGAGAGGGCGGTCGCAACCTGCGAGTTCTACGACGCAATGCTCGACGAGGCCGACGAGTTCGCGCTCTCGGCGCGGTTGCTCACCCTGCCCGCTTCACCGACGAGCGTCGCAGTCCGCCGTTGGTTCCTGTCCGAACTCACGGGGCAATTGCACGGGAAGGCGGCCGTTGCCTGGAGCGAGAGTCGCTTCCACGCCGACCTGCAGGCGGTGCCCGCCCACTGAGGGCAGGACAGGTCAGCGCGGCTTGGTCGTGGCCTTCTTGAGCACCTTGCCGTAGTAGTCCAGACCCTCGTTCGACAGCGCAGCGGCCGGCCCGCTGGCGATGGACACCCGTTCGGGGACGATCCCCCACACGGGGACCTTGAGCTCCGTCCACCATTCGATGGTCGCATCCAGGTCGTTGGTGCCCAACCGGGCCGAACAGATGACCACACCGGCCGGGATGTTGCGCGGCGTCATCGCCAGGGTGGACACGACACGGTTCGGCTCGACGCCGCCCGCCCGGGTCGGGATGACCACCGCGTCGGCCCGGGACAGAGCCGCCTGCACCACCGGGCCCTCACCCGGCGGCGTGTCGACCACCACGAGCCCGCCGTCCTGGTCCATCGCCTTGGAGACCGTGCGCACCGAAGGGCCCTCGATCAATTCGACCCCCTCGATGGGCTCGGTGTCGTACCACTCCGCCGTCGCCCCCTGGGGATCGGCGTCCACGAGCACGATCGGGTCCCGGCCCCGACGTGCGGCGACCGCCGCGAGATAGACGGCGGTGGTCGTCTTCCCGACCCCGCCTTTGACGTTGCTCACCACGATGTTCATTGCGTCCGGTCCTCTGCTGCTCGAAAAATTCGGCCCTACGGTACCGGTCGCCCGGGGGGTCCGGTCACGGCAGGAGCAGTCGTCCCAGCCGGCGCCGGGTGATGATCACCCCGCCGACCGCCATGGCGACCAGATAGGCGATGTGGCCCAGCAGGCTCCAGCTCCAGATGCCCAGGTCGGCGGCGCGCACGAGCACCACCCCTTGGTACAGCGGAGTGCAGCGCACCAACGCCTGGAGCCACCCGGGGTAGACGCTGAGCGGGTAGAAGGTCGCGCTGAAGAGGAAGAGCGGGATGAAGGCGAGCGACACCATGTCGAAGTCCTGCCAGGTCCGCATGTAGGTGGTGCCGGCCATCCCGGCGGCGGAGAAGGCGATGCTGATCAGCACGGCGGCCGGCCAGCACAGCACGGCCCAGGGCGAGACGATGTAGCCGAGGATCGCCATGATCGACAAGAACGCCGCCGAGTAGAGCGCCCCTCGGATCACGCACCAGCTGAGCTCGCCGACGGCGACGTCACCGACGCCCAACGGCGTCGAGAGCATGGCGTCATAGGTCTTGGCGATCTTGAGCTTGTAGAAGACGAGAAACGTCGAGTCCAGCATGGCGCCGTTCATGGCCGAGGACGCCAGCAGGCCGGGCGCCACGAACGCCGTGTAGGGGACGAGGACCCCGTCGACGTTGATCGGCCCGACCAGGTGGGACAGCCCGATCCCGATGGAGAGGAGGTAGAAGAGCGGCTCGAAGAAGCCCGAAATGAGGAAGATCCAGGACCGCCGGTAGACGAGGATGTTCCGCTCGAGCACGCGAGAGGCGTGGCGCCCGCCCAGGACCGCGAGCGGCGTGATCCGCGCCGCGACCCCCGGCGGTCGCCGGTCGAGGGTGGCGGCTCCCGTCGAACTCACGGGCACGGCGTCAGACCACCAGTCGGCGCGCGAAGGTGCGCCGTCCGGCGAGATAGCCGACGAGGATCAATCCCGCCAGGTACGCGACGTGCCCGATGTCGGCCCACCCGACATGGCCGAGGGTGAAGTCCCGGCACAGCGCCACCCCGTGATACAGGGGCGTGGCGTAGGCCACCGCCTGGAGCCAGGTGGGCAGCTGGGAGATCGGGAAGAAGGTGCCCGAGAACAGGAACATCGGGATGATGGCAAAGCGATAGAGGGTGGAGAAGGCGATGTCCTTGTCCTGGGTCGCAGCGAAGGCGCTGATCGGCGCCGCGAAGGCGATGCCGGTCAAGACAGCAGCGGGGAGCGCCAGCACGGCCCACGGCGAGTACACGACGCCGAAGGCCGCCATCACCGCCAGGTAGATGGAGACGACGACGGACAGGCGCGCCGCGATCCACGCGAGGTGCCCGAGCAGCACGTCGTAGACGCCCAGCGGTGCCGCCAGCTGGGCGAGGTACGTCCGCATCCACTTGATGGCGCCCATCACCGGATACGTGGCCTCGTTGGTCCCGATCTGCATGCACGTGCCCGCGAGCAGACCGGGGGCCAGAAAGGCCACGTAGGTCACGCCGTCCACGCCGTGCGAGTGCTTGTCGATCAGCGAGCCCAGCGCGATCCCCATGGCGGCGAGGTACAGCACTGGGATGAGAAAGCTGGTCACCACGGAGCTGCGCCAGGTGCGCTTGTACTGGTAGCCCCAATAGCTGGCCGCCCGGAGCCACATCGGCGTGGCGATCCGCCGGCGCGGGAGCGCCTCGCCGTGGGGGAAGAGCACCTGCCCCTTCGGCGCGTCGGCGCTGGTCACCGCCGCCATCAGGTCAGTCGATCAGGGTGCGGCCGGTGAGGCGCAGGAAGACGTCTTCGAGGGTCGAGCGGCGTACGAGCGTGGTCCGGGCCACGTGGCCCATGCGCGCCACCTCGGCCAGGGCGGCGTCGCCGTCGTCCGTGTACAGGAGGATGCGGTCCGGCAACACCTCCTGACGCTCGGCCAGAGCGGCCAGAGACGGAGCGATCGCCTCGTGCTCGCCCGGGGCGAACCGGAGCTCGACGACTTCCTTGGTCGAGTACGTCTCGATCAGCTGGCGCGGCGTGCCCTCGGCGGCGAAGCGGCCCCGGTCCATCACGACGAGGCGGTCGCAGAGCTGCTCGGCCTCGTCCATGTAGTGCGTCGTGATGACGAGGGTGACGCCCTCCTGCTTGAGACGGTAGAGGCGGTCCCACAAGAGGTGGCGGGCCTGGGGGTCGAGCCCCGTGGTCGGCTCGTCGAGGATCAGGAGGTCCGGGTCCGAGATGAGCGCCCGGGCGATCGTGAGCCGTCGCTTCATGCCGCCCGAAAGCGGGTCGACCCGGTCGTCGGCGCGCTCGGTGAGCTGGGCGAAATCGAGGAGCTGCCGGGCCCGCTCCCGGATGATCGGCTTGGGCATGTCGAAGTAGCGCCCGTAGATCATGAGGTTGTCGAGCACGGTCAACTCCAGGTCCAAGGAGTCCTCCTGGGGTACCAGGCCCATGCGGGCGCGGATGCGTGGACCGTCGGCCGCCGGGTTCATCCCGAGTACGCGCAGGGTGCCCTCGCTGATCGGGCTGATGCACGAGATCATCCGCATGGTCGAGGTCTTTCCCGCCCCGTTGGGGCCCAGAAACCCGAAGGACTCGCCCTTGGCGATGCTGAAGTCGACGCCGTCGACCGCGACGAAGCTGCCGAAGCGCTTGACCAGCCCGTGCGCCTCGACCATGGGGGCGTCCGCGGCCTCGGCCGGCCTCTCGCCGGCCGGCGCTTCGGCTCGCTCCCGCTCGGAGTCGGGGACGTCAGTCATCGGCGAGGAATGTGACGCCATTGTCAGCCAACGATACCGTGCTGCCCGAGCGAGCGAAGACGAGCGGGAAGGACGCACATGGCTGGGACGGGACCGGGTCGGGCATTTCCTGGTGGCTTCACCTGGGGCACCGCGACGGCGGCGCACCAGATCGAGGGGGGCAACACCAACAACGACTGGTGGGCCTTCGAGCACGCGCCCGGCTCGGTATGCGCCGAGCCTTCCGGGGACGCGTGCGACTCGTGGGATCGCTGGGAGGAGGACGCCGATCTCGTCGCCTCCTTCGGCTTGGACAACTACCGCTTCTCGGTGGAGTGGAGCCGCATCGAGCCGGCCGAGGGTGAGATCTCGCGCGCCGCTCTGATGCACTACCGCCGCCAGTGCCTGGGCCTGCGAGCGCGGGGCATCGACCCCATCGTCACCTTCCACCACTTCACGACGCCCCGTTGGTTGACCGAGCGTGGAGGATGGGAGACGGGTGTCGCCGTGGAGCACTTCGGCCGGTTCTGCACCGTGGTCGCGGAGGCGCTGGGCGACGTGATGGCGAGCGCCTGCACCATCAACGAGCCGAACATCGTGGCCACCATGGGCTGGCACGCGGGGATGTTCCCCCCGGGGATCCAGGACGTTGGGCTTTCGCGTGCCGTGGCGAACCACCTCGGCGATGCGCATCGGCTCGCGGTCGAGGCCATCCGTTCTGCCGCGCCAGGCGTCCCGGTCGGCCTCACCCTGTCGATGACCGACTACCAGCTGGCTCCCGGTGGAGAGGAGAAGCTCGAGAGCATCCGCCACCACGCCGAGGACGTGTTCCTCGACGTCACGAAAGGTGACGACTTCCTCGGCGTGCAGACCTACACGCGCATGCTCATCGGACCGACGGGCTGGGCCGGCTACGAGGACGGCATCCCCGTCCTGGACATGGGGTACGAGTTCTACCCGGCGTCGCTGCGCAACTGCCTCCGCCGGGCGTGGGACTACACCAACGGAGACGTCCCCCTGCTCGTGACCGAGAACGGCATCGGCACGACGGACGACGAGCAACGCATCGACTACGTGCGTCAAGCCCTCTCCGGCGTGCTCGACGCCATCGCCGACGGGGTCGACGTGCGGGGCTACACCTATTGGTCGTTGCTCGACAATTTCGAATGGGCCCTCGGCTACCGCCCGCGGTTCGGCCTGGTCGGCGTGGACCGCGCCACCTTCGAGCGCACGGCCAAGCCGAGCGCGGCCTGGCTCGCCTCGGTCGCGGCGGCCAACGCGCTCCCGCCGGACCTCTAGACCGACGTCAGCTCCGTATTGGCGACGATGGCGTCGGTGATCTCGCCCCACAACGGCTCGGGCAGGTCGTGGCCCATGCCCGGGATCTTGATCAATTTGGATCCGCGCACCGCGGCGGCGGTCGCCTCGCCGCCGCTGAGCGTGACGAGAGGGTCGGCCTCACCGTGAATGACCAAGAAGGGCAGAACCACTCCGTGCAGTCCCTCCGTCCGGTCGGGTGACGCCACGATCGCGGCGAGTTGACGCGCCGTGCCTTCGGGGCAGTACGAGCGGTCGTACGCGTCCTCGGCACGCTTTCTCAGATAGGCCTCATCCGTCGGGTACGTCGGCGAACCGATGACACGACTTCCTTCGAGGCTGGCCTCGACCGCCTCCTCCCTACTCGTCGCGATCGGGCGAAGGAGCGCGGCGATCGCCTCCGCTGTGGGAGCGCCCACCGAGCGGTCCCCGGTGGTCGACATGATGGAGGTCGCCGTGAGGAAGAGCCCTTGGTGGTGGATCGCCAGCGCCTGGGTGATCATTCCGCCCATCGACACGCCGACGACGTGCGCCCGGGAGATGCCCAGCTGGGCCAGGAGCGCCGCCGCGTCGTCGGCCATGTCCTCGACCCGATAGGGAGCGGAGGAGATGTCACCGGCGAAGAGCGACGTGATCTCGGGCGTGCCTTCGAACTTGGTCGACAACCCGCAGTCGCGGTTGTCGTAGCGGATCACGAAGAACCCGCGCTCTCGCAAGCCGTCGACGAAGTCCTGGGGCCAGGCGATCAGCTGGCCACCGAGGCCCATGACCAGCAAAAGCGGCGGATCCGCCCGGTCACCCTCGCACACGTACTCGATGTCGATCCCGTTGGCATGGGCGGTGGGCACGGCAGCTCCCTTCAGCGTCGGTTCCGGGCCGCCTTCCTATCAGGCCTTCCCGTCGGCCGCCGGGCCGACGGGCGACGCAGCCGGCGCAGGCCCGGTCATCGTCCGGCCGCGGCGGACTCGCCAACGCGGGCCTGGCTCGAGGCCGATCAGCACGACCTCGACGGTGCCGACGCACACGATGAACGCGGGAAAGGCGGCGACGTCGAAACTCCAGTGCTGAACCGTCAGCAGCACGATGATCATGCTGACGACGGCTCCGACGTACGAATGCACCGTCTCGGTTTCCGGGTGGGACCAGCTCTTCATCAGCGTGGGCACCCCGGCCATGAAGTCCGCGGCGATCGCGGCGGAAATGGCCAGGACCCCGTTCCGGGTCGCCAACCAGACGACGGTGCCGACGACCGACACCGCGCCACACGCGTAGTCGATCCGACGGATCCGCCAAACCGAGGCTGGGTTGTGGAACGACCCGAAGAAGACGAGAAGCGGCATGAAGCCGACCATGAAAGTCGGCAGGGCGCGCAAACCCACACCATCGTCGAACTCGACGGCGGCGGCAAGCAAGGGCGCGACGCCCCACAGGAGCCAGGTCACCCGGTTGGGCTTCGTGGTTCCCCTCAGGGTGTCCCGTAGGTATACGGCCGCGCCCAGCGCGCCGATTGCGCTCCCGAGGTAGACCCAGTTGACGTTGATCACCGGGGCACAGTCTGCTGCTCCGCCGGCGTCCCGTCATGCCGAGGGCGACACGTCTCGTCGCCCGCCTTCCGCTAGCTTCGTCAAGGAGGGCATTCCGAAGGAGCAGCCCGGTGCACACCGACGGCCAGCAACACAGCGATCTTTATGGCTGAGCTCCTCCTCGTCGCCTTCCTCGGCGGACTGATCACCGGCTTGTCCCCGTGCATCGTCCCGGTCATTCCCGTCGTGATGGCCGGCGGTTCGACCGACGCCAACAAGTCTCGGCCGTACGTGATCATCGCGGGCCTCGTCGTGAGCTTCAGCCTCTCGGTCCTCTTCGCCAGCTCGGTTCTGAGCTTCCTCCACCTCCCCCTGGACCTCCTGTTCTGGCTCGGCGTGGCGATGCTCGGTGCGCTTGCACTCGGCCTCTTGATCCCGCAACTCGGCGAATTGATCGAGCGTCCCTTCGCCCGGCTGGGTTCCTCGCGCTACGCGACCGAGGGCGGTGGCTTCGTGCTCGGCCTCAGCCTCGGCCTGGTCTTCGTGCCCTGCGCCGGCCCGGTGCTGACCGCCATCTCTGTTGCTGCAGCACACCACCGCGTCGGGTTCACCTCTTTGCTCGTGACCCTCTTCTATGCCCTGGGCGTCACGATCCCCCTGCTCGTGCTGGCGATCGTGGCCCAACGAGCGACGACGTCGTGGTCGTCGCTGCGCGGGCACCTGCCCGCCATCCGGCGTGTCGCAGGAGTCGTGCTGGCCGTGACGACTCTGGCGATCGCCTTCAACTGGCTCGGCGCGCTGCAACGCGACGTACCGGGCTACACAACCGCGCTCGAAGACCACGTCGAGTCGACCGGCACGGCCTGCATCGCCCTACGACAGCTCAGCGGGGAGCACCAGAACCAGTTCGCCGCAGCCAACGCTCGGCTCGAAGGGAAGAAGGCGACGTGCGCCGCGACGGACTCGGGCAATTCGCAAAGCGGGCAGCTGGCGACGGGAACGACGACCACGACGACGCCGCACTCGAGCACCACGTCGCCGCAGAAGCAGACCGTCTTCATGGCCAACAAGACGCACCTTCCGAACCTCGGCCGGGCACCGAACTTCACCGGGATCACGGCCTGGTTCAACACCCCGGGTGAACAACCACTCTCACTCAGCGAGTTGCGGGGCAAGGTCGTGCTGGTCGACTTCTGGACGTACTCGTGCATCAACTGCCAGCGTGCGCTGCCCCACGTCGAGGGTTGGTACAACGACTACAAGAAGGACGGGTTGGTGGTCGTGGGCGTCTCCTCCCCCGAGTTCGCCTTCGAGCACGTGGTGTCCAACGTGGAGAGCGCCGCCGGCAGCCTCGGCATCGACTACCCCGTCGCCGTCGACGACAACCTGGGCACGTGGGACGCGTACAACAACCAGTACTGGCCGGCCGACTACCTCATCGACCCCAACGGCGTGGTGCGCGCCTACAACTTCGGCGAGGGCGGGTACGGAACCATGGAGAGCAACATCCGGATGCTGCTGAGCGCCAACGGGGTGACGGACTTGCCTCCTCGTACGGACGTCCCGAACAAGACCCCCACCAACGACGCCATCACACCGGAGAGCTATGTGGGCTACGACCGCCTCGACAACGAGGTCGGGACCGCGGTCGTCCCGAACAAGACCATCGAGTACCACCCGCCGTCGACCATCGCGTCGAACAGCCTGGCCTTCGGCGGCACCTGGACGGTCCATCAGGAGGAGGCCACCGCCGGCCGCAACGCAACGCTGGGGCTCCAGTTCACCGCAGACGACGTCTACCTGGTCCTGAGCGGACACGGCACCGTGGGCGTCTCGTACAACGGACGCCACCTCACGACGCTGAGCGTCGGCGGCATCCCGAAGCTCTACACCCTGTTGCCGGGAACGACGCTCCAGACCGGAGTGCTCACGCTGACGGCGTCCCCTGGGATCGAGGCGTACGACTTCACCTTCGGCTGAACAGGCGCGGTCAATTGATGGCGCGCTCCCTGCCGGACCAGTAGGGCGCCCGGAGCTCCCGTTTCAGGATCTTCCCGGACGGGTTGCGCGGCAAAGCATCGACCTCCTCCACCGAGGTCGGGCACTTGTAGTGGGCGAGGTCGGCCCGGCAGTGCGCGATGACTGAGGACTCGTCGAGCATGATCCCGGGTGCGAGGACGACGATCGCCTTGACGGTCTCGCCCCACTTCTCGTGGGGCACCCCGATGACGGCGGCGTCCACGACGGCGGGATGGGAGAGGAGGACGTTCTCCACCTCCGCGGGGTAGACGTTCTCGCCGCCGCTCACGATCATGTCCTTGATCCGGTCGTGGAGGTAGAGATAACCCTCCGCGTCGAAGTAGCCGGCGTCTCCGGTGCGGAGCCACCCGTCGTTGTCGATCGTCGCCGCTGTCTCGTCTGGCTTCGCCCAATATCCGGCCATGTTGTACGAGGACCGGGTCCAGACCTCGCCGACCTCTCCCAGCGCCGCGTCCTCCCCGGTGTCGGGGTGCACCACCCGCAGCTCGACCGAGGTGAAGGGCCGTCCGGCGGAGCGGAGCAGACCCCGTCGCGGACCATCCGGATCGTGATCCTCGAACCGCAACGAGGTGATGGCGCCGGTGGTCTCCGTCATGCCGTAGACCTGGCAGAAGGCGCACCCGAACGCCGACATGCACTTGACGAGCACGTCCTCGGAGATCGGCGACGCACCGTAGAAGATGAGGCGCACGCTCGACAGGTCGGTCGTCGCCAAGGGCCGGCGTCGCCAGCAGGAACATGAGCACTGCCGGGACGAGGAACATCTCGGTAACGTGTTCCGAAGCGATGAGCTCCAGCAGGAGGACGGGATCGACGTCGCGCAGGATGACCGAGCGGCCGCCCCGGGACATCGCACTCAGCGCCCAGCCGGAGCCGCCGATGTGGAACAAGGGCATGGCGACCAGGCTGACCGTGTCCTCCCCGATGTCAAAGGTCTTCCCCGCCGCCGCCACGGCCGTGGACAGGTTGGCGTTGGTCAACATGACGCCCTTGGGCAGCCCTGTGGTGCCCGACGTGTAGAGCTGCATGCTCACCTCCTCCGCGGCGCCGACATGGCCCGGGTCGTCGGCCGGGCAGCCACCGATCCACGCCCCGAACGTCACCGCACGCGGGTCCTCACAGCGGGATCCCTCATCGCCTTCGATGACGACGATACGACCGACGGTCGGAAGCCCACCCGGCATCTCGGCGAGCGCAGGCAGATAGTCGGAGTGGACGGCAAGGACGGGCGCACGCGAATCGTCGATGATCGCGGCCATCTCCGCGGGCGAGAGCCGCCAATTCACCGCCACGTTCACCGCACCGATGAACGAACCGCCGAAGAGGAAGTCGAAGTACGCGATGCCGTTGCGGTCAAGGAACGCGATGCGGTCGCCCACGCCGACTCCGTCGCGCCTGGCGGCCTGTGCGACGCGGCAGGCGACCTCGTACTCGGCGCGCCACGATCGTCGCTCGTCGCCGAGAACGAGCATCTCGTCCTCGGGTCGCACCCGCGCGAAATGTCGAATCAGGCCCGACACGGTGTAGCGGTCCTGCTCGGTGACAACGGCGCTCGAGGGCACGGACGACCTCCCGGGACTCTGGGTTCGGCCCGGACCCTACGCACCCACGTCGTTACTGCGCACGACGCGCTAAACGGCCATTCCTCCTTGGGAAAAGATGTAACACCACTGGTCAGGCGCTTTTTTTCAATTGATGAATTTCTTACGTTGACTATTCATCCAAATACAGGCGTTCGACCAGGGGGTTTGTGATCTCAGTCACAAAGTTCTGCTATAAAATGCCTAGTCAGAGGGATGATCACGAGACGCATGTGGGTTGGGTTAACCCCACTGCTACATTGTCGGTCACAAAGTCAGATCGGCCTTTCGGAAAGACACCGTGAGCCGGGCTCCGGTGCAAACCGGAAACAGATGGGCCGATCGGAACCAGTGAGACCGTTAAGAACTTGCCGCGCCTGCATCCAGGCCGGCCTCATCTAACCGAAGCGAGGACGACAGACAGGCAGTTCCACACCTGGGCTGTACCCAACCGGCCGCACACCCTGCGGCGAAACGCCAGAACGGACGATGCCTTCCAGCTCTCCGTTCGGGGCGCGAATGCAATGGCCGGAGCCCGCCCACACCGAGCAGAGCCAGGCGCGACAACGCGCCCGACGAAGGGAGGTGCCGTGCGGATCCGCATTGCACTATCGACGGCGATCGCCGTCCTTGTTATTCCGTCTTTGGTTATTCCGTCTTTACTTTTCATGTCGTTCAGCAGTACCGGCGCCGGCGCGGCGCGGGCCCACCACGGCCGCCACGAGGCGGGCACCCGGCACCGAGCGGCGAAGACCGAGTCGAAGCCAGCGTCGCATTCCAGGGCCCACGAGGCCGCCCAGGCCCAGCTCGCCAAGGCCCAGAAGGCCGCCGAACTGGCGAGTTACTACGAAGCCGTCAACAAAGCGAACTTCTACAACGCCGTCACCAAGCAGCAAGAGGAGACCTACCTCAAGGAGTACGCCTATCTCAAGGGGTTGGCCTACCTCAGAGCGTCGGCCTACCTCAAGGCGTTGGCCGCACAGCAAGCCGCCGTAGCCGCCCAGCAAGCAAAGGCCCAACAGGCTGCCGCGGCTGCCGCGGCTGTCTGCAGCCCCTGCAGCCCCTGCCGCCCAGGCCGCAGCGCCCCTGGCCGCCGGCGGCTCGGACGCCACGAGCACGAACACGCCCGACTGGGCCTGTATCCGGGAGCACGAGTCCAACGACAACTACGGCGTGGCTGGCGGCGGGGCTTACCAGTTCGAACTCGGCACGTGGGAGGGGCTCACCGGCCTGAGCACGCCGGCGGAGGACTCTCCGCCCGCCGTCCAAGACGCCGCGGCGCTCAGGCTCTACGCCGAGCGCGGTTGGGCGCCCTGGACCACACGCTTCGTGTGCGGGCTGTGACAGACCGTTCCTAAGTCGAGAACGACCGCCGGCGACGGCGCGCGAATCGAGAACGACGCCGAGACCCAACGAATCGAGGACGAGACCGAGCAACCACTGAAAAGGGCTGTACACAACCGGCCGCACACCCTGCGGCGAGTTGCCAGAACGGACGACGCTTTCAAGCTCTCCGTTCGGGGCGCGAATGCAATGGCCGGAGCCCGCCCACACCGAGCAGAGCCAGGCGCAACGAGGCGCCCGACGAAGGGAGGTGCCGTGCGGATCCGCATTGCACTATCGACGGCGATCGCCGTCATCGTTATTCCGACTTTACTTTTCATGTTGTTCAGCAGTACCCCCGCCGGCACGGCGCGGGCCCGTCACGAAGCGGGCACCCGACACCGAGCGGTGAAGATGTACCCGACGGCAGCGTCGAATTCCAAGGCCCAGCAGGCCGCCGCGGCCCAGAAGGCCGCACAACTGGCGAACTTCTACAACGCCGTCACCAAGCAGCAAGAGGAGACCTATCTGCACGAGGTCGCCTACCTCCAGCAGGCCGCCTACCTCAAGTCATTGGCCGCGGCGAACACCATGCCGGCAGCATGGGCGGCGACCGCGACCTGCGAGGAGGGAGGCCGCGACGACCCGAACTACGGGTACTTCGGCATCAAGGCGTGGGGCGGTTTCGACGGCTACCCATCGGCGGGGAGCGCACCCCTGAGCGTCCAGCTCGGGTGGGAGACGGCTCACGGGCAGGGACCACCCGACGCGCCAGGGCAATGCCACTCCTATTGAGCGAGCGCCTTTTGGATGCGGGAAGGGCACATGAGCGGCCGGAGCCGGTCAACCCGTGATCGGGCCCGCTCCGGTCGCTCAGCCCAGTCCGAAGATGGCGGTGACCTGCCCCATGTCGAAGTAGTCCCGCCATGCAGTGATCTTCCCGTCTGCGACGTGGAAGGCGCCCATCACGGGCAGCGGAGCGGTCTTCCCGTTGATGGTGAACGTGTCCGTGCGTTCGGTGAGCACGGTTGACCCGTCGCTGGCGAGGTGGTGCACCTCGAACTCGAGGGCATCGCACATGCCGACGAACATGTTGATCACCCCCATGGTGGCCTCGATGCCGTCGGCGGGCTCCATCGGGATGTTGTGGTAGATGACGTCGTCCGAGAAGAAGGCGCGCAGCACCTCGGGATCGCGGCTGCTCGCCGCCGCACAGAAGTCTCGGACGACCTGTTCGGCACTCGGCATGGCTCTCCTCTCCAGTGACCGGCGGAACACGCTAGCGAAGGATCAGCCATGATGGAGGGGTGACGACGCCCACCAAGCGGGTCGCAGTGCTCGCACCCATGCAGCCCGAGCTCAAAGCGGTCGTGAAATCCTTCGACCTGAAGCCCACCAGCGAAGACCCCGTCTTCTCACACCGGGGCACGGCCGGAACGTGGGCGATCGCTGCGCTCGTGACCGGGATGGGCCCTCGATCGGCCAGAGACGCGACCAGCCGAGCCCTGGCCTCCGGCCCCTTCGACCACGTCATGGTCGTCGGCATCGCGGGCGGGTTGCACCCCGATCTACCGGTCGGATCGCTGATGGTCCCGAGCAGGGTGCAGCTCCATCCCGACGGCCCTGAATACCTCACTCGCCCGCTTGCCGGGAGGGAGGCCCGCGGCGGGTTGATGACGACCGACGGGCTGTTCGACGGAGACCACGTCTGGCGACCGATCCTGGAGCGCGGGTTCGGCGCCGTCGACATGGAGGCCGCCGGTGTCGCCGAGGTCTGCGAGGCCGCAGGGGTCGACTGGTCGGTCTACCGGGGCATCAGCGACCGTCCCGACGAGCACATCGTCGACCAGGCGGTCTTCTCCCTCAGCAAGCCCGACGGCACGGCCGACCCGGTCGCGCTGGCAAAGTATCTGGCTCGCGACCCGCGCCGGGCCAAGGCCCTGGCCCACCTCAACCGCTGCATGCAGGCCGCCGCCAGTCTGGCCGCCGACGCGGCCTTTGCCGACCTCTCCGCCGGTTGACCGGCCATCGCACCGTCAACTAGCCGGCGTCGTCGTCCGACGGTCGCCCGTTGGTGTCGTCGCGGTCGCGCCGCGCGATGACGTGGACGTCGATGTCGTTGTCCGAAGCCATCCGCAAGATCTGCTGGATCACCGACCCACGCGTCATCGACTGCCAGCGAGTGAGGCGCGAGGTCCCGAGGACGATCTGCGTGATCTGCTGATCGACCGCAGCCGCAAAGATCGTCTTGGCCACGTCGTCGCCCTCCAGCGTCTGCCAGGTGCCGCCGACCGCCCGCACGAGATCCTGCAGCTCTGACATGTCAGTCTGGTGCACGTCGGCGTCACTCCCGACGACGTGCACCGCGACGAGCGGTGCCTTGAGCCGCGACGCGATGCGCGCCGCCCGCCTGATGACCGAGGCGTTGCCGGGCGCACCGGTGACCGCAACCATGATCCTCTCGGTCGTCTCCCACAGCTCACCCGCCGCACCACGCGACCGCAGATACTCGCGGAGCTCCTCCTCCGTCTCGTCCGCGACGAATCTCAACGAGAGCTCGCGCAAGGCCGCCAGGTTTTCGGCCCGGAAGAAGCTGTTCAGCGCGGCGGGGACCTTGTCCTTGGGATAGATGTTGCCGTGCAGCATGCGCCGGCGAAGCTGATCGGCAGATGAATCGATGAGCTCGATCTGATCGGCCTTGCGGACCACCCAATCGGGCACACGTTCGCGCACGCCCACGCCCGTCATCCTCTCGACCGGATCGGCGAGGGACTCGATGTGCTGGATGTTGACGGTGGTGATGACGGCTATCCCTGCATCGAGGATCTCGAGCACGTCCTCCCATCGCTTCTCGTGACGGCCCGATCCCGGTACGTTCGTGTGCGCGAGCTCGTCGATCAACGCCACCTCTGGCTTGCGGGCCAGGACGGCGTCAAGGTCCATCTCCTCCCACACGCTGCCGCGGTACTCGACCTTCTTGCGGCGGACCACGGGAAGATCGCGGATCTGCTCCATGGTGTAGGTCCGTTTGTGCGTCTCGACGAAGCCGACGACGACGTCGGCGCCGCGCTGGAACCGACGCCACCCCTCATCGAGCATGGCGCAGGTCTTGCCGACGCCGGCCGCCGCGCCGAGGTACACACGGAAGCGCCCGGTCGGCTTGACCCCTTCCTCTTCACCCTGGCTGCTCATGGCCTCCTCATCACAGCCTGTTTTCCCCGGTTCGTCGGTACACTGCACTGTTGGCGCGACGCCGACAGAAAGCAGTGGCACACGTGAGGCAAGGCAAGCTGGCTACGGGGGGAACGTACCAGCGGATCCTGTACGGGATCGCTGCCATGCTCGCCTCGGCGGGAGTCCTGCTGGCCATCCTCCTCCCGTTCCGATCCAATCTGAGCAGCGCCATCCCGGCGCTGGTGTTCGTCCTCCCTGCGCTGGTCGGCGTCGTCATCGGCGGCTTCGTGGCCGGTGCGGTCGGCGCGGGGGCCGGGTTCCTGGCCTTCGACTGGTTCTTCCTCCCGCCCGACAGCTCGCTGACCATCCGCTCCCCCCAGAACTGGGTCGCGCTGGGCGTGTACGTCGCAGTCGTCCTGATCGTGGCACAGGTCGTGGCCCAACTGGGCCGTGCCCGCGAGGAGGCACTCCGCCGGAACGACGAGGCGGGCCGGCTGCACGAGTTGTCGCAGGCCTTGATCGGCGATCTTACGCTGCCCCAGCTGCTCACCCACATCGTCGACACCGTGCAAGCCGTCTTCGCGCCTCGCTGGACCGCTCTCGTATTGCCACCGTCCGCCGGCGACGAGCCGACACCGGGCGAGCGACTCGAGGTGGCCGCAACCTCCGGCCAGGACCTCAGCGACGCAGAGGTCGTGTCCCTGACTTCGGCGGGGGGCGAGGCGCGGTCGATCGGGCTCGTCGGTGGCCCGGGGACGCAACAGGCCTCGGTGGCGCTCGTGGTGAACAACCGGCCGGTAGGCCTGCTCGTGCTCCAGGACGTCGATCTGGCTGGTGAGGACCGCAGCCTGCTCGGGACCTTCGCCAACCAATCGGCGCTGGCCATCGACCGGGCGCGCCTGCGCGAGCAGGCGTTGCGGGCGCGCCTGCTCGAGGAGATCGATCGCTGGCACCGCGCGCTGATGGGTGCGGCCTCGCACGACCTGCGCACCCCACTCGCGTCGGTGAAGACGGCGGTGTCGAGCCTGCGTCAGGCCGACGCGCAGCTGACAGAGGCGGACCGCGCCGAACTGCTCGAGCTGATCGAGCACCAGTCCGACCGGCTGGCGCGCCTCTTGACCAACTTGCTCGACATGACGCGTATCGAGGCGGGCGCGCTGGAGCTCCGGCCGACGGTGATGCCGTTCGACGAGCTGGTCGAGGAGGTCCTGGGCTCGCTGGGTGGGATCGTCCCGGCGGGTCGCGTCCGCGTCGACGCCCCAGACGACCTGCCCCTGCTCGTCATCGACCACGTGCTCATCACCCAGGTCCTGGCAAACATCCTCGACAACGCGGCGCGCCTGTCGCCCGGGGGGAGCACCATCGCTGTCAGCGCGCAGCCAGTATCGAGCGCCCGCTCTCGCGTCGAGATTGCCGTGACCGACGACGGACCGGGGATCCCGCCCGCCGAACGCGAGCGCGTCTTCGAGATGTTCAGCCAGAACGGCGGCGGCGGCCGGGCCGGACTCGGCTTGGCGATCGCCAAGGCGTTCGTGGAGGCCCACGGCGGCCACATCTCGGTCGATCCGATGAACGAGCGAGGCACCCGAGTCGTCTTCACCGTTCCCAGCCAGGCCCTCGTGCCGGCCCATGCCTGAGGCCGAGACGTGACCAAGATCCTCGTCGTCGACGACGACGCGTCGCTGCTCAAAGCACTGCGCATCGGGCTCACCGCCCGGGGCGACGACGTCGTCACGGCACGCACGGGAGCCGAGGCGGTCAACCAGGTCGCCCTGGCCCCACCCGACCTCGTGATCCTCGACCTCGGCCTGCCCGACGTCGACGGGATCGAGGTGTGCCGTCGGATCCGGGCCTTCTCGGCGGTCCCCATCGTCGTACTGTCCGCGTACGGAGACGAGAGCCGCAAGGTAGAGGCCCTCGACGGCGGGGCCGACGACTTCGTCACCAAGCCCTTCGGCATGGCCGAGCTCGAGGCCCGGCTGCGGGTCGCCCTGCGCCACGGCGCGGCGCGCCAAGCGGACGGGGCCGAGACGGCACAGGAGCTCGACGTGGGCAACCTCCACCTCGATCTGGTCCACCGCATGGCCGAGCTCGACGGAGCGCCGCTGGCGCTCACGTCCAAGGAGTTCGACCTGCTCGCCTACCTGGCCCGCCACGCCGGCAAGGTGTGCACCCACCACATGATCCTCAAGGACGTGTGGGGGCCGGGCTACGGAATCGAGTCGAACTACGTGCGCGTCTACACGCACCGGCTCCGCAAGAAGTTGGGCGACGACAACGGCACCATGGTCAAGACCGTCCCCGGCATCGGCTACCAGCTGCTCGCCGAGGGCGCTCATTCCCCGGCTTCGAACCAGTAGCGCGGGTTGCGGATCACCAGGGCGCCGCGCTCGGGGCCGGGCGTCCCCTCGGCGACCATGCGCGCGCCGACCCTGACGCCGGGCACCAAGGCCCGGCCCATGAAACGAAGGGTGACCTCGCCGGTCCCGTCGCTCAGCTCGGCCTCGGTGCGCACGTAGGGCCGCTCGTAGGACGCCACCGAGCGGACCCGGCCGGCCACGGTCGCTCGCTCGCGGGGGACAAGCGACGCCATGGCGGTGACGATCACGTCCTCTCGAGCTTGACCAGCGCCTCGTTGAGCTCCAGGACGTTCACGTAGGGCGAACCGAGGAAACCCAGCTGCATGCTCTGGGTCTGCTGGTTGATCAGGTTCTGGAGCCGGGCTGCGGAGATCCCAGTCGCACGCGACACCATAGGGATCTCTGCCTTGGCGTCCAGCGGGGTGATGTCCGGGTCGACCCCGCTGCCCGAGGTGGTCACCAGGTCCGACGTGGGGTTGACACCACGCGCTTTCCAATACGCGATGAGGTATCTGGTGTAGTCCACCAGCTCTTGGGACCGCGGCCCCAAGTTCGTAGCGCCTGACGCGCCCGCGGCCGTGGGTGACCCGTTCGGCCTCTCGTTGGCGTCGAGCGGATCGTCGCCGGGATGGCCGACAGGGCTGCAGCCGGTCGAAGGCATCGGGGTCGGGCAGCCCTTGTAATTGCCGACGTCGGAGTAAGGCCCGAGGTCGTCGGGGCGGCCCTGGAACACGCAGCTGCCGAGCAGGTGGCCCGGGCACCTGGTTTGCGACCAATTCTGACCGATATGGGTCGAGCCGGCCGGCGTGATGGAGCCGTCCGCCTGGCCCTTGAAGAACAACTGCGCAACGCCCGTACCAACGAGCGGGTAGACGAGACCGAAGAGCACCAGGCAGATGATCACCATGACGGCGGAACGGCGGAGTTGGGTCAGCATTGCTTGCGTTCTCCTCAGTACCAGTGGATCGCCGTGAGGATCAGGTCGATCAACTTGATGAAGATGAATGGCGTGATGATCCCGCCGACGCCGTAGATCCAGACGTTGCGCCTGAGGATCGCGGCGGCGCCCGAGGGCCGCCACTTCACGCCCCGCAGCGCGAGCGGGATCAGCGCGACGATCACCAGCGCGTTGAAGATCACCGCCGAAAGGACAGCGGAATTCTGGTTGTGCAGCTTCATGATGTTCAGCGCGTTCAGCTGCGGGTATGTCGCCACGAACATGACTGGGATGATGGCGAAGTACTTCGCCACGTCGTTGGCTATGGAGAACGTAGTCAGCGAACCCCGCGTAATGAGGAGTTGCTTGCCGATCTCGACGACGTCGATCAGCTTGGTTGGGTTCGAATCGAGGTCGACCATGTTCCCGGCCTCTTTGGCCGCTGTCGTCCCGGTGTTCATGGCCACGCCGACGTCGGCTTGTGCCAGCGCGGGAGCATCGTTCGTGCCGTCACCCGTCATGGCGACGAGCTTGCCCCCCTCCTGCTCGGCCTTGATCAGCTCCATCTTGTTCTCGGGGGTCGCCTCGGCCAGGAAGTCGTCGACGCCCGCCTCCTGCGCGATGGCGGCGGCGGTCAGGGGGTTATCACCCGTGATCATGACGGTGCGGATGCCGGCGGCGCGCAGCTCGGCGAAGCGCTCCTTGATACCCGTCTTGACGACGTCCTTGAGCTCGATCACGCCAAGGATCTGGGGGCCGTCGGCCACGACGAGCGGGGTGGAGCCGGAGCGGGCGATGCGATCGACGACCTCCTCGAGGCCGTCGGGAATCGTGCCGCCCTGCTCGACCACCCAGTTGCGTATCGCCTCGGCCGCGCCCTTGCGGATCTCGCGGCCGTCGACGTTCAAGCCTGACATGCGGGTCGTGGCCGAGAAGGGCACAAACTCATGGGGACCGGAGAGCTCGCGTTCGCGGATGCCGAAGCGATCCTTCGCCAGGACCACGATCGAGCGCCCTTCGGGCGTCTCGTCGGCGAGGGACGCCAGCTGGGCGGCGTCCGCCACCTCCTCTTCGGTGTGCCCACCGACTGGATAGAAGTCCGACGCCATGCGGTTGCCGAGCGTGATCGTCCCCGTCTTGTCGAGCAGCAGCGTCTGCACGTCGCCCGCCGCCTCAACGGCGCGTCCGCTCACGGCCAAGACGTTGCGTTGCACCAACCGGTCCATGCCGGCGATGCCGATCGCCGAGAGCAGGGCCCCGATGGTGGTCGGGATGAGGCAGACCAACAGCGAGACGAGAATGACGACCGACACGGTCGCGCCGGCATAGTGACCGAAGGGCTGAAGCACCACCACGACCGGCAGAAAGATGATCGTGAGCACAGCCAACAAGATGGTCAGGGCGATCTCGTTCGGGGTCTTCTGGCGGTTGGCCCCCTCGACGAGCGCGATCATGCGGTCCAAGAAGGTGTGGCCGGGCTCGGCGGTGATCTCGACGACGATGCGGTCCGACAGCACGGTCGTGCCGCCCGTGACCGCAGAGCGGTCGCCCCCAGACTCGCGGATCACCGGAGCGGACTCGCCGGTGATGGCAGACTCGTCGACCGAGGCGACGCCCTCGATGATCTCGCCGTCGGAAGGGATGACGTCGCCTGGCTCGCAGACGACCCGATCTCCCTTGTGCAGCTGGGAGGCGGGCACAACCTCCTCCGAGCCGTCCGAGTTGAGCCGCCGCGCGACCGTCTCCGAGCGCATGCGCCGCAGGGCCAGAGCCTGCGCCTTGCCCCGACCCTCGGCCATGGCCTCGGCGAAGTTGGCGAACAGTACGGTGGCAAAGAGCCACGCGGTGATCGACCAGTTGAAGAGGTCGGAGTGCGCGAGCGATTCGATGAGGGTGATGACCGAGCCGATCAGCACCACGAACATGACGGGGTTCTTCACCTGCACGCGAGGGTCGAGCTTGGTGAACGCGCCGACCAGCGCCTCCTTGAGGATTTCGCGGTCGAAGAGGCCGCGCGACTCGGCGACGCCGTGAGGTGACGGCGGGTGCTCCGGTGGCTGGGCGGCTGTGGTTTGAGCGAGGGTCATGAAATCGTTCGATCCGTCTAGAAGAACTGCCCGTGGCTCAGCTGCTCGACGATCGGCCCGAGCGCGACGGCCGGGAAGAAGGTGAGGCCGCCGACGATGATGATCACTCCGATCAGCAGCCCGACGAACATGGAGTTGTCGGTTCGGAAGGTGCCGGCACTCGCCGGCACGACGTTCTTCGCCGCCAGGACGCCGCCGAGTGCGATCGCCGGGATCATGATCCCGAAGCGGCCGATGAGCATGTCGACTCCGCCGATGACGTTGTAGAACGTGGTGTTCCCTGTGAGGCCGGCAAAGGCCGAGCCGTTGTTGTTCCCCTGCGAAGTGAGTGCGTAGAGGATCTCGGAGAAGCCGTGCGGCCCGGCGTTGAGGGGACCGGCACGGCCCGCATGAATCGAGACAGCGATGCCGGTGAAGATCAGCACGATCATCGGCATGACGAGCGTCCCTAGGCCGGCGAGCTTCACCTCCGTGGCCTGGATCTTCTTCCCGAGGTATTCAGGCGTCCGGCCCACCATGAGGCCGCCGATGAAGACGGCGAGCACGGCGTAGATCAGGATCGTATACAGGCCGCTGCCGACGCCGCCGGGGGTAACCTCGCCGATCATCATCCCTGTGAGGTTCATGCCGCCGCCGATCGGGGTGAACGAGTCGTAGGCTGAATCGGCCGACCCGGTCGACGTCGAGGTCGAGGAGACGCCGAAGAGCGCCGAAGACGGGACTCCGAAACGGACCTCTTTGCCTACAGTGTTGCCGGTGGGCTGGGAGATGAGGCCGGCATGCTGGACTGCCGGATTGGGCTGGGTCTCGAACGCCGAGGAAATGGCGACCCAGGTCCCGAACAGGATGAGCATAGCGGTGACAAGGGCAATGCCCTGGCGGACAGAGCCGACCATTTTGCCGAAGACATAGGTCAGCGAGAAGGGGATCACGAGAAGCAAATAGATCGATAGCCAGTTGGTGACGGCAGTCGGGTTCTCGAACGGGTGAGCGGAGTTGATGTTGAAGAAGCCTCCGCCGTTGGTGCCAAGCTGTTTGATCGTCTCCATGAAGCCCACTGGGCCTAACGCGATGGTCTGGGAGA
Source organism: uncultured Acidimicrobiaceae bacterium (assembly GCA_963763575.1). Lineage (GTDB taxonomy): Bacteria > Actinomycetota > Acidimicrobiia > Acidimicrobiales > RAAP-2 > Bog-473. The sequence continues at coordinate 887,980 of CAVXPD010000004.1, forward strand.
CGCCGTTCAGGGCGTTGTGGATGTTGACTGGTCCACTGAGGGTCTGCACCGCGCCCTCGCCAACGAAGATGATGCCGGCCACGAAGGCGATCGGGAGCAGGACGTAGAGCAGCGCACGGGTGATGTCCACCCAGAAGTTGCCGACGGTCGGCGAGCCCCTCTTGGAGAAGCCACGCACGATGACCAGCGCCGCCCCGATGCCCACGGCCGGCGTCACGAACTGCTGCACGGTCAGTGCGCACATCTGCGAGAGATACGACAGGGTCGTCTCGCCGGCGTAGTTCTGCCAGTTCGTGTTGGTCACGAACGATGTGGCCGTGTTCCAGGAGAGCCCCTGGCCGACGGCGCCGAAGTGCTCTGGGTTCAGCGGCAGCGACCCTTGCAGACGCAGAATCGCGTACGTGATGGCGATTGAAAGGCCGGAGAACACCACCACCGAGCCGGCGTAGCGCTTCCAGGACTGCTCGTTGTCGGGACTGGTCCCGAGCATGCGGTAGAGCGGCCGCTCGATGAACGAGAGGAACGTAATCCGGCCCTCGAAGACGCCGACCATGTAGCCGCCGACGTAGCGCCACGAGAGTCCGAGCGCGACCGCCAGCGTGAAGATGGTCCAGAAGTAGCCCATTCAGGTCAGACCGTCAGAACCACTCGGGCTTGAACATCGCGACCCCGAGGTAGATGAAGACCACGATCGAGACGGCGAGCAGGAGACCTTGGACGGCGGTCATACCCGCTCCATGCACCAGATGTAGCCCAGGAACACCGCGATGAACGCAATGAAGCTCAGGATTGCGAGGAAATCAGCCACGGCGTCATGCTGGCCGCAGCCGTGTCAACTCGATGTCAACGCCGGGCGCTTCTCTGTCAACAAATCATGAACGGGCAGGCGCGGTCGAGTGGTGCCTAAGGTGAACAAGGTCGCGAACCGAAAGTGGGGTGGATCATGACCTTTGACCTGGAGGGGTGTCGCACGCTGGTCACGGGCGGCTCGTCGGGCATCGGAGCCGGCCTGGCCGAGGCACTGGCCGAACGGGGTGCCGTCGTAGGGATCTGCGCGCGGAGGGCGGACCGGCTCTCCGAGGTGGTGGGGCGCTGCATGAAGTACTCGCCCGACAGCCGAATGTGGGTTGTCAACCTGGCCGACATCAACGCAGTCGACCAGCTCGCTGTCGACGTCGTCGACGCGTTCGGCGGAGTGGACCTGATAGTCAACAACGCCGGCATCCCCAAGCGCCGCCACGTTACGGCACTCGACATCGACACGATCACCGCAGTGATGCACGTGAACTACCTCTCGCCCATCCGCCTGACCATGGCCCTCTTGCCCCAGATGCTCACCCGAGGGTCGGGCACCATCGTAAACGTCTCGTCCGTCGCCGCCACGCTGAGCGCACCCGGCGAAGCCGCCTACGACGCGTCGAAGGCCGCTCTGACCGCGTTCTCCGAGGCCATGGCCGTCGACCTGTGGGAGACGGGGATCAAGGTGATGGTGGTCTATCCCGGAGTGATCGATACCGAGCTCTTCCATCTGCCGGACAACGACGTGCCCGACCTCCCCGTCCAGGCGGAGCCGGTGTCCGTCTGCGTCGACGCGATCCTGGCGGGGCTCGACTCCGGCGCCGCCCAGGTCTACGTGCCCGAGTGGTTCCACGACGTCGCCGCGAACAAGGCGAAAGACGTCGGGAGATACCTCGAGGGGACGGCCGCGTATCTGCGCGACCAGAAGTCCAAGTCCAAGTCCCAGTCCAAGGCGGATGACTAGCCACAGAAGGGGTGAGGTGCAGATGGCGATGGCAGAGATGAGCGTGAAGGTCGAGCCCGACGCCGCAGGGATGCGGGAGGACCGCCTCGAACGGATCACCGAGCACTTCGGCCGCAATTACGTCGATACCGGGAAGATCCCAGGCTGCCAGATCACCGTGGTGCGGGGCGGCCACGTCGCTTACTACCGCTCTCTCGGCCTGCGAGACCGGGAGCGTGCGCTCCCCATGGCCGACGACACGATCTTCCGCATCTACTCGATGACCAAACCGATCGCCTCGGTGGCCCTGATGCAGCTCTACGAGCGCGGCATGTTCCAATTGCTCGACCCCGTCCATCGCTACATTCCCGAGTGGCGGACCTTGCAGGTGGGCGAGGTCCAGGACGACGGCTCGGTCACGCTGGTCAAGCCCGGGCGTCCGATGAACATGCGCGACGTCCTCATGCACATGACCGGCCTCCCCGGCGGCCTCTTCCCAGACAACCCGATCGACGCCGGCTTCGCCGAGGCACGCCAGGCACTCGGCAGCGGGCAGACGCTCGAGAGCGTCACCGCGTTGCTGGCCCAGCACCCGCTCAAGTTCCATCCGGGCACACGCTGGAACTACGGCCTCTCGACCGACATCGTGGGACGTCTCGTCGAGATCCTCTCTGGTCTGCGCTTCGACGACTATCTCCGCCGCGAGGTCTTCGAGCCACTTGGCATGGTCGACACCGGCTTCGCCGTGCCCGAGGCGTCGGTGCCCCGCTTCGCGGCCTGCTACCAGTACCGCCCGGCCAACACGCCCACGCTGATGGAGGGGCCATTTGTCATGGGCTATCTCAAGCCACGGTCCTACCTGTCGGGCGCGGGCGGGCTCGTCTCGACGACGCACGACTACGTCGCGTTCTGCCAGATGCTGGCGAACGGCGGCCAGCTCGACGGCCGGCGTGTGCTGGGCCGCAAGACCCTCGAGCTGATGACGGTCAACCACCTCCCGGGCGGGGCCACGCTGCAGGAGCTCTCCGTCGGCGGCTTCGGCGAAGCAGGCTTCGAGGGTGTGGGATTCGGACTCGGGTTCGCCGTCGGCCTGGGGCCCGCGGCCACCGCCATGGCGGGCTCGCGTGGCGAGTTCTACTGGGGCGGCGCTGCGAGCACTGCTTTCTGGGTCGACCCGGCCGAGGACCTCTTCGCGGTGTTCATGACACAGCTCTTCCCCTCCATCGCCTACCCCTTCCGGGCCCAGCTACGCGCCCTCGTGTACCAGGCCATCGACGACTGATGCCCGAGGGCGAGCGGCCCCGCGGCCCGGCCGACGCCACGGTCTTCCCGCGTTACGCCGGCCTCGCCACCTTCGCCCGGCTGCCCACGGCACAGGAGGTGCCGCACTGGGACATCGCAGTCGTCGGCGTCCCGTTCGACGGTGGCACGAGCTACAGGCCCGGGGCCCGCTTCGGTCCCGCCGCGGTGCGGCAGGGCTCGCGGCTCCTGCGCCCTTATCACCCCGCGTTCGGCGTTCTGCCCTTCGAGCTGGCCCAGGTGGTGGACGCGGGCGACATCAGCTGCACGCCGTTCAGCGCCGAAGAGGCGGTCACCGAGATCGAGCGCGGCGCCGACGCCCTCTTGGCGGGCGGTGGCCGGCTCGTGGCCGTGGGTGGCGATCACACGATCGCGCTGCCTCTGCTGCGGGCGACGGCACGCCGCTTCGGCCCACTCGCGCTCGTCCACTTCGACGCGCACCTCGACACATGGGACACCTACTTCGGCCAGCACTACACCCACGGCACGCCGTTCCGGCGGGCCTGGGAGGAGGGGTTGCTCCGCCGGGACCACAGCGTGCACGTCGGGCTGCGCGGACCCCTCTACGCCGAGACGGACCTGGCCGAGGACGCCGGGATGGGCTTCGCGCAGATCACGACCGATCAAGTGGCCGAGCTCGGCGTGCGGGCCGTCGTCGAACACGTCCTGGCTCGGGTCGGCGATGCGCCCCTCTACGTCTCGGTCGACATCGATGTGCTCGACCCCGCTCACGCGCCCGGCACGGGCACGCCCGAGGCCGGGGGCCTCTCCAGCCGCGAGCTCCTGTCCGCAGTGCGCGGCCTCCGGTCCGCCCGCATCGTCGGGGCCGACGTGGTCGAGGTCTCGCCAGCGTACGACCACGCGGAGATCACGGCGATCGCCGCGGCGCACGTGCTGTACGACCTCGTCACGCTCATGGCCCGCCAGCCGGACTGAGGCGGCCGCGTCCGCCGACCGCGACGTCCTGTAACAGTCCATTCACAACCGGGAAACCGTCCCCGAACGTTGCCCCCGTAGCGTGCGATTGGCACGACCGCGCGAGGAGGGTCGGTGGATCTGGTGGGGACGTGAAGCGAGACCTTCTGGTTGGAGTAGCCCAGTGGCTGGCCGCTCCGGGCGATCCCAAGGAAAACCTCTCCGTCGCCCTCGGCATGGTCGAGGGTGCCGCAGCGCGGGGCGTCGAGCTGCTCGTCCTGCCCGAACTGTGGTCGTGCGGCTACGACCCAGAGACGCTGGGCCGCGACGCCCGCAGAGATGCCGAGCCACGCGACGGACCGCGGACGGCCTCGCTCGCCGAAGCCGCGAGCCGCCACGGCCTCTTCCTCGTCGGCAGCGTGCCCGAAATGGATGAGGACGGCTCGGTCCACGACACGGCGCTGGTGTTCAACCCGCATGGCGGACTTGCCGCCTGGCACCACAAGGCGCACTTGTTCGGGCCAACGTTCGAGCACCGGGTCTTCGCGCCCGGGCACCGGCTGACGACGTTCGAGGACCCGACGCTCGGCACGGTGGGTCTCGTCGTCGGGTTCGACGGCGACTTCCCCGAAGTGGCGCGTGCGCTCGCACTCCGGGGAGCGCGCCTGGTGCTCGCCCCTTCGGCGTACGAGGTGGAGGGCGCGCCGGCGTGGGACCTGCTGCACCCGGCTCTGGCCCTGACGAACAGCCAGTGGTGGGTGCAGGCCAACCAGGCGGGCTCGCACACCACGTCGACCCTGCTCGGCGCGAGCCGCATCATCGCCCCCACCGGCACCGTGGTGGCCGCCGCCTCCGCGGCCGTGCCGGGCCGGTCCAGCCCGGCCGAGCTCCTCGTCCACCGGATCGACCTGCATCTGGCGTACCGCCGCGAGGGCGTCGGCGCCCTCCTCGAGGACGAACGCCACCCCGACCTCTACGCCGACCTCGTCCACCCCGCCGTGACGGCCGGATAGGCCAGGAGGCCGGACGCCGGACCGTTGCTAGGGTCGCCGCGATGAGGGACACGGACAGGGCCTCGGTGTCGCTCTACGACGGCCTGCTGACCACCCGCGCCATCCGGCGCTACACAGACGAGAAGATCCCCGACGATGCGCTGCGGGACATCCTCTTCGCCGCCACCCGCGCGCCGAGTGGGTCGAACCGTCAGCCTTTTCGCTTCATCGTCCTGACGGACGGAGCGGTGGCCGCCGAGGCCAAGCGGCTGATCGGTGACACAGCCAAGAGATTCTGGGCGGCAAAACGCGCCGAGGACGGCTACGACAAGGGCTCGGGCGCCGAGGCCACATCGCCGAAGTCGAGGATGGCGCGAACGATGCAGCACTACGTCGACGACTTCGAGTCGGTCCCCGTGCTCGTACTCGCCTGTTATGTCCCCTACCGTCCCACCACCGACCTGGTCGACGGGGCCTCGGTCTACCCGGCCTGCCAGAACCTGCTGCTGGCGGCACGCGCCCTCGGCTACGGCGGCGTGCTCACCGGTCTCGGACACATGGCGGCGCCCGAACTGCGCACGCTGCTGAAGATCCCCGACGGCGTGGAGCTGATGGCGACCATCACGCTCGGCCGGCCACGGGGGAGGCACGGTCCGGTGCGCCGACGCCCGCTCCCCGAGTTGGTGTACGGCGATCAGTGGGGGCAGCCACCGGGTTGGGCGGTCGACCCGCAGGGCGTGCGACACACCGCCGCGGGGCCGCCCGCCTCCAGCTAATACAGTCTCTGGTATAGCGCCTGTCCGCCGAGGAAGGGTGAAAATGCACAGGCTCGACGCTCCGGTCTTCGACGCCGACAACCACTATTACGAGGCACTCGACGCCTTCACCCGTCATCTCGACCCGGCGCTCGGGCCGCGGGTGATCGAGTGGGTCGAGATCGACGGCCGGCGCTACCACTCGATCGGCGGTCGGGTGAGCCGCGCGGTGACGAACCCGACGTTCAACCCGATCTCGCCCGCCGGCGCGTTGTTCGACTACTTCCGCGGCAACCCCGACGGCGTCCCCATGCACCGGCTGATGGGGACCCCCGAGCCCATCCGGCCCGAGTACCGCGACCGCGACGCCCGCCTCGCCACGATGGACGCCCAGGGGCTGAGGCAGGTCTGGCTCTTCCCGACCCTCGGCATGCTCTACGAGGAGGCGTTGAAGGACGACCCCGAGGCGGTCGTGTTGATGTTCCGCGCCTTCAACCGCTGGCTGGCCGAGGACTGGGGCATGGTCTACCGGGACCGCATCTTCGCGGTCCCCTACATCTCGTTGGCCGATGTCGACGAGGCCGTGCGTGAACTGGAGTGGGCCCTCGACCAGGACGCGCGCGCCGTGGTACTGCGCGCCGCCGCCCCGACGACGATGGCGGGACGCCGCTCGCCGGCGGCCGACGAGTTCGACCCCTTCTGGGCCGCGGTCAACGAGGCCGGCATCACGGTGGTGGTGCACGCCGGCGACGCCGGATTGTCCTCTAACGGCTACGCCCCCGACGGCTTCTCCGTGTCGTTCAAGGGTGGGGGTAGCGGGCGGCCGAGCGTCAAGCTCTTCGCGATCGAGCGGGCAGCCCACGACTGGCTGGCCACGCTCGTCCTCGAGAAGCTGTTCGACCGTTTCCCCAACGTGCGGATCGCCTCGGTCGAAAACGGCTCGGAATTCCTGGCTCCCCTCTTCCGAAAGCTGCGCACGGCGGCCCGACGGATGCCCGGCTACTTCTCCGAGGACCCGGTCGACACGTTCCGTCGCCACGTGTGGATCAACCCGTTCTGGGAGGACGACGTCGACGAGATCGTGGACCTCATGGGCGACGACCGGGTCATCTTCGGGTCGGACTGGCCCCACGTCGAGGGGCTTCCCGACCCGACGGACTGGGCGAGGGAGCTCCAGAAGCTGCCCGAGGAGTCGGTGCCCAAGATCATGGGCGCCAACACGACCGAGTTGAACGAGCGGAGGCCGGCATGACCGAAGTCGTTGACCGCAGCGAAACCACTGAGTCGGCGGCGTCGGGCTCCCAGATCGACCCCTATGTGATCATCTTGTTCGGGGCCACGGGCGACCTGGCCGCGCGCAAGCTCCTCCCCGGTCTCCTCCACCTCGCGATGCTGGGGATGATGCCCGAGTACCGCATCGTCGGTAGCTCGACCCGGAAGATGACCGACGAAGACTTCCGGCACCTGGCGCGCCACGCCTGCGACCAGTACTACAACGGCAAGATCTCGCTTCTCCAGTGGGCGAACTTCGAGAAGCGGCTCTCCTTCGTGTCCACGTCGGACGGCGCCCAGGCGCTGGCCGACCACGTCGCCGGGGCCGAGAAGGCGATCGGCAGCGACAGCGTGCGGCGGATGCACTATCTGAGCGTCCCACCGGCGGCGGACGAGTCGGTGATCCAGATGGTGTCCGACGCCAAGCTGATCGAGCGGTCACGCATCGTCATGGAGAAGCCGTTCGGCACGGACCTGCCCAGCGCGGTCGCCCTCAACGACATGCTGCACCATTACTTCGACGAGGATCAGATCTTCCGGATCGACCACTTCCTCGGCAAGGAGGCCGTGCAGAACATCTTGGCTTTCCGCTTCGCCAACGGGCTCTTCGAGCCGATCTGGAACCGCGACCACATCGACAACGTGCAGATCGACGTGCCCGAGACCCTCGGTGTGGACGACCGGGTCGGGTTCTACGAGGCGACCGGTGCCTTTAAGGACATGGTGGTCACCCACCTGTTCCAGATCTTAGGTTTCGTGGCGATGGAGCCGCCGACCGCCCTCGCCCCCAGGCCCATAAGCGAAGAGAAGGACAAGGTCTTCCGGTCCTTGCAGCTGCTCGACGTGACCCAGGTCGTGCGCGGGCAGTACGAGGGGTACCGCGACATCCCCGGCGTCGCACCGGACTCGAACACCGAGACGTTGGTCGCGTTGCGGTGCGAGATCGACAACTGGCGCTGGGCCGGCGTGCCGTTCTTCCTGCGGACAGGCAAGGAAATGGGGAGCGGCGAGCGCATCATCTCGATCGCGTTCCGCGCGCCGCCCCAGTCGATGTTCACCGCGGACTCGGGCGTCGGCACCCAGGGTCCGGACCACCTCACGTTCGACCTGGCCGACTCCTCCAAGCTCTCCTTGTCGTTCTACGGCAAGAAGCCAGGGATCGGGATGAACGTCGAGAAGCTGTCGCTGCAGTTCTCGCTGCACGAGGTCGGCCAGGACGCGGAGGTGCTCGAGGCGTACGAGCGGTTGATCCACGACGTCATGGTCGGGGACCACACGTTGTTCAACACGGCCGAGGGGATCGAGCGGCTGTGGGAGGTCTCGACGCCGCTGCTCGAGGACCCGCCCCCCGTCGAGCCCTACGCCCAGGGGAGCTGGGGCCCTCCCGCGATCAACGACCTGATCGCGCCGCGCACCTGGCGCCTGCCCTTCGAGCGCGGCTGGCGCTCGTCGAGCTCGAAGTAGGTCCCGGACTTCGCTCGCGCGGCGCTACTTCGCACCGGCGAGGACGGTCACGCAACAGCGCCCCGGCGCGGGGTCGAGGCGCGCCGTCAGGTGTGAGGCCTCCGCTCCCTCGAGCAGGCCCGTCACCATGTCGAGGTTCATCCCGCACACGAGGTGGCGGTGCTCTTCGGCCAGCGCGTGGAACGGACAGTTCCGCAGGGTGACGACCTTGCCGCGGCGTTCCGGCTCGTAGCCGGCTGTCGCCAGTATCGCGACGACGCGTCCGAGCTCGTCCCCGCTCGGCTCATCCGCGCGCTCGAGGCCCGCCCCGATGACCCGACCGAAGTCACGGGCGGCCAGCTCCAGGGCCTCGTCGACCGGGATCGCCCGCCCTCGGGCGTCCGCCACCGCCCGGGCGAGGACGGCGGACGCCAGCTCGTAATGGCGCTCCGGCACGCTGAAGTCGAGCTCGCGTTCGGGCCGCCTGTAGAACTTCGTGGGCCGGCCGGCTCCGGGCCCACTCTTCCCCGGGGGACGCCGGTACTCGACGTCGAGCACCCCGACCTCCGCCAGCTTGTCGAGGTGGAAGGCGGCCACCGACCGTGAGACCCCGAGGGCGTCGGCCGCGGCTTCGCGGCTCACCGGCTCCGTGGACGACGAGACGTGCAGGTAGAAGCGCCGGCGCAGCGGCTCGGCCAAGGCGGCCAGAGCGGCGAGACGGTCCTCCCGGACGCTCATGCCGTCATTCTAAAACAGAATGATGTTGACAAAACGAGAGGGTCCCTCTAAAGTCGAAATGAGTTTGTGTTAGAGGGAAGGACGGGCACCATGACGACCGCCTCGACGCCGGCCGACACCCGCGAGGTCGACCTGAACGCGGTCCCCGGCCGGGTCGCGGAGCCCCACCTCCACCTGCATCAGCCAACTGAAGGCGGGGTGGACCTCGAGAGGGCCGCCGGCGCGGTGGCCGACCTGCTCGATGCGCTCGGCGTCGACCGCACGCGCGCCGGACTCGAGGAGACGCCGACCAGGGTCGCCAAGGCCCTGGCTGAGATGCTGACACCCGAGCCGTTCAACGTCACGACGTTCGCCAACGAGGAGGGTTACGACGAGCTCGTGGTCGCCAGGGCCATTCCTTTCGCGTCGCTGTGCGAACACCACCTCCTTCCCTTCTCGGGAGTCGCCTACGTGGGGTACCTGCCCGACGAGCGCCTCGTCGGGCTCTCGAAGCTCGCACGGGTCGTCGACCACTTCGCCCGCCGGCTGCAGGTCCAGGAACGTTTGACGGCGCAGGTGGCCAACTTCCTCCAAGACACCTTGGAGCCGAAGGGTGTGGGTGTGGTGCTGGATGCCGAGCACCTATGCATGTCCCTGCGCGGGGTGCGGTCCGGCGGTTCGCGCACCGTGACCTCGGCGCTCAAAGGCCTCGTGCGCGACGACCCACGCACCCGGTCCGAGTTCCTCGCACTGGCCGGAACCGGCCAGTGAGCGCATTGTCCATCGTCACGAAGGTGCCCGGACAAGGGGGTACGCCATGTCCTCTGGAGAGACCATCGTCATCGTCGGTGCCGGGCTTGCCGGGGCCAAGGCAGCCGAAACCCTCCGGGACGAGGGCTTCGGAGGGCGGATCGTCCTCTTCGGCGACGAGCCTGTCCGGCCCTACGAGCGGCCGCCGCTCTCGAAGGCCTACCTGCGCGGGGAGGCCGGCTTCGACGACGCCGCGGTGCACGACGCCGATTTCTACGGATCCCGCGACATCGAGCTGAGGACCTCTACCGCGGTCACGGCGGTGGAGCCGGCCGGCTCCGAGGTGGTCCTCGCCGACGGAGCGCGCGTGCCCTACGAGCGGCTGTTGCTGGCAACCGGCGCGGCGCCCCGCACGCTCCCGGTGCCCGGAGTCGACCTTCCCGGCGTCCACACGCTCCGCACCGTGAGCGACGCCGACACGATTCGCGCCGCGGTCAGCGCAGGAGGACCGGTCGTCGTCATCGGCGCGGGCTGGATCGGCGCCGAGGTCTCGGCCTCCGCGCGCGAAATGGGCGCCGAGGTGGCGATGGTCGACCTCGTCTCGCTGCCGCTCGAACGCGTCCTCGGACCCGAGGTGGGCGCCGTCTTCCGCGACCTCCACCAGTCCCACGGCGTCACGCTCCGCCTGGGCGTCGGCATCGACTCCATAGGCGGCCTCGACCACGTGGAGGAGGTGCGCCTCAGCGACGGCTCGGTGCTCCCCGCGGCGACAGTCGTGGTGGGCGTGGGAGTCATGCCGCGGGTAGGGCTGGCGGCGGGCGCCGGGCTCGAGGTGGACAACGGCGTGCGCACCGACGCCTATCTCGGCACGAGCGCACCGCAGGTCTACGCCGCCGGCGACGTCGCCAACGCCTGGCACCCCCTGTACGACACCTGGATCCGCCTCGAGCATTGGTCCTCTGCCCTCCACCAGGGACCGGTTGCGGCGCGCAACATGCTCGGTCTCGCCACGCCCTACGAGAAGGTGCCCTACTTCTTCTCCGACCAGTACGAGCTCGGCATGGAGTACCGAGGCCGGGCGCAGAGCGACGATCAAGTCGTGTTCCGCGGTGACCCCGCCGGAGGCGCGGGCGAGTTCATCACGTTCTGGCTCCGCGATGGGGTCGTGGTCGCGGCCATGAACGCGAACGTGTGGGACCAGGGCGACGCGATCGAAGCGCTGTTGGCGGCCCGTCGCCCCGTCGACCCGGCCGCCCTGGCCGACCCGGACACCGACCTGAGCGGACTGGCGGGCGCGCCCGACCCGACCGCAGCGTAAGACCGGTTTCCGCGATAGGGCCGGCGGTCAGGGGATGAGCAGCACGCGGCCGAAAGCCTGACGGCTCTCGATGTAGGCATGCGCCGCCGCCGCTTCGGAAAGCGGAAACGAGCGGGCGATCACCACCTTCAACTCACCCCGTGCGATGGCGTCGAGGTGTCCCGCGATCATCGCGTGGACCCGCTCGTGCGCCAACAGCAGTTCGGCGCCCATGAAGTAGCCCGAGAGCGTCTGGTTGTTCGGGCGCATGTTGGAGATGTCGAGCCGCTCGGCCGGGGCGCGTCCCGCGTCGCCCACCGTGATGCACCTTCCCCGGTAGGCGAGCGCGTTGATGCTTCCCTGGAGCGTGACCCCACCGACCGAGTCCACGACGACGTCGACTCCGCGGCCGTCCGTCAGCCGCCGCGACTCGGCGACGAAATCATGCGTGCGGTAGTTGATGCCCTCGTCCAGCCCGAGCTCCTTGAGGCGCTCGAGCCGGTCGTCGGTCGACGCCGTGGAGAACACCCGTGCGCCCGCCCGCTTGGCCATCTGGATCGCCGCGATGCCGACACCACCCGCGCCGGCGTGGATGAGGGCCGTCTCCCCCGCCTTCAGGTGCCCGAACTCGAAGAGGCAGTCGTCGGCCGTCCCGAACGGGACCGGCACGCACGCAGCCTCGTCGGTGCTCACCTGGTCGGGAACCTTCCAGGCGAAGGCGGCGGGCACGGCGCGCCGTGCGGCGTGGGAGCCGTCGAGCCCGACGGTCACGACACGCTCCCCGACCGCGAACCCGGTCACCCCGGCGCCCACCTCGACCACCGTGCCGGCGCACTGGTAGCCCACGATGTGGGGGACCCGGGCCAGGTCGCCGCCCAACCGGCTCAGAGTGTCGCCACCCTCGATGCTGATCGCCTCGACGTCGATCAGGATGGCTTCGGGACCGACCACCGGGTCGGCGACGTCCTCGTAGCGGAAGACGTCGGGTGCACCGGTCTCGTAGTAGACAGCGGCCTTCATACTCGTTCGTACTCCTTCATTCGGAATCGTTTGGTCTTCTCGGCATACCACCTCGACGTCTGCGGCAATTGCGTCGCGATCTTGCCGTTCGTGTTCTTGAAGTAGCTCTGACAGCCGTCGTGCCACAGCGTGCCAGCGAGGGCCTCCCCAAGTTCTCGGTTGTAGGCGTCCATGACGTCACGCCGCACGTCGACCGCATCGGCCCGATAGCGCTGCATGGCGCGCAGCGCACCCATGATGTAGGTCGCCTGGGCCTCGAGGATGATGATGATGGAATTGCCGCCCTGGTTCGTGTTGGGGCCGTACATCATGAAGAAGTTCGGGTAGCCCGACACCGTGAGGCCAAGGTAGGCGTGCGCCGCCCCGGCCGCAGCCCAGTCGTCGTGCAGGCGCCGCCCACCGACCCCCGCGACATCGATGCCCTCGAGGTACTCGGTCGCCCTGAAGCCGGTGGCCAAGACGATGACGTCGGCCGGACGCTCCCGGCCGTCGACCGTGACGACGCCTCGCTTCGTGATGTGGTCGATCCTCCCGGTCACCAACTCCACGTTGTCGCGCATCAGCGCCTTGTAGAAGTCGCTGCAGATGAGGGTGCGTTTGCACCCGAACGGATAGTCGGGGGTGAGCCTGGCTTTCAACTCCGGATCCTCGATGCGATAGTCGATGTGGCTGAGCGCCAGCGCCTTCAACCCGTCGGCTGCGTTGTCGTCTCGGCGGAAGGCGATGGTGTTCTCGAAGGCCCAATAGATCTCATCGCGGTGCTTCCGGGCGGCGCGCTTGCTCCGGGCGAAGCGCTGTTTGTCCTCGTCACTGAAGGGCCTGTCCGAGCGGGGCAGGATCCATTGCGGGGTGCGCTGATACACGTCGACCTGCTCCGCCATCTTGGCTACCTCGGGAATGATCTGGGCCGCGCTGGCACCCGTCCCGATGACGGCCACCTGCTTGCCACCGAGATCGTGCTCGTGCTCCCAGCGCGCGGAGTGAAAGCTCGGACCGGCGAAGTCCTCGAGACCCTTGATGTCGGGGTAGGACGGCGTCGTGAACGTCCCGATGGCGCTGATCAACACGTCGCAGGAGTAGGCGCCTCCCTTCGAATCGGTCAGGTACCAACGATGCGCCGACTCGTCCCATCGGGCTGCGGTGATACGCGTGTGGGGGCGGAGATGCGGGCGGATCCCGAACCGGTCGGCGCAATCCTCGAAGTACTGCAGGATCTCGGGCTGGTTCGCGTAGGTCTTCGACCAGTCCGGCTTGAGGGCGAACGAATAGGAGTAGAGGTGCGAGGGCACGTCGCAGGCCGCCCCGGGGTATGTGTTGTTCCGCCACGTCCCGCCGACGCCCTCCGAGGCCTCGAAGACCACGAAGTCACGACGCCGAGCCTTCACCATCCCGATGGCCAGGCCGAGCCCACCCGGTCCAGCGCCCAGGATGGCGACGTTCCAGTGTTCCGGCTCGGACGTGGCTCCCTCCGCAACCGGCGCGCTCACCCGGCACCCCCGGTCAGGGTCGTGAGATTGGCGCGCGCCGCTGCGTCCATCAGCTCCACGCGGACACCGTTGGGGTCGGTGACGACCACCAGGGGCACCGGCCCGAGCACCGCGACTCTGGGCTCTCCGCCGACGCCGAGCGCGGTCAGGCGGGGCAGGACCACGTCCAAGTCCGCATAGAGCGAGAGCAGGAACATCCCCGTCGCGACGCCGGGGGCCGGACTGGCCTCCTCGGTGCCGTCGGTGACCACCAGCTCCACGATCCCGGTGTCCGGCGCGGAGGCCTCGCCCAAGAAGATGGAATGAAGGGTGGACGACGACACCCCGAACAGCTCGGGCCAGGGGCCCTCGAAGGTCTCGTCCATCAGCACCTCGAGGCCGAGGCCATCGCGCCAGAACGCGAGGCACTTCTCGAGGTCGTGCGTCACGATCGCGGAGTGGTGCACCTTCGCCAATTGGCCTCCGGGGGTTGGGGACGAGGCCCAGAGTCTGGCACCGCCGGCCGGATACGGTCTGGCCCGGACCGGGCTGGAGGGAGGCGCATGAGCGACGAGGCTGCACCACTGGCGGTGGTCGTGGGGGGCGGATCGGGCATCGGGGCCGCGTTGGTGGCGGCGTACCGGGCCCAGGGTACGACGGCGGTCACCTGGGACGTTGCGGGCGAGCGCGACCTCACCTGCGACGTGACGGACCCGGCCGCGGTCGAACGGGCGGTCGCCGAGACGAGGGAGCGCTTCGGCGCGCCCTGCTCGGTCACCGTGACGGCGGGCGTGGGCCATGGCGGTCTGCTCCTCGACGTCGATCCGGAGGACTTCGACCGGGTCATGACGGTCAACGCGCGCGGACCCTGGCTCTGCCTTCGCGGGTGGGCCCGCGTCCTGCAGGACGAAAGTCGGCCGGCGTCGCTCGTCGCCGTCTCGAGCATCAGCGCGCGACTGGTCGACCGCGCCATGGGCCTCTACTGCGCGTCGAAGGCGGCGTTGTCGATGCTGGTCCGGGTGGCCGCAGCCGAGTGGGGCCCGTATGGACTGCGCGTGAACGCGGTGGCCCCGGGGGTGACGCGCACGCCGATGCTCGGCCTGGGGCGAGCGACCAACGTCGACGGATCGCCCTGGCTCGCCGGCGTGGCCGAGCGAACCGCGCTGGGGCGCCTGGGCGAGGCCGAGGACGTGGCGGAGGTGATCCTCGCCGTGCACGACATGGAGTGGGTGACGGGCCAGGTCGTCGAGTGCGACGGCGGCCTGGCCCTGCGGAGCCCGATCGACGCCTACGGGGAGGCGGAGCGCACTACGGGGCGGCGGGGGGACGCAGCGGCAACCCAAGGGCGAACCAAGGGTACGGACAGGACCGGAACACGAAAGGAACGGCAAGGATGAACCTCACCCCCTTCTTGCTCTTCGACGGCAACTGCGCGGAGGCCATGCGCTTCTACCAGGCGTGCCTCGGCGGTGAACTCCTCATCACCAAGCTTGGCGACACGCCCATGGCGGCCGAGCAGCCGGCCGAAAAACACGACAAGGTCGTGAACGCGCATCTCAAGAGCGGGTCGATCGAGTTCACGGCCACCGACTGGCTCCATCCGACCCGCGCACGACAGCACGGCAACGACACGGGGTTGTACGTCAACGGCGCCACCTACGGGGAGCTCCGGACGATCTTCGACAAACTCGCGGCCGGAGCGCCCGAGGAATTCCTCGACGACCTGCGCCCTATGCCCTTCGGGACCTACGGCCACCTGATCGACGCCTACGGCATCCAGTGGTTCTTCCAGGGCGATCCGCCGCCCGACGGTCCCGTCGTCGGCGATCGGCCCTGACCTCGCCGGAGGACCACTCAGCCGCAGCCGATCGAGCGAGCTGATTCGGCGTCGGCGACCTGAAAACTTCGGGGGACACCCGGTCTTCGGAGGGCGCGGTGCGGGCGTATGCGCGGAAACCGGTCGCCATTCCTCCGCTATATGGGGCCCGCCGTTACAGAGATTCGTCAGTTGAATTTTCCATATGCAGCCAACGCGAACCGCCACGATTTCCGCGCATGCACTCGCGACGAGCGCCCCGCATCCACGAGCCGGTGCTCGGAGTGGCGAGGGAAGGGGCGCACCGAGGCGCCCGGGCCGCGAGCCTCAGTCGGCGGCCTGGGCCCGCAGTCCGTCGCAGACGATCGCGAGCAGGTCGAACGCGGGCGCCTCGTAGGAGTGCCCGGCCGCATGGCACGTGGCACCGACGAGGCTGACGACAGCGGAGGGAGTCACGTCCTCGCGGACGGCCCCGACCGCCTGGGCCCGGCGCAACAGGACGCCGACCGCCTCGCGCAGGTCCTCCTTGACCGACTCGGCCGCCTGCTCGAACTCCACCCCGGCACCCATGACGGCGACGATCAGGTCCCGCTTGGCCTCGCCGAGCACGACGAAATGCTCGAGGAAGCCGAAGAAGGCGGCGGCGGGATCCGGGGCCTCCGCCAGGGCGCGGGCGTCCTCGGTGAGGTCCCGCAGGCGATCGAGGAGGATGGCCTCGCAGAGCTTTTCCTTGGTGGGGAAGTGCCGGTAGAGCGTGCCGACGCCGACACCGGCCTTCTCGGCGATCAGGTCCACTGGGGCCTCGATGCCCTCGTTCGCGAACACCGCCTCGGCGGCATCGAGAATGCTCGCCCGGTTGCGCGCGGCGTCTGCCCGCAGCGGGCGCTCCTCGCCCCCGCTTACCTCGTCACACCCTCCCGGTAGTTTCGCTTTTGGTCCCACGAAATTTCATCCTCCCGGTTGACAAACGGAACCTAGGTTCCGTATAGTCTATGTGGAACCAGAACTCCGATTCCGATTGTAGGTCATACCGGAGCCCGAAACTAGGCCTTTTCTCGAACTGAGGGGGCCCGAACGGGCGGGCCGGGTCGGAACAGGACTCAGGAGACGGGAGACCCCATGACTTCGACGTTGGACCGCGCCGCCGGACAGGCCCAGACCGGCGATCCAAAGCGCTTCCGGGCCCTCGGCATCATCGCCATCGCCCAGCTGATGGTGGTGCTCGACGCCTCCGTCGTGATAATCGCCCTGCCCTCAGCACAGCGCGCTCTGCACATCTCGACGGCCAACCGCCAGTGGATGTTGACGGCGTACACGCTGGCGTTCGCCGGCCTCCTCCTGCTGGGAGGACGCATCGCCGACTACTTCGGCCGCAAGCGCATGTTCGTCATCGGGTTGATCGGCTTTGCCGCCGCTTCGGCCCTCGGCGGCCTCGCCCAGAACGCGGCCATGCTCTTCACCGCGCGCGCCCTCCAGGGCGCGTTCGCCGCCGTCATGGCGCCGGCGGCGCTGTCGTTGCTGACCGTGGCCTTCACCGAGCCAAAGGAGCGGGCCCGTGCCTTCGCCGTCTACGGCGGGATCTCGGGCGGCGGCGCGGCGATCGGTCTCATCTTGGGCGGCGCACTCACGCAATACGCGTCATGGCGTTGGACGCTGCTCATCAACGTGCCATTCGCCATCTTCGCCGCTGTTGCCGCGACGCGGGTGGTGAGCGAGAGCCGTAGCCCGGCCAACCACGGCTACGACCTGCCCGGCGCGGTCACCGTGACCGGCGGCCTCCTCGCCCTCGTCTACGGCTTCACCAAGGCCGGTACCGACGGCTGGAGCTCGTCGACGGCGGTCACCCTCTTCGCGCTGGCGGGCGTGTTGCTCGTGTCCTTCGTGGCGATCGAGCTGCGGACGGAGCACCCGCTCCTACCGATGCGCGTCGTGCTGAACCGCGACCGCGGCGGGTCGTTCCTCGCCTCCCTGCTCATCGGGACCGGCATGTTCGGCACCTTCCTGTCACTGACGTACTACTTCCAGAACACGCTGCACTACTCCGCGCTGAAGAGCGGCTTTGCCTTCTTGCCCTTCTCGCTGGGAATCATCACCGGCGCGACCCTGGCGAGCCGGTTCCTGCCCCGTATCGGGCCGCGGATGGTCATGGGTTCGGGGCTCGTCCTGGCGGCCGGTGGGCTGTTCCTGTTCAGCACCATCGATGTCACTTCGACCTACCTGTCGATCGTGCTGCCGGCCGAGATCATCGTCAGCGTCGGGATGGGCCTGGCGTTCGTGTCCCTGAGCAGCACCGCCTTGATCGGCGTGCATCCCGAAGACGCCGGAGTCGCCAGCGCGCTGGTCAACTCGACCCAGCAAACGGGTGGCTCTATGGGCGCCGCACTGATCAACACGATCGCGACGACGGCGACGGCCTCGTACCTGGTGGTACACGGGCACAGCCCCGCCGCCCTCGAGGCGGGCGCTATCCACGGCTACACCACGGCATTCACCTTCAGCGGCATCGTGCTGACTGCCGCAGCCGTGACCGCCTTCACCCTCGTCCGGGGATCTCGGGCTCGGACCGAGGAGCAGCCGGCGGTCGGCGAGGGCGAGGAGCCACTCGTCCTGGCGACGGTTTAGGTGTTCTAGGCCGTTTCGCTCGAGGCGATCGAAGCGTCGTCGCTCGGCCCCACCGGTGCCCTCAGCGCCGGTGGGGCTCCGAGTGATCCCAGTCGGCGAGCAGGGTGCGCACTGCGGTGAGCAGGATCAGGGGCTGGTCGAGCATGGCGTGGTGGCCCGCCTCAGGAATCTCGATGACCGGCGTCACCCGGCCCAGCTTCTCGTACATGAAGGCGCCGATCTCGGGGGTGACCAGGCCGTGCTCGGAGCGCAAGAGCGCCAGCCGACAGTCGACCTGGCTCAAGTAGGGCACGGCGAGGCCGCGGACCCCCCGGCCGAACTGTTCGAAGATGCGCCGGTCGAACTTCCACCGCCACCCCCCGTCCACCTCCTTCAGCGAATGGCGGGCGACGAAGTCCACGACGTAGTCGAGATAGTGCTCCTGGGGTGGCACCGTGCGGAAGCGCGCGACGGCGGCGTCGATGTCCGGATAGGTTCGGGCGCGTCCGAACGAATCGTGCGCGCTGATCTCGGGATCGGCCTCAGTGACCGGCGAGTCGCACACGATGACACCTGCGAGCAGGTCGGAATGGCGAGCTGCGGTGACGATGGTGATGAAGCCACCCATGGAGTGACCCACGACCACGGGCACGCCGGCGAATCCGGCATCGGCCGCCACGGCGATCACCTCGTCGGCCCACTGCTCGGGGTCGTAGGACTCGCGGTGCCCGCTGTCGCCGTGACCCGAGAGGTCGATGGCCGCCACGCGAAAACGGCCGGCGAAGGTAGCGGCGATGGGGGTCCACCACTGGGCGTTCGCGCCGCCGCCGTGCACGAAGACGAGGCCGCGCCGGCCGGGCGCACCCCAGCTGAGATAGTGCACCGGGCAGCCGTCAACGTCGACGATGCCGTCGGTGTGCGGCACTGACACTGAGCGCGCGAACCACGGTGGCGCGTCCGGGAGGACCTTGGGGCCCGTCACCGCGGAACCGGCGTATCCGGCGCAGCCGCGACGGCGGGCGTACCCGGCATCGCGGCCCGGCGGCTACTCGCTGACGATCTCGATGGCGTACTCAGGACAGTTGGCGATGGCCAGCCGGGCCTTCTCCTCGAGCTCGGGAGGCACCTCGTCGACGATGACCGTGGATTGCCCGTAGTCGTCGACGTCGAAGAGCTCGGGCGCCAGGCCGTAGCAGCGGGCGTGGCCCTGGCACTTGTCGGGATCGACACGGATCTTCATGGGAACACCACCGGGAGGACTCGGGGGCCGCGGACCTGGCCGCCGGCCCAGGTGATCTCTTGGCCTTCAGCCACTGAGAACTCGGGGATCCGCGCCAGCCACTCCTCGAGCGCCACCTGCAACTCCATTCGGGCCAGGTTCGACCCGGCGCACCGGTGGATCCCCGAACCGAACGCAACGTGCCGGTTGTGGGCCCGGTCGAGCTGGACCTCCTCGGGGTGCTCGAACGCCGCGGGGTCGCGGTTGGCGGCCGGGAAGTTCATCAGCACCTTGTCGCCCTTCTTCATGGGGCAGCCCGCGTACTCGATGTCCTCGCTCACCTCGCGGGCCATCGTCACCGGCGAGTAGGCGCGCAACAGCTCCTCGACGGCGGTCGGCATCAGGTCCGGCTCCGCCACCAGGCGCCTGCGGTCGTCGGGGTGCGAGGCCAGGTGCCACAGCGAGGAGCCGATCGCGCTCCACGTCGTGTCGACGCCGGCGATGAGCACCAGGGCGGCCATCCCGAGGACGATCCCGTCGTCGACGCGCTGTCCCTCCACCTCGGCCCCGAGCAGCTCGCTCAACAGGTCGTCGCCGGGGTGCTGACGCCGGGACTCGAGCTGTTCGAGGAAGTACTGGAGGAGGCCCTCGGCGCCGCGCTGCCGGCGTTCTTGGTCGTCGGCGAACTCGAGGACGTCGCGCACCCAGCCCGTGAACGTGTCGGCCAGGTCGGTCGAGACACCGAGGATCCGGGCGATGACCCGCACGGGGATCTGCTGGGCGTAGTCCGCCGCTGCGTCCGCGTGCCCGTCACCGGCGAATCCGTCGAGGAGGGACCGGCACAGCTCGCGGGTGAGCGGCACGTAGGTGTCGACCCGATTGTGCGAGAACCACGGCAACAGGAGGCGCCGGGTCCAGGTGTGCATCGGAGGATCGGATGAAATGGGCGGCAAGCCGTACTCGAGGTTGGGGCCGTCGAAGTTGGCGTTGGGGTCCTCGTCCTCGTCGCCGGGGATCACCGCCACCTTCAACGAGCTGAAATGCTCGACGTCGTGCGCGATGGCGGTGACGTCGTCGTAGCGCAAGGGCATCCAGCTGCTCTTGCGCCGATCGGTGTGTGGGATCGGGCAGGTCGAACGCAGCTCGTCCCAGATGCTGAAGGGGTCCGCCAGATAGCGGGGGTCCATGACGTCGAAGTCGGTGGCCCAGTCGCTCACCGGCGCGGTGTGTGTCATCGGTACCCCCTCTGTGTGTTTCTGTGTGTGCGTCTGCGTGTTCGACGGTCGCCTGATGCACCCTAGTGCGCAGCGGCTGTCACTCCTCCGGCCCGACGCGGACCCCACCCCTCAGCACCTCGTACTGACGGCCCTCGTGGTCGGCCGGCACCCTGGTCGTCGGCCCGTCCGGCCCGGCCGGGCGGATCACCTCGGCGGCGTTCGGCGCGTACTGGACGATGTAGGCCTTGCGCACGTCGCCGGTGCGGTTCGGGCCTGTCGAGTGTGGCGTGAGCGACGAGAAGACGACGATGCTGCCGGCGGAGACGGGCACCGGGACGGCCGACGCGGGGTCGCGCAGGCACACGTAGCCGATGTCGGAGTACTCGTGGGCCAGCGTGCCGCTCCGATGGAGCCCCGGCACCACCCAGGGGCAGCCGTTGTCCTCGGTGGCGTCGGTCAGCGCGACCCAACACGTCAGGTACTGCTGGGGCTCGACGAACGCGTACCCGTTGTCCTGGTGCCACGGGAACGGCGACTCGGTCCCGGGCTTCTTGTACACGGCCTGGTCCCAGTACAGTCGCACGTCGGGACCGATCAGGTCCGAGCACACGTCGGTCAGCAGCAACGATGTCGTGAAGCGGCGCAGGCACGCCGAGTGCAGAACGAGATGCGTCGTGAAGGTGATCTCGTCGGCTCGTGCGATGAAGAAGCGTCCACCCTCGAGGCCGCGCAACGCCTGTTCTTG
The DNA here is from genome assembly GCA_963763575.1 of uncultured Acidimicrobiaceae bacterium. Taxonomy (GTDB): domain Bacteria; phylum Actinomycetota; class Acidimicrobiia; order Acidimicrobiales; family RAAP-2; genus Bog-473. The sequence continues at coordinate 909,245 of CAVXPD010000004.1, forward strand.
GCGCTCCTCGAGGGGGTCGATCTCCCCGCGCAGCGCCGCGACGTCCTCGGGGCTCAGGGCCTCCTCGAGGATGAAGAACCCGGCATCGTCGTACTGGCGAGCCTGGGCGCTGCTCACGACCCGGAAGGGCCCCGGGTGATCGGCCCACGTGAAGCCAGTGTTGAGCGCGTGCAGCGAGGGCGATGCCGACGGCGATGGCGATGGCGCGTCCAAGAAGCCAGTCCCTCCTGCTCAGGTCCCGGTGAACCGGGGCTCGCGCCGTTCGGCCGCGGCGCGCACTCCCTCCGCGAAGTCGGCGCTGTGGCGGAGCGCCAGCTGCTCGGCACACTCGCGCTCCATGCTGGCGCGGGCCGCCTCGACCATCCCCTCGCGCAGCGTCGCCCGGATTGACCGGACGGCCAGCGGCCCCGATGCCGAGAGCTCGCCCGCGAAGGCCAGGGCGTCGTCCATCAGCTCCCCCTCGCCGTCGCCGGCCAGGCGGTCGCACAGGCCGAGGGCCAGGGCCTCGGCGCCGCCCACCCGGCGCCCGGTGAGCAACAGGTCGGCGGCCGCCTGGCGGCCGGCCACCGCCGGGAGCGTGACCGTCAGCGCGAAGCCGTGGTGGAAGCCGAGGCGGGCGAAGTTGGCGCTGAAGCGGCTCCAGGGCGTGGCCACTCGGAAGTCCGCTGACAGGGCGAGGCCGCACCCGCCGCCGATGGCCGCCCCCTGCACCGCCGCCACCACGGGCAACGGCGACGTGAAGAGCCGCAGGGCCTGGCGGTAGAGCTCGGCAATGTCCTGCCCGGCGTTGGAGGAGAAGTCGAGGCCGGCGCAGAAGTGCTTCCCTTCGGCCGCCAGCACCACGCAGCGGCACCACGCGGTTGTCGCCAGCTCCTCGTAGGCGGAAGCCAGCCCCTCGATCAGCGCCGAATCGAAATAGTTGTTCGGCGGCCGGTGCATGCGCACCACCGCCACGTGCTGGCCCTGCTGCTCGACCGAGACGTCGGTGCTCGTCACGTATCGACGTCCTCGAGGCTGCGCCAGTAGATGAGCGCGTCCTCGCCGTCGACGGCGTGCGGGATGCGGCCCACTTCGGTGAAACCGAGCCGGCGGTACATGTCCCGGGCCGGGTTGGACTCGAAGACCAGGTTGAACTGCATGGCGTCGAAGCCCAGGCGACGTGCCTCCACGAGCGAATGCTCGACCATGGTGCGCCCGACCCCAGTGCCCCGGTAGGGCGCCAGCACGAAGTACCCGGCGTTGGCGATGTGCGCGGCGCGGCCCACGAAGTTCGGCTTGATGTAGTACGCCCCGATGAGGTAGCCGCCGAACTTTGCGACGGCCACCGTCGAGGACTGTTCGATCCAGTACTCGTCGAATTGGGTACGCGTGAGCGGTGCCGCCTGGGGGAACCCCTCCCCGGCCCCGACGATCCGGCTGAAGGCCACGTACAGGTCGTCGTAGTCGTCCACCCTGGCCAAGCGAATGTCAACCGGCACGCCACCCACGGTACCGGCGCCGACGCGCACTTGGTTTGACCCGCGGCCCGGGCAACGCCGGTGGACAAGGCGCCGTTGCGACCCGACCGACCCGAGCGACCCGAGCGACGCCAGCGACCCGGGCCAACGGGATGCGATGTCAGGCACGCGCCGCGAAGCCGGTGGTGCCGATGCCGGGACGGACCGCCTCGATGGGGTCGCGCAGGTCGTCGATGTAGCCCAGCGCGTACGCGCCGCGGTCGTAACCCATCAGCCGCAACAACTCGACCGGCAATGTCGCCGCCACCTCGCGGGGCACCGAGAGGTACTGGTTCTCCTCCTGGCGCAACCAAGCCACGTTGTACGTGATGTTCAGGCCGATGCGCGTGGCGGCGGACCGGTTCGCCCCGCCGCCGTGGTAGACGCTGCCCGAGTAGACGAGCACCGATCCCCGCGCCATCTCGGCCGGCTCGGTGTCGTCGGGCCCGAACGGATGCCCGTCCTCCGCCGCGTTGCTTCCCACGATGACCCTGGTGGCACCGTTCTCCTCGGTGAAGTCGGTCATCGCCCAGATCGTGTTGCACTGCACCTCGTAGCCCGTCGGGAAGGGAAAGAAGTCGAACGCCCACCGGTCGCGATGGAGGGGTTGGGCGGTCTCCCCGGGTCCGATGGCGATCGCCTGCGTCAGGTGCAGCTGGATGTTCGTGGCCTGCTCGAGCAGCGTCCGCGCCGCCCCCACGGCCAGTGGGTGCATGACGAGCTCACGGCTCGCCGGCGATCGGGCGATGAGCGAGCCCGTCCGGCGGGTACGGTTCCCGCTGAAGTCGTCGGGGCCTGTCGGTGTGGCCTCGAGGTACGGGCGCAACTCCGACTGGATGCGGTCCAGCAGCCCGGCGGACGCAACGCCCTCGACGATGACGGCCCCGTCCCGGCCCACCATGGCGGCCACCTCCTCGGGGCTAGCGGAGCCGGCGAGACGGGTGATGGGCATGCCCCATCCTCCACAAGCGCTCCTGCCGACGGCAACTCGCCGGGTCTCGTGGGTCTACTCGGTCGCGGCGTCGGCGTTCGCTGCCTCGCCGGACTGGGCCGAGGCGTCCGAAGCGTCCGACACCAGCCCCAGCTCGGCCAGTTTGCGCAACGTCTGCCCCACGTCGTCGCCGATGACATCCACGTCATCGGGATGCGCCGCCGCCAGCCCCTCCACGAGTGCCTCAACCGAGGTCCTGCCGTCACACGAACGCCAGACCGCGGCCGCACTCGAGTTGAGGAGGATCAGAAGCTGACCGATCTCGTCGTAGACGGCGACGTTGTCGTCCAGCTCCACGGACGCACCAGCACGGCCGACGGGCATCGAGTCAGTCGCCGGCCACTCAGCGTCCATGCGCGACCTCCTTCGTCGCCACTTCTCTCGTCCCTATCCCCGTCGTTTCCGTCCCGTACACCAGATCGAGGACCAACCGGCAGGCCTGGTCGAGGTCCGAGATGCGGGCGAGAAGCATTCGCAGCCCGCCGCGAGCCGGCCGAGGGCCTCGGCGCCGGCCGTCTCGTGTCGGATCAAGTTCACCGCGTTCAACGCGAGCGTCAAAAAGGCCTCGGCGCGCGAACCGGCTTGATAAGCGGATTCGGGCTGGGTGGGCGGACGTCGCGGTGCCGGACGCACTCGAGCCCACGCCGATCCTTCTCCGGCGCCCAGCCGCCGCCCGGATCCCGACCCGCCGCCGGGCGGCGGGCTTTCACCAGTGGCGCCGACGTTTCGCTCGCCGTCCACGACGTCGGCTCGGTCAGGGTCCGGGGAAGACCCGCCGCAGGATCTCGAGCACCTCGCCGTTCGCCTCGACGGCCGGGCTGTGGTCCGCATCGAGGCGGCCGTACACGAGGCGGCAGAAGGCTTCGGCCGGCAGTTCCAGGTCGGCCGTCGCTCCCGCGTCGCCCTCGAGCAACTCGGCGCTGTCGAGGGTCAGCCGCACCGTGAAGTGACGCACCGGTTCGTTCGTGCGAACGCGCACCTCGCGTTCGTCGCCGGTCGGCTTGGCCGTGAAGCGCGCGATGAAACCGAGATTGTCGACGATCACCGCCGCCGCGTCGGGCGGAACCTCCGCCGCGTCGTCGAACATGACCTCGATGTCCCACGTGTGGAACGCGTGCTCGTTGAGACGCAGCGCGACCGCGACGTCGAGGCCGACCGTCACGGGCCCGAAGTTGAAGGTGAGGCGTTCCCATTCCTCTTGGCTCAACGCCTCGATGGTTGCGAGCAGCCGCTCGTCTTCGACCAAGCTGTCGTCCGCCTTGGCTCGAGGCGTCTTGGCGTTCCACTCGTCCCAGACGAGTTGGGGGTCGTAGGTTGTCTCGACGGCGGATTGGGCATCTTGGAGGCGTCGGTCCATGATCACCGCACCCGAGCCCAGGTGCGACAGCACGTCGGCGATGCTCCAGTCCGGGTCGTAGGAAGGACCCTCGAGCTGGGCGACGTCGAGACCCTGGACCAACTCGTGCAGCCGGGCGACCGAGGCCCGGAGCGGATCGACCGCTCTGTCCATCCGTTCTCCTCTTCTCTCGCTTGCGTGACCGGGTCCCCATTCGGGCGCCTGAGCCCATTGGGGTGATTCGCCTGCCGGTCTAGTCGCCGGCCGGGCGGGCCGACGCTCCCCGCCGGAGGGACGGCCTGCCGCCACCCCGGGCGATATTTAACTTGACAGATAAGTAACTCCTTGGTTAAATGCTGGGTATGACGACGACCGACGAGCGCCTCGATGCGGCCTTCGCTGCGTTGGCCGACCCGACCCGGCGGGCCATCGTGAGCCGACTGGCTCGGGGCGACGCCACGGTCAACGACCTCGCCGCGCCGTTCGACATCTCGCTCCCCGCGGTCTCCAAGCACCTCAAGGTGCTCGAGCGCAGCGGACTGATCACGCGGCGCCGCGACGCCCAGTTCCGCCCGTGCCACCTCGAGGTCGAGGCGCTCGACGGTGCGCTCGACTGGATCGGCGCGCACCGGCGGATGTGGAACGAGCGCTTCGACAAGCTCGACGCGCTGTTGGCCGACATCCAGCGCGCGGCCGACGGCGAGCCCGATGGCTGAGGGCCGGGCCGCAGGCGAATTGCGCTTCACGCGCGTCGTCGACGCGCCGCGCGAGCTCGTCTTCCACTGCATGATCGACCCGGACCACCTGGCCCAGTTCTGGGGACCCAAGGGCACCAGCGCCCCGCGCGAGCACATCACGGTCGACCCGCGCCGCGGCGGTGTCTTCGAGACCCTCATGGTGATCGACACGGACGGGAGCGAGTACCCCACCCGGGCCGTCTACGACGAGGTCCGGGCGCCCGAGTTGCTGGCGTGGACGGAGTCGGACTCGGGCATGCAGGTCACCACCCGCTTCATTGCGCTGGGGCCGCGGCGCACCGAGGTGCAGATCCACCAGTGCTTCGTGCCCGAGGCCTTCCTCTCCCCCGAGGCCCGGTCCGGGTTCTCGACGTCCCTCGACCGCCTCGCCGAGTATCTCGGCCGGCTCGCCGCCCCGGAGGGCCAGGGCACCTGGGAAGAACACCCGGAAGAACACTCGGAAGAACACAAGGACCACAAGGAGGAATCCCGATGACGTACGACGCCGCACTCCTCACCCGCAGCGACGAGCTGGCCGGGGCCATCGCGGCGGAGTATCTCGCCCTGGCCGACGCACTCGAGGAGGCCGATCCCGCGGTCTGGGACGTGCCGTCGCTCTGCGAGGGCTGGCGCACCCGCGAGGTGGTGGCCCACGTGACGATGCCGGCGCGCTACGACGGCCCGGCGTTCATGGCCGAGCTCTCTGCGGTCGGCGGTGACTTCACCCGGTTGTCCGATACCGTCGCCGCGCGCGACGGCGCGCTGGCCGAGGCGACGCTGCTCGACGGCCTGCGCTCCTCGGTGTTGCACGCGTGGCAGCCTCCGGGTGGCGGGCTGGCGGGAGCGCTCACCCACTGCGTGATCCACGGCCTCGACATCATCGAGGCGGTGCCCCTGGCCCGACGGGTCCCCGACGACCGCGTCGAGCGCGGTCCTCGACGCGATCGAGGCTGGCGGCGGACCCGCGCTCTTCGGCGCCGACCTCTCCGGGGTGGAGTTGCGGGCAGACGATCTCGACTGGTCCTACGGGTCGGGCGCGCTCGTCACGGGCCCGGCCCAGGTGCTCGCCCTCGTGCTGTGCGCCCGGTCCGTGCCCCAGGGCCGGCTCGGCGGCGAGACAGCGGCCGTCAATCGCTTCACGCGGCCCTGAGGCCGGTGGTTGCGCACTGTCGGGTGGATCTACGACAGGACTGAACTGGCGTTGAGGGGGCCATACTTCCCCAACTCGGCTGAACGGCAATGAGCTGACCCGGCGCATCCATCACCCCGGAAACCCTGGGCTCCTTCGGTCGCGGACTCCGGTGCTCCATACCGAGAATTCATTCGCCCGTCACGGTCTAGTCGACCGGATTTCAGCGACGTCTTCTACGGTCGGCCCCGCCCGTTCGACGCCCGCCTCCAGGAGGTCCTCCATGCCCCGCCTCTCGCCCCGGTCTCTCGGTGTCCTCGTCGCCGCGGGAGCCGCCTCGCTCGGCCCCGCACTGGTGCCGGCTGCGCTTGCCGCGGCGTCGCCCGTCACCGGTCCTGGAGGCAGCGCGGGGCTTACCGCGAGAGTGGTGCTGGCCGGTAGCTCGCTCTCCCACACCTTCACCGTCGACGGCACGACGAAGTCGGAGCACCTGAGCAGCCCCGACGACATCACCCTGCTCGGCAACGACGTCTTCATCGGCTTCCAGAACGGGGTCGGGCCGCAAGGCCAGCCCAGCACGAGCGGCAATCTGGACAGCACCGTCGTCGAGATGACCCTGTTCGGCAAGGAAGCGGCCCAGTGGGACGTCCAGGGCAAGACGGACGGGGTGACCGCCGACCCGGACACCGGCTTTGTGGTCGCCACCGTCAACGAGGACGCGAACTCCTCGCTCTACACGATCACCCCGATCGCGGCTTCGGCTGCCGGCGCCGTCCACCACTACAGCTACAACAAGCCCTTGCCGCACGACGGCGGTACCGATGCCATCTCGGTCCTCAACGGGCGCTTGATCATCAGCGCCTCCGCGCCCGGCGCCACCGGGACACTGCCTGCGCCGAACAAGACGTTCCCGGCGGCGTACTGGGTGAGCCTCGACTCCGCCACCTCGGTCGCCACCGTCCATGCCGCCTTCTACGACGAGGCCCCCGCCCGCGTGGCCAACGTGAACGCGCCGAACTTCGGCCGCAGCGTCCGGCTGGCGCTGACCGACCCCGATTCGAACGAGATCGTGCCGGTGAACTGGCCACGCTTCGGGGGCCAGTTCATGCTCACCAGCCAGGGCGACGAGGAGCAGATCTTCCTGGGCAACCCCAACGGGCATCCCCACGACCTCTCGGTGCTCCGCCTCTCGCAGTCCGTCGACGACACGGCCTTCCCCACCCGCCCGGGCGTGCTCTACGCGACGGACTCGACCAACGACAACGTCGACGTCATCACCGGCACGTTCCCGTTCGGCCCGATCGCCGCCGCGACCCCGTGCGGCGCCAACAGCGCGCCGGCCACCTGTCCGGCGCCGCCCACGTTCCCGCCGAACTACCTCGCGTCGATCAACGAGTGGACCGGCCAGGTCACCCAGCTCCCCGTGGGGGGAGCTGCGTTCGTGCCCCAGGGCGGGCTCCTCTACCTCCCGTTGCCGAACGCGGGGGGACAGGATCAGCAGTGATCTGATTCACAAGCGGCCGCGGCCGCGGCCGCGGCCGCGGCGCAACGTCATAAACCAGCGTCCGGCGTCATGTAGTTGTAACGTCGGCCGCATGCAGGGGGGCAGCAGGGCATGACCGCCAGGGGGGCGCGCCCACGGTGGGCGCGTACCGCCTCCGCGCCGGAGTAGACGCCGCGGTGGGCCCGCTCGTCGAGGCCTCGCCGAAACCTACGGACGGCACCAGCGGAGAGACCGCCGCGGGCGGGAACGCGCCAATTTTGGCCGCGACCGACGTCTCTATCGCGTTCGGGGGCCTGCTGGCCCTCGACGAGGTTTCCATGGCGGTAGACCCGGGCGAAGTGGTCGGCGTCATCGGGCCCAACGGCGCCGGCAAGACGACGCTGTTCAACGTGATCTGCGGGTTCGTCCACCCGAGCTCGGGCCGCCTCACCTATCGCGGCACTCCGCTGCGGCGGCACCGTCCGCATGACCTCGCCAAGCTCGGCATCGCGCGCACGTTGCAGGGAGTCGGGCTCTGTGCCGGGTTGACCGTGCGCGAGAACGTCATGCTGGGCGCAGAGCCGGCGTTGCGCAGCGACCCCATCTCGGCCTTCCTCGGGCTGTGGCGGTCGAGCCGGGAGGAGCGGCGCGTGACGGCGCGGGCCATGGCCATCCTCGAGGACCTCGACGTGGCGGACCAAGCCGGGCGCCTGCCGTCGGCGCTGCCCTACGCGGACCAGAAACGTGTTGCGCTCGCCCGCGCGCTCATGGCCGAGCCCCGGCTGCTCCTCCTCGACGAGCCGGCCAGCGGGTTGTCCGAGGCCGAGATCTCCGCACTCGGGTCGCGCATCCGCGCCTTGACCGACCGGATGGCGGTCTTGCTGGTCGAGCACCACATGGACCTCGTCATGTCGGTGTGCGACCGCATCGTGGTGCTCAACTTCGGGCAGGTCATCGCGCAGGGCACCCCCGAGGAGATCCGCTCCAACCCCGACGTGACGACGGCCTACCTCGGTGACCCCGTGGACGGCGGCGGCCGGCGCCCTGAAGCGACCGGTGCTTGAGGTCCGGGACCTCAGCGTGTCGTACGGAGCGGTACGGGCGCTGCGCTCCGTCTCGTTCGTGGCGCAGCCCGGCGCGGTCACGGCTGTCCTCGGCGCCAACGGCGCCGGCAAGACCACGCTGCTGCGCACGATCTCGGGGTTGGTCAAGCCCAACGGCGGCTCCGTCGCCTTCGACGGGGACCCGCTTCTCGGCCGGCCCGTCGAGGCGATCGCCCGGCTGGGTGTGTCGCACGTCCCCGAGGGCCGGGGCGTGATCGAGGAACTGACGGTCGAGGAGAACCTCCGGCTGGCCACGCTGTGGGTCCTGCGCCGGCACGAGCGCCAGGACGCGATCGAGGAGATCTTCGAGCTGTTCCCGCGCCTGCGGGGATTCCGCCGCCGGCACGCCTCGACCCTCTCGGGCGGGGAGCGCCAGATGCTCGTGCTCGGCCGGGCGCTCATCTCGCGGCCGAGGTTGTTGCTGTTGGACGAGCCCAGCCTGGGGCTGGCGCCCATCGTCACCACACAGTTGATGGCCCTGCTCCGCGCCCAGACCGAGAGCAAGGACCTCACGGTCGTGCTCGTCGAGCAGAACGCCCGCAGCGCGCTGTCGGTCTCCCATCACGCCGTCATCCTCAACCTCGGCCAGGTCGTCGTCTCGGACACCGCCGCCACCGTGGCGTCGGACGACGCTCTCCGCCACCACTACCTCGGGTTTTAGCGCCCATGACCCTGTTCTTCGACTACACGCTCGACGGCCTGGCCAACGGCATGGTGTACGCCACGCTGGCCCTGGCCCTCGTGCTGATCTACCGAGCCACCCGGATCATCAACTTCGCCCAGGGTGCCGCGGGCATGCTCACGACGTTCATCGCCTTCAGCCTGCTGTCCCGGGGCGTGGGCTACTGGTGGGCCTTCGTCCTGGTGCTCGTCATCGGCTTCGGCATCGGCGCGGCAACCGAGCGGATCCTCATCCGTCCGCTGCACGGCAAGTCAGAGCTGAACCCGGTGATCGTGACGATCGGCCTGCTCGTCGTGTTCGAGGGCCTGGCGGGAGCGATCTACGGCAACTCGAGCCGGGCCTTTCCCGCCGGCTTCTCCGAGCGGGGCCTGCGCATCGGGAACACCGCGATCGCCTTCTCGCACTTCGACCTCTTCATCCTCGTAGCCGTCCTGCTGCTCATGATCGGCACGCTCGTCTTGTTCCGCTTCACCGCGTTGGGCCTCCGGATGCGTGCCTCGGCCTTCGCGCGCGAGATCGCACGGCTTCTCGGAGTCCGGGTGGGCCTCCTCCTCACCCTCGGGTGGGGTCTGGCCGGGATCGCCGGGTCGCTGGCCGGACTCTTGGCGGCGCCGACCAGCTCGTTCAGCCCCTATTACATGGACCTCATCCTGGTCTACGGGTTCACCGCCGCCGTCATCGGCGGCCTCGAGAGCCCGGTGGGCGCCCTCGTCGGAGGGGTGATCTCCGGGCTGTGCATCTCCTACGTCGGTGGGTACCTCGGCTCGGGGCTCGAGCCGCTCGGCGCCCTGGCGCTCCTCATGGTGGCATTGATGGCACGGCCCGAGGGGATCTTCGCCCGGCCGCCGGCCAGGCGGGTCTGATGGCGGACGCCGCCGCGGTCGCCCGCGTCGCCCGGTCGGTGCGCCTGCCGCGACAACCCCTCGCCCGCCACCTCCTCTGTGCGGCTGCAGCCGGCGCGGTCCTCTACTGGCTCACGACGCGGCTGAGCTCCTACAACGACTACCAGGTGGGCGAGATCGCGGCCTATGTCGTGGCGCTGGCCGGGCTGAGCCTGCTGACGGGCGCCAACGGCCAGATCTCGCTCGGGCACGGCGCTTTCATGGCGGTGGGCGCGTACACCCTCGGCCTGTTCATGACGCACAGCGGGACGAACTTCATCCTCGAGCTGGCCGCGGCGACGGGCGTCGCTGCCGCGGCCGGCGTCGTGCTCGGCCTGCCGGCCACCCGGCTGAAGGGGCCCTACCTCGCCGGCATGACGCTCCTGTTCGCCCTGGCCGTCCCCTCCATCGCCGACAAGTGGCCCGCCACCTTCGGGGGCGACCAGGGGCTGACGGTGAGCCCGCCGGTGGCGCCCGGTTCGCTCGGCGCCGAGGAATGGCTGACACAGATCCAGATCCTCGGGGCACTGATCGTGCTCGTCCTACTGGCCAACCTGCTCTGGAGCCGCTACGGCCGGGCCTTCCGGGCTGTGCGGGACGACGAGATCGCCGCGTCGCTGGCCGGCATCCACGTCGCCCGCACCAAGGTCGTGGCTTTCGCCATCAGCGCGGGATGCGCCGGCCTGGGCGGCGCGCTCCTTGCGCTGTCGACTGGGGTCGTGAACACCGGCGAGTTCCCGCTGACGTTGTCCATCCAGCTGCTGGCGGCCATGGTGCTGGGGGGCACCGGGACACTGATCGGCATGGTCTGGGGCGGGATCCTCTTGGTGTACCTGCCCCAGTGGTCGACGTCGTTGTCCTCCGACTTCAACCTCGGCAGCGGGGCGAACGCCTACCTCGCCACGATCATCTTCGGGCTGGTGCTGATCGTGGCGATGTTGGTCGCGCCGAGCGGGATCCAAGGGGGCCTGCGGTGGCTTTGGAGCCGCCGCCCCCACATCGGCCACCGCGGCGGCGGCGCGCCGGCTCCCATCCCGGCGTCGGCAGGTGACTAGATCGTTGAGCAACTCAAGCAAGGGAGGAAAAATGCGACGACGAACACGGAGACGGAATGCAACCGTGAGATGGACCGGAACGACGAGGCGAATCGCCTGGGCCGGCTGGACGCGGGCCCTCGCGGCCGGTTCGGTGGCGATCGCGCTGGGAGTCACGCTCCTGCCGGGGACCGCGCAGGCGGAGAGCACCCCGGGGGTGACCTCGTCGGCCATCACGATCGGGGCCACGGTGCCATTGACGGGACCGGCCGCACCGGGCTACGACGAGATCGCACCGGCGATGAACGCGGTGTTCGACTGGGTCAACGCGCACGGGGGGATCCACGGTCGCAAGATCAACTACACGTATCTCGACGACGCGTACAACCCGGCGAACACGGCCACCCTGACCCGCAAGCTCGTGCTGCAGGACAACGTCTTCGCCGACGTCGGGTCGCTCGGGACCCCGACCCAGTCCGCGGTGCAGGCGTTCTTGAACGAGCAGAAGGTGCCACAGCTGTTCATCGAGTCGGGCTGCAATTGCTGGAACAACCCGAAGTACCCGTTGAGCCTCGGCTGGCAGCCTCCGTACACGATCGACGGCAAGATCCTCGGCTCCTACATCAAGGCCAACTTCGCCGGGAAGAAGATCGGCCTCCTCTACCAGGACGACGAGTTCGGCCAGGACGTGGTCAAGGGACTCGACATGGAGATCCCGTCCTCGTCGGTCGTGTCGCGCCAGACCTATGACGCGGCGACACTCTCCGGACCGCTGTCCAACCAGATGGCTGCGCTGAAGGCGGCGGGGGCCCAGGTCGTCGTGTTGGCGACGATCCCGGCCGCGACCGCGCTGTCCATACTCCCGGCGGAGGTCATCGGCTACTCGCCCCAGTACGTCGTCGATTCCGTGGGCGCGGACGCGCCGACCGTCGGCCCGCTGCTCTCCTCGTTCACCCAGAAGGGTGGAGGAACCGCAGCACAGGCCGCCGCGGCGGGCGGGTTGCTGAACAACGTCATCACGACCGCGTACTTCGCGCCGGAGTCGGACACCTCCAACCCGTGGGTGCAGGTCGAGAAGAAGCTTCTGCAGCAGTACGCGCCGTCGCTCTACGCGAAGTCCGGGCTGGACGGGAACACCCAGTACGGCGTGGCGCTCGCCTACACGTTCGTGCAGGCGCTGCAGAAGGCGGGGAAGGACCTCTCCCGACAGAGCCTGATCAACGCCATCAACAACGATGGGAAGAGCTTCGTCACCCCGGGCTTCGTGCCGCTCTCGTACTCGAGCTCGGTGCACTACGGGTTCGAAGGCGAGCAGGTCGTGAAGCTGGAGACCTCGGCGCCACCGGCGGTGACGCCCACGGGCACCTGGATCGGGAGCGTGCCGGTCGGCCCGGTGGAGGTGACGAGCCCGGGCTCGGGGCCGATCCACAAGTACACCGGCCCGACGTCGACGCCGCCCAAGAGCCTCTCGTCGACGGCCTAGTCGTCGGGGTCGTCGGGCCCCGAGGCTGATCCGACGCGCTCGGCGTGCCCGGCGGCGGAGGTCACCCTCCGCCGCCGGCGCGCCGCGTCACTGCGACCCGGTCGTCCCGCTGGTCCCGCTCGTCCCGGCGGTCCTGCCCGTCCCCGTCAGCCCGCTCAACCACGACGCCACGATGGCGGCGGCCTCGGCCGCGCCTCTCCGCAAACCGTGGTCGCCGTCGATGAACGACAGCGTCACCTCTCCGGGGATGGCTGCGGTCTCCCGTTCGAGCTCTTCGGGCGAGGCGAATGCGTCGCGCCGGCCGGAAACGAAGAGACAGGGGAGTTCGAGGGCACCGAAGTGCTCCGTGCGGAGACGGTCAGGCTTTCCCGGCGGATGGAGTGGGTAGCTGACGAGAACGAGGGCGGCGGCGTCGAGGCCCTCGGCGACGGCCATCGAGCACATGCGGCCCCCGAAGGACCGGCCTCCCACCGCGACCCTCGACACCGGGACGCCCAGCCGGCCCGCCAGGGCCGTGGCGGCACCACACACGACCTCGATGCACACCGCGGGCGGGTCGGTGCGGCGCTTCCCCGCCGCCTGACCGGGAAACTCGACCCGTTCGACGCCGATACCCAGCGCCGAGACCGCCTCGTCGACCACCACGAGGCCCGGGTGGTCGCGCCCGGCACTCGCGCCCGGGGCCAGGACGAGGCCCGCGACGCCTTGCTTCGTGGTTCGTTTCGCAGCCGGTCGGTTCATGGGTTCATCATGGTCGACGTGTCCGCGACGGACTGGCGCGCCCGCCTCGCTCGGGTCGTCGGCCCGCTCGCGGCCGTGCGCGCCGCCGGCGGCAGCGCCTGGATGGTCGAGGCCGGCGGCCGGACGGTAGTCGCCAAGATGGGACCCGGTGCGCCCGACGAGGCCGAGGGCCTCCGGACGCTCGGAGCGATCGAGGGAGGTCCGCCCGTCCCGACCGTGGTCCACGTGGACGCCGACCTCGTCGTGACGACGGTGGTCGAGCAGGCCGAGCGGACGCCTCGGCACGAAGAGTCGCTGGGGCGCGACCTGGCCCGCCTCCACGGCGCCAACTGCGCGCACTGGGGGGGAGGCTCGGCGTGGATCGGGGCATGTCCGATCGACCCGTCCTCGCACGCGCACGGCACCGACTTCTACGGCGCGCGCCTGGGTGAACTCGCGGCGCGCTGTGGGCTCGAAGCTCCCGTCGGCCGCGTGGTGGCGCGGCTGCCCGAGCTCATGCCGCCGGGTGGTCCCGCCCTGCTGCACGGCGACCTGTGGTGGGGCAACGTGCTGTTCGGCGCGGACGGTCGATCCTGGTTGATCGACCCGTCGGTCCACGGCGGCCACCCCGAGGAAGACCTGGCGATGCTGGCCCTCTTCGGTGCGGTTCCACGACGGGTCCTCGCCGCGTACGAAGAAGTCCACCCGCTGGCCGCCGGGTGGCGGCACCGGGTGGCCTTGTTCCAGCTCTACCCGCTCCTCGTGCACACGGTCCTCTTCGGCGGTGGTTACCGCTCACAAGCGTTGGGCGTGGCGAAGCGGTTCGGGTGACCCGGACCGGCTCTAATTGCGTCCATGTCGACACCCTTGGAGTTCTGGCTGTACCTGCCCCAGATGCGCCTGACCATGGACCAGCTCGAACAGCGCGCCCGCGTGGCCGAGGAGGCGGGCTTCGACGGGATTGCCGGCATGGACCACCTGGCGCCACCTGGGGCCGAGACGACGCCCATGTTCGAGGCCATGGTCACCAACACCTGGCTGGCGGCGCAGACCACCGGCCTGCACGTCGGTTCGCTCGTGCTGTGCGACTCCTTCCGCCATCCGGTCGTCCTGGCCCGCGAAGCGGTCTCGGTCGACCATGCCTCGGGCGGAAGGTTCGAGCTGGGGCTCGGGTGGGGCTCGGTCGCCTCGGAGTTCGAGACCTACGGGATCGGCGCCACCGAGCCAAGGCTGCGGGTCAGCCGGCTGAAGGAGTCCCTCGAGATCATCACCGCGTTGTGGCGGGGTGAACCCCTCGATTACGAGGGCGAGCATTTTCACCTGCACGGTGCGCTGCTGCAGCCCACGCCTTTGGAGAACGGGAGGATCCCCATCGTCGTCGGCGGCGCGGGGCGCAAGACCATGGAGCTCGTCGCCGCGCACGCGGACTGGTGGAACGTCCACGTGAGCATCCTCGACAAGCTCGACGAGATGCGCCCGTTCGCGGGGCGCGCCCGGTGTTCGGTGCAGGTCCAGGTCGCGTTCGTCGGGCCGGGCCAAGAGCCCGACCGCGCCGCCATCGACGAGACAGCCCGCCGGCGCTTCTGGGGAGGACACGTGCTCGGAAACGCGTCCGAGCTCGTCGACTACTTCGGGTCGCTGACCGAACGCGGCGTCGAGCGGGCCTACGTGTGGTTCACCGATTTCGCGCCGGCCGACACGCTCGAAGCGTTCGGCGCCAGCGTGATCGAAGGACTCAGCCCGCGGCCGTAGGGGCAGAGGCCGGAGCGGACGCGGCCACCGGCGTGAATTCGAGCTGCAGCCGCGTGAGCCCGCGCAGGATGTAGGTCGGCACGTAGTCGTACCGTCGTTCCCCCGCCGGCCCGTGCGCCGACTCGGAGATGCGGATGTCCTTCAGGCGCTCGAGCAGCCGCTCGATGCTGATGCGCGCCTCGGCGCGGGCCAGCGGCCCGCCCGGGCAGGCGTGCGGCCCCCGCCCGAACGCGAGGTGCTCCTTGGCGTTCGCACGCTCCATGTCGAATTCGTTGGGACGGTCGAAACGTCGGGGATCGCGTCCGGCCGCGCCGTTGAGCACCATCACCGTGGTGCCGGGCGCGACGTCGACGCCGCCGACGTTCGCCGCCGTCCGCGCCAGCCGGAAGTCGCCCTTGACCGGGCTCTCGAAGCGCAGGCACTCCTCGACGAATCCAGGGATCCTGCCGTAGTCCTCGCGCAGGCGCTCTTGGATCTCGGCGTGCTCGCCGATCGCCTGCAGCGCCGTCCCGAGCAGCCGCACCGTCGTCTCCTGGCCGGCGGAGAACAGGTTGGCCGCCACCCGCACGACGTCGATGGCCTCGGGCACGCTCCCGTCCGGGAAGGTGGCCGTGGCCAGCCCGGTGAGCACGTCCTCGCGCGGCTCGCGGCGGCGTTCCTCCACGTAGGTCGTGAGCCGTTCGTAGAGGAACTCGAGGGGAGAGTGCGACAACGAGCCCTTTCCCGTGCTGCCGAGACCCTGCGTGTCCTTTCGGTGCCCCCCCTGGAGCTCGTGCCGGAACCACTCGTGGTCCTCCTCGGGTACGCCGAGGAGGTCGGCGATGACATAGAGCGTGAACGGCCCGGCGAAGTCACGGACGAACTCGCACTCGCCGCGGCCGGCGAACTCGTCGATCTGGCGGTCCGCGTGGCGCCACATGAAGTCCTCGTTCTCACGCAAGCGCTTCGGCGTGATCAGCCGCATCAGCAGGCCGCGGTGTGCCTTGTGCTTGGGCGGATCCATCACCGTGATCTGGTCGCTGAAGGGGAGCTCGTCGCGGTGCTGCTCGATGAGGTCGCTCACGTCGTCGCCCTCGAGGGGGACCGGGAAGCCGGGGAACGGTCCGGTGACGGCGTTGCACGACGAGAAGGTGGACGTGTTCGTGTAGACCGAGACTGCCTCGTCGTAGCCGGTCACCATGACGACGTCGTGATGCGGCTCGCGCTGCACCGGGCACGCCGCGCGCAGGTGATCGAAGTACGGATAGGGATCGACGACGAGCTCGTCACCCCGGAAGAAATCGATCGTGTCGAACTCCCCCATCAGCGCTCCTTCCCCGCGTCGGGTCGTCGGCTCCCCCGACGTGGTGAGAACTAGGTTCTTCATTCCGGAGAGTAGCACTTCGTCGAGAACGACAATTCCGGTAGTCGCCTAACATCGCTGCCGACGCGTCAGGAGAGGATGTCGAGATGAGGACCGTTGTCGTTGGGGCTTCGAGCGGGCTGGGCCGCTGCATCGGCGTCGGCCTGGCCCAACGGGGCGCCCAGACCGCCCTGTTGGCCCGTCGGTTGGAGCGGCTCGAGGCGGCAGCCAAGGAGGCCGGTCCCGGAACCCTGGCGCTCGCCTGCGACGTCACGAGCACCGAGTCGACCCAGGCCGCCATCGACGAGGCGGCGGCACTCCTCGGGGGCATCGACGCGCTCGTCTACACCCCCGCCATCGGGCCGCTGGCGAGCCTGGCCGACACCGACGCCGGGACGTGGCGCCGGGTGTTCGACACCAATGTCATCGGTGCTGCCGTCGTGACGAACGCCGCCATCCCGCACCTCGAGAAGAGCAACGGCGTGGCCGTCTACCTGTCGTCGGTGAGCGCGTCGCTCACGCCGCCCTGGCCCGGACTCGGTGCCTACGCGGTCAGCAAGGCTGCGCTGGACAAGCTGGTCGAGGCCTTTCGCGCCGAACATCGCACCATCGGCTTCACGCGCTTGATCGTCGGGGACTGCGCCGGCGGCGAGGGCGACTCCATGACGGGCTTCGCCAACGACTGGGACACCGGCCGGGCGATCGAGTTCGGCACACTGTGGGCGGAACGCAAGTACCTGAGCGACAGCCTGATCGAGGTCGAGGAGTTGGTCACCGTCGTCGATGCACTCATCCGCCACGGCGAGAGCCTCAGCATGCACTCGGTGACCGTCGCCCCGAGGACCGTTCCCGGCGCGCCGCCGTCCCCCACGCTCGACCTCGGCCCGCAGGGGTCGTGACGCCCCGACCATGAAGGTATGGCGCTACCCGTACCGGGCGCGCGCCTGGTGGGGAGAGGAGATGGTCGCGTCGTCCGAGGCCTGCCTCTGCGTGGAACGCGACGGCGAGCCCTCGGTCCTGTACTTCCCGCGGGCCGAGATCGAACTGGCACGCTTCGAACCGAGCCTGACGAAGACGGACCCCGCGGACGACACGGAGCGGTGGGGCATCGCCGGCCACGACGTGCTGTCCATCGTCACCGAGCGCGTCGGCCCGCACGCGTCGCTGCGTGGGCACGGCACCTTCGACTCCGACCGCGTCCTCGTCGACGTGGTGGACGGCGCGGCGGGCACCGAGGCGCGCGACGTCACCGTCAAGCGGTTCCCCACCTGGGGTGACGCCAGCCATCTGGTGGACATGCTCGACGTGCGACCGGACGGCGACGGGCGCTTCGTCGGCCCCGCCCGCAGCGACGGCCGCCGCCCGGTGGTGGAGGGCAGCCAGATGCTCGGGCAGGCGATGGTCGCCGCCGGACGGCTTGCACCGGGGCGCCGCGCCGTGTCGAGCAGCATGGTCTTCCTCCGCGGCGCCGACGCGCGCCGGCCACTGGAGTTCGAGCTGACGGAGCTGAGCGCAGGGCGGACCTTCACCGGCTTGACGGTGCAGGTGCTCCAGGCGGGCCGCCTGTGCGCGGCGGGGACGCTGCTCCTCGACTCCACCGCACCCGACTTCGTGCGCCACACGGCCGCGCCGCCCGAGGTGCCGGGCCCCTACGACTGCCCTCCCTACGACATGGGCGTGACCGGCCGTGACCTGCGGGTGGTGGGCGCGGCGTACACGGACGACGCCGATGCGCCGGCCGGGCCGCCGATCCTCGACTGCTGGGTCCGCTTCCGCCACGTGCCCGACGATCCGGCACTCCACGCCGCCCTCCTCGCGCAGTTCACCGGGCACATGCCCATCGCCGCCGCACTCCGGCCTCATCAGGGCATCGGGCAGTCACAGGCCCACCGGACCGTCTCCATGGGGATCAACGCCATCAACCTCTCCGTGCACGGCGCGGTGCGGGCGGACCGCTGGATGCTCTACCACCACGAAGCGACGTTCGCGGGGGACGGCATGACCCACGCCGAGTGCCGGGTCCACGCCGAGACGGGCGAGCACCTGGCGTCCTTCACCGTGGACGCCATGGTCCGCGGCTTCGCCGACGGCGGCGAGCGAGACGGGCGCACCGCGCTGTGAGCCTGTCCACCGGCCGCGGGCCCCTGAGCGCCAAACCCGCGGGACGGTTCACCGCGCCCGTGCCGGCAGGAGTCGCCTACATCGAGCCCTTCCGCCGGCGCGTGCGGGCCACCAAGGACGGAAGGACGGTCGTCGACAGCGAACGCGTGCTGCTGGTGCACCGGGCCGGGCGGCCGCCGTCCTACGCCTTCCCCGCCGGCGACGTCGACGGGCTGGCCGCCGAGGCCGAGCCCGACGCGCCCGGCTACGTGAGGGTCGCCTGGGACGCCGCCGATACCTGGCACGAGGAAGACGAGCAGGTGTTCGGGCACCCGCGCAACCCGTACCACCGGGTCGACTGCCTCCGCTCCGCGCGTCGGCTGGTGGTCGAGGCCGTGGGTGTCACCGTGGTCGACACCGCGACCACCCTCGCCGTCTACGAGACTGCGCTCGAGCCTCGCCTCTACGTCGACCCGGGTCTGGTGCGAACCGACCTCCTCGAGGCGAGCACCACGCGCACGTACTGCCCGTACAAGGGAACCGCCTCGTACTGGCACGCCCGCGTGGGAGACGAGCTACTCGCCGACGTGGCGTGGAGCTACGAGGACCCGCTCCCCGAGTCGCTCCGTTTGGCGCACTTCCTCAGTTTCGACGACACCCGCGTCGCGGTAGGGCACGACCTGCCGGCGGCCGGCTGACCCGGCGCGCCAGCGGGGCCGCGACGGCGCGACGGCGCTACGACGACGTGCTCGCCGTCGAGGTGCCCGGGATGTCCGTCCCGCACACCGGCTTCGAGGAGACCGGGGTGAACCCGTTCTTCTGCGCCTGCATGACCCAGGTGCACTGCTGCGGCAGGTTGTGGCCGAAAATCGTGGCGTAATTGATGGGGTTCGGGAGCATCCCGTTGTCGTTGTAGGACTTGATGCTCCGCAGGTCTTTGATCACGGCGGCATGCGTGGGGTTCGGCCCGGCCATCTGCAGGCCCTTGATCATCAGGTCGGCCCCGGCCCAGGCCTCGTCCTCGCCGAAGTCCGCGAACTGCCCCTTCGGCAGGTGCCCGTACTTCTCCATCGCGGCCTGCATCTGCTGGGTCCCGGCGTTGGGCAGGTCCCAGGGCCGGAACAGCGACAGGAAGTAGTCCCCCTGCACGGCGCCCCAGGCCGGCGAGTGGATCAGATTGGACTGGTAACCCGTGGCGAAGAGAGCCTTGAACTTCACCCCGGCCTGCTTGAGCGCCGTGGCCAGCGCGTAGTTCGAGTTGGAGTCCATGCCCGGGACGATCGCGTTGATTCCGTCCTGCTTGGCGGTCAGCGCCACGCTGGTGAAGGCCACGCTCCCGAAGGGGATCGAGGTGTCGATGACCCCCACCTTGCCGCCGGCGTGCTTGAACGAGTCGGCGGACTGGGTGGCGGCGCGGGCGGAGGAGGGTGAGATCCCGTAGCCGTACGTGCCGACCACGGTGCCGCCGTGCGACTTCAAGAAGTCGCCGATCTGCGTGTTGACGGGATACTTCGGGTTCACGCTGCCCTCGTCGGAGGCGAACATGTTGGTGTACGGCTGCGTCCCCCACTCGGGACCGTCGTCGTAGGAGCCGGTCACCGGCACGCCCGCCTGGTTGGGGTACTTGGCGGCGAGGAAGAACAGGGCGCTCTGCGAGACGACGGCGAACGCCTTCGAATCGGCCTCCTGCACCACGGTCGCGATCTGCGACGGGCTCGTCTGGTCGTCGAGGACGAGGGGCACGAGCTTGTGCCCGTCGACTCCACCCTCCGCGTTCTGCAGGTCGAGACGAGCCTCGAAGCCGGCCGGTGACGACGAGTCCTCTGGAGCGCCCGGTCCCGTGAGCGAGGTGATGTACGCGATGGTGATCGGCGCCGGAGAGGCGCCTGCCGGCGTCGGCGTGGCCGCCGCGATCGCGAGCGGGATGCCCCCTGCCATCGCCGCCAGACCCGCCACCAACGCACGCCCCCGCTGCCGGCGTGCCCGGCGGCGGGCGCCGCCCCCCTTTGCGCTCGCGGCCGTTGTGGTCATTCCAGGTTGCACGTCGACAACCTCCCTCCCCGGATCCGCAGCGGGATCCCCTGTTGCTGACGATCGAACGGAGAATAACATTCTCGCCGGAAGCGAGTGTCGTTATTGTAATCCATTCGTAATGCCAGCGGGGGTCGGGGCGTCGGCCTCGCCCAGATAGCGGTCGATGACCTCTTGGCCGGCCTCGCCGGCGGTACCCGCCCAGCCCACCTCACCCCGGGTCAGGATCAGGCAGCTGTCGGCCATCTCGAGGGCCCGGTGCACGAACTGCTCGCTCAGGACGATGGTGATCCCCGAGCGCGCGGCGTCGGCCAGTCCGTCGAAGACGGACTCGGCGATGAGCGGCGCCAGCCCGAGGGACATCTCGTCTGCGATGATCAGCTTGGGGGAGACGGCCAGGGCGCGCGCCAGCGCCAGCATCTGTTGCTCGCCACCCGAAAGGCTTCCGGCCAGCTGGTTGGAGCGTTGCCCCAGCACCGGGAAGCGGTCGACGGCCCGCGCGATGGCCGCCGGGCGGTCCGACCTCCGCTCCTGGGCCACCGCCATGCGCAGGTTGTCGATGACCGAGAGGCGGGGGAAGATGCCCCGGCCCTCGGGGATGTAGGTCAGTCCCATGCGGCGGATGCGGTGCGCCGGCAGACGAGTCACGTCGCGGCCGTCGAAGGTCACGCGCCCGGCGGACGGCGCGACGAGACCCGAGATGGCACGGGCCAGGGTGCTCTTGCCTGCGCCGTTCGCACCGAGCACGGCGAGCACCGTTCCGGGTTGGACGCTGAGCGAGACCCCGAACAGCGCCTGCGACGTCCCGTAACGCACGTCGAGGTCGCGTACCTCGAGAATGGGCTCGGACACGGCTTCGACGGTCACGGCCCCGCCCCGTTCTGCGTCGCGGTGTCCCCCAGGTACGCCGTCTGCACGGCGGGGTCGTTGCGGATCGCCTCCGGGGTCCCGGCAGCGATGCGTTCGCCGAAATCGAGCACGAACACCGTGTCGGAGAGGGCGAGCACTGCGGCGACGTCGTGCTCGACGATGACGACGGAGAGCGGATGCTCGTTCTCGTCGACGATCCTGCGAAAGACCGCCAGCAGGTTCTCCGATGCCTTCACGTCCAGCCCCGACAGTGGCTCGTCGAGCAGGAGCACGTGGGGATCGCTGGCGAGGGCGCGCCCCACCTCGACCAGGCGGACCACGCCCAGCGGCAGCGCCGCCACCGGCGCCTTCGCCACCTTGGTCAGCCGGAGCAGCTCCAAGAGCCCGTCGACGCGCTCGTTCTCCTCGCTCGGGGCCGGCAAGAGGCACCGGGGGTCGAACATGTCCCGCCACAAGCGGGCGCGGCACATACGGGCCCGATAGGCCAAGACGAAGTGCTCGCGCACCGTGAGCCCCATGAAGATCTCGGGCTGTTGGAACGTGCGAGCCAGCCCGCGCCGGGCGCGCGTCCGCGGCGAGGCGCCGGTGACGTCCTCTCCACGCAGCCAGACGCGCCCCGCGTTCGGGCGCTGCAATCCCGACAGCACGCCGAGCAGCGTCGACTTCCCCGCCCCGTTGGGCCCGACCAGCCCGGCGATGCCGCCCGGCCGGACCTCGAGGGAGACGTCGGCGAGCGCCATGAGCCCACCGAAGCGCACGGTGACTCCCTGGGCGGCGAGCGCCACCTCGTCACCGGCCGGCGTGCTCCCCGCGTCGAAGTCGCTCGTGGTCGCCGTCACGTGACCCGCTCGGCGATCGTGGCCACGGGCTCGGCGGCGAGGTCCGGCGAGCCGAGGGCCGGCTCGGGCACGCCGGCCGGCTCCCCTCGCGGGGCGGGCCGGGCCCGGAGCACCAGCCGGCGGAGACGCCGGCTGTTCTCGGCCAATGCCCCCTCGGGATACTTGGCGGCCGAGATGGCACCCAGGCCGAAGAGCACCGGCACCACGTTCGGGATCCACGTCAACGAGGAGAAGTAGTACTGCGCCAGAGCGAGCGGGAAGACGAACGCGATGCCCGCGATCAGCGCCGCCGCGTTCGAGCGCACCCCGATGGTCACCAGCACCGCGAGCCAGGTGATGCCCAAGAAGGTGGCGAATTCGGACGGCTGGAAGGTCGACTGGGCCATCACGAGGAGCGCTCCCCCGATGCCGGCGATGAAGGCGGCCAACGACCCGGCGATCACCTTCATCTGGACCACGCTGATGCCCGACGTCCGGGCCCCCGCCTCGCTCCAGCGGGCGGCGTTGAGGGCGAGACCGGTCGTCGACCGCCGGAAGTTCACGATGAACAGGGACACGATGATGAACACGACAAGACAGAGGTACGTGAAGGCCCGGTCCGAGGTGGCGAACTGCGGACGGTTCACGGTGAGGCCCAGACCCTGGTTGACGAAGCTCGGCAGCGTGAACACGAGGTTCTCC
Organism: uncultured Acidimicrobiaceae bacterium; assembly: GCA_963763575.1. Classification (GTDB taxonomy): domain Bacteria; phylum Actinomycetota; class Acidimicrobiia; order Acidimicrobiales; family RAAP-2; genus Bog-473. The sequence continues at coordinate 931,935 of CAVXPD010000004.1, forward strand.
ATCAGCAGCCCGAAGGTCAACGTCACGAGCGCGACGTAGAGATCGCCCAACCGGATGCTGAGGAAGCCGACGATCGCCCCGAGGGCCATGGCCACGAGCCCGCCGACCAGTGCCGCGGCCAGGACGGGCCAGCCGTGGCTGGAGGCGAGGTTCGCCGTCGTCAGAGCCCCCACCCCCGCGAAGGTGATCTGGCAGAGCCAGAGCATGCCGCCCTCACCCGTCACGATGGTCCAGGACAGGAAGATCACGGAATAGGCGAACGCCTGCGCGAAGAGGCCCACCCAGTAGCCCTGGACGATCATCGGCAGCGCGCCGACGACGATGATCAGCAGCAGGGGCCCGGCGTACCTTCCGAAGAAGCCCAGTGAGCTGGTCTCGAGCACGCTGGCCGTGGAACCGGCGAGCCGGCTCTCGCCCTGGGGGGCGATGGCCCGGTCCAACGCGCCGCCCCATCCCTCGGACTCGCCGACGCGCCCGCGTCGGAAGAGGCTGTAGATGAGGAACAGCGCGATGACCATGAAGGGCACCGCGTCGATGATCTCGGTCGTCCAGTTGCTGTTCGGCGGCAGATAGCGCTGGAAGAGCGAGGTGGCCACCCCCATGAGCAGCCCGACGAGCACGGCCACCGGCAGGTTCCGGAGCTTCGCCGCCACGACGGCCGCGAAGGAGGCGGCGATGAGGACGGTGAAATTCCCGGCGTCGAGCCCGATGATCGGCGCCGCCAGCACGCCGGCCAGCCCGGCGAAGAAGGTGCTGACCGCCCAGACACCGACCGACACCGCGGTCGGGTTGGTGCCCGACAGGTCGGTCATGGCCGGCGAGTCGACCATCGCCCGGACTTTGAGGCCGACCTCGGTGTAGCGGAGCACGACCGCCCCGATCACCACGGTCGCCACGACGCACGCGTAGACGATCACCTGGTCCAACGTGACCGGCACGCCCAAGAAGTTGTAGACGGCGACGGGCTCGGGCGCGAGCCCGGGCGCCTGCTGAATGGCCTGGTTGCCGAAGATCAGCGTCGCCAGCGACGGGAGGGCGACGAGCAACCCGATGGTGGCCACCACTTTGATCAGAGGCGACGACAGCCGCAGGTGACGGAAGAGCATCGCGTAGAGCAGCACCCCGAGCGCGGGAGCGGCCACGCCGATGGAGACGACCGCGGAGACGAGGATGCCCCAGCCGTGCTGGGTGTGGAGGAAGTAGTAGAAGCGCGCGATGAAGAAGGCGATCGCGCCGAAGGCGAAGTTGAGGATGCCCGACGAGCTGTAGGTGATGACCAGGCCGGCCGAGCAGATGGCGTAGATGCCGCCCAGCGCCAGTCCGGCGATCACGAATTGGAGCACGTGTGGTCCCCCACCCCTTCTTGACGGCCTAGTTCAGGCCACCATTTCTGACATCGGCGTCGAAATTGATTCTAACGAGGAGGGCGACCGGATGCACAGTCGGGGTCACGGTCCTCGAGCTGGGACTTCGCGGTTCCTGCCTGGTCGTCACCCCTCGGCGCGCACCTTGTCCTTGACCGACCCCACGATCGGCGGCGCCTCCCTCCAGTTGGGAATTCCCGCGTCCTCCTTGGCGACCGGGAAGCGGTCCTCGTTGACCCAGGCCCAGTGGGAGTGGTTCAGCTCGTGGAGGGTGAAGCAGGCGTTCAGCGCGTTGTAGAAGCCCATGTTGTCGACACTCTGGTTCACCGACTCCTTGATGAGCAGCGCGGTCATGGTCGGCAGCTGCGCGATGCGCCGGGCGAACTCGACCGTGCGCTCGGTCAGCTCGTCGGCGGGGAAGATCTTGCTCACCATGCCGAGGCTGTGGGCCTCGTCGGCGTCGATGGAGTCCCCGGTGAGCAGCAGCTCCTTGGCCTTGCGCGGCCCGAACTCCCAGGGGTGGGCGAAGTACTCGACCCCGCACATCCCGAGGCGGGCACCCACGACGTCGGCGAAGCGCGTGCCTTCCGCAGCGACGATCAGGTCGCACGCCCACAGCAACATCAGGCCGGCCGCGTAGACATCCCCGTGGGCCTGTCCGATCGTGATCTTGCGCAGATTCCGCCAGCGGCGCGTGTTGTCGAAGAAGTAGTGCCACTCCTGGAGCATCAGCGACTCGGCGCCCTTGCGGGTGGCGCCGTTGATCGTATGGGTGGGGTGCTGCGTCGGCCCCGGCGTGTACTCCTCCCGTGCCGCCGCCGAACCCAGGTCGTGACCCGACGAGAACATCGGCCCGGTGCCGCCCAGGATCACCACCCGCACCTCGTCGTCCGCCTCGGCGTGCATGAAGGCGTCGTCCAGCTCGACGAGCAGCCCGCGGTTCTGCGCGTTGCGGGCGTCGGGCCGGTTGAGCATGATCCGGGCGACCCGCCCGGAATCGAGGGTCTCGTACGTGACGAATTTGTACTCAGGCATCAGGGACTCCCCGTTGAGGTGTGCGGTTCATGGATGCGGTGACCCTACGTCGCCCCGGTACTCGACACCGAACCGGGCGTCGGCGTCGGCGGTCCGGCTAGGCCGAGACACCCACGGTCGCGTCGACCCGCATGATCTGAGCGAGGTTGCCACCCATGATCTTCTTGACGTCGGTGTCCGCCAGCCCCGCAGGCAGGTGGTCGACGTAGCTGCGCGGCTCGGCCAGCCCCTCAGGGTGCGGGAAGTCGGAGCCGAAGAGCACCTGGCTCGACCCGATCGTGTCGATGAGGAGTTCGAGATTGTCCTCGTGGAACGGGCTGATCCACACGTGCGTCTTGAACTGCTCGACCGGGTCCTCCTCGAACGCCTGGGGCATCTTCTTGTAGGTGTCCGCGACGTGGTCGAGGAACCCCGCCACCCAGTCACCGCCGCTCTCGATGGAGGCGACGCGCAGCTTCGGAAAGCGCGAGAAGACCCCGTGGCACAAGTACGCGGTCATGGTGTCCTCCATCGGCCGCTTGCCGACGCTGATCGCCCGGAACGGGTCGAGACGGAACGGGAGCATCTCGTTCGGCTGCCCGATCCAGTCGTTCTGGTAGCGCGTGTACCCGCTGTCCGACGAGTGCATGGAAACGAGGATGTCGGCCTCCTCGACCGCCTTCCAGAACGGGTCGAACTCGGCGTACCCGAAGGAGCGCGAGCCCCGGAACCCGGGCACGGGCGCCGGGCGGATGAGGACCGTCTTGGCCCCGCGCTCGAGCACCCACTCCAGCTCCTCGATCGCCTTCTCCACGAGGGGCAGCGTGATGACCGGGGTCGCGAAGATGCGGTCCCGGTAGTTGAAGGTCCACTCTTCGTAGAGCCACTCGTTCAACGCGTGGATGGCGGCATGAGTCAGCTCGGGGTCGTCGCGCATGCGCTCCTCGAGCAGGCTGGCCAGCGTCGGGAACATCAGGGCCCGGTCGACGCCCAGCTCGTCCATCAGTTCGAGCCTCGGGGCCGGCTCGCGAAAGGCCGGGATGCTGCGCATCGGGTCGCCCACGATCTCTCGGTACGACTTGCCCTCGGGGTTCCCGTTGCGGAAGTAGTCCTCCTGGGCACCGGGACGCGCCACCACCTCGAAGGTCGGGTTCGGGATGTACTCGCTGACGGTGCCCCGGATCATGATCTTCGTCCGGCCGTGCACGTCGATGTAATCGATGGCGCCCTTGTAGCGCTCCGGCAGGTGACGCGTGAACGAATCCTCGGTCTCGTAGAGGTGGTTGTCGGCGTCGAAGATGGGGAAGTCCAACGTTCTGGCCATGCTCCTGAGGCTACCGCATTTTTGACTACGACGTCAATATCAGATTGAGGGCAAATTCCACGCAGAGCCTCGGTCGACCGGGGCGCCCACCCGTTCAAAGACGGTAGAGCTGCCGCGCGTTCTCCCCGAAGATCTTGCGGCGGACGTCGGGGCTGAGCGTCTCCATCTTCGCCTCGACCGTCTGGAGCGGGTTGGGGTACAGGCAGGTCGGGTGCGGGAAGTCCGTCTCGAAGAGGATCCGATCCTCGCCGACCGCCTCGATCAGGTCCGGCAGCTTGTTGCGGTTGTTTTCGAACCAGAACGTCGCGAACAAGTTCGTCCTGAAGTACTCCGACGGCGGCTTGTGCAGCTGCGAGAGCTCCTGCGGTGCATTCTCCGCCATCTCGTAGTCGAGTGCCTCGAGGATGAAGGGGATCCAGCCCACCCCGCTCTCCACGGAGACCATCTGGAGGTCGGGGTGACGGTCGAACATGCCCGAGAGGATCACGTTGGTCACCACGCGTGCGTTGCCGATGAAGAGCAGGGTGCCCCCGATCGCCAGCTTCGTGTTCTCGGCGTGCGACTCCCAGGGGTACTGCCCGAAGAAGGTCATCGCGGTCATGCTCGCCCCGATGTGGAAGTGGACCGGCAGGTGGAGCTCGCTGCACACCTCCCAGAACGGGTCCCAGGCGCGGCTGGCCAGGTCCGGCGCGCCCATGTCCTGGGGGTCCGACGTCATGTTCACGCCGCGCGCGCCCAGTGCCGCCACCCGACGCGCCTCCTGCACACAGGTGTCGACGTCCCACGCCGGCATCAGCGGCAGGGGGAGGAGGCGATCGCCCGAGTCGGCCTGGATCTCCGCCATGCCGTCGTTGTAGATCTCGACGGCCAGCCGGCACAGGGCGGGGTCGTCCACCATGCCCAGGTCCTGCCCGCCGAGCCCGATCGTGCTCGGGAAGATGATCTGGGCGTCGATGCCGCATTCGTCGAGCACGCCGAGCCGGACCGCGGGGTCGTGCGCGCCGAGGTGGACCTCGTCGTGATCCCATTCCATCAGCGCATGAAACGAGCTCTCCTTCGTGCCGTCGCGGGCGATGACGCCGCCGGCGCTGAACCGCCCGACGGGATGCCCGTCGAAGACCCACATCGCCTGCCCGTCGACGTCCTCGACTCGGGGCACCCGGTCCTCGAACCCCGCGGGCGCCCGCTTGGTGAAGAGGTCGGGCGCCTCGCACCAGTGCGAGTCGGCGTCGATGACGAGCATGTCCTTCAACATTGACGTCAATATTAGAGTAAGATGGGCCGTTCGGGCAACGGGCCGACGGGACAGAGTGACGAGTGTCTGTGGGAGTCGATCGGGAGGACCAGTGCGACCGCTCCCTGAGCTGACGCCCGCGAGCGAATGGTTCTGGACGTCGGGATCCGATGGCGTCCTGCGCGTGCAGGGGTGCGAGGACTGCGGGCAACTCGTGCACCCGCCGACCCCGATCTGCCCGACCTGTCGCAGCCGGTCGTCCAAGCCGGTCGGCGTGTCGGGCCGCGGCACGATCGTCGGCTTCACGGTCAACGAGCATCCCTGGCATCCCGCCTTCGAGCCGCCCTACGTCGTGGCCAACGTCGCGCTGGCCGAGGACCCGAGCGTGCATCTCACGACGAACATCGTCGGCTGCGCACCGGCCGACGTGGCGATCGGCCAGGAGGTCCTGGTCCGCTTCGAGCGCCACGAGGACGTCTGGCTGCCCCTCTTCGAGCCGACCGGCAGCGTCGACCCGGTCGACCGGGTGCCCGAACCCGCTCGTCCGGTCCCCCGCCGGCCGCCGCGCGACGAGCGCTTCGAGCACCGCGCCGTGCTGAGCGGCATCGGGCGCTCCCGGATCGGGCGGCGCCTGATGCTGGACCCGCTGTCGCTGGCGGTCGACGCCTGCACGGCCGCCGTGACCGACGCCGGCCTCCGGCTCGAGGACATCGACGGCCTCTCGACCTATCCGGGCGCCGGTGCGCTCGGGATGAGCGAGGGCGGGGCGACCGCCATCGAGGAGGCGCTGCGCCTGCACCCCACCTGGATCAACGGCGGCGGCGACCTGCCCGGGCCCGGAGGGTCGATCATCGCCGCGGCGATGGCCGTCGCGGCCGGCCTGTGCCGGCACGTGCTGTGCTTCCGCACGGTCTGGGAGTCGACGTTCGCCACCCTGGCCGCCCAGGGCAAGGCCACCGGCCGGCGCGCCGACCGCGTGTCGGGCCCGATGCAGGAATGGCGCGCGCCCTTCGGCGCCTTCTCGGCCGCGAACTGGATCGCCATGAACGCCAACCAGTACTTGCACCGGTACGGCGTCCCGCGCGAGATGCTGGGCCTGATCGCGTTGAACGGGCGCGCCCACGCGGCGCGCAATCCGGCCGCCATCTACCGGGACCCCATGACGATGGAGGACTACCTCTCCGCTCGTCCCATCACGTCGCCTTTCGGCCTCTACGACTGCGACGTGCCGTGCGACGCCTCGATCGCGGTCGTCGTGTCCGCGGCCGAGGTGGCGGACGACCTGCCGCAGGCGGCCGTCCGCATCGAAGCGGTCGGCACGCAGATCCTCGAACGCGTGTCGTGGGACCAGGGGACGCTCACGCACGAGCCGCAGGTCATCGGGCAGGCGGCCCATCTGTGGACGCGGACGGACGTGCGGCCCTCCGAGGTCGACCTCGCGCTGGTCTACGACGGCTTCACCTTCAATGCGATCTCGTGGATCGAGGCGCTGGGCTTCTGCGGCTTCGGCGAGGCCTATGACTGGCTCGACGGCGGGCGGCGGATCGCGCTCGGCGGCGACCTGCCGGTCAACCCGCATGGCGGCCAGCTCTCCGAAGGGCGGACGCACGGATTCGGCTTCGTCTACGAGGCGATGCAGCAGCTCCGCCACGACGCCGGTGATCGTCAGGTCCGCGACGCACGGACCGCGGTCGTCACGTCCGGCGGCGGCACCCCCTCGGGGGTCCTCCTCCTGCAGCGAGCGGGAGGCTGAGCGTGCCGGAGTTCAGGTCGGACGTCCACCGGCGCGCGGCAGGAGCACGGGTACATTGATGGGACCCCCGGCCCGGGAGCTCGCACGGAAGGAGAGGCGCGTGCCGACGGCGCGGCCGGACACCAACGGCAACGACAAGCCCAGCGGACCCCGCTCCCGCAAGGGGGTCGAGACGCGGGCGCGGCTCGTCGCGGCCGCGAAGGAGATCTTCGAACGCGACGGTTTCCTCGACGCCCGCATCTCGGACATCGCGGAGAAGGCCGGGCTCTCCCACGGGTCCTTCTACCACTACTTCGAGTCGAAGGAAGAGGTCTTCCGCGAGGTCGTCGCCGAGGTGGACGAGCGGCTCAGCGCGCCTATGGCCAACATCATCCTCGATCCGAATTCGCCGCTGAGCCCCTTTGACCGGATCCAAGAGGCCATGCGGGTCCACCTCGAGGCCTACCGCGACGAGGCGCGCATCATGGGCGTCATCGAGCAGGTCTCGCGGTTCGACCCGGAGGTGGCCGCCACCCGCTTCGAGCGCCAGCTCGTCGGACTCGACGAGGTCTCGCACTCCATCCGCAGCCTGCAGCGACGCGGGGTCATCGACCCGCGACTGGACCCCACCATCACCGCGGCCGCCCTCGGCTCCATGACACGACGTTTTCCCGAGGCCTGGCTGGTCGAGAGGATCATCGACGACGACGACTTCGACAACGTGCTCGAGCAGTTCACGTTCATCTTTGCGCGGGCGCTCGGTCTCGACGTGAGCGAGCGTGACCTGCCCCGGGCGAGCGCAAATCCTCAGACGCGCGCCGCGGCCGCGCGGAAGGGTTGAAGCGACCGCACCGGTCCGCCCGTCAGCCGAGGACGTCGGCCTGCCATTCGAGCAGCTGCGGCGCCAGGAGGGGCCAGCGGGCGAAGATCCCCTCGTCGTGGTGCTGCTGGCGCTCCACCCACTCGCGGTCGCCCCACGGGGGCTCGACCAACTTCGCCTGCGGCAACAACTCGGCGAGCAGCTCGGAGGTCGCCCGGGTGTGGTGGGCGTCGCTGCCCCCGCTGCGGAACACGAGCGCCGGGAGGTCCAGGGCCCGGGCGTCGGCGTCGGGCAGTCCGGGAATGTGCTCGTCGTCGGTCGGGACGTACGCCATCATCCAGCGCTCCATCGCCGCGATGAAGGCCTTCGGGTCCTGGTCCAAGAGGCGCCGGCGGTTCCCCGGATTGCGACCGATGACCTCCGCCCACTCGTCCAACTCGGCGACCGCCTCCATGCCGCCCGAGTTCCACGCGGCCGCCAGCGAGCCGCCGCAGTAGTGCATCGCGAGCGTGAGCAAGCCGTAGACGCCGCCGCTGATCCACCAGATGGCCAGCCCGGCCGCCGCGTCGCGATGGCGCGACGCCGCCAGCAGCGACACCCTCGCGCCACCTGACCCGCCGATGATCACGGCGGGCGTCATGTCGAGGTGCTCGAGCAGGGCCACCAGCGCGTCGGCCTGCATGGCGGACTCGGAGGTGCCCTCGAAGCACACGTCGGACTCGCCGCAGTTCGGCCGGTCCCAGATCAGCACCCGGTTGCCCTGTGCCGCCAGCGCCTGCGCGAGCTCGCGCACTCCGGGCGACTCCTTGGTGAAGCGCCCACCGGGCGTGATGACCCAGGGTCGCCCCTCTCCGATCGTCTCGTAGCCCAACGTCAACCCGTTGACGGTAGCGGTCGCCACGGTCTGCTCCTCCCTGTCCCCTCGGTGCTGTCGCTGCTGTGACCCTCAGCCCGATGGCGGGCGGCTGCGCGGGACGTCGCGGAACGGGACGTCCTTGTCCAAGCTGCGTTCGCGCGGCATGCCGAGCACACGCTCGGCGACCACGTTGCGGGCCATCTCGAGGGTGCCGCCCCCGATCGAGCCGCCCTGGCGGATGAGGTAATTCACCGCCGCCCGGGCCGTCGGGCCCTCCCCGCTCCAGGCCGCGCCGGCGGACCCCGCGACCTCGAACCCGAGGGTGCGGATCCGCTCCTGGGCCGACCCCTTGAACAATCGCACGATGGCCGCGGCCTGGTCCGACAGCGTCCCCGCCGCGATGCTCTCGTTGATCCGCTTGCCGACTGCGTCGCTGACCAGCTCGAGCATGCGCGCCTCGCCGATCATCTCCTGGGTCGCGGTGTCGTCCGTCAGGCCCGCCTCGAGCGCCACGGTGAACACCGAGGTGGCGTCCATGCTCCCGTGCGTCAGGCCGACGGGATGACTGACGTAGGGCGAGTTGAACAGCATGCGCTCGTGGAACATCCACCGCGTGCCCACGGTCCACCCGTCGTCCACCTCGCCGACGCGGTCGCTGTCGGGGACGACGAGATCGGTCAGGAATTCCTGGCAGAACTCGCGTGAGCCGTTGAGCATCTCGATCCGGTGCACCTCGACGTTGGGCTGGTGGATGGGAAGCATGAAGACCGACAGCCCGCGGTGCTTCGGCACGTCCCAGTTCGTGCGGGCGAGGCACAGGCCCCAGTCCGACCACCAGGCGCCGGTGGTCCAGATCTTCGACCCGTTGAGCACCCACTGGTCGCCGTCGCGCACCGCGGTGGTGAGCGCGCCGGCGACGTCGGATCCTCCGCTCGGCTCGGAGAGGAACTGCATCCACAGCTCCTCTCCGCGCAGGATGGGCGGGAGGTGGCGCAGCTTCTGCTCCTCGGTACCGAACTCGAGGATCACCGCCGCGCAGGGCACGAACGTCGGCACCTGGATCCTCCAGGGGAAGTCGCGCCCCACGATCTCCTCGTTGAGCACCCTCTGGTGAGCGGGCGTCAGCCCCTGGCCGCCGTACGCTCGCGGGAAGCAGAGGCCCGCCAGCCCGGCGTCGAAGAGCATCCGCTGCAGCTCACGTTCGTGGGCGATCGCCGCCAGCTCGGACTCTTCGTCCGCCACGCTGTAGTCGAGGCGCATGTCCTCGATCGACCTCGGTGCCAGGTTGGACCGGATGAAGGCGCGAGCCCGTTGGCGGAAGCTCTCGAGGTCTTCCAGCTCTTCGGTCTCGGTCTCCGTCTCCTGCTCCGCCGGCAATACGCTCACGCCGCCTCCCCTTCTCGGGCCTCGACGATGCCGGAGATCCGCCGCAGATGCTGCCTCGGAGTCCCGGCCAGCGAGCGGTTGACCGTGAGCCGGCGCAGGTACAGGTGCAGGTCGTGGTCGAACGTCACTCCGATCCCCCCGTGCAGCTGGACGCAGTCCTGGATGAGCTCGCCGCCGTACGGACCGATGAACGCCTTGGCCGCGCTCGCCAGCTCGTCCGCGTTGTCGGCGTCGTCCTGTGCGGCGGCACAGGCGGTGTCGCTGATGGCGTGGCCCGCCTGGAGCCACGACATCATGTCGGCAAAGCGGTGCTTGAGCGCCTGGTACGACGCCAGGGGCCGGCCGAACGAGTAGCGGTCGAACGACCACTCCACCGTCATGTCGAAGGCCGCCTGCATCGCGCCCACCGCCTCGGCGTTCAGGATGGACACGGCGATGCGCAGTTGCCGTGCGACGTCGGGCGACGCCTCGCCCCGTGTGCCCACGACCGCGTCGGCCCCCACCCGCACGCCGTCGAGGGTGACGGCGCCGAAGCGCCGGGTCAGGTCCACCGTCTGCAGTGGCTCCACTGAGATCCCGTCGGCCGTGACCGGCACGAGGACCTGGGTCAGGCCTTCACCGTCGCGCCCGGTGACGAGGAGGTGGTCGGCCTGGCCGGCGTGCTCCACCGGCTGCACCACGCCCCGCAGCACCAGGTCGTTGCCCGCACTCTCGACCTCGACGCGCGTCCGCCACTGGCCCGGCTGCGCGCCGAGCCCGGGTGCGCACCAGGTGGCGACCGCCTCACCCGAGAGCAATCCCGCCAGCACGTCGGCCTGGTCTCGCGCCGCGCCGTGCGCGCTGAGCGCCGACGCCACGACGTTGGTCGGCGTGAGCGGGCCCGGTGCCGCGTGGTGGCCGAATTCGTACGCGACCAGGCTCAGGTCGACCAGCCCGCCGCCGCTGATGGTTCCGCCGCCGTGCTCCTCGTCCACCAACAAGGAGGTCCAGCCCAGCTCGGCGCCGCGGCGCCAGTAGTCCCGCTCGAACCCACCCGGGTCGTCGCGCAGGCGCCGCAGCGTGTCGGGCGGGGCGTGCTCGACGAGGAACCGCTCGGTGGTCGCCCGGAAGAACTCCTGCTCCTCGCTCGGGGTGATCAGCATCGCGGAGCGCGGCCCTCCTCGTCGCAGGACCAGCTCGTCGTGCGCCCAATCATGTCCCAACTCGTCATGTGCCAACTCGTCATCTGCCAACTCGTCATCTGCCAACTCGTCATGTCGTGATCCGTCATTATGAGGTGTCCCGCGGCGCCCTGACCGTCACAGGGCGCCGATGCCGGCGGCCTCGTTGCGCTGGCGCCATTCGGCGCGCGACATGCGGGTGACGTCGACGTCGCGCGCCACGGCCCGCAGGGCGCCGACCGTGGCCTGGTCCTTCGGCGTGTGTGCGAAGGGGTCCCAGCCGTAGAAACGGCACGCGTTCTCCCACGTGATCTTGTGGATCTCGGGATCGGTGACCGCCGCGTCCTGGAATTCCTTCCACGCGAATTCGGGTGACTCGGGCCAGGTCGTGTCGGTGTGGGGGTAGTCGCACTCCCAGGCGATGTTGTCGAGGCCGATGCGGTCGCGCAGCAACAGGCCCGAAGGGTCGGTGATGTAGCAGGCCAAGATGTGCTCGCGGAACACCTCGGAGGGCAGCTTCCCGCCGAAGTCGCTGTGGAGCCAGCCCTGATTGTTGTAGTGGCGGTCGATGCGGTCGAAGTAGAAGGGGATCCAGCCGATCCCGCCCTCGGACAGCGCGACCTTCAACTCGGGGAAGCGCCGCAGCGTGGGGCCGAACAGCAGGTCCTGCGCCGTGATGGCGCTGATCTGGCAGGCCAGCACCATGAGGTGGTCGACCGGCGACTCCTCCGCCCTCCGGATCACCGCGAAGCCCGCCCCGATGTGCAGCGAGAGGACCATCTGCTCCTCGCTCAGCGCGGCCATCATCGGGTCCCAATAGCCCGAGAGGAAGCTCGGGAACCCCTGGACGTGTGGCGTCTCGAGGAAGCTGATCGACCGGCAGCCTTTCTTGGCGACCCGGCGCACCTCGGCCACCGCAGCGTCGACGTCCCACATGGGCACGATGCCGAGCGGGATGAACCGGCCCGGGTAGGTGCCGCACCACTCGTCGATGGCCCAGTCGTTGTAGGCCTGCAGCATCACCAGCGCGATCTCCTTGTCGCGCGCCTCGGCGAAGGTGCGGGCGTTCCAGCCCGCCATGGTCGGAAAGCACATGGAGCCCAGCACGCCGTTCGCGTTCATGTCGCGCACCCGCTCGTGCACGTCGAAGCAACCGGGGCGCAGCTCGCTGTAGGTGCCCGGATTGAAGCCCCACTCCTCCGAGGGCCACCCCACCGTCGCCGCCATGCCGAACGACGTGCTGGTCTTCTCGCCCTGGAAGACCCACTGGTCGATGCCCTCCTCGTTGACCACCTTCGGCGCCTGGTCGAGCCACCTCTTGGGCACATGGTTCTCGTACATGTGCGGCGGCTCGATCATGTGGTCGTCGATGCTGACCAGGATCATGTCCTCGAGGTTCATCGACGTCTCCTCCTCTGGGCAGGGCAACCGACCGGGGCCGGGTGCGAACGAACGGTCACGGCGTACGCACCGGCAGCGTCTCCCAGCCGCGCACCGTCGAGGTGCGGGCGCGCCGAGCCTTGTCGTGGTCGACCTCCCACTCCGGGAAGCGCTTGAGCACCTCGTCCAGGGCGATCCGCCCCTCCAGCCGCGCCAGCGCGGCGCCGAGGCAGAGATGGATGCCGTAGCCGAAGGCCAGGTGCCGGCCGACCTCTCGGTGGATGTCGAAGGAGTCGCCGTTCTCGAAGTGGCGCTCGTCGCGGTTGGCCGAGCCGTTGAGGATCACCATCACGCTGCCCTCGGGCACCGTGGTCCCGTAGTGCTCGACGTCGTGCTCGACGTAGCGCGCCTGCACCGGCGAGGGCGACTCGTAGCGCAGGAGCTCCTCGATCGCGTTCGGGATCAACGAGCGGTCCGCCACCAGGTCCCGGCGCTGGTCGGGATGCCGGCCGAGCACCTCGCCGGTGAAGCCGATGAGCCGGGTCGTCGTCTCGTTCCCCGCGCCGGCGAGCAGGCCGACGTACGTCACGACCTCGGGGCGCGTGAGGGTGCGCCGCGTGCCGGTCTCGTCGTCGAACTCGGCGTTCAGCAGCTCGGTCATGAGGTCGTCCGAGGGGTGCTCGGCCCGCCAGTCGATGTAGTCCCCGAACACGTCGTGGTGCCCGGTGGGGGCCTCGGTGACCTCGGGCTCCTCACCTTCCTCGAGCCGCAGGCCTTCGTCGAGGCGGTCGCGGATCGCGGTCTGGTCCTCCTCGGGGATCCCGAGCAGCATGCCGATGACCCGCATGGGCATGAACGCGCCCAGGTTCTCGATGAAGTCGAACTCCCCCGCGCCCACGAGCGGGTCGAGCACCTGTGCGCAGTACGCCCGCACCTGTGGCTCGAGCGCGTTCATCTTCTTGGGCGTGAACACGCGGGAGAGCAGCGAGCGGTGCAGATTGTGGGCCGGTGGGTCCTCGAAGAGGATCGTGCCCGAGGGGATCTCGACCTTGGCCTTGATCAGCTCGAGGATGGACCCGCGCCCCGAGGTGTACGTCGCCCAGTCGAGCATCGCGGCGTCGACGTCGTCGTAGCGGCTCAGCGCGAAGAACTCGTACTTCTCGTTCCAGTACAGCGGGGCCTCGTCGCGCAGCCGTTTCCAGACCGGGTAGGGGTCCGTGTCGATGTCGAAGTCGTAGGGGTCGTAGTAGACGTCCGAGTCGCTGGTGAGGGTCACGGTGTGGCCTGTCCGAGCCCTAGCCCGCCGGCCAGGCGACCGACTTGATCTCGAGGTACTGCTCGAAGCCGGGCTTGCCGTTCTGGCGGCCAATGCCGCTGTGCTTGAACCCGCCGAAGGGAAGGTCAGGACCGTAGGGCGCCCCGCCGTTGACGCTGAGGCTGCCGGTGCGGATGCGCCGTGCGACGGCCAAAGAGTGCTCCAGCGATCCCGAGAAGATGCCGCCCGACAGCCCGTACACGCTGTCGTTGGCGATGCGCACGGCGTCGTCCTCGTCTTCGAAGGGGATCACGACCAACACCGGGCCGAAGATCTCCTCCTGCGCGATGGTCATGGAGTTGTCGACGTCGGTGAAGAGGGTCGGCTCGACCCACCAGCCCTTGGCGAACTCGTCGCCCGAGGGCCGGCCCCCGCCCACCGCCAGCGTCGCGCCCTCGGCCTTGCCCTTCTCGATGTAGCCGAGCACGCGCTCGCGCTGCTTGGCCGAGATGAGCGGGCCCATGATCACGTCCTCGCGGTGCGGCTCGCCGTAGGGCACGGCCGCAAAGAGGCCTTTGAGTTGCTCGACGCCCTCTTCGTAGCGCGAGCGCGGCAGCAGCATCCGGGTCTGGATGGCGCAGCCCTGGCCCGCGTGGAAGCAGGAGCCCATCCCCATCATCGCGGCCAGACCCAGGTCGGCGTCCTCGAGGACGATGGTCGCCGACTTGCCCCCGAGCTCGAGGAAGACCCGCTTCATGGTGGCGGCGCCCTTCTCCATGATCCGGCGCCCCACCGCCGTCGAGCCGGTGAACGAGATCATGTCGACCTTGGGCGACAACGTGAGCTCCTCGCCCACCAGGTGGTCCGACGACGTCACGACGTTGATGACGCCGGCCGGGATGTCGGTCTTCTCGGCGATCAGGCGCCCGAGGAAGGTGGCGTTCCACGGCGTGTCCGGCGCGGGCTTGACGATGACGGTGTTCCCGGTCGCGAGGGCCTGTCCGACCTTGTGCAGCGTCACCTCGACCGGGAAGTTCCACGGCACGATCGCGCCGACGACGCCGACCGGCTCGTGCCAGATCCGCCGGGAGTCGACGGAGCCCGTGATGCTCACGGCGTCGGGCAGCACGGTCTCCCACTCGAAGTCGTCGATCTCTTTGGCCGGCCACGCCAGCGCTTCGGACAGCGGCGCGTCGAGTTGCGGGCCGTGCGTGGTCATGGTCGGGCAGCCCACCTCGAGGATGAGCTGCTCGCGCAGCTGCTCTTGCTCGGCCTGCAGCGCCTCGTGCAGCTGCTCGAGACACCGCTTGCGCAGCGCGTGGTTGGTGGCCCAGTCGGTCTCGTCGAAGGACCGGCGCGCCGCGTCGATGGCCCGCTGCATCTCGGCCGCGGTGGCGTCGGCTACCTCACCGAGCACCTCTTCGTTCGCCGGGTTGACGTTGGCGAACGTCTTGCCCGAGTCGGCCTCGACGAGCTTCCCGTCGATGAGCATCCGCTGCTCCGGGTTGACCTTCACTGCCTCGGTCACGTCCTCTTCCTCTCGTCGCTCGGATCCACCACCCCACGAGGGCACGGCTGTCCCGCCGGGGCTCGAACGCTGCGAGCCCCCGTGGCTGGGACGCCGATTTCGAGGGTATCTGACTTTGACGTCGTCATCAAAATTGACGCCACTGGCGCCTGTCCGCCAAGGTACCGGCCTCGTCGTTCCGCCACGGCCGGCTCCCGGAGGGCAGGCCGTGGACCACCGGACCAGGTCCGGGCCGCGTGGATTGGGAGCGCCTGGATTCCGAGGACCACCACGCAGAGGACCAGAGCCCGGAGGAGAAGGAGGCCCGATGGCCACGATCGAGGAATTCCTCGCCGCCCTCACCCTCGAGCCGGTCGGCGACGACCGCTACCGCGCCACCAACCTGCCCTCGGCGCACGGCGTGGTGTTCGGCGGCCAATTGCTCGGCCAGTCCGTGATGGCGGGGTTGGCCGGCCAGGAGGGGAAGGCGGTCAAGACGATCCACACGGTGTTCGCCCGCGGCGCGTCGCACGAGGCTCCGCTCGACGTCGCGGTCGAGCGCATGCACAGCGGACGCTCCGTCGCCAGCAGCACGGTGACGATCAGCCAGGGCGACCAGCTCGTGACCCGCTCCCTCCTGCTCTTGAGCGCCAAGGAGGACGACGTGATCCGTCACGCGGACGCCCGTCGATCCACTTCGAGCCCCGACGACGTGGCCGGCCACGTCCGGGGCGAGGGGGCGTGGGAGCTCGGCATCGTCGGGAACGTCGACATCAGCGATCCCGAGCAGGTGGGGCCGCCCGAGCTCGACGTCTGGGTCCGCTTCGCGGGTGCCCCCGACGACCCCGCCACCGACCAGGCCCTCGTGGCGTACTCGACGGACGGCTTCCTCATCGGCACGGCCATGCGGCCCCACGCCGGCGTGGGCCAGGCCCAGGCCCACCAGACGCTCTCGACCGGCGTGCTGAGCCACACGCTGACCTACCACGAGCGCTGCCCGGCCGCCGAGTGGCACCTGCTCGAACAGCGCGCCACCTACGCCGGGCACGGCCGCAGCTACGGGCGGGGCGAGATCTTCCGGGCCGACGGGCAACTGGCGGCGTCCTTCGTCCAGGACGCCATGATCCGCGCGCGCAGCGGCGGCGCCGGCAGGCTCTGAGGGACTCGCCCGCCTCAGTCCGCGCCGAGTTGCCTGAGCTGGCGCGCCAGCCAGGCCTCCTTGCAGTGGTCCGCGAGCCGTACGGCCTCGGCGTCGGGCGCCATCTGATAGGCGTGCGGCAGCCCCGCGATCACGTGCAGTTCGCACGGCACACCGGCCCGGTTGAGCCGCAGGGCGTAGTCGGCGTCCTCGTCGCGGAAGCCGTCGATCGATCCGACGACGACGCACGTCGGCGGGAGACCCGCGAGGTCGGTGGCCCGGGCCGCCGAGGCGTAGGGCGGGATCTCGTCCGACCCGTAGAGGTCGCCGAGGTAGGACCGCCAACCGAAGTCGTTGGACTGGGCATCCCACACGTAGAGGCCGGTCGCGCCGAGCGAGGCGGTGGCCTGCCGATCGTCGAGCATGGGGCAATCGAGCAATTGAAAGGCCAGCGGGAACTCTCCACGGTCGCGCGCCAAGAGGGCCAATCCCGAGGCCAAACCCCCGCCGGCGCTCAGTCCGTAGACACCCACGCGCGTCCGGTCGACGCCGAGCTCGTCCGCGTGCTCGTGCGTCCAGCGCAGCGCGGCGTAGCAGTCCTCGAGCGGTCCGGGGTAGGGCGTCTCGGGTGCAAGCCGGTACTCCACCGAAATGCCCACCGTGTTGAGTTCGGGGCCCCACTCGTCGTGCAGTGTGTCGTCCATGTCGTAGGAGCCGATGACGTAGCCGCCGCCGTGGACGGTCACGATGGCCGGGAGCGCGCCGTCCACCCCGGCCGGACGGTGGACGCGGACGGGGACCGGTGGGTCGCCGGGGACGACGTGTTCGGTGCGCACGACGGCATTGGACAGCCTCGCCCCGGGGAACGGGGTGTTGCGGATCGTCGCGATCCCCTGTGCGTCGATCGGCGGCAGCTCGAACGCGCCGAGGATCGGGCGCAGCTCGGGATCCAGCAGTTCTCGCACGTTCACTTTGCCCACGGCCTCCTGTGCCTGCCCCGAGTTCATGATGTCTCAGCCACCGACGGTCGACGCCGCTGCTGCCTTGTCCAGCGTGCGGGCGTCGGGGGCCAGGAGATAACCCTCGCGCACCTCGGCCGCGGTCGCCGCGTCCCATTTCTTCAGGAAGTCGGCGTGGGTCGGGTACAGCTGCGCCAGCTGCGACGCGCTGAACGGCACCGTCGTCCCGAAGATGCTGCAGAGGACCCCGGCGCCCACGGCGGAACTCGACGACGTCGTCTGCTGGGCCACGGGCTTGCTCGGCGCCGGCGAGGAGCCCGGTTGGCCGATACCCGACAGCTTGGCGACCGCGGCGACGACCTGCGGCGTTCGGATGCCGCCCAGCGCGTTGCCGCTGGCATCGGTGACGAAGGCCGTCTTGCTCGCGTTGACATCCAGGCGCGGCGACTGTGGCGGCGGGTTGCCCGTGCGCACCCAGTTCTCGATGGCCGCGATCGCCGCCCGCAACTCGTAGGTGTGCGAGCCCGCGTTGATCGGCGCTTCGCAGTCGACGATGCCCGGAATCGGGTCCTTGGGCGGATTGAGCATGGAGTCGAACGCCTGGACGTCGGCCGCCCCGGTCAGGTTGTCCGAACGTGAGTAGAGCAGGCCGTAGGTGTCGTCGTGCGCCGTGCCGGCGGTCTCCCACTCCCTGATGTAGGTCGTGGGCGGTTGTCGGGCCTCGACGTAGCCGAGGAGCAACAGGTCGGCCTCGGTCTCGAAGAGCATCACGGGCACATGGAGATCCGTGCGGATGTAAGTCGGGTTCGGCGTGGCGATGGTGAGTTGCGGCGACTGTGACAGGTCCCCGCCGTCGTTGCCCCGGCTGTAGATCAGGTATCCGTCGTACACACCGACCGACAGAGGCTGGATGGCGTCGACGTAGGTCGTGAGATAGAACGCCGATTGGGACTCCCCGATCGCCAGGACCCGCTTCGGCGTGAGGCCGGCGAGCAGCTTGGCCGCCGAGGTGTGCACGGCCTCGCCGGCCTGTTCGAAGATGCTGTAGGAGTAGCTGTCGCCGGGATGGTTCAGCGCGGCGTACCGCGCCGGGTCCGTCTGCTTGATTCCACCCGCGCCGTCAGCCGTGGCGACCGAGCCGGGCACGCCATTGATCCCGCCGGCCTGCGCGTCCACGCCGACATAGGCCATGCCGGCGCGCACCATCTCCGCGTGCCCGGTCAGCCAGGCGGCGGCGGCGTCGACCCCTCCGGTGACGTTCAGCCACTCGACATCGACGGTGCCGTCGAACTTCTTCGGATTGATGGGCCGGTAGACGACGACCCGGGTCGTGTAGGGCGCCGTGCTCGCGGATGTCACGTGCCACTCGCCGTTCTTGGTCAGCGGGGTCTTGCTCGTGTATGCGCTCGCCGTCCCAGAGAGGAAGTACTCGGACTCCTCGTATCCCACCTGCGACAGCGAGAACAGCGTCGAGCCGAGGAAGGAGATCCCACTCGCGGGCAGGATCGGCCCCTGCACCGTAGGCGAAGGCACGGACGCCTTGACTGACGCATCGGTGGCGCCGGCTCGTGCGACGTCGGGCGCGAGCGAGGTGGCGACGAGCATGACCGTGGACGCGGACAGGACGGCCCACGCCATGACGATCCGGTGCAGACGAACGCGCTGCGCCGCCGACGTGTGACGCCACAGGTCTCTGGACACCGCTCGCACCCCCCTCTCATTGCCCCATGCGTGTGGGCGTGTCGCCGGCACAGTAGCCGCAACGCCCGCGTCGGCGGGGCTCACCCGCGGAGGCGGCTACTAGTGTCCGTGCGCACGCCGGACACGCGGGAGGGACGTATGGCACTGGAGCTGGGCGCGGCCGGGCTTCGCTTCGAACGCGAGGGCGCGGTCGCCTGGTGCGTCATCGACCGGCCCGAAGCACGTAATGCGCTGACCCCCGCCATGTACTTCGGCATCAAGCGGGCTGTCCACGTCGTCAACCAGGACCCGGACCTGGCCGCGCTGATCATCACCGGGACCGGGGACGTGTTCGCCCCCGGCGGGGACCTGGGAGGGCGTCGGCAGGAGGGCGACGAACCGACCCCGAACATCGGCCACGACATCCTCCCGTTCCTGACCATCCGGGACAGCCGAGCGCCGGTCGTGTCGGCGGTGAACGGCATCTGCCAGGCGGGCGGGCTGCTCATCGCCGCGCTGTCGGATGTCTGCGTGGCCAGCGACCGCGCCACGTTCCGGGTGCCCGAGCTTCTGCGCGGCATCCCCGACGCCACCTACGCCGCCGTCCTGCCGGCGCACGTGGGCGTGGCGGTGGCGCGCGACCTCCTGCTGACAGGCCGGCGCTTCGACGCCGCGGAAGCCCAGCGCATCGGTCTGATCGCGCGCGTCGTCCCGCACGACCGGCTACGCGAGGCCGCGCTCGAGGTGGTCGGCGAGATCCTCCAGACCCCTCCCGACGCCCGCACGCACACCAAGCGCATGCTCAACGAGCGCTACGGGCTGATCGACTACCAGACGATGTTCTGGGCCCTCGACGAGTCCTCCGAGCCGCGCGAAGGCATGGCGGCGTTCATGGAGAAGCGGGCGCCGCGCTGGGTGCCCGAGCAATTCTGGAAGGGCTAAGGAGAGGTCACCGGCGGCCGCGAGCGGACCGGGCGCGCAAGCCGCGCGGTGTGGGGACGGACTGAGGGGCCGACGAGTCTCCGGGCGCCGGCCGGTCGTGGTCGTCAGGACCGTACGGCGCGGCGCGCAGAACCCGGTCACGCGGTCGACGTCGGTGCGGCTCGGCTCGACGCCGCGCCAGAGGAGGTCCGAGAGCGTGCCGAGCGTGGCGTGCGCGGCGAGGGCCGCATCGAGGTCGGGGGCGTCGCTGCCGAGCGCCGCCAACGGCTCGCGCAACAGGGAGGCGAGGGGGGCGGCGGCGAAATGGCGTCCTGCGGCCTGGCCGCCGTCGGCGCTGCTCCCGTTCCACAGCACGGCCAGGGTGGCGGCCGCGACGTCGCCATCGGCCTGGGCCAGCACGCCCTCGACCCAACGGCGGACCTGCGCCTCGGGGGTCCGGGCCTTGGCCATCTGGTGGGCGAGGTAGCCGCGCAGGCGCTCGGCGCCATCCTCCAACAGCGCGTTGACCAGGTCGTCCTTGGAGCGGAAGTGACGGTAGAAGGCGTCGTTGGACAAGCCGGCGACGGCGACGATGTCGGCGACGCGCGGGCGCGACGACGTGCCGCAGCGGTGCATGACCTCGAGCGCCGCATCGAGCAGGCGCCGCACCTCACCGGCGTACTCGTCCTCCCGCTTGGCCAGGGAGCGCCGGACGATGCGGCCGGTGACGTCGGGCGCAGGCACGCCGGCAGCGGTCCGGGCGGTACGGGGCGGCCGCCCGGCCTCTTGGTCAGAAATTGGATTCTTGATATCCAGAATCATATTCTGGACCCACCGACCGAGGGAGGGCGCCATGGCGTGGGACTTCGAGACCGATCCCGAGTACCAGAAGAAGTTGGACTGGGCCGACCAGTTCGTGCGGGAGGAGGTCGAGCCACTCGACCTGGTCTTCCCGCACCTGCAATTCACGCCGCTCGAGGGCAAGCGGCGCGAGGCCGTCGACCCGTTGAAGGAGGAGGTGCGCCGCCACGGGCTGTGGGCCACCCACCTCGGGACCGAGCTCGGCGGCCAGGGGTTCGGCCAGTTGAAGCTCGCACTGTTGAACGAGATCCTCGGCCGCTCGTCGTGGGCACCCATCGTCTTCGGGTGCCAGGCTCCCGACACGGGCAACGCCGAGATCATCGCCCACTACGGCACGGACGAACAGAAGAAGCGCTACCTGCAGCCCCTGCTCGACGGCGAGTGCTTCTCGAGCTACTCCATGACCGAGCCCCACGCCGGGGCCGACCCCACGCTCTTCAAGACGCGGGCGGTCAAGGACGGTGACGAGTGGGTCATCAACGGTTGGAAGTTCTTCTCCTCCAACGCCAAGACGGCGTCGTTCCTCATCGTGATGGCGGTGACGAACCCCGACATCAGCCCCTACAAGGGCATGTCGATGTTCCTCGTGCCGACCGACACCCCGGGCGTCAACATCGTCCGCAATGTCGGCCTGTACGGCGAGCCCGTCGGTGAGGGGTCGCACGCGCTCATCCACTACGAGGACGTGCGCGTCTCCGAGGACGCGCTGCTCGGCGGCGACGGCCAGGCCTTCGTGATCGCTCAGACGCGATTGGGCGGTGGGCGCATCCACCACGCCATGCGGACGATCGGCATGGCCCAGAAGGCGATCGACATGATGTGCGAGCGAGCCCTCAGCCGCGAGACCCAGGGCAGCCTGCTCGCCGACAAGCAGTTCGTCCAGGGCTACATCGCCGACTCCTACGCGCAGCTCGTGCAGTTCCGGCTGTTCGTGCTCTACACGGCGTGGGAGATCGACAAGTACAACGACTACAAGCGGGTCCGCAAGGACATCGCCACGGCCAAGGTCGTCATGCCAACGGTGCTCCACGACATCGCTTGGCGGGCCATGCAGGTGCACGGTGCGCTCGGGACGACCAACGAGATGCCGTTCTTCGGCATGATCCACGGCGCGGGCGTCATGGGACTGGCCGACGGCCCCACCGAGGTCCACAAGGTGACGGTGGCGCGCCAGGTCCTGCGCGACTACCAGGCGAGCGACGACGAGATTTGGCCGACCCAATGGCTGCCCAAGAAGCAGGAGGCGGCCCGGGCCAAGTTCGCCGAGTATCTCGAGGCGGAGGTGGCGAACCTGTGAGCGCCGAGGCCGCGTCGGAGACGGAGTGGCCCGTCGGCGACGCACCGAAGATCGCCGACGTGGACAATCTCACCGCCTGGCTCGACACCCAGGGCCTCGGCGTCGGGGCGCCGCTCGAGCACGGCTACATCTCCGGGGGCAGCCAGAACGAGATCTACGAGCTGCGGCGGGGCGACCTCCACTGCGCCATGCGCATCCCGCCGCCGAGCGCGCCGGCGCCGCGCGACGAGGGGATCGTGCGGGAGTGGCGGATCATCGAGGCTCTCGACGGCACCGACGTGCCCCACACCGAGGCCATCGCCGTGTGCACCGACCCGTCCGTGCTCGGCCGCACCTTCTACCTGATGGGTTTCGTGGACGGCTGGTCGCCCATGTCGACCCGTCGCCAATGGCCGGCGCCCTTCGACGCGGACCTCGACGAGCGTCGTGGGCTGGGCTTCCAGCTGGTGGAGGGCATCGGGCTGCTGTCCAAAGTGGACTGGCAGGCCAAGGGCCTGGCCGACCTGGGTCGGCCCGACGGGTTCCACGAGCGCCAGGTCGACCGCTGGACCGCGTTCTTGGAGCGGATCAAGGGACGCGACCTGCCGGGCTTCGAGGAGGCGGCGTCGTGGCTGCGGGCCCACCGACCCCTCGACTACGTCCCCGGCCTGATGCACGGCGACTATCAGTTCGCCAACGTCATGTTCTGCCACGGTGCGCCGGCGCGCCTCGCCGCCATCGTGGACTGGGAGATGGGCACCGTGGGCGACCCGAAACTGGACCTCGGTTGGGTCGTGCATTCGTGGCCCGACGACACGTCGGACGACGAGGACCGCGCCGGCGGATACGTCGACATGACCGGCATGCCCTCGCGCGACGCGATCCTGGCGCACTACGCCGCGACGTCGGGACGCCAGGTCGACGACATCGACTACTACTGCATCCTGGCCAAATGGAAGCTGGCCGTGGTGCTCGAGCAGGGCTACCAGCGCGCCGGCGACGACGAGAAGTTGCAGGCGTTCGGGCCGATCGTGCTCGAGCTCATGCAGTCGGCCGCCGACCTGGCCGAGTCGACCGACTACGACGTGGTGGCCGCGCCGGGCGCGAGCTGAGCTCCGCGTCCGCGATCGCTGTCCATGCGTGCCGCGCTCGTCCCCACCTACGGGGGACCAGAGGTCGTGGAGCTGGCCGACGTGCCCGAGCCGCCGATTCGACCGGGCCAGGTGCGGGTGCGCATACACGTCGGGGCGGTCAACTTCCCCGACGTGCTCGTCGTTGCGAACACGTACCAGGTCTCAGTGCCCACGCCCTTCATTTTGGGCAGCGAATACGCGGGCACGGTGGTCGAGCTCGGAGAGGGCGCAGACGGCCTCTCATTGGGTGACCGCGTCTTCGGCTCGACCATCGTGGGCGCCTTCGCCGAGGAGATCGTCGTGGCGCCGACGAACCTCATGCGGATCCCCGACGGGGTGCCAGACCGCACGGCCGCCGCCTTCGGCGTGGCCTACCGCACCGCGTACCACGTGCTGCGTTCGGTGGCCCGGCTGCGCCAGGGAGAGGAGCTCGTCGTACTCGGTGCCGGTGGCGGCGTGGGCTCGGCCGCGGTGCAGCTGGGCGCCGTGCTCGGCGCCACCGTCACCGCGGTGGCGTCGACGCCCGAGAAGCTCGAGGCGGCCCGGGCCCTGGGGGCGACGCGGCTGATCGACCACCGGGCCGGCGACCTGCGCCAGGCCCTGCGCGACGCGCTGCCGGGCGGGGCGGACGTCGTCGTCGACCCGGTCGGGGGCGAGCTGGCCGAGCCGGCCCTGCGCGCCCTGCACTTCGGGGGCCGCTTCGTCACCGTGGGCTACGCCTCGGGCTCCATCCCCCGGGTTCCTCTCAATTTGGTCCTGCTGAAGGGATGCCAGATCCTCGGCTTCCAATTCGGCGACTGGGCCCGCTACCGGTCCGAAGAGATGGCGCGCAACGACCGCGAGCTGCTCGACCTCCTGGTCACGGGCCGGGCCGCCCCTCTGATCGGTGCGACCTTCTCCCTGGCCGAGGCCGGAGCGGCCCTGCGCCACGTGGCCGACGGCACTGCGGTCGGCAAGGTGGTCGTGGAGGTCGGGCCTGGAGAGCGTGCCCACGGAGCGGGCTAATATCGACGTCGATGTCAGAAGCACAGGGAGGGACGCGGTGAGCGCGACCGAAGTCATGAAGGGCGTCCGTGTCCTCGAGGTGGCGGAGCAGACCTTCGTGCCGGCGGCCACCGCGCTGCTGGCCGACTGGGGCGCCGAGATCATCAAGATCGAGCCGGCCGAGCGGGGCGACGCCATGCGGGGTCTGGCCTCGACGGGCGTGATGCCGATGACCGGCGACGTCCATCCGCTCATGGAGCACTCGAACCGCGGCAAGCGCAGCCTGGCGCTGGACCTCGGCACTCCCGAAGGCGTCGACCTCCTCTACAAGCTGGCCGAGAGCTGCGACGTCTTCCTCACCAACAAGCTGCCTCGGGTCCGCAAGAAGCTCAACATAGAGGTGGGCGACCTCCGTGCCGCCAACCCGAACATCATCTACGTCGCCGGCACAGGCCAGGGCGAGCGTGGTCCCGACGCCGACAAGGGCTCGTACGACTCGCTCTCCTTCTGGTACCGGCCCGGGGTGGCGTTGGGCGTGAAGCCGGCGGACATGGAGGGGTTCATGCCTGCTCCGCCGGGGCCGGGCTTCGGCGACTCCATCGGCGCCATGACCATCGCGGGCGGGATCATGGGCGCTTTGTTCCACCGCGAGCGCACCGGCGAGGCCACCACGGTCGACGTGTCACTCCTCAGCTCGGGCATGTGGGCGATGGGGCAGGCCTACGCGGTCTCGCTGCTGCTGAACCAGCCGTGGCAGGGGCCTCCCTCCAACTCACCGCGCCTCAACCCATTGGTGCGCAACTTCAAGACGAAGGACGAGCGCCAGCTCTCCCTCTGCTGCCTCCAGGCCAGCCGGTACTGGGCCGAGCTCTGCTCCCTCGTTGGCCGTCCTGAAGCCGGCACCGACCCCCGCTTCGAAGGCCACGACGCCCTGATGGAGCACACGTTGGACGCGCAGGCGTTGATGGAGGCTGCGTTCGCCGAGCGCACCCTGGGCGAGTGGCGTGAGCGGCTCGCAGACTTCACGGGACAGTGGTGCGTCGTCCAGGACACCCTCGAGGCGGCGACGGTCGACCCGCAGGTCGCGGCCAACGGCTACATCCAGGACTGCGCGACCGCGAGCGGCGCGCCGTTCAAGCTCGTGGCTGCGCCCATCCAGTTCGGCGGCGAACCGGCACCGGCAGGCCGGTCGCCCGAATTCAACGAGCACGGCGACGCCATCCTCGAAGAACTTGGGATCGACTGGGATACCATCATCGACCTCAAGGTCCGCTCGATCGTCGGTTAGTCAGGGCCAATCAGGGTCCGTCAGGAGGACACCACACATGTCACTGTTCGATGCATTCCGTTACGACGGCAAGCGGGTCCTGGTGGTCGGCGGGGCCACCGGCATGGGCGCCGCGGCGGCCGAGCTGGCCCTCGACGCCGGCGCCGAGGTCGTGGTGATGGACTACGCCGACGTGAAACTGGCCGGGGCGAAGGCCATTCAGATGAGCCTCGCCGACAAGGCCTCGATCGACGCCGCGGTCGACGAGTGCGGCGGCCCGGTCCACGCACTGATGGCGTGCGCGGGCGTGGCCGACGGGACGCCCAACATCGAGAAGATCAACTTCGCCGGGCACCGGCACCTGATCGATCGGATGCTGGCGGGCGGGATGCTGCCGAAGGGCTCGGCCATCGGGTTCATCTCTTCGGCGGCCGGCCTGGGCTGGGAGGCCAGCTGGGAGCAGGTGAAGGAGTACCTCGACACCCCGGACTTCGACTCGGCGTCGGCCTGGGCGATTGAGCACGGCTGGGCCGACTACTTCCACTCCAAGCAGGCGGTCTGCGGCTACGTGGCGCGCCAGGCCTACCCGCTGCTCAAGCAGGGCATCCGGATCAACGCCATCTGCCCCGGACCGACGGACACGCCGCTGGCGCAGGCCAACGCGGAGATGTGGCTGGGTTTCGGGGCCGACTACCGCGAGGACACGGGCATCGAGGCGTCCACGCCCCTCGAGCAGGCCTACCCGCTCGTGTTCCTCTGCAGCGACGCCGCCGCGGCCATCTCGGGCCAGACCTTGGTCAGCGACGTCGGCTACATCAGCTCGGGCATCACCGAGTCCTACCCGCCGGCCGCGGCAGCCGCGGGGTTCCTGCTCGGCCGGATGTAGGCGCCGGCGTGCACGCGCCGGAAACCCAGGAGAGGAATGACGACGACGGCTGAGGACGAAGAGGCGCCGGCGCGACGCCACGTGCTCCAGGAGCTCGGTTGGGACGTCCTGCCCGCCGAGGACACGGACGGCCGGATGACCGGATCGGCCGTCGTCTACCCCGAGATGCACACGCCGGGGACGGCGCACCTGCGCACGTCCATCCTGGCGGCGTGGGCGGACGTGGTCGCGGGCTATCTCGCCGTCCAGACCGTGGGGCCGCGTGTCCCCGTCACGCTCGAGCTCGACGTGCATCTGTACGCGCCCGCCCCGGAGGCCGGCCGTGTGCGCGGGGAGGGCAGGGTGATCAAGTCGGGTCGTTCCGTCTTCGTCGCCGGCGTCGACTTCCTGGGCGAGGACGGTGAGCCGTTCGGGTTCGCCGCGGCGTCGTTCATGGCGGCGCCCGACGAGCGCCTCCGGATCCCGCCGCTCGGCATCCGCTCCCCTCTCGCCACCGGCCCGCGATTGGCCGTGCCGTTCGCCGAGCGCGTCGGCATCGAGCGTCGCGAGCCCGGCGTAGCGGTCCTCGCACACTCCGACGAGGTCCTGAACGCGTCGAACACGATCAACGGCGGCCTCATCGCCCTGGCCGCAGAGGAGGCGGTGCTGTCGCTGTCTTCGCCCGGCGCCAGCCTGGCGTCCCTCGACCTGCGCTACCTGCAGCCGGTCCGCATCGGTCCCGCCGTCGCATCGGCCGAGGTGCGTCACGGGCTCGGCCGCGTCGAGGTGCGGGACGAGGGGAACGAGAACCGCTTGTGCGTCGCCGCCACGACGCGCACCTTCGACGCGTAGGCCGAGGCGGGCACGGTTCTCGATGAAGGGTCAGCGTCGGGGCGCCGCGCTCGCCATGAGCGACGCCGAACGGGACGACTTTCTGGCCGCCGAGCGCACCTGCCGCGTGGCGAGCGTCGGCCGCGACGGCTCGCCGCACGTCACGCCCCTGTGGTTCGCGTGGGACGGTGCCGCGCTCTGGCTGACCTCCATCGTCCGGAGCCAGCGCTGGGCCGACCTGCAGCGGGACAACCGCGTGAGCGTGATCGTCGATGCGGGTGGCCCGTTCTCCGAGCTGCGCGGGGTCGAGCTACGGGGCGCCGCCGAGGTGGTCGGTGAGGTGCCGCGGACGGGCGAGCCGGTGCCCGCGCTCGAGGAGCCCGAGCGGCTGTTCGCCGACAAGTACGCCGGCGGGCGGGTCCACCACGACGGGCGCCACGCCTGGCTCCGGGTCACCCCGGCCAAGATCGTGAGCTGGGACTTCCGCAAGATGGGCGGCTGAGGACCTTCTGCTACTCTGACGCTTCGAAACCGAGATGAGCATTCTCGTGATGGGAGAACGCCCATGGCACCTCAACGCAGTGTCGCAGAGGGACTCTTCGAGTGGCCGTCCGACGAGCCCCGGGTGCGCGCCTCGCGCTGCGACGAGTGCGCGTTCGTCACCTTTCCCGCCCAGGACGGCTGCCCGAGCTGCGGGAGTGACGCCGTCACCCCGACCCTGTTGTCGCGGGCGGGGACGCTGTGGACCTGGACGCGCCAGCGCTTCCAGCCGAAGAACCCGCCCTACGCCGGCCGCGAGCCGGCCGCCGAGTTCGTGCCGTTCGGTGTCGGCTTCATCGAGTTGCCCGAGGGCCGTATCGAGGCCCGGATAGCGGGAGACGTCGACCAGGACCTGCGCATCGGCATGCCGATGGAGTTGTCGGTCGTGCCGTTCACCACCGACGAGGACGGCACCGAGGTGCTCACGTACGCGTTCGCCCCGGTTCAGGAAGGTTGAGGCTCATGGACGACGTCGCCATCATCGGAGTGGGCCTCCACCCCTTCGGCCGGTTCCCCGGGATGTCCGCCATCGAGATGGCGGCGAAGGCCAGCCGCCTCGCGCTGGCGGACGCCGGCATCACGTGGAAGGACGTGCAATTCGCGTTCGGCGGGAGCTACGAGGTGGACAACCCCGATGCGGTGGTCAATTTCCTGGGACCGACCGGGCTGCCCTTCACCGACGTCTACAACGGCTGCGCCACCGCCGCCAGCGCGCTCACGCAGGCGGCCAACACGCTGCGCCTCGGCGATTTCGAGCTCGGCATGGCGATCGGCATGGACAAGCATCTCCCGGGCGCGTTCGCCGCCGACCCCGTCGACTACGGCGTGCCGAGCTGGTACGGCGAGACCGGTCTGTTCCTCACCCCGAAGTTCTTCGCCATGAAGATCCAGCGCTACATGCACGACTTCGGCATCACGCCCCCGACGTTGGCCAAGGTCGCGGCGAAGAACTACCGAAACGGCGCGCTGAACCCGAACGCCTTCCGCCGCCAGGCGCTCTCCGAAGAGCAGATCCTCTCCTCGCAGATGGTCAACGACCCGCTGACCCAGTACATGTTCTGCTCGCCCGACGAGGGCGCCGCGGCCGTGGTCCTGTGCCGGGCCGAGGTGGCGCACCGCTACACCTCGGCGCCGATCTACCTCCGGGCATCCGTGGTGCGCACCCGGCGCCTCGGCGCCTTCGAGGTGCACAGCCCCTGGCTCCCGCTCGAACGCGCCGACGCGCCGACGGTGGACGCGTCGCGGGCGGCGTACGAGATCGCCGGCCTCGGTCCCGAAGACGTCGACGTCGTCCAGCTGCAGGACACCGACGCCGGCGCCGAGGTCATCCACATGGCCGAGAACGGCTTCTGCAAGGACGGTGAGCAAGAGGCCCTGCTGGCCGAGGGCGCCAGCGAGATCGGCGGGTCGCTCCCCGTCAACACGGACGGCGGCCTCATCGCCAACGGGGAGCCGATCGGCGCGTCGGGCCTGCGGCAGATCCACGAGCTGGTGCTCCAGCTGCGCGGCGCCGCCGGTGAGCGCCAGGTCCCCGGGTCGCCGCGCGTCGGCTACAGCCAGCTGTACGGCGCGCCGGGCACGGCCGGCGTCGCCATCGTGTCGACCTGA
Organism: uncultured Acidimicrobiaceae bacterium; assembly: GCA_963763575.1. GTDB lineage: Bacteria > Actinomycetota > Acidimicrobiia > Acidimicrobiales > RAAP-2 > Bog-473. The sequence goes on from CAVXPD010000004.1 coordinate 961,030, forward strand.
GCCGGCCCGCGGCTCAGGCGGCGAACGGGACCTTCATCGCGTCGGCCAGGTTGCCGCCCATCACCTTGGCCACGTCGTCGTGGGGCAGGCCGTCGAGCTCCTTCACGTAGGTGAGCGGCTCGGACATCCCCTCGATGTGCGGGTAGTCGGACCCGAACACGACGCGGTCGGCCCCGATCAAATCGATCAGCCCGATGGGGTCGTCCTCGTGGAAGGGGTGGACCCAGATGTTGCGCTTGAGCACCATGAGCGGGTCCTCGTCGTAGAGGGAGGGCTCGCGCTCGTAGGAGTGCGTGAGGGCCTCGACGATCGGGCGCACCCAGGCGGACCCGTTCTCGACCGGCAGGACCCGCAGTGTGGGGAAGCGGGTGAGCAACCCGTGCCCGATGAGCGAGGCGACCGTGTCGAAGATCCCCCGGCTCTGCGTGTGGGCGATGTCCGAGAAGGCGGACTTCCCGCCGGCAAACGGGAGGAGCTCGCCGCCGTGAGTCCCGTTCCAGTCGTTGTAGTAGCGGGTGAGCCCGTCGTCGGACGCGTGCATGCCGACGGCGACGTCGAACTCGGCGACCCGGGCCCAGAACGGGTCGAACTCGGGCAGCGCGAACGATCGGCGGCCCTCATACCCGGGCACCGGGGCCGGGCGGATGAGGACGACCTTCGCACCGCGCTCGACGACCCACTCGAGCTCCTTGATCGCCTCGTCGACGATGGGGAGCGTGATGATCGGCGCGGGGAAGATGCGTCCCTCGTAGTTGAACGTCCAGTGCTCGTGCATCCACTGGTTCAGCGCGTGCACGACAGCGTGGGTGGCCTTCGGGTCGTCGGCCAGGCGCTCCTCGAGCAGGCTGGCCAGCGTCGGCCACATGAGCGCCCGGTCGAGGCCGAGCTCGTCCATGATCTTCAGCCGCGGCTCGGGGGCGAAGAACCCCTCGGGCGAACGCATCGCCTTGCCGATCATCTCGCGGCGCGACTTGCCCTCGGGGTTGCCCTCCTTGAAGTACTGCTCCTGTGCGCCGGGCCGGCCCACCACCTCGAAGGTCGGGTTCGGGATGTAGTCGGAGATGACGTTGCGGACGGCGATCTTCGTACGCCCGTTCACCTGCACGTACTTGATCAGCCCGTCGTACTCGGCAGGGAGGAATTTGGTGAAGGCGTCCGTCGTCTCGTACATGTGGTTGTCCGCGTCGAAGACGGGAAAGTCGACTACGTCCTTGGTCATGGCCACCTCCGTGCGTCCGCGGTCACGCTGTGCGTGACTCAGCTGCTGCGCCTTTTCAACATCGACGTCAATATTATACCCTGGTGGCCCGGCGGGGCCAACCACGAGGCCAACGACGAGGCCGATCGAGCGTGCCGGCGACGCCCGGCCGGGAAGGAGGTGACGGCCATGGCGACCTTCGTGCTGGTCCACGGCGGTGGGCACGGCGGCTGGTGCTACCAGCGGGTGGCCCGCATCCTCCGCGCCGAGGGCCACGAGGTGCACACCCCCACCCTGACCGGGCTCGGGGAACGGTCGCACCTGTTGGACGACCGGGTCGACCTCGACCGCCACGTCGCCGACGTTGCCGCCGTGCTGCGCTTCGAGGACCTGCGCGACGTCATCCTCGTCGGGCACAGCTACGGGGGCATGGTGATCACGGGTGTCGCCGACCGGGAGGCGGACCGCGTCGGTCGCCTCGTCTACCTGGACGCCGCGACGCCGGTCAACGGCCAGTCGCTCGTCGACGTGGCGGGGCCGGTGATCAACGCGGTGCGGCCGATGGGAGAGGTCGTCGACGGCATCGAGCTGGTGCTGCTGCCCGGTCCCGACGCCGGCCTGCTCTACGGGGTGACGGACCCGGCCGACCTGGCCTGGATGGCGGAGCGGCTGACGCCCCACCCGTGGAAGTGCTTCGAACAGCCGCTCAGGCTCGGCGACGAGGGCTCGCTGTGGGCGATCCCCCGCTTCCACATCGTCTGCACCTCGACCCTGGCGACACGGGACCGCGAGCAGATGGCACGGGCCCGCGCCGAGGGCCGGCTCTGGGACATCGACACCGGGCACGACCTGATGATCACCGAGCCGGTGAAGACGGCCGACGCGTTGCTCCAGGTCGCGGCCGCCTGACGCCCATGGCGGGAACGTTTGGGTGTAGGCCATGGGCGTCGCAAAAGGGAAGCGACACCACTAGGGGGTGGACTCGCATGCACGTGGGGGGACGCAAGAGCACTTGGGGCGATCGGGCACGCCGGCCGCTGGCGCGCCTCGGACTGGCCGCGGTCATGGCCGGCGGCGCGACCGCCGGCGCCAGCGCGGCGCTGGCCGGAACGGCCGGCGCCGCGACTTCGGGCGCGCCGATCACGCTCGCCATGATCACGTCCCTCACGGGGCCGGGTTCTTCGGAATTCAGCCAGGCGCCGGCCGGGTTCAAGGCGCGCATCGCGTTGCAGAACGCCGAGGGCGGCGTCCACGGGCACAAGCTGGTGGGAATCGTCCTCGATGACCAGACCAGCCCCACCGCCATCTCGACGGCGGTCCAGGACGCGCTGTCCAAGGGGGCCTTCGGGATCGTGTCGACCAGCCCGCTCTTCTTCCTGGCGGCGAAGTACCCGCAGCAAAAGGGTGTCCCGGTCACCGGCGGGTTCTTCGACGGCCCCGAGTGGGGGACGCAGCCGTACACGAACATGTTCGCAAGCGATGCGGGGAGCGTGGACCCCAAGTACCCGGTGAACAGCGCCATCGGCACGTTCCTGCGGCAGCACGGGGGAACGGTCCTCTGTTCGTACGGCTACGGGATCTCGCCCTCATCGACGCGCTCGGCCGTGGGCACGGCCGACTCGTTCCAGCGGGCCGGCGGCAAGGTCGGGCAGCTCGACACCACCATCCCCTTCGGCTCGGTGGCCATGGGCACGCCGGCACTGGTCGCGAAGCAGAAGGGCTGCAACGCGTTCTATGCGGGCCTCGACGACAACTCGAACTTCGCCCTGGCCGAGTCGCTCAAGCAAGAGGGTGTCAAGCCCAAGGTCGTGGTCTTCCCGACCGGCTTCGAGCCGAGCCTGATCAACTCGACCGCCTGGAGCTCGGTGCAGGGGGGCTACTTCGATTCGGAGTTCCGACCCTTCCAGCTGCCCAACGCCGGGACCGCGCAGATGAAGTCCGCCCTCGAGAAGTACGAGCACTTCACGAGCAGTGAGTTCCCGAACTTCAGCCAATACGAGTCGTGGATGGGCGCCGACCTCATGATCAAGGGCCTCGAATCCGCCGGGAAGAACCCGACCCAGGCGGGGGTCATCCACGCGCTGCGCAACCTGAAGAGCTACAACGGCAACGGGCTGCTACCCCAGTCGATCGACTACGCCACGATCTTCGGCCACGACCTGCCGAAGGCGTGTGGCTGGTACATGCTCGCCGAGAAGAACGGGTTCGTCGCCGGCGTCGGCCTCGCCGACGTGTGGCACGGACATCCCGGGGACGACCACCGCCTCTTCCTGACCAGTCCGCCGCGGCGGCGCGCACCGCCGCCGCGGTCGGGACCGGCTCAGTCCTCGATGGAGATCGCGTTCTTCGGGCAGGACCGCACGGCTTCCATGAGCTTGTCGCGCAGTTCCTCGGGAGGGTTCTCGTTCAGGACGTAGAGGAAGTCGTCGTCGCGCACCTCGAAGACCTCGGGGAGGATGCCCATGCACAGGGCGTTGCTCTCACACTGGTCGAAATCGACGACGACGCGCATCAATGCTGCCTTTCCTCCGGACGGATCGGGAGCACCGATGCTACGTCGGGCTCCGGGCTGCGGCGGTCCCCCTCGACCCGGCCGATGAGGCCTTCGACGAAGTCGACCGTCTCGGCGTGCCCGCTGGACATGCCCAGCGTCGCCTGCTCGATGACCAGGAGCGTGGACACACTCGTCAACAGCACGGCGCACACGATGGGCGGGTACTCCTCCGCGTCGATCTCGTAGCGCGCCAGCACGGAGCGGAAGCACTCGAGCAACCCGCCCCGGTAGCGCTCGGCCGAGACCGAGAGCTCGGCCCGAATGGCCTTGCGGTGATTGGCCAGGGCCGTGAACTCCATGGTCAGCGCCGTCCCACGGGGGTCGCGGCTCAGGTCCCACAGCGACCACAGCGGCTGGTCGGAGGAAAGGGCGCGGGCCTGGCGCTCCAGCGCCTGGTCCGCCCGGCGTCGGTACAGCGCCAGGAACAGGTCGTCCATCGTCCGGAAGTAGTAGTGGACGAGCTGCGGCTTCAGCCCGGCGCGGGCGGCGAGGCGACGCGAGGTGACCGCCGCGTAGCCCTCCTCGAGCATCAGCTTCTCCGCGGCATCGAGCAGGGCGCCGCGTGTCTTCGAGGTCTCGGCGCCGATCCGGCGCGCCGTCGTGCTCACTGGTGCCCCCTCAGATGTACATCCCTCCGTTGACCCCGATCACCTGGCCGGTGACGTAGCCCCCCTCTTCGGAGCACAGATAGGAGCAGGCGCCGGCGATGTCGTCGGGTGTCCCGGCCCGGCCGAGGGGGACCATCTTGCCCATCGTCTCCATGCTCGGGACGTGCCCGCCGGCCTCGCCCTTGCGCGCCATCGGGGTGTCCACGATGGTCGGCGGGATGGTGTTGGCGGTGATGCCGTGGCGCGCCAACTCCCGGGCGAACGCCTTGGTGAGCCCGATGACCCCGCCCTTTGAGGCCACGTAGTGCGTCATGTTCGGGGCCCCGGACTGGGCGCTCGACGACGAGATGGTGACGATGCGCCCCCACCCCGCCGCGATCATGTCGGGCACGGCCAGCTGGACGCAGGTGAACGTGCCGGTCAGGTTCACGGCGAGCACACGGTCCCATTTCTCCGGGGTGACCTCGGTGATCGGGTCGAACGCCTCGATCCCTGCGCTGGTGACGACGATGGTGACCGGACCGAGATCCTGCCCGACCGAGGAATAGACGCGCTCGATCGCACCGCGGTCGGCGACGTCGACCTCGTAGCCCGAGGCGGTGTGCCCCTGCTCGGAGAGCTCGGCCGACGCCTTCTGCACGCCGTCGCCGTCGAGATCGAGCAGGGCGACCGCGTGTCCGTCCGCCGCCAGCCGCCGAGCAATGCCGAGGCCGATGCCCGAGCCCGCTCCGGTGACTACGGCGACGCGGGGGCTCACTTGGTCACCTCGGCCGGGGTGAACTCGATATGCAGCTCGTGCAGCCCGCGCAGGACCCAGGTGGGTTCGTAACTGAAGTGACGCTGGGACGGCGGGCCATGATGCTCGTCCGACAGCCGGATGTCGCGCAGGCGGTCGAGGATGCGCTCGATGCTCACGCGGCCCTCCGCCCGGGCCAGCGGCCCTCCCGGGCAGGCGTGGACGCCCCGCCCGAACGCGATGTGCACCTTGGCGTTGGGCCGGTCGACCCGGAATTCCGCCGGGCACTCGAAGAGCCGCGGGTCGCGATTCGCCGCACCGTTGAGCAGCATGACCGGCGTGCCGGCGGAGATGTCCACACCGGCGACGTTGACGTTGCGCCGGGCCAGGCGGAAGTCCGCCTTGACCGGGCTCTCGATGCGGAGGGCCTCCTCGATGAAGCCCGGGATGCGGTCGCGATGCGCGCGCAGCTCGTCCTGGAGCTCGGGGTACTCGCACAGGTACTTCAGCGCCACGCCCAACAGCCGGGCCGTGGTCTCCTGGCCGGCGGCGAAGAGGAAGGTCGCCGTCCGCACGACGTTGGTGACCGGGGGCGTCGAGCCGTCGGGATAGGTCGCCAGCGCGAGGTTGGTGAGCACGTCGTCCGCTGGCCTGCGCCGCCTGTCCTCGACGTACTGCTCGAACCAGTCGTCGAGCCAGCCGAGCGCGTTGCTCGTCATGCCCTTCGCCTCGGCGCCGATCTTGCCCGGTGTCCCTCCGAGCCCGAAGCCCTGTCGGAAGCGCTCGTGGTCGGACTCGGGGACCCCGAGCACGTCCGCCACCACGAGCATGGCGAACGGTTGTGAGTAGGCGCTGATGAACTCGCAGCGACCGGCGCCGATGAACTCGTCGATCTGCGTGTCGGCCAGGCGCCACATGAACGCCTCGTTCTCCTTGAGCCGCTTCGGCGTCAGCAGCCGCATGATGAGCGCACGCTCGCGGGTGTGCTCGGGCGGGTCCATCGTGACCATGTGCTCGTACATCGGCAGGGCCTCCCGATGCCCGTCGATGACGTCGCTGACGTCGTCGCCTTCGAGCGGCACCGGGAAGGTGGCGAACGGGCCGACCACCGAGTTGCACGAGGAGAAGTCCTGATTGTTCAGGTAGACCTCCGATGCCTCCTCGTAGCCGGATACGGCCACCACGCCGTGGTGCGCGGTGGGCTGGACCGGGCAGCGCGCCCGGAGATAGTCGAAATACGGGTAGGGGTCCTCGAGGAGGGACGTTTCCGAAAAGAAGTCAACCGAGTCGTAGTCGGTCATGGACACCCCCTGTGCGCTCCAACTGCGCTGAAGACGCTCACGAATTGCGCTGACAAGTTCAGCTGAGCGTAGCGCTGAGCAGGTGCTCAGCAGATGCTGAGCACTTGCTTAGCAGCCGGTCTCAGGACCGGTCAACTCCCGGCCGACCGGCATGGCCCTCGACAAAGGGGTAGATGCGGGTGAAGTCGGCCCCGGGCTGAGCGGCGGCGAAGCTGTCCCACGCGGCTGCGGTGACGGGCCCCAGCACCGAGGGCGAACTCAGCGCGTCGACCGCCGCGAGGTACAGGTGGAGATCCTTCGCCATCAAGGTGTTGGCGAACCCGGCGGCGTAGCGGCCCGTGAGCACGTGGTTCGGGAACTTGTCGGTCGTGGCCTGGCTCTGCCCACTCGACGCATTGAGCACGTCGAGCATCACGTCCATCTCCAGCCCCAACGCGGAACCGAACGCCACCGCCTCACTCGTGGCCGCCAAGGCGGAGGCGGACAGGAAGTTGTTCGCCAATTTGAGCGCCTGCGCCATGCCGGGGGCGTCGCCCACCCGGCGGCGCCGGTCGCTCAGGCCGGCCAGCACCGGCTCGACCGCCTCGCACGCGGACGCGGCTCCCGCGTACATCACCGACAGGGTGCGCGCCCGCGCGCCGGCGACGCCGCCCGACACGGGTGCGTCGACGTAGCCGACCCCCTCGGCGGACAGCAGCCCCTCGACGACCCGGGCAGCCGCGACGCCGATGGTCGAGGTGTCGACGACGTGCGCCGTGTGCCGTCCCTCCGTCCGGCCGATGGCGCGGGCCACCTGCTCGGTCGCTCCGCCATCGGGCAGGCTCAGCACCGCGACGCCGGCGGCGCGCGCCAGGTCGCCGATCGTCTCGACGAACGTCGCGTCGGCGGGATTGCGTCCGGGACCGGCCACGTCGTGCGTCACCACCTCGAAGCCGGAGCCGACCAGGTTGGCGGCGAGGACGCTGCCCATGTTGCCGAGTCCGACGACGCCGACCCGCAGCGCGGTCACCCTTGGTCCTGCTCGGCACGCACCGATTGCAGCGCACGCTTGGCCGACAGCCCCGCGGGCGCCCCGCAATAGGCCGCGATCTGGAACAAGAGCTCGTCCACTTCCGCGGGCGTGACACCGGCCCGTGCGCTGGCCCCGGCGTGCAGACGGAACTCGTCCATCCGCCCCAGCGCAGCGGTCATGGCCAGCACCAGGAGGCTCCGGTCCCGCGTGCTGAGCGCGCCACCCCGGGCCCACACCCCCCAGGCCATGGAGGTGAGGTATTCCTGGAATTCGCGCAGGACGGGGTCGGGGTCGGCGGCCTGGCCGTCGACGTAGGCGTCTCCGAGCACGGCCCGGCGTAGGGCACGCGCCGCCGCGAGGGGGTCGCTCTCTCCCATGGTCCCTCCCGATCCGGTCCCGGGGGCGCCCGTCACGCGCCCTTGTAGATGTCGCCGTCCTTCATGACGAAGCACACGTCCTTCGTGACCTTGATGTCCTTCGACGGATCGCCCGGCACCGCGATGACATCGGCCAAGTAGCCCGGTGCCAGACGGCCGAGGTCGTGCTCGCGCTCGATGAGCTCTGCACTGGTCACTGTCGCCGCCTGCAGCGCCTGCATCGGGGTCATCCCGCGGTCGACCATGGCGATCAGCTCGTCGGCCTGGGTGCCGTGCGGGATGGCCGGAGCGTCGGAGCCGCAGGCGATCTTGACGCCGGCCTCGAGCGCCTTGCCGAACATGCGGCGGGCCTGCGGGAAGATGTCGGCCGCCTTCTTCTGAAGGATCGGGTGGATGCGATCCACCGCCATGTGGTCGGCCAGCGCGGTCGTGCCGACGAGGAACGTTCCGGTCTCGGCCATCAACTTCACCGTGTCGTCGGTGGCCAGCGACCCGTGCTCGATGCAGTCGACTCCCGCGCGGATGCAGGCCCGGATGCCGGCATCGCCGTGGGCGTGCGCGGCGACGCGCAGGTCGTTGCGGTGGGCCTCGTCGACGATGGCGGCCAACTCCTCGTCCGAATACTGCTGGCAACCGGCCACGCTGGAGAACGACATGACGCCGCCGGAGGCCGAGATCTTGATGAGCTTCACGCCGTACTTGATCTGATAGCGGACTGCCTTGCGGACCTCGGGCACGCCGTTGGCGATCCCCTGCTCCACGCTCTGGGGCATGATCCCGGGTGCCAGCCCCTGGAACATGGTCGGGTCGAGGTGGCCTCCGGTCGGCGTGATGGCGTGACCGGCCGGCATGATGCGCGGGCCGGGGAACCAACCTTGGTCGACGGCGCGAGCCAGGTCGACGTCGAGCAGGAAGCCCGCGGTGTAGACCATGAGCCCCAAGTTGCGCACGGTGGTGAAGCCCGCCATCAGGGTCGTCCGGCAGTTCACCGCGCCGCGCAGGGTGCGGTACACCGGCGAGTCCTTCACTCCGTGCATCGGGTCGGGCAGACCATCGGGTCCGCCCGGTCCGCCGATGAGCATGTTGAGCTCCATGTCCATCAGACCGGGCACGAGCGTCACGTCGCCCAGATCCAGCTCGGCCGCCCCGTCGGGCAGCTCACGAGGGTTCACCGCGACGATCTGATTGCCCTCGACGACGACGACCCCGGGCCCGCGCACCTCGCCGGCTTCGACGTCGGCCCAGCGCTCGGCCTTCAACACGGTCACGTCGCTCATTCCAAGCTCCTCTCTCGCTCTGTGTCGTCGGGCTCGGCCGGCCCCGGCCGTTACCGGGTCGGCTGGTCGCCGCTCATCCTCGCGTGCTCAGAGATACCAGCCGCCGTTGACGCCGATGAGCTGGCCCGTGATGTAGCCGGCGTGCTCCGAACACAGGAACGCGCACGCGGCCGCGATGTCGTCGGGCGTGCCGGCCCGACGCACCGGCGTCCGCGCGATGAGTGCGTCCATGTCGGCGACGACGCCCAATTCGACGGACCGCCGCATCATCGGGGTGTCGATGAAGCCGGGCGGGATGGTGTTCACGGTGATGCCCTTGGGCGCGAACTCCACGGCGAGCGCCTTCGTCAGCCCGATGACGCCCCCCTTGGACGAGACGTAGGACGACATCCGGGTCGTGCCCGACTGGGCGCTCGACGACGAGATGGTCACGATGCGCCCCCAGCCCGCCGCCACCATGTCGGGCACCGCCGCCTGCAGGCAGTGGAAGGTCCCGGTCAGGTTCACCGCGATCATCCGGTCCCAGTCCACGGCGCTCACCTCGAGGAAGTCCTCGAAGCGCTCGATGCCGGCGCTCGTGACCATGATCTCGACCGGCCCGAGCGCTCGCCGTACCTCGTCGAGCGCGGCATCGACCGCCGGGCGGTCGCTCACGTCGACGTGGGCCCCGACGGCCTCGAATCCATCGGCCTCGAGCTCTTTGGCGACACGCCCGGCGGCCTCGTCGTTCACGTCGAGCACGGCCACCCTGCGCCCGTCCTCGGCCAGGTGCCGGCAGATGGCCCGGCCCATCCCCGACCCGCCGCCCGTCACCACCGCGACCCGGCTCACCTCCGACCGTCCCGCTGCCACTCGCGCTGCCTCCCCGCGTGTCGTCAAGTCTCCCTAGCGCCCAGCGATAGCATGCTATACCGTTGGTGAGAATGTCATTTCCACACCGACTTCCACACCGACTTCCACACCGACCACTTCCACGCCGGCCGATTCCACGTCAAGCGGAGTGACAATGCGGACTGACCAAGAGGACTGAGAGGAGCGCAGTCATGCGGATGGGACTGCAGGTCAGTGCGGACCGGGGTCGCTACGCCACGAAGGTGGAGAAGCTGCAAGCCGACGCCCGCTGGGCCGACGAGGCGGGGCTCGACACCGTCTGGACGCCTCAGATCCCAGACGAGTTCGACGTGATGACGGCAGCCACGCTGCTCGGCGCCGCGACGTCGCGGATAGAGGTCGGGACGTCGGTCGTGCCGGTCCAGTCCCGTCACCCCGTGGTGCTCGCCCAGCAGGCGCTCTCGAACCAGGCCGTATGCGACGGCCGCTTCACGCTCGGGCTCGGTGTCTCGCACCACTGGATCATCGCGGACATGCTGGGCCTCCCCTACGAGCGCCAGGTCACGACCATGCGCTGCTACCTCGACGTCCTCGACCAGGCCCTTGCCGGACCGGGCCGGGTCGAGGTGGACAACGAGCTGTTCCACATCCGCACCCCGCTCGACGTCACGGACCTGACGCCGACGCCCGTCATGATCGCGGCGCTCGGTCCGGCCATGTTGAAGCTGGCCGGCGAGCGAGCCGCGGGGACCGTCCTGTGGTTGGCCGACGAGCGGACGATTGCGTCGCACGTGGTCCCCCGGATCACCGAGGCGGCGGAGGCGGGGGGCCGCGTGGCCCCGCGGGTGATGGCCGGCGTGCCCGTCTGCCTGTGCCGCGACGACGAGATCGACGCCGCCGTGGAGCGGACGAACCGTACCCTCAGCGAGGTCGTGGACTCACCTAACTACGCCCGGCTGATGGAGCACGGCGACGCCCGGAGCATCGGCGACGTCCTGATCTGCGGCAGTGAGGCCACCATGGAGAAACGCCTGCGCAGTTTCGCCGACGCGGGCGTCACCGACCTCAACGCGAGGATCGTTCCGCTCGGCGAGGGCCGGGAGGAGATCAAGGCGTCGGCCGAACGCACCCGCGCCTTCCTGGCCGCGATCGCCCCGACCCTGCGCGCGAAGAGCTGACGATCGCTGCGGGCCGTCCGGCGGCGCGAGGCCGTCAGGGCCTGGCGCCCGCCAAGATCCCGCCCGCGACGAACTGCCACATCTCGTCGGCGGCGCGTGCCGCTTGATGCGGTTCGGCGCCGCTGATCGTCGGCGCGTAAGCGGCGTTGAACATGATGGTGGACAAGATGATGCCGGCAGTATCCTCGCCCTCGTGGCCGGGCCGTACGACCCCCGCCTCGGCCGCCTCTTTCAGCGTCTTCTCGAGCAGCGTGACAAGTGGGACGAACGCCCGCGACGCCTCTTCGTGGTGCGCCGTGAGCAGCTGGTGGCAGAACTCGGCCAGCACGGGCGTCGGGTTGTTCTTGGACGTGCGCCCCTTTGGCCCCGGGAGGCACATGCGGTAGTACTCGGTCACGAAGCAGCGAAGCCGGTCCGCTGCGGTGGACTCCTTGGCCAGCTGCTCCTCGAGTCGCTCGGCCGTCGAGCGGATCGCCTCGTCGAAAAGTGCGAGCAGCAACTCGTGCTTGCCGGCGAAGTACTGGTAGAAGCTGCGGAGCGACTGCCCGGAGCGGTCGACGACCTCTTGGACCGTGAAGTCCCGCCCGGATTCGGCGCTTGAGAGAAGCTCGAAGCCGGCGTCGAGGAACCGCTGGACCCGGCCCTCGCTGCGGACCCGGGCCGAGTCGAGGGAGCGGGCGACGGCGAGGTCCCTGCGGCGCATCGGTGCGTCCGACGCGGGCGTCGAGGGGGTGTCAGCGGCCGTCATCGGGCCCAGTGTATCCGGTTCCCCCTAGCCGAGAGCAGGACTCTCCCCCAGGCCAAAGCCGATGTGAAATTTTTCTGCAAGCCCATTCCGACGACGGGCCGGCGTCGGCCCGGCCGCGCTGCCCGGAGGTCCGGCACACCTTCGACCGGATGCCGCACGACCAATTACGTATTCGGAGAATGCTGTTATCGTGCCGGGCGTGGACGCGGGGGAGATCGCCGATGTGATCGAGCTCCAGCAGGTGCTCGCCCGCTACGCCCTCGGCATGACCCAGGACGACGTCGAGGCCGTCATGGACACCTTCGCGCCCGAGGGGAGCTACAGCGCCTTCGGCGACACCTACACGCTCGAGGACTTCCCGAACCTCGTCGCGGCCGCCCCCAAGGGCCTGTTCATCACGGGGACCCCGGTCGTTCAGCTCGACCGCGACGCGGGAACCGGCTCCGGGTCGCAGACGCTGTGCTTCGTAGACCAGACCACCCACGACATGCGCATCGGCTGGTACACGGACACCTACCGAAGGACGGACCACGGCTGGCGGTTGCAGTCCCGGAAGATGACCTTCCTGCGGCGCAGCGGTGCCCGGGACTCGGGCAAAGCGCACGACCCGACCCGGCCGGCGCCGACCACGTCCGGGGCCGCGGACGCATCCGAACCGCAGAGGGCCACCGACTGACGCGCCGGCACATGGAGCTCCCCGAGTTCAAGGCCAAGCTCGACCGCTGGCTCGACGACAACCAGGCAGTCCTCGCCCCCGAGTTCGAGGGCATCGGGACCCTCGACCTGCAGATGGCGCAGCTGCGCAAGGTCATGCGCCTCGCCTTCGACGCGGGCTTCACCCGCCTCGGCTGGCCCGAGCGGGTGGGCGGGCTCGGCGGGTCCAGCCTGCAGCGCGCCTACCTCGGCGAGGCGCTCATCGCGCGTGAACTCGTGGAGCCCGGCATCTACTCCATGCCCGAGGTGCTGGCCCCCACGATGATCGACTACGCGCCCGCCGAGCTGGCAGCCGCCATGGTGCCGCGGCTGCTGCGAGGCGACGAGATCTGGTGCCAGGGCTTCTCGGAGCCCGGGACCGGCAGCAATCTGGGCTCCCTCGCCTGCCGCGCCACGCGCGCCGACGGCGGTTGGCTGGTCAGCGGGCAGAAGGTCTGGACCAGCCTGGCGCAGTACGCGCAGCGCTGTGTCCTGCTCACGCGAACCGGCACGCCGGAGTCGGCCCACCGCGGCATCACCGCGTTCTTCGTCGACATGGACAGCCCCGGTATCACCGTGCGGCCCATCGAGACGATGCACGGCTCCCCCGAGTTCTGCGAGGTCTTCTACGACGACGTCTTCGTCCCGGCCGATCGCGTCCTCGGCGAAGTGGGCGGCGGCTGGTCGATCGCCATGGACCTGCTGCCATACGAGCGGAGCACGGCGCTGTGGGACCGCGCCGCCTATCTGCAGCGGCGCCTCTCCCGGCTGGTCACTTCCGCGCCGGAGGGCTCCCTCGACCCGTCGGCCGTGGGCGAGGTGACCGAGATCCTCTGGGCCTTCCGGGCTCGGTCGCGCGCCACGCAGCACCGTCTCGCGGCGGGCCAGCCGCTGGGTCCCGAGACCTCGGTCGACAAGGTGTTGCTGGCCACCGCCGAGCAGGCCGTCTTCGATCTCGTGGCTGAGGGCCTCGGGCCGGACGTCGCGCTCGGTGACGACCCGGCGAGCGCACGGTGGCGCGCCGAGTTCCTCTACTCGCGGGCCGCCAGCATCTACGGCGGCAGCGCCGAGATCCAGCGCAACATCATCGCCCGTCGGCTCCTCGACCTCGGAGCGGACCGTTGAGGGGCGGCGAGTAGTGGACGCCGCAGAGCTCGAGCTCTTCAAGGACGGTATCCGGCGCGCCACCGAGCGCGGCAGCGGGCCGGACCTCGACGACGCGCTCGCGGAGCTGGGCTGGACCGAGGCCCTGGCCGCGAACCGCGCCAGCGCGGTCGCGGTGCTCTTCGAGGCGCAAGGCAGGGCGAACGCGACGTCATCCGCCCTCGACCAGCTGTTGGCCGCCGCCCTGGGGCTCCCCGAGGTGGACGCGGCGGCCGTCGTCCTGCCGCCTCTGCGCACGACGGCCGCTCCCGGCCACGCCGAGGGCGCGCACGTCGCGGTCCGCGGCCTCGGGACGGCAACGCTTGGCCGCCGCGACACCGCCGTCGTCGTGGCATCGGGTTCCGGCGAGTCCTTCCGTGTGCCCGTCTCGTCGTTGAAGTTCGAGCCGACGCACGGCCTCGATCCGGCGCTCGGCCTCGTCGAGGTGTCGGCCCACCTGGACCCGGCTGCACTCAGCGGTCCGGTCGCTTCGGACTGGGCCGCCGCATTGGCGGTCGGACAGCTCGCCCTCGGTCACGAGCTCGTCGGGGCCGGGCGCACGATGCTCGAGCTGGCGCGTCGGCACGCGCTCGAGCGGATCCAGTTCGGCCGGCCCATCGCCTCCTTCCAGGCGGTGCGGCACCGCCTGGCCGAGAGCCTCGTCGCCCTCGACGGGGCCGACGCACTGCTCGCCGCCGCGTGGGCCGAGCCGCAGCCCGACCACACCATCGCCGCCATGGCCAAGGCCCTGGCCGGAAAGTCCGGCCGCACGGTGGCGCGCCACTGCCAGCAGGTCCTCGCCGGCATCGGCTTCACCACGGAGCACGACCTCCATCGCTTCGTCCGCCGGACGATCGTGCTCGACCAGCTGCTCGGAGCCGGCAGCGTGCTCACGCGCCGGGTCGGCGAAGAGGTCCTGGCCACGGGGACGCTGCCCGCGTCCTTGCCGCTCTGAGACCCGGTCCGCCGGCGGTGAAGGCCTCTGGCGGGTCGATTATGCTTCTATCCGATTCTGATAACTAGGTTTCCGCCTGGTGAGAGAGCCCGGGTTGAGAGGGATGCGCGATGACCGCAGCGACCGGCCACGAAGGGAGGATGCTCGTCGACGGCGAGCTGATCGAGGCCGACTCGGGCCGGACGTTCGACAACGTGAACCCGGCGACCGAAGAGGTGCTCGGCCCGGTGGCAGATGCATCGGCGGCCGAGATGCACCGGGCCATCGACGCCGCGCGCCGCGCCTTCGACGAGACGGATTGGTCGACCAACCGTGACCGGCGCAAGGACTGCCTGGCCCAGCTGCAGGACGCGCTCGAGAAGGAGCAGGAGGAGCTGCGCGAGGAGTTGATCCTCGAGGTGGGCTGCCCGCGCCTCACCACGCACGCCAACCAGCTCGACATCCCGCTCGAGGGTGCACTGCGCTACCCCGCCAAGCTCATCGACGAGTATCCGTGGCGGATCGGACTGTCCGACGTGGTCGACCGTCGCGGCACTGCCAACACGCGGCAGGTCTGGAAGGAGCCGGTCGGCGTCGTCGGCGCCATCGTGCCGTGGAACTTCCCGGTGGAGGTGACGCTGAACAAGCTCGGGCAAGCGTTGGCCACCGGCAACACGGTGGTGCTCAAGCCGGCGCCGGACACACCGTGGAACGCGACGCGGCTGGGCCGGCTGGTGGCCGAGCAGACCGACTTCCCACCCGGCGCCCTCAACGTGGTCACCTCGTCGGACCATCTCGTCGGCGAAGAGTTGACGCTGTCGCCCAAGGTCGACCTGATCTCGTTCACCGGTTCGACCCGCGTCGGCAAGCGCATCATGGAGAAGGGCGCCCCCACCCTCAAGCGAGTGTTCCTCGAGCTCGGCGGGAAGTCGGCCACGATCGTGCTCGACGACGCGGACTTCGCCAGCTCGGTCCCGTCCGGCGTCGCGGTGTGCTTCCACGCGGGCCAGGGCTGCGCCATCCAGACGCGGATGCTGCTGCCGCTCTCGCGCTACGACGAGGGGGTGGAGATCCTCAAGGCGACCCTCTCCTCCGTCGCCTACGGGGACCCGCAGCGACCCGACGTCCTGATGGGCCCGGTCGTCTCGGCCAAGCAGCGGGACCGGGTGCTCGGCTACATCGCCAAGGGCCTGGAGGAGGGTGCCACGCTCGCGATGGGTGGCGGGCGCCCGGCCGACCTGCCCAAGGGATGGTTCGTGGAACCGACGCTGTTCACCGACGTGGACAACGCCATGACGATCGCGCAGGAGGAGATCTTCGGGCCGGTGCTCGTGGCCATCCCTTACGAGGACGACGACGACGCGGTGCGGATCGCCAACGACAGCGTCTACGGGCTCTCGGGCGGCGTCTTCTCCGGCTCCCTCGACCGGGCGCTGGCGGTGGCCGAGCGCGTCCGCACCGGGAGCCTGGCTGTGAACGGCGGCATGCCGATCGGCCAGCCGGACATCCCCTTCGGCGGCTACAAGCACAGCGGGATCGGGCGGCAGAACGGTCTCGCCGGGTTCGACCAGTACCTCGAGACGAAATCGGTGGCCTGGCCGACGCCCGCCTGACCTCGGGCCTGGGCGCAGTGCGGTGACCGACCACAGCCCCGTCCTGCGGGAACACGGATACCACACACTGCGGATCAAGGACGTGGTGCGCGAGACGCGCGACGCCAGCTCCTTCGTGCTCGAGGTGCCCGACGAGCTGCGGGAGACGTTCGGGTACCGGCCTGGCCAGTTCTGCACGTTCCGGGTGCAGCTCGGCGGGGAGGAGCAGCTGCGCTCGTACTCCATGTCCTCGGCACCCGAGACGGACCCCGACCTCACCGTGACGGTCAAACGGGTCGCCGGCGGGCTCGTCTCGAACTGGTTCCTCGACCATCTCGGCGTGGGCGACGTCGTCGAGGTGACCAAGCCCGCGGGGGTGTTCTGCCCTCAGGACAACCAGCGGCCGCTGGTGGCGTTCTGCGGCGGCAGCGGTATCACGCCCGTGATGTCGATCGCGAAGCACGTGCTCGTGACCACGCGGCGCTCGGTCCGGCTCCTCTACGCCAACCGCGACCGCGACTCGGTGATCTTCGGCGCCGGGTTGGTCGTGCTGAGCGACCGGTATCCCGGCCGGCTGGACGTGCGGCACCACGACGACTCGGGCGCCGGCTTCCTCACGGAGGACGAGGTACGTGCCTTCGCCGCCACCGATGCCGGTGAGGCCGACTGCTACATCTGCGGCCCCGGCCCCTTCATGGACCTCGTCGAGAAGGTGCTGCTCGAGATCGGGGTCGCGCCCGAGCGCATGTTCATCGAGCGATTCCTCGTCGAACAGCAGGAGAAGGAGGCTGCGGCCACCACGAACGGGGAGGCTCGAAGTGCGGACCTGCCCGAGCAGGTGACGGTGATCCTGGGGGGCAAGAAAACGGTGGTCAAGTACCAAGCGGGCGACACGGTGCTCGAGACGGCGCGCCGCGGCGGGCTCCGGCCGCCCTTCTCGTGCGAGGCCGGGAACTGCGCGACGTGTATGGCGTTCCTCAAGGAGGGCACCGTCAGCATGCGGGCCAACAACGCGCTCACCCCCGAGGAGGTGGCGGAGGGCTGGATCCTGACTTGCCAATCCCTCCCGTCGGGCGAGACAGTGACCGTCGAGTACGAGGCCATCTGAGCGCCGGGGAGGACAACGACATGCGCGACATCCGTGAGTTGGCCGGCGACCCCGAGGCATATCGAGAGGAGCTCCGGCGGCGCTGGAGCGGACTGCTGAGCTACCGCTACATCGGCCGCAACCACTCGTCCATGAATCTCGGACCCGAGGACAGCACGGTGCGGATCCGCCACGACATGCGCAACGAGGCCGGCGGGATCATGGCGGCCCCACTGGCCATCTCGTCGCCGGAAGGCTGCCAGGCCGACCTGGACGCAGTCCCGAATCCCGTGATCGCGACCGTGCAGATCCTCGATCCCGGATTCGACGTACAGACGATCGAGGTCCGTGACTCGGGGCTCATCCACCAGGGCCGCACCATGGGCTACGGGCGCTGCCTCATCGTGGACGCGGACGACCGCGACCGCGTCATCGCGTTCATCGACGGGCAGGGCGCCAGCATCGGCGCACCGCCCGAGGGCCTCGAGCGGATGGACGTGGACGACGCCAAGCTCGAGATCGAAGACTCTCCGGACCTGCCACCGCTCTGGCAGGTGTTCGGCGCGTCCCGGCGTGACGACGGCCACTGGCTCTTGCCCGAGCTCAGCGTCGAGTTCGCCTCCCCCGACGCCGCGCTGCACATCGGGCCCCAGCACGTCGTCCTCGAGGCGGCCGCCGTGGACCTCGCGGCAGAACGGGCCGGGACGCGACGCCTGCAGGTCCGGAGCTGGCACGTGATGTTCCTCGCGCGCGGCAAGGTCGGGCCCTTTCGGGTCGACGGAACCGCCTACGACGCGCCGGGCGGTCTGGTCGGCGTCCGTATGCTGATCCACGATGAGGGGAACGGTGGGCGCGCCATCACGTCCGGGTCGGCCGTGCTCGAGGTGCTCTCGCCGGAGTCCGCGAGCGGTCCGGCTGGAATGCCGTACGCACAAAAGGTGGAGCCCGGTCAGTTGTGATCTGAAACCGTGCCAGGTATCCCCGAACCGGTAGGGCGTCCCTATCGAGAGTGACCGATCAACGGGTGGGTGCGCAGCAAAAGAGCCGCCCACAACTCGTCGGGAATTGGGCGACCGTGTCCGAGGCGGGATCTACCTCGAGTAGGTCAGCGGGGTCGGTCACCCTTGACGGTGATTCGGCGCATATGGCGGCGGTGACCTCGATAGTCGAAGAGCGCGTGGTGCTGGACGCTCCGGTTGTCCCACATCGCAACCGACCCCGGTGACCATCGGAAACGGCACGTGAACGGCTCCCGCACCGCATGGCTGAACAGAAACCCCAGAAGCGCCATCGACTCGTCCGGTCGCATCCCCTCGATGCCGACGGTGAACGCCGGGTTGACGTAGAGCGCCTTCTTGCCGGTCTCGGGGTGCATACGGACAAGCGGGTGGCACACGACCTGATCGGCGCGCTCTGACGACTTCGTCTTTATGGACTTCGACAGCGTGGAGTTCCCACCTTCGGCGTACTGGGGGCCGGCCGAGTGCTTCGCCACGAGATGCTCGAGCAGGTTTTTCATCGTGTCCGACAGTGCCTCATAGGCAGCGTGCTGGTTCGCGAACAGCGTGTCGCCGCCAAAAGGGGGCACTTCGATTGCGTAGAGGATCGAGCCCAGATCGGGTTCTTCGAGGAAACTCACGTCGCTGTGCCATCCCCCGCCAAAGTTGAAGAGATCGTCGGGCTCGGTGATGATCTCGATGACCTCGGGATGCGCCTCCGAGGCTTCGACGAAGGGGTGCGTGTCGAGGTCGCCGAAGTTGCGACCGAACCGTAACTGGGCCTCTGGGCTCAGGTCCTGGTCATAGAAGAACAGCACATGGTGTGCCAGGAACGCCTTTCTGATCTCGGCCACCCCGCCCTCGTCGAGCGGCCTGCACAGGTCCACCCCTCGCACCACGGCACCGAGGGCGCCCGAGACAGGCTCGATCCTGATCATCGGGCACATCCTGGCACGCGGTGTGGCGTGAACGGATTCGGGTATTCCCAGATCGACGACGCCGGCCGTGCCACATCGTCAGGGTGCGCGAGTGTGCGAACTATCTTCGGTCGAGATCCCGTTCGGAGGCGTCACCATGGCCGAGCTCATCTACATCGCGAACACGTCACTCGACGGTTACTGCGAGGATCGAGACGGAGGCATCGATTTTGGTGCCCCAGACGAGGAGTACTTCGGTTTCATCAATGACCTTCAGCGCCCGGTCGGAACCTGTCTCTACGGACGCCGCATGTACGAAGCGATGCTCTACTGGGAGACCGCACCCGTCTCTGACCAGCCGTCGTGGGTGGTGGACTTCACCAACATCTGGCGCGGGGCCGACAAGATCGTGTTCTCGAAGACCCTGACATCGGCGTCAAGCGCACGGACCACCCTTGAGCGGGAGTTCAACGTCGAGGCGATTCGGCAGATGAAGGCTGACGCGACCCACGACCTCACGATTGGCGGAGCTGATCTCGCGGCCCAAGCGTTTGGGGCGGGCTTGGTGGACGAATGTCACTTGTTCTTCTGGCCACTGGCGCTGGGAGGCGGCAAACCCGCCCTTCCCAGGCACGGACTTTTCGGTCTTCAACTGCTCAATGAGCGACGCTCCCGCAGCGGAGTCGTCCACCTTCACTACCGCATCACCCAGTGAGGACCTCCCCCCGGGAGCCCCGCAACGGGCTGATTCTGAGGGGTCTCAATGTCACGAGCTGCGTGAGACGGGTCGTGGCAAGGTTTGTGCTCGGTGCAAAAGTTGCCGTTCAGGCTTCTGACCATGGAGCTTCGTGGGAAGCCATGCGAGCTTGGGTCCGTTGATGGCTCGATGCCAGCAGAGTGGGACTTTGTCAGCGCCGCGGGACACAAACTTCTGCGGGGGTGACGGGGAACTCTGTCTGGCAGACACGTGATCCGGTCGCGAGACTGAGCCATGGCGAAGACGTCGTCTTCACTGTCGATTCGCGGTACATGTCGCTTCGGTGATGTCGTGCGTAGATTTGCGCTCGAATGCGGTACTCGCACGATTGCGCTGGCGGTCACGAGCTTCGTGGAGACCCCTATCGACGGTTGAGATACTGGTTGA
This sequence comes from uncultured Acidimicrobiaceae bacterium, assembly GCA_963763575.1. Classification (GTDB taxonomy): domain Bacteria; phylum Actinomycetota; class Acidimicrobiia; order Acidimicrobiales; family RAAP-2; genus Bog-473. The sequence continues at coordinate 981,358 of CAVXPD010000004.1, forward strand.
GCCCGAAGTCTCTTTAACCGGCTCCGTCCTCGCAATCGTCATGTTGGCCTCTATGGATTACTTGCCCAAGATCTTTAGTAAGGGAAGATCCGGGCCCAATGTCACGGTAGGTCTTTGGACGATCGCATACCCGGCGAACTGGTACAGGTAGGCAGGAGAGGGATTATCGGACGGCTGGCATAATCGGAAAGTGCCTCATGATCGCGATGTTCAGGCGTTTCAGAATCGGGCCGACACCTATGAAGATGGGTGGCGTGGCTGGATGCATCACGACATTGCGGCCCGCACAGCTGATCTCGCGCTCACCTCCAGCAACCCTCCACGGCGCGTGCTCGACGTCGGCTGCGGAACCGGACTCCTCTTACGCCTCCTCGCCGCCCGGTTACCGGAAGTGGAAAGGCTGCTCGGAATTGATCCCGCAGCTGGGATGATCGCCGCCGCGAAATCGAAGGCGAACGACCCCCGACTTCGTTTTTTCGAAGAAGTTGCGGAGAAGCTGCCATATCCCGACGAGTCGTTCGACTTGGTGGTCAGTTCTACGTCCTTCGACCACTGGGAGAACCAAGGTGCAGGACTCCGCGAGTGTGCTCGGGTCCTCGCATCGAACGGTCACTTGGTCCTCACAGATCTGTTCTCTCCGTTGCTAGTTCCCACCCTGCTTGTCGGTCGCCGGGACCGGGCACGGACAAAGCATCGCGCCGAGGCCCTCTTGAAGACCGCCGGGTTTCGCACCATGGCATGGCACCGCCTCTACAGCCTGATCATCGGCACGGTCGTGGCGTCGAAGTGACGGTGCGGGCCTAGCCGTATGAGTGCCGAAGTGAGTTCACCCTTCTGGCGTACGGAGACACCCTCAGCACGATTGGCGGACCTCCATTTGCCCGCTTGTTGAGAACCACAATCCACTTGGCTACAACGTGAGCATGGAACTTGAACGCTGGCCCAACGAAGCTGAGATGATCGCCGAACTCTATGGAGGCGCCGCGTCAAACCGTACGCACCTCAGCCAGGGTTCGACCGGCAGATACGCTCTCTTCGTGCCTCCGCTGGCGGTCGATACCTCGCCGAGCACATCCACACGCGAAGTACGCCGAGGTGCCCGGAACTGACGTCCTCTACTGGGTGGGCCACAGCGGAGCGATGCTCGAGGAGATCGAGGAGTTCATCACTGGCGTCCGGGGCGGGTTGGGTGCGGAGCGGGTTCTTGCCGCCGTGATGTTCGCAGACATTGTGGGCTCCACTGACCGCGCCGCACAGCTGGGAGACGAACGTTGGCGAGACCTGCTCGACGGTCACAACCAGAGCGTACGCAAGCAGATTGAACGTTTCGGGGGCCGGGAGGTGAAGACCGTCGGTGATGGCTTCGTGGCCACCCTCGATAGCCCGGGGCGCGCAATAGAGTGCGCTGTCGCCATCCGATGACGCCTTGATGGCATTCGACCTCGAAGTCCGGGCCGGCGTCCACACCGGGGAGATCGAGCTCAGAGGCGATGATGTCGCCGGGATGGCCGTCCACATCGGCGCCCGGTCTCAGCCCAAGCCGGCTCCGGCGAGATCTTGGTGTCATCCACGACAAAGGAAAATGTTGTCGGGTCGAGCATAGAGTTCGCTGACCGTGGCGAGCACGAACTCAAGGGTGTTCCGGGAACATGGCATCTCTTCGCCGTCACCGGCTGAACGTCACGCGCAGAGTGCCGGTACCGGTTCTGGGTATGGCCGAGTGCCGGGATGAGGGCGGTCTTCACGTCGTCACGCGGTAGTGGAGATGGACCACTCCATTGCCGAATCGGCCTTCGTCCAGCAATGCAAGCCGCGTGCGGGCTTTGCTCGGCAAAGCGTGTTTCCCGCCTCCCACGATGATCGGATTAAGGAGCAGGTGGCACTCGTCGACTAACCCGGCACGAAACGCACGAGCTGCGAGCTCGGCGCCGCCGATTGACAGGTCGCTGCGCGCCGACGCCTTCATCTCGCGGATCTGGTCCGGCTCGAAGGCCCGTTCGATCCTGGTCCTTGCGCTCACGACCGTCTCCAAGGTCCGGGAGAACACGACCTTGTCGGTCGCCCGCCAGATCGCTGCGAAGTCCACCACGACCGGCTGTCGGTCGCCGAGGTACTCCTCGGTCTCCCACACGGCCAACGTCTCGTACATCCGGCGGCCGTACAGGGAGGTCCCGATCGGACGCTCGAGGTCGTTGACGAAGGCGTACACCTCTTCGTCCGGGGCCGCCCAATCGAAGTTGCCCTCCTCATCCTCCACGTAGCCGTCGAGGGAGCAGATCGCCGTGTAGATCAGTTTGCCCATGGCAGCAGGCATCTCCTCGCTTCGGGGGATCGGTGCAGACCACATCCTGGCATCGGCGACGTCCCGAAGATCGATCCTTGACCGGTGGCCAGGGTGTCCCGGACCTCCGGGTATGTGAGACGATGCTTCGAGCCGCCTCTAGCGGGTGGTGGAAGTCATGAACGTCTGTTCCATTGAGGTGAAGAGCTCAGGAAGGTCCGACCGGCGGTGCTCCTGGGCACGCCGTGAGTCGGGGTCGGCGCGGACCGCTGCATCGATCCGGTCGTAGGACTCGCGGTCGTCGTATTCCCAGACCGCGACGACGCGGCCTTCTTCGGTCTCCCATCGGCCGATCAGACGGGCACCGTGGCGGAGCTGAACGGGCAGTAGGCATTCGTGAAAGAACTGGTGGAACGCGTGCAAGTTTTCGGGGATGGCCTGGTAGACGCGCATGCGGTACAGCACAAGCCCCTTTTGTACAGCACGCCGGGGGAACGCACTCGCTGTCCCAGATCATCACCGGGCTGGGGTGCCCTGGTACGGCTGTCAGGGGGCACGCTCCACCTGGTTGGATCACTGTCGACGTGGAATGCCTCGAATTGATCCCGAACATAAAATGTTCGACCGATAAATGAATTTGCGGGACCCACAACGTCCAGCTGTATGAGCTGCTGAGGTGCGCTCAATAGTGCAGGAATAGAGCGATCGAGAGGACCGAACGATGTCACAGGAAATCAAGCCGATCGAAGTATCACGCAGAATTGAAGCACCGGCGTCCTCCATCTTTGAAGTCCTGGCGAATCCGCAACGTCACATGGATTTCGACGGGTCCGGCATGGTCCGGGGGGCCGTCGTCGACCGACCCATCTCTGAAGTGGGCGACACCTTCACCATGAAGATGCATCGGCTCGGAGACGACTATCTCATGCTCAACTATGTGGTGGAGTTGGAGCCAGATCGGCGCATCTTCTGGGAACCGGCCCCCGGAGACCCTTCTCGGACTGAGGGTGATGATCCATCCAAAGTCGGCATCCCTGCGGGATACCGCTGGGGTTACATCCTCATTCCGGACGGTGACGATGCCACTGTCGTCACGGAGGTATTTGACTTTGGCACCGTGACGGAGGAGACCCGCCAATCGCTATTGAGCGATGGCGGGACGTGGATCAACGGGAGCAATTCGATGCTTGAGTCCATGACGGCCAGCCTGGAGAGGCTCGAGAAGATCACTACGGAGTAGGTCCGCCGCTCCAGCGTGTTGATGAATCGCGTTTCGGACGTTCTGGTAGGCAGACCCCTGCCCCAGTACACCGCTATAACGCCGGGTCTGAGTGCACTTCAGCCAGGTTGACGCAAGTCCTCCGGCTCCTCTCGCCACCATGGCTCCGTCACGAAGATCTCAAACCTGCCCGATGGTTCAGTCGTCATAATCAGCCACCCAACCGTCAGTCCTTCGGACGAGGTCGTCGGACAATCCCGTGTCGGCCAAATCGGCCGACTGTCCGCCGTCCTCCTAGACGAGAGGACCGGAGCTGCAATCGGGCCACCATTCCAGCCGCAAGACCACTCACGAATGGCAGGACGGTGTGCTTCGGAACACCGGCCTGGTGACGCGTTGGGCAGGGCCGAACACAGGAATAAGCCGTTGATTGCCGTGTCTGTTCGGCTTTGGGAGGCGCAAGACGCCCCGATATCGTCTGACATCGATGAGGGTGCCGGATCGATGCGTGTCGGAACTGCGAGAGCGGGGCTATCTCGTGTTCGAAGGTTTCCTCGGGACCCAGGAGCTCGAGGTGGCCCAGAAGGCGCTTTGGCTGCATTACCCCACACCCGAGGAGTATTTCTCTGACCCGACTACCCACGCCTTTCTGGCCACGAGCCAGTTCGCGGGCATCATCGGGGGGCCCTGGGGATCCTGGGACCTGAACCGCCTGGCCTTTCATCCCGACCTCCTCGACCTGGCGGAGCGCATCTTGGGCTCGGACGACCTACGTCTCTACGAAGCCGAGCTGTGGGCCAAGTACGCCGGGGCGGTGGACTACGACCAGAGCCACCACCGCGACTTCGGCAACCACACCCTGGTCGTCCCCAAGCAGTCCGACCCCGCCAACCAGATGACGAGCTTGATCCTCCTTATCTGTGATCGGCCCCCGTGTAAAGGGGGGGCGTTTTGGTTGGTTGCGTTGTCCTGATCGGTGCTGGCTTGTTGGCGGGGCGCGGTCGCCCGGAAGCGGTGTCAAAGGTGGAGCGCCCGCAGCGAAGCGAGGACGTACGACCTTGACACCGGTGAGGACGGCCGCATGGTGGTGGCGGCCAGCGGTGATCGGATGGATTAGCTCGGTCTTGTCTCCTGTGGTCGGTGATGGGATGGCGTTGGAGTGCGCGCCGGGACGCCCAGCCTTATCTCGGTGCTCGGACTGCCGTCCGGCGACGTGATGATCGATGGGGTGAACCCCGGTGCTGTTCTGCGGCCGCTCGCTCTTTCAGGGCCGACCAGCGACTGCTGGCGACAGGAGGATTGCGGGAGCTGACCACAGGACATCAGTTGAACCTTGGGCATGACGCGCACGGTGGCCACGCTCAGGCCGCCTCGGCCCAGGCCGTGTCGCCCAAGGAGCGAAGGTGATGATGGACTCGTCGGGCCAGCTTGCGCGCCACCGACAAGGCAGCGCGGTTGGCCCCGGCCCGGGCCTTGACCTCGAGGTAGTAGCCGTGGTCGGGTGACGAGGGGCGGGCCGCACACTGGGCGGCTTCGACCAGGGCCCAACGCAACGCCGGCGGTCCTTGGCGGGCCAGGTGACCGGGGCCCGACCGCTTGTTGTCCGACGACCACACCGTGATGTCGAGCCCGGTGTGACGGACGGCCTTGTCCGACGAAGAGAACCGGCGGCAGTCGCCCATCTCGGCCCAGATGATCGGGGCGGTCAGCGTGCCGATCCCGTAGTGCGACATCAACGCCCGGGAACCGGTCCGGTGACGGCCCAGGTCGGCCAGTTCGCTTCGCAACGGGTCGATCTGTGTGGAGAGATGGTCGATGACCGAGAGCGCGGTCTCGACGACCCGATGGCCCGCCGCTGAGAGCGCAGCGTCCTCGAGGGCCTCGCGGCCCGCCTCGGTCAAGAGGTGCTTGATCGGAGGGGCGCCTTGGTGGAACAACTGGGCGTGGATGCGCTGTTGCCACTGGCGTCGCTCGTCCATCAACCCCACATAAAGTCGGCCCAAGGCCCTGATCTCCAAGACGTGGTCGGGCGCCACCCACGACTCGGGTATCCGGTTCTGGCTCAGCAGCTCGCGCAGGTGACGCGCGTCCGCCCGGTCGGTCTTGGCCCGCTTCTTCTTGCCCCGCAACGTGGCGGTGTCCGCCGGCTCGGCGAGATGCACCTCCACACCGGCCCGGGTCAGCTCTTCGGCCACGAACCTCCAGCCCGTGCACCCCTCCAACGCGAACGCCACATCGGCTCGGTCGGCCAGCGGTTCGAGCCACTTGCGCAGGTTCGCCCTCGTGGCGGGACAGACCTGGCCCGTGCGGATTTCACCGGTCTCGATGTCCACCTCGTCGAATGTGATCTGAGCTCGATGCACGTCAAAACCACCTACGATTCCCATTGGGGCCTCCTCGTGTTCCTGATCTGGCGAGCCCATCAAAGCTCGCCGTGTACCGAGGGGGCCCCTTCACATGTCATCTTTCGGATGTCGCCGAGGAGGATGGGCCCACAAAGGTGGTCCCGCTGTCCGTTGGAAACAGCGTTCCCTATTGGCCGAGCTCCCTCGTCGATGGGGGCACTGACTTGGCGAAGACCTACCTTCCAGCCGGGACCTTCGCGGAGGAGGAGGTTTCGGTTACGGGACCGGCGGGGACTCTGTTCTCCTACCGGCCCGACATACTGCATCGTGGGTCGCGCATGACCGGTGAGCGCTCAGCCCGCTTCACCATGTCCGCTCATTACGACGTTTGGGGTCCACGCTGGACCGGAAGAGTCGCTTGGCCCGCCAATGCACTGGGCCCTAACTGGTGCGAGCTGATCGAGCGGGCGACACCCCGGGAGCGCTCGGTCTTTGGGTTCCCCGCACCCGGCGATCCGTACTGGGACGAGCAGACCCTGGCCGATACCCAGTCGCGCTACCCGCGGGCCGACTTGACGCCGTACCGCTGAGGGCGCTCGATCAGGGCCGCTCCGGGAATCGCTGGCGCAATCAGATTTCGCCCCGTTTCTCAGGGGCCGGGTTCGACCAGCAGCTCCAGATACGCGGCGCCGGTGTCGGGCACGCGGCCCTGTCCCCAGCACTCCACCGGGAATGACACCATGACCATGGAGTAGACCAGGTGCATCAGGTTCACCGCGTCGTCGGGCATGTCGTCCAGGGGGAACTTGTCGCAGTACGACATGGCGTCCTCGTAGCGCGCGGTGACGGCGTCGTAGAAGGCCTGCATCTCGTCCATCGGGGTGGCGAGGCGCTGGGCGAACCGCTCGCGTTCGGTGGCCAGGCACCAGGTCGCGGCGAACGGCTCCAGGTCCGAGAATTCGGCCGGCAACATCGTGGCAGTCATCGGCATCAGACCCCCGCCTCCTCGAGCTTCTTGTAGTCGTCCACCCAGTCCGCGACCACCTTGTGCAGGTGCCGGCACAGGATCTCCTGGTCGTTGAGCGGGAACTGCTCGAGGACCCGCGACTCCAGCATCGTCTGGGTCGCCTCGAGGGTGTTCGCGTCCTGGAGGCCGTACTCCTTGAAGGACACCGCGGCCAGCTCGTGGGCCACACGCTCACGTGCCGTCTTGGCGGGGACGAAGTACAGCGTGCCCTCGAAGACGTGGGTGTTGTGGCCCGTCGGCCAGTAGTGGTACGTGAGGTACCACTCTTGGCCCCAGACCAGGATGGTGAAGTTGGGAAAGATCTGCCAGGAGTCAAGGCCCCAAGGATCGCAGCCGGCGGGGTTGATGCCGGCCGCCTTCTGGTCGTAGTCGAGGTCCGGCTTGTCCCAGGGCCCGAACAAGCCACTGCGCGTGAGGCGCTCCATCGGCTTGAGCATGCTGTCCGCCAGGTTCCAAGGGTGGATCCCGGCCGTGCTCACGAGTCGATGCGGACCCGAGATCGCGTACGCGGGTGCCTCGAAGCCCGCCTGCTGCGCGGCGACGGACCAATCGGGCGGTGTCTGCTTCGCGTGCAGAACGGGGGCGTGGTAGAACTCCTGGAACGCGTCCATGTAGAGCTTCCAGTTCGCGTTCACGGTGGCTCGGTAGAACCAGCGCTCGCCGAACTCACCGAATGGGTAGTTCTCGAGCTTGGTCACGTCCGGTCCGAGGAAGTCACGCAGGCTTTGGTCGGGCTCCTTGGCCAGGTTCACGAAGATGAAGCCGGCCCACACCTCGCAGTGCACAGGCACCAGGCCGTAATCGGCCTTGTCGAGGTCGAAGAACTCCTGCTCCTGCTGCACGAAGGAACAGGCGCCATCGAGGTCGTAGCGCCAACCGTGGTACTTGCAGACGAACTGGCGGCTGACCCCGCTGGTCTCCTCGTTGGGATAGTCGCTCCACACCAACTTGTTCCCCCGGTGCCGGCACACGTTGTAGAAGGCGCGGACCTCGTCGTCCGTGCCGCGCACGATCACCACCGAGGTGCGGGCTACCGCGAGCTCCCTGGTGAAGTAGCTGCCCTTGCGCGGGAGCTGCTCCAGCCGCCCGACGTTCAGCCAGGCCCGCTTGAAGATGGCCTCGCGCTCGAGCCCGTAGAACTCAGATGAGATGGAGTCCTCATAGGAGATGGGCCCGGTGCCGAGGTCGTAGTGCTCGGTCCAGCTCCCTTCCGGTGGCTTGGGCCAACGTGCCATGAGCGGGTCCTCTCGTCGCGGCGGTCGGTGACGGACCTGAGGATAGCATGCCTCTCACTTGGTGAGAAGGGCGTTTCCGCTGGCCGCTCTCCTTCCTCCGGGATGAATCAGGGTGGATCGCCGCTGGCTTCCACGTCGGACAAGCTCGCCTTGTGCAGCGTGTTGGCGGCCAGGCGCATGTGCGCCGCGTCGACCAGCCGGCCGTCGCGCCCGATGGCCCCGACGCCGCCGGCCTCCGCCTCCCGGTAGGCGGCGAGGGACGCGCGGGCCTCGGCCACCTCCTCGGGGGTCGGCGAGAAGACGTCGTTGGCGATCGGGACCTGGCCCGGATGGATGGCCCACTTGCCGTCGAAGCCGAGCGCGCTGGCCGCCGTGGCCGACCGGCGGTAGCCGTCGGGGTCCGCATAGTCGGGGTAGGGCGCGTCGATCGCGTCCACGAGGCCGGCCCGGGCCGCGGTGAGCACCTGGGCGCGGGCGTAGTGCCAGAAGTCGCCCGGGTACGGCACCACCGGGTCGAAGTTGCCGTCGACCCGCGCGTGGAGCGACGCCGAGAGGTCGCCCGCGCCGAAGATCAATGCCTCGAGCCGGTCGCTCGATTGGGCGATCTCGAGCGCCCGGGCCAGGCCCTCCGCGTCCTCGATCAAGACCTCGAGTCCGATGCGCTTCGACAGACCGAGCTTCGTCTCGAGCTGGCCCAGCAGGACGTCCACCCACCAGACGTCGCGGGCGGCCCGCACCTTCGGCACGATGAGCACGTCGACGCACTCACGCGCCCCGGTGACGACCTCGATGATGTCGCCGTGGCACCACGGCGTCTCGATGCCGTTGACGCGCACCGCCCGCACGGTCCGGCCCCAGTCCAGGCCCGTCAGCGCGCCGACGGCGACGGCGCGGGCAGACTCCTTCGCGGACGGCGCGCACGCGTCCTCGAGGTCGAGGAACACGAGGTCGGCTCCCGTCTTCGGCGCCTTTTCGCACATGCGCTCGCTGCTGGCCGGGGTGGCCAGCTCCGATCGACGCGCCCGGGGTGCACGCACCGCTCTCCCCTCGCCCAGCCTCAGATCGTCCCGGCCGCCCGCAGCGCCGCCAGGCGTTGGGCGTCCAGGCCGAGCAGCTCACCATAGACCGCGTCGTTGTCCGCCCCGAGGCCCCGGCCGAGATACTCCACGACCCCGGGGGTGTCACTGAACCGCACCACTGGCGCCTGCACGGTCATGGGCCCGAGGTCGGGGTCGTCGACCCGGAGGAAGGATCCCCGCGCCTGCAGGTGTTCGTCGGCCAGCAGCTGCTCGGCGTCGTAGACGGGTGCCGCCGCCACCTCCGCGCGCTCGAACGTGTCCATGACCTCGTCAAGGGTCCGTGGCGCGATCCATTGGGCCACGAGCCCGTCGACCTCGCGCGCCCGCGCCTGGCGCTGCACCGGGTCCGCGTAGCGCGGGTCGTCCACCAGCTCGGGCCGGCCGATGGCGCGGAACACGCGCAGCGCGATGTTCTGGGACGCGCTCGAGACGGCCAGCCATCTGCCGTCCTTCGTCCGGTACGCGTTGCGCGGTGCGCTGGCCGGGAGCAGGTTCCCGACGCGACCCGCGATCTTGCCCAGGTGGCTGTAGGCCAAGGTCGACGTCTCGATGAGCCGTGCCAGCGGCTCGATCAGGTTGACGTCGATCAGCTGGCCGCCTCCTCCGTGCACGTCGCGGTAGTAGAGCGCCATCATGACGGCCGCCGTCGACGACTGCGCGGCCACGCCGTCGGCCAGGAAGAAGGGGGGCAGGGTCGGCGGGCCGTCGGGTTGGCCCGTGACGTGCGCGAACCCGCTCATCGCCTCGGCCAGGGTGCCGAAGCCGGGCCGGTCGCTCTTGGGCCCGCCCAACCCGTAGCCGCTCACGTGCAGCATCACGACGTGGGGGTGCGCGGCGTGCACCGACTCGTAGTCGAGGCCCCATTTGGCCAGGGCGCTCGGGCGGTTGTTGATCACGACGACGTCGCTCACCTCGAGGAGGCGGTGGAACAGTTCCTGGCCGTCGGCGTTGCGCAGGTCGAGCGTCACACACCGCTTGTTGCGGCTCATGCTCTTCCAGAACAGCCCGACCCCATCCTTGAGCTCGCCCCAAGTGCGCAACGGGTCGCCGACGCCGGGCTGCTCGACCTTGATCACCTCGGCCCCGAACTCCCCGAGCATGGTGGCCACCATCGGGCCGGCCGCCAGCGTGGCCGCGTCGATCACGCGGAGGCCACGGAGCGGGCGAGCCGTCTCAGGCACCCGGGCCCATCCCAGGGCGTTCGAGCCCGAGATGCTCGCGCAGCGTCGCGCCCTCGTAGCGGTCGCGGAACACCCCTCGACGCTGGAGCTGGGGCACGACCAGGCGGACCATGTCCTCGTAGGCGCCCGGGCTGTGGGTGGCCGCGATCACGAAGCCGTCGCACGCGCCGCTCTCGAACCACGCCTCCATCTGATCTGCGATGTCCGGCCCCGTGCCCACGAAGCGCGGGCCCTGCAGCAGCGTGGCGCGGTGGCCGGCCAGGTCGCCGAGCGTCACCGTCTCGCCGCCGATGTGTCTCTTGATGTTCTGCACCAGCCCCCGGATGCCAGAGACCGACTCGATGAGCTCGTCGGTGATGGGGGCATCGAGGGCCAGGCCGGCGAAGTCGTAGTTCATCAGCTCGGAGAGGAGCGTCAGCGACGCCATGGGGTCGACCAGGTCGTTGAGGAACAGCTGCTCGCGCTCCTCGGCGTGTGCCTTCGACTCGCCGACGACCGTGTATGCCATGGGGACCATCTTGACGGCCTCCGGGTCCCGGCCCCGCTCGCCGATCTTCCCCTTCTGGTCCTTGTAGTGCGAGCGCGCGATCTCGATATCGGGATCGCCCGTGAAGATCAGCTCGGCCCAGCGCGCCGCGAAGTCGCGGCCCCGCCCCGACGACCCGGCCTGCAGGAGAACGGGCCGCCCCTGCGGGGAGCGGGGCACCGTCAGCGGTCCGCGCACGCTGAACCACTCGCCGTCGTGGTCGAGCTCGCGGACCTTGGCCGGGTCGGCGAAGAGCGGGGTCTCGCGGTCGAGCACGAGCGCGTCGTCCGCCCAGGTGTCCCACAAACCGGTCGTCGCCTCGAGGAATTCGTCGGCCCGGTCGTAGCGGACGTCGTGTGGGATCGCCTCCTTGAACCCGTAATTCTGCGCCTCACTGTCGTTCACCGACGTGACGACGTTCCAGGCGGCGCGCCCGCCCGAGAGGTGATCGAGCGTCGCGAACGTGCGGGCGACGTGGAAGGGCGTGTAGTAGGTCGTCGAGTATGTCGCCCCGAGGCCGATGCGGCTGGTGACCGCGGCGCAGACGCCCAGTACGACGCTCAGGTCCAGCTTCACCGGGCGGGCCCCCGTCCGCACGGCCTCGGCGACAGACCCGCCGTAGATCCCGGGCATGGCCAGGCGGTCGTCGAAGAACATGAGGTCGAAACAGCCCTCCTCGAGGGTCCGGGCCAGTTTCTCGTAGTACCCCGCCGTCAGGAACCCGTGTTCGGTGGCGGGGTGCCGCCAGGACCCGGCGTAGACGGTGGCGTTCCCCGCCTGCATGAATCCGACCAGGGCCATGTGCCGCTTCGGTGTCGCCACGTCCCTCCCTCTATCTGATTGGGCCCGTCAATCAGGCCCGCTTATTGGGCCCGTCAATTAGGCCCGCCGCTCGGCCCGATCAATCAACAAAAGCCGCTGATTGGGCTGGCGGGACCTTAATATGTAATATTTCAGATATCAAACTGATCAGCACGACCGTCCGGGCCCAAGCGGCCAACGAATTGCGCGACCGGATCCTTACCGGGCGCCTGGGGCCGGGCGACCGCCTCGACCTCGACCAGCTCACCGCGGAGTTCGGCATCAGCCGCACGCCGATCCGCGAGGCGCTGCTCGAATTGTCCTACGAGGGCCTCGTCGCCATCACCCCGCGCAGCGGTATGGCGGTCGTCGGCATCACACCGCAGGACGCAGTCGACAATTTCGCCATCTTGGCGGCCCTGGCCGGCAAGGGGGCGGAGATGGCGACCGGTCGCCTCACCCCCGACGAGCTCCGCGACCTGCGCGCGCTTGCCGCCGCGATCGACGGCGCGCAGGACGTGGTCGCCGCCAACCGCACCTTCCATCGCGCCATCAACCTGGCCGCGCGCTCGCCCCGGCTCGTGACCTACCTGCGCCAGGCCGTGCGCGTCGTGCCCGGCAACTATTTCGAGCTCTTCCCCGAACAGGAGGAGCGCAGCCGACGCGAGCACGCGGCGCTGCTCGATGCCATGGAACGCGGCGGGGCGGACGAGGCGCGCCGCATCATGGAGGCGCACGTCCTCACCGCGGGCGAGGCGCTCGGAAGCTGGCTGGCGGAGCTGGCAGCCAAGGATTCGGGCGACGAGGCGACGCGTCGCGCCTGAAGCCGTTGGCGCCGGGCCGGAGCGAGCCCGCAGCCGGTCACACCGTCATCGCCAGCCGCGCCCCTTCGAGGAGGCCGGCGCCCGACGGCGTCGCCTCGGGGTCGAGGAACCACTGCACCATGTAGCCGTCGGAGACGGCGACGAAGAACGACGCCACCGACCGGGCGACATCCCCCGGCACGTCCGGGACCAGCGCCTCGATGGCGTCGACGATCCGCCTCCTCATCTCCTCGTAGGCGTCGGCCAGCCGGGTGCGCAGCGGTTCGCTTCGCTCGGCCTGGGCCAACGCCTCCACGAACGCGACCGCCAACGGCCGGAGCTCATCGGCGATCTCGGTCATGGCCAGCCAGGCCGCGGTGACCGCCTGGTGCGGGTCGGTGGCGGGGCCGAGGCCGCCGGCCACCGCGACCACCTTGTCCGTGTACTCGATGAAGATGTCGTCGAGCGCCTGGGCGAGCAGCGCGTCCTTGGACCCGAAGTGGTAGCCGATCGAGGCCAGGTTGGTGCCGGACTCCGCCACCAGGTCGCGCGCGGTCGTGCGGGCGTACCCGCGGCTGATCAGGCAACGCCGGGCCGCCGCCAGCAGCTCTTCCTTGTGCCCCATCGAACACTCCTCTATACATTCGTGTAAGACAAGCGTATACTTGCTGGCCGTGTCAGGCACGCTTCCCCCCGGGCCCAAATCGCCGGCGCTCCTGCAGGCGGCCAACCTGGGCCGGCTGCCCCGCTTCCTGGACACCTGCCACAAGCGCTATGGCGACCGCTTCACGGTGCGGATGGGACGGTTCGGCACGTTCGTCTACCTGGTCGACCCCGAGGACATCCGCGCGGTGTTCCACGGCGACGACGAGACCGTGTTCCTGGCGGGCGAGGCCAACGCGCCGTTCCTCGGGCGGGTGCTCGGACCGTCGTCCGTGCTGTGCACCGACGGCGAAGTCCACCGCCGGCAGCGGCGGCGCCTCAGCGGGCCCTTCCACGGCGGCTCCATCGCGGGGCTCGTCCCGCTCATGACGCGCCTCGCGGCCGAGGACATCGCGACCTGGCCGGTCGGCCGGGACTTCGCACTGCTGCCGCACACGCGCGCCATCACGATGGACGTGATCCTGCACGCCGTGCTCGGCGTGGCGAAGGAGGACGACCGTGAGCGCCACGACCGCTTCCGCACGACCCTGGCCGACCTGGTCGACCTGGACCTGCTCCGCCTCGCACCGTTCGCGTTCCCGGCACTCGCCGGCGTCTGGCCGTGGACGCGCTACCGGGCGCGGCAGGAGCGGACCGACGAGATGCTGCGGCGCGAGATCGAACGGTGCCGCACCGACCCCGCGCTCGAGGCGCGCACCGACGTGCTCGCCCTGCTCGTGCGCCACCGCGAGGACGACGGGACCGCAATGACGACCTCGGAGATCCGCGACCAGCTCGTGACGCTCCTCCTGGCTGGCCACGAGACCACGGCCACCGGGCTGGCGTGGACGTTCGAGCGCCTCGTCCGTCATCCGGCTGTGCTGGCGAAGGCCATCCGGGCGGCCCACGAGGGCGACGACGGCTACCTCGACGCCGTGGTCACCGAGAGCCTGCGCGTGCGCCCCGTGGTGCCCGACATCACCCGCAAGCTGACCGAGGATGTCACGATCGGAGAAGGGGCGCGGCGACTGACGCTGCCGGCGGGGACGTTCGTCGACCCGGCCGTCTACCTCGTGATGCGCGACCCGAGGCTCTATCCCGAGCCGCTGGAGTTCCGTCCTGAGCGCTTCGTCGGACAACGCCCGGACCCCAACGTCTGGATCCCGTTCGGCGGCGGTGGTCGCCGATGCATCGGAGCGGCCTTCGCCCTCACCGAGATGCGTGTCGTCACCGGCGAGGTTCTGCGCCGCGTGGAGCTGGCCACCACCACGCGCCCGCCCGAACGCACCCGAGTGCGCCACGTCACCCTGACGCCGCACCGAGGTGCGGTCGTCACGGTGCGCCGCCGCCTCTACCCGGGCGCCCCTTCGGACGACCGCTTCAACATGCGCTCGACGTTGGCGCGCAGCTCCGGCGTCGTGAACGACCGGTCCTCCGCCGCCAGCGCGTAGTCGAGCACCGCGAGGACCGCCCGCTCCATCTGGATGTTGAGGACGCGCTTGGTGTCCTCGACCGCCCCCTTGGGCAGGCGCGCGATCCGGCGGGCGCAGTCCATCGCCTCGGCAAGCACCTGGTCGTCGGCGCACACGTGGTTGACGAGGCCGATCTCGGCCGCCCGCTGCGCCGGGATGCGGTCCCCCGTCAGCGCGTACTCCTTGGCCAGCTGCAGGCTGGTCAGCAGCGGCCACACCACCGGCCCCCCGTCGGCGGCGACGAGCCCGAGGGCGACGTGCGGGTCGGCGAGGTGCGCGCTCTCGGCCATGAAGACGATGTCGGACAGCGCGACGAGCGAACAGCCGAGCCCGACCGCCGGCCCGTTCACGGCGGCGATCATCGGCAGTCGGCAGCCGACCATGCCGGTCACGATCTGTCGCCCGTCGATGAGGGTCTGGCGGCGCAGCGCGTCGTCATGGGAAAGCTCGTCGAGGTAGTCGAAGTCCCCGCCGGCCGAGAAGGCGCGCCCGGCACCTGTGAGCACGGCGACCCGCGCCTCGGCGTCGGCGTCCAGCTGCGGGAACAGGGCCGCCAGACCCGCGTGGAGGACGTGGTTGGTGGCGTTGAGCCGGTCGGGCCGGTTCAGCGTGACGACGCGGATCGGGCCGTCGGCCGCGACCTCGATCTCCTCGGGCAGGTCGTATTTCGTCATGAGGTGGGCAGCTCCAGGATTCGAGTGGCGATCAGGTTGCGTTGGATCTGTGACGTCCCGCCCATCACGCTCTGCGCCCGGCTGTAGAGGTACACCCGGAGCCAGGTGTCGTCCCCGCCCGCCGGCGCGCTGCCGCCTACCGAGAGCGCGGCGCGGCCGACCGCCTGCTCGGCCGAGGTCATGAGGAGCTTGTCGACCGAGCCGTCGGGCCCGTGCTCGATCCCGTCGAGACGGTCCGACAACCGGCGGCTGACGTGGCAGCGCAGCATCTCGTTCTCGACGATCGCCCAGGCGAGGTCGCGCCGTTGCTCGGCCCCGAACGCGGCGGGCGAGACCTCGACGAGGTTGACGAGCTCGTTCACGATCTTGCCGTAGCGGGCGACGTACCCCAGCTCGCCGGGCTCCCGCTCGTGGCCCACGATGGTCATGGCCAGGCGCCAGCCCTCCCCCGGCGCGCCGATCATGTTCGCCGCGTCGACCCGGGCGTTGTCGAAGACGACCTCCCCGAACTCGCGCGTGATGCCGTTGATCATCTTGAGCGGCCGCTGGGTGATGCCCGGCTGGCGCATGGGCACCACGAACGCCGAGATGCCGCGGTGCTTCGGGACGTCCGGATCGGTACGCGCCAGGGCGAGGCACCAGTCTGCGGCGTCCGAGTAGCTCGTCCAGACCTTGTGGCCCGTGATGACGTACGCGGAGCCGTCGGCCACCGCCGTCGTGCGCAACGAGGCGAGGTCCGAGCCGGCGTCCGGCTCGCTGAAGCCCTGGCACCAGCGCTCGCGCCCGCTGACCAACCCGGGGAGGAAGCGCTGCTGCAGCACCTCGTTGCCGTGCTCGAGCAGTCCCTGCACGAGGTAACCGACGCTCGGGCGCGGGGGCGCGCCGGCGGCGATGAGCTCGTCGTCGAGGATCACGTCGTAGACGCTGGGCAACCCCTGCCCGCCCACGGCCGTCGGCCACGACAGGCCGAAGAACCCGGCGTCGTAGAGCGTCTGGTGCCAGGCCGCTTGCCCGTCCCAGTACTCGTCGGCAGTGGACGACGGCGGCAGGCCGGGGTTGTTGTGGGCCAGCCACTCACGCAGGCGCAGCCGGAACGCGGCCTCTTCGAGCGAGTCACCGAAGTCCACGTTCGCCTCCGATGCTGTCGCCTCTCACCCCGCGGGCCTCGAGAACCCGTTGCAGGCTGACGCCGACGCCGCCCAGGAGCTCGGTCGACAAGATCGCCCGGCGCAGGAAGACGTGGGCGAGGCACTCCCAGGTGTTGCCGATGCCCCCGTGAACCTGGATCGACGTCTCGCACACCGACCGCGCGGCGCGGGCGCAGTACGCCTTGGCCGCCGAGGCGGCCGCGAGTGCGGCGTCCGGCGGCAGCGCGTCCACCGCCCACGCCGCCTGCAGTGCGATGCTGCGCGAACCCTCCATGCCCACGTGGGCGTCCGCGAGCATGTGCTGCACGGCCTGGAACGACCCGATGGCCGCGCCGTACTGCCGGCGCTCCCGGGCGTAGTCGGTGGCGAGGGTGAGGGTGCCGCGCATCGCGCCGACGAGGTCGGCGCAGGCCGCGGCGAGGCCGAGGCTGTGCCAGCGCACCACGTCGTCGGCGTCGAGCGGCCGTGCCTGTCCCGCGACGACGCTCGCCCGTTCTCCCCTCGCGGCGCGTGCGGTGGGGCGGGTCAGGTCGGCCCCGGGCACCTCGGGGCCCAGCGCGAGCGCGCCGAGACGCCGTCTGCCGCCGTCGCTGACGAGGAGCAGCGTCATCGTGGCGCTGCGTGCGTCGACAGCGACCGCGTCCGGGACGACCGCACCGGGCTCCGCCTCGGCCGGCCGCGTCAGGTCCTGAGCCAGGGCCACCGTCTCGGCGTCGCCGGCCGCCGGTGCCCCGGCTCGCCGGCGGAGGTCCACCGCCAACGTGGGGCCGAGGAACGACGTGTCGGCCAGGCCGCGGCCGAGCTCTTCGGCAACCAATGCGACCTCCACGCCCGAGGCCCACGGGCTCCCGTCGTCCGTGGGCGTCCGGAGTTCGCGCCAGCCCGCGGCGGCGACGGCGGCGTCGAGCTTGCCGGCGCGCTCGCCGTCGTCGAGCTGCGCCACCGTGGCGGGGCCGAGTCGTTCGACGACCTGCGCGGCCGAGTCACGCAGAGCGACCTGCTCGGGGGAGAGGCGGACGTCCACTCAGCTGGTCCCCGTTGCCGCCGGGGCGAACCGCGGCGCCCACTCGTCGCGGAGGGTGCGGCGGAGCACCTTGCCCGACGGCGTGCGCGGCACGGCGTCGACGATGACGACGTGATGCAGGCGCTTGTACCCGGCGAGCGCCTCGTCGACAAGCTGCTGCAGATCGTCCGGGCTGACGTCGGCGCCGGGCACCAGCTGCACCGCCGCGGCCGGCACCTCGCCGACACGGGCGTCGGCCACGCCGAACACCGCGCAGTCGACAACGGCAGGGTGCGCGTGCAGGACGGCCTCGATCTCGGCGGGCGCCACCTGAAACCCGCTCACCTTGATCATCTCCTTGCAGCGATCGGTGAGGTGCACCCAACCCTCTGTTTCCAGCCAGCCGACGTCCCCGGTGCGATACCAGCCGTCGTGGAAGGCGGCGGCCGTCGCCTCCTCCGGCAGGTAGCCGGCCATGGCCGACGCGCTGCGCACCTCTACCTCCCCCGTCTCGCCCGCCGGCAGCACCGCGCCCGAGCTCAGGTCGACGACGCGGAGCTCGACGTCGCCGACCGGAAGCCCCGCCGATTCGAGCCTCCATCGCGCCGGCTCCTCGACGGGATTGGCCGCGATGACGGGGACCTCGCTCGTGCCGTAGGCCGGGAGCCAGCGGACGCCCGAGCGCGCCGTCACCGCCACCGCCACCGCCGGCGTCACCGGGGTCGCGCCCCACATGACGTAGCGCAACGACGACAGGTCGTATGCCTCGAGGTCGGGGTGGTTGGCCATGGCGAGCGCGATCGGAGCGACCGCCATCTCGAGTGTCATCCGGTCATCCTCGATGGCGCGCAACTCGGCGTCGAGGTCGAAACGGCGGTGCAGGCGGACGGTCGCCCCCGCCGAGGCTGCGGTCAGCAGGTTCAAGAGCCCGAGGATGTGCGAGGGAGGCGTCGCCACCTGGAAGCGGTCGTCGTGACCCAGCCCGAGGGCCAGGCGCCAGTGGGAAATCGCCAGCGCGATGGAACGATGGGTGTGCCGGACCGCCTTGGGCCGGTCGGTCGTGCCCGAGCTGAAGACGAAGACGGCGTCGTCGTCCTCGGCGGGACCGGGGCCGGGCGGCGGCGCCGAGCCGGCACGGTCGACGGCGGCGCGCGCCGCGTCGGTGTCGAGGTCGAGCACGCGGTCGGGCTTGAGTCGCTCGGCCAGCAGGACGGCGCCCCCGCCGTCCGCGACGGCGTAGCGCGGTGCGGTCAGCGCCAGCGCCGCGTCGACCTCGAGAGCCTTCCAGGCCGAGTTGAGCAGCACCGGCACGGCCCCGAGCATGCTCGCGGCGTGGACCACCACCACGAACTCGGGCCGGTTTGAGGTCATCAGGGCCAGGCGGTCACCGGGTCCGACGCCCTGTACCGTGAGATGGCGCGCCGCTGCGTTGCTGGCCCTCCGCAGCTCGGCGTACGTCCAGCGATCGTCGTCCGCCAACACGGCGGGATGGTCCGGGAATTGATCGGCGGCCGACCCGAGCCCGGTGTGCATGAGGCCCCCGGTCATGGTGGAAACATTCTTCTCCGAATTGAGATTCAGCGTCAACACGAACGAACGGTATGGTTATCGCCATGAGGAAGACAGGTCCGGTGTGAGCGGCGCGAGGCCCGACGCGGTCGACGAGTCGGTACGGGCCGAGATCATCGAGACCGTGCGCAAGTTCGTGCAGCGCGAGGTCGTGCCGGTGGCGTCGGACCTCGAGCATGCGGACGCCTATCCCGACGAGATCGTCGCCAAGATGCGCGAGCTCGGCCTGTTCGGCATCACCATCCCCGAGGCTTACGGGGGGCTGGGGCTCGACCTGCTGACCTACGTGGGGGTGATCGAGGAGCTGGCGTACGGGTGGATGAGCCTGACCGGCATCGTGAACACCCACACCATGGCGGCCACGCTCGTCATGACGCACGGGACCCCCGAGCAGATGCAGCGTTGGCTCCCCGCCATGGCGTCGGGCGAGCGCCGGGGCTGCTTGTCGCTCTCCGAGCCGGATGCGGGCAGCGACACCCGGAGCCTCACCTGCCGGGCCCAGCGCGACGGCGAGGAGTACGTCATCAACGGCACCAAAGCGTGGGTCACCAACGGCGAGCGGGCCGGCATCGTGGCGCTGGCGGCGCGGACCGACGAGGGCATCTCCGCATTCATCGTCGAGAAGGAGCCGGGTCCGAAGTTCGAGGGCATCTCGGTCAGCAAGAACGTGCACAAGCTCGGCTACCGGGGCGTCGAGACGGTCGAGATGGCGTACGCCGACCACCGCATCCCGGCCGCCAACCTGATCGGGGAGGCCGGACGCGGCCTGCCTCAGATCCTCGCCGTGCTCGAGGTGGGCCGCATCAACATCGCGGCGCGGGCCGTCGGGGTGGCGCGGGCGGCGTTCGACGCCGCCCTGCTCTACGCCACCCAGCGCGAGACCTTCGGCAAGCCCATCGGCGAGCACCAGGCGATCCAGCTCAAGCTGGCGGACATGGCGACTCGGTTGGAGGCGTCGCGCCTGTTGACCTACAACGCAGCCGAGCGGAAGGCCAAGGGCCTGCGCTGCGACGTCGAGGCGGGCATGGCGAAACTGTTCGCCAGCGAGACCGCGCTCGAGCTCAGCATGGAGGCGATGCGGATCCACGGGGGCGTGGGGTACACCACCGAGTTCCCGGTGGAGCGCTTCTACCGTGACGCACCGCTGATGGTGATCGGCGAGGGGACGAACGAGATCCAGCGCCTCGTCATCGCGCGCGGGCTCCTGGCCCACGCGCGGGCTCAAGCCTGACGCTCCGCCGCGCGCCTGCGCTCGGCCATTTTCGCCGACTCCCTCAGCACCTCGTCGGTGTGCTCACCGAGGCGGGGCGCCGGCGCAGCCGGGGTCACCGGCACATCCGAGAAGCTGACCGGCCCGTTGACCGACCGCCGCACCGTTCCGGACGCCTCGTCGTGCAGCGCGAGGAAGCCGTCCGTCGCCGCCAGCTGGGGATCCTCGAGCACGTCGGCCGGTCCCTGGGCGGGCGCCCACCACACGCCTTCGCGGTCGAAACGCTCGGCCCACACGGCGAGGGGATGCTCGGCGATGATCGCATCAAGCGTCGCGATCACCTCCGTGCGGTGCTTGCGCAGCGCGGCGGCGTCGGCGAAGCGGGGGTCGTCGTGCAGGTCCTCGCGGCCGAGGGCCCGGTAGACCTTGTCGAGGTGGCGGTCAGCCTCCAGTCCGGTGAGGAAGAACCAGCGGTCGTCGCTCGTGCGGTACGAGTTCATCAGCGGCGTCTGGTTCGCCTGCCGCGCCTCGGCCTTGGCCACCTTGCCGACCGTCTCCTGCAGGCTCAAGTCCCACCCGAGCACATAGGTGCCGGTGCGCAGCAGCGACGTCTCGACGACGCGGCCGCGCCCGGTGTGGCGCTGCTCCAGGACGGCGGCGAGGAGCCCGGCCAGGGCGGCCAGCCCGCTGATGTGGTCGCCGATGCCGCCCCGCGCGTTGAGCGGGACGCCCTCGCTGTTGGCCAGCTGGACCGACAAACCCGAGCGCGCCCAGAAGGCGCCGATGTCGTAGGCGGGCCGGTTCCGGTCGTCGCCCCGGAGCCCGTACCCGCTCACGCTGCAGTAGACGAGGCGGGGATGACGCAACGCCGTGGCGTGCGGCTCGAGGCCGAGGCCGTCGAGGGCGTCGGGGCGCAGGTTGGTGAGGAAGACGTCGGCGGTGGCGAGCAACTCCTCGAGCCGGTCCCGTGCCTCGGGGCGGCGCAGGTCGAGCACGACGCTGCGCTTCCCCCGGTTGTCCTGGGCGAACGCGGGGTTCGGGAAGTCCTTGCCGATCCCGAGCGACCCGAACGCGTGGCGCATGGGGTCGCCCGTGGGCGGCTCAACCTTGACCACGTCGGCGCCCCAGTCGGCCAGCAGCGCTCCGGCGGCAGGCGCCGCCACCCAGACGCCCATCTCGACGACCCGCAGGCCGGCCAGAGACGACAGGCCACCGACCGGCGACGCGTCGCTCACGTCGGCGCGCCCGGCGCGAGTCGTGCGCGCGCCCGTTCGCGCAGGGCGTCCTTGACCACCTTCCCGGTGGCGTTGAGCGGAAGCTCGTCGACGACCTCGACGACGCGCGGCACCTTGTAATTGGCCATCTCCGACCGGCTCCACGCGATGATCCCGTCACCCGACAGCTCGTCGCCGACGACGAAGGCCATGCCGACCTCACCGAGCCGCTCGTCGGGGATACCGATCACGGCGGCCTGGCGGATCGCCGGGTGGCGCAGCAGCGCGTTCTCGATCTCGGCCGGGTACGCGTTGAACCCGCCCACGATGAACATGTCCTTGACCCGGCCCACGATGCGCAGGCGCCCGGCCTCGTCGAGCGCCCCAAGGTCCCCCGTCTTCAGCCATCCGTCGGGAGACAGCACCTTCGCCGTCTCCGCGGCATCGTCCAGGTAACCCGCCATGACGCTGGGGCCGCGGACCAGGACCTCGCCCGGGTCCCCCGGGGGGGCCGGCTCGCCGTCGGCCCCGGCGATGCCCAGCTCGAACCCCGGCCGGGGACGGCCGACCGTCGTCGCCACGGCCTCGGCGTCGTCACCCGGCGCGGTCGCGGTGGCGGTGCCCGCCTCGGTGAGCCCGTAGCCGGCAACGACGCTCGAGAAGGGAAGTTCGTCCTGGACGCGGCGGATCAGCTCGACGGGGATGTCGGCGGCGCCCGTCACCGCGACGCGCAAGGAGGAGAGGTCGTGCCCGGCGCGGGCGGGGTGGTCCAGGATCGACTGGTAGAGCGTCGGCGGGCCGGGCAGCACGGTGACCCGTTCGTCCGCGACCCGGGCGAGCACGCGGTCGGCGTCGAACACGGGCTCGGGCAGCATGGTGGCGCCGGCGGCCACGCTGGCGAGGATCCCCGCCTTGAGGCCGAACATGTGGAAGTAAGGGTTGACCATCAGGTAGGCGTCACCGGCTTCCAGCCCGGTCATGGCCACCCAGTCGGTGGCCACCGAGAGGGTCCTGCTGTGCGTCATGACCACGCCCTTGGGCGACCCGGTGGTGCCCGACGTGAACAGGATGTCCGAGCGGTCCTCGGGACCCAGCGCGGCGGCGCGTTTCTCCACGTCCGCGCGGGAGGGCGGCGTGACCCCGGCCACGAAGTCGTCCCAGGCCACGCTCGCACCGGTCGCGGGGCCGTGCGCGACGACGATCGTCTCGAGCGACGGGAGCTCGGCCTGGGCGGCCTCGAGCATGGCCACGTAGTCAGTGCCGAGGAAGTCGGTGACGGTGACGAGGGCACGGGCGCCGCTGCGGGCGAGGATGTCAGAGGCCTCGGCTCCCTTGAACCGCGTGTTCACCGGGACGAGCACGGCTCCGGCGGCGAAGGTGCCGAGCGCGGCGACGACCCACCGCGCGCTGTTGAAGCACCAGACCGCCACCCGGTCGCCCGGCTCGACCCCCGACGCCGCCAGCGCGGCGGCCAAGGTACGCGCGGCGTCGTCCAGTTCGGCGTAGGTCAGGCACATCGCCGGGTCGCGCACCGCGACGCGGTCGGCGTGGCGGTCGGCCGTCCCAGCCAGCAGCGCAGGGATCGACGCCCACTGCGTCGTGCTCACCGCCGAGACCCTCGGGCCGCGAGGCGATCGGCGCAGCTGGAGAACGCTGCTCTTTTCATAGAATAATGTTACTTTCAGCCGGCGAGCCACCAACGGACGCGCCGAGCAGGCCGGTGCGCGACGCAGGGAGACGACATGACCACGACGGCGCCCGCCCCGTACTACGACCCCTACGACTTCGCCATCGACAGCGATCCCTACCCGGTGTGGAAACGCCTGCGCGACGAGGCGCCGATGTACTTCAACGAGAAGTACGACTTCTACGCGCTCAGCCGCTACGAGGACGTGGAACGCGGCCTCGTCGAGTGGGAGACCTACAGCTCGGCCAAGGGCTCGGTGCTCGAGATCATCAAGTCGGAGTTCGAGCTCCCGCCCGGGATGTTCATCTTCGAGGACCCCCCCGACCACGACCTGCACCGGGGCCTCCTGAGCCGCGTGTTCACACCACGGCGCCTGGCCGCGATCGAGCCGCAGGTCCGCGCCTTCGCCGCGGGCAGGCTCGACCCGCTCGTCGGGGCCGGTGGCTTCGACTTCATCGAGGACCTGGGGACGGAGATCCCGATGCGCACGATCGGGATGCTGCTCGGAATCCCCGAGGAGGACCAGCAGGCGCTCCGGGAGCGCATCGACGAGGGACTCCGGCTGGAAGAGGGCGTCATGCCCGACCAGCCCACCACCGGCCAGAGCACGGACGCCGGTGACGAGTATGCGGCCTACATCGAATGGCGGGCGCAGAACCCGTCCGACGACCTCATGACCGAGTTGCTGAACGCGGAGTTCACGGACCGGGACGGCACCGTGCGCACGCTGACCCGTGACGAGATCCTCGGCTACATCGGGCTCCTGGCGGGAGCCGGCAACGAGACGACGACGCGCCTGATCGGCTGGGCCGCCAAGCTCCTGGCGGAGCATCCGGACCAGCGCCGTGCCATGGCCGAGGACCCTGCGCTGATCCCGACCGCCATGGAGGAGTGCCTGCGCTACGAGGCACCGTCGCCGGTGCAGGCGCGCTACGTGACCCGCGACGTCGAACACCACGGCAAGCCGCTCCCCGCCGGCAGCGTCGTGCTCCTCCTCAACGCGTCGGCCAACCGCGACGAGCGCCAGTACGACGACGCGGACTGCTTCGACATCGGCCGCAAGGCACAGCGCCACCTCAGTTTCGGCTACGGAATCCACTTCTGCCTGGGCGCGCACCTTGCCCGCCTGGAGGCACGAGTGGCCTTCGAGGAAGTGCTCAAGCGTTTCCCCGAGTGGGAGATCGACGAGGCCAACGCCGTGCAGGCGCGGACCTCCACCGTCCGCGGCTGGGAGAAGATGCCGGTGCACATCCCGTGACGCCAGGCGCCGCGCTGGAGGGGCAGTGGGTCTGTTGGCTATCCGAGCGGGCTCGCGCTCGATCCCGCAAACAAGAGATGTAGTGGCCTGATGTCACGCTGAGGGTCCGCATGGCCGCGCCCGGAGTCCTCCCCCCATCACAGAGGCGGTAGGGGACGCCTCTTGCGGCGTGCTCAGGCGATTCGAAACTGCGACGGCAGTGAGGCCAGCTGTGGTGAGCGGGTATTAGCAAGCTGAGTGGGTATTCACCAGAGGACCCGAGAGGAGGCAGAGCTATGGAGCCCGACCTATTGGATCTCTATGGACGAGCGAGCGAGTGGACAGGAATCAAGGTTCGGGGTGCCGCCTCAAAGCTCGATGCACCGACGACGTGCGACAAGTGGAACGTCAGAACTCTCATGAACCACATGCTGGAGACGCAGCGGTACTTCGTCGGGTCAGCAAGGGGAGAGGACGTGGCACTGTCCCAAAATCCGCCCGATCTGCTGAGTCACGATCCGAGCTCCGATTTTGATCAGGCTCGTGACGAGACAATTCAAACCTTCTCGAAACCTGGAGCAATCGAAAAGACGGGGCCTGCGCTCGGGATCGCCTTCAGCGACCAGCTCCTCCACGGTTGGGACCTCGCAGTGTCCACCGGGCAAAACGCAACGATGCCCGATGGTCTCCCAGAGGCTGCCTATGGAATGATCCACGGCCGCTTCACTGATGAGCAGCGCAGGGGTGTGTTCAAGCCAGAGATCGTCGTCAGTACGGACTCGTCCCCACAGGACAAGTTGCTTGCGTACACAGGCCGTGATCCCTCGCTGAGGGTGTGATTTCGTGGGCGGAGATCCTCATTGACCCTGAGGTCGAGGGATACGGCCGAGTACTGGCCGAGACATAATCGGCGGCATGCGTCTCGGCATTGCCCACCACCTGGGTTGGGCGGTGGCTGTCACCGCTTCGGCCGACCACCAGGTCGTGGACCGTCGGAGGGTCGAGCTGATCGAGCCTGGGTTGCCCGCCGCACCGATACATCACGAGGGCGGAGCGCATGCCTTTCACCGTCGGGCGACGCCCCTCGACGACGGTGCGCTCGCGGCGTTGGTTGCCAAAGTGCGAGCATCGGTGATCCGAGCTACGTTGGCCGCGCTCGACGAACTGACGGGAGCGCTGCCTGAACCGATCGAGTCAATGTCGCTGCGCTCGTGGCCGGCCGACTTCCCCGCCGAAATCGCCGTCCAACGCCGAGTGCCATACGAGAGTCGCGCTGACTCGGTCATGTACCTTCAAGTGCTGGCTGAACTCGGCCGTGCCCGTGGTTGGTCGATCCATTTCTATGAAGCGAAGGGTATCGAGACTGAAGTAGAACGGGTTCTCGGAGAGCGTGCGGAAGGGATGCTCTACGGTCCGCGAGCGGCTTTGGGGCCACCGTGGTCCAAGGACCATCGGACGGCACTTGCTGCAACCATTGTCCTGGAAGAAGACCCTGATGGATAGCCGGTGTACGGGGCATCCCTATCAGCGCGAGGTTGGGTCTAGTTCGACCATGGGTAGATATTTCTGATCGCGTTACATTTCAATGGGGCGACCAACGACTGGAGGCTAGGCGATGGCTGCACGCAGCAACCAGACGACAAGCTTCATCTACCCGATCTACATTCAGGCTACGCCCGAGCGCGTCTGGCAGGGCCTCACCGACCCCGCCATCATGAAGCGCTATTGGCGGCACCAAAGGGCTGGTGAGAAGACCCTTCAATCGGACTGGAAGAAGGGCTCCACCTACGACATGGCGCACGAGGACGTCGGCCTTGTCGTGAGCGATCCCGAACAGGTGATCCTCGAGTCCGATCCCTACCGCCGGCTGGCTTACACCTGGCACACGATTACGCCCGAATGGGCCGCCGAGGTCGGGATGGACGAAGCCACCGCTGATGTGTGGCGGGCTGAACCGCGCTCCAACGTGGCGTTCGACATTGAGGACGTCGGGCACGGGGTCGTAAAGCTCACGCTCGTCCACGACGGCTTCGAGCCTGGCAGTGCCGTTCTCCAAGCCATCTCTGATGGCTGGCCGGCCGTTCTTTCCAGTCTCAAAACCCTCCTGGAGACTGATTCGACGCTGCGGACCTCGTAGGGGGCGCGAGCCAAAGCGAGAAGCAGTTGGGTAGAGACGGTCGGGGATGGCTGGTCGCCCTTAAAGCCATAGCGACACGAGAGCGAGAGGAGCCCTATGGCTGAGTCATCCGATGAGTACAACGCCAAAGTGATCGGTGAATTCCGAGCCAACAGCGGACGAGTCCACGGCATGTGGGAGGAAACGCCACTTCTGTTGCTCCACCACACCGGCGCGATGTCCGGTGTGAACCGCGTCAATCCGGTCGCGTACCTGCCCGACGATGGGCGTTACTTCATCTGGGCCGCGAACGGGGGAGCGCCGAAGCATCCAGCCTGGTATCACAACCTCAAGGAACACCCGGTCACGAGGATTGAGGTCAGTAGCGAGACGATTGACGTTCTAGCGGAGGAGGCCACCGGCGACGAGCGCGACCGCCTCTTCGCGAGAGCAGCTGAGCGCTATCCGCAGCTCGCAGACATCGCGCGGAAGACTGAGCGCACTATCCCCCTGATGGTCCTCACGCCCAGACCGAGCTCCTAGGGTTTCGGGCAGCGGCCCAAGTCGGTGTTCGGTGTATTTGTCCGAGCCGGCGGTGCCGGAGTGTCCTACTGTTCTGAACGGCGTACTGGGACGCCCTAACGCGGCCTCGCACGACCCTCTTTCTTCATGAGCTCGTTGAACCTCTCCCAGCGCATCCGGTAGCGGGTCCGGCCGTTGCCAGGCAGCCAGTCGATCGAGCCTTTGCTCACCTGGAGCTCGCCGAGCTTGAGGTCGTCACTCCATACGACGAAGAAGGTCACGTCCGAACGGAGCACGAATTCGAGTGGGGAGGTCGACGGTGACGTCATGAGTTGCCATGAGTGGACCGTAGCCCCTGGCTCGTCAATGGGCAGCCACTGGAACGCACAACCGAACGATCCATCGCCGCTCCTTCACGCCAAATCAGCTGGGGGTTCAGCCGCTGAGACAGTCATCCCGATGCCGGCAACGAGCGGGAGCAGGTCGGTGTGGTGCTGATGGCCTCTGGGCTTCTCCGGGTTTGACGGACATCCACCATCAGGTGCACAGCACCAGAGAGGATGCCCATTATGGAGACCATGGAGCGGAAGAAGAAGCTCCGTCCGCGTCGGTCGTTCACCCCCGAGTTCAAGGCCGAGATCGTCGAGCACTGCAGACGCGGTGATCGCTCGATCGGCCAGGTGGCCCGGGACTTCGACCTGACCGAGACGGCGGTGCGGGCCTGGGTGACCCAAGCCGAAATCGATGCTGGCGAACGGCCGGGACTCAGCACGGAAGAACGCGCCGAACTGGCGCGGCTCCGCCACGAGAACCGCCAACTGCGCCTCGACAACGAGACGCTCACGCGAGCGACGGCTTTCTTCGCCTTTATGTAACCATCTCCTGGCCCGGTGGGTTGGCTCGTTTCTTCGCTGCCCGATTCTGGTCGTGGCTGTTCCTTGTTGTGCCGCCCACCGGGCACGCGACGGGTTGACCGGAGTGACTTGATAGGAGCCTGGTTGCACACCTCAATAAAGGCGTGTCCCCGGCCGACCCAGCGCGGCCCCGTTGAAGCGATCAAGGAGGTTGAGCAACATGGTGGTCGTTGGCGTTGACGCGCACAAACGCACCCACACGCTGGTGGCGATAGACGCAGCTGGACGCAAGCTGGCCGAGAAAACGGTGGCTGCCACGCCCGATGGCCATCTCGAGGCGGTGGTGTGGGCCGAGCAGTGGCCCGAGCACGTCTTCGCGCTCGAGGACTGCCGCCATCTGACTCGTCGCTTCGAGCGGGACCTGCTCGTCGCCGGCGAGGCGGCTGTGCGGGTGCCGACCCGTCTGATGGCAGGAGCTCGTGATGGTGGGCGCGAGCAGGGCAAGTCCGACCCCATCGATGCCCTCGCGGTTGCCCGTGCCGCGTTGCGTGAACCCGAGCTCCCCGTGGTCCGCCTCGACGGTGAGGCCCGAGAGTTGCGACTGCTGGTCGATCACCGAGATGACCTGGTCAAAGAGCGAACCCAGGTCCAGAGCAGGCTGCGCTGGCACCTCCACGAGCTCTTCCCCGGTCTTGAGATCGCTCCCAAGGCGCTGCGGCGCTATCACGTCATGAGCGACGTCGAAGAGCGTCTGAAGGGAGTCCCCGGCACCGTGGCTCGGATCGCCCGAGAGCTCCTGGTCCGCTGTCGCGAGCTCACCGTTCGTGCCAACGAGCTCGAGCGTGAGATCACCGTGCTCGTCCGGGTGCTGGCGCCGTCATTGCTCTCCTTGCCGGGCTGTGGCGTACTGTCAGCCGCCAAGATCGTCGGCGAGTCGGCAGGGGCCCGTCGGTTCCGCTCCAGGGCTGCCTTCGCCCGCTGGAACGGCACCGCTCCGGTTCCGGCGTGGTCGGGCAACCCGAACCGTCATCGCCTGACGCGTGGCGGGAACCGACAGATCAACGCCGCCCTGCATCGCATAGCCGTCACCCAGTTGCGCGGGGTCGGCGTCATCGGGCGCGAGTACGTGGAGCGTCGAATGTCGAAAGGAGACACCAAGACCGAAGCGCTTCGCCTCTTGCGCCGACGACTCTCTGACGAAGTCTTCCGCCGCCTGCTCGACGACGAGGCGGCCCAATTGGACGGTTCATCGAACGACTTTCTCGTTGCCGCTTGACATAGGAGCAAGCGGGAGACCCGATGACGGTGGACCCGTTCATCGAGGCGGAAGAAGCTGCAGGTCACGGTGCCAAGCGCGCCTGCCGCCTGCTCGAGGTCTCCCGGTCCGCCTACTACAAGCGCAAGAACGTCATCCCCTCGGCGCGCGACATCACCGACACCGAGCTGACCGAGAAGATCAAAGCGGTCCACGACGAGTCCAAGGGCACCTATGGGTACCTGCGGGTGCGCAAGGCCCTCGCTGACGAGGGCGTCTTGGTCGGCAAGTGGCGGGTGCGCCGGCTCATGCGAGCGGCCGGCCTGGAAGGCCGGGCCAAGAAGCGCTGGCGCACGACGACGGTGGCCGATCCCGAGGCCGAGGCGGCCAAGGACCTGATCCAGCGCCACTTCGGGCCGTGCACCGAACTCGATCGACGCTATGTCGGCGACATCACCTACATCTCCACGTGGGAGGGCTGGGCCTACCTGGCGACGGTCATCGACTTGGCCTCTCGCAAGGTGGTCGGTTGGGCCATTGCCGATCACATGCGCACCGAGCTCGTCGAAGACGCGCTCGAGATGGCCTTTGCCGGCCGTCGGCCGTCCGAAGGGGTGATCTTCCACTCCGACCGGGGATACCAGTACACAAGCGGCGACTACGCGCAGCTGGCCCGGGCCAATGGCGTCGTGCTCTCGGTCGGGCGCAAGGGCGAGTGCTGGGACTGCGACAACGCCGTGGCCGAAAGCTTCTTTGCCACGCTCAAGCGCGAGCTCATCGAGACGCGCTCGTGGCCGACGAGGACGGGACTTCGCCACGCCGTCTTCGAGTACATCGAAGGCTGGTACAACACGCGGCGTCTGCACAGCTCGCTCGGTTACCTGAGCCCCGCCAAATACGAAGCACTCATCCACAGCGCCGACCGTCAGGCGGCATGATCAACACAACCAACCTGTCCGCCGAACCCGGTCAAGCCCACTCATCCATTCAGTGGAATGGCATCAACCGTGCTTAGTCGTCCGCTCGCTCCTCCACAACTCCTGGCGGAGGGTGTGTGCCCGTAGCGACCTCCCAGCCCAAGGCGGCGAGACGAGCACTCACTATCTTGGCGATGCCGAGTCCGATGCCGGCCGCGGCGGCCCACAGCACGGCGTCGGGCCACGAGAACTGTGGGTTGGTGGGATCGAACGGCGTGGCGGGAGCTGTGTCCTTGCTGATGATCCGATACGCGACCCGAATGAGCCTTCGGGCGAGCAGCCCACCCAACAAGCCGCTGCCGACGGAGAGCAACTTCCACAACCGCTCACGGCTGATCATCTCGGGCGCGTTCGTCGCATAGTGAGACCCCAGTATGTACCTCGTCGATCCTGCCTCGAGAATCCCAGGAAACCGAACAGAATTGCCACGGGTCGGCGCCGGTGTCTCAGCCTTTCCGTGCGGTCCTCTTTGTACTTGGTTCTATTCGCTCTTCGTCACGTGCAATTCCGTGTCCCTAGGTGCCTGATTCGTTCGGGGATGCCCCAACCCTGTGGACTGGGCGACCCTGAGACACCATGTCGTTCGGTATTCGGGGACAGGTGGACGGGGTGTCCACTCTCTTACGCGGTCACCCTTCGGTGAGGTAGGCCGCTGGTTCGGTCACTCGGTCTCACGACGTCAGGCGCAGGCCCAAAGGTTTCTCGCCCATCTCGGTCGTGATCGTGGTCCCCTCCCCAGCGGCCCCCGATCGAACCGTGCGTGCCGTTCTCCGGCACACGGCTCTCCGACATCGTTCATCACAGCGCATACGCAGACGGGTAGCGCACCGTTCCGGTGAGCCGGTAGATCCCGAGGTCCCCCAGCCAGTCCCACGTGAAGTGGTCCAGCCAGTTGGTCCCGTGGAGCCCGTGTTTCCTGCTGGCCAGCCGCGCTACCCGTTCATGCACGTAGTAGTCGACAGCGCCGAACTTGGCCGAGGAATTTCCTTGCCGGAAGTAGGCGCCCCAACCCCGCAACACAGGATTGAGATCCTCAACCACCACGCTCAGATCGGACCCGACCCGCCTCGGTGCCGTCAGTGCTCGGACCTTGCCTCGAATGGAGTTCATGGCATGGGCTGACGGCCACTTGTTGAGCCAGTAGCGACCCGGTCGTTTCCAGGACTTGACGATGCGGTGATGGAAGCCCAAGAAGTCGAAACCCTCCGCCCCTTTCCGAAGATCGGCGATCCTGGTCTTGTCGGGATGCAGACGCAGCCCGAGGGGTTCCAGAGTCTCTTCGGCCAGGTCTCGAGCCGCTTCGGCTCGTTCCCGTGTCGGGCAGAGGACGACAAAATCGTCGCAAAAGCGGACCAGCGTCCCCAGTCGCTTTCCACCGCTGTTCCACGCCTCGTCGAGGACATGGAGGGCGATGTTGGCGAGCAGGGGGGAAACAGGTGAGCCCTGCGGGGTTCCGGCCTCAGAGTCTGAAACCACCCCGCCCTCGAACACCCCGGCCCGCAGCCAAGACCGCAGCAGCTTCAACATCTGCCGATCAACGATCCGGCGTTCCACCTGCGCCATCAGTGCATCGTGGTCGATGGTGTCGAAGCATGCCTTGATGTCGGCGTCGAGCACCCACACCCGGCCCTGATTGGCCGTCTGGCGGACGGCTTCAAGAGCCTGGTGCGCCGAACGCTTCGGGCGGAACCCGAAACTCACCGGGTGAAAGTCGGCTTCGAAGATCGGCTCAAGGACGATCTTCGCCGCCGCCATAATCACCCGATCGGCGATCGTGGGAATGCCGAGTGGCCGGGTCTCCCCCGGCTTGCCCGGCTTTGGGATGTGGACTCGTCGCAGTGGCTTCGGCCGATAGGTACCCGATCGAAGTTGCGCGACGAGTCCGCCGAGGAAGGCCCGCACCGACTCGGTGCCCCCGTCTTGTATGTCGGCGATGGTTAGGCCGTCGACGCCGGGAGCGCCCTGGTTGGTGGCCACGTCGACCCATGCCCGCCACATCACGTCACTGCGGGTGAGCTTGTCGAAGAGAGCATGAAAGCGACGTGTGCGATCCTGCTTGGCACTGCGATAGAGCACGCGTTGAAGGGCTCGAACGGGGTCCAGGCCATCGGCCTGCCTGACGGACCTAGCCGAATTCTCGGCACTCATCAGCGTTCCTCCCGGCATTGTCGTGCACCGATGAAGCAGGGGCCCTTCGCTCAAGGCAGGTTGTGTTGTCCTGCCCGTCATCGCTACTACGACCCCCTCCGACTCCCTCTCGGCTGCCGACCACTTCCCGGGGTCGCCGGTTATAGGCAAGCTCGCTCCCGATCCCGCAGGTTCGGGGCCGAGTAGGGCCTCTCCAGTTCCCTCGCCATCCTTCTGACCGTTCCACGTCCCCTACGCCGGAGGGTCCATCGCCGCCCGCTCCAAGAACCCAGGCGGCTTCCATGGCCTTCGCCAAATCCACACAGGCTCGGCACCCTCACTTCCCTGCACATCGCAGGAATCCTTCACGACGCTGCAGACTTCGCTTCATGCTGCGGACCGGCCAGTTGCTCGACCCCGCTTCGACCCCGGCCTCTCGACCGAAGCCGGGGGCTTCGCTACCGGGGACCTTGGCGTCTCCCCGGACCGGACTTTCACCGGCTGGCTGACGAGAGCTTGCGCTCGGCTACGTCATGACCACTCCTTTGTGCTCAGGCGTCCTCCGAGCTACTGGACGCACGTGGATCGAGGCTCAGTCGCATACGGCGAAGAGGGGCCACAGACCGGGGACCCCCTTCAATTCGTGCTCACCACGCTCGCTGAAGTCGATTCCGGAGCCCAAGACGAGGTCCTTGACCATTCCCGATACGAAGACCTCACCCGGTGCGGCGAGTGCGCCGATGCGAGCCGCGATATGGACCGCCAATCCGCTCAGGTCTTTGCCCCTGACTTCGCATTCGCCTGTATGCAGTCCCATGCGCAGATCGATGTTGAGCGACCGCGTCGCGTCGCCGATCGCTTTTGCACAGCGGATCGCCCGCGCTGGACCATCGAATGAGGCCACGAACCCGTCCCCGGTTGTGTTGATCTCCTGGCCGCGGAAGTGCACAAGGATGTCTCGCACGGCGCGGTCGTGGGAGTCGAGCAACGACGACCACCGCTGATCGCCCAGCGAGGCAGCCTTCTCAGTCGAACCGACGATGTCGGTGAACAAGACGGTGGTCAGGATGCGGTCGACCTCGATGACCGGCCGTTCGCCGGTCAGGAACTCCGCCACCTGATCCACCATCATGAAGTTCGATTCCGTGGTCGAGAGGTCACCGCCAGGGAGCTCGATGAACTCTGCTCCGGAGATGTGCTCCGCGAGGTAGCGCCCGAACTCGATTGGCAGGAGCACGTTCTCTTTGACGTGCAGGACCTGCGTCGGCGCCTGGATCATCGGAAGGGCCTGGCGGACGTCGCGTCGAAGCAAATAGTTGTACTGTGCCGCCGCCGCGCGTGGGGTGTTCGACACGCGCAGCATTCGCGTGGAGAGTTTCATGAACTCTGCGTCTCCGGCGGAGGTTGGATTTATTAGGCGCATAAAGTCCAAGGTCCCCCAGTCGTTGGCAAGCAGTTCGAGCAAGGCGTCGAGTGCTTCGGGAGGTACACCCATTGGATAGTCGTCGGCAAACAGGTAACGGGCACTCGTGTTGAACAGGACGAGGTGGCTGACGCGGTCGGGTCGCATCGCGGCAAGCAGGATTCCGTTACTTCCGGTATCGAGTGTTGCCATGATCGCCGTCTGTGTCGATCCCACAGCATCGAGCACGGCGATCATGTCCTCAATCGACTCTTCCCAGGTCGGGACGCCGTCGAACGAAATACTGTCGGAGGCTCCTGTACCTCGCCGATCGAAGAGAATCGACCTCGTAAACGACGACAGGAGGGTGAGAAGTTTGCGCCAGATCGGAACCTCCCAGATGATCTCTACATGAACGCCCAGCCCATACGAGAACAGGAGGTCGACGGGTCCGTCACCAAACACCTGATATGCGACATCGCCTTCGCCGACACGCACGTAGTTGGTTTGTGGTGTATCCACAGAGTGGCGCCCAGTATTTCCCAAATGTGCGTCGAGCGCTCGGCCCGGCCCCCTCGAATGGCCTGCCGCAGATCGCCTCCCGTCGTGTCGACTGGCAGCAGGCGAACTGGAGCATGCAGCCGCCGGACCCCGAGGTGCGCTTGATTCGTGCCTCAGTCCTGATGAACAGTGTTCGGGGGCAGCGTTCCTAGCCGTTAGCTGGCGTCGTGTTCGATGACGCGCCGTAGGCCATCCCGGCCGGCGGTTGTTCTCCCACTGAAGGTCGCCCCAGCACGTGCAACCCAATCGCCCTCGCTGATCGCGCCGGGCTCGGCCGGAAGGTAATGGCTGAGAATGAGCTCGCCGACGCGTGCACGCTCGGCGACGACGCCCACCTCGGTGACATCGGTGTGCAATCCGGCCATGCGTCGCAGTTCGGCGCCCGTCGTGCCGTGGCGCTCGAGATAGCTCAGGTCCGCGACGCAGTGGACTAGTACGTCTGCGGCATCGGCCAGGGCAATCAGATCGTCGTTGACGGTGGTATCGCCCGAGAACACCACGGAGCCGTCTGCAGTGTCGAAACGATAGGCCAGCGCCGGGAAGGCGTGGCCGTGCGTCACGACCACTGCGGTGACTCGCGTCCCACCCTCGTCGAAGACGGTGACGGGGCGCTGGGGTTCGTTTTCGCCTTGTGTCGGGATTGCGATGTCGATGGCGCGGACGAGGCTCCCCGCGTCGGGCATCTGCGCATCGAGAGGCATGACATTGAGGTGGTAGGCGAAACCGGCGAGGATGCTCTGCACCAGGTCCGAGGTGCCAGGCACCGGCCGTTCTGGGTGGATGGTCGTAGCTCGGTCAAACGTCCCGTCACCGGAGGGCAGAGTCGGAGGGCTGGCGGGACCGTGGATGCGGATGGGGGGCAAGGGACCTCGATCACCCCTGCGTACACCCCAGGGATAGAGGAGCATCCCGGGAAGGTCGCCGACGTGATCGACATGCAAATGCGTCACGAACACCGCGTGCAGCTTGCGGAAATCGAGACCGGCATTGACGAACGCCGTGGGCGAACCGCGGCCGCAGTCGACGACAAAGATCTGTTCGTCAACGACAAGCGCCGAGGCGATCCCCCCTCGGCCAGCCACCGGCATGGGTGCAGCAGCTGTTCCGAGGAGCACCAGCTCGCTAGTCATGTTCAATAGACGTTACCGCTGCCTCGTTCGGTGGCCCCTGCACCTGTGAGAGTCACAATCCGTGTTGGGTGGCACGCTGACTCCAAGCGAGCCGGGCGGCGATGACGACCTGCTGGTGAGCGCCCGGCGGCGACGCCGATTCAATCGCGAACGAGTTTCGGTGCCAGCCTGGGAAGGATGAAGGATGGCGAAAGATCGGCAAGACCTCTTTCCGGTGCATCGGAAGGCGACGATCTCGCCCTCGGCGGCCTCGAAGGTTTCAGTGCTGCTCGACTTTCGGCCACTGCGCGGACCTGCAGGGTGTGAAGTCCAGGCGAGACTGGAATCTCGATCATGTCTCTCTTGTTTCCGAACGCCGGTCCACAGCCCTCGCCGTCGAACATTGCGGCCACGACGCGGTTACAGGTTGCCACCCGTACGGACTCAACGGAGCGGGAATGGGTTCCTTCCTCGCGTCAGTCGAACAGCGCCACCGATCCGGTGCGGCTTCGGGGGCACCCCGAAGCCTCGCGCTTATGAGCACTCCCGCGCCTCGTCTAACCCTCAAAGCTTGACTGGCATCGACCGCTCGAGGTCGGTGGGCGCCGTTCGCGACAAGACGGTAACCCCCAAGGCCATGACGAAGAATGCCACTCCCGCAATGGTCTTCTGGGCCATGCTCATTGTGAAGCGTTCGTCGAAGATCAAGACGCTCAACGCGATGGCGACGGCAGGGTCGACTACGACGATCAGCGGTTGGGACACGCTCAACGGGCCAACCTGCAGGGCGGCCTGTTGGAGCACGGAACCGAGGACTCCGGACGCAATCAACGCATAGATCGGCCAATGCTCCAGCGTGCCCACCAGGCCCGACGCCACAAACACGTTGGTGGTCGCCTTGATGAACGCGGCCATCAGAGCCCACGTGATCGAGGCCGCGGTGGCATAGAGCACCGCCCGGCGCACAGGCGATCCCCACCGCGCCATGACCGCCAACACGGCGACAGCGCCGCCGAAGAAGGCGAGCGCGGAAGCCCAATCGGAGGCGTCGGGCTGCAGGTGCCCGCCATGGGGATCGGCGGCAGTCAGGAAGACCGTCAGCGCCGCACAGGTGATCAGTGCAGCAGCCCATGCCATCTTGGCGATGTGCTGGTGGAGCCAGAACCGGCGGAGGAGCAGGGCGAAGACCAATTCCGTGACGAGGAGGGGCTGGACGATCGAGAGCTGCCCGCTGTGGAGGGCGACCGCTTGAAAGGCAAATCCCCCCGCCGCCGCCCCCCAGCCGAGGAGCCAGAGGGGTTGGCGAATCAGGAAGGCGACGAGGTCCCAGCCACGGTGTGTTTTGGAAGCACCGACGCTGGCCGCGTGCTGGGTCATGAGGTGCACTGCGTTTGCCAGGGCAGCCGCCAGGGCGAAGATGATCGTGACGGTCACATCACAACTTCTGATCGAGCCCTATCTCCAAACCCATTTGGTGGATTCTGGGCGCTCGAGATGTGCCGATCCAGTGCTTCCAATCGCAGGCGCGACCGGCCCTTAGGTATGGACTGGCCCTGGAACACCACTGGACTGGCGCAATCGATCCAAGCCGCCGAGGGGAAGGATAGCTGCTGACAGAGGACGGCTCCTCGCTCGGAACCATGATCAAGCCACAAAACGATCGGCGTCCCGGTAGGCCCTCTGTGCACCTGTCACTCCGGTCGGATCATCTTTGTCGATTGCGACTGCTGGCCCTTTTGGCACACGTCCGTCGAAGGCACGCTCAAGTCCGGTGTTCGGGGACGCTCAGGCGAGGGTCAGCTCGCAGCTTCATGGGCCACAACATCTCGCGTCTGCGAAGTCTCAGAGCCAGCCAGTCTCTCCGAAAGTACGTGATTGCCCAGAGTTTCGCCCCTGACCGGCCGTCCCGATACAGAGAAGGCGCGACCAACCCCACAGTCGAGCGCAACTTTGTCAGAGTCCCTTGACCTGTGTGACCGCGGCCCGCAGACGGGGCGCCGCCTCGACCGACCACGCCGCCACGACCGCTCCGAGGTCCGGCAGCTGGGACTCGAGGACGTAGAGGCCCCGGGTCGGGAGCGTCGCGCCCAGCTCGACGAGCACCGGGCGCAGGTGGATCTCCACGGCGAGCGCGTGCTGTGGGCCCGCACCCACCATGACGGGGACGACGACCACGCCGTCGAGGTCCGTCGTGCTGAACCAGTCCAAGAACGACTTCAGCAGCCCGGTGTAGCTCGCCTTGTAGGTCGGCGACGCGACGAGGGCCAGCGAGCAGGCGCGCACGGCGTCCACGGCGTCGCGCACCGGGGTCGAGGACCAGTCGAAGAGCGACGGGCCGAGCTCCGCCAGGTCGTAGGTCACCCGGGTCGCGCCCGCCAGGCCGACCGCCTCGGTAGCGGCCGTCGCCACGGCCGCGGCGACCTCCAGCGTCCGCGAATGGGGCTTGGGGTTGCCGACGACGACGCCGACGGCGCTCACGCGGGCGTCCGCGCCGCAGCGGGCCTCGCCCTGTCGGCCCTCATCGCAGGCTCGGGATGATCTGCGGGAGGTCCGCGCTGGTGCGGATACCCGGCTCGGCCGCGCAGACGTAGGGGATCGCGTTGACGGGGCGGTGCGCCGTCAGTCCGGGGGAAGTGGCCGCCCACGCGTCGGGGTGGACCGGGAAGCGGATGGAGACGTCGAGGGGCGCGTCGCCCTCGACGAGGAGGTGCCAGCCCGTCTCCCGCAGGTCCCACGCCGGCTCGACGTCCGCCGTCAGGTACCAATTGGCACTGAAGGTGAGCAGCGGCCGCCCGTCCCGGCGGCCCTCTACGCGCAAACGCTGCGCGCCGACAGTGCCGGCTTCGACCCGCCCCGCCGCGACGTCCACCGTCCGGCGCGCCACCGCCACCCGTCCGGATGCCACCACGTCGTCGAGCGGCAGGCCGAGCGCGTCGGCGACCATGCGCAGGGACCCGGCGAAGGACGCGCCGCCGTGCTGCTCCACCCCCCTCGGGTCGAAGGCGGCTGGATCGCGCCCGAAGCCCATGAGCGCAAAGATCAGCTCGGGTGAGTTGCGGCTCGACATGTCGGCGAACTCCTCGATGAGCACGCTCTCGAGCCGTCGCTGCAGCGAGGTGAGTACGAGGGGCAGGGCCTCGGTGATGAACCCAGGGCTCGAGCCGGTGCTGTGCAACGACGAACCGCCCCGCCGGCAGGCCGCCTCGACGCGCTCGCGCGCCGCGGGGTCCATGGTGGCGGGGTGGTGGAACTCGCTGCGCGTCGACACCACGTTGGTGCCGGACTCGAGCAGCCGGCACAGCACGTCGAGGTCGGCCCGGTCGCCCATGTAGACGACGCAGTCCGGCTGCAGCGCCAGGATCTCGTCGACGTCGCGGGTGGCCCGTACGCCTGTGGACGCGGTCCCCAAGAGGTCCCCCGCATCCCGGCCCACCTTGGCCTCCGAGTACACGTAGAGGCCGACCAGGTCCAGGTCCGGGTGGTCGACGACGGCGCGCAACGAGCGCAGACCGATGTTCCCCGTCGCCCATTGCACGACCCGGTACCGCTTGTCCCCCATGGGTCTCCTTCCCTCCCTGCGCTCCTTGACCGGGGCCGCGTCGGAGTCCACGGAGCCGGCTTCGTATGATGTCACTTCCCACCTGGGCAGACCGATGAGCCTCGTCAAGAACCTCCGCGCCGTCATCCGCTTCGAACCCGTCCGGACCGACCCGGTCGAGCGGAGGCTGGCCCGCGCCGCCTGTGTCGACGACCTTCGCCGGTTGGCCCGTCGGCGCTTGCCCCGCGGCGTCTTCGACTACGTGGACGGCGGCGCCGAGGACGAGATCACCCTGGCCGCCAACCGGTCCGCCTTCTCGGGCACAGGATTCCGGCCGCGCGTGCTGCGCGGAGTCGGCACGGCAGACCCGTCGAACCGACTGATGGGAGGACTGGTCGCGTTCCCGCTCGTGCTCGCGCCGGCCGGTTTCACCCGCATCGTGCATCCCGATGGCGAACTGGCCGTCGCCCGAGCTGCGGCGCGCATGGGCGTCCCCTACACCCTCTCCACGCTCAGCACGCGTTCCATCGAGGACGTCCGATCGGTCAGCGACGGCCGGCTGTGGTTCCAGGTCTACGCCTGGCGCGACCGCGGATTGATCAAGGAGCTCGTGAGCCGCGCCGCCGCAGCCGAGTACGACGCGCTCGTGCTCACGGTGGACACGGCGGTATTGGGCCGCCGCGAGCGTGATGTGCGTCACGGCTTCGCTCTCCCGCCGGCCATCGGCCCCCGGACGTTCATCGACGGCGCCCTGCACCCGCAATGGACGGTCGCCTTCCTGCGCAGCGATCCCATTCGCTTCGCCAACGTGGTTGGGAGCGATGTGGGCGACGCCAGCACCCCTACGACTATTTCCGAGTACATCCACAGGCAGTTCGATCCCGCTCTGTCCTGGTCCGACGTCGAGTGGCTGCGTTCGATTTGGGACGGGGGCCTCGTGGTGAAGGGGATCCAGACGGTCGACGACGCCGTGCTCGCAACGGATGCTGGCGTGGACGCCGTGGCGCTCTCGAACCACGGCGGACGGCAGATCGACGGAGCGCCGCCCACCTTCTCGCTCGTCGAGCCCGTGGCCGACGCGATCGGGGACCGCGCGGCGGTGATCTGCGACGGCGGCGTCCGCCGCGGCAGCGACATCATCAAGGCGGTGGCAGCCGGCGCCGACGCCTGCATGGCTGGGCGGGCCTATCTGTACGGCCTGGCCGTCGGGGGTGAGCGAGGCGTCGAGCGCGTTCTGTCCTGGCTGCGCGACGACATGGTCCGGACCATGACGCTCCTTGGCGCAGCGAGCGTGTCCGAGCTGGACCGATCGCTGCTCGATCGAGCCATCGCGGGCAGAGGCGGGGAACGACCATGAGCGGGCCGCCCGAGCTCCGGCTGACGCCGCGCGCGTTCGCCGAGTGGGACGAGGAAGACCGCGCCGCGCTTCTCCCATTCCTGCGCCGGCCCGAGTTGTACCTCTCGGGCGCGCCGGATGCGCCGCCGATGCCCGTCGTGCTCGAGCTCTTCGCACACCATCGCGCGCTGAGCCGGGCCTGGTTGCCCTTCACCGACATGTTGAGCGGGGTCGACGCCCGACTCGACCCGTCGCGGCGAGAGCTGCTCATTCTGCGCGTCGCCTGGAAGTCCGGATCGGGGTACGAGTGGCGGTCGCACCAGCGGCTCGCCGCCGAGGCGGGGCTCTCGGCCGCGCAGATCGACGCGGTGCCCGCGGGCCCCGGCGCGGACGTGTGGACCCCGATCGAGCGCGCCCTCCTGACGGCGGCAGACGAAATGGCCGACTCGTTCTGCGTCAGCGACGCAACCTGGCGCACCCTGGCGTCGCACCTCGACCCGGCCGAGTTGCTCGAGGCGCTCTTCGTCGTCGGGGGCTACCTCGGCTTGGCCGCGGTGCTCAACAGCGCCGGCCTGGAGCCGGGTGTCGGCGGGGCCGCGCCCCGGTATGGCGGAGACGCACCGTGAAGGCGGTCCGCAGCGGCGAGGGCGCCGTCACCGTCGTCGACCTGGACGAGCCGCCGGGTGTCGGCGAGGCCCTCACGATGCGAGCGACGAGCGTGTGCGCGTCGGATCTCAGCTACGTCTTCCTGGGCAGCACCAACGTCCTGGGGCACGAGCTGGCCGGCGTCCGCTCAGATGGGACGCCCGTGGTGGTCGAGGCCATCTACGGCTGCGGGGGGTGCGAGCCGTGCCGGCGCGGCGCGTACAACCTGTGCCCGACGCACGGGCAGCGCGCGCTCGGCATCGGCGCCGACGGGGGAATGGCAGAGATGTTCCGCGCGCCGAGCGAACGGCTGGTGCCGCTGCCGTCGGGGCTCGACCTGCGCGACGCCTCGATCGTGGAGCCGGCTTCAGTGTCGTGGCACGCCTTGCGGCTCGCGGAAGTGGGTCCGGGCAAGCGGGTCGCCGTCGTCGGGGCGGGTGCCCTGGGCCTCCTGGCTGTGGCGGGCGCCCGGCGGCTCGGGTGTGAGGAGGTCGCCCTGATGGCGCGCCACCCCCACCAGAAGGAGGCGGGAGAGCGGCTGGGCGCCGGGATCGGAGCCGTGGGCACCTACGAGGTCGTCGTCGAGGCCGCGGGCAACGCCGAGAGCCTGGCCCGTTGCGGCGATCTGGTGGCACCGGGCGGCACGATCGTCGTCCTCGGTGTGCACTTCGGTCCGGTGCAGCTCGAGTGGATGCCCCTCTTCCACCGCGAGGCTCGGCTGATCCCGTCCCTCGGGTACTGCGCGCACGACGGCGTGCGCGAGATGGAGGAGGCCGCGGCGATGCTGGCGGCCGATCCGGAGATCGCGCGCACGGTCATCACGCACCGGTTCCCGCTCGAGGACGCCGTGCATGCCTTCTCGGTGGCCGCGGACCGCGGCGCGGGTGCCATCCGCGTGGTGATCGAACCGTCGTGAGGGCGGCGTGAGGCCGGAGGACCAGTTCCACGTCGGCATCGTGGTGGACGATCTGGACGCCGCCTTGGCGGAGCTCACCGACCTGGCCGGTTATGGCTGGTGCCCGGTCCTCGAACTGGAGACACCAGTGCTGCTTGCCGGTGACGAGATCATGCTGCCGCTCCGCTTCGCGTATTCGGCGTCCCTACCCCGGATCGAGGTCATTCAGAGCGTGCCCGGGACGCCATGGATGCCGCTCGCCGGATCCGGCGCGCACCACATCGGGTACTGGTCCGACGACCTCGTGGCCGACGGGGCGCTCCTCGGCGCACGCGGCTTCCTGGCGGAGGCCACGGGTACGCAGCCCGACGGTGTCCCGATCTGGGCCTACCACGCCCGGCCGGGCCGTCCTCGGGTGGAGCTTGTCAGCCAGGAGCTCCGTGCGGGTCTCGAGGGGTACTGGGCGTCGAGTTGACGAAGTCGTCCTGAGACGCCGGGGCAGGCGCGGAGCCACGAACTCGTTTCGGCGGAGCCGGCGCAGGTGCCAGTTCAAAACCTGACGTTTGTTCCGATACTAGGATCGGCCTTGTCCCGTTACGATACGAACGAATGTCGTCTCAAGGTGCCCGCCGCGAGGAGATCCTGCAGACCGCGGCGACGCTGTTCGCGTCGTCGGGGTTCCGCACGTCGCTCGCGGACATCGCCGACTCCTGTGGGATCCTGCCCGGCAGCCTCTACCATCACTTCGACTCCAAAGAGGCCATCATCGTCGAGCTGGTCCACCGCTACCAGGACGACCTCGACCGCGTCGCCAAGGAAGCCCTCGACACCCTGCACGAGCCGGTCCCGCGGCCGGCGGAAGAACGGATCCGCGAGTTGGGACGCGCCATCGCGGCATGTGGCGTCGAGCACCGGGCCGCGCTCCTGTTGACGCTCTACGAGCCGCCGATGGTCGTCGGCGACGAGTTGGCCGGAATCGCGCTGGGGACACCGCCGAGCATCCACTCCGCCATGCACGAGCTCCTTCGTGCCGGCTTGCACTCCGGTGCCATCCGGCCGGGAATCGATCTCGGGCTCCTCGCCGACCGCCTGTGCCAGAGCATGCTCCACGTCGGCCTGGGTGTGTCGCATCTCACGCCGGGTGGAGAACAGGTCCCCGACCTCCGGATGCAGATCCTGCTGCACGGGCTCGCCCGGCGCACGCCGTCCGATGCCACGCTCGACCGCTCCAATGCCTTGCGGTCGGCGCGCCGCGTCATCGAGGAGTGGCGGGACGATGGGGGCGAGGGCGACGACCGGCTGGAACACCTGCTCGCGGTGGCTCGGGCGGAGTTTGGTCGCCGCGGTTACGAGTCGACGACGATGCGGGACATTGCGACGGCGGCCGACTTGAGCACCGGCACGGTGTACCGGCTTCTCGGCTCGAAAGACGAGCTGCTGGTCACGATCATGTCTTCCTACTCGGACAAGGTCGTGCGGGCATGGGATGGGGTCGTGCGCTCGGACTCCCCACCTCTGTCCAAGCTGGACGCGCTGATGTGGGTGGCCATCAAGGTCCTGGAGCGATTCAGCGACGAGGTCAGGATCACCCTGGCATGGATGCGCCAGTCGCCTCCCAACACGCCGAGCTCCCCGAGCCTCGGGGTGTCGTTTCCCACCCAGCTTCGTCACGTGAGATCGCTGCTGGCGGCCGGAGCGCGGTCCGGAGAGATCGAGCTGGACGGCGGGTCCGCGGACACGAAGGCGCGCTGCGTCCTCGAAGCCGTATGGGGCGCCGGCGCGCCGGTCGGCACGGCCGGGCCGCGTGGTGCGCAGGAGCTCGCACGCGACACCGTCCTCCGCGGAGCGGCTGTCCGGCCACGGTGAGCGTGCCGCCACCGGGGAGGGTCGAACGCTACGAGCTGTTTGCCTCGGCCATCGCGGACCGTTCCGTCCGGCTGGCCGCGGTCGGGCCGAACGAGACCTCCTGGACCGACGGGGCGACCATCTTCGTCGACCCCGAGCTGAGCCCGAACGACCGCCTCTGCCACCTCGCGGTGCAGGCCTCTCTGCTCGGCGCGGGCAGCCTCGAACCCTCGGTTATCGAACGCCTGGCGCGGAGCACGAGGGTGACGCGCCGCTACCTCGGCCTCGAAGGCCACCGGGCGCTGGCGGCCCTGGAACCGTTGCTGCCCGCCCCGGCACGCGCGCTGATCGATCACGATATGGCCCGGCGCAGCGACTCGGCGGCGCGCTCGCTGTCGATCGCCTCCAGCCGCGAGCCGATCGGCGACGCACCCGAGGCCTTCGGCACCATCCGCCCCCGCCATTTCCGTCGAGACCTGACGCCACGCGGCGGCCAACCGGACCCATCGGGTGCACATCACCCGAGATCGAACACGCGGGAGCTCCTGCGAGAGCTCGACGACGAGCAAGAAGGCCCCCGTCGCGAGGCCGACCTCGTCTCGAGCCCGGTCGGCGGCGGAGGCGCCGTCGGCAAGCTGCTCAAGCGGCTCTTCGGAGACGTCCGGACG
Source organism: uncultured Acidimicrobiaceae bacterium (assembly GCA_963763575.1). Lineage (GTDB taxonomy): Bacteria > Actinomycetota > Acidimicrobiia > Acidimicrobiales > RAAP-2 > Bog-473. Next base: position 1,025,561 of record CAVXPD010000004.1, read on the forward strand.
TCGACGGGCGGGCCGCCGGGCGCCGACTCCGCCAGCCACTGGACGCGCCGCGGTGCCCGCGCCCCGCGGTCGGCCGGCTCGACGCTCGCCCTCCCGCCGGCGCCGGCGGCCGCCGACGCCGTGCGCACCCGGGGAGCGATCTACCCCGAGTGGGACGTGAACCGACGGCGCTATCGGGACGACTGGTGCACCGTCTCCGAAGTCGAGCCCGAGAAGGCCGACACTGTCGCGCCAGCGACGACCGGTGCCGATGCGCTGCGCAGACCACTGGCGCGGCTCGGCACGACCTTCCAACTACGCGATCGGCAGCTGCAGGGAACCGACGTCGACATCGACGCGGCGATCGAGGCATACGTCGAGACGATCGCCGGCTCCTCACCGCCCGAAGCCGTCTACCTCGACATGGTCCGCTGCCGCCGCGACCTCGCCGTCCTGCTGCTGCTCGACGTCTCGGGCTCGGCCGCCGAGCCCAGCGCGATGGGTGGCACCGTCCACCAGCACCAGAGCGCCGCGGCGGCCGCGCTGGTGACCGCGCTGCACGACCTCGGCGACCGCGTCGCCCTCTACGCCTTCCGTTCGCAGGGGCGGTCCGCCGTCCACCTGATACCGCTCAAGCGGTTCGACGACCGCTTCGATGGCCTCGTCATGCAGCGCCTGGCGGGGTGCGATCCCGGCGCCTACACGCGGCTGGGCGCCGCCATCCGGCACGGCACGGCGGTGCTGTCCCGGGAGGGGGGGACGTCTAGGCGTCTGCTGGTTGTGCTGTCGGACGGCTTCGCCTACGACCACGGGTACGAGGGCACATACGGGGAGGCGGACGCGCGGCGCGCCCTTTCCGAGGCGAGACGCCTCGGCACGGCGTGCGTCTGCCTGAGCGTCGGCGCGGCGACAGACCCCGCCGCGCTCCGGCGCGTGTTCGGCACTGCGGCCCACGCCCGCGTGGCGCGGATGGAGCAGCTCCCCCAGGTTCTCGCCCCGCTGTTCCGCTTCGCGCTCGTCGCCGCTGTGGCGCAACACCGCATGTCGCAACACGCGACCCGGTCCAAGGAGCGGCTCGAGGTAGAGAGCAGGAGGAGCAAATGACCGAGGGGGTGCGGCCGTATTACGTGGCGGTCGGCGACGAGGAACTCGTTTTCAAGGCGGCCTTCCGGCAGCGACTGTCGATTCTGCTCAAGGGTCCGACCGGGGCAGGCAAGACGCGCCTCGTCGAGGCCATGGCGCACGATCTCGGACGCCCGCTCGTCACGGTCGCCTGTCACGACGACCTGACCACGGCCGACCTGGTGGGGCGCTTTCTCCTCCGGGACGGCGAAACAGCGTGGGCCGACGGGCCGCTGACGCGCGCCGTCCGCGACGGGGCGATCTGCTACCTCGACGAGATCGTGGAGGCCCGGCAGGACACGACGGTGGTGCTCCATCCCTTGAGCGATCACCGGCGCCAGCTGCCGATCGACCGCCTTGGGCTCACGCTCGACGCCCCTCCTGGCTTCTGCCTCGTCGTGTCGTACAACCCCGGGTACCAGAGCGTTCTCAAGGATCTCAAGGACTCGACCCGCCAGCGCTTGATCGCCATCGAGATCGACTTCCCGCCGGCCGAGATAGAAGAGAGGGTCGTCGCGCACGAGGCCGGGGTCGACCACGACACGGCCGCACAGCTCGTCCGCCTCGGGCAGGCGATCCGGCGGCTCGAGAACGCAGGGCTGCGAGAGGTCGCGTCGACCCGCGTCCTCATCGCGGCCGGGCGGCTCGTCGCCGAGGGGCTACCGCTCACCGATGCGGCCAGAGCGGGCGTCGCCGGTCCCCTGTCCGACGACCCCGTCGTGACGGCCGGGCTCAACGAGATGATCGACGCCTACCTTGGGCAGGACCCCTCCTGAACCGGACGTGATTGACGGCTCGACAGGCCCTCGTTAGTGTCGGAACAAATGTCAGGTTAGCGCTGCCTCTGGGCGGCGCGATGTCACGACGGGGGGCCAGTGTCGTCCTACGAGAGCACCGCCGAGCCGATCAGGCTCGGGTACCTCTTCGATTTCAAGCTGCCCGAGGGCTATCCCCAGGAGCGAAGGGACGACCTGGTGTTGCCCTTCGACCTCGTGTTCACCCAAGGCCTCGAGCAGCGGGTGATCGACCGGCCGGTGGAGATCGTCTTCCGCGAGGTCGAAGGCCTGCCGAAGGGAACGATCAAGGCCGTCATCGACGCCTACGGCGACCTCGTGGAGGAGGGCTGTCTCGCCGTCTTCGGGCCGCACATCACCGACAACTGCGTGCCGACCCGCGAGGCCATCGAGGGGCGGTACCGCGTCCCTGCCATCAGCGTCACCGGGAGCGACGACTGGCTGGGCGAGTGGACGTTTTCGTTGCCGCAGGGCTCCCTCACCGACGAGCCCATCTTCTGGGCGGACCAACTGGTGCGGGCGGGGTACACCGAGGTCGGCGTGCTGATCGAGCAGTCGCTCGTCGGTGACACGTACGTCCGCAATTTCCGCCGGGCGTGCGCCGACCACGGCATCCGCATTCTGAGCGAGCAGTGGATCGCCCAGACGGGCCAGGACATCGGAGACGTGGCGCGGGCGTTGCACGACGCGAAACCCCAGGCGATCGTGCACTGCGGCTTCGGCTTCGGCATCGTGCTGCTCAGCCCCGCCCTTGCCGAGCTCGAGTGGGATCCGCCGCGATTCATGGGCACGGCGTTCCAGAACGCCTGGATCCACGAGATCATGTGGCGCGCCATCGAGGGCTGGACGGGGTGCGACCAGTACGACGAGGCCAACCCGGTGGGCCAGCGGTTCCTCGACCAGTACGAGGCGGCCTGCGGCCGGCGGCCGGAGTACTGCGTGCCGGTGGTCAACCACGACGTCGCCACGGCCCTGTTGCACGCGTTCGCCGACGCGCATCCTTTGACGCCGCGCGGCGTGAAGGAGGCGCTCGAGCGAGTGAAGATGGTCCCCGCCGCCGCGGGCGCGCCGGGGACCCGGGTCTCGTTCGGGAAATGGACCCGGCGGGGGTGGATGGGGGCCGGCTACCTCGTGGCCCGGCAGCTCGATCCGGAGTTCGGAAAGTCGCACCTCGTCGGGCGCTTCGGCGAGATCTGAGGCATGACCACCCAGCTGGTGCGGCCTGCCGGCGCGAACTCCTACGGCGACGACCGTCCTCCGCGCCCGCCGTCGTCGCAGCGGAGGGAGATCCGGGCCGGGATCCTGTGGGGCCTCCTGGGGTGCTCCGTCTTCGCCTTCGTCGTCGTGGTGGCCCACAACGCCCGGCGCGGCGCGGTCGCGTCGCGGATCAAGAACCCCGCGGTGCAGGGTGCGCCGCGGCCGGTGAGCCCCCTGTTCGGGTGGACCCACTGGATCACGTTCCTGCAGATCTCGACGGTCGTCGCCATGGTGCTCATCGTCGTGACGTTCGTCGTCCTCTGGCGGCTGCACCCGCGGCACCCGATCCTCTTGATGGCGATCGTCTGCACCACGCTCGTCTGGCAGGACCCGATCATGAACTGGGCGCCGTACGCGGCCTACAACCCCCAGCTGTGGCACTGGCCGGAGACCTGGCCGCTGGTGTCGCTGTCACCGACCGTCGAGCCGTTCATCGTGATCGGCTACGTGATGTTCTACCTGGCCCCGTTCTTCCCGGCCATCTGGGTCCTGCGCCGCCGCCAGCGCAACCGCTCCGTGGACTCGTTCGTGTGGAGACACCCGCTGATATCCCTCGCCCTCTTGATCTACGTCATAGGTTTCGTGTACGACGCCGTCCAGGAGATCCTCCTGATCCGGACGCAGCTCTACATCTACTCGCAGGTCATCCCGTTCGGTTCGGTCTTCACCGGCAAGACCTATCAATTCCCCCTGCTCTGGGAGTCGTCGCTCGTCACGACCGTCATGATCCCTGCCGGCGTCCTGCTGTACCGGGACGACACAGGGCGCACGGTCGCGGAGAAGCTCGCACAACGCGTGCGCGCCTTTCGAGGCCGCCAGGTGCTCGGGACGTTCGCCGTCATGTTCGTCATCCTCAACGCCAGCTACCTGTTCGGGTACGGCGGCAGCTTCGCCATCATCCGCGGAAGCGGCGCGGCGACCTCGGTCGCCTGCCCGTGGCCCTTCCCCGAGGCCAAGGTGTATGACCCCCAGGGCTACTACGAACAGGCCGGACAGCCGGGTCCGTTCATGGCCGGGATCTGGGACGGCTGGGCGACGGGCCAGTCCGGGCGTCCGGCCACGACGCCGCCGGCCAGCGGCGGGCGCTGCCGCCCCTGATTGTTCCGCCTAGCCACATCGTCGACACGGCTGATCGGTGGAGCCCTCGCGGACGTGTGGCGGTGATGGTTGTACGTGTGGAGCGAGCGGGCAAGCGCCCGGGTGGGGCTCTTAACGTGAAGTCCGGTGGTTCCGGACGCGGCCTCCGCACAGGAATGACATGGTGTAGCGGAAAGTAAACCCGTACCCCGTGGGGAGGTTCGTCAATGGCCCATCAGCTCGGGGAGGATGTGTTCCGGTCGGTCCTGCCCGACGACGTCGACTGGGAGCCGTTCTCGGCGTTCCCCTCGACCGCTCGCCTCGCCGTCGTGGTGGGTGACCCCAATAAGTCTGGTCCGTATACGGTCAGAGTGAAGGTGCCCGCAGGGGTCAAGCTGATGCCCCACCGACACCGGGAGGACCGGGTTTACACAGTGATCTCCGGCGTCTTCTATATCGGCCGCGGTGAAACATTCGACGAGCAGGTGCTCGAGGCGTATCCGCCGGGTGCTGTCATCGTCTTGCCTGGCGGCACCGCACACTTCCATTGGGCGAAAAGCGGTGAGTACGTGACCCAGGTGACCGCGATTGGCCCAATCAGTCTCGAATACCTGGACCCAGCCGACGACCCGCGAAACCACTGAGCAGAACGGGCGGTGACCATGAGAGATCAGTCGAGCGGCGCTCATCGAGTGCAGGCTGCGGGCATGCAAATATCTCAGGCTCCCGGAATCGTGTAAGCCAGATCTCTCCGCCGGCAGCCCAACAGTTCGCTGCCCGACACCTGGGCGCTCACGACCCGGCGTCGAAGCGCGTGGGCGCTCAGTTGCCGAAGTCAACCGGAGCTTCGACATCGTCGTAGACCCGCACCGCAGATAGGAGCCCGGCTGAGTCTCGTTCGAACACGGCAAGGCCGGCTTGGGGAGGCAGAGTGTGGCTACCCCACCGGTCGAGGTTGAACTCGACGGCACACCGGACGTCATCATCGGTGACGCGACAGCACTCGAGCTCAATGCCTCCTCCTGCGCTGAAACACGCGGAGTAGTACGAGCGAAGTGCCTCGGTCCCTTGGTGCAACGCGTTGGGTCCAATGGCCTCTCGGAGATACCCCTCTGCGGTGAAGGTCTTCACAGTGGCCTCAACGTCGCCGGCACGAAGAGCGGCAAAGTGGCGGCTGACAGCGCCTTCAGGCGGTTTGTCTCCCGGTTCGATGATCGGTGGGCGCACGTGGTGGCGGCCGTCAACGGGCATTTGGCTGCAGTACGTTCTGAACATCACGGAGCGGTCGTCCGGTGTTTCGGCCACCACAGCGATGGGCCAGAGAGTCTGCTGCCCTTTGTCGTCGAGACGTGCCAGCAACTCGACGACGGCTCGTCTGTCGACGCTCGTCGATGCGATGGTCTCGGTCGTCGCGTGGAGTCCCGCAAGCCACGCCCGGTTTTTCCTGACGAACTCTCGCAGCCTCCTGTGACCTCGGATCGTGCCGGCACGAGGGTCCTCTATCGCGATCCTCCCCGGCCAGACCGTCTCGAGGTCGCTGGCAGCGCCCTCTTCGAGCGTGTGCAAGTACTGCGTCACCGGGTCAGTCCGACCTGCAATCTGGGAATCTCGACGCGCGAGCTCCGTGGCAGCGACGAAGTCAGGGAACCAGGGCATCGTTGGTTACAAGCCGGCGACGAGCTCGGCCACGATCTCTGCTGCTGGTTGCGGCTCCCGGGCGAGCGCAACGCTCTGTCCGGCCCACAATGAGACAGCTTCGATATCACCCGTGGTACCGACCATCGGCGCCGCCGGCTCGTAGCGGACAATTGCTTCGCCGGAGGCGAAGTGCGCGATGACATCACCCTCTCCCGGTCTACTTCCCGGTGGGGGCCGACCCGCCGCCTCCCATGCCTCGGCCGTCGAGTTGTCGAGGGAGCGATTGGGCGCACCCGGCCATCCGACTTCGTACAGATTGGCGTACCACCGAGTATCGGTCTCGGCGGCGTTTATCAGACGACGGCGATACTCCTCGTGGATTGGCATCTCCTGGGCGAGCAGAAATCGGGTACCCATCCACGCTGCTTGCGCGCCCAAGGCAAGCACGGCGGCCACGCCACGGGCGTCCCCGATCCCGCCAGCCGCGATCACCGGCACCGGTGATACCGCGTCCACGACGGCAGGCACCAAGGGAAGCGTTGCCACCTGACCCCACACGTGCCCACCAGCCTCCCAGCCCTGAGCCACGACGACATCGACTCCGCTGGCAACAGCTCGCCGGGCCTCGTCGGCGCTGCCGACCGTGTGCAGGACGACTCCGTCCGCATCGTGAACCTGCTCGACGTAATCGGCGGGATCGCCCCAGAAAAGCGAGACGATCCGCAGACCGGCCTCCAGGGCTTCGTCGAGGCGACGGTGCTGATCGGAGGCGAGAACGAGGTTCCCGCCAAAGGGACGGTCCGTGAGCTCCGTCGTCTTTCGAACCACGTCTCCGGCCGGAGTGGACCACGTCAGCGCCAACATGCCGAGGGCTCCGGCGTTCGAGACCGCTGCCGCCAGCTCGGGCACTGCCGACATCGGCGCTTGTACGATCGGCCTTTCAATGCCGAGCAGCTCACAGACCGGCGTTCGCACCACTTTACCTACTCGTTCACTTATCTCTGCCCGATATGCAGTCCGTGTAGAGGATTCGCCGGCGTCGCAGACGTCTACAAGACCTATGACTCACACGACGTCTCCATCGATTGCTTCGCATGCTTGTTCCACGCGTGAACGCTCGAGTATCGCCTGCATCCCAGGTCTTGCGCAGGCCGGGCTTGCTCAAATCCCGGTCGGGTCGGATCTCGCTCGACGCGTCGCACAGGCCCGACCAAGGTCGTAGAACGACGGGCGTCCCCAGAACCAGTGGCCGCTGCAGATGCGTGAGGTGGGCCGGGCCATCTGGCACCTCCACCGCTAGAGACCGCCACGTTTGATCCCGACGGCCCTTCCCTCGGTGAATCGGATCGGCGGGTCCAGCGTATCGACGAGAAACATCTCTCGATCTCCGCGATCCCAAGCCTCGCGGAGTCCCGGGGCGCCCAAATCAAAATCCGGACGGATCTTCTGGAGGAGCGCGCGTAGGTCTGTGTGCAACTCGTTCATCGTGGGTCGGCCCCAATACCAGTAGCCGTTGTAGATGCGAAAGATCCGAAGTCCAGGCTCCAGAACAAAGGTGTGGGGCACCATGGGATTGTGAGGATCAGTGAACTCCTCGATCTCGAGGTCTTGTTGCACGGTTCTCTCGGGATCACCCAGGAAGGGCCACTGGGCGCCAAGAGAATCGCGGAACTCGTTGAGGTTGAGCGGGTTGTCCGTGGAGATGACCACCAGCCGCGTGTAGGCGACGCGGAACTCCGGGTACGTCTCCACCAGATTCCTGAGAAATCGATGTTCCTTGGGATCGTACGACCCTCGCGACAGATGGAGGACCATTGGGTTTCCGCCTTGGAGCTCAGAGAGTTGGCGAAGGACCCCGCCTTGGTCCTCGAGCCGGTAGTTCGGAAAGGTGGCCCCCACAACGATGTCTTTTCGCAACCCCATTGCCCCTTCGATCCACCGCTCCTGAAGGCCCTCTCCACGGTGACCGGGCCGTCACTACAGACGCGGGTTGAACTGCACGACTCGGCCCCCAACGTAGAGGTGCACAGAAACCGTTGTCCATGCTTTTCCATCGATTCGGTCGAAATTGGAGGGATCATCGCACCTCCACACCGGTCGTCGGCACTGAGGATCGGATCACAACGACCCTCTGGCAAGGACGTCCAGTGGTGATCCGAGCGGCCCGTGACGAACGGGTGACGATCGGTAGGAGAGAGCGGACCCTCGTCAGGGGTTGAGCTGGCCCGTTGGCCGGACGACCAGCTCGTTGACGCAGATGCCGTCGGGCAGGCCCATGATGAAGGCGATGCAGTCGGCCAGGGGCGCGGCCTGGCCCGGCACCCCGCCGTCGGCGAAGTACGGGATGTCGGCCGCGCTCGCGGGCACGTCGCCATCGATCACGATGCCCTCGAGCGTGAGCCCCTCGGTGTCGAACATCCCGGGCCGGACGAGGCTGACGTTCACGCCGGCGGGCGCGAGCTCGAGCCTGAGGCTGTCGAACGCGGCCTCCAGGCCACGCTTGGACGCGGCGTAGATCCCGACGCCCGGCATCGGCGTCAGGGCCCCCGTCGACCCCACGAGCACGACGTCACGCCGCCCCGCCTCCGGGAAGTGTCCGATGGTGTAGCGGACGGTCGCCAGCGGCCCGACGAGGTTGAGGTCGATCAGCTCCCGCCAGCGTTGCGGTGTCCCGCTGGCCATCTCCCCGGTCATCATCCGGCCGGCGACCGCCACGACCCCGTCGAGCCCGCCGAGCTGGCGCGCCACCTGGTCGATCGAGCTCTCGAGCCCCTCGAGGTCCGTGACATCGCCCGGCGCGAGCGTGGCACGGTCGCCGAGCTCCTCGGCCAACTCTTCGAGCCGTTCTTTGCGGCGAGCCATCATCGCCACCGCACCCCCGTGGGCGACGATCGACCGGCACGTCGCGGCCCCGATGCCGCTCGAGGCGCCGGTGACCAGGACGCGCCGTGCGTGCAGCGCACCACCTCCCCCCATCGAACTCCTCCCACTGGTTGGCGGCCGGACACTAACACCTGTATCTTCGCTTGAACAAATATTAGGTTCTGGCCGGGGGTGCGTTCGACATGTCAATGGAAGGAGCTGCGGGCGCCACCGGCGCACCCGACACGGTCACGGACAGCGACGAGCTCGGCCTGTTCGACGACGCCATCGCCGGTGACGTGCGCGACCCGTATCCGGAGCTGGCCGAGGCCCGGCGCCAACATCCGATCCAGAAGTTGGACTCGTCCCTCATGCCGCACGAGGAGGGGCAGGAGGTCTTCTTCGTCTATCGGCACGAGGACATCACGCAGGTCCTCCGCGACGCGGAGACCTTCTCCTCCGCGCACATCATCGACCTGATCATGGGCCCGGTGATGGGTGAGCACATCATGCTGGGCATGGACGACCCGCAGCACCGTCGTTACCGGGCCCTGGTGTCGAGCGCGTTCCGCCAGAAGGTGCTCGCCCAATGGGAGAACGAGCTCGTGAGGCGGGTGGCCAACGAATTGATCGACGCCTTCGCCGCCCGAGGCCGTGCCGACCTCGTGCGCGAGTTCAACTTCCCCTATCCCACACAGGTCATCTCCGGGATCCTGGGCCTACCCCGCGAGGACTACCGGCAGTTCCAGCGTTGGTCGACCGCGATCCTCAGCTTCTTCACCAAGCTGGACGAGGCGGTGCAAGCGTCGAACGAGGTGAAGGGATACATGGCGGTGATCCTGGCCCAGCGGCGGCGGGATCCCCGCGAGGATCTGATCAGCGAGCTCGCCCAGGCAGAGCTCGACGGCGAACGGCTGAGCGACGAGGAGATCTTCTCGTTCCTCCGCCTCCTGCTGCCGGCCGGCGTGGAGACGACGTACCGCGCCACCGGCAACATGCTGTTCTCCTTGGTCTCGAACCCCCAGCAGCTCGACGCGGTACGCGCCGACCGCGGTCTCGTCGCCCAGACCATCGAGGAGTCGCTGCGGATCGAGACGCCGCTGTTGAACATCACCCGGCTGGCGACGAGGGACACCGAGGTCTCGGGCGTGGCGATCCCCGCCGGCTCGACGGTGATGCTCATGCTGGCGGCGGCGAACCGCGACGAGACCCGCTACCCGGAGCCTGACCGCTACGACATCTCCCGGGAGAACACGAAGCCTCACGTCTCCTTCGGGCACGGTCCGCATGCCTGTCTGGGGACTCACCTGGCCCGGATGGAGATGCGCGTGGCGCTCGAGCTGCTACTGGACCGCCTCCCCAATCTGCGCCTCGACCCCGCCGGGGACGATCCCCACATCCGCGGCCAGGTCTTCCGCTCCCCGACCTCGCTGCCGGTCCTGTTCGGCTGACGGCAGCCGGGCACAGGACCGCGCATCGGTCGGCAAGGAGGGGCAACCGGGTGATCTCGTTCGGCGGACAGGTGGTCGTCGTCACGGGCGCGGGTCGTGGGCTCGGCCGGCTGTACGCCCTCGACCTGGCCCGCCGCGGCGCCTCGGTGGTGGTGAACGACGTCGGCGGCACGATGCACGGTCACGGGTCGGATCCCGAGGTCGCCGACGGGGTCGTCGAGGAGATCGTGCAGGCGGGAGGGATCGCCGTCGCCTCCCATCACTCGGTGGCGAGCTCGGACGGCGGCGCCGCCATCGTGGGCACGGCGCTCGAGGCGTTCGGGCGCCTCGATACCGTCGTCAGCAACGCCGGCATCTTCCATACCGCTGCGTTCGACGAGCTCGCCGTCGAGGACTGGCGGCGCATGCTCGAGGTCCATCTCGACGGCGGCTTCTACCTGAGCCAGTCCGCCTACCGGGTGATGAAGGTACAGGGTTTCGGCCGCTTCGTCTTCGTCGCCTCGTCGGCGGGGCTGTTCGGGCAGCCCAACTCGGCGCACTACGCCGCGGCCAAGGCGGGCCTCGTGGGGTTGGCGAACGTGATCTCCATCGAGGGCGAGGCGCACGGGATCCTGGCCAACTGCGTGCTTCCCTTCGGCTATTCGCGCATGGTGACCGAGACCGTGGGCGACCGCGACGAGCTGGGCGGAGCGGTGCCGTTCCTCGACGCCATCGAGCCCGAGCTGGTGGTGCCCGTCGTCACCTTCCTGGCCAGCCGCTCGTGCGACTTCACCCACCGCTGCTACTCGGCGTGCGCCGGCCGCTTCTCACGGGTCTTCGTCGGTCAGGGGCGCGGGTGGGTCGCCGGACCAGGTGCCCCTGCGTCGGCCGACGACGTGGCCGCCCACCTGACCGAGGTCTCCGCCACGGACCCGTTCACCGTGCCCGGGTCGATCTTCGACGAGGTGTCCGAGACCTGCAGCATGCTCGGCATCGAGTTGTAGGCGTCGCCGGTCAGGAGAGGGGCGACTGGGTCTCCTCCTCGATCGTCAGCTCGGCCGCAGGGTCCGCCTCGAGACGCTCCTCCGGTATGGGCTGGCCGCTGCGCACGGAGCGGCCGTAGGTACCGGCGGCCAGTCGGGCCTCGGCCCGCTCGAGCGCCGCCAGGCGCTCGCGGAGCCCGGCGGCGACGGCGTCCTCTCCTTCCTCGTCCGTCAGCGGCTGCGCCGGGTCTTCAATGTCGCCCGTTTCGCCCGCGGTGTCGCGGTCCTCGTCGCCGGCCCGGGTCGTGTCCCGCAACAGGGCCTCGACTCGCTCGCGCTCGGCCGAGAGGAGCTGCCCGGCTCTGGCCTCATCCATAGTGCACACCTCCGAAGCACGGCAGCTTACGAGGATTGCCGATTCCGGTGAGAGCCGCCGACTGGGCGGAGCACTGCCCGGAAACCCGGCGGGGGGAGTTGGGTACCTGCGCACGCACCACACAGTGGCGCTACCGTCAGGGTCCTGGTTCAGCGTCCTTCGATTCGGGAGTTGTGATGGTGCCTCCGAGAGACAACACGACACCTTCGGCCGTCGGCGGAAATACAGGACGTCATCCCGGACGATGACCGACACGCCCGAGCACGAGGGGCCGGCGACTCCGGAGCCTGAAGAGACCTGGAACCCGCACGGAGTCTTTGGCTTCCTCGAAACGTGCCGCCGGTGGCTCGCCCGGCATTTCTGGGAGCTCCCGAAGAACGATTGACGAAGGAGTCGCGGGAAACCGAGGTTGGGTACTGCGCACAGTGGAAGGTGACGAGAGATGTCGACCACGAGCGGCGATCTGAGCTACGAGAAGGACATCAAGCCGCTGTTCCGGGACAAGGACCAGCAGGCGATGTCGTCCAAATTCAACCTGTGGTCCTACGACGACGTCAACACGTACGCAGACGCGATTCTTGACAAGCTCCGCGCTGGCGCCATGCCGTGTGACGGAGCCTGGCCCGCCGATCGCGTCGACCTGTTCCAGCGCTGGATCGAGGCCGGCAAGCCGGCCTGAGGGACGACCCGACCGGCGCAGACGTGGCTCACAGGTCCCACGCGACGAGGCGCCCGTGGGTCACGAACGCCTTGCGCAGCGTCGCTTCGTCGGCGTCGCCGAAGCGGTGGTAGGCGTCGGCACCGCGTGCGCGCACGTACACCGCGTCCCCGCCCACGCGGTCCCTCCGGAACTTCTCGTGCACCAGCGTGCGGGTCAGGATCTTGTTCGTGGGGGTGCTCGGGAGCGCCGCGCCGACGCGCACGAACCGCGGCCGCCACTTGGGGCTGAGATCCGGCTGGGCGTCCAGCCACGACGCGAAGGACGAGCCATCGAAGCCGGTGTCCTGCCGGAGAACAAGGGCGGCCATGACCTGGTCCCCCGCGTCGGGATCGGGGACGCCGTAGACCGAGGCGAGCATGACGTCGGGATGGCGCCCGATGATGGCCTCGATCGGCGCCGCCGGGAAGCTCTCGCCGTCGACCCGGAGCCAGTCGGCGGTGCGCCCGGCGAAGTAGACCCAGCCGTCGCGGTCGACGTACCCGAGGTCGCCGCTCCAGTACCAGCCGTGGCGCGTCGTGGACCGCATGGCGTCCTCGTTCAGGTAGTAGCCCTCGAACGGTCCGAGACCGAGGGTGTTGACGATCTCGCCCACGGACGCGTCGGCATTGAGAAGACGGCCGTCGTCGTCGAAGCGCGCCCGCGCCGCCTCCCGGCCCTCCTCGTCCACCACCATGATCCCCTGACGCAACCGCCCGATGGAGCCCGGCGGCCGGTTGCCCGTCCGGTCGAGCGCGATGGCGCCCTCGGTCGACCCGAACACGTCGATGATCCTCACCCCGAACCGGGCGGCGGCCTCCTCGACGACCTGCGGTGATCCCTCGTTGCCGAACCCGACCCTGAGGGTGTTCTCCGCGTCGTCGGCCGCGGCCGGGGTGGCCAGCAGATACGTGAGCAGCTTGCCGGTGTAGTTGAACCAAGTGGCGCCGTACCGGCGCACGTCGGGCAGGAACCCCGAGGCGCTGAAGCGCCGCGCCAGGGAGAGGGACGCGCCGGCCACGAGGGCCGGCGCGAGGCCGGCCATCAGCGAATTCGTGTGGAACAGGGGCATCGCGGAGTACCCGACGTCTGATGGCGCGAGCTCGAGCATCATGGCCATCCGGTTGCCGGTGGTGAGGAGCCGGCGTTGGGTGCAGCGCACGGCCTTCGGCGCCGCCGACGTCCCCGACGTGAACAGCAGCACCCAGAGGTCGTCGACGTCGGCGGCGGCGGCGCCGTCCTGCTCGGGGTCCACGCCGAGGTCCGCCCACGCGGCCTCGAGCGCCCGTTCGAGCGGGTCGCCCAGGGCCGGCGGGTCGTCGCCGTCGGCGAACCGGTCGGAGACGAGGACGCCACCGGGCAGGTCGACGCCGGAGAGCGACGCGTCGAGCAGGGCCTCGTGGCGTGGTTCGGTGATGACGAGCTGGAGGTCCGTGTGCGAGATGTCGCGGCCCAGATGCTCGCCGACCCGGGTGTAGTTGAGCCCGGCCACCGCCGCGCCCGCCAGGACCGCGCCACACAGCGCGAAGACGTAGTCGGGTGTGTTGTCCAGCAGGACGCCGAGGTGAGGTGGCCGGCCGGGGTCGAGCCGGGCGCGGTAGAGGGCAGCAAAGCGCGCCGCCTCGTCGAGGAGCTCCCGGTGGGTCCAGACGCGGTCGCCGAAGCGGAGCGCGGGAAGGCCGCCATGTTCCTCGGCGTTGTGCCGCAAGAGCCTTGCGGCGTCGGGGGCCGGGAGCGGCACCTCGGCCAGCGGCGGCGCGAAGGGTGCGACCGGATCGATGGACAACCCTTCGGTCACGTGCTCATCCTTCGGCGTCGGCCTCCCCCCGCAGGACCCGGAGTATAGGACCGGCCTCGTGTCCCACCCTCGGGGTGCGCCGTAGCATGGCGGTGTCGACGGGGCGACGTCCCGTGGACACGGTGATGCATCGAAGGAGACGAAGTCGTGGACCTCGCCAGCGTCTTGATCGGAGAGGACGACGTTGTCCCGCGGGCTCGCTACACCAGCGCCGAGTTCGCCGCCCTGGAATTCGAACGCCTGTGGGCGCGGGTATGGCAGGTCGCGTGTCGCGAGGAGGAGATCGCCGACGTCGGCGACTTCTGCGAGTACCTGATCGGCGACCAGTCGATCCTCGTCGTCCGCTCGGACCCTGCGACCATCCGGGCTTTCCACAACACGTGCCTCCACCGCGGCACGCGCCTGGCCGACGGCACCGGCCGCTTCCCCGACGGCTGCATCCGGTGCCGCTTTCACGCCTGGCGCTACGACCTCGACGGGACGCTCGTCGAGGTCGTCGACCGCGAGGAGTTCGATCCCATCGCACCGGGCACCGGGCTGCGGGCGGTCCAGGCCGACCGCTGGGGCGGCTTCGTGTGGGTCTGCCTCGATCCGGATGCACCGCCGCTGAAGGAGTACCTCGATCCTCTGCCCACGCTGCTGGCCCCGTACCACCTCGACCGGCTGCACCTTCGGACCTATCTGTCGACCGTGCTCCCCGCCAATTGGAAGGTCGCCGTGGACGCCTTCAACGAGGGCTACCACGTCCAGGGCACCCACCCGCAGCTGCTGCCCTGGACCGATGACGTCAGCCTCGAGTACGAGACGCTCGGGATCCACTCCCATTACGGGCGGTTGCCGAACGCGCGGCGCCAGCTGCGCCCGAGCCCACGCCTGGGTCTGGAGGAAGGTCAGTACGACGAGGGCGAGATCCTCGAGGCGTTCGTCGCCGGCCTGGGCGGCCTGTTCTACAAGGACGAGGCCGCCCTGGTGTCGGAGATCCGCGCCTCGGGGGCCGACGGCGCGACGATGCTGCGTCGCTATCAGCAAGGACGGCGCGCGTTGCTCACCGCCCGCGGCGTCGCCGTCGAGGACTTCGCCGACGATCAGCTCGCGAGCGCGGACGACGTCTTCTTCTTCCCCAACATGGTCGGACCCATCTACCCCGGGATCGCCATCTTCTTCCGCGTCCGTCCCAACGGCACCGACCCGGACAGCTGCATCAAGGACACCTGGTTCCTGCACTGGCCGCAGGACGGCGAGCCACCCAAGCGGGCCAAGCGGCGCTTCTTCGAGGACTGGACCGAACGCGACTGGGGCGAGATCACCAACCAGGACTACGCCAACATGGAGCACGTGCAGATCGGGATGAAGTCCCGTGGCGGGCCCGGTATGCGCCTCAACCGGCGACAGGAGTCCAACGTCCTGCACATGCACCGGGTCATCGACCGCTTCCTGACGAAGCCCTGAGGGCGACCCGGCCGGCCACACGCCGGGACCGCGTCAGAGCGTGCGGTACAGGCCGCCGTCGACGGGCAACTGCGCCCCGTTCACGTAACCGGCGGCGTCACTCGCCAAGAAGACGCAGGCGCCCACCATGTCCTCGGGCCGTCCGAGGCGTTTCATCGGGTTCGCCTCCGCGATGCGTTCCTTCATCTCGGGCGGCCAGCCGCTGGTGAGGTCCGTCTCGTTCGCGCTCGGCAGCACCAGGTTGGCCCGCACCTTCGGGGCCCACGTCCCGGCCAGGCCGAGCGTCAGCGCGTTGAGGGCCGCTTTGGCCATGGCGTAGGGCAGGTCGACCGCGGTGGGCCGCCACGACCCGACCGAGGAGACGTTGATGATCGACCCGCCGTCGCCGTCCGCCATGCGTTCGCCGACCAGGACGCTCAGGCGGAACGGACCCCGGGCGTTGGCCGCGTGGACCTTGTCGTACAGCTCCTCGCTCACCGAGGCGAGTCCGTCGTACGCGGGCGACATCCCGGCGTTGTTCACGAGCACGTCGCAGTGACCGAACTCGCCGTAGACCGCCTCGACGAGGCGGTCGCAGTCTTCCCAGCGACCGACATGGCATGCCAGGCCGACGGCGCGCCGGCCGGTGGTCGCCTCGATCTCCCGGGCGGCTGCCTCGCACCGTTCCAGCTTGCGGCTGGCCACCACGACCTGGGCTCCCGCCCGGGCCAGTCCCTCCGCGACGGCCCGCCCGATGCCCCGGCTCCCGCCGGTGACGAGCGCTACCTTTCCCGTGAGATCGAACAGTTCGCGCGGTGACTCCATGGTTGCTCCCGCGGGAACCCTATTGTGCTGCGCAACGAGGCGCAGCGGCCCTTGCCGTGAGCCGGACCAAAGCGGAGGGGGAGATGGAGACCGGGGCGCCGTGAGGCGGCACGACTACCTCGCGGTGGCCATACTCGCCCTGCTGCTCATGACCGCGGCGTGGAGCCCGGCGACCGCCGCCGCTCGTTCTTCGGCGCGGCCCGCGCGGGCCGAGGCACGCGGCGCCGCGTCGTCGTGGCCGTACCCGGACCACGACCCGTCGAACTCACGCCTGGCCAGGCATTCGCCGATCACGGCGGCCAACCTGGGCCGCTTGGCGACCGCCTGGACGGTGCGCGCCAGCGGCGGCCTCCCGACGTCGCCGATCGTGGTCGGCGATTCCGTCTTCGTCGAGGACCAAGTCGGTGAGGTCTTCGACATCGACCTGGGCAGCGGCCACGTCACGTGGAAGACCCCAGCCAACGGTGGGTACTCCGTCGGCCCCAACGGCGTCGCCGTGGGTTGGGGCAAGGTGTTCGGCGTCACGACGACGTCGCTCTTCGCACTCGATGAGGCGACCGGCCGCCGGCTCTGGTCCATCCGGCTGACCCGCACGCCGACCGAGGGCATCGACGTGCAGCCACAGGTCGTGGGCCGAGACGTCATCGCCTCCACCGTCCCCGTGAGCGTCCGGGGCATCTACTCCGGTGGCGACTCCGGCTTCGTCGACGCGGTCGACGAGCGCACCGGGCACCTGCTGTGGAGCTTCGACACCGTCGACTCGCCCGACCTGTGGGGCAACCCTGCGGTGAACTCGGGCGGCGGAACGTGGTATCCCCCGTCCTTCTCCACTCGGTCCGGCCTGATCTACGTCGGGCTCGCCAACCCGGCCCCGTTCGTCGGCACGCCGCAATACCCCAACGGCACCAGTCGGCCGGGCGCGAACCTCTACACCGACTCCACCGTCGCGCTGAAGATCTCGAACGGCCGTCTCGTCTGGTACCGCCAGGAGCAGCCCCACGACTTGTTCGATCGGGACTTCGTGCACACGATGGTGGTCCCGGTGCCAGCCACTGGCGCGAAGCCGGCCACGACGGTCGTCGTCGGGGCCGGGAAGGGTGGCTACGTGCTCGGCATGAACCCCGCGAGCGGCCGCCTGCTGTGGCGCACGCCCGTCGGCCTCCACCACAACGACAATCTCTCGGCGCTGTCGGGCCCGACCGAGATCCTTCCCGGCACCTTTGGTGGGGTGCTCACGCCGCCCGCGTCGGCGCACGGCAAGGTGTTCGTGGCCACGCTGAACGCACCCGACACGCTGTACCCGGACCGGACCGAGTACTTCGGGGGCCAGACCGGGACGATGCGGGGCGAGGTCGTCGCCCTCGACGCCCGCAGCGGCCACACGCTGTGGGACACCTCGGTGCCGGGCGACCCCACCGGAGGGGTGACGCTCGTCAACAACGTCGTCCTCACCGCGACCCTCCAAGGTGAGGTCCTCGGCCTGTCCATGTCGAGCGGCCGGATCCTTTGGAGCGTGCGGGCGCCCGGGGGGATCGACGGTTGGATGTCGGTGGCCGCGAACACCGTCGTGGTGCCCGTCGGACTCTCCAACCCTCCGACGATCTGGGACCTGCACCTTCCTGCGGCTCGTGGTGCGGATGGCCACCGCTGAGCTTCCGCCGCATCCGTACCGGCGGGATCCATCTGATAGACCTCAGGCTGCAATTCCGCTGCCTCTTCCGGAGCACTCGCCCCATGACCTCGTTGCTCGTCGAGCCTCGCCGCGACCCCGCCTGGTCCGGCCAATAGCCTGAGCGTCGTGGCACCACCCGAGCCGAGCACCACCCCGCCGGGTTACGACCGTCAGACGGTCCGGGCCAAGTACCTCGCCGAGCGTGACCGACGGCTGGTGGAGGGTCGCTCCGACATCCGCGACCTGGGGAAGGACGAGCACTTCGCGTCCTACCGCGACGACCCGTTCACTCCCTTCATCGAACGAGACCCGGTGTGCGACGAGGTCGACGTGGTCATCGTGGGCGGAGGCATCGCCGGGGTCCTGGTCGGCGCCAACCTCCGCCGGGCCGGCATCGAGCGGATCCGCGTCGTCGATCAGGCCGGCGGCATCGGAGGCACCTGGTACTGGAACCGCTACCCCGGCGTGATGTGCGACGTCGAGTCCTACATGTACATCCCGATGCTCGAGGAGTTCGGCTACGTCCCGACCCGGCGCTACGCCTCCGGAGAGGAGATCCGGGGCCACCTGCAGAAGATCGCCGACCGCCACCGCCTCGACGACGACGCTCTGTTCCACACCGGCGTGACTCACGCCGAGTGGCAGGAGGACGAGGCTCGCTGGCGCATCCGGACCGATCGCGGCGACGACTTCCGCTGCCGCTGGTACGTGCTGGCCGTGGGCATCCTCAACTTGATGAAGCTGCCGGCCATCCCCGGGATGGAGGACTTCGAGGGGCGCTCGTTCCACACGGCGCGGTGGGACTACGGCTACACGGGCGGCGCCATGGACGAGCCCCTCACCAAGCTCGAGGACAAGGTCGTCGCCCTTCTCGGCACCGGTGCCAGCGGCATCCAATGCGTGCCACCTCTCGTCGAATCGGCCAAGCACGTCTACGTCTTCCAGCGAACCCCTTCCGCCATCGGCGAACGGGGGAACCGGCCGACCGATGACAGCTTCGGAGACGGGCTCGGGCCGGGCTGGCAGCGCGCGCGCATGGACAACTTCCAGGCCATCATGCTGGGCCTGCCCGTCGACGTCGACCTGGTCGACGACGGGTGGACCCACCATTTTGCCCTCGTCAACCATCCGAGGGTCGTGGAAGGCATGACGGGCGCGGACATCGCGCGCAGCGGGGAAGCGGTCGACTTCGAGGTCATGGAGGTACACCGGCGGCGAGTCGAGGAACTGGTGTCCGACCCGGCCACGGCCGCGATCCTCAAGCCCTACTACCGCTACATCTGCAAGCGACCCTGCTTCCACGACGAGTACCTCCCGGCGTTCAACGCGCCCAACATCACCCTGATCGACTGTCCGGGCGGCATCGAGCGGATGACCGCGGAGGGGCCCGTCGTCGACGGAACGCAGTACGAGGTCGACTGCATCGTCTACGGAACCGGATTCGAGCCCGAGCAGACCCCTCTGGCCCGTCGTGCCGGGCACGAGATCGTCGGCCGGGGCGGAGTGACCCTGGCCGAGAAGTGGGCCGACGGCCCGCACAGCCTCTTCGGAATGATGAGCCGCGGCTTCCCCAACCTCTTCATCACGCCCGCCCCGTTCCAGCAGGCAGTGGTCACGGTCAACTACACCCAGGTCGCCGTGCTCGGTGCCGAATTCATCGGAAAAGCCATCGGGCTCCTCGAGCAGGAGGGGGTGGACGTCTTCGACGTCAGCCCCGAGGCGGAGGAGGAGTGGGTCAAGGGGATCGTCGACGCGTACATCGACGCCAGCAGGGTCATGGCTGCCTGCACGCCGTCGCGCATCAACAACGAAGGACATCCCGAGGACAGAAGTCCACTCGTGGGCGCCTACCGGGGCGGCTTGGGCGACTGGTTCGGCTATCGCGAGCGCCTGGAGCGATGGCTCGACGACGGACGATTCGACGGGCTGGACCTGGAAGTCCGTTCGTGACGCACTGAGATGAGCGCTCGCCAACGGGTGGCCGTCGTGACCGGCGGCGGGGGAGGCATCGGCGGCGCAATCGCTGAAGAGCTCGGACGCGGCGGGTGGTTCGTCGTCACCGTGGACCCGCTCGTGACCCTCGAAGGCACCGAGCAACTCCCCGAGCCCGCGGAGACCACCGCCGGGCGCATCGTGGCCGCCGGTGGATCGGCCCGCGCGTCGTCCGCGTCCGTGACCGACCGTGCCGCGCTCGACACCCTGTTCCACGAGCTGGTCGGCGAGCACGGGGGCCTCGACGCCGTGGTCAACGTCGCCGGCATCACCCGCCAGTCGTACTTCGCCCGGGGCAGCGAGGAGGACTGGCTGGCCCTGCTGTCGGTGCACCTCGGCGGGTACCTGAACGTCCTGTCCTCCGCGCTGCCCGTCATGGCCACGGCAGGGCACGGCCGCATCCTCGGGATCACGTCCGGCTCGGGCTGGCGCGCCGCCGACGCGGGCGGCTACAGCGCGGCCAAGCGCGTGGTGGCGTCGCTCACCTGGCAATTGGGCTACGCCGCCCCGCCGGGCGTCACGGTCAATGCGGTGTCACCCATCGCGAGTACCCGCATGGTCGCCGCGGCGCTCGAGCGCGCCCGCCAGGAGGGCCGGGCCGGCGGTGGGGGCGGCTTGAGCCTGGACTCGATGCCCGGGCCCGAGGATCTCGCGCCGCTGGGCGCACACGTCGTGAGTGACGGGTTCGGGTGGTGCACCGGACAAGTGCTGTTCGCCGGCGGGCCCGAGGTAGCGGTGATCGAGCAGCCCCGCCTGATCGAAGTGGTGCGCACCTCACACGTCGGGTCTCTCGCAGCGGTCCTCGACGCGGTGATCCCCCGGGCCTTCGCCGCGGCCGAGGCCATGCAGGCAACCGAGGGCGGCAGCAATCCACGCTTCGGGCCGATCTTCGACGCCCCGAGAACCTCTGACAGACCGTCCGTACCGGTGAAGAACTGTGCCGTCGTGGCCGACCGTCCCTCCCTCGCGGCTTCGGTCGTCGCGTCACTGGAGGGCCGGTCGATCACCTGTCATCGGGTCGAGCCCGCCCGCGACTTCGCGGGTGCGGCCCGCGCGCTGGGAGCCGCAGTCGAGGGCAACGGGCCGATCGACGGCGTCGTCGTCGCGCTCGGCAGCCATGAGCGAGCCAGCGCGTCCCCGGACGGGTGGCAGCAGATCCTGTCGGGCCACGACGGAATCCTGGACCAACTGCATGCCGATGCCGCCTGGACCCGGGCCGTGGCCGACTACGCCGCCCAGGCTGCCCGGCCCGTACGGATCGTCACCTTGACCGACGCGGAATCACCGGGGGGTCGCAGCCGCGCCCAGGCCTCGGCACAACTGGCGCGGGTCGCGAGCGGCGTGACTGAGGGCCGAGTGGCCGCATTCTCGGTGGGGATGGAAGCGTCCGAGCTCGGCACCGGTGATGCCGCCGCGCAGCTCGTCGCCCACCTCCTGACCCACCCCGACGCCACGGCCGTCGCGGGCGCCGAAATGGCGGTGGGGTCCGGGTGGATCGGGCTCCGCAGTCACCCCCGGCCGATCGGCACCGTCATCTACGGCGGGCCTGCCATCC
This sequence comes from uncultured Acidimicrobiaceae bacterium, assembly GCA_963763575.1. Lineage (GTDB taxonomy): Bacteria > Actinomycetota > Acidimicrobiia > Acidimicrobiales > RAAP-2 > Bog-473. The sequence goes on from CAVXPD010000004.1 coordinate 1,047,046, forward strand.
CCGAGTGGTTCGACGGCACCCTTCGAGAGATCGTCGGGGTCCCCCCGACGCGAGACTCGAGAGAGGCTTGATGCCGAGCCGGCCGCCACGAGTCGTCGACGCGCACGTCCACATCTGGGACCCGGCGCGGACGGACTGGTACCCCTATCTCTCACGCTCCCCCGAGCAGGGCGGCAACGGGTCGGGGATGTTCCGCCGCTTCGGCGTGGACACCTACCGCGCCGAGTCGGCCGCGTGGAACGTGGAGAAGTTCGTCAACGTCGCCGCCGCCACCGGCCCTCACTCGATCGACGAGACCATCGAGCTGGACCGCGACGCGCCCGCCCGGGGCGGACCGGACGCCATCGTCGGCGGCCTCCCGCTGGCCGAGACGGCGGCCGAGGCCGTCGAGTTCCTCGACCGGCAGATGGAGGCCCCCCGCTTCCGCGGCATTCGCCCGATGGCCGGCGGGCTCGACCATCCGGTCCCCGACGCCGAGGTCCTGCGTGCGTTGCAGGAACGCAACCTGGTGTTCGAGCTCATGGCCCACCCCGACCAGCTCGAGGCGGCGGCCCGGCGGCTCAGCGGCTTCGGCGACCTCACGGTGGTCGTCGAGCACACCGGGTGGCCGCGCAACGACTCCGACGAGGAGCGTGTCCTTTGGCGAACCGGCGTCGACGCGCTGGCCGCGCTGGGCGCCAACGTCTTCTGCAAGCTCTCGGGCCTGGCCATGCCGTTCGGCTCCATGAGCGTCGAGGCCCTGGCCCCGTGGCTCGAATACGCCATCGAGGCGTTTGGCGCCGACCGCTGCATGTTCGCGAGCAACTTTCCCGTCGACTCCATGTGCGGCAGCTTCGACGATCTCTACACCACGTTCAGCACCGTCACCGCCGGACTCGACCGTGCGACCCGCGACCAGCTGTTCGCCGGAACGGCCGAGCGCGTTTATCGGATCTGAGCGAATCCGCAGGCGGCGCTTGGGGCCGGCGTCCGGAATCAGCCGCCTACTCCTGCAGTCGAGGTCCCGGGGAGATCGGTCCCGCACGTCGGGTTGGTCGACACGGGAACGAATCCCGATTGCTCCGCCTTGAGAATCCATACGCATTGCTGGGCGGGGTCGTGTCCGAAGATCGTCGCGTAGTCGAGGGGGTTCGGAAGAAGCCCTCCGGCGTCATACGAACGGACATGGCGCAAGGCCGTGATGACCCCCGCACGGGTCGGATCCGACCCGGCGCCCTGAAGCCCTTTGATCATCAGGTCCGCGCCGGCCCACGCCTCGTACTGGAACAGGGTCGGAAATCGGGTCTTCGTGAAGTGCTCGTAGTGCTCGAGCGCTTGTGCCATCTGCCGGGTGCCCGCGTCAGGCAGCGAGAACGGTCGGTAGATGGAGAGGAAGTAGTCCCCGATCAGATAGGGCCAACTGGAAGAATGGACGACCGCCGGTCCGTAGCCGGTCGCAAAGACGGCGGCCTTCATATCGACTCCCGCCTGCTTGAGCGAAGTGGCCAGCGCGAAGTTCGACGCATCGATCATCGTCGGAAAGAGCGCGTTGATGTGCTGCTGCTTTGCGCTCAGCGCGAGACTCGAGAAGTCCACCGTCCCGAACGGGAGCGACGTGTCGAGGACCCCGGACTTGCCACCGAAGTGTTCGAACGACTTAGTGGTCGCGTACGCCTCACGGGACGACGAGGGCGAGATGCCGTAGCCGTAGGCGCCGAGCACGGTACCACCCGTCATGTGCAGGATCTTTCCCTCCAGGGTGTTCACAGGAAGCTTCGGGTTGAGGCTCCCGAGGTCCGAGGCGAACATGTTCGTGTACGGCTGTTCACCCCACTCCGGCCCGTCGGAGTACGAACCCGTGACCGGCACTCTCGCCGCCTGTGGATACTTCGCGGCCAAAAAGAACAGGGCGGACGCCGACACGATGCCGATCGCGCCCTTGGAGATGGCGTCCTGGACGGCCGTCACGATCTGTGTCGGACTCGTCTGATCGTCGATGACCAGCGGCACGATCTTGTGACCGTTGACACCGCCCTGTGCGTTCTGCTGGTCGATGCGGGCAAGGAAACCGGCCGGCGACGAGGCCGTTTCGGGGGCCGACGGTCCGGTCAACGACGTGATGAGGGCGATGGTGACCGGGGCCGGCTGACCTTGCGCGGTCGCCGGTGACCAGAACAGCGGAGCGGCCACGGCGAGGATCGCGATCGTGACCAGCCGCCACCCGCCGCGCGCCCACCCCACATAGTGTCCATATGTCGGCACAACCGGCCCCCCGTCGCCCCACAAACCTGAGATTTGTTCCGACTGTAGGGCGGGTGCCGCGGATCGTCAATCACGTCTTCCGACGGGACGGCCGGACGGCCACCGAACTTCTGTTTGGAAACTAGGCCTCGCGGAAGTAGTGGCCCTGCTCGAGGTCTTCGAGCAGGGTCGGGCCAGTGGGCTCCCAGTCGAGCAGGGCTCGGGTGATGGTCGCGCTGGCCGGGCTGTCCAGGCCGACGAGCGGGCCGAGGTGCGCGAAGTGTTCGACCGCGTCAGCGGGAGATATCGACGACGTGGGGACGCCGAGGTGACGCCCCATCGCGTCGGCGATTTCGCGGAACCGGACGCCCTCCTCGCCCACGGCGTGCAGAACGGATCCCGCCGGTGCGCTCTCGACGGCCAGCCGGGCCAGACGGGCTGCATCGGAGCGATGCACCGCGGGCCAACGATTCGAGCCGTCTCCGACGTAGCCGGCGACGCCGTGCGTTCGCGCCATGTCTACGAGCATGGCCATGAACCCCTGGTCGCCGTCTCCGTGGACTGTCGGGGGGAAGCGCAGCACCGATGAACGCACGCCGATGCCCCTCAGGGAAAGGACGAACAAGGCGGTTGCCTGCCGGAGACCCGCCGGAATCGCCCGAACCATGTCGTTCGGAACCAGCCCGTCGTTCTCGGTGACGACGGCCCCGGAGGTCAGCCCGAGCACCCCCGATGCCAGCACGAGAGGGCGATCGGAATCCGCGAGCACCGCACCCATTGCCTCCACGGCACGTCGGTCGCTCGAGGCGGCAGTGGCGAAGTCCCCGCTGAAGGCGGCCTCGTGCTGAAAGGCCAGATGGACCACTCCGTCGGAGTCGGCCGCCGCCTTGGCCAGGCCATCGGGGTCGTCCAGGTCGCCCCGCTGCACGATGGCGCCGACGGCTTCCAGCCGTCGCGCCGAGGCTTCGGAGCGGGCCAGGCCGACAACCTCGTGGCCGGCCCCGAGCAGCTCGGGAACGACGGCCGAGCCGATCCAACCCGATGCACCGGTGACGAGAATTCTCATGTTGACACCTCCAGGGTGCTGATGTCAGTTACTGCCATCACCCTACCTGTGATGTCAGTCACTGTCAACACTAGAATCGAGACCGTGGGTCGATGGCAGCCGGACAGTCGCGGACGTCTGCAGGAGGCTGCGCTCGCGCTCTTCTCCGAACGGGGGTTCGACCAGACCACCGCCGCGCAGATCGCCGCCCGGGCCGGGGTCACCGAGCGGACCTTCTTCCGTCACTTCGCCGACAAGCGGGAGGTGCTCTTCGGCGGGTCAGCCCTGCTGCAGGACCGCATCGTCGGCGGGGTGGCCGGCGCGCCAGAAGGCGCCGGGCCCCTCGACGCTGTCGCCGGGGGGCTCGATGCCGCCGCCCAGTTCCTCGGCGAGTCACGGCGGGATCTGACCCGTCAGCGCCAGGAGGTGATCGCCGCCAACCCCGAGCTGCGCGAACGCGAGCTCGCCAAGCTCGCCGACTATGCCGCAGCCGTTGCCGCCACGCTGCGCGAGCGTGGCCTGAGCGACGCGCAGGCGATCTTCGCCTCCGAATCCGGCATGACGGTGCTGCGTGTTGCGCTGGAGCGCTGGGTCTACGAAGAGCGCGATCGGGACCTCGCCGACATCATGCGCGAGTCCGTGGCCGAATGGCGGGCGGTCACGGTCACCGGCTGACCGTGGCCGAGCTCACCGGAGCCTCGTTCCTGAACGGCACCGCAACCAGCCGAGGACAGAAACAGCAATTCCGAAGAAGCCCGAGCCCACCGAGCGCTCGTACCCTTGCGGTGTGGCCGAGGAGACGTCGGTTTCGAGGTGCGCTTCGACATCACCATTGGACCTATGGGCAGCGGCGTATGACCACCGACGACTGACTCCGGACGTACAAGGAGCTCAGTGCGCAGGCGTAACGATTCTCGCCGAACCCGCCGAGCGACCCTACGGCATCGAGACCATCTCGCGTGACGACTGGGGGAACACATGAGCTTGGTGCAGCCGTTCGAATTCGGCGGTGCGATTAGAGCCGCTCGAGTGATGTCTGGGCACCGGGAACACACCACGACCGGCGGCAAGCCCTCACAAACCGACCGGCGCGGGCGCCGGCGCGAAGGCAAAGTATTCGTGGATGGCCCGTACGGCGGCGGAACCTTCGCCAACGGCGGTCGCGACGCGCTTCGCCGAGCCGGAGCGCACATCGCCGACAGCGAAGAGACCCGGATGACTCGTTTCGTACGGGAGTGGCAATCGTCCGAGCGAAGTCCACGGACCGTTCAAGTGCTCAGGTCCAAGGGAGCGGTCCGTGAGGATGAACCCGTGGTCATCGAGGGCAGCACAACCCGTGAGCCAACCGGACTGGGGGTCGGCACCGATGAAGGAGAACAGTGCGGCAGACGGCCGTCGCGTCACCCCGGGTGGTCCGGTGATCTGCACTGTGCTCAGGACCTGGTCACCCTCGAGCGCCACGATCTGGCTGTTCGTGAGGACCTCGATGCGTGGATGGCCCTCGAGTCGCTGCACGAGGTAGCCGGACATGCTGGCCGCGAGCTCTGCTCCTCGGATCACGACGGTGACCTCACTGCCTTGCTCGGCCAAGAAGATCGCCGCCTGGCCGGCGGAATTGCCGCCGCCCACGACCACGACCGGGCTCCCTGCGCATTGGCGGGCCTCGAGATCGGTGGCGGCGTAGTACACGCCCTTGGCCTCGAACTCGACGATCCGATCCACGTCGATCCGCCGATACTTGGCCCCGGTCGCAGCGATGACGGCCCTCCCCGCCACCTCGGAGCCGTCCGAGAGCTCGATGACGAGATGCCCGGCCCGCTCCCTCAACCTGACGGCCTCACACGGCGTGGTCATGTTCGCCCCGAACTTCTCCGCTTGCACAAAGCCACGCTGGGCGAGTTCACCGCCGGAGATCCCGGTCGGAAAGCCGAAGTAATTCTCGATCCTGGAGCTGGTCCCGGCCTGCCCACCGGGAGCCACCATGTCGACGCCGAGCGTTCGCAGGCCCTCGGACGCACCGTACACTGCCGCCGCGAGACCGGCTGGGCCTCCCCCGACGATGACCAGATCGAAGCAGCGCTGAGGCAGTCGCTCGAGGGTCAGGCCGAAGTAATCCGACAGCATTCCCGGGGTGGCGCGGCGGATCACGGTGCCCGTCGACACGACGACGGGAAGGTCGGAGGACCGGAGCCCGAAGTTCTCGACCAGGCCCCCCACCTGCGGATCGGCATCGGGGTCGAGCCATTCGTAGGGGATTCGAGTGCGCGAGAGGAACTCTCTCAGCTGCAGGACCTCAGGCGAGAAGCGGGACCCGATGACCCGAGTCGCCGAACGAGCACCGGTCAACAGCTCGTTCCGGCGTGCCATGAATGCCGCCAGGATCTTGTCGCTCAGCTGCGGCTCGGTGGCGATGATGCGCCGGAACGCCTCGACCGGTATCACCAGCAGCTCGCTGGTCTCCGCCACCCGGGTCGAGACGAAGACCCGTAAGCCCGTCAACAGGTTCAGCTCACCCAGAAACCGCCCCGGACCGTGCGAGACGATGAGCTGCTCTTGGCCGTCGACGTCGACGAGGACCTCGACCAATCCCGAGAGCACGACATAGAAGTCGTAGCTGGTGTCTCCGGCTCGGTAGAGGTACTCCCCGGCCTGGACGACTCGGCGCGTGCCATACGGTTCCAGTTGGGCGATCTCGGAGCTGTCGAGGTTGGGGATGAGCGCCTCGGGAACCACTGGCCCCGGTGTCTGCCCGGATTCGCTGCGCGTCGTCACGACGAAGATTCCTCCGCCTCAGCGACGGTGCTGGACGGGACCACGGGTGAGACTGCGGCCAGGCGATTGGTGCAGGGTCGACCCACTTCGGCGATCATCGAGAGCAGATTAGTGGGGCGCGAGTGCGACTACAGCGGTTGAACTCCCACCAAGGCGCTCCTCTGCCCTCGACGTTGCAGACCGGGCGGCCCGAAGGCGGGCCGTGTTCACTGACCTCCTCGAGTCGTAGGGGCCTCGGACGCAATCGGGTCCTCGACCTCCGTCTCCGGGCAGTGCGCCCTAGTGCGGACTCTGAGAATACGGGGCAAGATTTGTGACTCCCGAGACTGGAGCTGGCCCCGTGTACTTCCAAAGCATTGTGATGAACATCGCAGACCTCGACCGATCACTCGAGTTCTATCAAGCCGTCTATGGATTCCAGCTGCTCTCTCGAAAGGACCAATTGGCGGCGATCCATGCACCCGGGACCGAGCAGCCCCAGGTGATCATCTTGCGAGCCATCGGGTCGACCCGCGTCCTCGGCGCTCGTCACATCGGTATGCGTGCGCTGGTAATGGAAGTTGCATCGCTCGATGAACTCAGGCGGATCGAGATCGCCGTAGAGAAGCGAAAGTGCTTCGTGTCGAGACGAGATGGCGACACCTGGACTGCGGTGTTCGCTCGTGACCCCGACCGCATTGCCGTGGTCGCCGGCTGCAGCTCGACGCCGGGCGAGCGGATCACCCTCGAAGCATGGGCGAGTCTCGACACATCCCTCTACGGTGTCGGCGAGTAGGCCAGGTCCCCATTGTGTCTGAGACAACGGCGTAGAGGAAGGAGGCAGTGACATGAGCGAACAGGCGATCGATCCCACGAGAGAGCCGAGCGGTACCGGCTGTGTCGAGTGCGAGGAGGTCGGAGGCTGGTGGCTCCATCTGCGCCGCTGCACCCAGTGCGGCCACATCGGTTGCTGTGACAACTCTCCCGCCCAGCACGCGTCGGCGCACGCCCACGGGTCCGGTCATCCCGTGATTGCCAGCTTCGAGCCCGGCGAAGATTGGTTCTACGACTATCGGAGCGAACAGTTCCTTGCTGGCCAACACCTAGCACCGCCGACACATCATCCGCTTGATCAACCGGTACCCGGACCGAGCGGGCGTGTCCCCCGCGATTGGCAGACGCAACTACACCCCTAGTGCGGGCATTTCGATGCCCCGAGGGCGGGGTCGATGCCCGACGCGACGAACCGGTCCGTCACCACGCTCTAATCCGGCCGGCACGAACGACACGAAGCGAACTGGTCCGCAAGGCCGTCTTCGGCCGTGACGCGTCGGGAACCGGACGCCCGGCTCCCGACGCGATCACTCGCTACTGCGCATTAGGACGTCGCGTTCGCCGTCGAAGTCCCCGGGATGTCCGTCCCGCAGAACGGCTGAGAAGAGACGGCCGTGAACCCACTCTTGCCGGCCCGCATCATCCAGGCACAGCTTTTCGCGCTGTCGTGCCCGAAGGCGGTGGCGTAGTCCCAGCTCTGGGGAAGGAGCCCGTTGCCGTTGTAGGAGGTGACGCCACGGAGCGCGTGGATCACACCCGCATGGGTGGGATTCGGACCGGCGAGCTGCAGACCCTTGATCATGAGATCGGCCCCCAACCACGCCTCGTATTCGCTGAACGACGGGAAGTCGGTCTTGGAGTACCCGTCGTACTTCTCCATGGCGGCCTGCATCGTCCTCGTGCCGGCGTCGGGGAGCGACCAGGGACGGAAGAGAGCGTAGAAGTAGTCGCCTTGTAGGGCGGACCAGGCCGGTGAGTTGATCACGTTCGGTTGGTAGCCGGTCGCGAACAAGCCGACCTTCAGCTTGACCCCCGCCTGCTTCAGGGCCTCCGCGAGCGCGAAGTTCGAGTTGTTGTCCATCTCGGGCACGAGCGCGTTGATGCGACCGTTCTTCGCCACCAGAGCATCGGGGCCAAAGTCGACGCTCCCGAACGGAACCGACGTGTTGAGGACGCCGACCTTGCCGCCGACGTGCTTGAAGGAGTCAGCCGACTGGATCGCCGCACGGCTCGACGACGGGGAGATGCCGTACCCGTAGGAACCGAGATTCGTCGCGCCGTGTTCCTTCAGGAAGTTTCCGGCCAGCGTGGTCACCGGATACTTCGGATTGAGGCTGCCGACATCGGCGGCGAACATGTTCGTGTAGGGCTGCTCGCCCCACTCGGGCCCGTCGCTGTACGAACCGGTCACGGGAATCCCCTGCTCCTGCGGGTACTTGGCCGCCAGGAAGAAGAGCGGGCTCTGCGACACGATGCCGAAGGCCTTCGAATCGGCGTCCTGCACCGCCGTGGCGATCTCGGACGGGCTCGTCTGGTCGTCGACGATCAGGGGGACCAGCTTGTGCCCGTTCACACCGCCCTCAGCGTTCTGCAGGTCGATCCTCGCCTTGAAGGCACCGGGTGAGGTTGCGTCCTCTGACGCGCCCGGTCCCGTGATCGACGTGATGTAGGCGATGGTGATCGGCGCCCCGGACGCCGCCGCTGGTGCGGACGTGGCCATCGAGTACGCGGTGGGCAGCCCGGCCATCAGCGTCAGTAACGCCGCACCGACGGCTCCCCGCCTCGCCAAATTGCGTAGTGGTTGCATCAATCTGTGCCTCCCCCCGTCTTCCGGGTCAAGTGTTGAGCGAGCGCTTGGCTCGGTTGTTGGTGTGGCTCGTCATGGTCGAGAAGTCCCGAAAAACTAGAGGTTCGAGAGCCCTAGCGGGACGCGGGCCCAATTCGAGGCTTTCGGGACAGGTCACGGGGCCGGCACCGATTCGATGGCCCCGTGATCGGCGACGGCGGCCCCGAGCCGCTCGAGCATCGCGGTGGTGATCGGCGCAGCCACCTTGAGGGTGATGGCCCACAGGAAGAAGCCGTACACCAGCCCCAACCCGATGCTGCGCTGCGCTTCGTCCAACGACGGGGGGTCTCCTCCCTCGGCGCGTAAACGGTCCAGGTAGTGCACGAGGAGGTCCTGCTCGTTGCGCCGGCGCTCCTCTGGACTGAGCGTGCAGCCGAGGTGGTACCCAACGTCGAGGAACCACGGACCGCCTTGGACGAGCTGCCAGTCCACGAGGCAGGGACGTCCCGTCCCGTCGAGGTAGAGGTTCCCGACGTGAGCGTCGCCGTGGAGGAGACAACACGGCTTCACCTCTTCCAACAGTGCCGCGAGCCGATGGACTGCCTCGAGGAGCCGAGCCGCATCGCGCACGACTTCGGGGACCCGCGACCCGATGGGACCTTCGAAGTTGCCGCTGATCTCGGGCAAGCCACGCGCCTTCATGGTCGAATCCAGCCGTGGCCTGAGCCATGGCTCGCGGAAGCGGCGACCCCACGTCCGGCCATGCAGGATGGCGTATTGCTCGAGGCTCTCTGCGACCTGATCCGCCGTGTACGGGCTGAGTGCATCGAGGAACGTCGCTCCCTGTGCGGCGACGTCGCCAGTGATGACGACACCGTGCTGGGAGAGCGAGTCGACATCGGCCCAGAAGCATTCGAGGGTCCGCACGCCACTGGCACCGGCGAGATGGCGATAGAACATCGCCTCAGGTAGCCCGGCAGTCCGGCTGGCGGCCGCGGTATCGGAGCAGTCGGTAAAGTAACCCTTCACGCACAGCTCCGATGGGAGCGCCCGGGGGACGTCGTCCTCGTAGTTGACGTGGAAGCGCGCGTTGGTGGACACCCGCGACACGATCGGTCCCGGTCGGACGGACGAGACGGTGGTGCCGGGAAACCGCAGGCTCAGGGCGGCGCTCAGCCACGCGGGGTCGAGCACGCCCTCGAGCGTGTCCGGGACGGTGAGCGTCATGGATGGTCCCTTCCCATCACGCGTCGTCCAAACGGAGGCGATCCCGGAGCACGTACTTCTGCACCTTGCCCGAGGAGGTGCGCGGGAAGTCTTCGACCGACACGAGCTCCTCCGGCCATTTCTGGCGGGCGACGCCGGCTGCTGCGAGATGGTCCCGGATCTCGGACAGACCGGGCCCCGGACGTGCCCCAATCATGCGGACGAAGGCCGCTGCGTGCTCTCCCATACGGGCGTCGGGTGCCGCCACGACAGCCACCTCGGCCACGCCAGCGAAGGTCATGAGGACCTCTTCCACCTCGGCAGCGCTGATGTTCTCCCCGCCGCGGATGATGACGTCAGAGATCCTGTCGGTGATCGACAGGTAGCCGTCGGGATCAAGGACGCCGATGTCCCCCGTGTGGTACCAACCGTCTTCGTCGAACACCTTCGCGGTCAGCGCCGCATCGGTGTATCCGAGGAAGCATTCGGGTCCGCGCGAGAGGATCTCACCAGGCTCTCCTGGTTCCACGCCGCGGCCTTCGGGATCCACGAGCTTGATCTCGCATCCCGGCAGCGTGCGCCCGTCCGTGGACAGGCGCTTCTCGAGAGGGTCGGAGTACATGCACCCGGTGATCGATGGATGCTCCGTCGAGCCATACATCGAGTAGATGGTCAACCCGAGCTTGGTGGCCCGCTCCATGACCGCACGCGGCACCGGAGCACCCCCCATTCCCTGGTAATGCAGCCGCTCCAAGTGGTCGGTAGTGCAGCGCGGATGGTCGAGCAGGCTGGTCAAGAAGTAAGGCGCGCCGCCGCCGGCGCCGAGGTCCTCCGACTCGATCAGGTCCAGGACCTCCCCGGGGTCCCACTGATCGAGCAGATGCACCGGCTTGCCCCGGTCGACCGGAATCAGGAGCGCGCCAAGCATCCCGATGGCATGACTGATGGGGTTCGCGATGAGAGACGGTCGTTCGGTGGGCGGCGATGTCGCTCCGAGTTGCGTCGTCTCGGCGCACACCGTCTGGTGCGAGTGGATGACGCCCTTCGGGCTCGCCGTCGTCCCCGACGTCCACCCCACCAGGGCCGGACTGCCCGGGTCCACGCCCACCGGCGAGTCGATGGGAGTCGCGCCGAGGAGCTCGTCGAACGGCAGGCTGCCGGCCGGGCCGCCCCCATCGAGGACCACCAACTGCGTTCCCGCCATGTCCGGCATCGTCTCGAGGTTGGCGAGGAAGTCCTGGTGCCCGAACTGCGACGCCGTGACGTGCACCCGCGGGCGGCACGCACCGAGGATATAGGAGGTCTCGCGGGTCCCATAGATGTGGACGATGGGTGCGACGACCGCCCCCGCCAACACGGCGGCGTAGAACGTCACGGCTCCCTCGAGCCAGTTCGGGGTCTGAAAGGTCACGACGTCTCCGGGGCGGACTCCCCGGGCGACCAGTCCTGCGGCGGCGCGCCGGGCGAGGTCGAGGACGTCGCCGAACGTTCCTCGCCAGGGGCGAGTCCGGGAATGGACGACGAACGGCAGGTTCCTGTGCGCGGTGAGGTTGTCGGCCATACGCTGGCCGAGGCTGTGGTCCGGCCACCAGCCTTCGGCCGTGAACCGCCGGCGGTCGTCGTCGGTCACCTCCCGCAGGCCCCACTCGGATGCTCCCGTACTCAGCGTCCACCTCCGCTCGGTGCGTCTGTGCCATTGAGCGCGGCGAAACAGAACTCCCACAGCCGCCGTGCGATCTGATCGGTCGGCTCGTCCACGCCGGCGCAGTCGTAGTGGTGGAACACGGCCATCGACAACTGCGTGATGAGCCACGCCGAGTACTCCGCGTCCTGCGGGTGCAGGCGACCGGCCGACATCGCCTCACGGATCTCCTCGACGAGGAGGTCTGTGTATGGCTGTGTGGCCCGCGAAACCTCCGATGGATAGAGCGTCTGGAGCCGGAAATGCTCGGATGTCATGAAGCTGGGCCGACTGCCTGGCGTATGGAGTGCCTCAACGGTGATGGTGACGAAGAACCGCAGCCGATCAACGGGGTCTGAAAGCTCGCGGCGCCTGCTCCCGGAATGCCGCGCAGTTCTCGTCGATGACGTCCTCGATGACGGCCAGAAGGAGGGAGTCCTTGCCGGGGAAGTACCGGTAGAACGTCTGCAGGGCGATGCCGGCCTCCCTGATGAGCTCCTGCGTCGTGAAGCTCGGTCCCTTGGCCTCGATGAGCCGCACGGCAGCCGCAACGATCGACCTGGCCTGTTCGACGCTTCTCTCCTTCGACCGCTGCACTGAGGGTGAACGATCAGCGACGCGTTCGGCCCAGGTCTCGCGAGCAGTTGGTTCGGGACGGTCGTCATGGTTCGTCGGCTTCGCCGAGCTCGCGCGCGTCATCAGAAAGGCACTGCGCTGTAGATGACCGCGCCGCCGTAGTGCGGCGAGGAATGGCACGCCACGCCGATGGACGCGTCGTCCCGCTGTCGCTCCCCCGCCCGACCAGCCAATTGCAGGTAGCACTCGAGCATCTGCGGGACGCCGTGCATCCGTCCGTTGCCGAGTGCGCCTCCCCCAGAGAGCACTGGTAGCGTTTTCCGGCGGTCGCTGTCGATGCCGCCTTCGAGCACCAATCGATGGGCCTCCCCCACGGGGCACAGGGACAACGACTCCATCCAGAGGTACACGAAGGGCGAGAACCCGTCGTAGACCTGCGGAAGATCGACCTCTGCCGGACCCACCCCGGATCGCTCCCAGAGACGCTTCGCCGTCTCCTCGCCGACCTCCATGATGTCGTCGAGCGGCCAGTGCAGCGGGAGGCGGTGGCGCACCGGTGCCCCCGTCGCGTAGCCCGCCACGTAGACCGGTCGGTGGGGCAGGTCGCGGGCCCGTTCGGCTGACGTGAGGACGAAGCAGGCCACTCCGTCGACCGGGATGTCGCAGTCGAGGCGGCAGACCGGGTCGCTGATCATGGGCTCGGACAAGTAATCCGCGGCGGTGAGCGGTGTGCCGTGCCAGTACGACCAGGGGATCCGTGCCCCGTTCTTGCGGGCTTCGACGGTGACCGCCGCCATGGCCTCACGGGACGCGCCGTACCGTTGGAGGTACTCGGTATAGGCGAACGCGATCATCGCCAGCGGGCCGAAGTAGCCCTGGGGCGCGGTCCACTGCTGGTCGCCGTGCACCTCGGTCATCGGGTTCGCGTGGTATTTGCCGCGTGGGTTGTACAGGGCCCTGTGCACGAGGACGTAGTCGGCCGCTCCGCTCACCACCGCGTTGACGGCCAGAGCGACCGCGCCCGGCAGTTGCCCGAACCCCTGGAATCCGGCCGCGTAGCGGGGGTTCACGCCGAGGTGCTCAGCCAGCCAGTTGGCCGAGACCAGGCTGATGCCGTCGACGGCGGCGTGCGCGCCCGCGGAGGGAAAGAGGGTTGCGGTCACGAACCCGTCCACGTCCCCCACCGAGAGTCCCGCATCCGCGACTGCCCGGTGTGCGGTCTGGACCGTGAGGGCACCGAGCGTCACATCGGCGTGCCGCACGATCGGACTCTGGGCGTAGCCCGCCACCGCGACCCGGTTGCTCGACGCCATGCGCCCGCTCACGAACCCGTCTCCAGCGCGAAGGCGGGGACGGCGACGTCGGGTGCGACGTCTTCGAACACCAGCCGGACGGGCGCGCCCAAGCGCAGAGGCGCGTCGGGACCGTCGACGAGCCGGCCGATGAGGCGCAGGTCCGACTGCGCCGACAACTCGACGTCCACCAGCACGAACGGAACGTCGAAGCCCGGGAGGAACGACTGCCTCATGACGGTCCAGGACCGAACCCATCCTGACCCGTCGACCGGGGCGAACTCGAAACTTGGCTCGGTCGATCCGCAGTGGGGGCAAATGGTGTCAGGTGGGTGGCTGAACTTCTCACACCTGGCGCAACGGGCGAGCACGAGCGAATGCCTGGCGCTGGCCGCCCAGAACTCCCGCGAGTGTTCGTCGGCGACCGGCAGCGGACGGCTCGTCTCACTCACAGGATCACCCTCGAGTCCTTGAGGGCAGCAATGTCTTCCCACCCGTAGCCCAACTCCAGGAGAACGTCTTCGGTGTCCTCGCCGTGTTCGGGAGCCCGGCGCAGCGGCGGTGGACGCTCGTCGAACTGCACCGGCACGGCGGGGAGGCGGTACGCGGGCTCCCCGTCGATCAGGACGTCCCCTATGTAACCGTTGGCCTCGACCTGAGGGTCGTCGAGCAACTCCGCAACCGACTGCACGGGGGCCCACGGCGCGTCGAGAGCGGCGAGGATCGTCTTCCATTCATCGAACGTCCGCTTGGCGAACTCGGCATCGAGCTCGGCGACGCACGCCGCCGCGTTCTCCCGTCGCGCGACGTGATCCGAGAATCGGGAGTCCTCGACGAGATCGGGGCGTCCGATCGCCTCGCAGAGGTCGGGCCAGTAGCGGTCGGGTTGGAGAAAGACGAGCTGAATGTGGCGACCATCCTTGGTTCGATAGGTGCCGACCAGTGGGTTGAACAGTGGTCCCCGACCGCTCGACGCCGTCGGTGCGTCACCGCCGAGGGCGGCCAGGAGGTCCGACGAAAGCGTCCACATCGCCGTCGACAAGAGTGAGACGTCGACGACCGAGCCCTTCCCTGTTCGTGACCGCTTGAGCAGTGCCGCCGCCACGCCAAAGGCCAGCGCCAGCGCTCCGTTGCGGTCGCCCATGGCGCCACGCTGACCAATGGGATAGTCGCGCTCGGGCGGGGTCAGGATGTGCGCCATCCCACCCCGGGCCCAAAAGGCGGTGGCGTCGTACCCGGCCTGGTCGGCGTCGGGACCCCTGACGCCGTAGCCGTGACCCCGGGCGTACACGAGCCCGGGGTAGCGACTGGTGAGCGCATCGGAATCGAGTCCGGCGCGGGCCAAGGCCCCCGGACGCATGTTGGTCAAGAACACGTCGGCCGACTCGAGCAGCCGGTGCAGGACGGAAAGACCCTGCTCGTGGCGAATGTCGAGTGCGAGGGATCGCTTTCCCCGGTTCGCCAACGCGAGGGAGAAGTTGATGCCGCCGCGCTCGGCCCCGATCCCCTGAGTGGCCAAGCCGCGATAGGGATCGCCCTCCATCGGCTCGATGTGCACCACGTCCGCGCCCCAGTCGGCCAGAAGGGCGCCCGCGACCGGGACGAAGACCCACTGGGCTAATTCCACGACCCGGACTCCCTCGAAGGCCTCGTCGGACATGGCTGGGACGCGCTCAGTCTCGAGGCGACGGCGACAGGACGACGACCGGGATCACGCGGTCGGTACGCGACTGATACACGTCGTAGTTGGGCCACAAGTCCGTCATGGCCTTCCAGAGACGGGCTTTCTCGTCTTCCGTTGCGGTGCGCGCCGTCACGTCGACGTGCTGGGTCCGCACTTGAATGTGCGCCGAAGGCTGCTCCAACAGATTCCGGTACCAATTGGGGTGCTGCGGGGCCCCGCCCATGGAGGCGACGACCAGGTAGTCGTCGCCGTCCCGCCCGTGGATCAGCGGCGTGGTCCGCGGCTCCCCGCTCTTCCGGCCGGTCGTGGTCAGGAGCAGGGTCGGCACCCCGTTCCAGATGTACCCCACCTCGCCGTCTGTCTCCTGGTAGCGACGGACGTGCTCGGCTCCCAACAGGTCGAGGTCGGGTGGCCGGTACTCGTCCTCGCTCATCGTCGTCTCCTTCGCACGAGGGTCAACCGAAACGCGCCGGGATGGCCGTGGCGCCCCGCTCGTAGAAGCCGATGAACCGTGGGGGCTCGGCCTCGGGGTCGAGTCGAAGGTCAGGGAGCCGGTCGAGCAGGGCGTTGATGGCCACGGTCATCTCGGCCCGGGCGACATGTTGTCCGAGGCACGAGTGCGGTCCTCCACCGAACGCCAAGCTCGGCTTGACAGGGCGGAACGGATCGAACTCGTCGGGTTCTTCCCATCGCTCCGGATCGCGGTTCGCCGCCCCGAGGCAGATATGGAGGACCGCCCCCTTGGGAAGCTGGGTTCCGAAGAAGTCCACGTCTTCGGTGACCCAGCGCGAGAACATCGGGTCCGTCGGCATCCAGCGCGTCGACTCTTCGATGATGGGGCGGAGCAGGCTCCGGTCCGCTCCGACAGCCTCGAGGAGCTCGGGCCGCTGGAGGAGGGCGGCGAGCGTGATGCCCATCTGCTTCCACGTCGTGCCCGAGCCGGCGGCGAGAAGGAGGAGGGAGAAGGAGTAGATCTCGGCGTCGGTGAGCCGGTGCGTTTCTCCCTCCTCGTCGGTGACGTCGGCCTCGACTAGGACACTGATCAGGTCGTCCGCCGGCTGCCGGCGGCGAGCCGCCACGATCGGAGCGATCATCTCGATGATCCGTTCGGGTTGGGTCAACGACTCCCGGACGTCGAGGGCCTGGCCCACCGGGACGCCAAAGCTCCCCGTGATCGTGAGCACCGGAATGGCCGCGCAGAACTCGACGTTCAGCTCGGCTCGCCCGTTCCCTTCGAAGGCGTCGATCAAGGCGTGAACGGTGGACTCGATCCAGTTCTCGATCCACCACCTGACCCTGGCGGGCGAGAAAGACGGCTGCACGAGGGCCCGGTAGCGGCGGTGTTGCGTGCCGCCCATCGACAACAGGCTGTTCGTCGGCCCCGGCTCGCCCGTCTCGAGGTCTACGGCTTCGGCGGACGAGGCAAACGTGTCCGGTTGGCGATACGCAGCATCGCACGCAGCCCAGGTGAAGGCCGAGAAGTGCGGCCGGTCCGGCGAGGGCAATCCGTGGAAGATGAGGTCGTCCTCGACACCGGAGAGCGCGTGCACCGTGCCTTCCTGAACCGCAGCGTGCTCACGGAGACCCTGCCAGATCGGGTAGGGGTCGGCGCGAAAGTGCCCACCGTTCCAACCCTGAACGTTGCCGGCCAGGTCGAAGAGCCGGCGAACCCGGTCGGAGTCCAAGAGCTGCGCTCCGGTCATCGAGCGACGTACCCGCCGTCGATGGGCATGAGAATTCCGGTCACGTTGGACGCCCGGTCGGAGCACAAGTACACCGCGGCCTCAGCGCAGTCCTCGGCCGTGATCGGTCGGCCCAGCGGGTGCATCGACCCGGTGTGGGCGGCCACGGCCTCGAGGTCGGCACCCGAGAGCTCCATGCCGCCCGCAGCCATGAAGCCGGTGTACGGCATGCCGGCCGGGCAGATGGCATTGACCCGGATGCCGAACGGCGCCACCTCTACTGCGACCGCTCGGGTCAGCTGGTGAACGGCGCCCTTGGTGGCCCCGTAGAGCGTCCCGCCCCATCCGACGAGGCCGGCGACCGACCCCGTGTTCAGGATCACGCCTCCGTCTCCCTGTTCCTTGAAGCGGAGAACCGCGTGGCGGCAACCCAGAAACACCCCGCGGAAGTTGACCGAGGTCAGCCGCTCGAAGTCTTCGACGGAATGATCTTCGAAGACCATTCCCAGCCTCGGCGTGGGAATGCCCACGTTGTTGAACATCACGTCGAGTCGCCCGAAGCCATCGACCGCGCGGCCGATCGCGGCGGCCACGTCCCCGTCCTCGGCGACGTCACAGCGTTCGGCGACGGCCTTTCCGCCGGCGGCTTCGAGTTGCGCCACGGTCTCTTTTGCCCGGTCCAGATCGATGTCGGCGCACACGACCGCAGCACCCTCTGCCGCGAAGCGGAAGGCGGAGGCCCTCCCTACTCCGGAACCGGCGCCCGTGATGACCGCCACCTTGTCATTCAGCAACACCGTGCCTCCCGTTCCGTCATGGGTACCGTCACGCGGCCGGAACCGGTGGCTCGGCCGCCGTGAAGCGGTACAGCTGCTCCGCGTTCCCACGGAGGAGCTTGTACTGCGTCTCCGGGGAGAGGTGCCCAATCACCTTCTTGACCGCGGTGATGCAGTTGGGCCAGGTCGAGTCCGAGTGGGGGTAGTCGGTCTCGCACATGATGTTGTCCTCGCCGATCTCGTCGATGCTGGCGATCCCGTGATGGTCTTCGATGAAGCAGCCGAACACGTGGTCCCGGAAGAGCTCGCGGACGTTGAGCGTGTCGAGGTCGACGACGTCGAGGTCGGACTTCCCGTGGTCCATGAACTTCTGGCCCCGCATCACCCAGTAGCGCTGCTTGTCGAGCACCTGCTCCGCCCGCTCCAAAAAGTACGGCATCCACCCGACCTCGCCCTCGGACAACGCGATCTTGAGACTGGGGAAGCGCTGGAACATGCCGCTGAAGAGCCACGAGAGCATGGCGCCGGACGTGCGGATGGCCCCCCACGCCAGGTTGGCCATAAAGGGGGAATCCGGGGCGATCTGGGGGACCTGTGACGACGAGCCGACGTGCATGGACGCCACCATCCCGGTGTCGTTGGCCGTCGCCATGACGGGGTCCCAGTACCGATCGGCGTCGTGGATGGTGGGGAGGCCGATCGGGGCGGGGTTCTCCGAGAACGCGAAGGCCGTGACGCCCTTGGCCGCCATGCGCTCCATTTCTTTGGCCGCCAACGGCGGGTCCCACATGGGGATCAACATGAGCGGGATGTAGCGCCCGGGCGCAGCGGCGCACCACTCTTCGATGATCCAGTCGTTGTAGTGCTGGAGGCACTCGAACCCGAACTCGCGATCGCTCGCATCCATGAAGAGTTGTCCACAAAAGCGCGTGATCGTCGGAAAGCACAACGAGGCCAGGATTCCCGCCCGGTCCATGTCCTCGAGCCGCGCCGTGGGGTCGTAGCAGCCCGGGCGCATCTCGGCGTACGGAAGCGGTTCGGGGCTGAACTCTTCCTTCGACTTCCCTGCCACCGCACTCAGGCCGGAGCTGGGATACCGCTTGCCGTCGTAGACCCAGTAGTCCAGCCCGTCGACGGCCTCCATGTGCGGGGCCCGGTCACGATCCTTGAAGGCCACGCGGTCCACCCACACGTTCGGCGGCTCGAGGATGTGGTCGTCGACAGAGATCAACCACTCCAGGTTCAGATCACTCGACATCATGGTCATGCTCCTCTCCTCCCGCTCATGCGGGCAGCTCGCCGACGCACAGATGTTTGATCTCTTGGAAGGCACGGATGCCCTCCACGCCACGCTCACGACCCAGGCCGCTCTGCTTGTATCCCCCGCCGGGTGCGTACCCGCTGAACAGCGACGTGTTGACGTTGACGGCTCCAGACCTGATCCGTCGTGCGACCGCGGTGGCCGTGCCCAGGTCGGCGCCGTAGACCTGGCCCGACAGGCCGTAGATGCTGTCGTTCGCGATCCGGACGGCGTCGTCGACGTCGCGGTAGCCGATCACTGCGAGCACCGGGCCGAAGATCTCCTCCTGCGCGGCGGGATTGGAATTGTCGGGCAGATCGAGCACGGTGGGCTCGAAGTAGTACCCGTGTTCGAGGCCGGCCGGTCTCCCGCCCCCGGCCACGACCTTCCCGCCGTTCTCTTCCGCCAGCGCAACGAAGCGCTCGCAACGCTCCCGTTGGGCGGCGGTGATGAGCGGGCCCATCATGGCGGCCGGGTCGCTGGGCGGTCCGACCGCGATGCCCGCGTAGGCGGCGCTCACCGTCTCGAGCACCTCCTCCTTACGGTCACTCGGCACCAACATTCTCGTGGCCGCCACGCAGGCCTGGCCCGCCGTCATGGCGACCACCTGCGCAGCCCCGGCGGCGACGCGGTGCACCGCGTCGGGCAGGTAGATCTGCGCCGATTTGCCACCGAGCTCGAGGGCGACCCGCTTCACCGTCGGCGCCGCCTGCGCCAAGATCTGGCGGCCGACGGCGGTCGAGCCCGTGAACGACACCATGTCCACCGCCGGGTCGCTGGTGAGCAGCTCGGCTCCGGCCGCGCCGGGCTCGAGGACCACGCTCAGCACACCCGCCGGCAGCTCGGCGGCCTCGGCCGCTGACCCGAAGGCGAGGGAAGAGATGGGTGTGAGCGGGCTCGGCCGCAGGATCACCGAGTTCCCGGCCATCAAGGCGGCGAACAACTTCTGGAACGCCATGATGATCGCCCCGTTGTAAGGCGTGACGGCAACGACGACGCCCACCGGCTCGTGCCGCCGCAGGCTGAGCGCCACCCTCCCGCGCACGAGCTCGTCGGTCGGGACCGGGTTGGGCTCCTCGTGGGGCAGGGCCAGATACAGGTCGATGGTGTTGCGGGCGAGCATCATTCCCGCGGCGTACTGAGCCATCTCGGCGAACAACACGGGCTGGCCAGCTTCGGCCACCATTGACGCGACCAGCGGTTCGTGGAGCGTCTCGAGGCGGTCCAGCAGCGCGTGCAGGGCCCGCGCCCGGTCGGTGGCCGCGAGTTCGGCCCAGACTCCTTCGTCGAAGCTCTGGCGAGCTGCGCCGATGGCTTGGCGCACCTCGCCGAGAGGCGTGGCCCCTATCTCGGTGACGATCGACTCGTCGGCCGGGTTCTCGACCGGGAACGTGTCGTCGCCCTCGACCCACCGCCCCGCGACGAACGACCGTCGCTCAGTGAGGATTCCGCCCTCAGGCATACAGGTAGTCCAGGTCAGGGAGGTAGAGCATCATTCTACTGTTCCAGATTACGACGTAGCAGTCAAGCGTTCCGCCGGGCTGCTCGAACATCCACCGATCTCTCAAGCGAAGGTGAGCGACCGAGCGTTCTCGACCATGATCTTGCGCTGATCCTCCAACGAGAACGATGCGACGTTGTCGAAGAAGTCACGGGGCTGCGAGAGGCCTTCGGCGTGGGGCCAGTCCGACCCGAAGAGGATTCGTTCGACCGGGAGGACCCTCGCCAATTCCGCGACGTCGTCTTCGACGAAGGGCGCGACCCAGCAGTGGTCGACGAATTGGGCGACCGGATCCGACGAGAACATGCCGGGGTTCTGTCCGGCCAGCATGTGCAAAGTGTGCAGGCAACGAGGCACCCAGTCGGCGCCGTTCTCGATGTACGCCACTCTCAGGCGCGGGAACCGCTCGAAGAGCCTCTGGGCCACCACAACCGTGGCGAAGTCCTCGATCAACCGATGCTTCATGAGCTGGGCCAGCAACGACGCGGACTGGGCCGCGGCCGCGTCGCGAGCGGGGCTGCCGTCGGGCACCTTGGCGAGGCCCCACGTACGGGAGATGTCGGCCGCGACCTCCGTGTAGCCGTCTTCGAAACCGGCGTGGGTGGTCACCACGATGCCGGCGTCCTGGACGCGTGCCCAGAACGGATCGAAACGTGGGTCGGCCGGAGAGCGGAGGCCCTCGGGCGTGAAGACCGGTCCGTTGCGGATCGTGATGATGCGGGCGCCCCTGTCGAGGCACCACTCCAACTCGGCGATCGCCTTGTCGAGGTCGGACAGGGTGAGAAAGGGAGCCGCGAAGATCCGGTCGCGGTAGGCAAAACCCCAGTCTTCGTCGAGCCAGCGGTTGAACGAACGGAGCACCTCAACGGAAGCCTCGACGTCAGGCTGCATCGGGCCCTCCATGCAGACGCCCTGCGAAGGGAACAACCACGCCGCCTCGACTCGCTGGAGGTCCATGCACGCAAGACGGGCGTCGCGATCGAACCATTCGGGGTGCGCGGCCGGTTCCTCGCAGGCCAACTCGTCGCCGACACGCTCCTTGCTGCTCTTGCCGCTGAAATAGTCATAGAGCGCTCCCGGACGCGGGCGCGGATGGACGTCACCGGGACCCGGGATGATCGGGTGGGGCCGGTCCCCGAAGAAATAGCAGGGCTTCCCGTCGACAACCTTCAGGACGACTCCGCGCTCGGCGAATTTCGGGTCGCGGTACCTGGTGAAGGAGTCGCTGACCTCCCAGTAATGATTGTCCGCGTCGAAGACAGTCTTGATCTCGGTCGAGGCGCTGGCCATGGGTCCTCCTCAGTCCGTTCCGTGGCGAAGGAGCTTGCCGGGAGTGGCGCCGACACACTCCCCTTCCACGAAGGTGGTCACCCCGTTGACAATGGTGCGGTCGTAGCCGACCGCTTTCTGGACCAGCCGCCATTCCCCGGCGGGGTAGTCCCACACGCGTTCTTGGGGCGTGCTGTCGAGCGTCTGCGGGTCGTAGATCACGACGTCAGCAGGTGCGCCCTCGGCCAGGAAACCACGGCCCTTCAGCCCTGCGGCGACCGCGGGGTAATAGGACAGGCGCCAATGCGCCTCCTCGAGGCTCATGATCTCGTGCTCGCGGACCCAGTAGCCGAGCAACTCGGTCGGGTAGCGGGCCGTCGTCACGAATTTGGTGTGCGCTCCGCCGTCGCTGACGCCCGGGAGGGCAACCGGTGAGGTGGCGATCTCCTTCATCGACGCAGGTGGCGTCAACAGCATCGGCGTGGCAAACCCGACCCTGAGCTCGCCGGCCACGGCCACGTCGAGGAAGGCGTCGATCTCGTGCTTCTCCTCTCGGGCCGCGATCTCTCCGACCGTAAAGCCCTCGTAGCGTTCCTTGAGCTGTTGTGCTTGGGGGACGTCGCTCGAAATCCAGTGCACCTTGATGTCCGTGAGGTCGTAGCCGGCTCCGAACAACCCGCCCCGCAGCTCGTGGATCTCCTTCATGGCATCTCGGCGCAAGGGGTCGGCGAATTTGACCCTCTTCTCTTCAACGGTCCCGAGACAGGCTTCACGCCAACATTCGATCGTGTCCGCCAGGTTGTACTCCTCGAGCGTGAACTC
The DNA here is from genome assembly GCA_963763575.1 of uncultured Acidimicrobiaceae bacterium. Lineage (GTDB taxonomy): Bacteria > Actinomycetota > Acidimicrobiia > Acidimicrobiales > RAAP-2 > Bog-473. Next base: position 1,069,471 of record CAVXPD010000004.1, read on the forward strand.
GGACGCGAAGTTCGTCGTCAGCGCCTGTGCGAACACTCGGAGGCCCTCCTCCTCGTTCAGGTAGGCGAGCCGCTTCAGGGCGTCGCGGTGCGAGAGCTGTTGGCTTCCGTGCTGGTTGAGGGCGCCATCAGCCAGGAGCGCGTTCCAGATGATGGGCCGGCCGCTCTCACGCGCCATCAGCTCCGCCCACTCGAGGGACCCAGTCAGCTGCGCGACGCCGCGGCCTAACGACCCGAGAGCCCGGGAGAAAGCAGCGACCTCCCGCTCGGTCATCATGTCGGTGACCATCGGCGTGCCGTCGTAGTCGAGCTGCACGTTGCCCACGTCACCGGAGATCTGGGCGCTGATTCCGCACCCCCCGACCGCCATCCCCCGGACCAAAAGGTCACACATCAGGGCCAGCTCCTCGTCCGTGCAGCGACGCTCTTTGGCTTCCTCGATCCCGACCACGTAACCGTACAGCGGTGCTAGCGGCACGAAGGACATCAGGTTCACACCCTTGGGAGTCCGGCTGACGCTGTCGAGAAACTCGTCGAAGGTCACCCAGTCCCACGGCATGCCCGCCCGCATCGTCTTGATCGGCACCGCCTCGTTCCGAGCCAGGCTGAGCATCGCCCGCTCGCGGTCCTCGGGCTTGCACGGTGCGAAACCGAACCCGCAATTTCCGATCACGACGCTGGTGACGCCGTGCCAGCCGGACATGGTGCACCACGGGTCCCAGAAGACCTGGCTGTCGTAGTGCGTGTGCAGGTCGACGAAGCCGGGAACCACCATCCGGTCCGACGCGTCGACCACCTCGCGTGCATCCGACGAGCTGACCCGACCGATCTGTGCAATGGAGCCGTCGCGGATGCCCACATCCGCCCTGTACCGCGGCGTCTGCAGGCCGTCCACGATGGTCCCGCCCTTGATGACGATGTCGTACGTCGGCACCGGCTGACACCTCCCCTCCCCGTACCGGCACCGCCGGCTCTCCGGGGTCATGCCTGAGACAAATCTAGTGAAGTGTCCTATATCGAGACAAGGGCACTCATCCGTCCGACTCTCGAGGACGGGTGCCGTGGCCGGGCACGATGGCGCGGACCAGGTATTGGTCGAGAAATCGACGCTTGTGTCGCGCAGGCCGCTCCCTCCAGGCCGGTGAGAGCAGGATCAGCGAGATGGCGTTGATCCAGCGCATGGTCTCGCGCAGGTCGAGGTCCGCGTGGAGCTGACCGCCGGCGCGCCACCGTTCCATCAGGGGGCCGTAGTGGCGTAGCGCGGCGTCGACCAGCGGCTCGGACGTCAGCTCCAACCAGGTCACCGAGGCCGAGCTCGCCGGAGAGAAGAGCGCTTCGTTGAGCGGGTTCCCCTCCACAAGTCCGATGGGCTCGAGAACGAGGTCGGGGATGGACCGTGCCGCGTCGTCGGGATCGGGAAGCGCGCGCACGACTGCGGCGAGCGCGGGTTCGATGCGGCTCATCAGCAGGCCAAGGATGAGATCGTCGCGGGTAGGGAAATAACGGTAAACCGTCGAACGAGCGACGCCAGCTTCTTCGGCCACGTCGACCATGCGCAGCTGCGCGTCCCCACGGCGCACGATGCATCTGCTCGCCGCCTCGAGCAACCTCTGCCGCGCCTGCTCGTCGTTGAGGATCGCCCTGTCGTCTCCCCACCGACGTTTCGTCGCGGGCTGCACCCGCCCATTCTACGAGTACTTCGATTCGACGCTGAGACTGTTCGGAGAGGTTCGGCTCAGGAGAGGCTCAGGATCCTTCGGGCGTTGTCACGTAGATCCGCAGCCAGACCTCCGACTTGAGGGGCACGTCGGGCATCTCGGCGAACCTCCGCTCCAGCGAGAGCCCCATCGGGGAGTTAGCCGCTGTAGAGGACCTTGTCGGCATCGCGTGTGTTCGCACAGTCGACGACCGGTCTCGGGTAGTACTTCGGCGCGAAGGCGCTGGTCGATAGAAGAGATTCGGCCATTTCACCATGAGCTTGGCCGAGAGCTCGAGTGACTCCCGCTCCCTCAGCGATGCACAAATGCCCGCCTGCAGGCGCGTCGGATCGTCGGGAAAGCCGATCATCGTGTCCACGACGCCCAGATCGTCCGGCCAAGGCCGCGGTCGAGGTGACAGGTCGTTGCCCTTTGTGCGAATCAACCGGTGGGCTCACGGGGGAGCCCGAGACCTCGCTCGGCGATGGCGTTGCGCTGGATCTCGTCGGTGCCCCCACCGATCCGCAGGCCGGGGGCGAAGAGCAGCCTCTCGACCCACGGAGCCGCGTCTTCTCCGCCGGCCACGCCCGCAGCGCCGAGAATTCGCAGCGCGTCGTCGGCGGAGCGCCGGGCATGATCCGAGTACAAGAGTTTCGTGACCGAACCCCCTGCCGGTACCGCGTCCGCCATGACCCGCGATTGGAGGAGATCGAGCACCCGTTCGCGCGCGAAAGATCCTGCGACGAGCTGCCGGACGACCCCGTCGCCGGTGCGGCCGAGACCTTTCGCCAGCGCGACGAGCTGGACGGCCGACCGTCCGCTGGTGCCTCCCCCGATCGCGGCGCGTTCGCTTGCGAGCATCGTTCGCAGAACCGCCCAGCCTCCTCCACCCTCGCCGATCAGCTCGGACTCTGGAACGAAGACGTCCGAGAGGAAGACCTCGTTGAAGTGATAGCCGCCCGACATCTGGCGCAAAGGGCGCACTTCGACGCCGGGGGCGTGCATGCCCAGGATGAAGCACGACAACCCCTCGCGCCCCTGCGGCGGCTCGCTCCGTGCCAGGAGCAGAGCGAAGTCGGCCGTTCCCGCGCCTGACGTCCACACCTTCTGGCCGGTCACCTGCCACCCTCCCGTGACCGGCGTCGCACGGGTGCCGAGGCTGGCCAGGTCCGAACCCGCCCCAGGCTCGGACAGCAATTGGCACCAACTCTCTTGTCCCCGCAGCACCCGGGGGAGATGTTCCGTGCGTTGCTGGGGCGTTCCGAACTCGAAGAGCACCGGCGGCACCATCTCGAGGGCGATGGCCAGCATCTTCGTGGAGACGCCGTAGCGCGACTGCTCTGCGGCGACTGTTTCTTCCTGCCACTTGGGACCGCCAGTCCCGCCGTACTGCTGGGGCCACGCGAGGCCGGCGAAGCCGGCGTCGAAGAGGCTGCGTTGCCATTCCTTGGTCACTGCGAGTGCGTCTCGTTCCCGTTGCTCGTATTCGCCTTGAGTCGGTGCACTGATGATGTGTGCGGCAGAAAAGTCCCCCGGCTCCCCTTTGCGCGGCGCATGCTCGTCGAGCCAGGCCCGGACGCGGGCGCGAAGCGCTTCAGGCGTCTCTACCATCAAATGTTGCCGAGACCGAGAAGCTCGAGCGCGTTGTCCCGGGCGATGCGCCGCACGTCGTCCTCGGGCAGACCTGCGAGGGTCTCCGTGACGAAGTCCGCCGGTTGGCGAGTGCCCTCGGCATGCGGCCAGTCGGAACCGAGAAGCAGCCGATCGACGCGGACGTCGTCCAGCAGCTGGGGCACTCGGTCCTCCCAAAACGGTGTCACCCACACGTGGTTCCCGAACACCTCGCGGGGAGGTTCGTTGAAATACCCGGGGTTCCGGTTCGCTGCGTCGTCCAGCCGGTGGAGCAGGTCGGGGATCCAGCTGGCGCCGTTCTCGACACTTGCCATCCGGAGTCCGGGGAAGCGTTCGAAGAGGAGGTGGCACAGTGCCGCTCCGTAGTAGTCCGACACCGCCCTTCCTTTCGTCAGAACGCCGCGGAGCGGCGATCGAAACAGGGAGCTCTCGTTGCTTCCGGGCTCCCACATCTGGACCAGGGCGTCGTACCCGTCGAGGCCGGCATGCGTCGCCACGACGACCCCGGACTCCTCGGCCAGTCCCCAGAAGCGGTCGTAGACCGGGTCGAACGGTGAGCGGTATCCCCCGGGAACGGGAACCGGCGCGTTGCGCACGTTGACGACGATCGCTCCGCGATCGAGCAGCTCACCGAGCTCGGCGCGAGCCGCGTCGGGGTCGAGAAACGGGATGTAGGGAACCGCGATGATCCGATCTTCAAACCGGTAGCCCCAGTCGTCCTCGAGCCAGCGGTTGAAACCGTGGAAGACCTTGGTGCACGCGTCGGGATCGTCCCGGAGGGCTTCTTCGAGCCCGACCCCGAGAGTCGGGAAGAGCAGCACGCCGCCGACTCCCTGCGAGTCCATGACCCGCAGGCGCGCTGATCGGTCGCGGTACTCCGGGCGTATCGACTCGAGCTCTCCGAAAGCCTCGATGATCGTCTGTCGACCGGGATTCCCGCGATACCAGTCATAGAGGGAGCCGGGGCGAGCGACGGGGTTGAACGTCGGATTGGCGACGTACGAGTTCACCCTGCCTCCGACGAGCAGCCTGCGCTTTCCTTCGACTTCGGCCCAGCGTGCACCGCGGCCTCCGAGCTTCTTGTCCTGGTACCGGGTGAGGGCGTCCTCTGCCTCGTAGTAGTGGTTGTCGAAGTCGAAGATGCGCAGGTCCACGCCGAGCGAGCGTAATCGAAATTGATTTCGAAATCGAGGAGGGCAGGGCGCCCCGCGCCAGCGCTCCGCTCCCGCGAATTCGTCGGCGCCGATGTGGCGCTCAACTCAGGAGGGGATCCAGCTTCTCCCGGTCCGATTCGTCGACTTGCCGCAGATCCTCCGCCCGGCCGGGCCGCCAGAAGACCCGGTCGACGCGCCACGCCTCGCGGCGCAGGCGCTGCTTGTCGATCTTCATGCTGGCGAGCTTCGGCAACTCGTCCGTGACCCGCACGAACGCCGGTCGCCATTTGGTGCCAAGGTCCGACTGCGCATCGAGGAAGACGTCGAACGCCGCCGGTTCGAATGTCGCACCCGCCTCGAGCTCTATTGCCGCCATGACGCGGTCACCCACGGGATCGTCGGGTACTGCGTACACGGCAACGGAACGGACGCTCGCGTGGCGAGCGATGATCGCCTCGACCGGCGCGGCGGCGAAGTTCTCTCCGTCGACCCGAAGCCATTCGTTCGACCGCCCCGCGAAGTACAGCCACCCTTCGGCGTCCCGGTAGGCGAGGTCCCCCGACCAGTACCAGCCGCTCCGGAAGCGCTCGTTCGTGGCGTCTTCGTTCTTGTAGTACCCCTCGAACCCGCTCGTCGGCTCGGTCTCGACGATCTCGCCGACCGCCGACTCCAGATTGGCCGGACGGCCGTCGGCATCGAATTTCACGGGCGAGCACTCGGCGCCCGTTTCGGCGTCGAGCACCTTGACGGTCGGATCGGCTGTCCCCAATGAGTTTTCGGGCATCGACGGATCACGTCGGATGATGATGATCCCCTCGGTCGAGCCGTAGCTGTCTCTGACGGTGCACCCGAAACGGCGCGCGAAATCGCGGATGTCGCGCACCGACGCCTCGTTGCCGACCGCCAGACGGAGGGGATTGTCCGCGTCGTCGGGTTGCTCGGTTGTGGCCAAGATGTAGTTGAGGACCTTGCCGGTATAGGTCAGCATGGTCGCGCCGTACCGGCGGATGTCGGGCAGAGTCCCCGAGGCAGAAAATCGGCCCCGCGTCGAGAGCGGGATGCCGGCGGTGATCGCTGAGGCCCAGCCGGTGAACAGCGAGCTCGAGTGGAAGAACGGCAGGGGCGCGTAGACGACGTCTCCCGTCGTCAGCTGAGCGATGGTGGCGACGTGGCCCCCGGTCCGCCCATAGCGACCCTGGGTGCACCGGACCGCCTTGGGCAGGCCGGTCGATCCCGAGGTGAAGATCAGCAGGAAGAGGTCTTCTTCGGCGACGCGCCGGTCCGCCAACTGTGTCGGCTGCTCGTCCACCGCGGCTCCGTAGCTCGGGTCGTCGATCACCAGAACTCGGTCCAGCGCCACTTGCGTGTCGACGCCCTCGAGGAGTTGTCGCTGGGCGGTGGACGTCACGAGGAGCTCGCAATCGGTGTGCCGGATGAGCTGGCCGAGCTGCTCGCCACGGTAGGTGGAGTTGATCCCGACGACGACCGTTCCGGACACGGCCGCGGCGGCCAGCCAGAACAAGTAGTCGGGGACGTTGTCGAGCAGAACCCCGACGTGCGGCGGGCGGTCGCCGTCGTGCAAGTCGTCGAACAGCGCAACCCGCCGCGCTGCTTCCTCCAGGATCTGCCGGTACGTCCACTGCCGCTCCTCGAAGCAGAACGCGAGCGACTCGTCGTCGACCCGGGCGCGGAGAAGCTCGGCAGCGGTCGTCATGATGCGGGAGGGCCGACCGCCAGGCCGGGGCGGGGCCACGAAGCCTGGACGACACCGCCGCTCCGCGACAGCGTGATCACGGCACGACGCCCGTCTGCCCCGCCGAACGCGATGTTGGTGGTGATGTCGCCGGGAACGGGATGGACCTCGGCCTCCTGCCCGTCGGGGGTGATCACGACGATGCCGTCGGCAATCGCGCCGATGGCGATGCGACCATCCTCTTCGATGGCGAGGGAGTCGAAGGAGAACGGCGTTGCAGCGAGGCAGGTCCCACCGTGCCGCACGGCGAGAGAGCCGGCGGAAGGCCGTACCTCGCCTGGGCCGGCGAGGTCCCAGACCCACAGCCTTCCCGTGTGGGTCTCCGAGACGTACACCTTCGAGCCGTCGGGCGACAGCCCGACGCCGTTCGGTCCGAGGAGGGGAAAGGCGATCTCGCGCACGGCCGACCAGTCCGGCGGGACGTAGTACAGCCCGCCTCTGTCCACGCTGGCGTGCCGACCCTTGCCGTGATCCGTGAACCACAAGCCTCCCTCCTGGTCGAACACGAGGTCGTTCGGACCGCGGAGGGGGCGGCCTTCGCACTCGCGGTGCAAGACGGAGACTTCACCCGAAGTGAGGTCGACCCGCTCGAGCCACCCCCCGGTGAATCCGGGTGGCTCGTTGGTATGGGTGGCCCGGTCGATTGGGATGCGAAGCCCTCCTCCGACGTCGCTCCAAAGGAATCCACCGTTGTTGGCGATGATCCCGGTGCTGGCTGTCTCGAGGGCGAGGCCGTTCGGCCCTCCCCCGGGCGTGGCCACGACGTCGACCCTGCCGTTTTGGATCCGAAGCACGTGGCCGCCGTCGATGTCGACCGCGAAGACCGTCCCCTCGCCGGTGACGACCGGGCCCTCGGTGAACCCGAGGCCCGATGCCAGAACTTCGAACTCCAGCGGGTCTCGCACGATGGTGTTCATGGTGTTCCTCCGGAGTCGAATTCGAATTCGATACTAAGGTAGTGATGGCAGCGCTCGCCTGTCCCGGTTCGTCCGGCGCAACGCGCCGAGGCCGACAGGGTGGCCGGCGGACTGGGGAAAGGAGACGCGTGGCCAACGTGGCCCGAGCGAGCGGGGACGAGACGAGCGACGTGCGTCACCCCACTCTCTCTCGCAAGGGGATGCGGACGCGGGCCAGGTTGGTCGAGGCGGCGAAGGAGGTCTTCGAGCGTGATGGATTCCTCGAGGCGCGGATCGTAGACATCGCCGAAACCGCCAAACTCGCACCGGGTGGCTTCTATCACTACTTCGATTCCAAGGAGGAGCTGTTCCTCGAGGTCGCCCAGATGCAGGAGGAGAGGCTCACCGCCCCGCCCGCCGACCGATCGGACGAGATCGAGGAGGGGACGGCCGGAGAGCGCATTCGCCGTGCCAACCGCCTCTACCTTGAGCGCTACCGGGACGAGGCCGCCATCATGGGGGTGATCGAGCAGGTGTCCCGCTACGACGAAGACGTCAACGTGGCTCGGATGGCGACGATGAAGCATTTCGTCGAGCGCGCCGAACGATCGATCCGGAGTCTGCAGCGCCGGGGGAAGGTCGATGCTCGCCTCGATCCTTCCATGGCCGCCGATGCGTTGGGTGCGATGATCGCTCGGGTGGCCGAGCTGTGGTTGGTCCAGGGTTACCGTGACTATGACTTCGACGTGGCCGTCGAGCAGCTGAGCATCCTCTGGGCCAACGCGCTGGGCCTTAGCGAAGAACGGTCGCACGGCAATCGGACGCGTCGCAAGAGCAAGGGGTAGCGCCGACCGTTGACCGACGAGCTTCGTGACGACGTTCATGCAATCTTCGTTCCCGATGGGCCGGATTTCGTGCCGACCGTCTTCGCCGTCGGCCCGTGGCGCCCGGATGCGGCCCACGGCGCAGCCATCGCGGCGCTCTTTGCGGCGGTGCTCGATCATCCCGACGCGATCGTTGCCCGGATCACCGTGGACCTCGCCGCTGCCGTGCGGCTGAACCCGTTGCGCATGGAACTTGAGGACAGGGGCGGCGGCCGCCGGGTCCAGCGGAGATCCGCCGTCCTGCACGACGGGGGGCGAGTCTTGGCCAGGGCAGCCGCGCTGCACGTCCTGCGTCCTTCGGATCCCCGTGGCGACGCCCTCGAAGAACCGGGGCAGCCCGTCGCGGCACCGCCCGAGCCGCTTGTTCCGCTGCCCGAGTCACGCGCCGGTTGGCCTGGCTTCGAAAGCCATGCCCTGGCGCTCCACACACAACGCGGAGAGGACGTGGCATTCGAAGGATGGTTCCGGTTGCTGATGCCCGCCATCGCCGGTCAGCCGGTGACCGGTCTGCAGCGTGCCCTCGCCGCCGCTGACTACTCCTCGGCCGGAACCTTCGTCATGTTGTCCCTGAAGAAGTGGTCTTTCATGAGCCTCGATCTCACCGTGAACATGACGCGCCCGACCTCGGGGGATTGGGTAGGGGTGCGGGCGGACAAGTCGACGTTGGGCGACGGTGTCGCGGTCGCGGCATCGGAGCTCCATGACGAGAAGGGCGTGTTCGGTCGCTGCACGCAGACCCAATTGGTCCAGCGGATCGCATAGGGCTCGTCGGTCACCTGGGTCGTTACGAACGTCGAAATCGCCCCTCAACCATCCAGGAGGGCGCGCTACGGTACGGCGCTTCGTATGCCGGCGAGGAGTTCCGGCAACCACGGATCGCCCTTGGCCACGTCTCTCTGCTCCGGATCGTGACACGGCAACAGGACGAGGTGGCGCGCTCCCGCCTGCACGAACGCAACCAGTCCATCCACCACCGCCTCGAGCGTGCCAGCGACCGAGACCCGATCGATGAGGTGTCTGAACTCCTGCGAGTACGTGGTTCCGAGGAACCGAGCCGCTCGCTCTCGTGCCACTTCTTGATCGGTGTCGACGGACACCATGACGTAGGCCATCCACTGGAACGACTCCAGGGACCGCCCTGCTGCGTTGCCGAGCTCCTGAATCGATTCAACGGAACGCGCGTAACGTTCCGCGGAGTACAGATAAGGCATCCAGCCGTCGCCGAGGCACGCGGCCCGCCGCATGGCGGCGCGTCGCCTCCCCGTGACCACGATCGGCGGGCCGCCAGGGCGCGCCGGTGGCGGGTGGATGCGCAAATTCTCGTAATGGAAGTGAAGGCCCGAGTGATCGACCGGTTCTGACGTCCAAAAATCCCGGAGGAGGCCGATCGACTCGTCGAGGCGCCGGCCTCGCTCGGCGATGGGCACGCCGGCCGCCGCGAAGTCGTCCGGGTACTCCCCGCCGCTTCCCACCCCGACCACGAGCCGGCCCCCTGCCGCACGGTCGATATCGGCGAGCTGTTTTGCCGCGACGGCGGGTGGATACCAAGGGAGCACGAGCGTGGCCGTGCCGATCGTCGCTCGCTCACTCTGCTCGGCCAGGCGGGCCAGCCACACCAGCGGTTCGGGCGAGGGATTCGGCGACGCCAGGTGACCGCCGACCCATAGGGAGTCGATGCCACGCTCCTCGAGCGCGTGGACGGACCCGGTCGTCGGAGGTGCCACCATCCCGACGCGGACGATCTCGTCTCTCACGGCCACCATTTTTACGACCAGGACGATGACGAGCGCAGCAGTTTTTCGGCCCGGTCGGCGAGATCGACGAGGGCCGCAACAACCTCGGGGACGATCCCGTCCGCTCTAGGGACGAGCCGCTCACCGAAGTCGCCGATCCCGCGCAGGCCTGGCGGCAGCTCTATTTGGACACCATGCGCCCTGGGCAGATTGACCGGATTGTTGGGATCGAATCCGAGCCGAACCCGCTCGTCCGCGACGTGGTAGCCGGTGAAGCGGTCGCGCCACAGTCGGCGGGTGAGGTCCACAAGCTCCGCATTGCGACCTCCCACGATGATCCCTCGGAGGGGGCCGGTCTGTCTCCCGCGAAGCGCAGGGCCGTATGGCTCGATCACGAGCCCTCGCCCCGGATCGAATCTCAAGTCAAATGCGTCTCGCCCGAAGCCATGGATGGAAATAGCGATCTCGATGTGCTGCAAGAACCCGCGCAAACGTTCCGAGTGATCGGGGTCATGGCGCCTCGAGGTGAGATGCACCCGCGCGCCACTCGGCTGGACGATGGCGTAGTACGACGCGCCCGCAACCTCAGCCGCCTGGCTGGCTATCTCGTGCGTGCCCCGGTCCTGCGACCCACCGTGCAGCGCCAGGAACCCGACGGTAGAGCGCAGCGCGCACTGCTCCCTGACCCCGGGAAGCGTCAGAAGTTCAGCGAGATCCATCTGAGAAGGTTGACACGACCGGTCTTGGACGTGAGTCAGTCGACGCCGTGTCTAAAGGCCAGGCTCATTCTGGGGCCCGACGCCCTCACTTTCGGGACGCTGTGCTCGAAACGCCGCTGAGTCTGGCCCCCGGTGACGAGAAGGTCACCGTGACCAAGCTTGAACGCGCGCGATCGCCCGCCACCCTGCGGCCGTAATAAGAACGTGCGTGGCTCACCAAGCGACACGAGAGCGACGACGGGATCGACGATCTCGGGTGGTATCCGGTCGCGGTGCCAGGCGACGCTGTCGGCGCCGTCGCGGTAGAGATTCATCCCGATCGAGTCGAACCCGACGTCGTAGCGCTCGGACAAGGCGGTGCGAGCATCCTCCAGCCACTGGTAGCCGGCGTCCGAACGTTCGTCGAGCCGTTGCCACGAAGTCAGGCGCGGCTCGTCCACGTGACGGTCGTACATCCAACGACGCCTCTGACCCCAGGTGACGTGGCGGAGCAACTCCTCGAAGGCCCGGTCGGAGCCGGACATCCATCCCGGGCAATGGTCCACCCAGGAGTCCCCGTCGAGCTCGGTTCGTCGGAGGCCTCGGAAGGTACTGTCCACCGCGATGGCCTGGTCACCCCACAATGACGGTTGCCACGCCAGGAGCGGAGCGCTCGGAGAACTGCCCACAGCAACAGTTGTACCGTCACACCTGGTTCGGTCGATCGGAGCAGAGTGGCCGCCTTGTGACCGTGATAACCTGCGACACCGCCGTAGCAAGCGGTAAAGACTGTTCATGAGGGGAAGCCGGTGAGAACCCGGCGCTGGTCCGCAACCGTGAGTGGCACGCCCGAATGGGATGCCACCGAGCCGGGATGCCTCACTGAGCAGCTGAGTTCCCATCCGTCGAGACACGAGGACTGGGGCTCGGTGTGGCCACGTCCGCGTGGTGCTTCCGGGCTCGGGTCCGGGAAGCGAGAACCATGAACTGCACCCGCCGGCTCCTCAGCGGACCGGTCGCCGCCGCCACCGCACTCCTCGTGGTGCTCACGATTTCGCTGAGCGGCGTCGCCGACGCCGGCACGACGTCGCCGACCCTGCCACAGGTGCCCGCGGCGAAGGCCGCGGCCCAATGGCTGTCCCAGCAGCTGAACTCGGGGGGCTACATCCCCGGCAGCACACCGGGCACCGCTAACTATTCGGAGACCGTGAACACGCTGCTGGCCCTGGCGGCTGCCAACGTGGACCTTCCCCCGGCCCGCACCGGGCTGGCCTATCTCGAGCAACACGTCGATGCCTACGTCGCGGTCGAGGGCAGTGACGGCCCCGGGCAGCTCTCGCTGTTGATCATGGCCGCCCACGCGCTGGGGTCCGACCCGACGAACTTCGGCGGCACCAACCTCGTCAGCCGCCTCCTGGCCACCGAGCAGACGAGCGGGCCGAACGCCGGGCGGTTCGGAACGGACGCCCAGGAAGCCGACTTCGATGCAGGCACGTATGACCAAGGCCTGGCTCTCCAAGCCCTGAAGGCCGCAGGAGTTGAGGCCGATGGCCCCGCCATCTCATGGCTACAGCGGGAGCAGTGCCTCAACGGCGGCTGGACCGATCCCGATCAGTCGGCGACTTCCTGCAACGGAGACCCCGCCCTAGGAGAGGGCCCCGACACCAACACAACCGCCGAAGCTGTTCAAGGCCTCGTCGAGCAGGGGGGTTTGACTCCGACCATTGCCAATAACGCACTGAGCTTCTACAAGAACGGGCAGAACTCCGACGGAGGCTGGGCCTTTAGCCCCGCGGCACCTGACAACAAGCAGACGAGTGACCCCGACTCGACGTCGCTCGTGATCCAGGCTCTGCTCGCGATGGGCCTCGCTCCCGACAGCTCTGAATTCGACGTCGGTGGTACCCCAACCGGCCTATTGCTTTCGTTCGCCATCAGCTCCGGCGCCGGCGCGGGAGCCTTCTACTTCCCGGGAAGCAGCCCCACGACCCCGGATCTCCTGGCCACCTACCAGGCGGTCCCTGCACTCATGGGCCTCAGCTTCCCCTTTGGCCCTTTGGGCAACGCCTACTGGCTGGCCGGTTCGGACGGGGGCATCTTCAACTTCGGCGGTGCTGCGTTCTACGGCTCCATGGGCGGCACGCCCCTGAACAAGCCCGTCGTCGGCCTCGCACCCACGCTCAACGGTGGGGGCTATTGGGAGGTGGCGTCGGACGGCGGCATCTTCAGCTTCGGTACGGCCAAGTTCTACGGTTCCATGGGTGGGCAAACGCTCAACAAGCCGATCGTCGGGCTCGCCAAAGGGCCCGAGGGCGCCGGATATTGGGAGGTGGCGTCGGACGGTGGCATCTTCAGCTTCGGTGACTCCACTTTCTCGGGGTCCATGGGCGGCAGACCGCTCAACGCTCCTATCGTCGGCATGGCGGCCACGCCTGACGGCCGCGGCTACTGGGAGGTCGCGTCGGACGGAGGGATCTTCAGCTTCGGCAACGCCAACTTCTACGGTTCGATGGGCGGCAAGCCACTGAACGAGCCCATCGTCGGGATGGCGGCCACGCCCGACGGCGGCGGTTACTGGCTGGTCGCCGCCGACGGAGGGATCTTCAGCTTCGGTGACGCCTCGTTCTACGGTTCGACGGGTTCGTTACGCCTCAATGCCCCGATCGTCGGTATGGCGGCCACGCCCGACGGCGGCGGCTATTGGCTGGTCGCCTCGGACGGCGGCGTCTTCAACTATGGGGACGCGGAGTTCTCGGGCTCGGCCAGTCCCTACGGCGTGAACAACGTCGTCGCCGGCTCGGCCAGCGCGACCTGATCGATGCCGCGGTTCGCGCGCACCGCCCTGTTCGTCGTCGGGTCCCTGCTGCTCGGCCCCCTCGCCCTGGGGCCGGCCGGTACCGCCGAAGCGGCCAGTGGTCAGGTGTGCATGGGCATCGTGATCGACGACGGGCCCGATACGCAGTCCGGCTGGTCGCCCGATGCGGTCCAGGGGGCAGACGTCGCGTCTGGGACCAGCGACCTGCAGGCCCTGAGCGGGGCCGGAGACCCACCGACGCAGAACTCCTCTGGGCTGGTCTGCGCGATCAACAACTTCCCGGCCGACGGACTCGAGAGTTGCCTGAGTACCTCGGGTGGCCTCTTCTACTACTGGTCTTATTGGGAGGGTGACCCCTACACCAACATCTGGACCTACGCGAACGTGGGCCCCATGTCGCACACCGTGAGCAGTGGACAGACGTACGTTGAGGGCTGGCGCTACCAGGACCCCGGAGCCGACAACGCGAGCGCGGCCAAGCCCTCGGTTACGCCGACCGCTGCCTTCGCACAGGCGTGTCCCGGTGTCGCGCCGGTGCCTTCTGGCGGCGCCGGCGGCGGAGCCGGCGGCGGGAGCGGAGGCGGTGACGCCGCTGGAGCGGGTTCGCCGGCGCCAAGCGAGAGTCCCTCGGTGCCGGCGACCACGCCCGCCACCACCACAGCTCCTCCATCGACGCCGGCAACGAGAGTCCCCTCCGAAGGCGGGGTCGCAACGACGGCACATCCGGGGTCAGGTGCGAGGTCCACGCCGGCTGCTTCGCATACGACGACGACGGCCACGACCACTGGTGGGGCCGCGCCCAAGTCGGTAGCGAAGTCAACGGGATCCAAGGCGGCCCTCGCCTCGAGCACGCAGCACGGTGCATCGGGAGGCGGTGACCCCGTGCTGCCGATTGTGCTGGTCGCCGGTGTCATCCTGCTCCTCGGCGGGCTGGCGTGGTGGCGCTGGCGCCGACGCCCGGTCGAAGATTGACCCGCCGGCCCATGCGCGCGCTTCACCCGCTGGCCTGGTGGGTGTGGGCGGCGTGCCTCGCCGTGGTGGCCATGCAGTCGACCGACCCGAACCCCTTCTTGCTGTTGCTCGTCTGTGGGGTCGCCTGCTTCGTGGTGGCCAGCTGCCGGGGCAACGCGCCATGGGCGCGCTCGCTCGCATTCTTTCTGCGCTTGGGCGTGCTGGTCATCGTGATCCGAGTCGTGATCGAGATCCTGTTCGGTCAACGTGGCGTGCCCGGCCACGTGCTCTTCACGCTTCCTCGGGCGCCACTACCGTCGTGGGCAGCAGCGGTCAGCATTGGTGGCCCCGTCACGCTCGAGTCGATCCTGACCGCGGCGACCGCAGGTCTCCAGATCGCTGCGATCCTCGTCTGTTTCGGAGCGGCGAACTCTCTTGCCAGCCCCTACCGGCTGCTGCGCTGCTTGCCGGCGGTCCTCTACGAAGCAGGCGTGGCCGTGACCGTGGCGCTCTCGTTCACCCCCGAACTCATGGAATCCATCGCCGCGGTCCGTCAGGCCCGACGTCTACGCGGGATCCCGACGAAGGGCCTACGCGGCCTTCGGGGCGTGGCAGTACCCGTATTGGAAGGCGCGCTGGACCGCTCGTTGCAGCTGGCCGCCTCCATGGACGCTCGGGGCTACGGGCGTCGAATCGACGGCAAGGACGCAGCCCGTCGACTGGCCACCGCGCTGACGGCTTTCGGGCTGCTGCTGGCGGCGGTCGGTGTGTACGGCGTGATCGACTCCGGATCCTTGTTCGGGTTGGGACTGCCGATCCTGGCCATCGCCTTGGCTTTCTGCGCCGTCGGGCTCGCGGTGAGCGGGCGCCGAAACCCGAGGACGCGCTACCGCCCCGACCCGTGGGGACTCCGCGAATGGTGCGTGGCGTCCTCCGGAGCCGCGGCGGTTGGCGCGATGGCGCTCGCACGCGCCCTCGACGTGTCCGGAGTGGTCGTCTCCTTTTTCCCGCTGGCCGTACCGGCGCTACCGCTTCTCCCGGCCGCCGGCATCCTGGTGGCCGCAACGCCTGCTCTCGTCGTGCCCGCACCCCGGCCGAGCCCGACGTCCACGAGAGCCAAGGTGGAGGCAGTCGCAGCATGATCCGTTTCGACGACGTGTCGTTCAGCTACGCCGGTGCCCAGCAGCCGACGCTTTGCAACGTCACTCTCGAGATCCCCGAGGGCGAGTTCTGCGTGGTGGTGGGCGAGACGGGCAGCGGCAAGTCGACGCTGTTGCGTGCCATCAACGGACTCGTCCCTCATTTCACCGGAGGGAGCCTTAGCGGGAACGTCGCCGTCGAAGGCCGCTCGACGCGCGATCACCGGCCGCGCGAGTTGGCGGAAGTCGTCGGGTACGTCGGCCAGAACCCCGTCGCCGGCTTCGTCACCGAACGCGTGGAGGACGAGCTCGCCTACACCATGGAAAACCTCGCGGTCCCTCCTGATGCCATGCGCCGCCGGGTCGAGGATGCCGTCGACCTGCTCGGGCTCCAAGATCTCCGCGACAGGTCGCTCCGTGCGCTATCCGGTGGGCAACAGCAGCGGGTGGCGATCGGCGCCGTGCTGACCGCGTCGCCGCGGGTCCTGGTGCTCGACGAACCGACTTCGGCGCTCGATCCGGCCGCCGCCGAGGAGGTGCTCAGCGCATTGGCGCGCCTGGTGCAGGACGTGGGCATCACGGTGTGCATGGCGGAGCATCGCCTGGAGCGGGTCTTGCCCTTCGCCGACCGGATGGTGCTGGTTCCCGGAGGTGGGGCACCACTCACCATCGGTCTGCCCGAAGAGGTGATGCTCGACGCACCCGTGGCACCGCCGATCGTCGAGCTGGGCCGAATGGTGGGGTGGGCACCTTTGCCCCTGACCGTGCGCGACGCGCGCCGAGAGGCCGTCGCCCTGAAGACGCGGATCGGCCCCTCGAGCGCGGCGACCCCTGCGCCCCTTGCGACGGGGACACCGGTCGCCGCGGCCCAAAGGTTGACCGTCTCGTATGGCCCGGTGAGCGCCCTCATCTCGCTCGATCTCGAGCTACGTCCTGGCGAGGTCACCGTGTTGATGGGCCGCAACGGCTCGGGGAAGTCGACGCTCCTCAACACCCTCGCGGGCGCCCGCGCTCCCAGCCGCGGTTCGGTGGGCGTCGATGGACAGAACCCTTCTCGCATGGAACCAGCTCAGCGGGTAAGAGAGGTGGGACTGGTGCCACAGGACCCGGGACTGCTGCTTTACGGCGAGTCGGTCCTCGACGAGTGCCAGCGCGCCGACCACACCTCGGGCCTGGCGAAGGGGACCACGTCCGCCACGCTCGAAGGCATCGTCCCGGGTCTCCCGCCGGAGCGGCACCCGAGGGACCTGTCGGAGGGCCAGCGTTTGGCCCTCGCCCTCGCGGTCGTGCTCGCACCGGCGCCACGCCTCCTGCTCCTCGACGAACCCACCCGGGGTCTCGACTACCCGAGCAAGGACAGGCTGATCACGCTCCTGCGGCGCTTGGCCGACGAGGGGCATGCCGTGGTGCTGGCCACACACGACGTCGAGCTGGCCGCCCGGGTGGCCGACCGAGCGGTGGTGATGGCCGACGGCGAGATCATCGCGGACGGGCCGGCGCACACCGTCGTATGCCACTCGCCCGTCTTTGCCCCCCAGGTGGCCAAGATCTTGGCCCCCGGAGAATGGCTCACCCTCGACGAGGTGCGGACCGCACTGGCCGCAGCCACCGCATGACGGTCGAGCAGCGGACGGCCGCGGGCCAGCCACACGGCCACCACGAGCATGGTGGCGACACAGAACGGCGTCACCGGCTGGTCCCGGCAATCCGGCTGGGGCGCCGCTCCTCGGTGCTGCTGGCGCTCACCACGACCTTCGGGCTCGTAGCGTTCGGATGGCCGCTTCTGATCCACGCGCACTCCGGGGCGAACACGGCGCACAGTGGCGACGCGCCCTGGATCTTCGTCGCGCTCATCCCACTGCTCTTGGGCATCGTGATGGCCGAGATGTCCGAGGGGGCGATCGACGCGAAGGCCGTGGCGCTGCTCGGAATCATGGCTGCCTGCTTCGCCGCATTGCGGGTCCCCAGCCCCGGGATCAACGGGTTCGAACCGGAGTGGTTCCTCCTCGTCCTCTCGGCCCGCGTGTTCGGGCGGGGTTTCGGTTTCGTGCTGGGTGCCGTCGCGTTCTTCGCGTCCTCACTCGCAACCGGAGGCGTGGGACCGTGGCTGCCCTTCCAGATGATCGCCGCGGCCTGGGTCGGCTTCGGGGCGGGCTGCCTTCCACCCATGCGCGGGGTGGCCGAGCGAGGGATGCTGGCCGCGTACGGCGCAGTGGCGGCACTGTTCTACGGGTTGGTGATGAACTTCTGGTTCTGGCCCTTCGGAGCCGGCACGACGACGCAGTACTCCTTCGTCCCGGGCGCTGCTGTCCTGACCAACGTGCACCGTTTCCTGCTCTTCGACCTCACGACGTCCATGGGCTTCGACCTGACCAGGGCCGCCACGACGGCGGTCCTCATCCTGGTGCTCGGTCGCCCCGTTCTGGCCGCCCTGCGCCGAACCTCCCGCCGCGCCGTCTTCGAACCGGTCGTGGAGTTCAGTGACGCCGCGACTCGGTCACCGCGGAACCCTGACCGCCAGTCTTTGGACGGCGTGGCCAGATAGACCACCAGATAGACCATGCGTCATCGACACGATGAACGGTTCGATATCGGTTGAGAGGATACTGATCGGTATTGCACACCGATTGGTACCGCTACGGTTGGACACCATGACGGGGCCGCTGGATGGTGTGCGGGTTGTCGAATTGGGCGTGTGGGTTGCCGGTCCTGGGGCAGGCGGCATTCTTTCCGATTGGGGTGCCGACGTTGTCAAGGTGGAGCCACCCGAGGGTGACCCGGCCCGGAACTTCGGGCGGATGCTCGGCGGGGATCTACCGGTCAATCCCGTGTTCGAGCTTGACAATCGGGGCAAGCGGAGCATCGCCGTTGATCTTTCCAACGAGCGAGCGGTCAACGTGGTGCACCAGTTGGTGGCCGAGGCAGACGTGTTCCTGACCAATCTTCGGCCAGGAGCGCTCGAGCGCGTCGAACTGGGCCCCGAGGAGACGTGCGATCGTCATGAGCGCCTGGTCTACGCCATCATCACCGGGTACGGCCTCGATGGCCCCGAGGCAGACCGGGGCGCCTACGACATCGCCGCCTTTTGGGCTCGCGCAGGCATCGCCGAGTCCCTCCGCGCACCGGGCGGCCCGCTGCCGTTCCAAAGGGGCGGCATGGGCGACCACACCGTGGCGATGACGGGTGCCGCCATGGTCAGCGCCGCCCTGGTGGAGCAGGCGCGGACCGGGCGGGGCCAACTCGTGTCGACCTCCTTGCTTCGACAGGGTGTGTACACCATCGGCTTCGACGTCAACGTGGCTCTGATGTGGGGTCGGACGCTCGGCATCGGCACCCGGGAAACCATGTACAGCCCGGTGCTCAACAATTACGTCGCGGGCGACGGCAAGTCGTTCTGGATCGTCGGACTCGACGGGGATCGTCACTGGCCTGCCCTCGCACGGGCAGTGGGACACCCCGAGTGGACAACTGATTCGCGGTTTGAAGATGGCAGGAGCCGCGCCCTGCATGCACGCGAACTGATCGGATTACTCGATGAGATCTTCGCCACTGGGCCGTTGCACGAATGGGCGACGGCATTCGGTGAGGAGCCTGAACTCTTTTGGAGCCCGGTGAACACCGTCGACGACGTTGTCGCCGATGAACAGTTTCGTGCCGCGCACTCGGTGGTGGACGTGCCCGACGAAGACGGCACCCTGCCGATGCTCGCAACGCCGGTCGACTTCGCCGGCAAGCCCCCAGTGCCGCGATGGCGCGCACCCCTTCTGGGCGAGCACACTTCTGAGGTCCTGCGTGAGCTCGGTCTCGACGAAGCAGCCACGGCGTCGCTCCTATCCGACCGCGTTGCTGTCGCAGCAGCCGGCGGGTAATCCCGCACGCCAAGCGTTCGGCAGCGAACCTCCTGGAGGGTCTGAGGCCTCAGGCTGGACTCCTCCCGGTCTGGGATTCGTACAACACGAAATCTCAGGACTGAGCTTGCCAGATGCCCCCGCTTCCGCACGTCATACGACCGCTCCGTCGACTCTCGCCTGCATCACCTGTTCGGAATCGAGGCCCAGTTCCACCAACACGTCGTCCGTATCGGCCCCGAATTCGGGAGCTCGACCGAGCCGCGCCGCGGTGCGGTCGAACTGCGCCGGTGATGAGACCAGCGGCAAGACCACGGAATCGTCGTACACGACCTCCTGGACGAAACCGTTGGCGACGGCCTGAGGGTCCGTGGGGAGTTCCAGCACGTTCTGCATCACATCCCATTGACCCGACTGTGAGCCGAGAGCGGCGCGCGCCTGGTCGAGGGACATCGCCGCGAACGTGGCCTCCAGCTCGGAGATCGCCTCGTCGTTGTGATCTCCCAAGGCCTCCGGCGTGTTGAACCGCGGATCGACCCGCAGGTCCTCCCGTCCGATGGCCACGAGGACGTCGTCCCAATAGCGGTCCCGCTGCAGCATGCAGAGCGAAAGCCATCGGCCATCGGAGGTCCGATAGTTGTTCACCAGAGGATTGAAGATCTGCGGGTTGACACTCCGGGAACTCGGCCGTTCACCGTCGCCCGCCGGCGGCTGCGCCATCATGACGGCGGCACCGACGATGGGCATCTGCAGGCACCACATCGCCGTCCCCAGCAGTGCCACGTCCACAACCGCTCCCTCGCCGGTACGGGCCCGGCGGAACAGGGCGGCCGCCACCCCGCCGGCGAGTGCCATGCCGCTCAGGGAGTCGCCGAACGCACCCGCGGGCTGTCCGATCGGTCGTTGCGCGCCCGGTGGGGTGACCGTCGCGCCCACGCCCCCGCGGGCCCAAAAGCTGATGGAGTCGTACCCGCCCTTTTCGGCCTCCTCCCCCAGAGAACCCTGCCCGGTCCCGCAGGCGTAGACGATGGACGGGTTGACGGCACGAATGTCATCGATATCCAGCCGCAAGTGACGCCTGGTCGGGGGGAGGTAGCTCGTCAGGAACACGTCGGCCGTCTCGGCTGCCTTCAAGAGGATCTCCCGAGCGCGGGGCTGCTTCAGATCGAGTGCGATGCTTCGCTTCCCCCGGTTCCACGCCTCCCAGGGAAACGAAGGTCCCGAGCCCCCGCCAATGCCGGCATTGACGAGGCCACGTATCGGATCACCCGTCGGAGGCTCGACCTTTATGACGTCCGCTCCCCAGTCAGCCAACACGGCTCCGGCGGAGGGGACGAAGGCCCACGCCGAGACCTCGAGCACCTTGACCCCTTCGAGCACCCTCTCCACGAGCAGACTCCTTTCCCATCGCTGGCTCTGCCTGCATCTTGTGGCGTGCGACCCTGGAACCGCAATAAAGCGTGTACCCGAGACACCGTGGGGTCCTCGGCCTGCGACGGAGGAGGGCGTTCCTTGCGAAGGCGACCCTTGAATCTGACCGAGTGGCGAGGCTAGGCAACCACTCCGGCGAGCTTGAGCTCGAGGATCTTGTCCTCGTCGTAGCCGAGGCCCGCCAAGATCTCATCGCAGTGCTCGTTGAATTCGGGACCACGCTTCGGGGGCGCCGGCGACCCGCCGAACTGCACCGGGGTGGTGACGAGGCGGTAGGGCGTGCCGTCTGCGGTCGCGGTCTCGCCCATGTAACCGTTCGCCAGCGTCTGAGGATCCTCGACGACTTCGAGGGTGTCTTGGGCGAAGGCCCACTGGCCCTCGAAGTCCTCGAGCCGTGTGCGCCACTCACTCAACGTGGAAGCCAAGAAGATCTCGGCCAGGATGTCGCGAGCCACGCCGGCGTTCTCGGCCAACAGCTCAGGCGTCGCGAACCGCGGGTCCTCGATGAGATCCTCACGACCGACGACCCTGCACGCAGCCGGCCAGTAGTGGAAGCCCTGGAGACACGAGAAGGCCAGGAAGCGCCCGTCCCGGGTCCGATAGGTGCCGACGAGCGGATTGAACGGTGCCGTCGCACCCCCGGGGCCCGGCCGCCACGCATGGTCCAGCTGCAGGGAGAGGGCGATCGCGGGGCTCATCGCCCACATGCCGACGCCCAGGAGCGAGACGTCGACCATCTTGGCCTCGCCCGTCCGCTCCCGGTGGAAGAGCGCCCCGAGTATCCCTCCCGCGATCGTCATGCCACCGATGGAATCGCCGTAGCCGGGCGCGGGCTGCACAGTGAGGAAGTCGGCATCGGTGGTGGTCGTCCCCGTGGCGCTGGTGCCGCGGCACCAGAAGCTCAAGAAGTCGTACCCCCCGCGGTTCGCATCCGGTCCGCGCTCTCCCGAGCCGGTACCCGCGACGTAGATGATGTTGGGATTGTGCGCACGGATGTCCTCAGGCTGGATCCGCAGCCGTTCCCTCACCGCCGGGAGCTTGTTGGTCAGGAACACGTCGCTCGTCTCGGCGAGCTTGTAGATGAGCTCGATGCCGGCCTCGGTTTGTATGTCGATCCCGATGCTGCGCTTGCCCCGATTGGAATGCTCGAGCAGGACGTGCACGTTGCCCAGCATCGGCATGACGCCGCTCGAGACCAAGCCCCGCATGGCGTCACCACGCTCGGGGTGTTCGATCTTGATGACCTCGGCACCCCAGTCGGCCAGGATCGCGGATGCGGCAGGCACGAACGTGTGCTCGGCGACTTCAAGGATGCGGACACCTTCCATGATGTCGGACAACGCAACGCCTCCATTTCTCCACGCCGAATCGTCATCGATTCGCCGCGATCAGACTGACGAGATCAACGCCCATTCAAACAGATGGAGTCCAGGCGACGCGGTGCGGCCATCCCTGGTCACCTCGGAAGCGGTCGAGTGGAGTCAGCCCGGCAGGACGGGCTCCGGGCCGTGCAACGCTCGAAGGTGATTTGATGTCACCCCACGACACCCGTCCAGCAGGCAACGGCTCCAAAGGGCGTTTCGAGATAGGAGGGCGATGACATGGAACGCGGGCGAAAGGCTGCAACGGTCAAGGGTCCATCCGACTGGTTCACCGGGGACGTCTTCATCGACTTTCTGGCGCAGACCCATGGCACGTCGCCGGCCACGGTGGCGCATGTGCACTTCACCCCTGGGGCCCGCACGGCGTGGCACAGCCATTCGGTTGGTCAAAGCTTGTACGTGACGGAAGGAGAAGGTCGAATCCAGGCCCGCGGTGAACCCGTCGTCGTCCTGCGGCCCGGCGACACGGTGCTCGCGCCCGGTGGCGAATGGCACTGGCACGGAGCGGGACCGGACCACCTCATGACGCATCTCGCTGTGAGCGAAGGCGAGGCCGTGTGGGGAGACCATGTGACTGACGAGGAGTACTTGGGTTAGCTGCGCCATTCCCTCGTCGAGCCCGCCATCACTTGCGGTCCTGGCCCAGAATGACGACGTTGGTGCCCGACGACATCGACACCACCTCGGCATCTTCAACCTGATTCACGGCGGTCCCGCGGACCTGACGCACGGCCTCGGTGATGAGGTTCATGCCATGCAGGTAGGCCTCTCCGATCAGGCCGCCGTTGGTATTGACCGGAAGCGATCCACCACGGGCGATGGCGCCGCTCGCCACGAAGTCCTTGAGGTCGCCCTCTTTGCAAATGTCGAGCGCCTCGAGGCCCATGTAGACGTGCGGGGAGAAAGCATCGTAGATCATGGCCGCATCGAGGTCTTGCGGGCCGAGCCCCGCCATGGCATACGCACGCCCTGGTGACCCCGGGTCCCGCCCGACACCCTGCGCGGCTCCCAGCACGACCGCGGGGATCTGCTTGAGGTCGCGTGCCCGCTCGCTACTGGTCACGACAAGGGCCACGCCCCCATCCGTCTCCTGGCAGCAGTCGAAGAGCCGGAGCATCGGCTCGACGATCCAGCGTGAGGCCTGGTGCTCCCCGACGGTGATCGGACGCTTGTAGAACCATGCCGACGGATTGGTCGCGGCAAAATCACGGATTCCCACGATGTAGTCCGCAAAGTCCCTGTTCGTCAGGCCACGCGCGCGCATCCAAGGAAGCGTCTGCAGCGACAGGATCGCGGCCGGGCTCAACGCCCCATACGGTGCCAACCAGTTCGCAAAATCCCATCCAGTCCCCCTCGTGGGCGAAGAACCCGGATCACGTGCTCGACCGAATCGATTCCCCGAACGTGCGTTGAGTGCCCGGTACACGAGCACATGCCTGGCCACACCGGTCACAACCGCCGACGCGGCAGCAAAGACGGTCGCCGCAGAGGCAGCGCCGCCATGGGGAATGCGCGCGGTATAGGAGAGCTGGGGAACGCCCAGCGTGCGCACGAGCTCGTTGTCCTCCGTGGGATCGATGGTGAACGTCACCATTCCGTCCACGTCGTCGACGGTCAGGCCGGCGTCGGCGAGAGCCGCCAGGCTGGCCTCCGCGGCCAGATGCAGCTCACTGCGCCCCGATGACTTCGAGAAATCCGTTTGGCCGATCCCTGCGATGGCCGCGATGCCGCGCATCAGCGACCTCTCGGACGGAAGAGAGGTACGCCGACCTCCGGGTCGTCGGTCCCTGCGAAGAGCACTTCGACCTCGAGGCCGAGGTCGACCTCTTCCAGCGCGACGCCGACGATGTTCGAGGTCACCTGCGGACCCTCTTCGAGCTCGATGCTCACCACACCGATGGGCATCTCGAACCACGGGTTGGGAGGGTGATGCACGATCATGAAACTCGCCACGCGGCCCAACCCGGACACCTGCCGGCTCTGGCGCTCGGCACTGTGGCACACCGGGCACAAGGGAACGGGCGGGTGGCACAGGGCCCCGCACCCTCCACACGATTGGATGCGGAGCTCCCCCCGTGCCGCGGCATGCCAGTAGAAAGCGTTATCCGCGTCGAGTACAGGGGTCGGACGCGTGTAGCGCGGCGCGGCGTTTGTCACGCCGCCTGGAGCCCGTACATCCGCGCCGCGTTTCCGGCGACGATGAGCTGCCGCTCGTCGGCCGGGATGTCGGCCATCATCGACTCCACCACCGAGCGCGAGTTGGGCCATGTGGATGCCGGATGCGGGAAATCGGTGGACCACATGACGTTCTCGATCCCCACCTCATGGCGTTGCGCCAGGCTGTGGCGATCGGCACCGATGAAGGTCAGTGCGATCTGGTCGTGAAAGGTCTCCGATGGGGGCTTGGTCACTCCGGGGAACAGACGATCGCGACCTCGGCTCCACGATCCGTCCAGCTGACGCAGCCACACGACGAAGATGTCGAAGGAGGGCTCGACGAACACGATCCGAAGCTTGGGGAAGCGCTCCAGTACCCCGGTCAAGAGCCAGAGCGAGACGTTCTCGACAATCATGACACCCGGCATCAGGTTGAAGATCATCTTGTAGGGCGTCGGGTCAGCCCGGTAGAGATCGAACAGAGAATTCTTCAACCCGAGGTGCTGGCTGATGGTCATCTGCGTCTCTGACAGCGCGGCCCACAGCCGGTCGTACGAGTCGTCGTGGTAGGGCTTGAACCCGAGCTCGGTGGGATAGTTCGGAAGCTGGACTGACCGCGCACCCAACGCGGCCAGACGCTCGACCTCCAAGACGGCGTGGTCGATGTCGATGATCGGGAGCTGATAGCTCGCCACCAGTCGAGCGGGATCGACGGCACAGAAATCGACGAGCGAGTCGTTGAATGCGCGCGCCACCTCCTTCCAGTGATCCCCGGACAAATGGAACTGACGGAAGCCACTGAGCTCGGAGTAGAGCACCTCGGCAAACACCCCGTCCGTGTCCATTGCCGCGAGCCGGGCGCGGGGCTCCCAGTAACCGGGGTCCCGCGCGCCGGGTGCAAGGTCCCCGAAATCCTCCAGGCTGCGTTGTTCCCCACCCCGCTGCTCCAGCTCGAATTCCTTGAGGGTGCGCACAGCCTGCTCGTAGGAGCCAAGGGCGGACTTGGGCAATCGATCCTTCACCCAGTCCTCGGTGATCCTCACGTGCGAGTCTGCCGAAATCAGGCGCTCTTCCATCAGTGCTCCTTCCAATCGCGAGCTAGCTGCGGCTCGGCATCGGTCAGCCGCGGGCGCGGTTGGCCGTCTCTTCCTTGATCGCGGCCACGGTCTCGTCGTCGAGGTGCAGTTCGGCAAGGACCGCATCGGTGTGCTCGTCGAGCACGGGGGCCTCTCCCGGCGGCCGCGCCGGGGTGACAGAGAAATGCAGGAAAGGTGAGCCGGGTGGAGCGCCCGCCATCCCCGGTTGGGAGAGCTCCACGGGCACGCCGGCCTCGTCCAGTGCCGCGAACCATTCGGCCGCGGTGCGCGCCCCGAAGACCTCTTCGAGGATCTTCCCGAGTTCGTGGTCGTTGGCGCGGCGTGCGACGGCGTCCGAGAACCTGTCGTCCGCCTGCAGGTCCTCGCGCCCGGTGACACGACAGAGGCGCTCCCAGTGTTCCGGTGTGACGGCGGCGAGACACAGCCAGCCGTCCGACGTCTCGTAGAGGCGGTACAAGGAGTGAAATCCGAGTTGTTGGGCGTCGAGCTTCGGGCGGTCCGGGCCTGAACCGTCGGGACACGCAAACGTGCCCGACACTCCGGCGAGGCAGGCGTACAGGATGGACGTCCCGACGGCTTGCCCAACACCGGTTCGGGCCCGATGGAACAACGCCTCGTTGATGGCGATCGCCGTGAGGAACCCGTTGCCGAGATCTCCCATGGAGGTGCCGAAGAAGGGTTGCCCGCCGTGCCAGCACCCACCGTCCTCCCATTCCTGGCCGGCCAGGGCCGAGCCCGACTGGTCCGTCCCGGGCAGGCCCCGAGCGCTGCGATCCCGGTCGAAGCCGCGGCTGGCGCAGTAGATCAGGTCGGGCTTGATGGCGCGCAACGTCTCGTAGCCGACCCCGAGCCGCTCGGCGACGCCGTGACGCATGTTGTGCGCGACAACGTCCGCTGACTCGACCAGCCGGTAGAACGCGTCGAGACCGTTCGGCTTTCCGAGGTTGAGCACCACCCCCCGCTTCCCTCGGTTCGCCATCTGCCCGATGCCGGTGTCCATCCAGGGGCCGTCCCACGGTGCCATAACCTTGATGACGTCGGCCCCGAGGTCGGCCAACAGCGAGGTTCCGTAGGGGCCGGCGAGAGCCAGCCCGATATCGAGGACCCGGACGCCCGCCAGTGGTCCCTCCGACCCGGCCTCGGCAAGGGTGGGGCTCCCAGCGGGCACGTCCGGACTCCGTGCCGCCTCGCTCATGACCTCGGCGGTGTGCTCGCCCCGACGCGGTGCGGGACCCTGCACGGCGCCGGGTGTCTGGCTCAGCTCTGTGATCACGCCTATGTGCCGGATGGGTCCGAGGTCGGGGTCCGCGACCTCGACGACGCTGCCCTCCGCCAGCAGCAGCTCATCGGAGAGCGCTTCCTCCGGCGTGCGGACGACCTGGACCCCCTCCTTGACGCGTTCACCCCAAACGCGCCATTCCTCCGCCGTGAATTTCTTGAAGGCAGCCTGCATGAGCGGGAGGTAATAGAAGAGGACCACGATGTTCTCCGGCTCCATGCCGATCCGCGCCGGGTCGACCCGCCGATGCGAGTATTGGGGAGCCGGCGCGTCGTCCAAGCGGTCGAACTCGGCCGCATCGATCATCGATTGCGGCTTGATGGGCCACTGGTGCACCCACCGCCCGTCCTTGCACTCGAAAAGGCCTCTCGGCGCCCCGCGGAGGTTCATCCACGTGGCCGCCATCGGACCGCTGCTGCGGGTACTCGTCGGGACGAAAGCCGCTCGCGGCAGCATGGAGGCTTCGATGTGTTGCCCGGTGCCGCTTCGTTCCCGGGCGACGAGCGCCGCCGTGATGGCCAGCGTTGCGTGGTAGAAGCCGTTGATGCTCATCCACGGAGACGCGCTGAAGATGGGGCCATCCGATCGCGCCGCCTGTTCAGCGCCCTCGGGGATCTCGACGTCCGGGAGGCCGAGCTCACCCGTCGACATGATGCCGCCGCGCTGGGCCCATTGCGAACCCGTCCGGGCGGCGGCCAAGGCCTCGAGGCCGGGACGGTCGCTGTGCTCGTTGCCTTCGCCGTACGCGGTGATGGAGCAGGTGATGAGGCGCGGATTCCGCGCGGCGAGCGCCTCGTGCCCGAGTCCAAGGCGCTCCATGACGCCCGGACGGTACGAATCAAGCACGATGTCGGCCTGCGCCGCGAGATCGAGAAGGGCTCGACGACCGTCGGGTCCCTTGAGGTCGAGGATCGCGCTGCGCTTGCCACGGTTCCACGCTCGGTAGCCCGGCGACTGCGCGAAGACGTCGTCCTGAGGCTCGACCCGGGTAACGCTGGCCCCCTGGTCGGCGAGCATCATCCCGGCCATTGGCCCGGCGATCCCCCAGGTGAGCTCCAGCACACGGATGCCCGTCAAGGCGCCCGCCATCAGCACCCCGTTATACTTAGCATAAGCTAAGTATTTCTCAGAGCGCACCAGGCGTCAAGCCCTTGGGGGGTCAACGATTGCCGAGACCCACAGCTAATGTCCCCGCGGTGGTACGGCGCAGCGAGGTCCCGACTGCGACGACCTCCATCGCTGCGGTGGCACGCATGTTCGAGGTCACGCTCGAGTCAGCCGGCCTCACCATTCAGAAGTACCGGGTTCTCGCCTACCTCGACCAAGCTCCGGCGACTCCGTCCGAGTTGGCGTACCGTCTCACGGTCCAGGCCCCGACCGTGACGCGGCTGGTCGCGGGCCTCACTGAGCGCGGGTACGTCTCCCGCGAGGTGGACGGGAACGACAGGAGGCGAAACGTCCTGCGGGTCACCGGCGCAGGTCGTCGGGCCATTGCACAGGCGAGCAACGCCAGCCAGGCTGCCCTGGAGCGGATCCTGGCTCCGCTGCCCGCGCGCGATCGTGCGGCGGTCGATCGGGGGCTGCAGCTGCTCGGCGGGTCGATGTTGGAGTATTGGCGGCTGACGCACCCAGGAACTGCCGACCGGTAGGGCTGTCGTGGGTCCCGAAGTTACGAACCGATCACGGGAGACGGGGGCCGAACCACCAGGTAATCCACGCCGACACTTGGATTGCTGAGGGCGGCCGCGAACACACCCGCCAGGACACTGGCTACCTCGTCAGGATTCATCATCTGCTCGGTCATCAGGCCGTGGCGGGCGCACTCGTTCAGCGCACGGCCGAGGATCTCCGGGTCGAAGCCGTCCCCGAACTCCGTCGGGAACGTCGCCCCGATCGTCACCGTCGTGAAACGGACGAGCGGATGCTCCACCCGCAAGGCTTGGAGCAGTTGGTCGAGCGCGGCCTTGCTGGCGCCGTACGCGCCAAGGCCGTAGCGGGGGCGACCGACAGTCTCCGACGAGAGCACCGCGACCACCCCGTGGCGCGGCATGTTGCGGAGTGCCTCCTGCACGATGTGGTGCACGCCCAACACGTGGGTCTCGAACACGGTCGCCCAGTCGTCGGCTGTCGTGTCGGCCAGAGGCCGCAGGGGCGAGGATCCCGCACAGTAGAGGAGCAGGTCGATTCCGCCAGAGCGGTCGTCGCCTCGGTGACGATGCGGGAGCAGTCAGCCGGTGCGCGCACGTCGCCGGTGACGACCACCGCCGCCGACGGCGCGCCATCGGCCAGCTCCGCCAGACGCTCGGCCCGGCGAGCGACGACGGCAACAGTGGCACCGCCGGCGATGGCCCGACTCGCGAAGGCGCGGCCGATACCCGCTGACGCTCCGACGACCAGGACGCGGCGGTCGGCCAACGAATCCGGCGGGGCGGCGCTCATCAGGAGTTCGTGCGTGCCGCGCCAAACCGCTGCCGGAGCTGACAGGTGTCGATCTTCCCGGCGACCGTGCGGGGCAGCGTCTCCATCGTCTCCAGTTGCTCGGGCCATGCATGCCGGCGCAGGCCACAACTTTCCAGGAACGCACCGACACCGTCGAGGTCGAGCTGGCGCGCGGTGGGTACTAGCTCCAGAACAGCGCAGACACGCTCCCCGGTCCGGCTGTCCGGCAGTCCGAACACCGCTGCATCGGCCACGTCCGGGTGTCCCCGGAGCAATTCCTCCACCTCGGCCGTGCCGATGTTCTCTCCATTGCGGATGACGACGTCCTTCAGCCGGCCCGTGATCCTGACGTACCCCTCCGCGTCAATCGTCCCGAGGTCGCCGGTGCGCAGCCACCCCTCGTCGTCGAAGGCGTGAGCGTTCAGGGAGGGGTCGACGTACCCGAGCATCATCTGCGGTGCCCTGGCCCGGAGCTCACCCTGCTCGCCCGCATCGCAGATCCGGCCGTCGGAGGAGACCGTCCTGAGTTGGACACCGGGAAGCGGGCTCCCCTCGGTCTCCGACAGCTGGTCGTCGCGGTCACTGGGCCGGCCCATGCTGAGGAGCGGTGCCTCGGTCAGTCCCCAACCCGACACGATGCCGGCGGCGCCGAGCTCGCGCCGTACGCGCTCGTGCAAGCCTGCGGGCTTCGGCGCGCCACCTCCCGGACAACACCGCAAATGCGGAAAGAGCGGCTCGTCGGGTCGCTGTGCCTGGACCTCCAGGTAGGCGAGATGGAACGCCGTGCCCGAACCCGCCATCGTCACGCCCTCGCGGGCGAGCACATCGGACGTGCGCTGCGGATGGAAGTTCTCGATGAGAATGAGCGTGGAGCCGGCCAGAAGGCCGGCCATGAGGTTGATCGGTCCGCCGATGTGCGCGATCGGGAATGCGATGCCGCTCCGATCCTCGGACGTCATGGCCAGGTGCTCCACCATGCCGCGTGCAGCAGCGGCCAGCGCCGCGTCGCCGTGCCGGACGCCCTTGGGCAGGCCGCCCGTGCCCGAGGTGTAGAAGATCCACTGCGTCGCGCCCCAGTCGCGGCCTGTCTCGTGGGGGATACGTCGGGCGACCGGCAAAGCCGGGTCGCGGACCACTTCGTCGATGGTGAGGACGGCGGCACGCCCGCCGCGTGCGGACGCGAGGTCATGACAAAGGTCGAGATAGTCGAACGCGCGCCATCGTGGGGTCACGATGAAGGCGTCGAGCGCCGTCTCGTCGAGGATGTGTCCGATCTCCCGTTCCCGGTAGACAGGGATGACGGGTATCTGCACCGCGCCGAGGCGGCTCAGCGCCGTGGTCAATACCAGCGCGTCTATCCCGGTCGGGAGGACCCATGACACCAGAGACCCGCGACCGATTCCGGCGTTACGGAGACGGTCCGCCACCCGCTGCGACGAGGCCCGGAACTCCTCGGCCGTCATCGTGTGGCCGGACTCGTCGACCAGGAGAGCGTTCCCGGGGCTGGCCCTCGCGCGCCACTCAACGAGCGAGCACAGTGTCTGGCCCCAGTCTCCCGGAGGCTCGGTCACCGCGTGTCGCTGCAGCACTCGTCGATCACGGCCGCCAGCTCGGCCGGATGCGTGTCGTACGAGCGGTGCCCGGCGTCGAGGTCGATCACCTGCGCCCCGCCCATGGCCGTGATCATTCGGTCCGCCAGTTCGGGAGGGATCACCTTGTCCCGCAGCGCACGCACGTAGACCCGAGGCACATCGGCGGGGAACCCCGCCCACGACACCGTTTCGAAGAGGACGAGGGGAGCTTCGAGGCCCAGGCGCGGCCCGTTCTCGACGATCTCGAGGTTGGTCTCGATGGGAGGCTCGCCGGGCCGAAGGCCGCCGATGGTCCGCCCTCGCGCCGAGTCCAACGTGAGCTCCCGATGGTCGCTCGCGAGAGTCCGGATGTCGTCGCGGAGGTAGTCGAGCGGGCGTTCGCCGTCCGCCGGCACAGTGGCCGAGACGAAGACCAGCCCCTGCAGCACGGGCACCGATCGGGCGGCCAATGCCGCCGCGACCCCGGGAAGGACGTACCCGCCGGAGGAATGCCCGACCAGCACAACCTCCGTGAGCCCGGCCGCCTCGATGTCCGCTACCACCGAGGTGACCCAGTCGCCGATCGTGACCTCGGCCAGGTCGGCCGGTCTGTAGCGCCGTCCCGGCAGGTCCACGGCGACGGAGGGAGAGGCCATCTGGCTGCGCACCTGGTCCCACATGGTGGAGGTGAGCGTCCCGCCGTGCACCAACACGGCGACGCCGATCGGGCCGTCCGTGCTCACGGCGATGCCTCGGCCCGTGCGCGTGGGTCATAGGCCAGCGCCCCACCGCTGCGGAACTCGTAGACGGGATCGCCGCAGTCGAGGCCCTCCATGCGGAGCTGTCGGACGAGGATTTTGGACGTCGCGGTGGTCGGCAGCGTCGGCGATACCCGCACGTAGCGCGGCACCCATTTGCGGCCGAGGTCCGTTTGTTCCGCAAGGAAAGCGCCGAAGGACTCCCCGTCGAACGTCGCCCCGGGTCGCAGCTGCACCGCCGCCATCACCTGGTCGCCGACGGTCGGGTCGGGCACGGCGTAGACGGCGGAGACGACCACGTCGGGGTGGCGGTCGACGATACGCACCACTGGCGCAGCGGCGAAGTTCTCGCCGTCCACCCGCAACCAGTCGTCGCCGCGGCCGGCGAAGTAGAGATAGCCCTCGGCATCCTTGTAGGCGAGGTCACTCGACCAGTACCACCCGTCGCGGATCCGGGCCCGGTCGGCTTCCTCGTTGTCCCAGTAGCCCTCGAAGTTGGCCGGCACGGAGTCCGACACGATCTCGCCCACCGCCTCCAGCGCGTTGAGGAGACGCCCGCCGTCGGCGAACCGCGCCACTGCGCACTCATGGCCGTCCTGATCGACGACCAGCACGCCCGGCGGGGCCGGGCCGAGCGCGCCCGGCGGCGTCTCCGGGCTGCGCGAGATCGCGATACCCCCCTCGGTCGATCCGTAGTTCTCGGAAACGGCACAGCCGAACCGCCGGGCGAACCGGTCGACGTCGCCCGGTGCAGCCTCGTTCCCGAACACGTCACGGAGCGTGCTCGCCGCGTCGTCGGACCGCTCGGGGGTGGCCAGGACGTAGGAGAGCGGGCGTCCCACGTAGTTCCAGTAGGTCACGCGGTGGCGGCGCACGTCGGGGAGGAAGCCTGAGGCGGAGAAGCGCCCCCCGGTGGGAAGGGCGATGGTGGCGCCGCCGACCACCGCCGGAGCCCAGCCTGACATGAGGCAGTTCGAGTGGAAGAGGGGCATGGACAGGTAGCAGCAGCTGTCGGAGTCGAACCCGTAACGCTGGGCCAACGAGGCGCCGATGACGACCATCCGGCCCTGGGTGCACCGGCACGCCTTGGGCGAGCCCGAGGTCCCCGAGGTGAAGATGAGGTAGCCCAGCGTGACGTCCTCGACGGTGTCGACGTCGGGCATGTCGGCGGCCGCCGGAAGGGCCGGGTCGCCGTCGACCAGGCAGACACGGGGATTGTCCGCGGCGGCGATGCCGATGGCCGGGCCGAGGTCGAGACCCTCGACAAGCGCGAGATGGGTGCGGTCGGTCACCAGAAGCTGACAACGCGTGAAGTCCAGTTCACTCGCGAGGGCGGGACCGGGGTGCGTGGGGTTGGCCCCCACGTAGACCGCACCGGACAGCGCACACGCACCCAGCCAGAAGAGATGCTCCGGGACGTTGTCCAACAGGACACCGACGTGGGGTGGTCCGGCGGTGCGCAGACCGGACCACCAGGCGGCGCGCCGGGCTGCCTTGGCGACCACGGCGCTCCAGGACCATTCGGAGTCCTCGTAGCGGAGGCCGGCGGTGTCGTCGCCCGCCCGGGCCGCCCAGGCGTCGGCCATCGACCTCATCGGCCCGTCCTCCTCGGCCGCCCGAGGCGTTCGCGCAGCTCGCCCAGGGAAGCCTGGAACGCCGGCCGTTCCATCGACCATCGCTGCGCAGCGAGCTCGAGGTCGATGGCGGCCGCCGGTCCGTCCACCGCCGGAACCGACGCGATGGTGTGCTTGGTCCTCGACACCAGCTCAGGATCTCGCGACGCCGCTTTCTCCGCCAGCCGGCCGGCCTCCGCGGCCAGGTCGTCGGCATCCACACATCGCCAGACCAGCCCGCGACGCGCGGCCTCCTCGCCTTCGAGCACCTCTCCGAAGAGCGCCAGCGCGGCCGCGCCCTGCCTCCCGAGCAGCCGCTCGAGCCGCCAGAGCACGCCCCCGCCCGGGTGGATGGCCACGTCGAGGAAGCGGAGATCGAAGCGCGACGCAGGCGTGCAGATGGCCAGGTCGCAGCAGAGGAACAGTGTGATACCCGCGCCGATCGCCGCGCCGTCGATCGCCGCCACGGTGGGCATCGGTGCCTCGTCCAGGGCGTGGAAGGCCCGGTAGATCTCCTCGAGCCCGACCTTGGGCTCGAGGAGTTCGTCGACCGACCCGCCGGCGCAGAAGACGGGTGGGGTGTTGCGCAGCACCAGCGCACGCGAGCCGCGGGCCGCCGCACGATCGACCGCCTCGCTCAGCGCGCGGACCAGGTCCCACGAGAGCGCGTTGCGCGCCGCGGGATCGTCCAGCACGACGGTCGTGATCCCGTCGGACTCCTCCACACGGACGGGTCTGCCCGGGATACCTGTCACAGCCAGCGAGCCACGCTCAACGGGCGCGGGCATCGGGGTCGAAGGGCGGGCGGCCCATCTGGTCGCGCACCGTGACCACCGGCGGATTCGTCAGCACGCGTCGCTGCCAATTGGCGCCGTCCACGACGAGCACGTGGCCCGAGATGAACCGGGCGTACGGCGAGGCGAGAAAGGTGGCCGCCCACCCGAGCTCGCGGAGCCGACCCACGCGCAGCGCCGGCTGGCATTCGTCCTTGTCGCTCGTGCGGTCGAGGTTGCCCTTGATGTCCGCCGTCATGTCCTCGTGGGGGAAGAGACCGGGGACGAGCCCGTTCACCGCGATCCCGTAAGGGCCCCACTCCACGGCCAGGGTCTCGACCATGTTCTTCACCCCGGCCTTGGCCGCGGCCGAATGGGCGAAGCCGGGGCCGCCCGTCCAGGCGTACGAGGCACCGACGTCGATGATCGACCCCGGCGTGCCGGCGGCGATGTGGCGACGCGCGAACTCGCGCGAGCAGAAGAACGTCCCGTTGAGGGTGATGTCGACCACCGTCCGCCATGCGTTGGGCGACATGTCCTCCGCGGGCACCGGGAAGTTCGCCGCCGCGTTGTTGACCAGCACGGCGGGCGGGCCGAACGCCGCCTCCGCGGCATCGAAGGCGGCGGCGATCTGCTCGGGCTCGCGTATGTCACACGTGACTCCGAGGGCTCGGCCTCCCACCTCGGACACGGCGGCGGTGCCGGCGTCGAGGTGCTCCTGGCTCCGGCTCGCCACGACCACCGCGGCGCCGAGGCGGGCGAATTCGACGGCGATGGCCTTGCCGAGCCCGGTGCCGGCGCCGGTCACCAGGACGGGCACACCGTCGAACGTCCCCGACGGCAACGCGGTCGCTCCGGGGGGCGGGGGTTCGGGCAGTCCGGGCATGTCAGGTCCCCTTGTAGGCGGGCGGGCGGTCCTCCGCCCGTGCCGCCCGCATCTCTGCCATGTCGTCGGATCGGGCGATGAAGGTCTGGGCGATCATCTCCTCGTCCATGGACGTGATCACTTCGGGCAGGGCCAGGTGAGCCAGGATTCGCCGCGCCGCGCGCACCGTCACGGCGGGCGCCTCCGCGATCTTCACGGCGATCGAGCGGACCTCCTCGTCCAAGCGCTCAGGCGGCACCACGCGCGAGACCACCCCGTGCCCGAGCGCCTCGTCGGCCTCCATCACCCTCCCGGTAAGCACCATGTCGGCCGCGACACCGTGCCCGCACATCTGGAAGAGGCGGGCGACGCCGCCGGTGTCGGGGATGACGCCGTGGCCGACCTCGGGCAGCATGAACCGGGCGCCCTCGGCGGCCACCCGGATGTCACACAGCAAGGCTCGCTGGAACGACGCGCCGATGGCCCAGCCCCCGAGCGCGACGACGATCGGCGCGTCGAGCTCGAAGATGGCGCGGATGCCGCGGTGCCCGCGGCGCATCAACTCGTGATGGGTCATCCCCGCGTCGGCCCCACCGAGCGCGCCGACGTCGCGGCCGGAGGAGAAGGACTTACCCTCGCCGCGCCAGATGACCGCACGGACGTCCGCCAAGGTTCGCAACTCGGCCAGGACGTCGAAAAGCTGGGCGTCCATGGCGTCGTCGAAGGCGTTGTGCTTCTCCGGGTTGTCGTTGGTGATGGTGGCGATCGCACCGTCGACCTCGAGCCGCACCGTTCCGGCCACCGTGACGCTCCTTCACTGCCTCGTGCTCTGCCCTTGCCCACGGGTACCGTCACGCCGTCGCGCGATGCCACGGAGCCGGCGGGAAGATCCTGAAAATCAGATACCATATACAAATATGGTCGAAGTGGCCGCTGAGCCTTCGGACCGGCGGTCGTCTGGCCCGCTGACGGGCATCCGGGTGTTGGCCCTCGAGCAGATGCAGGCGTTGCCGTTCGCCACCCAGCTGCTGGCTCGGCTCGGTGCCGACGTGGTGAAGGTGGAACCGCCGGGAGGTGAACTGGGCCGCAGCTCCCAGCCGTCGGTACCCGATCCCGAAGGGCGCCCGATGGGCGCCACCTTCCTGCGGAACAACCTCGGGAAGCGCAGCATCTGCATCGACCTGAAGAACCCCGCCGGGCGCCAGCTGGTGCTCGACATGGCCCCCCGTTTCGACGTGATCGCCGAGAACTTCCGCGCCGGAGCCATGTCCAAGTTGGGCCTCGGCTTCGAGGACTTCGTCGGCGTCAGCCCGCGCTGCGTCTACGTCTCGGTGTCGGGATTCGGGAACGTGACCACGTCCCCCTACCGCGACCGGATGGCCTTCGCCCCCATCGTCGAGGCCATGTCGGGCATCTATGCCATGAAACAGAAGGGGGACCAACCGCCGGAGGCCTCGCCCGTGGGCGGTCTGGGCGACATCAGTGCCGCGCTGTTTGCCACCGTTGGCCTCCTGGCCGCGTTGCGCGAACGCGACCGGACCGGCCAGGCCCAGCATGTCGACGTGGCCATGTTCGACTCCGTGCTCGCCATGACCGACATCGTGTCCAACTTCTGGTCGATGGGCCTGAAGAACGGAGAGGTGGGCCCGCTGATCAACGACGGATTCCGGGCCGGCGACGGCTGGATCATCGTCCAGGTGACCCGCGAGCACTACTTCGAACGCCTGGCTGACATTGTCGGTCACCCGGAATGGCGGACCGACGACCGTCTGTCCACACGGCAGGGATGGGTCGACCACCTCGAGGACGTGATCCGTCCCGCCATCGAGCAGTGGGCATCCGACAAGACGCGGGAGCAGGCCTGTGCCGAACTCGGCGCCGCCGGCATCGCCGCGGGGCCGTGTCTGCGCGACGAAGAGCTCGTGGACGACCCGCACGTGGACG
The DNA here is from genome assembly GCA_963763575.1 of uncultured Acidimicrobiaceae bacterium. Classification (GTDB taxonomy): domain Bacteria; phylum Actinomycetota; class Acidimicrobiia; order Acidimicrobiales; family RAAP-2; genus Bog-473. Next base: position 1,105,979 of record CAVXPD010000004.1, read on the forward strand.
CGCACGGCATGCTCGTCGGCATCGACCGGCCGCAGGGAGGGGGCCGGCCGGTGCTCACCCCGGGCAATCCGGTGCGGATCCTCACCGCGCCCGGCACACCGGACACGCGTGTGCCTTGGGTGGGCGAGGACACCGACGACGTCTTGGCCAAGGAGCTCGGGCTGTCCATCGACGAGGTGGCTGACCTGCGCGCCGGCGGCGTCGTCGCGTAGCGCGGAACGGGTGACGCTCCCCCAGACCGTCCCGGCCGCGTTGGAGCGGGCCGCCCGCGACTTCGGCGACGCCGAGGCCGTCGTCGACCGCAGCGATCGGTGGACCTTCGCCCAGCTGCACGCCGAGTCGCTGCGCGTCGCCCGGGCGCTGGCCACCAGCGGCGTCCGGCCGGGTGACCGCGTCGCCCTGTGGTCCCCCAACAGCGCACGCTGGATCGCCGCCAGCTTCGGCGTCTACGCCGCGGGCGCCGTTCTCGTCCCTGTGAACACGCGTTTCAAGGGGATGGAGGCGGCCCATGTCTTGGGACACGCGGGCGCGTCGATCCTGCTGGCCAGCACCGACGCCGTGGGCACCGACCTCCTGGGCCTGGTGGAGCGCGCCGACCTGCCCGCCTTGCGCGAGGCGGTCGTCATCGAGGGGCCGTCGCACGCCGGCGCGGTCAGCTGGGACGACTTCGTGGCGCGTGGCGCGGCGGACGGTGATCGTCCGCTCCCTGTCGTCGCCGGCGACGACCTCGCCGACATCATCTTCACCTCCGGGACCACCGGTGCGCCCAAGGGAGCCATGCTCGGCCACGGTCCGAGCGTGCGCACCTACGAGGCATGGAGCGACGCCGTCGGGCTCCGGCGCGGCGACCGCTACCTCTGCGTCTACCCCTTCTTCCACACCGCGGGTCTGAAGTCGGCCGTGCTGGCCTGCGTGCTCTGCGGCGCGACTGTCCTCCCACAGGCCGTCTTCGACGCCGGGGTCGTGATGCAGCGGGTGGCGTACGAACGCATCACCGTCCTGCCGGGACCACCGACGGTGTTCCAGTCGATGCTCGAGCACCCCGAGCGTGCGCGATTCGACCTCGGCTCGCTGCGCCTCTCCGTGACCGGCGCCGCCACGGTGCCCGTCGAGGTGGTTCGGCGCATGCGCGAGGACCTGCGCATCGCCACGGTGGTGACCGGCTACGGTCTCACGGAGACGACGGGCACGGTGAGCATGTGCCACCACGACGACCCGCCCGAGGTCGTTGCGACGACGGTTGGCCGGCCCCTGCCCGGCGTCTCGGTACGCGTCGCCGACAAGAAGGACTGCACCGTTCCAACGGGCGAGAGCGGGGAGATCCTCGTCAAAGGCTTCAACGTCATGCGAGGCTACTTCGACGATCCCGAGGCCACCGCCGGTGCCTTCGACGACGACGGGTATCTCCGGACGGGTGACATCGGCCACATCGGCGAAGACGGAAACCTGCGCATCACGGATCGCAAGAAGGACATGTTCATCGTCGGCGGCTTCAACGCCTTCCCTGCCGAGATCGAGGGCATCATGCTCACCCATCCCCGCGTGGCCCAGGTTGCGGTCGTCGGCGTGCCGGACGACCGGCTGGGCGAGGTGGCGCAGGCCTACGTGGTGCGCCGCAGCGGCGACGCCGTCGACGAAGGCCGGCTCATCGCCTGGTGTCGCGAGCACATGGCCAACTACAAGGTGCCGCGGGCAGTGCAGTTCGTCGACGAGCTCCCACTCACGGCCAGCGGCAAGGTGCAACGGTTCCGCCTACGCCGGCCGGACGCGTGACACCCCAGGGGCGATGACGCATCCGTTCCGCGACGTCGCCGTCGTCGGCGTGTTCAACACCCCTCAGGCCCGCCGTCTCCCGGGGCACGACTCCTCTTCCATCGCGCTCGAGGCGGCCCTCGGGGCCCTCGCCGATGCCGGGATCGATGCCGGCGACGTCGACGGTGTGGTGGGGCAGGCGGCAGCGGAGGCGGTGCTCGAGCTCGGGCTCGGACCGTGCGTGCGCCGCCCCAATGCCCTCGGCATTCCCACCATCGTCGACGCCGCCGCGCTGATCACGACGGGCCAGTGCCGCGTCGTCGTGGTCCTGGCCGGTGGCGCCGGGCTGCGCAGCCACGGCTCCGCCGCCCCCTGGACGACACCGCCCAACGAGCTCGTCGCGGGCTTCGGGCTCTTCACCGCCGCCGAGTTCGCGCTGATGGCGAGGCGTCACATGGTCACCCACGGCACGACGGAGCTCCAACTGGCCACCGCAGCCGCCGTGATCCGCACCAACGGCCACCACAACCCCGAGGCCGTCTACCACGGGCGGGGACCGTTCTCGCCAGAGGACATCTTGGCGTCGCCGATGGTGGCGGAGCCCTTCCACCTCCTCGACTGCGCCACGGTCTCCGAGGGCGGGTGCGCGCTCGTGCTGGCCCGCGCCGACATCGCACGTCACGACCGGCGGGCAGTCTGGATCCTCGGCTGCGGCAGCGACAGCTATGGGCCCGCCTACACCGTGGCGCCCGTCTGGGACTTCACCCCGCGTGCCGGCGTGCGGCCTGCGGGCTGGGTGGGAGCGGGAGCGGCCCAGGCCTCCTTCGCCATGGCCGGGCTCGGTCCGGGCCACGTGGACGTGGCCGAGTTCTACGACCCGTTCTCCTTCGAGATCATCCGTCAACTCGAGGCCTACGGCTTCTGTGAGCCGGGTGAGGGCGGGCCCATGGTCGAGTCTGGCGCCATAGGCCCCGGCGGCACGCTGCCGGTCACCACCGACGGCGGCACGATGTCCTACAGCCATCCGGGGGTGGCGGCACAGCAATTCCAGCGCGTGACGCGCGGCGTGCAGCAGCTGCGCGGCGAGTGTCCCAGCATGCAGGTCGACGGTGCACAAGTCGCGTTGTGCTCGAACGGCGGCTCGGGCGCGCTCTTTACCGACGTGCTGCTCCTGGGCAAGGAGCGCCCGTGAGCACCGCGGAGGCCGGCCTGCTTTCTCCGCCGCCCCCCGGTTTCCCGATGCCGCGTCCTTCGGCGCGCTCCGAGCCGTTCTGGGTTGGGTGCCGCGAGGGCCGTCTCGTGCTGCCCATTTGCTCCGCGTGTCACGCCCGCGCCCTGCGCGCGTTCGCCGTCTGCCCGCAGTGCACCAGCACCGGGCTGGCCTGGGAGCAGAGCGTCGGCCGGGGAACGCTGTACAGCTGGACGGTTGTCTGGCGTCCCCCTCACCCCGCCTTCGTCGTCCCCTACGCCCCCGCCGTCGTGGCGCTCGACGAAGGGTGGTGGTTCCTCAGCGCCGTGGTCGGCTGCGCACCGGACGAGCTACGCGAGGGGCTGGCTCTCCAGGTCGAGTTTCATCCGGCATCCGACGACCTGACGCTTCCCTACTTCCGCCCGATCGCCTGAGGCACAGGCGGGCGTGGGCTCAACCGCCCGAGACCGGAAACAACGAATTGGGGTCGCAGTGCCAGATCTGGTCGTTCGGCCGCGTGTCGGCCTTGTCGTCGGAGAACGCGCTGCCCTTGACTTGCATCAGCAGGAAACAGTCGCTCGGTGTGGGACGTTGGTTGGAGAGGGCCAGGTGCCCAATCGGCGCGTAGACCCCACCCCCGGTCCAGTTCGTCTGCGACGCCGCGTGGCCGAGCACACACGAGACGGTCAGGTCCGCGCCGCAGGCCGAAGCTGACTTGGCGAAGAGCAGCCAGGCGTCGACGGCGAACTCGTCGTTGGTGTCGATGGTGTCGCCCCGTGCATCGGTGCGCATGAGCGCGATGAGCTGCTCGAGCCCGGGGCTCTGCGAGGCCAGCTCGAACGGCCAACTCTGCGTCGCGAAGTAGATGGGTGGCAGCGGGCCCGAGAGCGAGATGTCGTAGGTCTGCTTGCCGAGGTCCTCGGGGATGCCGATGCCGAGGAAGATGAAGGTCGGGCGGTAGCCGGCGGTCTGCATGGCCTCGAAATAGGTCTGCACGTTGGTGCCCGTGGGCGTCTCGAGCGCCTCGACGCCCTTGGACTGCGCCCGGGACACGAAGGGTGACCAGTCCGTCACGCTGAATGGTGGCTCTTGGAAGTCCACCACCTTCCATCCTTGCTGCTCCGCGGCCTGCTCCCATTTCTGTGTGGGTTCGAGAATGCTCGGTTCGTTCGCCGCGCCGATGCCGAAGTGCTTGATCGCGCTCGGGTAGCGGCGCCCGAGCGCGCCGTACCAGCCCGCCTCTATTTCGTCGACCCGGATCCCCAGGGGGTCCACCTGCAGGGCGGCGTCGTCGGCCTCGTTTGACACCACGTAGGAAGGGATCTGGCCCAAGCCGCACCCCACCCGCACGGGCACCGCCGACTGGTCGAAGACGAGTCCGCCGCCGACCGACATGAAGTCCTGCTGGCAGGCCTCGTCCGTCACCTGCGCCGCGTTGAACAGGGCACCGTCGCGGTCGTGGACAACGATGGTGCGCCCGTCGATGCCGCCCGCCGTGTTGCACCACTTGGCGAACGCACCGGCGAGTTGGAAGAACTCCTTGTTCAGCCCCGGTGAGGCGGTATTGCCGGGATCGGCGAAGGTGGCGATGTTGATGCTGTGTGCGCCCACTCCGCGCGCTGTCGCTACTCCGCCCGGACCATGCTCACACACCGTGCCGAGACCGGGCCAGGTGCCGTCGCCGGTGAGGTGGCTGTTGTGAGCTTCCGCCGAGCTCGCGGTGGACGCGGTGTCCGCGCCACCGACATACACGGTCACGATGGCGATGACAGCTCCCAGGGTGACCAGCACACGACCCAATCGGTGCATGACGTCTCCTCCCCCCGTCGTCCCGTCAGGTCCCGGTGAACTGCGGAGGTCGTTTCTCCAGGAACGCCCGCGGGCCCTCCACGGCGTCCTTCGAGGCCATCACCTCCATGCCCAGGCGGCCCTCTATCGCGAAGGCTTCCGTCTCCGGCAGGGACTCGGTCTCCCGCAGGGTGCGCAGGATGGCGGCAACGGCGAGCGGACCGTTCGCCGCGATGCGCGCCGCGATGGCGCGGGCATGCGTGAGAGCCTGCCCGTCGGGGACCACGTGGTTGATGAGGCCCAGCTGCTGCGCACGCTGCGCGCTGATGTCCTCGCCGGTCAACAGCATCTCCGCCGCCACCGCGTAACCGACCTGGCGTCGCAGGCGCACCGCCGAGCCGGCCATCGGGAACAGGCCGCGCTGCACCTCGGTCACCCCGAAGACCGCACTCTCACCGGCGACCCTGATGTCCGTGCCCTGGAGGATCTCGGTCCCGCCGGCCCGCGCGTAGCCCTCGGCGGCCAGGATGACGGGCTTGGAGGGCCGGAAGGTCTTGAGCCACGCACCGAAGATCACCTGCGACTCGTCCCGGAGCCGCACGATCCACTCGTTGTCGGCGACCCCCTCACGGAGCCGGCCGATCTCGGCGAGGTCCATGCCGGCGCAGAAGGTGGAGCCGCGCCCGGTCAGCACGCCCACGCGGAGCAAGGGATCGCCGTCGAGGCGGACCCAGGCGTCGTAGAGCCGGCACAGCACCTCCGCGTTGGTGGCGTTGCGCTTTTCGGGACGGTTCAGCGTGACCACGAGGACGGGTCCGTCGGCTTCGACCAGGACGAGCGGCTCACCCTCGCGCCTTTCCTGCGTACTGCTCACCGGTCCCAGGCTCTACTCGTTGGACTGCCATTCAGGACGGAAGTATCCGGCGAAGCGCAGGTCACCGCCGCGCAGCTCGCGGATGGTGAGGAAGTCCCCCTTGTAGCCCTTGTGGTCCCCGGGGCCGAAGGTGATGTAGCAGCCGGGCCCGCCGTTCGTGGCGGGCATCCAGCGGATGCGCTCGAGCCCGTCGTGGACCCAGCGGGGCTCGGGAATGGCCGCGTTGGCGATGCCATGGATCGCGACGCGCGCCGTGTCGTAGGCCAGGGCGACCACCACGTTGCGCGCTTCGCGTCCGAAGCGCTTCGAGAAGCGCTGCACCATCGCGTTGTAGTTCGGGTTGGCGCCGTCCTCGCCGAGCTGGTCGATGCCGTGCCAGCCTTCGATCCCGCCGGCCCACTCGTTCTTGTTCGAGTAGAACATGAACGCCGTGCCCATGATCCGCGGTGGGTCCCACCCAAGCGCCTGCAACGCCGCACCGAAGTGGAAGCAGGCGTAGCCGTAACCGCCGTAATAGAGCCCCTCGGTCCCGGCCTCGCGCATGGCTGCGAGGTGCTCTTGGAGGCCGCGCGGGTTGGGCTCGAGCTTCACCTCCCGGGTGACCGTCATGCCCAGGCGGATGGCCTCATCGCGGAAGAAGTCGGCGTAGTCCCGCCCCGAGGACCCGGCCTCCCAGAACAGACCAACCTTGCGGATGCCCTGCTGGTAGAGCCAGTTGGCGCAGATGACGCCTTCGGTCGGGATGTCGCCGTTGGCGATGGAGAAGCAGTAGTCCGAGGCGAACTTCCACGCGCCGGTCCAGCCGATGCACGAAACCTTGAGCTCGTTGGCCAGGTCCTGAATCGTCAGGCAGTTGTCCGAGATCATCGGCCCGAGCACCACCACGCACCCCTGGTCGACCAGCCACCGGTAGCCGTCGAGGAGCTTCCGGTAGTTCTCCCGCGGCAAGCCCCGGGCGTCGGCCACGACGACCTGAACGGGCGAGCGGGCCCAGACCCCTTCGTTCATGGCGTCCTCGATGGCCAGGATCGTCGGGTCGATCCAGTCGGCCGTCAGCTGGTTGAGGTCCATGTCGATGAGGATCCCGATCTTCACCGGCTCCCACGCGTCGCCCTGGGTCTGCACGCCGCGGGTTGGCGGGTAGATCGTGATGTTCTGGACCGCCTGGTCCTTGGCCGCGCCGGTGCCCTCGTACCAGAGGCTGGCGTCTCCACCGCTCCCCTCCAGGAACGCCCGGGTTCCGTGGCTGACCGACGAGACGGCCCGATCGGGCTCCGCGATGCCGTGATCGACCGGCTCGGGGAACATCCGCTCCACGTATTCGGGCTGCTCCGGCATGGTGGGTCCTTTCGATCGGTCGGATGAAGACCGGACTACGCCGGCCCGTCAGCCGGGGACGATGACGGGCAACTGGCTGTAGCCGCGCACCGTGCTGGTGAAAAGGAATTCGCTGCGTCCGTGGTCTACGTCCCACTCGGGATAGCGAGCCAGGGTCTCTTCGAGCGCGACCCGGCCTTCCAGTCGAGCCAGCGCCGCACCCAGGCAGAAGTGGATGCCGTACCCGAAGGTCACGTGCTGGTCGAACTGCCGGTGGATGTCGAAGCGGTCCGCGTCGGGAAACGCCCGCTCGTCCCGTCCCGCCGAACCGGTCAGCATGAGGACCTTGGAATTTTGGGGGATCTCGGTCCCATAGAGCTCGACTGGTGCCGTGGTCCAGCGTCCGTTGACCGGCGAGGGTGCCTCGTAGCGCAACAGCTCCTCGATGGCTTGCGGAATCAGCGACGGGTCCGCGGCCAACTCCGCCCGCTGGTCCGGGTGCGCCGCCAGCGTGTGACCGGCCCAGCCCAGCAACCGGGCCACCGTCTCCGTCCCGGCGGAGACGATGAGGATGCCGAAGGCAGTGCTCTCCTCGAGCGTGAGGGTGCGGTGCGAGCCGTCGGGCTCCGCAACCTCGGCGCTGAGCAGATCGGTCAACATGTCGTCGCGCGGCCGGGCCTGTCGCTCCACCAGCTGTTGACTGATGTAGCCGTAGAGCTTCATCATGGCCTCGAGAGAGACGTCGTTCACCATGCCCGCGCCGGGCTCCAGGTGGAAGATGCCGTCGATCGCCTCGCGCACCATGTCCCGGTCCTCCGGAGGGACGCCGAGCAGCATGGCGATCACGTTGGCGGGGACCAGCGCGCCGAAGTCGGCGACGAAATCGAAACCCCCCCTTCCCTTCTGTGCGTCGAGGAAGTCGGCACACAACGAGCGGATCTGGGGCTCGAGCTCGGCCACCCGCCGCACGGTGAACGCGCGCGAGACGAGACGCCGGAAGACCGTGTGCTCGGGCTGGTCCATGAAGATCATCATGTGGATCCCGCCCATGGGCAGTTCCGTCATGTGCTCAAGGACGGTCCCGTGGGCGGAGCTGAAGGTGCGCGGGTCGAGTGACGCCGCCATGACGTCGTCGAAACGGCTGAGAGCCCAGAAGTCGTAGGTCTCGTTGCGGTAGAGCGGGGCCTCGTCGCGCAGCCGCCGCCAAATCGGGTGGGGGTCGGTCTTGAAGGACGGGTCGAGCGGATCCCAGGTGAGCGGCTCTCCCGCCGTGGTGGCGACCATGTTGAATACTTTATATGGATCTCGGCTCCCGGGGCAGGCCGAGGACCCGCTCGCCGACCTGGTTGCGCTGCATCTGGTCGGTGCCGCCGCCGATGCGCACCGACCACTGGCCGACGAACTTCTCCCGCCAAAAGCCGGCGTCCGGTGTCGTGCCGTCAGACGCCGCACCGACGGGGCCGAGCAGTGCCATCCCGAGGTCGCCCAGGAGCGAGCTCTGTTGAGAAATCGCCAGCTTCAAGATGGAACCCTCCGCGCCCGGAGCCCTGCCCTGGCTGACGGACGTCTGCACCCGCAGGCCGAGGTAGCGCAACAACTCGAAGCTGATGTACGCCCGGGCCACGTGTTGACGCTCCAACGCGTCGAGGTCACGCCCGAGCCCGTTGACGAGGGACCGGACGTCGGCGAACGTCGTGCCCCTCGCGCTGCCGATGGACATGCGCTCGCTGGCCAGGGTCGTGCGCGCCACCTTCCAGCCCTCGCGCTCGCCACCCACCATGTGCGCGGCAGGCACGCGCACGTCGGACAGGAACACCTCGTTGAAATGGGCGACCCCCGTTGCCTGGCGCAACGGCCGCACGTCGATGCCGGGTGTCGTCATGTCGACGAGAAAGTACGAGATTCCCTCGCGGCCCGACCCGGCGCCGCCGGTGCGCGCGAGCAGGATGCCCCAGTCAGCGAACTGGGCGAAGGACGTCCAGACCTTCTGGCCGTTCACCACGTATTCGTCGCCGTCCCGCTCGGCCCGGGTGATGAGGGACGGCAGGTCGGACCCGGCCGCCGGCTCGCTGAAGAGCTGGCACCACAGCACGTCGCCGCGCAACGTCGACGCCAGGTGATCGTCCTGTTGGGCGGGCGTGCCCCACGCCATGAGTGTCGGCCCGACCATGGCGAGCCCGACCGACAGGGCGCCGGCGCTCACCTCGAAGTCCGCCTCCTCCTGGGAGAAGATCATCTGCTGCACCGGGGAGCCAGCCCGGCCCCCGTATGCCTTCGGCCAGGTAATGCCGGCCCACCCACCCTCGTACAGAGTGCGCTGCCAGCGCCGGCAGGAGTCGACATGGCGGCGTTGCGACGCTTCGTCGGTCGGCAGGCCGGCTCGTGCCGGCGCGCCCTCATGGCGCAGCGGCGCATGGGCCTCCAGCCATCGCCGCGCCTCGGCGCGGAAGGCAGCCTCATCTTTGGTGTCGTCGAAGTCCATGGTCTCCCGTTGTCGTCGGAGTCGTCCGCGGCGTCCGCTGTCGCGCCCTAGGGGGTCGTTCGCCCGCTCAGATGCGACGCGTCAAGGGCCAGCCGTTCTCTGCCATCACGGCGTGGATCTCGTCCTCCCCGTAGTCGTGGCGGCGCAGGTCCTCCGCGAAGGCCTTGGGCTCGGCCAGGCCCTCGGCGTGCGGCCAGTCCGAGCCGAACAGGAGATGGTCCAGACCGAGCTCGTCCTTCAGTGCGCCCAGGTCGTCCTCGTAGAAAGGTGCCACCCAGACGTGGGCGCGGAAGGTCTCGACGGGGTCCGATTCGAACGCGGCCGGCATCTGCCCGTAGGCCTTCTCCAGCTTCTTCAAGAGCACCGGCACCCACGACGCACCCGCTTCGATGCTCGCCACCCGGACGCGGGGAAACCGGTCGAAGAGGCCGTGGCAGACCAGCGCGCCCATCGTCTCGTAAGGCGGGCGGTCCGCAGAGAGCACCATGCGCAATGGGGAATGTCGGAAGGCTTCGAAGTCGCCCATCGGCTCCCAGTCGGCGACGTAACGCGCGTACCCGGCGTCACCCGAGTGGATCCCGACGCAGACACCGGCCTCGTTGACCAGGGCCCAGAACGGGTCGAAGCGCCGGTCGGCGGGCGAGGTGAGGCCGGTCGGCGTGTGCGCCGGCCCACCCTTGATGCACACGACCCGGGCGTCGAGATCGAGCACCCGTCGGAGCTCGTCCACCGCGGCGTCCACGTCGACCAGCGTGAGCATGGGAGCGGCGAAGATGCGCTCCTGGTAGGCGTACCCCCAGTCGTCCTCCAGCCACCGGTTGAAGGCGGTGAACGCGGCTACGAGGGCCGGGGGATCATCTGCCAGCGACTCCTCCATGCCCACGCCGAGAGTGGGGAACAGGAAACATCCGTCGACGCCCTGCTCGTCCATGACCGCGATCCGGGCGTCACGGTCCCGGTACTCCGGGCGGATCGGCTCGAGGTCGCCGAAGAGCGCCCGCATGTCCTGGGCGTTCGGGTTGCGGCCCCGGAAGTACTCGTCGAGGCTCCCGGGCTTGGCGACCGGGTCGAAGAGCGGGTTCGGGATGAAGCGGTTGATCCGGCCACCCACCAGCAGGCGTTGCTTCCCGCCGATCTCGGCCCACTGCATGGCGCGCTTTGCCATCTTCGGTTCGATGTGGCGGGTGTAGGCGTCGGGCGCCTCGTAATAGTGGTTGTCGGCGTCGAACACCCCGTAGTCGGGGAGCCCGGCGGTCACCTGTCCAGCCCCAGGACGCGCAGTGCGTTCGTGCGCAAGAACTTCGGCCAGACTTCGTCCTTGAGCCCGACCTTGGGCATTTCGGTCATGATCCGTTCGACCGAGAGGCCCATCGGGAAGTAGCCCGCGTAGATGATCTTGTCGGCGCCGCGCGTGTTGGCGAAATCGATGATGCTCTTCGGGTAGTACTTCGGCGCGAAGGCACTGGTCGAGTAGTGCAGGCCGGGCCACTTCAGCATCAGCTTGACGGCGAGCTCCGTCCAGGGTTCACAGCCATGGCGCGTCACGAAGATCAGGTCGGGGAAGTCGAACATCACCTCGTCGATCAGCTCGACGTGCTGGCAGGCCGCCTTCAGCCGAGGGCCGGGGACTCCCGCACAGACGAAGATCGGGATCCCGAGCTCCACGGACTTGGCGTAGAGGGGGTACATCTTCTTGTCGTTGATCGGCACCTGGGGGAAGGTCCCGGCCGGGAACACCCCGACGGCGCGCACGCCGTAGGTCTCGTACTCCTTGACCAGACGTGCGATCCCCGCCATGCCGTCGTTGGGATCGGCCGACGAGGAGGGGATGAAGCGATCGGGGTGCTTGGCGAGCGCCTCCTCGCCGATGCCGTTGCACCCGATCAGTCCTTGCTCTATCCCCCAGCGGTCCATCTCGCGCAGCGTGATGCCAATGGGGTCGTCGGATCCTTCGAGCTCGCGCTCGGGCACCTCCTTGAACATGTACTCCGCCGGAAACGCCATCTTCTCTTTCGACTCGGCGTCCTTCGTCTGGCGGGTGATGAACCGGTAGACCTCCTTCATGTCCCCATGGGGGAAGCCGATCATGGTGTCGACGATCCCGATGTCGGTTGGCATGCTCACGACGCGATCCCTCCTGCGGGCTGTCAGGCCGCCGCCGTCGGGTCCGACGGCCGTGGCCGGGTACGGGGACTGATGTTAGAATTGGATTCTAGTTCTGACAAGCTGCCGCCCAGGGGGTGCGAAGGGGATGACACAGGACACGGCCCGCGGCTCAGTCGTCACATCGTCCGTCCCATCTGACGGCAGCGAGTCGCCGGCGTCGCGGTTGAGCACGCGGCAGGCGGCTCGGCGGCAGCGCCTCCTGGACAGCGCGCTGGCTCTGCTGGAGGAGCGCGACTACGAGCGGATCTCGGTGCGCGAGGTCGCGGAGGCCGCCGGCGTGGCGCTGGCCACCCTGTACCACTACTTCCCTTCGAAGGACCACCTGTTCGCTGAGGCGCTGGTCCAGTGGGCTTCGACCCTGGGGCCCGACGTCACCCGGCGGCCGCTGAACGGTGCCACCGCCGCGGAGCGGCTCGAGGGAGCACTGTTGCGCGCCGCCCGGGCGTTCGAGCGGCGGCCACAGCTGGCACGTCTCCTCACGCGCTTCGAGACGTCGGACGAGCCCTTCGCCCACGAGGTGCTGACCCGGCTCGACACCACGACCAGCGACGTCTACCTCGACCTGCTGGACGACCTGCCTCGCGACGAGGCGCGCCGCATCGTCCGGGTCCTGGACGCGGTGTTCGACAGCTCGCTGCGCGCCTGGTCCTCTGGACGCGCCACCGCCGCCGACCTGCGGCGCTCCATCTCCGACGCCGTCGGCCTCCTCCTGGGCGACCGGCAAGACAGATGACCCGGGGAACTGTGCTCGAGGGTGTGCGGGTCCTCGACCGCAGCACCGGCATCGCAGGCCCGTACTGCACCAAGCTCTTGGCCGACGCCGGCGCGGACGTCGTCAAGGTCGAGCGCGATACCGGGGACCCGCTGCGCGCGCACGGGACCGGCTCACTGTTCGAATTCCTCAACGCGTCCAAGCGCTCGGTGACCGACGACGCCGGGCTCCTCGTGTCCGCGCACCTGGTGATCTGCAACGAGCCCGTCGGTGAGGACGAGCTCAGTCGAGTGCGTCGCGACCTGGTCGTGGTCACGATCACGCCGTTCGGCCGGCACGGGCCGTGGGTCGGCCGGCCCTGGACCGAGTTCACACTCCAGGCGGCATGCGGGTCCATCGGCAACCGCGGTCTCCCGGAACAGCCCCCGCTCGCGGCGGGAGGCCGGATCGGCGAGTGGGTGGCAGGCACCTACGCCGCGCTGGCGGCACTGGCCGCGCGGCGCGAGGCACGGCGGTCCGGACGGGGCGAGGACGTCGACGTCGCCCTCCTCGACTGCATGGCCGTCACGATGACGACCTACCCTTCGGTCTTCGCGTCGTTCTTCGGCTGGCCGCCCCTGGCCGGAACCGGACGGAGCATCCAACTTCCGTCCATTGAGCCGTCGAGCGACGGTTGTGTCGTCTTCACGGCCAACAGCGCCCAACAGTTCCAGGACTTCCTGGTACTCATGGGACGCACTGACCTTCTCGACGACCCCGAGTTGGCGCAAGTGGGCAAGCGCTTCGCGCGCCGTGCCGAGTTCATCGACGCCGTGCGGGCGCACACCCGCAGCAAGACATCGGCCGAGCTGCTCGACGAAGCCGCCGCCTTCCGCATCCCCGCCGCGCCCGTGCTCGACGCGCCAGGCGTGCTCGGCTTCGAGCACTTCGCCGACCGCGACGTCTTCGTGCCTTCGCCCTCCGGCCGCTTCGCCCAACCCCGCGTGCCCTACCGGATCGCCGGCTTCTCGCCGCGCCCCTTCGCCCCGGCGCCGGCCCGGGGTGCCGACGACGGCGAGGTCGGGTGGGCCGAACCGCCCCCGCCCGACGCCGCACCGGACGACGCTTGGCAGCTCCCGCTGCAGGGCGTGAAGGTGGTTGACCTCACCGCGTGGTGGGCGGGGCCTTCGGCCACCCTTGCGCTCGCCGCGCTGGGCGCCGACGTGGTCAAGGTCGAATCTGTGACCCGGCCTGATCAAATGCGGCTCGCCGGCACCCGTCACCCGCCCGCCGACAACTGGTGGGAGTGGGGCCCCATCTTCCACGGCGCCAACCTCTCCAAACGCGACGTCACGCTCGACCTGGGCGCTCCCGAAGGGCTCGCGCTCCTGCGGCAGCTCATCGACGCAGCCGACGTGCTGATCGAGAACTTCACGCCGCGGGTCATCGACCACTTCGGCCTGGACTTCGACTCCCTCCGGGCGCGCAACCCGCGCCTGATCATGGTGCGCATGCCGGCCTTCGGGCTCGACGGACCGTGGCGGGACCGGAACGGTTTCGCCCAGACCATGGAGGCGGTGAGCGGCCTCGCCTGGCGCACCGGCTTCGAGGACGAGCTCCCCACGCTGGTGCTGGGCGCCTGCGACCCGCTGGCGGGGGCGCACACGGCCTTCGCCACGCTGCTCGCGCTCGACGCACGCGCACAGACCGGCGAGGGGATGCTCGTGGAGTCCGTGATGGTCGAGTCCGCGCTCAACGTCGCCGCCGAGGCCATCGTCGAGTACGGCGCGGGCGCGCCCGCCCTCGGGCGCCGGGGCAATCGCGGCCCGGACGCCGCACCTCAGGGCGTCTACCCCGGATCGGCCGGCGACTCCTGGGTGGCCCTCGCCGTCGAGACCGACGCCCAGTGGGACGCACTCGTCGCGGCCCTCGGCTCGCCCGCGTGGACGGCTGACGCCGCGTTGGGCACAGCCGACGGCCGGCGCGCCCACCACGATCTGCTCGACAAGTACCTCGGGACGTGGACCTCGGGACGCACGGCCGAAGAAGCCGTTGCGTCGCTTTCCGCCGCCGGGGTGCCCGCCGAGGTCGTCATCGCAGCCCGGGACGTGCTCCACAACCCGCAGCTACGGGACCGCGGGCTCTTCGAGACCGAGGACCACCCGGTCACGGGGCGCCATGCCGTGCCCACCCTGCCGTTCCAGTTCACACACGTGGCGGGGTGGCTGCGAGCCCCTTCTCCCACGCTCGGGCAGCACAACGACGAGGTGCTCGATGCGCTCGGCGTGGATGCCGACGCGCGCGACGCGCTGCGAGCACGGCACGTCATCGGCGAGCGGTTGGTCGGGACCTGACGTGACGAGCGGCGCCAGGACAAAAGAAACGGGAAGGAGCGCGCGCCATGCGACGAGCTGACGACATGATCCTCATCAGCGTGGACGACCACATCGCGGAGCCGGCGGACATGTTCGACCACCACGTGCCGGCGAAGTACAAGGATCGGGCGCCACGCGTCGAGACCGACGAGCGAGGGTTCCAGCAGTGGTGGTACGGGGAGAAGCCTGGGCGCAACCTCGGTCTCAACGCCGTCGCGGGCAAGCCACGCGAGATGTTCAACGTCAACCCCTCCCGCTACGAGGACATGCGGCCGGGCTGCTACGACGTGCACGAGCGCGTACGCGACCTGTCGGCCGGCGGGCAGCTGGCCGGGCTCAACTTTCCCAACTGGACGGGGTTCTCGGGCCAGGTGCTCAACGAGGGACCAGACCTGGCCGTCAACGAGCTCATGATCAAGGCCTACAACGACTGGCACGTCGACGAGTGGTGCGCCGCCTATCCCGAGCGGTTCATCCCGTGCGGCATCCTCCCGCTCTTCGACGTGGACAAGGCGGCCGCAGAGGTGCGGCGTCTGGCCGCCATGGGATGCCACGCCGTCACGTTCTCCGAGAACCCGGCGGCGCTCCGCATGCCCTCCATCCACTCGGGTCACTGGGACCCCCTCTTCGCCGCCTGCTCGGACGAGGGGACCGTGCTGTGCTGCCACGTGGGCTCGTCCTCGAAGTCGGCCTCGACGACGCCCGACGCGCCGCCGTCGGTGGGTATGAGCCTGTCCTCGCTCATGTCCACCTACTCCCTGGGCGACCTCATGTGGGCCGATTTCTGGTGGCGCTTCCCCAACCTGCGCTTCTCCCTGACCGAGGGCGACATCGGCTGGATCCCCTACTTCCTCCAACGGGCCGAGCACATTCAGGACAAGCACTCGGGCTGGACTCGGCACGAGTTCCCCGAGGGCTACGGGCCGGCCGTCGTGTTCCGCGAGCGCATCCTGTGCTGTTTCATCAACGATCCGGTCGGCGTCAGCCTGCTGAGCCAGTTCAACATCGACAACGTGTGCTGGGAGTCCGACTACCCGCACTCCGACAGCACCTGGCCGAACGCCCCCGAGGTCAACGAGTCGCTGTTCGCTGCCCTGGACGACGACGTGGTGGACCGGATCACGCACCGCAACGCCATGCACCACTTCTCCTTCGACCCCTTCGCCGTGCGGTCACCGGAGGCGTGCACCGTCAAGGCGCTGCGCGCCGAGGCGGCCGACGTCGACACGGTCACCCACGTGGGCCGCGCGCCCGACGAGAGCGACCGCGACTACTTCCGGTCGCTGAGCGCGGGTGGACGGCCCGTCGCCGGCTCGCGCTAGCGGCCCGCGCCCTCCGTCACGCGGGCAGCCGCTCGTCGCCGGTCCAGGCCCGGACCGGGCCAGCCGCGTCCACCATCTCGGCGAGCTGCGACGGATCGGTGGCCAGCGTGCGTTGGACCGCGCCGGGGACACCCGAGACCAGCGCATCGAGGCGCGCCAGGTGGTGCTCGGCACCGCACGGCTCGCCGTCGGGGTCCCAGGCCTCGACGCCGACCCCCACGCCCAAGCGCGACGCCTCGGCAAGCACGGCGCTCCCCCGCTCGCCGCCGGCCCCGCCGTCAACCACCGCCAGCGCCGGCCGCAGCGGCGCGACCAGGCGTGCGACCAGAACGCAGGCCGCCGCCCATCCCTCCAGGGGCACCGCGGGCACCAGCACCGATCCGAGCCGGGTGGTGGCGAAGGTACGCGCCACCCAGTACCCGGCCGTCCCGGGGTCGGCGGCGACGAGGCCCGACTCACCCAGGACCTGCGCGTAGTGACGCGTCACCCGAGACGGCATGAGCGGCGCGCCGGCCGCCGTCCACCCGGCCTGGGTCACCGCGGCCAGGCGCTCCCGCAGTGGCGGCACATCGGCGAAGTCGCCGGGCTCGACCGGCCAGCCCTCGGCCAGCGGGCCCAGTGCCTCGGGCGCCAGCTCCCACGCCGGTGCCCCGTCCGCCCACAGGTGACGCGGCGCCTCGCGCTCGTCCACGCCGACTGCGAGCACGAGGTCGGCCTCTGAGACCCCGCCCAGCTCGAAGTCGCGCGCCTGCAGCCCCACCGTCGCCCAGTGGTGCCGGCTCCGCCAGGGGAACACGCCCTTGGCGCCCCACGTGTTGAGGACCCCCAGGCGGCCGGCCGCGGCGAGCGCGCGCAGCGCGCCGACCGCCCGGCGCTCCACGACGCCAGGCCCGGCGAGGACCACCACCCGGCGCGCCCGCGCGACGTCGCGCAGAAGGGCCTCGTCGGGCTCGGCCCAGTCCTCGGGAGGCGACGGGCGCGCCAGCGGACCATCGGGGACCGGTTGGGCGAGGTCGACTCGCACATGCAGCCGGACGCCGACCGCAGCCGCGCCTCCCGCCACCAGCGGCGCCAGCGCGCGCACCGATTCGACGTCGTCGACCACGACCGCGTCCGCCGTGCCGGCCATGTCCCATGGACCGTCCGGCCGCGGTCCGGGCACCACCAGCGTCCCCGCACCGACGTGGGCCGCCGCCGCCACGCCGTGCACGGCGCGGTGCGCCTGGGCCAGCAGCAGCGCCACCGCGGGGTCGGCGACCTCGGTCACGGGCACGCCCTCGAGCGGGCGGCCGTAGGCGGCGCCGATCCCGCCCGCCGCGAGGGCCCGGGCGAGGAGCGGCCCGGCCGTCACCCCGTCCTGCTCGTCATTCGGCGGTGCTACCACCTGGACCGATCGGTTGCCACTGTGGCGCGCGCTTCTCGGCGAACGCGCGTGGGCCCTCCTCCTGGTCGGGGTGGCCCCACATGGAGGTGAGCTGGGTGGCGCCCGCCCTGCAGGCGTCGGTGAGCCCGGCCTCGAGCGCGCCCCACAGCGCGCGCTTGGTGGCGGCCATGGCCGCGGGCGAGTTCTGGGCGACCTTCTCCGCCAAGGCCTGCGCCTCGTCGCGCAGCGCCGCGGGCGGGTCGACGATCTGACTGATCATTCCCAGCGCCAGCGCGCGCTGGGCCGAGAGGCGCTCGTGGCGTCCGACCAAGGCCATGCGCATGACCGCCTCGAAGGGGATCTTGCGGGTCAGCCCGATGGCCTCCATCGCCACCACCTGCCCCACCGAGACGTGAGGGTCGAAGAACTGAGCGTCGGAAGCGGCGATCACGATGTCGGCCTCGGCCACCCAGTGGAAGCCGCCGCCGGCGCAGAGGCCGTTGACCGCGGTGATGACCGGCTTCCAGATGTGGTTCTGCCAGGCGGTGAAGCGGTAATCGAACTTCTCCGTGGACTCGCGGTAGCGCTCGAAGCCGATGCCGTCCTCGGCGATCTCCATGACGTCGACGCCGGTCTGGAAGGCACGCCCCTCCCCGGTGTGCACGATCACGATCACCTCAGGGTCCTCATCGAGGGTGCGCCACGCCGTCTCGAACTCGTCGCGCATGTGCGAGTTCATCGCGTTGAGCCGGTCGGGGCGATTGTTGATGAGCCAGCCCACGGGGCCGTGCCGCTCCAGCAGCAGGGTGTCGAGGGTCGGGTAGGTCACTGCACCTCCACGGTCAGCTTCGTCATGGTCAGCGTTGTCACGGTCACGGTCACGGTCACGGTCGGCACGACCGTCACCAGCGCAGCGGCTGCCAGTTCGGCGCGCGCTTCTCGGCGAACGCGCGCGGGCCCTCCTCCTGGTCGGGGTGGCCCCACATGGAGGTGAGCTCGGTGGCGCCCGCCTTGCAGGCGTCGGTGAGCCCGGCCTCGAGCGCGCCCCACAGCGCGCGCTTGGTGGCGGCCATGGCGGCCGGCGAGTTCTGGGCCACCTTCTCGGCCAAGGCCTGCGCCTCGTCGCGCAGCGCCTCGGGTGGGTCCACCACCCGGCTGACCATGCCGAGTGCGAAGGCGCGCGCCGCATCGATGCGCTCGTGGCGCCCGAGCAGCGCCATGCGCATCACGGCCTCGAAGGGAATCTTGCGCGCCAGCCCGATGACCTCGTACGCGCTGACCTGACCCACGGAGACGTGCGGGTCGAGGAATTGTGCGTCGGAGGCGGCGAGCACCACGTCGGCGTCGGCGACGAAGTGGAGTCCCCCGCCGGCGCACACGCCGTTCACCGCGGTGATGACCGGCTTCGCCACGCCGCAGTGCCAGGCCGTCATGCGGAGCTCGGCCCGCCGGGTACGGCCTGATTGCTTGCGCAAGGCCTCGGGCTGACGGGCCAGCTGCACCACATCGAGGCCGGTCTGGAACGATCGTCCTTCACCGGTGGTGACGATGACGCGCACCTCCGGATCGGCGTCGAGCTCGCGCCACGCCTCCTCCAATTCGTCGAGCATGCGCGCGTCCATGGCGTTGCCCGCCTCGGGGCGGTTGAAGACGAGCCAGCCGACCGGGCCGCGGCGCTCGACGAGCAGCGTTTCGTAGGCCATCGACGTCAGCTGCGCGGGACGTCGCGCCAGGGGACGCCCTTGAAGGGATCGGGCTCGCGAGGGAGTCCCAGCACACGCTCGCCCAAGATGTTCTTGTTCACTTCGGTCGTGCCACCCTCGATCGTGTTGGCTCTGCTCCGCAGCATCCCGCGCAGCTCGTAGGGCAGGGTGGCCGCCCAAGCGCCGGGCTCGGTGGGCGCGTCCGGTGCCTCGGTGCACCATGCCGTGGCGGCGGCGCCGAGCATGTCGACCGCGAGCAGCTGGATGCGTTGGTTCAGCTCCCCCTGGTGCACCTTGCCGATGGAGCTCTCCGGGCCCGGCGACCGCCCGGCCCGCAAATTGGCGCGCACGCGCTGGTTCGTCCACCCGCGCACCTGCTCCTCGCACCAGAGCCGGACGACCTGGTCACGGTGCACCGGGTTGGCCCATCCGCCAGGGCACCCCTCGGCGGCCAGTCGGTTGGCCAGCCGCACCAGCGCGTCGGCCCCACCGCCGCCGATCCGGTCGACGCCGCCCGAGCCCGAGCCCGAGACCATCTGTCGTTCGCCCGAGAGCGTGGCGTTCGCCACCTTCCAGCCCTCGCCGACCGCGCCGACCCGCTGGGCGTCGGGTACGCGGGCGTTGTCGAGGTAGACCTCGTTGAAGTCGACCTCGCCACCGATGTGGCGCAGGGGGCGCACGTCGACGCCGGGCTGGCGCAGGTCGATCAGGAAGTAGGTGATGCCGTCGCGTTTGGGCGTGTCGGGGTCGGTCCGGGCCAGCAGCACCGCGTGGGTCGAGAGGTGCGCCCACGTCGTCCACACTTTCTGGCCGTTGACGACCCACTCGTCCCCGTCGCGCTCGGCCCGGGTGGCCAGCGAGGCCAGGTCTGAGCCCGAGCCCGGCTCGCTGAAGAGCTGGCACCACCGCTCCTCGTTGCGCACGATGGGCGGCAGATAGCGGAGCTTCTGCTCCTCGGTGCCGTGTGCGAAGAGCGCCGGCGCGGCCAGATTGAGCCCGAGCGGGTTCAACCGCCCAAGGTTGAAGGGGCGCAGCTCCTCGTCGAGTTGCCGCGCCACGCCGGGCGTCAGGTCCAGCCCGCCGTACTCGACCGGCCACGTCGGCACGACCAGCCCCGACGCCCCGTAGACGGGGTACCACGCCTCGTACTCGGCCCGCGTGCGGACGGTGCGCACCTCGGCCGGTCCGCCCCGCCGTCCCGCCGCCACCCATTCCGGGGGGACACGCGCTTCGACCCAAAACCGCACCGCGGCGAGCGCGTCCTCGAGTGGGGTGTCGGGACCGACCGGCAGGCGGCCGTCCCCTGGCGCGCCGCCCGCGGGGCCGCCGGTCATCGGCCCTTGAACTCGGGTGGGCGCTTCCCGACGAACGCGGCGAGCCCCTCCTTGAAGTCGTCGCTGCGCGACGAGAGCTCCATGGCGAGGGCCTCGTTCTGCAACTGCTCGCGCAGCGGCGCGGTGCCGCCTGCGTGCAGCAGCCACTTCGTGAGCCCGATCGTCACGGTGGGCGCCTCGGCCAGGCGGCGCACCAACGCTTGCACCTCGCCGGCCAGTGCGTCGCCCGGCACGGCGCGGTGGACCATGCCCCAGGCGGCCGCGTCGGCGCCGGACACGGCCTCGCCGAGCAGCAGCATCTCGCGGGCCCGCACCTCGCCGATGCGGCGCGGCAGCAGCCAGGTGCCGCCGGTGTCGGGCGTGAAGCCGCGTTGGGCGTAGGGCTCCCACAGCCGCGCCGTCTCGTCGACCACGGCGAAGTCCGCGGCCAGGGCGACGTGCAGGCCGATCCCGGCCGCCCAGCCCCGGACCTGGCAGACCACCGGCGTCTGGGTCGTGAGCAACAACTCGATGAGGCGGTGCGCCTCGGTGGGCAGGCGCCGTTGGATGCTGCCCACCCGCGGCCGTTCGTCCCCCGCGTTGCGCCCCACGATGTCGAACCCGGCGCAGAAGTGGTCGCCCGCCCCGCGGATGAGGACGGCGCGCACCGACTCGTCGGGTCCGGCCGCGGAGAGGGCTTCGATCATGGCGGCGACGATCGGGTCGGTCAGCGCGTTGCGCTTCTGCGGCCGGTCGATCTCGAACGCGAGCACCGGGCCGTCGAGCTGGACGCGGAGCCCCTCGACCGAGCGGTAGGGGCTGGGCGCCTCAGTCGAGGCGCTCATTGGCCGGCGTACCTCTCGCTGATGGCGGTGAGGACCTCTTGCAGGTCGCGGGCGCCGCCCGGCGCCTCGGGCAGGCGCACCGGGCCGTGCTCGCGGCTGGGCAGCAGGACGGTGGCGTGGCCCGGCGTCGTTTGCTCACCGCGCTGGTTCACAGCGGAGAGGTCGAGGTCCACGGCGGGCCGTCCGCCCTCGGCGAGGTAGTGGTCCGTCACCGTCCCCGACAGCCACTGCGTGTCGCCCACGAAGTTGAACTTGCGGAACTCGCAATCGAGCTTCCAGAGCCACGCGTCGTCACCCATCCAATCCGTGCACAGGTGGATGAGCCACGTCTCGCGCATCCGGCCGTAGTCGAACGTGGTCGGGTTGCCCGCGCGGCGGGCGAACTCCGGGTCCCAGTGCACCCGCTGCATGACATCGGGCACGTTCAGCTCGTCGCGTTCGTAGAAGCGCGGGATCCGGATCCGGTTCTGGTAACCGAGACGCAGGGCCTTCACGCCGTAGAGCCCCATGCCGACGCCGGCGTGCCAGCAGACCATGTCGGTGACGGTCATCGGGCCCTTGACCATGGGGCCGACGGCGTCGCCCACTCTGACGTCCTCCCACCACCGGGTCTCGCCGCCGCGGGGGCCTTCGGCGGCGTACTGCGCCTCGATCGCGGCGATCTCCTCGTCGGCGTAGGGGCGCAGCTCCAGCGCGTCGTTCTTCTTGCGGGCGCGGGCCTGGGTCCGCTCGGTGCGGATCATGAGCCGGTACTGCGCCGAGAGCGCGGGGCCGTCGACCTCGCGGAACACCTGGGCCATCCATTCGTGAACGGCGCGCCCGGCGAACTCGCTCGGCTTCTCCAACACACCGACCAGCGCGTTACGCCGGCTGACCTGCCGGTCCGGTCCCAGGGGGGCCCACCACTCGCGTGCGCTCGCCGAGTAGAACGCGTGCACCCCGCGCAGGGGGTCGCCCTTCATGAGGTCCCGGTGCTCCTCGGGCACCTCGCGCACCTCGTCAAAGCCGACGAGCGAGTCGCCGCCCACTAGGGGTGGCGGGGCGATGACCCCGCCCCAGCAGGTCCCCGCCGCGTAGGCCTCGTCGGACCACAACGGGTTGTCGTCGCCGTAGGCCTCGGCCACGTGCCGGAACGCATCGACGCCGGGGCGCACGTAGCGCGGCACGGGCACCGTGTGCGGCTCGGGGATCCCGATGCGGGCGCGCAGCCGGGCGACGCCCTCCTCTGTGATGGTGCCCTCGGACACGAATCGCATATTATATGAAGTCCGCCGCATGCCGCCCTGGGCGTGTGGCCGCGCGCACCCTCCGAGACGGGATCACCGTGGCCAACGACAAGGTCTACATCCACGAGTTCATCGACATCATCGGCCACCACCGTGCCGACTACATGCACCACATGACGGCGAACTGGAGCCCGATCGCGCAGGAGGAGCGCCACCAGCTCTGCTACGGGGTGTGGGGCATCGTCGGCTCCACCGGGCCGTGGCCCTCGGTGGTGAACATGTGGGAGGAGGACGGCTGGGACGGGCTGGCGGCGTCCTTCGGGCACGAGCTCGGCCACGCGGACCTACAGGACCCCAAGCTGGCCCGCTGGTGGGCGCGCGCCGCAGAGTTCCGCTCGGGCGGGTTCGACCGCATCCTCGTCCCCGCGCCGTGGTCACCCGGCATAGAGGAGCTCTGCACGAGGGGCGCCGGCGGCGTCGCCTATGCCCACGACCAGGTGACAGTTCCCGCCGGCGCTGTGGGTGACTTCCTGGAGCTGGCCCGCGAGGTCGGTGGCGCGTTCTACGCCGAGCACGGTTGGCGGCTCATTGGGGCCTTCGAGACGGCGATGCGCAACGACGACGAGGCGTTCCTGCTGTGGTCGATCCCGGCCTGGGAGCGCTGGGGTGCCGCGGAGGCCGCACTGCTTGCCGGGCACCCCTGGCGGGACCGGCAGCGTGCCGCGGTGCGCGACCTGCGCCGCATCCTGCTCGTCGACGCGCCGCTCAGTCCGTTGCGAACCGGACGCCAGCCGGCGCGCAGCGACCGCGACGACAGCTGGTCGGAGAGATAGCGACGGCTCAGCCGCCCGGCGGAGCGACTTCGTCCGCCAGCTGTGTGCGCAAGAGCTTTCCGATCTCGTTGCGGGGCAGCGACTTGGCGCGCACGAAGGCGACCGGCACCTTGTAGGGCGCGAGTTCGGCCCGGCAGGCCGCTTCGAGGTCCTCGTCGCCGGCGGACCCGACCACCACGGCCACGGGCACCTCGCCCAGCCGCTCCTCGCGGCGGGCGACGACCGCGACGTCGTCGACGCCGGGGACCAGTCGCAGCACCTCCTCCACCTGCTCGGGGAAGACCTTGTTGCCGCCGCGGTTGATGAGGTCCGAGGTGCGACCCTCTATCCAGACGAAGCCCTCGGCGTCGACCCGGGCATGGTCCCCGGTACGGACGAACCCGTCGGCGTCGACACGATCCGCGAGGGACGCGCCGCCGGCGTAGCCGGCGGCCATGCGGGGCGGGCGCACAAGGAGCTCGCCCACGGTGCCGGGCTCGACCTCGCGCCCGGCGTCGTCGACGACCCGGATGTCGACGCCGGCGTGCGGACGCCCGGCCGCGCCGAGCTTCTCGGGATGCTCCCGGGCGTCCGCCGCGGTCCAGCCGACGACCTCGCCCACCTCGGCCTGCCCGTAGCTGTTGAGCACGACGGTCCCGAAGCGCTCCATGAAGCGGCGGGCGGCCGGGGGCGAGAGCGGCGCGGTGATGCTGCGGACGTAACGCAACGGGGCGAGGTCGGTCACGTCGGGATCCGTCGCCAGCATCACCATGGCCGCCGGCGGCAACACGGTCGAGCGGATCTGGTAGCGCTGCACGAGCTCGGCGAACTCGCGAGTGCTGAAGCGCGGCATGAGGACAATGGCGGCGCCCGCACGCAACCCGAAGCACACGTTGTAAATGCCGGCGTTCAGTGCGATCGACACCGGCACCAGGTTCGGCGTCGGCTCCCGCACCTCCTCGCGTTTGCCGCTCCCCTCCCCGCGCAGCGGCGCGAGCACGCGGTCGAGGAGCTCGAGGTAGCCGCTGTGCGTCTGCAGAATTGCCTTGGGCACGCCGGTCGTCCCCGACGTCCAGGTGACGAAGGCGACGTCGGGGTCGTGGCGCATCGGGTCGGCCAAGTCGGAGATCCCGTGCTCGTCGAACAGCGCAGCCGGACGGACCGTCGCCAGCACGTGGTCGACCTCGGCCTGGGGGGAGCGGTCGTTCACCGGCACGAAGACCGCACGGGCCAGCCAGATGCCGGCCATGGTGGTGACCAGGTCCGGGCCGCTGGACAGGCGCACCGCCACGCCCTGTCCGGGCTCGACGCCCGCCGCCCTCAGCGCCTCGGCCACGGCGCGTGCCGCCGCGCGGGCCTCGCCGGCGCTGTGCACCTCGTCGATGGTGCACAGCAGGTCGCGCCCGTCGGCGAAGGGGTGGTCGATGAGGAGGTTGCCGAGGTTCTCCAAGATTTACATACAATATCCCGTTGCTGACGTCCGGCCCCGGGGTGCGGGCCCGAAGAGAAATGGGAGGGAGCACCGGTGGCCGACCGCGTCTGGTCCGGGGGCGAGCAGTCCACGGTCCCCCAGCTCTTCGCCGGCAGGCTCGAGACCGACCCGGACTGCGAGTACCTCGACGTCGCCGGAACGAAGCTCACGGCCGGCGACGTCATCGCGGCGGGCGACCGGTTCGGCGGGGTCCTGGACGAGCTCGGGACGGCGCAGCACGACCGCGTGGCCTCGCTGCTCGAGAACTCGTCGCCGGCGCTGCTCACCTGGGCCGGCACCGTGTGCGCCGGCCGCGTCGCGGTGCCCATC
Organism: uncultured Acidimicrobiaceae bacterium; assembly: GCA_963763575.1. Lineage (GTDB taxonomy): Bacteria > Actinomycetota > Acidimicrobiia > Acidimicrobiales > RAAP-2 > Bog-473. The sequence goes on from CAVXPD010000004.1 coordinate 1,130,998, forward strand.
AACACCGCGTACAAGGGCGCCTACCTCACCCACCAGCTCAACGACTCCGGCTCCCGCGTGATGGTCGTCGCGGCCAGCTACCTCGACCGCGTGGCGGCCATCGCGCCGGACGTCCCGACACTCGAGCATGTGATCGTCGTGGACGACGTCGACGCCGGAGACGATGACGAAAGGGGGGCGGGAGCGCCCTCACCCGCGGCCGCGCCCTCACTCGGCCGGGTTGCCGTACACCGCTGGGACGACGTCATGGCGGCAGCGGGTGGACCGCCGACCGTCGACGTCCGGCCGTCCGATCTGGCCACCTTCATCTACACCGGCGGCACCACCGGGCTGTCCAAGGGATGCATGCTGACCCACAACTACCACGAGGCCCTGGCCCGGCAGATCGGCCTCTGCTGGAAGCGCACGGCCGACGACGTGGCATGGACGCCGCTGCCCATGTACCACTTCAACGCGCTGGTGACCGCCGTCGTCGGCACGCTCCTCTTCGGTGGGCGCGGCGCCATCTTCCGCCGGTTCTCTGTCTCGCAGTTCTGGCCCGAGATGAATCGCGTCGGCGCCACCGTCACGTCGACCCTCGGGACGATGGCGTACCTGCTGGCCCACGACGTCGACCGCCCCGAGATGCCGGGCTCGGGCAAGCCGGAGGCCAACCGCACGTTGCGCCTGATGGGCGCCGTGCCCCTCCCACCCGAGGTGGACGGCATTCTCCGGTCGCGTTTCGGCATCGAGACGTTCAGCGGTGCGTACGGCGTCACCGAGGCCAGCCTTGTCTCCTGGCAGCCGCCCGGCGTGGAGAACCGACCCAACGCAGCCGGCGTCGTCAACGACGAGTTCTTCGACGTCCGGATCTTCGACGACGAGGACCATGAGCTCGCAGCAGGAACGGACGGCGAGATCGTGATACGGCCGAAGCTGCCGCACGTGATGTTCGAGGGCTACTGGGGAAGGCCGGAAGTCACGGTCGAGACGATGCGCAACCTCTGGTACCACACCGGCGACATCGGGAGGATCGACGAGGACCGCTACCTCTACTTCGTCGACCGCAAGGCGGACTACCTGCGGCGCCGAGGCGAGAACATCGCCAGCTACGAGGTGGAGTCGATCCTGATGGGCCACGGCGCGCTCGCCGACGTCGCGGTCCACGCCGTCCCCAGTCCCTTGACCGAGGACGACCTCAAGATCACCGCCACGGTCAAGGAGGGCGCGGACCTCACCGAGGAGGAGCTCTTCCGCTGGTGCATCGAACAGCTCCCCTACTTCTGCCTGCCGCGCTACATCGAGTTCCGACCGGCGCTGCCGCGCAGCCCGGTCGGGCGCGTCCTGAAGCGCGAGCTGCGCGAGGAGGGCGTCACGCCGGCCACCTGGGACGCGGAAGCGGCCGGGATCGAATACCAGAAACGCTGAGCGGGTCCGGCCCCGGACGGGCCAGCCGTATCATTTGCGCCATCGGTCCCGTTGCGGGCCGGAGAGGAGTTGCCATGAGGGCGGAGGACATGATCCTCGTCAGCGTCGACGACCACGTGGTGGAGCCGCCGGACCTCTTCGAGGGACACCTGCAGGGGCGATACCGCGATGAGGCGCCCCGGGTGGAACGCCGGGCCGACGGTTCGGACGCCTGGGTGTTCAACGGCTCGGTGATCCCAAACATCGGCCTGAATGCAGTGGCCGGCCGGCCCAAGGAGGAGTACGGCGTCGAGCCCACGGCCTTCGACGAGATGCGCCCGGGCTGCTACGAGGTGCACGAACGCATCAAAGACATGGACGCCGGTGGCGTGCTCGGCTCCATGAACTTCCCCTCGTTCCCCGGCTTCAGCGGACGACTCTTCGCCGCCTGCGAGGACAAGGACCTGGCGCTCGCGGTGCTGCAGGCCTACAACGACTGGCACATCGACGAGTGGTGTGGCGCCTACCCCGGCCGCTTCATCCCGATGGCGCTCCCGGTGCTGTGGGACCCCGAGCTGGCTGCCGCCGAGGTGCGGCGCGTGGCCGCCAAGGGCTGCCATTCCGTGACCTTCACGGAGAACCCGGCCACGCTCGGCTACCCGAGCTTCCATGCCGAGCACTGGGACCCCTTCTGGAAGGCGGTTAGCGACGAGGGCGTGGTCGTCTCCATCCACCTGGGCTCGTCGGGCCAGCTGTCCGTCACCGCGCCCGACGCGCCCGTCGACGTCATGATCACCCTGCAGCCCATGAACATCTGCCAGGCGGCGGCCGACCTGGTGTGGTCGCGGGTGATCAAGCAGTACCCCGACATCCGATTCGCGCTCTCCGAGGGCGGCACGGGCTGGATCCCCTACTTTCTCGACCGGCTCGACCGCACCTACGACATGCACCGCGCCTGGACGGGGCAGGACTTCGGCGATCGGTTGCCCAGCGACGTGTTCCGCCAGCACTTCTTGACCTGTTTCATCGCCGACCCCGTCGGGATCAGGCTGCGCCACGACATCGGCCTCGACAACATTGCGTGGGAATGCGACTACCCCCACTCCGACTCGTCGTGGCCCGAGGCACCCGAGGAGCTCGCACGCGTGGCGGCGGACGTACCCGACGACGAGTTGTCGCGCATCACCTACGAGAACGCGTGCCGCTGGTACTCGTTCGAGCCCTTCGCGCACCGGCCCAAGGAGCGCTGCACGGTCGGGGCCCTGCGCGCCGAGGCACCGGAGCACGACGTATCCATCCGCTCCTTCGACAAGGGCCGCTTCGAGCGAAAGGAGAAGGGGGTCGACATCGGCCGCCTGGCGGCGCGCGCCACGGCCTAGGCGAGAGCAGCCGGTCGACCGCCTCGTCAGGCGGGCGTGGCGGCTGAGAGCGGGCGCACCTGGCCCTGGAGCAGCGCGCGGTTCGGGTGCTCGGGCAGTTCGAGCAGAGGCTGGCGCACCTCCTCCAACGCCGGGCCGTACTCGTCGGCCAGCGGCGCCAGCGCTTCGAGGTCGAAGTCGTAGAGCGCCGCCGCGTTGTTCCCAAGGATCCGGCGCAGGTCGTGCTCGGGGACGTCCTGGGTCACCTGCCGCAGGTGCTCGCGCGTGTAGGGCTCGGTGCCCTCGTCGTGCGGGTAGTCGCTCCCCCACATGAAGCGGTCGGGCGCGATCATGCTGCGCACGGCCATGTCGGCCGGCTTCGGGAAGCTGACGCCCATCCACACGTTCTGGTTGAAGTACTCGGTCGCGGTGCGAGGAAGGGCCTGGTCCTCCGTGTACTTGAGCTCGCCGATTGAGCCCTTCTGCACGTTCGTGATCACGTAGTCCAAGTGGCGCAGCGTCTCGGGCAGCCACGCCGCCCCGCCTTCGGTGAAGGCGAACTTGAGGCGGGGGAAGCGCTCGAACACGCCCGAAAGGATCAGGTGCACCAAGGGCCGCATGCCGTAGAACGCGACTTCGGCGATCATGAGCATCGGGGTCGCTTGAAAGCGGCCATAGTTCGGGAAACCCGTCCCCGCGTGCACGTTGATCGGGACGTCAAGGTCCTGCAGCGCCGCCCAGAGACGGTCGTAGTCCGGGTCGTAAAGGGGCTTGACCCACGTCACGTCGGGCGGAACGACCGGCAGCAGGACGCCGCCGCGCAGTCCCTGCTCCTTTATCCACGTGGCGTCTGCGATCGCGTCGTCGATGTCGTTCAGGAAGATCTGTCCGACCCCGGCGCGCTGCACCGGCCGGCGCGCGCAGAAGTCCACCAGCCACCGGTTGTGCGCCCTGATCCCGGCCCGCCGGTGCTCGTAGTCCTCGGGCTTGGGCGGCCCGGCGAAGAGGACGAAGCCCGGAAAGAATGGCGGCACGGTGTTCGGGTAGAGGACCTCCCCCACCACGCCGTCGGCGAGCTCGTCAGCAGAACGTCGCTCGTCGTCCCAGTTGCGGACGCGCAGGTCGGTGTCGCGCAGGTCCTTCCACGGGTTCTTGTACTTCCCCCGCCAGGCGTCGAACTCGTCGAGGTAGGCCGGGTCCAGGTACTCCCGGTACTGCTCGTGGCTCCCGCCGGCGTGGGTGTCCGCGGAGATGAGCGTCAGGGGCGCGGTCGAGGCAGATATCGCCATGCGACGACAATAGCAGAAGTTAGAACCGGAGTCTAGTTCTTATTTGTGAAACCGGGCAGCGGGCTCATCCGAAGTGTGCCGGCGTGGGCAGCGCCCCGGCCTCGAACGCGTCGGCGCGCCCCCGCAACGTGCCGGCGGCGTCGGCGGCGTCCTTCATGATCACGAACCGCCCGGCGCGAACGCCCTCGATGACGAGCGCAGCCAGCTCGTCGAGCGGCTGCCAGTGCAATGCGCGTCCCGCCGAAGCTGCCATCTCCTCCAGCCGTTCCGGCGTCATCGCCTCGGTCTCGCGGGGTCGCTCACGGGCGAGGTCCGGTGGCCGCGTGCGGTCAGAGGTCCACAGACCGGTCCGCAGTAGCCCCCCGGAGGGATAGAACACCGAGGCACCGACGGGCGCACCCTCCTCGGCCAGCTGTGAGGCCAGGCACTCCGTGAGCACGCTCACCGCCGCCTTGCTGGCGGCGTAGACGGAGGCGGACGGCAACGGCGAAATCGGGCCGTCCGACGAGGACGTGTTCACGATGTGTCCTTGCTCGCCCGACTCGAGCATGCGCGGCACGAAGGTGAGGAGGCCGTTGACGACGCCCGTCACGTTGACGCCGAACACCCACGCCCAGTCGTTCGGGGTGGTCTGCCAGACCTTCGCGCTGGGCGCTCCGACGCCGGCGTTGTTGCACAGGACATGGCACGCGCCGAAGCCGTCGTAGACGGCATCGGCGAATGAGGCCACCGACTCGGCGCTCGTCACGTCCGTGCGGTGCACGAGCACCCGAGCCTCGCCGGCGAACTCCGCTGCCACCACCTCGAGCGCCGGCGCGTCCACGTCCGCCACCGCGACCCGCATGCCCTCCCCCAGGAAGGCCCGCACCAGGGCCAACCCGATGCCGCTGGCGCCACCGGTCACCACGGCCACCTTCTCGTGCAGGTCTTCCATCGCGCTCTCCCCTTCTTGACAGTCAAAGCCGGAGCAGTTTTGATAATAGGTACGGAAATGTGTGCGGGGCAACGGTTCCGCCGCAGCCACACCGCCAAAGGGGGGTTGGTCATGACCGACGTTCGCACGGAAGACCAGGCAATCCAGGGCCTGATCACGCAGCCAGCGGCCGGCATGCCGCGCCGCCTCGACCTGATCCGCGATCCCTCGGTCCGCGCCCACGTACGCAGCGAGGCCGGCCCGCGCTTCCCGTTCCCGATCCCGAACGGCTGGTTCATCGTGGCCGCGTCCGGCGATCTGAAGGGCGGCGCCGTCGAGCCCCTGCACTCCTTCGGCCGCGACCTGGTCGTCTTCCGCACCGAGAGCGGGGTGCCGCGGGTCACGGCCGCCTACTGCGCGCACCTCGGTGCGCATCTGGGCGTCGGCGGCACGGTGTGCGGCGAGATCCTCCAGTGCCCCTTCCACGGCTGGTGCTACGACGGTGAGAGCGGCAAGTGCACCGACATCCCCTACGCCTCGGGGAGGATCCCGACCAAGGCCGCCGTCCGCGCCTATCCCACCTTGGAGCGCAACGGCATGGTGTGGGTCTGGCACCACCTCGAGGGCAAGCCGCCGTTCTACGACGTGCCCGAGGTGCCGGAGCTCTCCGACCCCGAGTGGAGCGATCCCTACATCGTCGAGTTCACCATCCGCACGAGCTGTCAGGAGATGGCCGAGAACAACCACGACGCCGTGCACTTCCAATTCGTGCACGGCACGCCTGCCATTCCCGAGCAGGAGATGTTCATCGACGGCGGCTACAAGCGCGCGACGAGCATGGACGGTTTCTTCGTGCGCGAGACCTTCGGCCTCGGGCTCGGCGTCCTGCGCATGACGAACACCATGACCTTCCTCACCTCGACCACGCCGATCGACGAGGAACAGGTCCTCGTCCGCTGGATCTTCACCACGCCGAAGAGCGCGGGCCCCGACGCGACGAAGAGGGTCGCGGACTCGTTCCTGGGCGGGGTGAGCCAGGACATCCCGATCTGGGAGAACAAACGGTACGTCGAACGGCCCGTGCTCATGAAGGAGGAGCGGACCATCCTCGACCACCACGCGTGGTGCACGCAGTTCTATTCGGACCCCGCCGACGCCATCGACTGAACCGTCCCGGGGACGCGAGGAAAGAGGAACGACCACATGACCGGACACCACGACGACAGCGCCCGCTACCTGGTGATCTCATCGGACACCCATGCCGGCCCACCGGCCGAGCGCTACCGCGACTACCTCGACCCCAAGCACCGCGCCGCCTTCGACGCCGACCTGGCCATGGTGCTCGAGATGAACAAGGCCCGCGCCGCGCAGAGCGACGCGGCCGCCTTCGAGGCGAAGTGGGAAGCCGAGACCGGCGACGGAGGCCGTCGGGCCTCGTGGGACCCGGCGGCGCGCGACGACGAGCTCGACAAGGAGGGCGTGGCCGCCGAGGTGATCTTCCCCGACGCCGACGTGCTGGGTGGCGGCGCGTCGGCGCCGTTCCACGCCGGGCTCGCCTCCTCGGGCGACCTCGACGGCGAGTTGGTCATGGCGGGCGCCCAGGCGCACAACCGCTGGCTCGAGGAGCTCTGCGCCTCGAGCCCCGAGCGCCGATGCGGTGTGGCTACCGTGCCCATCCTGCACGACATCGATGCCGCCGTGGCCGAGATAGAGCGGCTGGCGTCGGTCGGGTTCCGGGCGATCCTGATCCCGACGTTGTGGGTCGACAAGCCGTCGTACAACGACCTGCGCTACGAACCGGTCTGGGCGGCCTGCGAGGCGAACGGCATGGTGGTCCACGTCCATTCGGGCGGCGCGTCGCGCGACATCTCGATGACGGCGCCGGGCCTCATCGCCATCTACGCCACCGAGGCGTGGTGGTGGGCGGCCCGCCCGCTGTGGGCGCTCCTCTGGGGGGGCGTCTTCGAGCGCCATCGGGGCCTTCGCTTCGCCATCACCGAGGACGGGGCCTGGTGGCTTCCGGGCATCGTGAGGCGCATGGACGAGAAGTACTTGGGCGGGCACAACACCGAGAAACTCGGCAACGCGTTCACGGCGACGATCTCGAAGAAGCCGAGCGAGTTCTTCGGGACCAACATCTTCGTGGGCGCGTCGACGCCGAGCGCCGAGGAGATCCAACGCCGCCACGAGATCGGTGTCCACGCCTTCATGTGGGGCAACGACTTCCCGCACCCGGAGGGCACCTGGCCCCACACGCGCAAGGCGATCGCCGCGGCGTTCGCCGAGGTGCCGACCGACGAGGCTTCGCGCATGCTCGGGGCGAACGCCGCCACGGTGTACCGCTTCGATGTCGAGAAGCTGCAGCCGCTGGCGGCGCGCATCGGACCGTCACGGACGGAGGTGCACGGGGCGTCGACGGTCCCAACGGGTTGATGCCGGCGGGCAAGGTCGGACGTCCGGCCCGTATCGACCGCACCGCCATCGCGGAGGCCGTGCTCGACCTCGGGCTCGACGGCATCTCCATGAAGGCGGTGGCGGACCACCTTGGCGTCAGCGTGGCGGGCCTCTACCACCACGTGGGCAACCGGCGCGAGCTGCTCGTGCTGGCCGCCGAGCGTTCGCTGTCCCGTGTCGCCACCCCCGAGGACACCGGCCAGCACTGGGACGACTGGCTGCGCGAATGGGCCCGTCACGTCTACGGCTCCTTCGTGGAGGAGCCCGAGATCCTGGTGCAGTTCATGAACGGCGGGCTGCGGTGGGACACCATGGGCGACGTCGTCGACTCGGTGATTCAGGTGCTCGGCCGCGCCGGCTTCGACCCGATCGAGGCGATGACCGCGTTCGACACGGTGGCGCAGTGCGCCGTCGGTGCCGCGGTGCAGGAGATCCGCATGCGCGGGGCGACGAACGAGGGGCGCTCGACCCTCTCCGAGATGCACCGGATGGTCGCCGCACGCCCACCGGACGAGCTACCCGGCCTGCGCGCGCTGCTCGACCTGCCACCCATCCGGACGGCGCTCGACTTCGAGGAGCATCTGACGACGGTCCTCGTCGGCCTCGCGGTGCGGCGGGGAGAGGACTGGAAGCCCGTCGCCGAGCGGGGCGCGCACACGTCGACCTCGGCGGACACCGACTCGGCGCCGCGCCGTCCCGACAGCCTGACCGCCTAAGGAATGCGACTGGGCTGCTCAGACCGCCGGCAGCGTGAGACCCAGCAGCGCAATGGCGTTGTCCCGCGCGATCTTCCGCACGGAGTCCGCGTCGAGATGCCCGAATTGCTCGGCGGCCGCCCGGCGTGATTCCGGCCACGTGCTGTCGGAGTGCGGGTAGTCCGTCTCGAAGACGACGTTGTCGACGCCGACGTCGTCCAGGAGCGCGACGCCGACGGCGTCCTTGAAGAAGCAACTGGTCACGTTCCCACGCCGGTAATAGGTCGAGGGAGGCTCGGGGCAGTCGCGCTGCGAATTCGCCCAGCCCCGGTGCGTCGTCCAGACGTCGTCTGCCCGTTCCAGGACGTAGGGGATCCATCCGATCTGCGCCTCGGCGTACATGAACTTGAGGCCGGGGAAGCGGTGCAGAGTCCCGGAGTAGAGCAGGTCCACCAGGCTGGCGGCGCTGTTACCGAAGAGGATGGTGGCCGCCACCGCTTCGGGGGCGTCCGGCGAGGCCTGCGGGGTCTTGGTCCCCGATCCGATGTGCATGCACACCACAGTCCCCGTCTCCTCGCAGGCCGTGAAGAACGGGTCCCACGTCCCGCTGTAGATGCTCGGCAGCCCGAGATAGGTGGGGAGCTCGCTGAAGGCGACAGCCGGCACGCCCCGGTCTGCGTTGCGCCGAACCTCGGCTGCGGCCAGATCGGCGTCCCACAGCGGGATGAGGCACAGGGGGATGAGCCGGCGGCCGCTCTCGCCGCACCACTCCTCCACCGTCCAGTCGTTGTAGGCCTCGATGCACAGCCTGGCCAGCTCGCGGTCCTTGCCCCAGAGGAACTGCTGGCCGCAGAAGCGCGGATAGTTCGGGAAGCAAAGCTGCGCCTGCACCCCGTTGACGTCCATGTCCTCCAGGCGCTCCTTGACCCGGTAACAGCCCGGTCGCATCTCGTCGTAGCGCACACCGCGCAGCTGGACCTCCTCGCGCGGGAACCCCGCCGCGGCGATCGTCCGTTTGAGCGACGCGCGGTGGTCCTCGTAGCACCACCACGCCACCTCGGGCCCCTCGGTCCCGGGCTCCTCCACGTAGCCGCTTCCCACCAGCTTGGGCACCCCAGCCGGCAGCAACTCGATGCGCGGGCCGACGTCCCGGAAGCGCGCGGGCAGGCGGGCCGACCACACGTCGGCCGGCTCGACGACGTGCGCGTCGAGGTCGACGATGGGCGGGATCGCGTCCAGACCGACGCCCGCGTCGTCCGGCTCTGTCTTACGCGCCTCCACCGCATGCACCTCCGCTCAGGCCTTGCCCCGCTGCATAGCTGTTCCATATATGATATACAACTTTTCCCTGGAGGACCCGATCGGTGCAGGTGCACGGCGGTTGGTCCGCGAGCAACGAGGAACGGCCCGGGATCGCTCCCGCAACGGTCGCCGGCCCCGGATTGTGTAGAGAATATGATGTATCCATGCCGAAACCCCCTGCTGAGGTGACCGGCTCTCCCACTTCCGCGCAGATCCCGGCCTCGGCCGGCGCGGTTATCCGCAAGGGCAGTGGCGAGCAGGCGGCCGCGTACATCCGCCAACTCGTCTTCGACGGGCAGCTCCAAGAAGGCATGCGGTTGCCGCAGGACGAAGTGGCGAGGGCCGTCGGCGTCAGCCGCATCCCCATCCGTGAAGCGATCATCGCACTCGAACGAGAGGGCTGGGTGACGACCCGCTTGCACCGCGGGACGTTCGTGAACGCGTTCGACGAGCACGTGATCCGCGACCACTACGAGCTCTTCGGGCTGATCTACGGCCTGGCGGCGCGCCGGGCCGCCCAACGGGCGGATCCCGAGGTGGTGCATCGTCTGGCCGTGCTCAGCCAGCAGATCGACGCCACCGACGACCAGGTGAAGCTCGGCGAGCTCGCCCTGGCCTTCCACGCCACCGTGGTCGAAGCAGCCCGGTCCCCCCGCATCACGGTGGTGCTCCGAGCCATGTCCGCCCTGGTGCCGGGTCCCTTCTTCGTCCTCGTGCCCCGAGCCATCGAGCCTGAACGCAAGGGCCTACGCGCCATCGTGCGGGCCATCCGCCAAGGTAACGCCGACCGTGCAGCCACGGAGTACTCCACGATGCTCGCGAAGCAGGCTGAATACGTCGTCGACCTCTTCCACGAGCGGCGTTCGCTCAGCCCGGCGGTCTGACCCGTCGTCAGCCTCCCGCGGGGCCACCCGTAGCCGCTGAGTGGGGTGCGTCGCCGTTCTCGGCATGCCCGCCCAGGTACAGCTCGGCCAGGTGCGTCGCCACGTCATCGGCCGGGCCGGAGTGGACCACACGTCCCCCGGCCATCACCATCGCCTGCTGGGCGACCTTGAGGGCGAACTGGGCGAACTGCTCGACCACGACGACCGTCACTCCGTCGCGCGCCAGCGCATCCACCACGCCGTAGAGGTCCTCCACGACAATCGGCGCCAAGCCCATGGAGAGTTCGTCGAGCAGCAGGAGCTTCGGTTCGGTCGACACCGCGCGAGCCAGGGCGAGCATCTGCTGCTCACCCCCCGACAAGGTGCCGGCCGCCTGCCTGCGTCGCGATGACAAGTGCGGGAATCGGCCGAACGCCCGCTCCTCTACCTGGCGCCGGCTCGTGCCCCGGTGCGTCATCATCCAGAGGTTCTCCTGGACGGAGAGGTTGGGGAAGATCCCCTTTCCCTCCGGTATGAGACACAGGCCCTCACGCACCAGCAAGTGGCCGTTGCCGGCCCGCACCGGCGTGCCGTCGAAGAGGACCTCGCCGGCGGACGGGTGGTTGAGCCCTGCCAGTACGGACAGGAGGGTGGACTTGCCGGCGCCGTTCGGGCCGAGCACAGCCGTCACGCTCTCCCGCGCAATCCGCAGGTCCACGCCGTGGAGAACCTCGACGCTCTCGTAGCAGCACCGGATGCCACGGGCCTCGAGCAGCGGGGTCGCCGCGTCAGCCACCCTCGGCCTCCACCAGGCTGCCCAGATAGGCCTCCGCGACGTCAGGGCTGCTCTGCACCTCGATCGGGGTCCCAGAGCAGAGGATTGCCCCTTGCACCAGGACGAACACGGTGTCGCACACGCTCATCACCAAGTCCATGTCGTGCTCCACCAGCAAGATGGCCAGACCGTCGTCGCTGAGCGCTCGCAGAATCCCGCCGAAGCGGCTCGTCTCTTCGGGGTTCTGGCCCGAGGCGGGCTCGTCGAGGAGCAGGGTGGTGGGATGGATGGCCAGCGCCCGCGCCAACTCCACCAGCCGTCCGGTGCCGGTTGGGAGGGTGTCGGCTCGGGTATCGGCCAACGCTTGGAGATGCACCCGCCGGAGGAGGCCGTCGGTCACCTCGTCCACCGATTGATGTTCCGCGCGGGGCCGCCGTGCCCGTCGGCGGCCGACGGACGCTGCGACCCGGACGTTCTCGCGGACCGTGAGGGTGCCGAAGAGCTCCAGTCTTTGGAAGGTCCGGCCGAGCCCAAGCCGTGAGCGACGGTAGGGGGAAATCCCTTTCAGATCCCGGTCGTTGAACGTCACCTCTCCCCGGCTCGGCCTGCGCATGCCCGTGATCACGTCGAAGAGTGTCGTCTTGCCCGCACCGTTGGGCCCGATAAGCCCGGTGATGGAGCCGTCCGGGACGTCGAGCGAGACGTCCGAGAGCGCGGCCAGGCCCCCGAAATTCACACTGACGCCGTGCACTTCAAGCGCCATACGACCCCGTCCCTGCGGTCGCCGAGGCCTGGCCGGGCAACGGGGTCAGGTCCTGCAGTGCGAGCGGTGGATCTGTCGACCCCAGCCCGGCAGGACCCGCAGGGACCACGGCCGGCAGGCCGAACGCGGCCGGCGCATCCCCACGCCGGCGATCGAGCGCGTACGGGACGATGGAGCAACCGACGACGATGGCGATCAGCGCCCAGGCGAACGGCCAGTTCCCGATCACGCCGCCTAGGCGGAGTCCCCAGAGCAAGGACACCGTGAGGATCACGCCGCCCAAAAGCGCGCGGCGCCGCACAACGGAGCTCCACACCGGCCGCAAGCCCGAAGGGATGAGGCCGTTGGGCGAGGTCCCCACGCCCACAGCGCTTCCCCCCACGAGCACCGTCTGCAGCTGTGTGAGCGAGGGGAAGAAGTTGGTCAGCGCCGGCCCGCCCAGGAAGTACCCCGTTCCGACTCCAGCTCCTACGGCGCCGATGCCGGCGACCACCATGGTCAAGAGGACGGTGAGGCCGGTCAGGAACTGGTAGATGTCGGGCGCCGCACTGCCAAGGGCCTCGCCGTACAGCGCGCCACCGACACCCGCGATGGCGGCCGAGATCGCAAAGACAGCGATCGGCAGGAGCCGCGTGTTCATCCCGAGGGTGGCACAAGCCACTGGGCTGTCCTTGAACGCGAACAGCCGGCTTCCGAATTCGGAACGGCGCACGAGGACCACGAGCGCGGCGAGCAGCACGAAGACGACGGCCCCGACCACGAACTGGGCCTCCTTGTTCGAGAGCGCCAACCCTCCCACGTGGAAGGGCACGAAGTTGAGCGAGCCCGAGCCGAAGGGTGCGAACTGGTGCCCGAAGAGGTCGAAGGCCGGGAGGGGGAAGACCCAGGCGTCCATGGCGGTCGCGAAGGCGGCCGTGGAGAGGGCGAAGTAGATGCCCGACAGCCTGAGCGCGGGAAGGGCCACCAGGATGCCGGCGACCGAACAGAGACCCGCCGCAGCGAGAAGGGACAGGGGATTGCCGCCCAGATGGCCGACCACGACCGCGCCGATGCCGGCGAAGGTCATCTGGCAGAGAGAGAGGCGTCCCGCGTACCCCACGACCGGGACCAGCGACAGCCCGACGATGGCCAGGCCCCATACGCGGTCGAGGCTGTAGAGGTCGGATTGGCTGACCACGGTCGCCACCATGACGGAGAAGAGGACGACGCCCGCACCGAAGATCGCCGTGCCGCGCCACGTCGGCACCAGCGCCAGCTCGCGGCTGCGGAGCAGCCCGTGGCCGCGCAGTCGCGACTGGGGAAGGAGGAGGAGCGAGACGAACAGCACGACCGCCGGAACTGCCCCCTCGAAGCCCTGGACGTAGGAGTTCTCGGGAAGATACGCCACGGAGTAGCTGACCGCGAGGCCCAAGATGATGGCCCCGACGAAGGTCATGGGGATGCTGCGCAGCCGGCCGATGACCGAGGCCGCGTAGGCGTCCACGATGAGCAGAGTCAGCGCCGTAGCCGAGAGGGTCACCGTCGGTGCAACCAAAATGCCCGCCAGCGCGGCCAGCACGCACCCGACGACCCAGGCCGACCGGGCGCTCCGGACGCTGCTGGCACCGTTCAAGGTGGTCAACGTCCGGTCGTCGACCGACGCGCGCATCGTCACCCCCATCCGCGTCCGGTAGAGGAGGAGGCGGAGGCCGATGGCCACCGCCAAGGCGACGGCAAGGACGACCACGTCGTTGTACGAGATGCGGATCGCGCCGATGACGAGGGTGTCGCCGGCGAAGAGCGGGGGAAGCGCGCGGTACGTCTGAGGATCCCAGATCCACTGAGCGATGCCGACCATAGACAGTGCGAGGGCCAGCGTGACGACGAGCTTGGCCGCTTCCGACGTGCCCTCCAGCCTGCGCATGACGCCGACCTCGAGGACGATGCCCAAGAAGGGTGCGAGGACGAACAGGCAGACGGCGAACGACACGAGCGTGGGCCAGCCCCATCCGATGTGCATCTGCCAATAGGCGTACGCGGCCAGCATCCCGATCGCGCCGTGCGACCAATTGAAGATGCCCGTGGTGGCGTAGGTCAGCGTAAGCCCGCTGGCGGTTATGGCGTAGATGCTGGCGGTCGCCAAGCCCCCGATGGTGAAGATGATGAAGTCATGCATCAGGCGGCTTCGGTACCCTCCCCACGTCACCGACGACGATATATTTTATTCAGGCTATCGGACCCGAGCCCGGCGCGTCATGTGCCCCTTGCTCGTCGCCGGCCGACCGTGTTTGCGGTCCAGTCCACCATCTTCACGGGAGAACGGGAGCGGCTCGCCGGCGCGGCGGCGGCAACGGAGAGCCTGTGGCAGTCGAAGCCCCGCGGTCAACTTTGCGCCGCGACCCGGAGCCAGTGGCCGTCTTGGTGCAGCGAATCCACCAGTCCTTTGGCAGAGACAACCTCCGACGACAACGGGAGAGCGAGGACCACTCAGGGCGCGACCGGAGTCATCCTCCGTTCCCATTGCCGTGCTCGCACCCGACGTGGCGGCCGAGAATTTTGTATATAACATACTGCCTCGTCGAGCGCCGGGTCCACGCCTGACGCCTCGCCACAGGCGACACGGGGAAGACGGTTCCAGGGCGACGCCTCTTGGCGCCGAGGCCCTGATTGAATACTCGCTCGCACGAGCCGGGAGGGACGGATGATGTTACGGACGGCTACGGGAGGGATCCGAACCAGGACGCTGACGCTCGTCGCGGTCACGTCGTTAGTCGCTGGTCCGGCGGCCCTCGCCGCCGTCTCGCCGGCCGGCGCTTCGGTGACGCCCGCCCGCACCCTGGCGAGCTCGTCGCCCGCCACCAACGGGGAGTGGCCCGGCGTCGGCAAGATCTGCGAGTCGGGGGCGGGTGCTTCATCCTCGGTTCGGGGCGTCGGGACCAACACCATCCACATCGCCGTGCCTAACGACGCGTCCAACACAGTTGTGCCGGGCCTCGAGAAGGAGTTCGTCCAATTCGCCAACGCCTTCGCCGATTGGTGCAACGCCTCGGGCGGCATCAACGGGCGCCACGTTGTGATCGACAATCGTGATGCCGCGCTGTTCAACGCCGCGCAGGTGACCAGCGAGTCGTGCCAGAGCGACTTCATGATGGTCGGGGGCGGCATGGCGCTGGACCAGCCGTCGGTGCCAGTGCGCGAGGCGTGCGGGCTCGGCCAGATCACGGGCTACACGGTCTCCGACGCAGGCGCGGCAGCCACTTTGCAGGTCAACCCCAGCGGCATCAACAGCAAGGAAGTCACCGGTGGGTGGTTCGCCGCGCTGGCCAAGAAGTACCCCCAGGCGGTGAAGGACGCCGCGTTTGGGGCCGAGAACAACCCGAGCGTCATGGAGCCCGAGCTGAAGTACGAGGACGCGGCCAAAGCCATGGGCTGGGACGTCAAGACCTTCCAGACGGTGCCACTCACGGTGACCGACTGGGCTCCCTATGTCCAGCAGATGGCCACCGGCGGGTATCAGGCGATCTGGCCCTCGGACTCGGGGAACATGGCTCCCTATTTCCAATCCATGGCCACGGACAACTACAACCCGGCCTTCGTCATCCTCGGCGTCCAGTTCTACGAAAAGTCCACCATCCAGGGCATGGCCGGGCTGCACCTGCCTCCGGTCTACGTCGAGACGAGCTGGTGGCCGCTCGAGATGGCCTCGCAGAACCCCTCCACCGAGCAGCTGCTCCAGGTGATGCACAAGTACGCCAAGGGTGACACCGTCGACTTCGACGACGAGGAAGCCGCCGAGGCCTGGCTCCTGTGGGCCAAGTCGGCTTCGGCATGCGGCACCAATCTCACGGTCTCATGTGTGCTGAACAATGCTGCGGCACAGAAGAACTGGTCGGCCGGCGGCATCGAGGCGCCGGTGGCCCAGCTGACCATGTCCAACGAGAATCCGCAGCCATCGCCCTGCTTCGCCCTTCTCCAGGCCAAGCCGAGCGGCTTCGTCTACGACAAGGCCATCACGCATCCGACACAGAGCATCTGGAATTGCAACCCGAAGAACGTGGTCACGCTCACGCCCAAGCAGGTGGCCGCACTGGACGGTTAACGCAGCTTCCAGTCGCCCGACTTTCGCTGTCTGAATACGTCCTGACCCTCGCGCAGGGCGCGGGCCGACGTCCCGAGCTGGAGGAAAACGTTTCCGAGGGCCAACGCCTGATCCGACGACAGGCCGCGCGCCGCCCAGAGGGTCCGGAGGGTTGCCTGCACGCTGATCGCGGGTGAGGCGGCGATCCGTCGGGCAAGATCGTGGCTGGTCGGCAAGAGCTCGTCGGCTGCGACGACCTCGCTCACCAGCCCGGTCTCACGGGCGGTCCGGGCGGACATGCGCTCGTGGGCGCCGGTCAGGCTCATTCGCACGAGGTCGCCAAAGGCCATCCGGTTCATCAGCAAAATGGGCTCGAAGGCGGCGGTCATGGCGTACGTGACATGGGGATCGAAGAAGGTCGCGTGCTCCGCGGCAATGATTATGTCGCTCTCCCCGAGAAGATAGAACCCGCCGGCGCACGCCATGCCGTTGACGGCTGCGATGACCGGCTTCCACAGCTCCTGGCTCTTGGGACCGATCTTTCGACCGGGGTCCTCATAGGTGAAGGGGTCGTACTCCGTCTCCGGAATATCGCCGCGGTCAATCCCCGTACAGAACGCCTTGCCCCCGGCACCAGTGAGGACCACGACGTGCACGCTGTCGTCGGCGCGCACCCAGCGCCAGACCGCTCGGAGTTCGTCCTGCATCAGCTCGTTGAAGGCGTTGTGTACCTCGGGCCGGTTCAAGGTCACTTGCGCCACACCCTCGCTTACCCCGCAGAGCACTGTCTTGAGGTCGGCGGGCATGGTCGGCTCACTCATAAGAACTCCTCCGATCCATGGTCGCCCTGTGGCGCCGCCGTCGGAACCACCGAGCTCTGGACGAGATGCATGACCGCGACCGGATCGACCGGCCCCGAATCAGGATGTCTCGCTCAACTGTGTCACGGGAACGATCGTCGTGTAATTCGCGACATCGGCCATGATCGCTGCCGTTCCTTCGGACGCGAGTGACGCCTGGAAGTCCTCCGCGGTCTCGAAGAAGAAATGCACTGCGGCGACGTTGGGGCCGTCGATGCCCCGGTCGATCTCCACACGCGCCGGGTGCCATGTATCCCGGCACAACGGTACGTGGGTCGAGCGGTAGTACTCGTGGTTGAACGTGCTGCCCTCGGCGCTGGGATAGAAGACTGAGAAACGGACCATCGCGTGTGACTGCTTTCTCTCGGTGTTTCTGATGGAGTCGTTGAGGCGTGTCAATCCGTGTGCCGCTGCACCAGCTCCACGAGGTAGTCGTCCGGAGCACTGACGAACGACACGGTGGTGGGCCACCGGTCAAGACGGAGCGGTTCTAGGACTGACTTCGCGCCGATCGCAACGGCGGCCGAGTGGAGCGCGACACAGTCGTCCGTGTTGACGTAGAGCTTCCACATCGAACCCATCCGGATCGGGTAGTCGGAGTCCAGCTGCTGGGCTAGCTGTAGCTTGGATCCCTTCCCCGGACTCTCGAGGATGGCCTCGTGTGCGTGCACTATTTCGGTGCGGCTCGTACAGGTGAGGCCGAGCGCTTCGAAGAAGGATATGGATTGCTCGATGTCGGTGACGTTGATGCAGTATTGGCCCAGCCACGGTCCGTTCGTCGGAGAGTCTCCCGGCCAGGGCTCGCGTTCTACCAGCTCCACGAGGTATCCGTCGGGGTCGCGCACGAAGCCCACTGTGACCGGCCACCGCTCGAGGCGCGCAGGCGGGGTGTCGACCAGTGCCCCTTGCGCCACGGCGTGCTCGAAGACCTTCGCGATGTCGTGCGTGTTCACGTAGAGCTTCCAGAACGCGGTACCGATGTCAAACGGCTCGGTCTGTTCCTTCTGCTGAGCCAGTTGGAGCTTCGACCCGCCCGTCGGATTCTCGACGATCGCCTCCAGCGCCTGCTCGATCTCGGTGCGGCTCGTGCAGGTGAGGCCGAGGGAGGTGTAGAAGGCAACGGATCGCTCAAGGTCCGTGACGTTGAGGCAATACTGCCCGAGCCAACTCTCCACTGCATCCCTCCTACGCCGTCGCCGTTTCAACTGATTCAATAATGTATATTATTTTCCCGGCGGTCCACTGAGGGTGCCGACCAAGCGAGGTGGGCCGGCACGGGGACGTTCTTACCTCGCGCGATCGTGCCCCGGGAATTAGTCCGCTGTGTTTTCGCTGTTTCCTAAAGGAGGATCGCGTGGGGCTGTTGGACGAAAAAGTGGCAATCGTGACGGGAGCGGGGCACGGAATAGGCCGGGCGCATGCACTCGAGCTCGCCAAACATGGCGCGCGGGTCGTGGTCAACGACCTTGGTTCCACGGTTCGCGGTGAAGGCAGCGGCCACGACTCCGATCTCACCGTGCAGCTCATCGCCGATCGCGGCGGGATGGCGGTGGCGGACTACGGCGACGTCGCCGACCACGAACAGGCTGGAGCGCTTGTCCGGCGCGCCATCGACCAGTGGGGCCAACTCGACATCCTTGTCAACAATGCCGGCATTGTGCGCGACGGTGCAATCTGGAATCTCGACGCAGCCGACTTCGACGCTGTCATCCGCGTCCATCTCCGGGGGACCTGGTGCTGCTCTCAGCATGCCGCGCGGCATTGGCGCGACCGCGCCAAGTCCGGCGAAAAGGTGATCGGCCGCGTCATCAACACAACCTCTGGCGCAGGCCTCACCGGCAACTTCGGACAGACCGCCTATGCCGCTGCCAAAGCAGGGATCGTGGGACTGACCCTCACCCTGGCCCAGGAGCTCGGTCCGTACGGGGTCACCGCGAACGTTGTCGGTCCGGCGGGCGCGACCAGGATCACCGGGACGATGCCATCGGCTCCTCCGGTTGTGGAGCCCGATGAGATCCCTGAAGACCAGTGGCACGCCATGGATCCCGCAACCAGCTCCCCATTGGTCGCTTGGCTGGCCAGCGATGAGTCCCAACTCGTGAACGGGCAGGTCTTCCGTGCCGTCCACGACAGAGTGATCTGGATGCACGGCTGGCGCGAGGCTGCCGAGGTCTCCTCCCAACAACAGCGATGGGACGCAGAGAAACTCGGCAAGCTCCTGGCCAGTGATGTCTTTCGCGTCGCGACCCCAGGTCTGCGGTTCCTGTAAGGACAGCAAGAGCAAGCTGCACCACATCAGCGTGGACTGTCCCTACGCGCGATCGCGGGTCGTCCTGCTGATTGCCAGCCTCGGGCATCCACGTCTTGGGGCTCGACGACGCTCACCGGCCCCTACGCAATGAGGAGCCGGGCGGGTTTCGAAGCCGTGTGCGACCTTGAGAGGGTGGAGGCCGAGGTCCTCGATACCAGCGGACAGACAACTCCCCAGATCACAGGGGGCGGCGAGTGCCTCATCATTTTCATCGATTTGCGCCATTCGGAGTGGCTCATGATCCCGCCGCCGGCCCACAATGGTGCGCTTGGAAGCTGGGTGTGAGTCCGGCAGCGGAAGCGAACGACTCCGGTAGCCGCCGACGTTCACGGCGTTGCGAAGCCTCCCGAGCATGGCAGTCGTGTCGCGGGACCTGCAGGGTGATCGCCCACAAGAACCCAACACCATGCCTGCCGCGGAGGCCGTCGAACGCCGTCTTCCACGATGGCACATTCGTTGAGTTCGATCTCGGAGCCGTTCCGACGTCGATCTCGTGCGATCGGGACGCTCAATCGACCAGGAACGTCCGGTCAGAGGACAAGGTCGGCCAATCGACGCCATCCCGTGCGGGTGAGGTCTCGACCCCCAGCAAGCACCTGGACGCAGACATGATCGGCGCCGGCATCGTGATGTTCTTGGATTCGTGCGGCGATGGCTGGCTCTTTACCCCAGGCCACGATCGAGTCGACGAGCCGATCGGATGCCTCTTTCGGATTGGCCCAATCCTCATCGCCGAACCCGAGACGCCGAAGATTGGCGAGATAACCCGGAGCCCTGAGGTAAAAGCTCAGATACGACCTCCCAATCTCCCGCGCTGCCCCCGCGTCGGTCTCGAACACGACCATTTGCTCGGGCGCCACAAACGGCTCCGGTCCGACAATCTGCCGGGCAAGCGCGGTGTGGTCTGGAGTCGTGAGGTATGGATGCACTCCATTGGCTCGAGAGGCTGCCAGCCCAAGCATCCGGGGACCCAGAGCTGCCAGCACCCGGTTAATGGGCTGCGCTGGCGGCACAGAACTGTACGGGGCTGCGTCCATTTGGTCGAGATATGACTCCAGGTAGGAGAAGGGCTTGTCGTAGCTGTGTTGGCGGACCCGCTCGACCAGGACTGGGCTGCTCACCCCAAGTCCCAGGAGAAAACGACCCGGGAAGGCTTCGGAAAGTGCTTTCTGCGACGCCGACATGGTTACCGCATCCCGTGCATAGACGTTCGCGATACCGGTCGCCACGGTGAGACTTGACGTCGCAGACAACAGCAGCGCGGAGAGCACAAACGGATCGCGTCCCGTCGTCTCGTTGATCCACAACCCCCTGAAGCCCATCTCCTCCAGACTGATCGCGGCTTCAATGGCCCTACCCGCCGGATGGCTCTCGAACGCCGCCGTCCAGATTCCAACTCGACCGATGTCGATCGTCACGACGCTCGACCCGCAGGGTGAGCCGGCCGCTCGTTCGGTACACCTGTGAGGCACCGATCCTGGCGTCGTGCGGACGTTTCCGAAGAGATCGACTTCATGAAGACTCGCTTTCTACCCGGCCGCCGCGATTGGTGACGACGCCCCGTCCGCCAATGCCAGCGCGATCGTCGAGGGCGTCAAGATCGCGGGCAACAGCAGCGGTGAAAGCCGATGACGTGGCACACCCGGATTGTAAGGCCCGGCAGCCCGCTCTCGGCGAGTCATCCAAAGATGTTGGATTTTGTGGGCCGCGGTCCTCTCCTTCAAATCGGATCGGCACTTGGATCGCGACACCCATACGCCTGGCTAGTCCTCCGCTCTTGTTGCGAGGTGTCCCCGTGAGCGATCTCTAGCCGGACCCGCCTTCAATCGAGTGATCGCCTATAAAGGGCGGATGACCACAGTGATTCTGCAGGGAGTGTTCTCACTTGATCCGAATGAGCGGGAGAGGTTCGTCGAGACAAGTGTCGAGGCAATGCGCTCCTCCAGGCAGGAAGAAGGTTGCCTCGAATATGTGATCGCTGCCGACCCGGCCGACCCCGAGCGCGCGGTTCTGTCCGAGCGATGGGAATCAATGGACCACCTGGAACAACATCTCGCGAAACCGAGGGCGACTCCTCCCGGTGGCGATACCAGGCCGGTCCCTCGGAGTGTTGAGATCACTGTTTTCGAGGTGGCGAGCTCACGTCCCCTGAGCTGACGAGTGACGAACCCCTAGCCAGCCGTCTAGGTGTTCTGCGGATGCCCTCACCTCTGCTGTTGCCGGGTCCTGCCTCGGCTCGACCATCGGGTTCTGGTTTCCTTCGGATCTGACCGAAACGTCGTCGGGGCGCAATTCGAACGTTTGTGGTCGTCGCAGAATCAAAGTGGATGGCGTGGCAGTTCGGACGAAATCCGCTTGAATCGTCTCTTGCGAACATACAGGATTAGGCGGTCAATAAGGGGGCTACGGGTCGGGTCGATCCGTGTAGATGCCTCCCAGTCCCGAGTGGATCTCGATCCACTGGGCTCCCTCGTCTCCCGCCGTCCAAGAGTACAAGGCGTCGGGCGAGAAATAGCCCATTCCGGCCGTAACCCGCTGGCTACCAAAACATAACTCTCCACGGAGGACGTAGTTGACCTGGTAGGTCCCGTGCCGATGCGGCTTGACCCGCTCCCCCGGATTGGCCGACTCGTGGTAGACGCACAGCCGGTCCGTCTGAACCAGCGTGCGCGTGACGAGATCCCGACCCAGCAGTTCGAACAGGTCCTCGGCGCCGGGCACTCCAGCAAGCATCTCCTCGTTGGTCACACCGGGGACGGCAGCCACGTCGAAGACGAACGGACGCGGTGACTCGGCCACTCGTTCAGTGTTCCATAGCGCGGTCGGTGACGCCACGGTGGCCACGCGTCGGCTTTGGGTGTGGCCTCTTGAGGGGCTGGCCTTGAACACCTGACGCCGCGGGGCCCGCGGGAGCCCAATCTCGTCCAGCAGGGTCAATACGGCGTGCCAGCTGCGCGTTCAGCGCCTGACCGGCGGGCCTGACGCGCCAGGAGCAGCCCCGTCGTGGCGATCGTCGCTATCCGACGCCAACGCAACCAGCCCCCAACTCCTCGCGATCAGCGAGAGTGAGCGCACCCGTGTTTCATATGAGTGGGATCGCGTTGAGAGCATGATCTCGTCCGCGCCGGTGCGACCTTGGAGCTGCCGGAGGCCATCGGTGACGGCGTCCGGGTCACCGATGAGATGGGTGGACATGGCTTCCTGGACGATCGACCTCTCGGCGGCCGTGAATGGATAATGCGCTGCCTCCTGTGGAGAGGGCAGCGGACCCAGGCGTCCCGTCCGCAGCTGCAAAATGCTGAGAGCGGTCGAGCCCGATAACCAGCGCGCTTCGGATTCGCTCGGCGCGCAGAGCACAGACGCGGCCACCATGACCCTGGGCTCGGCGTGCAGTACCGATGGCCGGAAGTTCGACCGGTACGTCGTGAGCGCAGCGTCGACGAGCTTCGGGGCAAAGTGATACGCGAAGGAGAACGGAAGCCCCAGAATTCCCGCTAGTTGCGCGCTGAAGAGGGAGGAGCCGAGCAGCCACACCTCGGGAAGGTAGCCGCGGCCCGGATTCGCGAAAACGCGGCTTGGAAGACCTTCGCCTGGCAAGAGGTAATTGATCAACTCAACGACATCATCGGGGAACGTGTCGGCGTGCACGTCCGCGCGCCTCAGTGCCTGCATCGTTCGCTGGTCGGTCCCGGGAGCACGCCCCAGTCCCAGGTCGATCCGTCCTGGGTGCAGCGCCTCCAGAGTCCCGAATTGTTCGGCGATCACGAGTGGGGCGTGGTTGGGCAACATGACGCCGCCCGAGCCAACCCGCAGGCTGGTCGTGGCAGCAGCCAGGTGTGCGATAAGGACGGCTGGAGCGGAGCTAGCCACCGCGGGCATGCCGTGATGCTCCGCCACCCACAATCGGTGGTACCCGAGTCGCTCCACCTCTGGCGCAACCTCCAAAGTCTCCCGCAGGGCTTGGGCTGGGTCTGACCCCGTGGCCACTGTGGCGAGGTCGAGCACTGAGAGAGGAACCACGCCAAGATCAACACGCACTTTCGCCTAAAACTTCCGAGGCGGCGGTTTCGATCGGCCAAGCGGCAGGCGGGGGACCAAGTCAAGGCCTCAGCGGTGTCACCTCATCGTCTCTGCGAACATGCCACCAACTCGGGACCTCTGAACCCCGCGAGTTCACGATGGCCGCCTGGCCGCTGCGATCGTCGGGGATCCGTTCACCTCAGGCGAGCGTGTCGGCCAAGAGGCTTACCAACTCCTCCCAGTGGCGTTCGGCGGCGGCCTCGTTGAAAACGGGGAAGTCCTTCATAGTCCAGCCGTGCAGCGCGTCGGAATAGATCTCGCAGCGGTGATCAACGTCGGCGTCGCTCAGCGCCTGGTCGAGTCGTGCTGCCATCCCGGGCGGGTAGGAGTCGTCGTTGTCAGCGCCGGCCACATAGACCCGGGCAGCCATCCGGGGCGCGAGCCGGTGGGGACTCAGATCTGAGTCGGTGGCCAGGTTGCCGCCGTGGAAGCTGGCTGCCGCAGCAACGCTCTCAGGATAGGTTCCCGCCGCGGTCAGCGATATCGGCCCTCCCATGCAGTAGCCGGTCGTGCCCACCTTGGTTCCAGCGACGTCCGAACGGCCCTCGAGGTATGCGAGGAACGCCTCGGTGTCCTCGGCGGCCCGACGATTGTCGGTCGAGGCGAACAGGTGACCGATCGCGCCCATCACGTCGCCGGAAGCGAAGATCTTCTTGGGCTCCAGCGCCTCATACGGGCCGGCCCGGTAGTACAGATCGGGCACCAGCACGACAAAGCCGTGGTCGGCCAGTCGCTGCCCCATCTCGAAGATCGTCGACCGAATACCGAGCCCGTCCATATAGAAGATCACTGCCGGATGCCCGTCGGGCCCTGACGGTGTGAACACGTATGCCGGGCACTCGCCATCGTGAGTGCGGATCGGAACCTTCTCGTAGCTCATAGCTCCTGGCCTCTCTATTCTGTGATCGCGATCATGCTGGAGGCCGGACGGTTCCACCTCGGTTCCCATCCGGCGAGAGAGAGACCGCTCTCCCATCGGCGCCCGGGCCATTCCAGAACGATTCGGTGCTGGTCAGGCGGTCCCTGCACGAATACCTCTATATCAGAGATACATTGGAGGGGTGGCAGCCTCGTCTCCTCCGACCCTTCAGCGCGCCGACTCCAGGGTGGACGTCCAGCGGACCGAGGAGCTTCGGGAGCTAGCCGATCAACTCCTGAACGTGATGGCGTCGATCCGGAGGAGCGGCCGGCTACTGGCCGGACGCCCGGTCGAGCTCTCGACGCTGACCAGCTCTCAGATCGACCTGGTGCGAGTCGTGTGGCGGCGACCCGGACTGTCGGTGAACGAAGCCGCCGAGGAACTCAGTTTGGCGCCGAACACAGTCAGCACCTTGGTCCGCCAACTCACCGACGAGCACTTGCTGATTCGCCAGGTCGACCCCGACGATAAGCGGGTTGCCCGGCTCGTCCTCACGCCGACAATGCAACGGAAGGTCGCGGCGTTTCGTGACCGCCGGGTCGCCGTGCTGAGCAACGCGATGAGCCAGTTGAACCCATCAGGGCAGCGTCGTTTGCCCGGCCTCGTTGCGGTGTTGGATCAGCTGGCTGCGCTGTTGGGGGAGGGGCCGTTGGGCGATGGGTAGCGCGATCGAGGAAACGACACCGAAGTGAGCGCCCCGACGCGCCTCGCACCTCGTCCAACCACCCTGTCGCCGGGCACGGGATCAACCATCGGCGCGGGGCTCTCTCCTAACTACAAATGGGTCGCTCTCTTCATATCGACCCTGGGCATGCTGATGGCCACGATCGACGGCTCGATCACCCTCATCGCCCTCCCAGACATCTTTCGGGGCATCGGCATCGATCCTCTCCAAGCCGGAAACAGCTTTTTCTTGCTGTGGATGATTCTGGGCTTTCTTGTCGTCACCAGCGTCCTGGTGACGACACTCGGCCGACTGGGCGACATCTACGGCCGAGTTCGCACGTACAACCTCGGCTTCGCCATCTTCACTTTCTTCTCGCTCCTGCTCACCGTGACCTGGCTATCGGGAGACGCCGCAGGAATCTGGCTCATCGTGTTGCGTATATTCCAAGGAGTCGGCGCGGCGATGCTGATGGCAAACTCGGCCGCCATTCTGACCGACGCCTTCCCTCTCGGACAGCGGGGTCTGGCGATGGGCGTCAATCAAGCGGCGGCCATGAGCGGAACGTTCATCGGCTTGGTGCTCGGCGGCATTCTCGCTCCGATCAACTGGCGGTTGATCTTCCTGGTCTCGGTGCCAATTGGTCTGTTTGGCACGGTCTGGGGCTATCTGAAGCTGCAAGAACTGAGTGAGCGGCGACCCGCCCGCGTCGATTGGCCGGGCAACATCACGTTTGCGCTCGGACTGGTGCTGCTCATGGTCGGCATTACCTACGGGATCGAGCCGTATCGGGGCGACACGATGGGCTGGACCAACCCGTTCGTGGTGGCGTGTCTGGCCTCAGGTGTCGTCCTGCTCATCGCCTTTGGCTTCATCGAAACCAGAGTCGCGGACCCGATGTTCCGCCTTCAGCTCTTCAAGATCCGTGCCTTCAGTGCCGGGGTGTTCGCCAGTTTCCTCGCCGCCTTGAGCCGCGGCGGGCTCATGTTCATGCTCATCATCTGGCTGCAGGGGATTTGGTTGCCCCTCCATGGCTACGACTTTGCTCGGACCCCGCTCTGGGCTGGCTTGGCAATCTTGCCCCTCACCGCCGGATTCCTCATCGCCGGTCCAATCTCTGGCATCCTTTCAGACCGGTTTGGAGCCCGGCCCTTCACCACCGGCGGAATGGTCGGTTCCGCCATCTGTTTCGGATTGCTCGAGCTCTTGCCGATCGATTTCAGCTACTGGGTCTTCGCTCTCATTCTCTTCGTCACCGGGCTCACCATGTCCATGTTCGGATCCCCCAATCGAGCCGCCGTCATGAACAGCCTGCCGCCCGAGCACCGTGGGGCCGGTTCGGGTATGAATACGACTTTCCAGAATTCGGCCCAGGTCCTTTCCATCGGCATCTTCTTCACGCTGCTCATCGTCGGGTTGTCCGGTTCGTTGTCCACCAGCCTCTATCACGGACTCGTCGCGCACGGTGTGTCGACTCGCGCGGCCTCACAAGCCGCGCACCTCCCGCCGGTGTCAACGCTCTTCGCGGCGTTCTTGGGATACAACCCGGTTCAGCACCTCATCGGACCAGGGGTCCTGTCCCATCTCAGAACCTCCCAGCAAGCGGTGCTCACCGGTCGGAGCTTCTTTCCCGGGCTGATCGCCGCCCCCTTCCGGAGCGGCCTCCATGCCGCGCTCGACTTCGCCATCCTGGCCAGCCTCCTGGCTGCCGCGGCGTCGTGGTCGCGCGGTGGGCATGACACCAACAGCGGACGCGTCGCTCCGAAGATGGTCACAGAGCCCAATCTGCTCGACCCGAACAATCCAAACCGGGTGCTGGACCAGGTGTCACTCTCTGTGAAGGCCACATGATCCTGTTGGCCACCGTTGACCACCAGATCATCGTCACAGGCCAGAGGACCCGACGCCGACCCTGGCATGCCTAACCGATGCCTTGGTCGGGATCGTCGAGCCATCTGCCGTCGCACCTGTCTCCACTTTTGGTTGATGGAGGAATCGAGATCAGCAAGCCTCCCAGCAGCCTGCCATGGCCCAGTAAACGGGCCAATAAATCGGCGATGACCTCAAGGGCACCTCGGATGTGAGCCGAGGCGACCAGGTCCTTTGGCAAGGCGGTGGATCGAAACCAGCAAGTCCAATAGGTTCGGTCTGGTGAGCGCCGAGCTCGCGGGAACCGAAGAGCACCACCAAGTAGTCATCATCGGCGGGGGGATGGCCGGCTTGAGCTGCGCTCTCGAGTGTTACGACATCCAACTGGACACGATCGTTCTCGAGATGCAACCGGACCTCGGCGGCCAGATCACCGAGATCCCATTCCACGTACGCAACGTGGCGGCCGGTGCCTACAACGACGAGCAGCCGTTGCCGCTGTCCGTAGAGCGGTCCGCGGCCATCCTCGGCGACCGCGCCCGCCGATCGTGGGCGGTCGACCGGATCGACCTGGGCCAGCGGCGGGTGCAGTCAGCCGGCCGGCGGCTCACCGCGGACACCATCGTGATCGCGACCGGCGTGGGGCTCCGGCGGCTACCGGCCGCCACCGACGGCGCCTTCGGCGGAGACGTGACCTACGACCTGGGTTCCGATCTTGACAGGTTTTCCGGGCGCCCAGTGGTGGTGATCGGCGGCGGGGACAACGCCACTCTCGACGCTTTGTCCCTCGCACGGGCCGAGTCCCCAGTCACCTTGGTGCACCGCTCCGAACGACTGCACTCGCGGCCGGACATCGCAGGCCAGCTCCGCGACGATCCGCAGATCACCGACCTCGGCGGCTGGGCGCTCGACCACGTAGATGGGGACGACCGGTTGGAAGAGGTGGTGCTGGTGCGCGTCGCCACCGGCGAGCGTCGGTCGGTCAAAGCCGGCGGACTGCTAGTAAAGGTCGGCAAAGCTCCTCGGACCGACCTGTTTCGGGACCAGCTCGAGACCGACGACTCCGACGCTGTGGTGGTCGACCAGACGCTGGCGACCTCACGCCTGGGCGTCTTCGCCGCCGGCGATGTCGTCTCCGGCGCCTACTGGCGGATCGCCACCGCAATGGGGCAGGGATCGCTGGCGGCGAGATCCGTGCTGCGGCACCTGGCGGCCGAGTCCCGATGACCGTCAATGCCTCGCCCATACCACCCGCGAACGAGGTGGTGACCCGGTTCCGCCGCTGGCTCGCAACCCAAGCACCCGGAGATGACCGACAACCGTCGGACCGGAGGGTCTCAGACCTACCCGATCCCGACAAGCTGATGCAGCTATTACTCGAGCTCCTCCGCTCGAACCTGCGGCAGTGGGAGCTCGAGGACGTCAGCCGGATTCGTGGAACCGACGATGCCACTGTCGCCAGGGCCAAGCGCTCGATCGACCGCCTCAATCTCGAGCGCCACCGCATTGCCGAGCGCGTTGACGCCGCTATCGATGCCGCGCTGGTCCAGTCGGCCACCGCCACCCTTTCGACCGAGAGTCCGGCCATGGCATTCGACCGGCTATCGGTGCTGGCGATCCGCCTGGACCGAACTCGTCTGGCCGCCCGGTTGGCCGGGAACGGCGGCGGAGACCTCGGCCGGAGGCTGCTGCGACTGACCGGTCAGCTGGACGAGCTGGCGGCGGCTATCGACGCCTTGCTCGAGGACGTGCGGGCGGGCCGGCGGCGCTTCGTCCCCTATGAGCACTTCAAGCTCTATGCACATGAGAGCTCGCGCGCGGTGACGCGTACAGACGGTAGCCACCTCGGTTGAATCCATAGAGGACGCGGTCACCGACGGTGGCCGCGTGGGCGATGCCGAGCGACGACTGGGCCAGGGAGGAGGTGGACGCGAACCGGCCGGTCCTGGGATCAGCAAGCCAGTGCAGGCGTCCGGTCCTCCCTACCGCGCAGAGCCGACCTGCGGCGATCACCGCGGCGACGCCACCGTTGCCCCAGGCCACCTCGTCGGGCAGGTCGCCGACGAAAACCATCTGGCCGTTCGACGGATCGAGGCCGGCATAGCTGCCCCCGTGCAGGTCCTGCCACCTGTAGTCGTCGACGGGCGAGGCAGTGAGCTCGCTGCCGACAGCCCACAGGAGTCGGCCGTCCCAGGCGAAGGCGGCCGCCCGGATGGGCAAGTCAACGTCGAACCGCCTGTGTCCGAGCCGCCCTTCGTCCAGCGCGACAAGCGTGGCTCGGCCTTCGCCGCCCACCGCAACCAGCTGGTCGCGGCCGATGCGAAAGGAGCTGAGGGCAGTGACCCGCCCCCAGCGTTCGAGATCCACCTCGGCGTCGAGGGCGGGCTTCCCGAAGCCCGTGTGTATCGGCTCTGAGACCAGTAGGCCGCCGTCCGGAGATGACGCCGACCGGGAGCTGATCAGACGAGCACCGACCGCCACTGTGCGCTCGAGATCGTCGGCGAACGAGGTGGAGACCACCGGCTGGACGAGCCTGACCGACCCCGAGGGGGAGGGCGCCGGCGCGGAACTGCCTGACGATGTCACCTCCTCCGCCGCGAAGCCAAGCACCGACCCGAGGTGGTTCAGGGTCACCACCAGGCCTTCCCCCTGGTCGGCGAGCTGGAGAATGGCGTGCACGTCGAAGTCGTATTGGGAGAGCTCGTCGTCTGCGAAGGAGGTGGTGCCGAAGACGGCGACTGGTTGCCAGTGCCGGTCTGCGAAGACGACGTTCCGTCCGAGGTTGTTCCAGGCCACCGAGTGGCGCAGATCGGCGATCCGCCCGATCCCCTCCGGTTGAGAGTTCCGCACGCCGGCCTCGGCCTGAGCATCCACCTCCACTGGCTTCCCAGCGCCTGTCGCCACTGTTACATCAGCTCATCGAACAGCCGTAACGCCTGCTCGGGTTGTGTCACGGCCAAACACTGCTGCCCGGAAGGGCACGTTCGGGGCCGCCATTGGAAGCCCCGGAGGCTGACTCGGTCGTTGTAGGCCCACGCGCGCTCCTCGGCCGAACAGGCCACATCGCAGGGCGCACCGCGCAAGGCGCGGGCGTGGGACCAGGGACGGAAGTACATCGAACCATGCCGGCAGATGGTGACGGTCGGCGTTCGCTGCTGCACGGCAATGTGGGTCAACCCGGTGTCGATCCCGATGACACCGCGACACGACGAAAGGGCGTCAACGGCCGCCTCGGGATTCGGGACCGGCAACACGGGGACGGCGAGCGGGTCGAGCTCTCCGACTGCGATTGTCCGAGTCACCCGCCGAACGTCGAAACGGGGGCGCAGCTGTGCCGCAAGCGACTCCCACTTGGTGGCCGGCCAGGCTTTGGCGGGGCCGTCCGTCTCTGTCACGAGGAGCACGGTGCGGTCGAGCCCGGGCACCAGCGAGGACGGAAGCGGCGTCGGGGCCGAGAAGTCGGCCTCGATGCCGAAGTCACATGCGATCCGTTCAAGGATCTGGTTGATGTCGAGCGACCCAAAGGCCGCCTCGAACTCCGGCGAGCCCCACCAGTAGTCCCGCTGGAGCGGATGATCGCGCAGATCGACCATCCGATCACCGGACACGGGCGAAAAGGTCTCCTCGTCGACGCAGCCGGCGAGACCGGGAATCCGCTCGGAAAGTCGCGCCTGTGAGGCCGACCGCGCCACCAGCCAGGTCTCGTCACCCGTTCTGTGACTATGGGCGATCACGGCCTGAACGACGGGGAGCGAAACGACCAAATCCCCGAGACCGAAGGAAATCGGCGCCACGTAAATCCGGGCCACGTGCTCAGCAGTCCGCGTAGGCGGTCCGATCGGGCAGTCCCGATGCGGCGAACGCCCGGCGCCGCTCGGCGCACTTGTTGCAGCGCCCACAGTGCATGCCTTTGTCGGGATCGATGCAAGAGAAGGTGAGCTCCAGCGCCAGATGCCGGCCACGTTCCAACACCTCGTCTTTGTTGGACCCGGCGAACGGCGTCAGGATGGATAGCGGCCGGTCGAGCGCCAGGCTCGCCACTGAGGCGATCCCGTTGAAGAACTCCGCCCCGCTGTCGGCGAACGGGTTCCCCTTCAGCGTGCCGAGCGCGATGACGGCGAAGTCGTTGAGCGCGCACCAGACGCTCGACTTGGCCAGCAACAGCAAGTTGCGTCCCGGAAGGTAGACCGCACTATCGGGCGTGTTCTCGTCGGGCACTTCCGCTCCCGACACGCTCCAGTGCGAGCCATACACGTCGGCCACCGGGAATTCGAGTGAAACGAGCGGCAGCACCAGGAAGTCAGCCGGCAGCGAGTCGAGAAACCGGCGGAGGTGCTCCTCCTCGGCACGTTCCCAGGCCAGCCCAAATCGGATGTAGATCGGTTGCACCACCCGGCCCAGTGAGCCCTGGTCGGCCACCAGCACCGCGCTGTCCACGCCGCCGCTGGCCAGCACGACGATCCGGTGGGCACCTTCACCGGGAATGCTCACTCGCCGCGGTAGATGCAGCCGGTGGTACAAGTTTCTTGTACCACCACCTGGGACAGTTCGGGCAAGCCGGGCTGAAGGTGCTCCCAGATCCAGCAGGCCAGCCGCTCGCTGGTCGGGTTCTCCAGTCCCTCTACCTCATTCAGGTAGTGATGGTCGAGCTGCTCGAGCAACGGTTGCATCGGCTCGCTGATGTCGGCGAAGTCACGAACCCAGCCCAACTGTTGGTCGACCGGGCCGTCGATGTGCACCCTGACCCGGAACGAGTGCCCGTGCAATCGCGAGCACCTGTGCCCGGGCTCCACGTTCGGCAACCGATGGGCCGCCTCGAAAGTGAACTCCTTGAATATGTCCACGTGATCCCTGGGATTCGCGCTTCTGGGTCGTCCCGACCTGCATCATAGGCAGTCCGGACCTGTTGCACCCCTGGTGCCCTACGCCGGTGCGGTTGGGAATGTTTCTGCGGCAAGGCCGGTGCCCGCCTATCGGCCCTAACCTGCAGACTTCTGAATGGGGGGTTGAACCTGTAACCCCACCGGCGAGGACGGCCGGGTCAGCTCCAGGTGGACTTGTCATTGGATCAGGCGTTCCGGACGAGTTCGTAGGTGACGAAAACGAGGCCATCACCGATGGTCTCCGTACCGATCAGGCGCATCGGTTGCTTGATGCCGGTTTCACCGAAGAACCGCTCTCCCGCCCCGAGGACGACCGGGAAGATGACTAAGCGCAGCTCGTCGACCAGGTCGTGCTCCATGAGGGTGCGCCCGAGTTGGTAGCTGGCTGGGACGACGATTTCTCCGTCCACCTCCTGCTTCAGCTTCGACACCTCTGTCACTACATCGCCCTTTAGGATCCTCGAATTGTTCCAGTCCGGATGTTCGAGGGTGGAGGACACGACATACTTAGGTATACGGTTCAACCTGTCGGCAAGCTCGCCACTCCGAGTTTGCCACCGACTCCCGAAAAACTCGTAGCTCCGCCGACCTAGCAGCCATGCCTGCGCGCCCAGCGCATCGTCGAGCGCCACTCTGTTCCACTCTTCGAGGTCCTTGCCCCCAAACTCGACAAACCAGCCGCCGAGCCTGAAGCCCTCCGCACCATCGGGGTCCTGGACGACTCCATCGAGCGAGACGTTCTGCGGACCGCTCATCACGATCTTTCCCATTTCAATTCTCCTTTTGATTGGCCTTGTCACAAGCCGTTGATGTAGACGCCGCGAAATTGGGAATTGGTCGGCGACCGACCGCCCAGTTCGGTACCGGGTCGACGTCTATACGGGGAGCAGTGGAGGTACGAGCAGGCAGTGGTGGTTTGGAGAGTGGGAAGAGCGGACCTGATGCCACCGGCACGGGCCGGCGACGTCGACGCGTTTGGCACCTCGTAGTCCCGCCCGAAGGTGGTGACCCGGGATCGAGGGGGTTGCAGCCTCCCCAGACTCGGCGGAACCGTGAGAGCATCTGGAAGCTGCATATCGGCCCACGGCCGCAAGCCTCTCGACAAGCTCACCAAGCCTCAGGTCGATCGTGGTATGCGGCCTTGCATCGCAAGCACCCGGCGACCGCCAACAGTGCCCACCGATTGCTGCGACAAGTCGTCCTCGCCGCCATCGAGGACGGCCGAATGTCCGTCGCCAAAAACCCGCGCAAGATCGAAGGTGCCGGGATCGACAAGCCGCCACGGGATTTCGAGCTACCCTGAGGGTGGCTCGCAGCGTCGACCACGGCGAACGAGGTGAGGACGGCGGCCCGTTGGGCGAACATCCCAAGACAGAGGTTGGCAAGCGTGTTGTCCACTTCCCGGCGAGCATCAAGCCCAACGTCAAGCACCACCTCGGCCGCTACGTCGGTGCTGCTGCCGACTCCTGGATCTTCACCGGGGAACGATCCGGGGATGCGTCAAGGCCACACGTGTTCGCCAAGGCCTTCCGTGATACTCAACTTGCTGCTCAACGGCCGACGCTCACGCTGCACGACTTACGCCAGAGAGCAGACACCTGAGCCGCTACAGGGGCGACGCTGCCGGAGCTGATGTACCTCATGGGCCAGACGACTCCGAATGCTGCGCTGCGCTACCTTCACGCCACCAAGGACCGGGACAGGGTCATCTCAGAGCACTCTCGGAGCTGCGCCCGGTCGCCGACGTCGTGGACATCGACGAGCGACGCCGAAAGCTCTACGAGGATCGTTCAGAGCTGAGGTGTCACGGCGGCGTTGACGATTGCCGCCACCCCTACGACCACGAATATCCAGACCAATACCCAGACGGCTGTGTTGTGCTTCACCTCCGCTAATACCGATACTGGTTACAGCAAACCGAAACCCGCTGGCGGGCAAACTCCGTTCTAAGCCCTTCTACCTGGCACTTTGTTTGCAGCCCCAGCGAAACTCGAACCCGTTTCGCCACCTTGAGAGCGCGGGTAGGGCCGTCCACGGTCTTAAGCGGTACTGCCCCGCCCAGGTCAGCGCTTTGCGCTCGTCCAGCCTGTCTGCCCGGTCG
Organism: uncultured Acidimicrobiaceae bacterium; assembly: GCA_963763575.1. GTDB lineage: Bacteria > Actinomycetota > Acidimicrobiia > Acidimicrobiales > RAAP-2 > Bog-473. The sequence goes on from CAVXPD010000004.1 coordinate 1,164,540, forward strand.
GACCAAATATGGGTCGACAGTTGGGAGCCATTGGATGGGCAAGTCAGGTCCGGCGCACCCTGACCGGCTGCCCGGTCGGGATCCTGATCTGATTCCGTAATGCGGCGCGTCAAAGGTGATAGAGCAGGACGCCAGACTCCTCGCGGCGCCGCAGTGCGCCTCTAGCGCGCAGGCGCTCCAGATGTGCGAACGTCTCGGCCTCGGCCATAGAGCCCCAGGACCGCGGCGCGAACAGCTCGTGTGAGATCTGAACGACATTGGCCCAGCCTGCGGCGTCACAGATCTCAAGCAGCCGATCCAGGCGTTCGTCGTGGTGGCGCTTGATCTCCGCGGCCCGGCCGGCCAGATCGTGGAATGGCTGGCCATGCGCCGGCAGCACCGTAGACACCTGGGGTAGGTCGGAAAGGCGGTCGAGCGATTCGGTATACATGAGGAGTGGGTCACCCGGGATCAGCCCGGAAATGTGCGGCGTGATGGTGGGCAACACCTGGTCGCCGGCCAGCAGCACCCCGCCCTCCTCGTCGTATAGACAGAGATGGTCGTCGGTGTGCCCCGAAGTGAAGATGCCGATCCAGTCCCGGGCCCCCAATGTGATGTGGTCACAATCGGCCACGCGTTGCGAGGGGCTGGGAGCCTTGAACCATTTGAACAGGTCAGCCTGGTGGGCCAGCATTTTTGCGCGCGCTTCTGGTGGTGGTCCGACGGTCGACCCGCCCCAGGGCGCGGGACGCTCGATGCGGATGCTCGGGATTGGACTTTCGTCCGCATCGATGTCATCGGCTGCCTCGAGCTCGCGATCGTCAATGTCAACCGGATCAAAGAAGGTGCGGAATCGGTCGGAGGCCACAATGGCAGCACCGCTCTCTTGGGCCAGCAAGCCCGCGCCACCGAAATGGTCGGGGTGCGAATGCGTCACGACGATGGTGTGGACCCGTTCCAAGGGGATATCCGCCGCGTCCATGCGGCCCCGGAGTGCTTTCCATGACTCCTCGCCCGGAAGACCCGGATCGACCAATGTGAAACCGTTGCCATCTTCGAGGGCATACGCGTTGACGTGGCCCAACCCGGTGAAATCGATGGGCAGCTGCAGGCGCAGAATGCCGGGTACCACCTCAACGATGTCCGGCGAAGCATCCATCTGCTCCTGTTTCGGCGGGCGACGGGCTGGCGTCTCGATCGATTCGAATGTCGTCACGAGGACATGATCATCGCACGCACTAGGAGATGGGGAGGTGCTCGAGACCGCCGACGGAGCCGACCGTCAAGAGAGATTGTCCAGTGTAGGGGCAGGCTTTGAAATGCCATGCACCGACCCGCGGTGCTCGCCGATCGGCCTGTCGTCGACCAAACTCGTATTCGGCCACCCGACGACACCACTCCCCAGAAGAATGTTGAGCTCCTGGCTTGCCAGGCGTGACCCGAGGCAGCGGTGCGGGCCGGCTCTCCGATGGCGTAATGCGGGATGGCATCCCGATCGATCAAGGCCGGTCGAAAGGACGTGCTCCCAGGGACTCGTCTCATAGACGATCGTTGATGATCGTATGTACAATCGTCTATACTTGGCGCTATGGCCCCGAAGCTCCAAAGCAGCCCGAGCCTCGCCGGAAGCCTGATCCTCTCGGCCCGTCTCAAGGCCGGCCTGACCCAACAAGGGCTCGCCGACCGCCTCGGCGTCTCCCAGCCCACAGTTGCGGCATATGAGTCTGGGCGAAGGCAACCGACCGTTCCGACCCTGATGCGATGGCTGACGGCCGCCGGATTTGACCTGCGTATGACACTGGTCCCCCACGACGACCACGATCACGTCCTCGAATCTCTCGAGAGACTGCGCTCGCCAGAAGACCAAGAGCGCTGGCGCCGCTATTAGCGCGAACGCGTCACAGCTGCTCGCGAGCGTCTCGATCGAGTGCGGTGAGCGATCCATTCTCAGGAGAGGAGCTCGATCACATGCTAACTAATGGCTTGCTCCTGAATCTGCAGGAGCTAATCGCGCCGAAGCCGCAGAAGAACCGAGGGCCCCACCGGTCAGCCCGGCGCGATGACGAGCGGCACCGGTTCGTATGTCACCGGGAAGGTCCGTGAGTAGGAGCACCGGGCGACCACGTAGTACCGACCCGGCGCCGTGCCTGCTGGCACCGGGAGCACGAGCGTCCACGTCGGGCCGCCGCCGGTCTGGCCGTAGACAGCGTCGGGTGTGGGCAGGTCCGGTGGCTGGGTCGAGGCGCTCCACAAATTGACCACTGGCGTCCAGGCTCCAGGGCAGCCTCCGCCCACCGACGTCACGGTCAACGCGGTGCCCGGCTTCACCGGGCTGGCGGGATCGACGTGCATCCGGTATCGCGTGGTCACGGTGACGGACACTTTCGGATAGGTCAGCTGCGCCCTGCCATATGTGTCTTCACAGATGGCGCCAACAATCACGGCCCCGATGAGCGCCGCCGGGATGGTGACGTGCGTCGTCCAGGACCCGTTGGCGGCGGACGTCACCGTGCTCCGGGTCAAGGGACCGAACCCGGAGGCATAAGTGGCCTGGGGGCCGCTCGTCGGGTCTTGAAACAATGCGACCACACCGCCCGACGGTGGAGGACAGTGCGTCCCGCTCACCGTAACGGTCCCGCCTGCTACGAGTGAGGTGGAGTTGAGGTGCAACGCGGCAGCTCCTGTCCTCGCCGCGGTGGTCGCCGACGATGACGTGCGGCTGGGGGCCGCAGGGGTGCGAGATGCGACGGTGCCCGCCGTGGAACCGCCGCAGCTCGCCACGCCCATGGCGGCCAGGGACAGCGCGACCGCAACGAGCCCGCCGCGTAGGCTGCTCGTACCCCACGGCACCACCCCAAGGCGCATAAAGAAGAGTGTGACACGAAGGTACCCACCGGGGCCGTGTGCATGGTCGCGTCGGCCTCACGTCCTCGGCGCGGCCTTCGGTAAGGCGCGCGGTAAGGCAGGACGTTCGGACGTGACCCTGCACGACCTTCGGCAAACCGCGGACACGTTGGCCGCGGCGACAGGCGCGAGCTTGCCCGAACTCATGCACCGGATGGGACACGCCACGCCACACTCGGCTATGCGCTACCTGCACGCCACGAAGGAACGGGATCCGGTTATCGCCGAGGCCACCTCACGACACACATTGGTAGTTACAGACTCTCCCAGCCGGGGCTGGTCACCGGAGTTGGTATGGCAGAGTCGTCAATCGCAGCCCCGTCCGCATCGCTTCCCTGTGGTTGTGGATCGTCGGACCGACGAGTGGCGACGAACGCAGTCGTGCGCAGCGGGATCTCCTTGATGAGCCAGCTCAGGACAAAGCCAAGGACGACAAAGGGCACGGCGACAAAGAAGGCCGTCTCGACCGAGTGACTGAAGGCACTGACGACGAAGGCGCGCTGGGCGGCCGGAAGATGCTCGATCTGGGCCGGGTTGGCCGTCACATTCGAACCGCTGACCAACTTCAACTCGGCCGCGCTGGCGTGCAGCTTGAGTTGTGAGACCAAGCGGTTGGCGAAGACGGCACCGAGGACGGCCACCCCGAAGGCCCCCCCGATGGTCCGGAAGAACGTCGCCGTGGCCGTGGCCACTCCCAGCGCGGAGTACGGCACCGCGTTCTGCACGGCGACGACCAGCACCTGCATGACCAGGCCGATGCCGAGCCCGGTGATGAACATGAAGACTGCGACTTCACCGTAAGTGGTATGCGGTCCGAGCTCGGTGAGCGAGAGTAGGCCGACTGTGAGAACACCCGTGCCCACGATCGGGAACACCTTGTAGCGCCCGGTGCGAGTGACGATGCGCCCGCTCGTGATGAAAGTGATCAGCATCCCGCCGATCAGGGGCAAGAGCTCGAGGCCCGAAAGGGTCGGCGAAGCTCCGTGAACGACCTGGAGGTACAGGGGCAGGTAGATAACGGCTCCGAACATGGCGAAGCCGATGATGAACCCGACGCCCGAGGTGGCGGTGAAGGTGCGGTTCTTGAAGAGCCAGAGCGGGATGATCGGCTCCGACGCCCTTGTCTCGATGAAGCAGAACGCGCCCAGCGTCACGAGGGCGAGGAGCCCGGTGCCGATGATGACGGGCGAACCCCAGGCATATTCGGAGCCGGCCCAGGTCGTGAGCAAGATGATGCACGTGACGCCGACCGAGAGGAAGGCCGTGCCGGCCCAGTCGATCTTGTGCGGCACCCGCTTGACCGGGAGATGCAGAACTGCGGCCACGACGAACAGGGCCACGATGCCGAGCGGCAGGTTGATGTAGAAGATCCAGCGCCATGACAGGTGCTCGGTGAAGAAACCGCCGAGCAGCGGGCCCGCCACGTTGGTGACGCCGAAGACGACGCCGAAGTAACCCATGTACTTGCCCCGCTGCCGGGCCGACACGACGTCGCCCATAATGGACTGCGAGCCGACCATCAGCCCGCCGGCCCCGATCCCCTGGATCGCCCGGAACGCGATGAGTTCGGCCATGGACTGGGACAGCCCGGACAGCACGGAGCCGACCAGGAAGATCACGATGGCCAGCTGGAAGAGTGCTTTCCGGCCGTAGAGGTCGCCCAGCTTTCCCCACAGCGGCGTGGAGATGCAGGTGGTCAGGAGGTAGGCCGTCACCACCCACGACAGGTGGTTGAGACCGTGCAGATCGCCGGCGATCGTGGGGAGTGCCGTGGCCACGATGGTCTGATCGAGCGCGGCCAGGGCCATCCCCATCATGAGCGCGCCGAGGATCACCAAGATCCGGCGGTGCTCGGCACTGGCGGCCTCTTGTTCGGCTTGATCTGCCGGGGCCGTCGTCAGCTCAGTCACGCGCGTCGTCCAGGTCTCGCTCGAGATCCTCCGCGAAACGAGCGAGCAGGTTGGCCAAGGCAGACAGGTCGTCGTCTTCCCAATCCTGCAAGACGTGTTCGAGCCAAGCCCGCCGGGCCCGCCGCACCCGTTCGATGCTCCGGCGACCGGCCGGAGTGAGGCGGATCCTCGAGGCTCGGCGGTCGTCGGGGTCGGTGTGGCGAATGACCATCCCGTCGCGCTCGAGCTGCTGGACCTTACGGGTCACCGTCGGGGTGTCGACTCCCAGTATCTCGGCGAGGTCCGTGACTCGGAGCGAGTCGCCCGTTGCTGAGAGCTTGAAGAGCAGGGTGGCGCCGGCCCGATCGAGCCGGACGCCAGCCAAGCGCAGGAGCCGCTCGTGCAGGCGGACCTGGGTGATGGAGCGGGCGACGGTTTGCAACGCCTCGTCGAACCGGTCGACGTGAAGGGCCGCCGGGCCCGACGCGGGATCAGGCTCGATAGTTGCTTTCAGCACATAAATATCGTACCAGCCGCCCTCGGCCCACTTTCAATGGCCCGGACGCCGCTGGCAGGCAACGCTGATCCTCCTCGAGGGCAACGCCCCCTCGACGTCGGTCCGCAGCCCAACTATGTCGGAGATGACCTCGATGCGATCGCCCATCAGCTCATTGAGCGAACCGCCGGGTAGAGGTGGTTCGGGTCTTTGAGCTACGTATATGGACGCTGATCGAGTCGACTGAAACACCGACATACCGCAAAGGAGGATCCACACAATGGTGTCCTGGAGCCAAGTGACCCATGCGGACGTGGTACGAGCACTTCGCGAGTACGACCGGCTCGGCCCGGAGCAATTCTTTGCCGAACACGGCTTTAGTCGTACCCTGAGTTACGACCTCATTTGGGAGAAGCGCTCATATCCACCCAAGGCGATACTCGGAACGGCGTACGAGTTCGCCACGGGCAAGCGTCTTGCCTCAAATGACTTCGAGGGCGGCAAGGCTGGCGCCGTCCGGATTCTCGGGAACCTTGGGTTCGACATCCAGCGACGCAAACCCGCAAGGTAACTCTCATGGGCTCTGGGTGAATTTCTGCCACTGCCAAGAGAGGCGGGGGTCAGTCTTGCCCCAGCTGCGTCGTCGCAGCTGAACGGCCGGTTGTTCCGTGACTCTCACAGTACGATTTGGTGATACAACTTCATTTCGGGGCGCCGGGAAGCCTGGTCGGCACCATGCTTGCGTTCCTGGTTCCCTCGAAGGCCACCCTGTGGCTCGACCTCGTCGGGCTATTCGGGAGCCTGGTTGTGCTCGCCATCAGCGGCGATCAGTTCGTGATCGCCCTGGCACGTATCTCTGCCTCGGTGCCTGTCCGCCCGACGGTTGCCGCCGCACTGGTCGGCGGCCTCGGCACCAGCATCGCGGAGCTCATCGTTGCTGGTGTCGCCGCTGCCAAGTCACCCAGCCTGGCCATTGGGAGCCTGGTGGGATCTGTCGTTGCCAACGTCTGTCTGGGCTTGGCGGTGGGGGCACTGATCGTCCCCTTGAAGGTCGACTCGGCAACTGTCCGGAGGTAGGCGCCGATCAGCGTCGCGTCAGTCGTGTTGTTCGCCCTCCTCGCCATTGGGGGTATCACGATGGTCAAGGGCGCGATCATGCTGGTCGCGCTCGGCGTCGCAATTGCGGCGTTGCTGCTCGGACAAGGACACCGAAGGGAGGATCCGCTCGGATCCGAGATGGCCGAGTTCGCTTCCACCAAGACACGACACTCGCCTATCGAGTCGGTTCGGGCGATCTGCATGCTCGTCTTCATGCTCGGCGGCGCCGAGGTCATGGTGACCTCCTCGCTCGGCGTCGCGAGACATCTCGGGTTCTCCGCCGGGTTGGCTGGGCTCACCCTGGTCGGCATCGGCACCTCGGCGCCCCTCATTGCCGCCTCGATCCAAGCAGCACGTAAGGGCGAACACGACCTCGTCGTCGGAAACGTCCTCGGTGGCAACCTTTTCATCGCCCTCGGCGGTGGCGCCGTCGTCGGATTCCTCGCGTCGGGGAACTCGGCGCATGTTGCAAATGTCGCGCTCGTGCTCATGACTGTCGTTGTCGCGGCGTCGCGGCGTCGTGGCTCGCCATGGCGAGGGGGGCGACGCTCCGACGCTCGGAAGCGATCGTCCTGGTGCTCGCGTACGCCGCCTGCCTTCCCCTCGTCAATCGCTGATGACCGAGTGCGCCCCTCGGGATGAACCCGTGTCGCCACCCTGAGAGAGTGAGCGGACTGGCCCACTAGATTTGCCTCTCTGCCGTTTGGCCAGCTCAGCGAGGTGCGGAAGTCCAGCCCATCCACGGCGGCGGCTGCGATTCGATCGAAAAGTTGGGCAATTGGGTGGGCAAAGGGCAGGCATGTCACAGCGCCCTCATAGCATTTCGCCTTGCGAAATCCCGCCGGCATGTCGGAGCCCGGCCGTCGAAGTCGAGGCCAGCATGTCAAATCCACATGGAAGTTGGGAGGCCACTCTCCGGGATTGGTCCAAGCCCGTCAGCGATGATCAGGAGGCCCGAGCGAACGCGACTGCCGAGCAGGTTCGCTTAGCGCTGTCAGCTTACGACCCTGTGCCCAACACAATGATGAGAGTACGAGCGCAGGGTTCGAAGTTGAACAATACCGACACCTCTGACGAGTCGGACGTCGATATTCGAGTCGAATATTTCACGGATGGCGGCCAAGATCCCGACATTGCTCGGATCTTCTTCACGAAGCGAGCTGGTTTGGCGAAATCGTTGACCAGGGAGCAGCTCGGGCTAATAGATGCCCCTTTGCCCTTGAACCAAGAAACGTTCAAAACCCATATCGAACGAGCTCTCGTAGAACGCTTTGGATCCGCCAACGTTCATCGGAACGACAAATGCATAAAAAGTTGACGAGAGCAGTCTGATTTTTCCAGCCGACATCGTCCCGTGCTTTCCCATTCGACTGTACGAGGACGTCGACGATTTCGAGCCCGGGATTTCAATTCGCTGCGATTCGGGAGAGGAGATTCTTAACTATCCAGAACAGCACTACACGAACGGCGTCGAGAAAAACGAATCTACGGGCCGGCGATTCAAAAAACTGGTCCGCTGCTTCAAGCGGATGGAGAACTACCTCGTTCGCACGAACTCGAGCCTGGTTCCCTTGCCTTCCTTTTTTATGGAGTGCCTTGTATACAACTGCCCCAATGAGTTCTTCATGAGGGAGTCGTATCACGAGACCTTTCGCGATCTCATGCTGCGGCTGTACTTCATGCTCGACGACACACCGGTCTGCAACGGAATGATGGAAGTTAACGGCGTGAAGACGCTGTTCAAGGACGGGCAGAGCTGGTCGCCCGAAGACGCCAAGCTGATGGCCTTGTTGGCTTGGGGTCAAGTTAAGTAGTCGGATACAACGGAACAAGATGTTGATTGATCCCAAAGCCATTAGATGGACGGCGATAATCACGCTCTACGTGGCTGCTGCGGTCATCCTGTTTGAGGGTCTCGGCTCGGAGAAGCAGTTTCTTCAGAGGACATCTTGGATCCCTGCTGCGATTGTGGTGGCGCTAACCATTTACGAGCATTGGTTGTGGAAGGTCGGACCTTTTGGAATTCCGGTGCTTGATGGAACCTGGAAGGCGGTACTGACCTCGAACTGGCGAGAACGAGACGACCCGGACACAGCTGTCGTCCGCAGTGGGTACTTCGTCTTCCGTCAGACAGCCACGCTGCTTAGTGTCACGTTGTATACCGAGGAGTCCGGGTCTTTGACTTTGGCGTCCCACTTGCAGAGAGAAAGAAACGGGCAATACAGCCTCTCGTGGATGTATCAAAACGTGTCGCAACTCGATCCGAAAACAAGCCCGATGCACTACGGTGCCGTCGTGACGCAACAATTATCGGGTCGCAGGCCATCGGGTATCCGAGGTGTCTATTTCACCAACCGATTGTCAGATGGCAGCTTCACAACCTCCGGCGTGCGAAACCCTCGACGTGCCGCAACTTTCTCCGACGCACAGCACTTGTTCGAGGACGCTTGAACCCTTGTGAGAATCCTTCCTACGTGGAGGTCCGTTGAGCATCCCCGCCACGATCCTGAGTCGCTGGGCCGCGTATCCCGGTCCCGCCAGATCAGCAGCCGCACATGCCAAGGTCAAGGGGGCGCTCGAGTTTGCCTTTAGGGGATCAGATCTAACCGTTGATGTATTTCTACAGGGCTCGTATCGC
>CAVXPD010000005.1:0-212360 GCA_963763575.1 uncultured Acidimicrobiaceae bacterium
CGTCGAGTGCGGCCGGCGACCCGGCCCGCCTACCGCCGAGGACGGCGACGGTGCCCGCGGTCGAGTCCGTGAGGCCGACCGCCAGGTTCAACAGGGTGGTCTTGCCGGCGCTGTTCGGTCCGATCAGCGCGGTCACATGCCCATCGGGAACGGCCAACGTGCATTCGCGGAGTGCCCACGTGCTGCCGTAGCGCTTGCCGAGGTCGTTGGCCTCGATAACGTTCATGCCGAAGCCTTCGTTTCTCTTATTGCCGTGCGACGGCGATCGAGAAAGCTGCCGCGACTCTCTCATGAGAGTTCCGCAGCACACTGGTGCGGAGCGTCCCGGAACTCCCCATCGTCCGCGGCACGACCGCGGCTCAGGAGCGCCCGTCGCTCTTCTGTGGTTTCGTCATTTCGGGCCATGTGTCGGGGCTGTCCATATTGGCAGGAAAACTGCAGTGCCGGATGTCACTGCGATAACACCACCCCCCGGGGGCACGGGAGGTGGACACTGCTGCTGTTCGAGGGGTTGTTACCCCAATGTCATCGACGGTGAGCCACCATGGAGCATGTGAGAGTGCTTGTCGTGGAGGACAACTCGGTCGTGGCGGACGCCGTGGCCGAGGGCCTACGCGACGGAGGGGATGGCGGTCGACGTCGCGTATGACGGGCCGACGGGGCTGGACAAGGCGACTGTGAACACCTATGACGTCGTAGTTCTCGACCGTGATCTTCCCCGGCTTCACGGTGACGCCCTCTGCCAACGGATCGTGGACTCGCAGAGTACCGGCCGCATCTTGATGCTCACTGCCGCCGCTCTGGTCGAGGACCGTGTGGAGGGGCTGAACCTGGGTGCCGACGATGATCTAGCCGAACCATTCGACTTCTCTGAACTGGTCGCCAGGGTGCGGGCACTGGCCCGCCGGAGCCCATCCACCCCGCCGCTCCTCACTCGCGGTGACCTGATCGTCGATCGGACCCGCCGGGCCGTCACCCGAGCGGGGCGGCCGGTGCACTTATCTCGAAAGGAACTCGGGATACTTGAGGTGCTCGTGATAAGCGGATGGGGCGGTGGTAACGGCCGAGCAGCTCCTTGAACAGGTCTGGGACGAACACGCTGACCCGTTCACGAACGCCGTCGCAGTCACCGTCCTGCGCTTGCGACGGAAACTCGGCGAGCCGCCGGTGATCCAGACGGTCATCGGGGGCGGATACCGGATCCCCTAGACATGGCACTGACCCCGACTGCGGCCCAAGATCCTCGGACGCCGCAGCGTTCGGGCCCCGGATCGCCTGCTGGCTTGCGCGGGACTGTTCCTCCTCATTGCCGCGGCGTTCGGCGCGGCCATCTACACGGTGGTTGACCGCAGCTTTGGACCGACCCCCCCCCTAGCTCCAGACCCACCGGTCTTGTCCAAACCTGCCAGACGGCTGAAGCGAATCACACCCTCAAGAACTGACCCAGCTTTGGCGGACCCGGTGCCAATACTTCCTCGGAGCCGCCAATCAACGCACCGAGGATCTTCACGAACTGCTCATATGGTCCCTGGAGCGCCCTAGCCGTCGCCACCATCGTGGCCTGCTTGTCGGGGATGGGCAATAGGAGGGCGCATCCTCCTCCCCCCTCCATAAGTCACGGCCGCCGCCCGGCGTGCCTCGCAAGAGCGTCTCGACGAGCGAATCAGCCTCGACGGTCCCGACGATGAGCTCCAAGAGCTCGCAGACACCTTCGACGACATGTTGAATCGCCTCGATCTGGCCTTCGCCAGCCAACTATAGGTTCGTGGCCAACGCATCGCACGAACTGCGAACACCGCTCACTTCCATGCGGACCTTGATCGACGTGGCTATGGCCAAGCCCACCCGGACGACCGAACAGCTCGAAGTGCTCGTCGGTCGCGTACGAGAGGCCCTCGACCAATCCGAGGCGCTGATCGACGGGCTCCTGACCCTGGCTCGATCGGATCGAGGATTGGCCACCCATGAGCTCGTCGATCTCGAGGCCGCCGCCCAAGACGCAATGGACCAGATCGTCCCTGCCCTCAAGAGAGTCGAGCATTGCCATCGCCGCAGACCTGTCGGCAGCCCCGACCCTTGGCGACCCGAGCGCTGCTCGAGCGCTTGGTCGCAAACCTGCTCGACAACGCCGTCCGCTACAACCTCACCGGAGGCTGGGTAAGTGTCGCGACGGCGGGGACAACGACGCTTTGTACATCACCGTCACCAACACTGGACCGCGGCATTCCGGAACTGGGCAGTGGCGTCTTTGTTCGAACCGTTCATGCGCTTCGACGGACGAGCCAGCAACACCCAAGGTGTCGGGCTCGGATTATCGATCGTTACTTCGGTCGTCAATGCCCACCACGGCGACCTCCTCGCCGAAGCACTTCCCGATGGAGGAATGATATTTCGGTCCGACTCGCAAAGGCAATCATGGCAACGTGACCAACCCAGGCCAGACCCGATCGTGAAGGGTGAACTGAACCGTCTACGGCCCACTCGGGGCGGAGAGCTGGGGATCCTCCAGAACTTCATCGAGTTCGCATTTCGATGACTGTGGATGTCCACAGCGATGTCCACACAAATGTCCACACGCCTGGTCAGAGTGCCGCGGCGGCATTTTGAGAAACCGGCGCAGCGCGAGCGACAGAGCAGTCAAGGCCGGCGCAGCCGAGGCGCCCGACATGTCGGGTGCCGCGCCTTGACGGCTCGGCCTGATTCCGTGGACACAATGGATGTGGCCGGCCCATGAGGGCCGGCTTGGATGCGCCTAATCCTCTCCCCTGTGGCATCGTCAATCACCCTGAAAAGAGTCCGGCAGTTGGTCGGGGTGGCCTTTGCACTGCAGTGCAGTGCAAGTGTGTGTATACATCCACGGGCCTTGTTAACGGGTTGCGAAAGTCACCCTTGACGGCCTCCTGATGTCTGAGTGGTGTGTTTGCGAAAGGGTCTGACCGGCTGGCGATCCAAGGCGACTCAGGAGATCGTCGGCTGGGTGTACTGGCTCGTCGGCCCGACGCAGTTGCCGGCCTGGGCAGCTGACGCGGCGTCGGCGGTGGCCTGCTGCTCGTAGCCGTTGGCCTGGCCGATATCTCCGTTCGCCTCGGTGAGTGCCGCAGTGATCGCACCCTGAGCACTCGCCTGGGCCTCATTTACGGCTCCTTGCCCGGGGGCCCCGTCGTGGTAGCTCGGGAGTGCCGCCTGATCGCTCTGCAGGGTGGAGAAGTCGCTTTGGAGGCCGGATATGTCGTTGCGCAGAGTGCGGATATCGCCCTCGACACCGTCCGCTGTCGACGAGACCGTGTCGCCGTCTGAACCTACGGTATCGGCGTCGGATTGATCGGTGTCGGAATCCGAGCACACCTGATTGGGGTCTGTCCCGTTGTGGGACTCGGTTATAACGGTCTGCTCCTGGGCGGCCACAGTCGCCAAGTCCTTTTGCATGGTGGCGATGTCACCCCCGAAGCCACCTAAGGCTCCGGAGAGCTGAGATGCGTCGCTCTGGAGTCCTGAGATGTCATTCGACACCGCCTGTGACGCGCCGTCTATAGCTTGCTGTTCCTTCTGGAGCTGCTGGGCGGCGGCGGCGTTCTGGTTAGCGCTACCGGTATTGCCTTGGAGACGGGCAAGAGCTTGGTTGAACTGCGCTGCAGTCGCAGAGGTGAACTGCACCGGGGCAAGCTGGCCGTTCTGCTGGGGGAAATTGACCGAGAAGGACCCACCAGAGATCGTTCCGAAGACCTCGGCTCCACCGTTGAACGACAATGTGATCTGCGATCCGTTGAGCGAGCCGGTGACCGAGATCGTCTGCGTGTTGACCGTGGAGTTGGGCGGGGTGCCTTCGAGCGTGTCGTACTGTGCACTACCGCTCAGCTGGTTGCCGGTCTGCGTCCACTGCAAGAAGATCACTCCGTCGGGCTCAGTGGCGAGGTAGCCGGTGCCGACTGCCTCGGAATTGCCGGTGTTGGACGTGGCCCCCGAAGAACTCTGTGACGCCGTCGCGTTCGCGTGAGTGGGGGACGGATTGGACCGAGTCGCGAGCACGCCGCCGGCGACGCCGGCGACTACGAGGACGGCCCCAGGTATCGACCACCACCAGCGTGGGTGGTACCAGGGACGCTTCGTGGAGCCCTGGTACTGCGCAGGGTCAGGACTCGGAAAACCATCGGCTCCGGGCCAGACCATCAGACATCCACTCTCCGCGTGAGGTCCACGACCACGACGCCGAGGTTGGCGAAGCGGGCCCGTTCGGTCAGCAACTCCTTGTAATTGCGCTGGGTCAGCTGCAGGGTGTGCTGCTGGTCACCGTGGCGCTTGGCCAACACCGAGCCGACAGCCGCCATGTGCAGAGCGTCGAAGACCACCAGCGTCTTGGGCTCGAAGGCCTCGATAACGAGCAGCGCATAGCGATCGCACTGGTCGCCACGGAAGTCGACCAGGTGCTCGTTTACCCACGGCCCTGCGGGGTTGGCCAGGTAGCGCACCTGGACCCGGCGACCGTCGGGGTCGGTGAAGTCCCAGCCCTTCTGGGTACGGCTCGCCGCCATGGTCCCGCTGATGGCCGCCAATGCGATGCGCTCGGCGAATTCGGCGAAGGGGTCGCGGTTGGAGCCGGCGCATCCCAGGCTATCGAGAAGATCGATCCGGGCTGCCCGGTAGACAGAGAGGGCATCGAGCAAGGCGCCGACATCAGCGCTCATGGCCCGATCCTCAGGTTCTCGACAGCTGCGCCCTGGGCGGCGAGGTGCAACAGAGCGGTGTTCTCGACAACCAGGCGGGCCGGTTTGCGGGCGAGGTCAAGTGGTTCGCCGTCCAGGGTTGCTCCGAGGATTAACGACACGGGTGCTGCCCCGCCGTCTTCGATGAGCTCGCGCAGGATCGAGTTGATCCGCTGGTTTGTTGGTTGAGTGGATCCTGGATTGCGATACCCGTTCATTCGTTGGAACAAATTGTCGGATTCGCCGATGTAGTAGCTGCGGACGTCGCCTTCGGGCTCGAGCAGCGTGAAGCGGTAGACGCCGGGGCCGACCCCCAACGCCGGCGTAATGAGTCGTCCATTGGCCAAGGTGGCCTCGCCAGCTCCGAGCCAGCTGTAGGCGACCTCACCGCAATAGGCCTCTCCGGTCGGTACGAGATCGGGGATCGGCGGAGGTATCGATGTCACGGTTCGAGGCGTACGAGAGCCGGGCGCGCTCGGGACGCCTCTGCGGAAACGCACCTGGCCTTCAACGAACTGAGGGGTGGCAAGAAAGCCGGCATCGAGCCAGGCCTGGGCATGGGCTTGTGACCTAGTGCTGTTGGCCCACCATGCGTTGTGCTTCCGAGCCGAGGCTGGCAGTGCGCCGACGATCGCGTCGATCTGGACGAAGGTCATGACCACCTCAGCGCCCTCGACGTCGTCGAGGTGTGCCGTGAGCGCTGCTTGATTCCACATGGTGGAGTCTCAGTCCGCAGCGGACGCGGCCGGCCAGGCCGGTGGCGGGGCGAGTTCGGGCCTCGTGCCCAACGCGGGAGGCGGCGCGCCCTCGACAACCTGCGTGGCGTGGGCCGTCGTAGAGAGCACCGAGGACGGAGCGCCATCGGCAGCGTCGCTTGGCGCTTTCGGCTTGGGCGCCGGCGGGTTCCACGGCTTGAGCGGCTGAACGACGCCGGCGTAGAAGGTGTCGACGAGTGAGGTTACCGAGGATACGAACGAGCCCTTGCCCTGGCCGCGCTTGGTGCCCGCGCCCTGACTGAGGGTGAGGGTGAATGAGCGGATGTCGGAGTGCGGATCCTCAACGATGGCCTTGGAATCCTCGAGCAACGCCGCGAGAGCATATGTGCGGCCGCCCGACTTGGCGCGTGCCACGTTGGCTACGACCTGGAGAGTCGACGGCGCTGCCTTCAGCTGATTGAGAAGCCAGGTAACTCGGGCTGAAGCGCGCCGATCGGTCGGCGCGGCGACGGTGGCCCTGACGTCGACTCGATTAGCGCGAAGGTCCACCGTGATCTCAACCGGCACAGCGGCGTTCGGGACGAGCAGCGCTCCAGCTAACTGGCCGCTCTTCGCAAGCTCGGCCGCCTGGTTCTGCAGCCGCGTCCCTTGGTCGTCGAGCTCTGCTTTAGACAGCCGTTGGTACACATGGACGCCCAGATGCCGAGAGAGCTGCATGCCGCAGAACGCAAGCAGTTGGTCGAAACGGGCGACCACCGCCGGCGTCTCGGGGTCGTTGGCCCTCAGGGTCTGTGCGGCCGCGCCGTTGCGCACCGTCACCCAGGAAGGCCCCATGTCCTCGAAGTCGAGCGCCCCAGACTTGGCGTCCTCGATGTAGCGGATGAACTCGGAGAGCAACCAGGCTTGGTCGGGGTCGGAAACCTCGTGGTTCTGGTGCTGGATGATCGCCTCGGTGTGGATGCGGCTCCATGAGAGATGCTGGAGATCCACCTTGCGGGTCTTGCGCTTATCCACGTTGACGGGGTGGACGCCAGGTGTGGTGGCCACCTGGTTACTGATGGTGATGACGGCGTCGTAGCCCTGCTCCCGAGCGATGTCGAGGTAGTTCGTGAGCTGGTCGGCCTCGAGATCGTTGCGCCCCGTCTTGGTCTCCACCAGAGCGGTCCAAGTCCGCTGGCCGCGTGTGACCCGGATCAGCCCGTCGGGACGGCAAATCTTGCCAGCGAGGTCGAACGGCACCTCGATGAAGGCCTCGATCGGACCCGCTGGCGCGCCGCAGCGGGTGGTCAGTGCGCGGCCAAACTCCTTGACTGACGATAGGACAGCGAGCAGCACCGAACAGCCCCGCCGCTCCTGCTCGTTGGGATTCCCAATGCCCGTAACTGGGAACAGCCGGGCGCGTTGCCACTTCTCGTCGTTCGCCATCCGCCTTCCTCCCCTGGATGTCGCCAGGAGAATGGTAGGCACAGGATGTTCCAGCAACCAGGGGATTTAGTCGGCTTTGCGTGACTGTTGTGCTGCTATCGCTTCGGGAACGGCCGTTGACTGCCAATGTGCTCGCTCCGGGCCCTTCCTCATGCGGTGCTCGGAAAGGACCCGTTGTTGACGGCGGCAGCCCACTCGCTTCAACTTCTCTCGATCGGATACGACCTTTCGAGGGTCAGAAGGGCCCGGAGTTGCTTCCGTACTGTGTGACTCCTTTGTGGACCCGTTTCGACTCAAGACCGTTAGTTCGGCTCGTGGGCCTATCCCAGCAGGTTGGGTTTGCATTTTCTGCGACACGGGCGCACGCCTTTGGAGCATCGGAGCTTCATGCGACAGCGTCCTTCTTCGTCCCTAGGCGCCCAGCCAATCCTCGCTTCATAGCGCTCATCATGTGCCAACGGTGTGAGACGATCGCCGCCGTGAGGCCCTCCTCCGAGAGCGCTGTTTGGTAAACCACTGGACCCCATTTGGCGTCGTGTGCCATTGGGCGTAGCACAACTACAGCTTCGGCGAGCGCCTGCTCGAACCACCGCTTGACCTCATCCTCAACGATGCTTCGGAGAGTTGCCTCATCGATTTCGCTCGCTGCTCGGTGCTTGGCTTCCTCCATTCCCCACTCGATCAAGTCGAGGAAGTAGCCGAACTTCGGATTGGCCGTGACTACATGGACACGCGGGTTATAGGTTGCTGCCCGCCCGGCTTGTATTGCAGAGCCACTCTCGTCCCAAACGATCTTGGGCGACGGATTAGCTTCGATCTGTTCACCGCGTGAGCGCCGTTCGCGTTCTTCACGTGCACGCCGGAGGTACTCGCCACCAATGCGGCCTCCTGCGTCGTCGGCACGGCCGCGCCCGCCGTCCTCCTTCGCTTGCGTATCGAACAAGGTTCGACTTTGCGCTCCACCCGGCTCCGGGTCGTAGAAGTCGATTTTCCCTCGCTGGGAGCGCCGGAACCGAGCCTCGTCCAGAGCATCCTCGACTTCTTTGAGGCTCTTGCGGATTGCCTTGCGGTGGTCTCCGTGCTCAGCCGTCACCTGGCCCGCCATGAAGCTGTCCAGTTCCGGCGGCATGTTGTCGATAAATGCAGCACCAACCGCGGCGTAGTCGATAGGACGACTCCCCTTCAGGATCAGGGAAGTCCGCGGCGTGTTCGCCTTCAGTACGTCGTGCGGCTCTACGTAGATCACAATCCGGCCAAAGCCGGCGTAAATGCCGAAGTCCTTCAAAGCGGATGTACGGGCACCACGGGTGCGGGTCTCGTAGAGCTCGTCTTGATACAGGGCGGCGACATGGCCACTGTTATTCCACGTTTTTCCACCCTTTGTGATTTCGTCATTCAGCAGCCACCACCATACGGTCGCGTTCACGTCAGAAAGCTCCACCTTGTTGCGGGACTCTGAGTGCCGGTCCAGGTAGTAGCGCTGACCCCTGATTGTGTCGTATATCGAACGGTGAGTGCCGCGTTCCGAATCGAAGATCTCGACTGGACGCAGGACCTTCAAGGAGACGTGGCTCGGAAATGAGAAGTATCGGCGCTCGAGGTACGCGGCAACCCATTGCGATGGAAGGTCAGCACCTGGCGGCGAAGTTGTGGTGTCATCCTCGTCGTTCTGCCCGAGCAATATCACCGACACGCCGTGCTTCGAAATGATCGGTGGCTTGTCCTCTTCAGGGAGAGGCAGCCAGTAGTCGACGGTTCCGTCGTCCTCGTTGCGGAACCCAAGTCGCCCGTATCGACCATCAATGCGACCAAACATGGTCAACGAGCCCATGCCATCTTTCCACGCCTCGTACATGATGCCGTGAGGGTTCCGCGTCCCGGCAGTGATTTTGGCCCCGATGCCGAAATTCTTGTCAAAGGCCTGGACCCCACCGGATGCAGAGAGCCGATTCAGGTTGTCGGCGACCTCGTCGGGCGTCATTCCGGTTCCGTTGCCCGTAATCCGCAACTTCCGTACACCCTTGACATCTCGGTAGTCGATCTCAATTTGGCCGTTGCTAACACCGGCGCGGGCGATCGACTCCAACTCATTTTGGACGAGTTCCCGGATGTACTGCAGCGGCGCTGCATCCGCTCCCAGGTTCTCGATCAGGAAACCGACGTCATGGACACCCATGTCGTCGATTAGCGCGACGTTACTCACTATTCCTCCGTTTCCGGAGCCCCAGCCTTGGCGAGAGCACTCCGTCTAGTCGTCCTCGACGGGGCGGCCGTAGCGACCCGTGGTCAAGTGAGTCCACCGTACACCTCAGTTGTGCTTGATCGTGCCATCACCGCTCGAGACGCGTTCCGGGTGACATGTGAGTCCCCCGTCCAAACAGACCCTCCGGCGCAGTTGGGCGTCCAAGCTATGAGTCGGGGTGTGCGGCATCTTCAAAGATGCGTCCAAGTGTCTCCGCTGCTTCCTGGTCAGTCTCCGGGACGAAGTGCGAATAGACGTTGAGGGTCGTGCTCGGATTCCGATGACCGAGTCTTCCGGCGACCGTGCGCACGTCAACGCCGGCAGCGAGAAGGCGTGTCGCAACGTAGTGCCTTAGATCATGGAGTCGTACGCCCGTGACCCCGGCCTGCTGACAGACCTTGCGGAAGGCCCGGGTGGTCGAGTCGGGGTGCCATGGTGACGAACCGTCGACGGCATGGCTGAACACGAAGCTCTCGGAGGTGACCTCGGAGGCAGCAGCTCCGGCTCGCTGGGTCATTCGCTCCCGGTGGGCCTGTAACGCGGCGACAGTCCCGCCGTCGAGTGAGATCCGCCGACTTTGATGCGTCTTCGTACCCTGTTCGATGACGTCGTCGCCAACCCGGACGATGCCTCGCTCGATCGAGAGCCTT
Organism: uncultured Acidimicrobiaceae bacterium; assembly: GCA_963763575.1. Classification (GTDB taxonomy): domain Bacteria; phylum Actinomycetota; class Acidimicrobiia; order Acidimicrobiales; family RAAP-2; genus Bog-473. The sequence continues at coordinate 9,734 of CAVXPD010000005.1, forward strand.
GCCCCGGCTAGGTCGATGTCGCTCCAGCGCAGGGCCAGAAGCTCGCCCCGCCGGGCCCCTGACGATGCGGCAAGCAGAATGAAGGTGGCTAACTCTGGGTCGGACTCCTGGGCCAGCCGGAAGAGTCGCACGACCTGATCGGGATCGGGTGGCTTCAGCTCCTTCATCGGCACCCGGGGAGGCGAAGCATCTGTGGCCGGGTTGTGGATGATCCAGCCCCAACGGACACCCTGAGCCAGAGCCCTTCGAATGATGCCGTGGACACGTCGGATGGTGGCCGGCGCGTACGGCCCGCGGGAGCGGCCGACCTCGAGCAGCTGGCGGTAGAAGCGGTCCAGATTCGCCGGCGTGAGCTTGGCGACCTGTATGGATCCGAGGACGGGAATGATCGGGTCCTCGATGTACATCCGAGTGGTCTCGACGGTCTTCGGCGAGAAGCTGGGGGAGGCGTATGCGAGCCACTCGCGACAGAGAGACGCGAGCGTTCCCTTGCCGAGCGATCCAATGGGGCGCTGATCAACCTCGGCCACCATGGCGGCGAGCACCTTGGACGCCTCGCGTTTGTTGCCGCGCACCGTTCGCTCGATGGAGGACTTGCGCCCCGTGTTCGGGTCGCGGCCGGCGTAGACCCTGAGGTTCCAGGAGTTCTCACCTCGTTGGCGCATCGAGCCCGGCATGTCTGCGGCCTCCACCTTGTCCGTCCATCTGGTTCAGCCAACCCTACCTGAGTAGTTGGGCAAAAGGATGGGCAATTGACGCTGGCGGCCTTTGTACACTGCTCAGATTCTAGCTCTGAACTGGTCTTACTTTGCAGCCCCAACGGGATTCGAACCCGTGTCGCCACCTTGAGAGGGTGGTGTCCTAGGCCTCTAGACGATGGGGCCGAGCGGAGGGTCCGTCGCCGCACAAGATCGCTGCGACGGAGGCCGCCGTGCTCGGGGGGAAGGACTCGAACCCTCAATAACTGGACCAGAACCAGTCGTGTTGCCGATTACACCACCCCCGAATGGGTGAACGTTCAGATTAGCCGAGCACTCCTCCCGGGCCAGCCGCGACGGCGGGTGCCGGGCGCTCTGACCAGGGGTGCCGCGTTGTATCGGGCACCGCACGATGCCAAGATGCAGCGCTCCGGGATCCCCCCGGGGGGAGTGGTGATTCGGAGGTGGGAGATGCCGCGCGGGCCGAAGTGCCGGTGGCCGGCGGCCGCGCTCGCCGTCCTCGCGCTCGGCGCCGCCGTCGTCGTGGCCGAGGGCGTGCCCGCCGGTGCCTCATCCGTCTCGGTGAAGGTGTCCCCCGATCGCGGCCTCGTCAACGGGCAAGTCGTCACCGTCAGCGGGCATGGGCTGGTCCGGTCCTACAACGGCTCCCCCCAGACCTGGTTCGCCACCGAGTGCACCGCCGTGGTGCACGGGCACATGAGCCCGGCCACCGACACGTCACACTGCAACATCACCGACGCCAAGGCGATCCGCGTGGCGCGCAACGGCTCTTTCTCCGCCCGCTTCCGAATCCACACCGGGATCGTGGGCGACGGCTACTGCGGCAGCGACGGGCACGCGAGCTGCGTCATCGGCATCGGGACGGCCGCGGGGCTGGGCACCGTCGTCAAGATCAGCTTCGCCGACCCGGGCACCGGCCCGGAGTCGACCAAAGGCTGAAGCCCTAACCCCGACACCGCACCGTTCCTAGGTGTACCTAGGCGTCGTGCAGCCACTCCAGGTGGTTGTAGCCGATGATCCGCCCCAGCCCGACGCCCACGGTCTCCTTCAAGAAATACGGCACGGTCGACCAGCCCCTGATGGGCGAGGTCCGGGTGGGCGTCGGCGAGGGCGAAAGCGACAGGATCGAGGCGATCGCCATGGAGCGATCCTCGTGGAAGGGGTCCGTGGTCACGAGCACCGTCGTGGCGCCGCGGCGCTTGAGCGTCGGCGCAGCGTCGGCGATGTTCTCGTAGGTGTTGTCGCCGCCGGCCTCGGCGATGTCCGCGGCCGGCACGCCCTTGCTCTCGAGGTACATGGCCCCCGACTCGGCCTCCGTGCAGCGGTCACCCGGTTCCTTGTTGCCCGTCACCATGATCAGGTGTGCGTCGCCCTGGTGGTAGAGCTTCAGGGCCTCGTCGAGCCGGGCCTGGAGATCGGGCGAAGGGGCGCAGTTGTATTGCGCCGCTCCCATGACGAGGATCGCCCCCGCCGGGTGCGGGTCGTACTGGCGCGACGTCAGCCACACCTGCACCAGGGTCACGGCGAAGTAGAGGACGAGGGCGGCCAGGAGCACGAGGACGGCGCGGAGCGCCCAGCGCAGCGGCCCCACGAGCATCAGGCAGGGCCAGCGAGCCTCGAGAGTGCCACCTCGATCCGCCGAAGCGTCTCGCGGCGGCCGAGCGCCGCCAGCGAGTCGAAGAGCGGCAGCCCGGCCGTCCGGCCCATGACGGCCACCCGGATCGGCGCCTGGGCCTTGCCGAGCTTCCGGCCCACCGCTTCGGCCAGCGCCAGCGTCTCCTGGTGCAGCGAGTCCTTGTCCCACGGGCACGTCTCGTAGGCGGCCAGCGCGCCGGCCAGGATCGCCGGCGCCAGCTCGTCGCCCGCGATCGCCTTCTGCCAGCTGGCCTCGTCGGCCGGCGCGTCGGGGAGGAACAAGAAGTCCACCAGCGCCGGCACCTCGCTGAGCACGGCCACCCGCTCCTGGGTCACCGCCGCCACCTCGGCGAACACGGCCGGGTCGAAGCGGTCGGACGCCCACGGCACCGGGTCGACCGCCGGGGCGCCGGTGTCGGGATCACGCCACCCGGTGGGCGCCCACTCACCCGGCACCGGGTCGACCCACGGCTGCGCCGCCTCGACGAACCCGTCCACCGACAGGGCCCGGATGTAGACGCCGTTGAAGTGCGACAGCTTCTTGACGTCGAAGAAGGCGGGCGAGCGTTGCACGTCCTCCAGGCGGAAGCGCTCGACGATCGTCTCGATCGGCACGATCTCCTCGGGCCCGGGGCTCCAGCCGAGCAGGGCCAGATAGTTGCGGAAGGCGTCGGGGAGATAGCCCTGCGCCCGGTACAGCTCGACGGCCACGGGGTCGCGCCGCTTGGAGAGCTTCTTGCCCCGCTCGTTCACCAGTAGTGGCAGGTGCGCGTACGCCGGTAACGCCAGGGCGCGCCGCTCGGCGTTGTCGAGCGCGCCCCACAGCAGGATCTGGCGCGGCGTCGTCGGGAGGAGCTCCTCGCCCCGGATGACGTGGGTCATGGCCATCGTGCGGTCGTCCACGGCATTGGCCAGCACGAAGAGGGGCTTGCCGTCGCTCCTGACGCAGATGAAGTCCTCGAGCGCCCGCAGCGGGAACTCGACGTCGCCGCGCACCAGGTCGTGCACCACGACCGAGCCGTCGTACGGGGTGCGGAAGCGCAGGGCGCGCCCTTCGCCCCGGGGCAGCCCGAGGTCGCGGCAGTGCGCGTCGTAGCCTGGCGTCGGGTCGCCGGCCGCGGCGCGCGCCTCGATGCGGGCGTCGATTTCCTCGCGCGTGCAGGCGCAGGCGTAGAGCGCCCCGCTGGCCCACAACACCTCGATGGCGGCCTGATGCGCTTCGCCCTGCGCGGACTGGAAGTAGGGCCCCTCGTCGGGCGCCATGCCCAGCCAGTCCAGCGCCGAGATGATGCCCTCGGTCCACTCGGGTCGGTTGCGCGCCGCGTCCGTGTCCTCGATCCGCAGGATGAACGCGCCCCCGAGACGTCGCACGAACAGCCAGTTGAACAGCGCCGTCCGCGCGCTGCCGACGTGGAAGAAGCCGGTCGGTGACGGGGCGAAGCGCGCCCGCGGTGCGGCGGTAGTGGCGTCAGTCATGCGGGAGGGCGGCGCGCCGTGGCGGGCGCCGAGGATAGAAACCTCGGAACGGGCGTCAGTCGTCCTCGATGGAGATGGCACCGGTCGGGCAGCCGTTGACCGCCTCGCGCAGCCGGTCTCGAAACTCCTCGGGCGGGTTCTCGTTGAGGACGTAGAGGAAGCCGTCGTCGCGCACCTCGAAGACCTCGGGCAGGATGCCCATGCACACGGCGTTGCTCGCACACTCGTCGAAGTCCACGACGACCTTCACAAGGACCTCCGGGTCGGGTTTGGGCTGCGCAGGGCGGACTGGCTCTGGCTGCTCAGGGCTGGTTGGCTCCGCCGAGCATATCGGCCGTACCCATGGGGTCCCCGGCGCTCACGGCTTGTCGGCGGCGACGACCCACATAGCGAAGAACTGGGAGCCTCCGCCGTAGGCCTGGCCGAGCGCCCGGCGGGCGTCGGACACCTGGTGCTCGCCCGCCAGCCCGCGCACCTGCAGCGCCGTCTCGAGGAAGCGCAGCATCCCCGACGCGCCGATGGGGTTCGACGACAGCACGCCGCCCGAGCAGTTCCACGGGATGTCGCCGCCCTCGACCATGGACGTCGCGCCGTCCTTCGTCAGCTTCCACCCGTCGCCCTCGTCGCAGAAGCCGAGGCTCTCGAGCCACATCGGCTCGTACCAGCTGAAGGGCACGTAGACCTCGGCCATGTCGAAGTCGGCCCGCGGGTTGGTGATGCCAGCCTGCCGGTAGAGGTCGGCCGCGCAGTCGCGGCTCGCCTGCGGGTTGACCTGGTCGCGGCCGGCGAACATCGTGGGCTCCGAGCGCATGGCCATGCCGTGGATCCAGGCGGGTGGCCGCCCGGTCTCCGCCTGCGCCGTCCCGGCGGCCTTCTCCGATCCGATGACCATGGCGGCGGCCCCGTCGGAGGACGGGCAGGACTCGAGGTAGTGGAGCGGGTCCCAGAGCATGATCGACTCCTCCACCATCTTCATGGAGATGTCGGGTAGGTGCAGGTGCGCGTAGGGGTTCTTCAGCGCGTGGAGCCGGTCCTTGACCGCGACCATCATGCCGACGTCGCGCGGTGCGCCGGAGCGGTACATGTAGGCGCGGATGATCGGGGCGAAGTAGCCGCCCGCGCCGGCGTTCAGCGGCGGCGCGAAGGGCTGGGGCACCGACAACGCCCACATGGCGTCGGAGTCGCTCTGTTTCTCGAAGGCGACGGTGAGCACCCGCTCGTGCACGCCCGACGCCACCAGGTGCGACGCCACGATGGCGGTCGAGCCCCCGACGGACCCCGCCGTGTGCACCCGGAACATGGGCTTGCCCACGGCGCCCAGCGCCGGCGCCAGGTACAGCTCGGGCATCATCACGCCCTCGAACATGTCGGGTGCTTTGCCCACGACGACCGCGTCGATGTCGGCGAAGGTGAGCCCGGCGTCCTCGAGCGCGGCGACCGCCGCCTCGCGCACGAGCCCCGCGATGGAGACGTCCTCCCGCTTGGACTTGCAGACCGTCTGCCCCACCCCGATGACTGCGCAACGCTCCGCCATCACGCTCCCTCCAGGACGCAGACCAGGTTCTGTTGCAGGCACGGCCCCGAAGTGGCGTGGGCCACGGCGCGCCCCGCCTCGCCCGACCAGATCCGCTGCGCCGCCTCGCCGATCCGGATCAGCCCGGCCGACATCATCGGGTTCGCCGCGAGCGCCCCGCCCGAGGGATTGACCGAGACCCCGTCACCCAGCCCGAGCGCCTCGGCCAGGATGAGCTCCTGGTGGGCGTAGGGCGCGTGCACCTCGGCCACGTCGACCTTCTTCTTCCCGACTCCGGCCTTCTCCCCCGCTGTCTTCGTGGACGGCGACACCGTCAGGTCGCGCGCGCCCAGCGAGTGCGTCTCGATGCGGTGATCGATGCCGGTGATGAACGCCGGGCGTTCGCACCACTCGTAGGCCTTGTCACCGGCCGCGAGCACCACGGCGGCGCACCCGTCGGTGAGCGGCGGCAGGGCGTGGCGCCGCAGAGGCGCCACTTCGTAGTCCTCGGCCAACAATTGCTCTGGCGTACGGTCGTAGGCGACCTGCGCCTTGGGGTTCGACAGAGCCGAGCGACGGGACCGGCTGGCCACGGCGGCGAAGTCGGCCTCGGTGGCCATCTTCTGGTCGATCATGGCCTGCGCCTGCAGGGCGGCCAGTGAGGTCGGGTCCGGCCACAGCGGCGCCACGTAGTACGGGTCGAGCTGGACGGCCAGGATCTGGCCGAGGTCGCCCATCGACGAGCGTCCGAAGGCGTAGACGAGGGCGGCGTCGATCTCGCCTTCCTGGAGCAGGACCCAGGCCTCGTAGAGCGCCCAAGCGCCGTCCATCTCGACGTGGGATTCGGCTCGGGGCGGCCAAACGCCGACGGCGTCGAGGGCGGCGACGAACGAGAACGGCCCGCCGATCAGGTAGTCCGTCGAGCCGGAGCAGATGAAGCCGACGTCGTCCTTGGTGATGCCGATGTTGCCGAACACCTCGGCCACCACCGGCATGAGCATCTCGACCTCGTTGCGCGCCCCCTCGCGGCGCACGTTGTCGTACTGCGCGAACGACACCACGCCGACGGGGCGCCGCCCCGAGGTGAGCGCGGGGAACCCCTTCGTCGGACTCACAAATACTCCTTGTACGTCTCGTAGTCGGCGTCGGGCTCGCCGGTGGGCCGGAAGTACTTGACCGAGGCCAACGTCGGGCCGAGCTCTTCGGGCGGCACCCACACCGCCTCGACCCGCAGCCCCATGCGGACGTCGTCGGTCGGGATCTCCTGGAGCAGTCCCATGAACGAGAGGTTCGCCCCGTCGAGGAGGATTTGGGCGCAGATGTAGGGGATCTCGATCGCCTGGCCGGCGAAGGGCACGTTGACGACGCAGTAGGTCGTCACGGTGCCCGTGTTGGGGAGTTCCACCACCTCGTCGGTGGGGACACCGTCGGTCGGACAGGAGCCTCGTGAGGGCACGTACACCTTCTTGCACTTGGGGCAGCGCTGTCCGATGAATTTGCCCTCTGCGTATGCGTGCAGGTTCTTGCTCTGCGCCACCCCGGCGGTGAACACGTAGTCAAGACGCGTCGCGGCGTCCATCATGGTGACCGGATCGCTCACGACCTGCTCCCTACGGCCACGAAGTGTTCGATGTCCTTGACGTGGCCGACTCGCTCTGCCTCGGTCCTGAACTGCGGCCGCACCCGCATGCCGGTGGAGACCTCGTCCGGCGACGCGGCGGGAAGCACGTGCAAGAAGGAGGTGTCGGCGCCGTCGAAGCGCACCAGCACCCAGGCGAAGGGCTCCTCGAGCGGTTGCTTGGCTCTCGGGTGGGCCACCCACGACCACGAGATCACCGTGCCCTCCGGTCCGACCTCGACCATCTCGGACGTCGCCTCGCCGGTGTCGGGGTCGTATTCGGTCGGTGGCACGATCACCCGGCCGCCGCGCCCCTTCGTGCCGACGACCTTTCCATCGCGCAGTCCGGTGAGGAACGCACCGATGACCGGGCCGACCGAGCGCACGAAGGGGTACTCGAGCACATGGTCGGCGGTGTAGATCTCCGACTCGTCTGCCATTTCTCCTCCCGGGCCCGGGAGCGCCCCGGGCCCGGGTGAAACTAGAACAGATTCCAGTTCTGTGCCAGGTTGCCTTCTGGCGTCCGACGCCGCTGCGCCCGCTGGCGGGCCTCAGGAGTCGAGGGCCGTGACGTCGACGCCGGAGAGCAACTGGCCGATGAACGCCCGGTCGTTGAGGATCGGCACCTCCGAGACGAACATCCGCCCGTAGCGCTCGAAGTACATCAACTGCTTCGCCAGCAGGAACGTGCCCCGGTCGAAGTCCGACATCAGCCCGCCCGACTCGTCGGCCAGGCGCCGCACCCGGCGCTGGGTGCGCAGGCGCCGCACGATCGCCCGCACGCTGCGCCGGTGGGCCTCGACCCCCTGGGCCTCGGCCATCTGCAGCTGAATGGTCTGCAGGAGGCCGGCCAGGCTGACCTCGCCGAAGGGCCGGGTCAGCGCCGGCTCGAGGAGGGAGCGGAAGAACGCGGTGAGGTCGTCGCCCGAGAGCCCGACGGCCACGCTGATGGCGGGGCCGTAGACGTCGGTGATGTGCCGGGTGACCGCCGGCCAGGCGGCCTCGTCCCCCATGGCCGCCGACAGCAGCGCGATGAAGAACCGGTGGGTCGACGGATCCAGCCGGCCCACGATGCCCCAGTCGATGACGCCGATGCGCCCGTCGCGCAGCAGCATCATGTTCCCGGCGTGCACGTCGCCGTGGAAGGCACCCCAGCGGACGGTCGTGAGGAAAAAAGCGCGCATGACCTCCTGGACGAGCGGGGTCGGGTCGTACCCGAGGTCGGCCACCCGGGCCAGGTCGTCGATCGGCACCCCGTCGAAGAACTCCATGGTGAGCACGTTGCGACCCGACAGGTCGACGTAGGGCTCGGGCACCGCCATCAACTTCAGGTCGAACTCGTTCTGCAGGCGCCGGAAGTGCGTCAGCGAGCGCGCCTCGTTGCGCAGGTCCATCTCCTCGCCGATCTGCACGCGGAACCCTTCGAGCAGCTGCAGGACGTTGCCGGCCATCTGGTCGCCCGTCTGGCGGACCAGGATCTCGAGCAGGGGCTGCATGAGGTCGAGATCCGTCGCGACGACGTGCTCGACGTCGGGCCGCAGGACCTTCACCGCGACGACCCGGCCGTCGACCAGGCGGGCGCGATGGACCACCGCGATCGAGGCCGTGCCGATCGGCCGGGGGTCGAACTCGGCGAAGGCGTCGCGCAGCGACAGACCGAGGTCCTCCTCCACCCGCTGGCGCACGGCGGCGAAGGGGACGGGCGGCCCGGTGTCGAGGCAGGCCCGGAACTCGTCGGCCACGTCGTCGCCGAACATGCCGGGCGACGACGCGATGATCTGGCCGAACTTCATGAACGTGCCCCCCAGGTCCTGGAAGCTCTTGCGGAGCGGCCGGGCCAGCTCGGCGGCCGGCAGCGGGCCCTGGCGGATACTGCGCACCTGGCGCAGCGCGGTGGGCGTGAAGTGGATCGCCACCACCTTGGCGATCGTGCGGGTCCGGCGCAGCAGCTCGCGCTTGGTCGGCTCGGGGAGCCGGCGCGGATAGATGCGCGGCACGTCCTCGGTCAGCGGACGCGCCACCGGCCTGGCTCGAGCGGGCTCCGGCGAGGGCCGTGCCGGTGCGCCCGCCGCGCGATAGGTCACCGGCTCAGGGTAGGCGAGCCGTCGGGTGGCTCACCCCTCCCCCTGGTCAGGCTACGAGAAGGTGTTCCCCAGCGAGACCAGCGCGGCCTTGTAGGTGTCGCCGAAGATCGGCGCCATCTCGTCGGGGATGACGTCGTAGGCCCACGTGACCTTGGACCCCTCGCCCTCGGGCTCGACGGTGATCGTGGCGCGGTGACTGTCGATCGGGACCCCGGCGATCACCGAGTACGAGATCGTGCGCGTCTCGTCATCACGCGTCAACAAGTGCTCGCGGACCTCCATGCCGAACATGCCGATGATGCGGTCGTCGCCCTCCATCCGGAACGAGTCGATGCCCGGAAAGAAATCCTTCACACCCGCGAAGTCTCCGACCACCTTCCAGACCTCGTGCGGTGCGGCCGAGACCGTGAGGTCCACCGCGCCCTCTGCCATCGTCGCCTCCTTGAATCCCGCGAGGGTCCCCCAACCCGAAGTAGTCGGTACAGTACAGCGGAGGTGGCCTCGGCGCATAGACCGGGCACCGGGAGGGAGCACGCGGTGGAGACGCGCTCGATCGGTTCCTTGAAGGTCAGCATGGTCGGGCTCGGCTGCAACAACTTCGGGGGGCGCATTGGGCGCACCGAGACCGACGCCGTCGTCGGCGCGGCGCTCGATGCCGGCATCACGCTCTTCGACACGGCCGACATCTACGGCGACACCTTGAGCGAGACGTACCTGGGTGCCGCACTCGGCCCACGACGCGACGAGATCGTGCTCGCCACCAAGTTCGGCGGACCCTACGAGGGGCACGAGGGCGGTGCCTCGGCCGGGTACATCCGCCGCGCCGTGGAGGACAGCCTGACCCGGCTCGGGACCGACCGCATCGACCTCTACCAACAGCACGTGCCCGACCAGAAGACCCCGATCGCCGAGACGATAAGCGCCCTCGCCGAGTTGGTGGAGGAGGGCAAGGTCCGAGAGTTCGGTTGCTCGAACTTCAGCGGCGCGATGTTGGTCGAGGCCGCCGCCGCGACTCCCGCGGGCGGGCCTGGCTTCGTCAGCCTGCAGAACCAGTACAGCATCCTCCACCGCGAGCCAGAGGACGAGGTGCTGGCGGAGTGCCAACGCCTCGGTATGGCCTTCCTCCCCTACTTCCCCCTGGCCAGCGGCCTGCTCACTGGTAAGTACCGGGCCGGCGAGCCACCGCCGGAGGGCGCGCGCCTCACCAACCTGGGCGAGCGCGGGGCAAAGCAGCTGAGCGACGAGCGCCTGGGCAAGGTGGCGGCGCTCGACCAGCTGGCCCGCCGGCACGGCCACGGCGTTCTAGACCTCGCCTTCGCTTGGCTGCTGTCGCGGCCCGCGGTGGCCTCGGTCATCGCCGGCGCGACGCGGCCCGAGCAGGTCGCGGCCAATGTGGCCGCCGGGGAGTGGTGCCCGGGCGACGACGTGTTGGACGAGGTCGATGCCATCGCACCGCGCATCACCTTGGGCTGATCACCTTGGGCTGATCACCTTGGGCTGATCAGCTGGGGCTGACCGGGGTCGTATCAACCGGGCTGATCGCTGGGGCCGATCGCGCCCGGCCCGACCGGCCGACGACGTCGGCTGACCGCGGCGACGCGCTATGCAGCCAGGTCACCGCGCGCGTGGGAGGCACGGTGGAGCTTGGCGCGCTGCTGGACCGGCGCCAGGTGCACGAGCAGGTTGTACGTGATGAGGGCGATGGCCAGATGCATCAGCATCAGGAAGGCCACGGCGTGGGCCGACTGGCCCTTGTGCCAGATCCACAGGTCGGGCACCCAGAGCACGAGCGTCACCACGATGGCGAGGCGGAAGAAGAGCCAGCGAGGCGCCGAGCTGATCCGGGTGACCACCGGCCAGGCCGCGCAGGCGATGAGCACGCCGATGATCGTGAGCTTGGCGTAGTCGGAGAACTGGAAATGCACGTAGTCCCTGGTCGCCGGGTACACGTGGGTGCCGATGGCGACCAGGGCGGCGTCCGCCGCCAGGGACAGCGCGATCGACAGGACAGTGGCAAGCGCCACGCGCCACCACGACGGCTGCCGGTGGTCGGGGGAGAGGTCGATGCGGACCCAAGAGAGGGTGCGGTCGATCACGTCGGGGGAGGCGGCCACGGGTGAAGCGTAAGGAAGCGGGCCACCCCGCCGGATTCACCCTGAGGCGGAATCGGGCGGCCGGCCGTCATCCTCAAGGCGGGTTTTGCGGGTGCGCCGGCCGGGGCGCGCGGCACACTAGGACCCGTTGACCTGCATGATCGCGGCCTCGACGATCTGGATGTCCGGCGGCTGGATGGCCAACGGTCCCCCGGCGACAGGGACCTGCCAGACCATGGAGAGGTAGGGGGTCGGCTGAGTGGTCGTGCCGCTCGCACACGGGACAGAGCCCGTGATCTGCAGCGGCATCGACGCGTTGGGGGTGCCGCTGCCGCAGACCTGCGTGCGGCGGTGCCACTGGACGAGCGCGCCGTAGGGCATCGGCACGGACGTCTCCGCGGCCGGGAGGATGTAGAACGCGCCCGCCAGGACCTCCTGGCCCGCCGGCGTGGTGGCGTAGACGAGCCCGTCGAGGTGCTGCGGATCGAGCGTGCGCCTGGCCCCCGCGTTGGCGGCCACGATGCTCGGGTTGACGTAGTAGACGATCGGGTAGGCCGTCGGCGACGCCGGAACGTAGCCCGCGGCGGTCGCGTCGGACGGGGTGGCGTAGCGCGACGCGGCCGCGCTCGTGGCCTGCACGTACTGCTCGGCACCGATCTCTTCGGCCGACGTCAGCTTCGCCGCGCAGCCGCTCAGCGCCATGTGGACGTCCGACGGCCCGTTGTTGCCGTCGGCGAGCAGCGCCTGCGCCTCGGCCTGCGGGATCGCCGGGCCGGTGTAGTGCCAGTTCGGCTTCGTCGTGTTGAAGCCCGCGGCCGCGCTGGCGTCCGCGCCGTTCATGTCCATGCCGTTGGCCCCGCTCATGATCATGTAGGGGGTGTTGGCCAGATCGAGGCCGGAGAGCGGGAGCCCGGCCTGGTGCGAGCGGCACGTCTCGGACGTGACCGACTCGTTCGGCGAGGCCGTGGTGCCTCCCGCGCTGCCGCCCATGGCCATGCCGGCCATGGCGCTGCCGGCCGACTCGGCGGTCGCGGCGGGGTAGCTGGCGCTGAGCGCGAGGGCGGCGCCGAGCCCCGCCACGCCGAGGGTGGCCACCGCCGGGCTCCGCCGCAGCACCTCGGTGGCAGGTGAACGCCAGGCCTCCCTCGACGCCACGACTGTCGGCACCATCGCCACCGCCAGGAGGATCACGATCGGCCCGGTGTTGGGGTCGGTGTCCGAGCCGGTGAAGAGGTTGCCCACGAGGCCCTGTCCCGCGATCCAGAGCAGAAAGGCAAAGAGCGCGCCCGCGGCCAGGATCCAGCCGGGACGCCGCGCCACCAGCGGGCCGAAGCCGATGGCGACCGCCAGCAGGGCCAGGATCCACGCGGTCTGCGTGCCGTTCGTCGAGAACAGGTTGCCCAGGTCGGTGAGGAAGCGCGCGTACCACCCGGGCTGTCCCGGGGCCATGCCGACGATGGCGCTGTGGATCGACGTCGTGGTGCGGTTGGCCGGGAGGAGGAAGAGGACGGCCGCGAGCCACCAGTAGCCGGCCCACACCGCGAGCGGCGTGACGGAGCGGCCGATCCCGTGGGCCGCGGCGGAGGAGGCGACGCCGACGGGGCGGTCGCTCCAGTCGACGGCGCGCCGCGGCGCCCGTGGCCACGCCATGAGGCCGAGCAGGGCGTACATGAAGACGGAACCCGGCGCGCCCGTGAGCGCGCTGGCCGTCCCGGTGAGGAGCATGCCCATGCCCTCGCCGATTACCCAGACGCCGAGCGCCCACACGAACGACACGGCGAGCGCCGGTCGCACCGTGCGGCGGAACAGCAGCCCGACGCCGATGAAGAGCTGGATCAAGGCGAAGAACGTGTTCCACACCGCTACGTCGGGCGACAGGAAGTGCCCGATGTGGGTGATGAAGTCGGCGACGACGAAAGGCTGCCCGGAGGCGTTGTTCAGGACGAACGTGTTGATGAAGCCCTGGCCGAACATGTAGGGCTGGAACTGCAGGGCCGCATCGAGGATCCAGAAGCAACCCAGGACGATCTGGAGCGTGCGCTGGGTCTTGAAGACCGGCGGGAGGTCGCGGTCGCGGTGGCCCGGGAGGTCGCCGGGGCGGCCGGTGTCGTCGCCCTCGTCCTTGCCGCCCTCGTTGCCGCCCTCGTTGCCGCCGCCGTCGCCGTCGCCGCCGTCATCGCCATCGCCGTCTCCGCCGTTCACGGCGCGGCGATCCGAATCGTCGGCAACCGCCAGGGCGGTGCGTGCGCGGTCCACATCCATGGCTCTACGAACAACGCTACCGGCCAGATTTTGGCCCTTTCTGTCGCTCCGCTGAGCGTCCGCTGGGACTGAGGAGGATGTCTCCACAGGCCGGTGGATCTCTCCGAAAACTCTAAACGGACTCGTTGAGCGTTCCGGGGCTGCCGCCACCGGCGACCGCTCGCGGGCGGCGCGCTGGTTGACTGCAGAGACGACCACCGCCGGCGAACCCCGCGGGCACGGCCAGTCCCTGGCCGGCGACCCGGACCCCACGACAGCCGCGACGGGCGCCCGGGCGGAGGTGGAGGCGGACGACCTGGTGGGGCCGGCGACCGAGCTGGCGGCGCGCTGGATGGCCGAAGGGGCGCAATCGCTCACCCGTGCCGAGAAGGCCCGCGACGGGCGTCTCCATGCGCTGACCGCGGACGGGGACTCCCTCGCGTTCGCCATGGCCTTCTGCGACCGGGTCCTCCGGCCCGAGTCCGCCGGGGTGGCCGCACGCCAATTGCGCCACATCGTCCGCGGCGGGCGTCCGCGCTTCTTGGGCCCGCTCGACCGGACGTTGCTGCGCGCCGGTGCGGCGATGTCCGCGTCCCTGCCCGGCGTGGTCATGCCGCTGGCCCGGCGCCGGCTGCGCGGCATGGTGGGGGACCTGGTCGCCGACGCAACCGATCCTGTGCTGGCCCGCCACCTGGCCCGGCTCCGTGCGGACGGGTTCCGGGTGAACGTCAACCTCCTCGGCGAGGCCGTCCTCGGGCACACCGAGGCCGCCCGGCGCCGAGCCGCGGTGATCGCGTTGATGGCCCGGGACGACGTCGACTACGTCTCGGTCAAGGTCTCCTCGGTGTGCGCACAGCTCAACTTGTGGTCGTACGACGAGACGCTGGCCCGCACCAAGGACGCCTTGCGCGAGGTGTGCGGGGCCGCCGCGTCACGCTCCCCCGCGACGTTCATGAACTTCGACATGGAGGAGTACCGGGACCTGGCGCTCACGCTCGACGCGTTCATGGGCTTGCTCGATGAGCCCGCGTTCGGCGGGCTCGAGGCGGGGATCGCGCTGCAGGCCTACCTGCCCGACTCCATGGCCGCGCTGGAGCGGCTGACCGCGTGGGCCGTCCAACGGCGCCGGCGCGGTGGTGCGCGGGTCCGGGTTCGGATCGTGAAGGGCGCCAACCTGGCGGCCGAACGGGTGGACGCCGTCGTCCACGGGTGGCCCCTGGCCCCGTACGCGACGAAGGCCGAGACCGACGCCAACCACAAGGCGATGATCGAGTACGCCCTGCGACCCGAGCACACGGACGCACTCGCGGTCGGGGTGGCAGGCCACAACCTCTTCGATCTGGCCTGGGCTCATCTGCTGGCCGAGTCGCGGGGGGTGAGCGCGTCCGTCTCCTTCGAGATGCTCCAGGGGATGGCGCCGGCCGCCGCACGCGTCGTCCTGGCGACGACGGGCCGCGTCGTGCTCTACACCCCGGTCGTTGATCCGTCCGACTTCGACCACGCGCTGGCGTACCTGTTCCGACGGCTCGAGGAGAATGCCGGCGGGGACAACTTCCTCGCCGCCTTGGGCGCGTCCGGGCCGCCCGGGCTCGGGGCCGCCTTCGGCCGCGAACGCGACCGGTTCGCCGCGGCGGTTTCGGGGCGTGGACAGGTTCGCACGGCGTCGTGGCGCCACGCGGCGCCCGACGAGAGACGTGATGTCCGGCCGGCGACCGACGGGGCGTTCGAGAACGAGCCGGACACGGACCCCACCGACGGGAGCGCCCGCGCCGCGGTACTGCGCGCCATGGCCGCAGTGCGCGTGGTGGCACCGGACCAGCTCGACGAGGCCGCCGTCGACCAAGTCGTCGCGGCGGCCGTGGGCGGAGCCCCGCGCTGGGGGGCGCTCCCACCCGCTCACCGCGCCTCGGTACTCGAGCGCTGCGCGGACGCCCTGGCGGCGCGTCGCCCCGAGCTCGTCGCGATCTTGGGCGCGGAGGGCAGCAAGACCCTGGCCGAGGCCGACACCGAGGTGTCCGAAGCGGTCGACTTCGCCCGCTGGTACGCCGAGGCGGCGCGCCGGCTCGACGGGCTCGACGGCGCCCTCGCGCGCCCCCTCGGCGTCGTGGTGGTGGCCGGGCCGTGGAACTTCCCCTTGGCCATCCCGATGGGCGGCACGCTGGCCGCGCTCGCCGCCGGCAACGCCGTGGTGCTCAAGCCGGCGCCGCAGACCCCCGCCGTCGCGTGGGCAGCCGTGCGCGCCTGCCACGAGGCCGGGGTGCCGCCCGACGCGTTGCACTACGCGCGCTGCCCCGACGGCCCCCTCGGGTCGCGCCTGATCGCGCACCCTGCGCTCGGGGCAGTGGTGCTGACGGGTTCTTACGAGACGGCGGAGCTCTTCACCCGCCTCGCCCCGCGCACGCCGCTCATGGCCGAGACGTCGGGCAAGAACGCCATGGTGGTCATGCCCGAGGCCGACCTCGACCTGGCCGCGGCCGACCTGGTGCACTCGGCGTTCGGCCACGCCGGGCAGAAGTGCTCGGCCGCGTCGCTCGGCATCGTCGTCGGCGACGTGGCGACCTCAGGGCGCTTCCGCGCCCAGCTCGTCGACGCGGCGCGCTCGCTCGCGCCCGGGGCCGCCACTGCGCCCGCCACCACGCTGGGCCCGTTGGTCGAGGCCCCGCCGGAGAAGCTGCGGCGCGCGCTCACCACCTTGGAGGGTGCCCAGCGCTGGCTCCTCGAGCCGGAGCCGGTCGACGAGGAAGCCCACCTGTGGTCGCCCGGGATCATCGAGGGGGTCCGGCCAGGCGACTGGTTCGCGCGCACGGAGTGCTTCGGCCCGGTCTTGGGCCTGGTCGCCGCCGGGGACCTCGACGAGGCGCTGGCGATCCAGAACGCCGTGCCCTTCGGCCTGACCGCGGGCATCTGGTCGCTCGATCCCGCCGACTGCGCCCGCTGGGCCGAACGGGTCGAGGCGGGCAACGCCTACGTGAACCGGCCGACCACGGGCGCCATCGTGGGCCGCCAGCCCTTCGGCGGCTGGAAGCAGTCGGTCGTCGGGCCGGGCGCCAAGGCGGGCGGGCCGAACTACGTGCTCCAGCTCTCCCGGGTCGAGAACGACGGAAGGCCGGTCCTCGGCGCGGAGCCGGCGGCCGCCGTCACGGCGCTGGTCGGTGCCCTGGCCGGCGGGCTCGACCCCGACGAGCGCGTGGTCCTCGACGCGGCGGCGCGGAGCGACGCGTTGTGGCGGGCCGCCGAATTCGGCGCGGAGCGCGACGAGGCGATGCTCTTCTGCGAGTCCAACCGGCTGCGCTACCGGCCCCTCCCCGGGCTGACCGTCCGCGTCGCCCCGGGCGCCAGTGCACTCGACGTGTCCCGGGTCCTCGTCGCGGCGGTGGCGGCGGCCGCGACGCCGGTGGTGAGCCTGCACCCCGGCGTGACGGGCCCGGGCCGTCCGCCGGCGCCGCTCGATCGGGCGGTGGGCGTCACGGTCGTCGAGGAGACGTTGGACGAACTGACCCGCCGCGTGGAGGCAATGCCGGCGGCGCGGATCCGCCTTCTCGGCTCGGAGCCGGGCCTCTTGGCCCTCGAGCCGCGGGTGCACGTCGACGCGCGTCCGCCCGTGCTCCTCGGACGGGTGGAACTGCTCCGCTACCTGCGCGAGCAGAGCGTGTCGCGGACGCTGCACCGGTTCGGCAACGTCGTGCCGCCGCCCGACGGGTGAGATGTCCGTGAGCCAAGGCGGCTCGGCCCGCTAGGCGTCGCCGACCGCGGTCACCAGCTTCTGCAGGGTGTCCTTGGCGTCCCCGAAGAGCATCGTCGTCTTGGGGTCGTAGAGAAGCTCGTTGTCGATGCCGGCGAAGCCCGGGCGCATCGAGCGCTTGAGGAAGATGATGTTCTCCGCCTCGTCGGCGTCGATGATGGGCATGCCGTAGATGGGGCTTCCGGGCGTCGACTTCGCCGCCGGGTTGACGGTGTCGTTGGCGCCGACCACCAGCGCGACGTCGGCCGTCGCCATCTCGGGGTTGGCCTCGTCCATCTCCTTGAGGTCCTCGTAGGGGACGTTGGCCTCGGCCAGCAGCACGTTCATGTGCCCCGGCATGCGGCCCGCCACCGGGTGGATGGCGAAGAAGGTGTCGACGCCGCGCGCCTTGAGCGCCTGCTCGAGCTCGCGCGCCGTGTGCTGCGCCTGGGCCACCGCAAGCCCGTAGCCGGGAATGATCACGACCTTGCGGGCGTAGGCCAGCAGGACGCCGACGTCTTCGGGGGTCCCGGCGCGGACCGGGCGGGCGGCGTCCCCCTCCTCGCCGCCGGTCGCCGTGACCACCGCGCCGAACGCGCTGAACAGGATGTTGGGCAGCGAGCGGCCCATGGCCGAGCTCATGAGCCGCGTCAGGATGATGCCCGAGGCGCCGACCAGCGTGCCCGCGACGATCAACAGCGCGTTGTCGAGCACGAAGCCGGAGGCGGCGACGGCGAGGCCGGTGAACGAGTTGAGCAGCGAGATCAGGACCGGCACGTCGGCGCCGCCGATGGGCAGGACGAAGATCACACCGAGCACGAGCGCCAGCACGAGGATGACCCAGACGTAGGCGATGCTGCCGGTGACGAGCGCCAGCAGGATCATCACGAGGATGGCGAGGCCGACCAGCGCGTTGATCACCTGCTGACCGGCGTACGTGATCGGCCGTCCGGTGATCAGCTCCTGCAGCTTGATGAACGCGATGGCGCTCCCCGAGAACGACACCGAGCCGATGAGGACGCCCAACAACACCTCGGCGGTGACGTAGACGGCCGGCTGCAGGCCCAGCGAGTGCAGGTGCAGCAGTTCCACGATGGAGATGAGGGCCGCCGCGCCGCCGCCCACGCCGTTGAAGATGGCCACCAGCTGGGGCATCGCGGTCATCTTCACGAAGCGCGCCACCGGGACGGCGATGGCGGCACCGAGCACCATGGCGATGATGGCCAGCACGAGGTTCTTGCCCGAGTGCCGCAGGGTCGGCAGGGTGAACGTCATCGCGATGGCCAGCGTCGCGGCTGCCGCGCCGACCCAGTTGCCCTGACGGGCGTGCCTCGGCGAGCTCAGGCCCTTGAGGGCGACGATGAAGCCTGCGATCGCGACCAGGTAGGCGAGATCGCGCGCGGTGGCAAGGGTGAAGGACGCTGCGAGCATCAGGCGGCACCCCCGGGCGAGCCGGTGGAACCGGCGGAACCGGCGGAACCGTCCTCGGAGGGCGAGGCGGCGGCCGCCTGCTTCTTGGCCCGGTCGCCGGGTCGGCCCTTGAACATCTCGAGCATTCGGTCGGTGACGACGAAGCCGCCGACCACGTTGAGGGTCGCCAGGAAGACGGCCAGGAACCCGAGAGCGAGCTCGGCCGCGCCGTGGGCCTCGCCCATGATGGTCAGGGCGCCGACCAGCACGATGCCGTGGATCGCGTTGGAACCCGACATCAACGGCGTGTGCAGGATGCTCGGGACCTTCGAGACAACCTCGATTCCGACGAAGGCGGCGAGGACGAAGATCGTCAGGTAGGCGACGATGCCCGTGGTCGAACCCCCGGTCGGCGTCGGGGTGGACTGCAAGATCAGTGCGATCACGACGCAGCGCCTCCTGTCCCGCTGCCCAACAGCTCCACCGCGGCCGGCGCCATGGCCGATCCGTAGCGCAGCACGCACATGCCCGAGACGATCTCGTCGTTCCAGTCCGGCGCCAACGTGCCCTCGGGGCCCATCAGCGCGAGCACGTTCGCGACGTTGCGCGCGTAGAGAAAGCTCGCGTGCGTGGGCATGCCCGACGGCGGGTTCGCCATACCGACGATGTGCACGTCCTTGTGGTCGACCACCTCGCCGGCCTTGGTCAGCTCGCAGTTCCCGCCCTGGTCGGCCGCCATGTCGACCACGACCGCGCCGGGACCCATGCCTTCGACCATGGAGGTCGTGACCAGGACCGGCGCCTTGCGGCCGGGCACGGCGGCGGTCGTGATCACGACGTCGGAACGACCGACTTCCTCGGCCAAGGCCGCGCGCTGGCGGTCGAGCTCCTCAGGCGTGAGCTCGCGGGCGTAGCCGCCCGTGCCCTCCGCCGAGACGCCGGTGTCGACGAAGGCGGCACCCAGGCTCTCGGCCTCCTCCTTGGCCGCCGCGCGCACGTCGTAGGCCTTGACCACGGCGCCGAGCCGGCGCGCCGTGGCGATCGACTGCAGGCCCGCGACCCCGACGCCCATGACCAGCACCTTGGCCGGGGGCACCGTCCCCGCCGCGGTCATGAACATGGGGAAGAACTTGGCCAGGTGCTCAGCCGCCGCGAGACCGGCCCGGTAGCCCGAGACCGTGGCCTGGGAGCTCAGGGCGTCCATGCTCTGGGCGCGGCTGATGCGCGGCAGCAAGTCGAAACTGAAGACGGTCGCCCCCTTGGCCGCCAGCGCGCGCAGCGCGTCCCCGGACTGGCCGACCCCGAAGAAGCACAAGAGCGCGGCGCCTTGGGGGAACGCCTGTGCCTCCTCGGCGCTGGGCGCGTTCACCCGGACGACGAGCCCGGCGCCGCTGAGGCTGCCCGCAGCGTCGGGGGACACCGTCGCTCCGGCGTCGGCGAACGCGGCATCGGGGAACTCGGCCGCTGCGCCGGCGCCCGCCTGCACGCTGATCTCCCAGCCCGTGGCGACCAGCTTCTTGACCACGTCGGGCACGAGGGCCACACGGCGCTCTCCGCGACGGGTCTCCGTGGGGACCGCCAATTTCACGGTCGCACTGTTTAGCAGCTGGGCCCCGACCCGATCAGCGCCCGGCCCCCGAACGGCCCCGTTTCGGTCGGCTCAACCTGGGCCACGGCCTGGGGATTCGGCCCCACCGGCTCAGGCCTCTGCGGCCTCCGCGGCACGCAGGTACGCCGGCCACTCCCCCCCGCCGTTGAGCACGAGGTTCGCCCCGCTCACGTAGGAGGCGGCGTCGCTCGCCAGGAAGAGGCAGGCGGCCGCGACGTCCTCGGGCAGGCCCATGCGCCCGAGCGGCACGGTGGCCGCCACCCGTTCGAGTCCCGCAGTCCCGCCGTAGAACTCCTCCCCGGCGCCCGTGTCGAGCAACCCTGCCGTCACGCAATTCACGCGGACCTCGGGGGCCCACTCCACGGCGAGCGTCGCGGTGAGGTTGATCAGTCCGGCCTTGGCCGCCCCGTAGGCGGAGGCGCCCGGCGAGGGGCGCATCCCCGAGACGCTCGAGACGTTGACGATGCAGCCCCCGTCCTCCTGGTGCAGCATCACTTTGTGAGCCGACTGGGCGCACCACAGCGGGGCCAGCAGGTTCAAGCCGATGACCGCCTCGACGAAGCGGGGCGACATGTCGGCCGCCATGGCGTGCGGGGCCCCACCGGCGTTGTTGACCAGGACGTCGAGCCGGCCGAACTGCTCCACCGCCTTGGCGACGACGCGCTCGGCATCCGCCGGCTTGCGCACGTCGGCCGCGGTGAAGACGGCCCCCTCGACCGAGGCCTCGTGACGTCCGCACGTGACCACGTGGGCGCCCGCCTCGGCGAACGCCGCAACGATCCCGGCGCCCACCCCGCGCGATCCCCCGGTGACCACGACCACGCGCTCACTGAAGTCGTAGCTGGGCTGGGTCACGGGCGAAACCCTACGGCAGCCCGCGCCACGAAGGCCCGGGCGCGCCCGGGGGCCCGCACGCAGGGCCTCGCGTTGGCCCGTCCGACGCCGCTGGCCTAAGTTCCGCTCCGGTCTCTGACGCCTCGTCAGGACCAGCCACCGAGGAGCCCGGCCGCGCATGCCCATCGACGTGATCCAGGAGCACGACGGGATCGCCGAGGTCGTCATCGACCACCCGCCGGTCAACGCGCTCGACGTCGCCGGCTGGTTCGCGCTCGCCGATGCCCTCACCGCCGCCGGCCGCATCCCGACGAACCGGGTCGTGGTCCTGCGCGCCACCGGGCGGGGGTTCTGCGCCGGGGTCGACATCAAGGAGATCAACGCGAAGGGCGACGAGGCCCTGGTCGGGGTCAACCGCGGCTGCTTCGCCGCGTTCGCCGCGGTCTACGACTGCGAGGTCCCGGTGATCGCCGCCGTCCAGGGCTTCTGCCTCGGGGGCGGGATCGGCCTGGCCGGCAACGCGGACATCGTCGTCGCGGCCGACGACGCGACCTTCGGACTGCCCGAGGTCGACCGGGGCGCCCTCGGCGCGGCCACCCACCTGGCCCGCCTGGTGCCGCAGCACGCCATGCGCAAGATGGTGTACACCGCAAAGCCGGCCACCGCCGCCGAGCTCGCGTCCTATGGGTCGATCGCCGCGGTGGTGCCGCCCGAGCGGCTCCGCGACGCCGCGCTCGATCTCGCGAGGGAGATCGCGGGCAAGAGCCCGACCATCATCCGCCGGGCCAAGGAGTCCCTCAACGGCATCGACCCCGTCGACGTGAAGCGCAGCTACCGCTACGAGCAGGGCTTCACCTACGAGTTGCACGTGCGGGGGGTGGCCGACGAACAGCGTGCCGCCTTCGTCGACAAGCGCGACGCCGACACCTCCGAATGAGCGCCAGGCCCTGATGGCGGACAAGCGCGCCAGTGTCGACGACATCGTCGGCGAGCTCCGCTCGGGCATGACGATCGGGATCGGGGGCTGGGGCTCCCGCCGCAAGCCGATGGCCGTCGTGCGCGCCATCTGTCGCTCCGGCCTCACCGACCTGACCGTGGTCGCCTACGGGGGGCCCGACGTGGGCCTGCTGTGCGCGACCAGCAAGGTGCGCAAAGTGGTGTGTGGCTTCGTCACGCTCGACTCGATCGCGCTCGATCCGCACTGGCGCGCCGCCCGCCAGCACGGGAAGGTCGAGGCGATGGAGGTCGACGAGGGAATGTTCTACCTCGGCCTCCAAGCCGCCGCCTGGCGCGTCCCGTTCCTGCCGACCCGGGCCGGGCTCGGCTCCGACGTGCTCACCATCAACCCCGACCTGAGGCTCGTGCGGTCCCCCTACGGCGCGACGAGCCCGTTCTGTCGCGACGAGGCCGACGCGGACGCCGAGCTCGTCGCCATGCCGGCGCTCCATCTCGACGCCGCCTTCGTGCACGTGAACCGCGCCGATGCGGCCGGCAACGGCCAGGTGCTCAGCCCCGACCCCTTCTTCGATGCGCTGTTCCTCGGCGCGGCCGAACGCCGATTCGTCACCACCGAGCGGTTCGTCGAGAACGGTGCCCTGGCCGACGACGCCCACCCGCTCTCGAGCGTGCCCATCCACCGCATGCTGACCGACGCCGTGGCCGAGGCCCGGGGCGGCGCGCACTTCACCGCCAACCCACCCGACTACGGACGCGACGAGGCCTTCCAGAAGGAGTACGCCACCTCGGCCGGCGACCCGGGCGAGTGGGAGGCCTTCGCGCAGCGCTACATCCTGGTGCCCGAGAACGAGTACCAGGCCCGCGTCCGGGAGCGGCAGGCCCGATGAACGGGCCCGACGTCACCCGCGCCGAATTCTGCGTCATCGCCTGCGCCGACGCCTGGCGCGATGCGGGCGAGGTCATGGCGAGCCCGTTCGGCACCATCCCGGCGCTCGGAGCCCGCCTGGCGAAGCTGACCTTCGCGCCGGACCTCGTCCTCACCGACGGCGAGGCCGCGCTGATGGTGGGCGCGCCGCCCATCAGCACGCCGCCGGGCGAGCTCGTCCGCGAGGCGGCCATGCCGTATCGCAGCGTGTTCGACGTGGTCTGGTCGGGACGGCGCCACATCATGATGATGGCGAGCCAGATCGACCGCTCGGGAAATCAGAACATCTCGGCCGTCGGACCACACGACAAGCCCAAGGTTCAGCTCGTCGGTGTGCGCGGCGCCCCCGGCAACTCGGTCAACCACGCCACCAGCTACTGGGTTCCCGACCACAGCGTGCGCACCTTCGTCGAACAGGTCGACCTGGTATGCGGCGTCGGCTATGCCCGGGCCACCGCCGCCGGTCCCGCTGCGACGCGGTTCCACGACGTGCGCCGGGTCGTCTCCAACCTCGGCGTCTTCGACTTCGAGACGGCCGACCACACCATGCGGCTGCGCTCCCACCACCCCGGCGTGGGCATCGGCGACATCGTCGACGCCACAGGCTTCGCGCTCAACATCCCCGACGACGTCGCCGAGACCCGCCTCCCGACGCCCCAAGAGCTCGAGACCCTGCGCGTGGTGCTCGATCCCGGCGCCCTACGCGACCGCGAGGTGAAGCACTGACCGCGGACGCCGGCGCACCGCTCCACCCGGCCCTGCGCACCGAGCTGTGCGAGCGCATCGGGCTGCGCGTCCCGCTGGTCCAGACGGGTATGGGCTGGGTCGCCGGGCCCCGCCTGGTCGCGGCGACGTGCGAGGCCGGCGCCCTCGGCATCCTGGCCTCGGCCACCATGACGCTCGAGCAGCTCGCGGCCGCCATCGCCGAGGTGCGCACCCGCACCGCCCGGCCCTTCGGCGTGAACCTGCGCACGGACGTGGCCGACATCGGCGAGCGCATCGAGCTGATGACCGAGACCGGGGCCCGGGTGGCCAGCTTCGCCCAGGCGCCCAACCCCGCCCTGGTGGCCCGCTGCAAGGAGGCCGGGCTGTTCGTGATGCCGACGGTGGGGGCGCGGCGCCACGCCGAGAAGGTGGCGGACTGGGGCGTCGACGCCCTCATCGCCCAGGGCGCCGAGGGCGGGGGACACACCGGGTCGGTGCCCACCACCCTGTTGTTGCCCCAGGTCGTCGACGCCGTGGGCGACCGCGTCCTGGTGCTCGGGGCGGGCGGCTTCTTCAGCGGCCGGGGCCTGGTCGCGGCCCTGGCCTACGGCGCGGTCGGCGTGGCCATGGGCACCAGGTTCCTGCTCTCGGCCGAGAGCCGCGTGCCCGACGCCGTCAAGACGCTCTATCTCGGCACGCCGGTGACGGGCACCGTCGTGACGACCAAGGTCGACGGGGCGCCGCAGCGGGTCGTGCGCACCGACCTCGTGGACCGGCTCGAGTCACAGTCCTGGCTGCGCGCCCTCCCCCGGGCGCTGCACAGCGCGTACCGCTTCCGCAAGGAGACCGGCGCCCGCGTCGGTTCGCTCCTGCGCGAAGGGCGAGCCATGAAGGAGGGCAACGAGCTGACCTGGGCCCAGGTCGTCATGGCGGCCAACGCGCCGGTCATGACGAAGGCGGCGCTGGTGGGGGGAAGGACCGACGTCGGCGTCCTGCCCACCGGTCAGGTGGTGGGCGTGCTCGATTCGCTGCCTGCCGTCGCCGACATCGTCGCGCGCATCATGGCGGAGGCGGACGACGTGCTGCGGCGCTGGAGCCCCGGCACCGACAGCACCACCGGCGCGTAGCGCCGGCCCGCCGCCGGGTATCGGTCGAGCTCGGCCTAGTCGCCGTTCCCGTTGGCGTTGCCCTGAGCCACGCGGCGCAACAGGTTCGACACCCGCTGGTGCGTCACCCCGAAGAGGTGGGCGATGCTCGGGATGCTCTGACCCTCGCCCCGCAGGGCCACGACCAACGACCGGCGCAGGTACCCGCTCGCCTCCGACTGGCGGCGCAGGATCGTGCTGACGAGCTGCACGGTGCCCGGCTCGTCCTCGTCACCCAGGATCGCCTTCCATTCGCGGCCGCTCTCCCGGGCCTGGCGCACGTCGGCGATCCGCTTGGAGAGCAGGCGCTCGCTCTCCGCGTTCTCCCGAAGCACAGCTTCCAGCTCTTCGAGCGCCCTCAGGACGTCGTCGGAGCCCGCTCCGTGGCGGTCGTCGATCTGGTCCGGCATTCCGTTCTCAGCTCCCCTTTGCTGCTGCTCATCTTGGCGCAATTCTCTGACATCAGTGGCCAACATGTACTTGCTTCCTCCAATCGCAGCGTCGTTCCCATTCGCAGCGTCGCTTCGTCGTCCCCGAAGGGACGACCCCCGCGTGCCCGACAGGCTGTGCGAGGCAAACGCACACGTTGACGTCGACAGGCCCAATACCCCAAAGGCCCGGTATCACACCCCCTGTGCCGCACCAGGGGGGTGCGGGGGAACCGGGGACGCTCGCTACCAGGGCGTTAGCGGCTCAAGACGACGGACGAGCCGTGACCGAACAGGCCCTGGTTCGCCGTCACGGCGACCCGTGCCCGCTCGACCTGGTGCCCCGTGGCCACGCCGCGCAGCTGCCAGACGCACTCGCAGACCTGGGCGATGGCCTGGGCCGGGATGGCCTCGCCGAAGCACGAGAGGCCGCCCGATGGGTTCACCGGGACGCGGCCGCCGAGCGCGGTGGCACCGTCGCGCAGGAGCTTCTCGGCCTCGCCCTCGCCGCACAGGCCGATGTCCTCGTACCAGTCGAGCTCCAGCGCCGAGGACAGGTCGTAGACCTCGGCCAGGCTGATGTCCTCCGGGCCGATCCCGGCCTCCGTGTAGGCGGCGCTCGCGATGGCGGGACGGAACCCCGCCGCAGCGTCGTGTCCGGCCGGACCCGGGAGGGCCACGGCGGAGTCGGTGGCGAAGTTCGGCATCTCGATCACCGTGTTGGGGAACGTCGGCGTCACCGTCGACACCGCGTCGATCGTGACGAGCCTCCCCGCGACCCCCGCGTGGCGGCGGGCGAAGTCCATGCTCGAGAGCACGACGGCCGCGCCGCCGTCGGAGGTGGCGCAGATCTCGAGCAGGCGCAGGGGGTCGGCCACCATGGGCGACGACAGCACCTCGTCCACGGTCACCTCCTTGCGGTAGCGCGCGTACGGATTGGCCAGGCCGTGACGCGCGTTCTTCACCTTGACCTGCGCGAAGTCCTCCTCGGTCGCGCCGAAGCGGTCCATGCGCCGGCGCGCGTAGAGCGCGAAGTACGTCGGGTTGGTCGCCCCCAGCAGGTGGAAACGGAGCCAGTCGGGGTCGTCCTTGCGGTCGCCGCCGACGGGGGCGAAGAAGCCCTTGGGCGTGGTGTCGGCGCCGACCACGAGCGCCACGTCGCACAGCCCGGCCAGGATCTGCGCGCGCGCGTTGGCGATGGCGGCCGCTCCCGACGCGCAGGCGGCGTAGACGCTCGAGACCCGCGCCCCCGTCCAGCCCAGGGCCTGCGCGAAGGTGGCGCCCGAGACGAACCCGGGATACCCGTTGCGGATGGTGTCCGCCCCCGAGACGAACTGCACGTCGCGCCAGGCGAGTCCGGCGTCGGCCAGCGCTTCGCGTGCGGCGGCCAGCCCGTACTCGACGAAGGGGCGCCCCCACTTGCCCCACTCGTGCATGCCCGCGCCGAGCACGGCGACCCTCTTGTCGTCCGCCATCGGTCAGCCCTCCGCTCCGGCGGCCAGCGGTCGCCACTTCCAGATCAGGTAGTCCGTGTCGTCCTCGGAGTACAGCGTCTCGATCACGAGCTCGACCTCGTCGCCCACGGCCAGGTCGTCGACCGTGACCCCGCCCACGACCTGGCCCATCACGACGAGCTTCTCGTCGGCCAGCTCGACGGCGGCCAGGCAGAACGGTACGTACGGGTCGGCGGCCACGTACGGCGCCGGGGGCTGGTAGCGGGCGTCGGTGTACGACCAGATGCGCCCGCGGCGCGACAGCTCGACCGTCTCGAACGAGCCGGACGCGCAGTCGGGGTTCCGGCAGGCGCTCGCCTCGGCGGGAAAGGCGAACGTCGCGCACCCCGTGCAGCGCGACCCGAGCAGCGCGGGCGCCGCGCCCTCTTCGCCCGTCGTGAACCAGCCTTGGACTGCGGGCTCCCGCGTCGCGGCCATCAGCCGAGCCGCTCCAGGACCGTGGCGTTGGCCTGCCCGCCGCCCTCGCACATGGTCTGGAGCCCATAGCGAGCGCCCGTGCGCTCCATCTCGTTGAGCAGCGTCGCCATGAGGCGGGCGCCCGAGCACCCCGTCGGGTGCCCGATGGCGATGGCCCCCCCGTTCACGTTCACCTTCTCCATGTCGGGGTGGTGCTCGCGCTCCCACGCCAGGACGACCGACGCGAAGGCCTCGTTGATCTCGATGAGGTCGATCTCGTCGAGCTTCAGCTTCGCCTTGGCCAGCACGAGCTCGGTGGCGGGGATCGGCGCCGTCAACATGATCTGGGGGTCGTTGGCCGCCACGGCGAACGTGTGGAAACGGGCCCGCGGTCGCAGGCCGAGCGACGAGGCCCGCTCCTCGCTCATGATCAGGAGAGCGGCCGCCCCGTCGGAGATCTGCGAAGACGTGCCCGCGGTGACCGTCCCGGTCTCGGAGAACGCGCCGCGCAAGGCGGCCAGCTTCTCGAGCGAGGTGTCGCGGCGCACGCCCTCGTCGGACTCGAGCAGGCCGCGCACGTCGGCCGCACCCGGCACGTCGGGGTGGACCCGGGCCTCGAGGCCCACGATCTCGTCAGCGAAGCGTCCCTCGTCGGTGGCGCGGGCCGCCCGCTGATGCGAGCGCAGCGCGAACTCGTCCATCTCCTCGCGGGTGATCTTCCAACGGCGCGCGATCTCCTCGGCGCACTCGCCCTGGTGGATGAGTTCGAAGCGTTCCAGATAGAGCGGCCCGTACGCCTCGCCCGGGCCCGGCTCGGTCGTCGAGCCGATCGGCACCCGGCTCATCGACTCCACGCCGGCGCCGATGGCCACGTCCATCGCTCCCGCCATCACGGCCTGCGCCGCGAAGTGGATCGCCTGCTGGGCCGAACCGCATTGGCGGTCGACCGTCGTCCCGGGCACCGATTCGGGGAAGCCGGCGGCCAGCGCGGCATTGCGCCCGATGTTCATGGCCTGCTCGCCCACCGTCATGGTGCACCCCATGACGACGTCCTCGACCAGGGTGGGGTCCAGGTCGTTGCGGGCGAGCAGGGCGGCCAGGGGCTGGGCGGCCAGGTCGGTGGCGTGCCATCCCGACAGGCGCCCGCCGCGGCGGCCGACCGGGGTGCGGACGGCGTCGACGATCACGGCGTTGGGCATAGGGGCCCAATTGTGACGCCGAAACAGATTCGCCGCCAGACGCCGACAGGCTCACCCCGGCGGACGTTGGCTCATTCTTCTTCGGCTTCCAGTTCTGCTTCGAGTTCGGCTTCCAGCTCCGCCTCGAGGATTGCGATGGCGAAACCCAAAGCCCTGGCGATGTTCCTGCCTGCGGCCACGACCCGGGAGGTGCCCACGATGGGGGCGACCGCGACCAGGATGCCTTCGACGTCCTCGAGCGTGACGCCGACTTCAGCGGAAGTGCCGGCGTTGAGGAGGTACGAGGCGGCCGGCGCGTCGACCGCGATCAGGGCGGCGAGGCGAACCAGCATGTGCTCGCGCGCCTCGAGGCTCCCGTTGGCGACGGAGACGGCGGTCATTTCGGCAAGTGTGTCAAGGACTGGGGTGTCTTCGGGCATTGGACGGGTCTCCTTGTCGGGCGCGGCTCGGCGCGAACGTCGCTGGAAGACAGTACTGGACCGACGTCGAAACCTTCTCGGTCGCGCACCCGGGGCCCACCGGATGAGTTGGCTCTGCCCTGCCGCCGTTGCCCGACGGTTGGACGACCCACGGGCCTCGACCGCAGCGGCGAGTAGCCCGGGCATCGAAACGGCGCCGGCGGGAATGGCGCGGGCTCTGCGGCCAACCAACTCGACTTGCCGGACGGTGTCTTCGTCGGCGCGACCGGCAACGTCGACGTGGCTGACACCCGAACCAACCGAGTGCAGGCATAGGCACCGGGCGCCACCTCGGGCGTGACGGTGGCCGGTGGCGACCGCGCGGGCTCGGGGGCAGGGACACGGCGAGTGCCCAACGGCACCGACACGCCGGAGAGCGTGGCACCTGCGCGGGGGGTGAGCGGGACCAGTCCGCCCATCACGATCACGGCACGATCACGGTGGAGAACTCGCGGTCGAGGTGGTCGGCACAGGCCGGATGAGCAGCAGGTCCACTCGAAGTAACGAGCACACGCGAGCACCGAGCCGATCCATCGCCACAACAGCTTCCCGGCCGGATTGCGGCGCGGTGCGCTGGCGGCGGGACTCCGCCGCGCCGGCGTTGGCATCGCCGGGGTGACTGTGCCAGATTCGCTGCGCCATGGACCTGACCTTCAGCGCCGAGCAGGAGTCGTTCCGCGCCGAAGCCCGGGCCTGGCTCGCCGCGCACGTGCCACGTGAGCCCCTCCCCTCCTTCGATACGGCCGAGGGCTTCGAGGCGCACCGCACCTGGGAGCGGACGATGTACGAGGACCGTTGGTCGGTCGTGAGCTGGCCGGTCGAGTACGGCGGGCGCGACCTCGGCATCTTCGAGTGGCTCGTCTTCGAGGAGGAGTACTACCGCGCCCGCGCCCCCAAGCGCGTGAGCCAGAACGGCATCTTCCTGCTCGCACCGACCATGCTCGAGTACGGGACCGAGGCGCAGAAGGCGCGCTTCCTGCCGCCGATGGCCTCGGGCGACGAGATCTGGTGCCAGGGCTGGTCCGAGCCCGACGCCGGCAGCGACCTCGCCGGAATCCGCTCGCGGGCGTCGCGCACCGAGGGCCCGACCTGGGTCCTCAACGGCCAGAAGACGTGGGCCAGCCGGGGCGCGTTCGCCGACTGGTGCTTCGGCATCTTCCGCACGGACCCCGAGGCCGAACGCCACCGCGGCCTGACCTACTTCCTCGTCGCCATGGACTCGCCGGGCGTCACGGTGCGCCCGATCCCGCAGATCGACGGCGAAACCGGCTTCGCGGAGATCTTCTTCGACAAGGTCGAGGTGCCCGAGGAGCAGATCCTGGGCGAGGTGGGCAAGGGCTGGTCTGTCGCGATGGCGACGGCGGGCTCCGAACGCGGGCTCTCGCTGCGCAGCCCGGCGCGCTACACCGAGGCGGCCGACCGCCTCGTCCGGCTCTACGCAGGGCGCGGCGGCCCACGCTCGTCCGCCGACGCGGTGGCGCTGGCCCACATGCAGGCCGAGGCCTACGAGCTCCACACCTACTGGACGGCGACCAAGGTGGCGCACGGACAGGCCGTCGGGCCTGAGGCCAGCGCCAACAAGATCTTCTGGTCCGAAACCGACGTGGCCATCCACACGGCCGCGCTCGACCTCCTCGGTCCGGAGGCCGAGCTCCTCGGGCCCCGGGGTCCCGGCGAGTGGCTCGACGGCTACCTCTTCTCGCTCGCCGGGCCCATCTACGCGGGCACGAACGAGATCCAGCGCAACGTGGTGGCCGAGCGCATGCTCGGGCTGCCGCGCGGCTGACGGCGGCGGGCGAGAGGCGAGGGCGCACCGTGGACTTCGCGTTCTCCGAGGACCAGGACGAGCTGCGCCGTGGCGTGCGGACCGTGCTCGACGCCGAGTGCAGCGTCGACGCGCTGCGCGCGTTCGAGATGGCGGACGAGCCCGCCCGGGCCGACATGGCCGCCAACCGCTGGGCCGTCCTCGCCGAGCTGGGCGCCCCGGCCCTCGTGGTCCCCGAGTCGGCGAACGGGCTCGGCCTCAGCGATGTGGACCTGGTGGGCGTGCTCGAGGAGGCCGGCTACGCCTGCCTGCCCGAGCCGCTGCTCGAGACGGCCGCGCTGGCGGCGCCGACGTTGGCCGCTCTGTTGCCGGAGGCGGCGGCATCAGCCGCACTCGCCGCCCTCGTCGAGGACGACGCAATCGTCGGCCTCGGCGGCATCGACGTCACCGCCGAGGGGATCGCATCGCCCACGGTGGTGACGGCCGACGGCATGCTCCGCACGCCCCGCGTCGTCGGCGCACGGGACGCCGACATCGTGCTCCTGGCCTGCCGCGACGACGAGTCGGGCTGGCAGCTCCACGCCGTCCCCGCCGCGTCCTGCGCCGCCGAGCCGACACCGGCGCTCAGCGCCACGCGCGACCTCTCGATGGTGCGCTGGCCGCTCTCCTCCGACACGCTTCTCGCGTACGGGGTGGCCGCCGAGGCCGCCGCCTCGCTGCTGTCCGACCGAGCCGCGGCGGGCACGGCGGCGCTGCTGCTCGGGCTGGCCGACCGGATGGTGACGATGGCGGCCTCGTACGCCAAGGAAAGGAAGCAGTTCGGCAAGCCGATCGGGAGCTTCGAGGCCGTGAAGCACCTGCTGGCCGACGCACGAGTCGCGTTGGAGTTCGCCCGCCCTGCCACCTACCGCGCCGCCTGGTCCCTTGCAACCGCGCAGCCGAGCTTGTCCCACGACTCGTCCATGGCCAAGGCGATGGCGTCCGACGCCGCCGACCTCGCCGCCCGGGTGGCGCTCCAGGTGCACGGAGCCATCGGCTACACGTGGGAGTGCGACCTCCAATTCTTCCTGAAGCGCACGTGGGCGCTGACGCGGGCCTGGGGCGACGCGGCGACGCACCGCCGGCTCGTCCTCGGCCAGCTCCTGGCGCGCTGACGCTCCGACCCGGGAGGACAGCGCCCGCAGCGGCCCGGTCCCGAGAATGAGGATGTGTGTAACTTGACAGTCCCATTCGAGAGCCGCCGGTGGCCGGATGCCGGTCGGCGGGTGGCCTACGAGCGAGTTACTGGAGTGATCCACATGGCCGAGACACCGACGCAGCTGAGGGCTTCACTGGAAGAGATAGATCGGCAAATGAGCGTGATCGACGAGAGAACCGAGAGCGGGACGGACATCAATGTCGTGGTTCACGCCGTCCACGACCTGGTTCGCATCGTCGACAACATCGTCCTCAGTCTCGGGGAGTAGCCCCCCAGGACGGCCATCGACCGTCCTGGAATCGGCGGGGTCCGTCGTCGTCCACCTGGCCGGAATGGCAATGTCCGATTCCCGCCAGTAATCGTCACGGCGTCGTGCGAGGCTGTCTCCGTGATCGAGGACCCGGACCGTTGTTACGAGGCGGCAAAGAGCAAGGACGCCCGTTTCGACGGGGTGTTCTTCTGCGCCGTCACCTCCACGGGCATCTACTGCCGGCCCAGCTGCCCGGCGCGCACCCCAAAGCGCGAGAACATGCGCTTCTACCCCTCCGCCGCCGCCGCCCAGCAAGCGGGTTTCCGCGCCTGCCTGCGCTGCCGGCCGGACGCGACGCCGGGATCGCCCGAGTGGAACGTGCGGGCCGACGTGGTGGCACGGGCTATGCGGCTCATCCGGGACGGTGTCGTCGACCTCGAGGGGGTCGAGGGCCTCGCCGGCCGCCTCGGCTACAGCACCCGCCAGCTCAACCGCCTCGTCACGGCGGAGGTGGGGACCGGGCCCCTCGCCATCGCCCGGGCCCAACGCAGCCAGACGGCCCGCATCCTCTTGGAGACCACCGACCTCCCGATCGCGCACATCGCGTTCGCCGCCGGGTTCGCGAGCGTGCGGCAGTGCAACGACACGATCCGTGAGATCTTCGCGGACACCCCGAGCGGCCTCCGGGTCCGGGCCGCCCGGACGGCAGCCGGCAAGCGGGCCCGGCGCGACAGCACGCCCCAGGCCATCCGGCTGCGCCTGCCCTGCCGGAGCCCGTTCAGCCCGGCGTCGGTGCTCGACTTCCTCGCGGCCCGGGCGCTGCCCGGTGTCGAGTCACTCGAGGACGGGTCGTACCGGCGCACCTTGCGCCTGCCGCACGGGCACGCCGTCGTCACGCTCGCCGCGCGGGACGCCGGCGGTGGAGCCGACCGGGCTGGGCCGGCGTACGTCGACTGCGACCTTGCGCTCTCGGACCTGCGCGACCTGACGACCGCCGTGTCGCGCTGCCGCCAGCTCCTCGATCTCGACGCCGACCCGGTCGCGATCTGGGAGGCGCTGCGCGCCGACCGGCTCGTCGGCCCGGTGGTCGCACTCGAACCCGGGAGGCGGGTGCCCGGCGCCGTAGACGGCTTCGAGCTCGCCGCACGGGCCGTCGTCGGCCAGCAGGTGTCGGTCGCCGGAGCGCGCACGGTCGCCGCACGGCTCGTCCACGCCGCCGGTGACGCGCTGCCCGAGCCCGACGGCACGCTGACCCACCTGTTCCCCACGCCCGCCGCGCTCGCGGCGCTCGCCGAGGCCGACCCCGCGGCGTTCGCCATGCCGGCCGGGCGACGACGCGCGCTCGTCGCGCTGGCCGAGGCAACGGACAGCGGCGACGTCGTGATCGACCCTGGGGCCGACCCGTCCGAGCTCCGCCGCTCCTTGGTCCGGCTCCCGGGCATCGGCCCGTGGACGGCCGAGTACGTGGCCATGCGCGCGCTGCGCGACCCCGACGCGTTCATGCCGACGGACCTCGGCGTCCGCCGTGCCGCGCGCGCCATCGGTTTGCCCGACGACCCGGCCCGTCTCGTCGAAGCCACCGAGAGCTGGCGCCCCTGGCGCAGTTACGCCATGGTCCACCTGTGGTCGCTCCCCGCGCCGCCGGCCGAGATCCCCACCCGAACAGCGAAAGGACGTGCCGCATGACGACCGCCACCATGCCCCTCGACACCCCGATCGGGCGCCTCGTGCTCGAGTCCGACGGCGACGTGTTGATCGGCGTCTGGCTCCCGAACGAACGCCGTCACGGCCGGCGCGACGCCGACGACGTGCCACCGGTCCTGAAGGAGACGGCGTCGCAGCTCGAGGAGTACTTCGCCGGCGAGCGCACCGGCTTCGACCTCCCCATGGAGCTCGACGGCACCGCGTTCCAGCGCGAAGTCTGGACCGAACTCACCCGCATCCCGTACGGCAAGACCATCAGCTACGGAGAGCTCGCGCGCCGCGTCGGGCGCCCCCACGGCCCGCGGGCCGTGGGCCAGGCCAACGGGCGCAACCCCATCCCGATCATCGTGCCCTGCCACCGCGTGCTGGCCAGCAACGGCATCGGGGGCTACGGCGGCGGCCTGTCGGTGAAGCGGGCGCTCCTCGCGGTCGAAGGCGTGACCGCCTGAGTCCCGCCTGAATGAGGGCGCTGGCGTACTGATGGCCGGCGCGATTGCCGCCTATGGTGCGCCGGTGGAAACCGTCCAGACCGTCCGAAACGCCTTCGACCTGACCGGGCGCGTGGCGCTCGTGACCGGCGCCGCCGGCGGCATCGGCCGAACGGCCGCCGAGGTGCTGGCCGGCGCCGGGGCCACCGTGGTGTGTGCCGACCTCGACGTGCCGGGCGTCGCCGAGACGGCGCGGGCCATCCTTGCCAACGGTGGAAACGCGGAGAGCGCGGAGCTCGACGTGGCGGCACGGGCCGCCGCGTCCACGCTGATCGGGCACATCACCGCACGCCACGGACGGCTCGACGTGATGTGCAACATCGCGGGCGTGATGATCGACAGCTCCATCATCGACGTCGACCCCGACGAGTTCGAGCGGATCCTGAACGTGAACCTCAAGGGTGTGCTGTACGGATGTCAGGCCGCCGGGAGGGCGATGGTCGCGCAGGGCGGCGGGTCCATCATCAACATGTCCTCGGCGGCGGTGCTCGCGCCCAGCCCGGGCATCGGGCCGTACGCCATTTGCAAGGCCGGCGTCGCGCAGCTGACGCAGTCGATGGCCGTCGAGGTGGGCGAGCGCGGCGTACGGGTCAACTCGATCGCGCCCGGGTTCATCCCCACGAACATGACGGCGCGCTACTACCGGAACGCCGACGGATCGGTGAACGAGGAGCAGAAGGCCGCCGTGGTGGGTCCGATGGCACGCCATGCGCCGCTGCGGCGCGTGGGGACGACGGCGGACGTCGCGTACTGCGTGCTGTATCTCGCCTCGGACGCCAGCAGCTTCGTGACCGGGCAGCTGCTCAGCCCCAACGGCGGCGTGTCGATGCACTATTGAGCGGCGCCATTGCACGGGGCGCTCCGCCGAGCGCGGCCCGTCAGGAGAGGCGGGCGAGGTCGAACTGGCCCGTCGAGGTGTCGGACTCGATCACGGCGGGCGCCGGGCCGAGCAGGGTCACCGCCGCGCCGACGCCCGCGGGATCGCTCGTCGTGCCGTGTTCGTCGATGCGCAGGACGCACGCCGTGGACGAGGACGCGCCGGCGGGCCCACAGGCAGCCGAGCTGCCGGGCTCGAGCACGAGAGGCCCGGCGGCGGTGTCGGCGATGCTGCTCGTGACCGATCCGCTGTAGCTCCCCACCGGGGTGAGGGAGGCCGTGTCGTAGGTGGTGTAGGTCGCATCGAGCCCCTGGCCGGCCGGCTCGCTGACCCACACGGCGCCCGCCGCGACGACGTCGACGTACTGAACCCCGCCGCCGAGGCCGTTGGGCCGAGCGGCCAGCGCGGGACCGACGGTGGTCGACCGGTTCGGACGGAGCGCGGCGAGGCGGTGATCGGTCCGCTCGTAGTAGACCGAGCCGTCACTGCCGACGGCGGCATCCAGGCCGCGCACGACCACTCGGGGCCCGGCCGAGGACGAGGGGTCGAGGCGGTAGACGCTCACGGTGTTGCGCTGGGTCACCGAGATCCACACGGCCCCACCCGCCGCGACGAGGGAGACGAGATTCTGGTCCGAGCTGTTCGCCGCGTGCACGTGCGGCATGTTCCACTGGCCGTCCTGGTTGCCGCTCGACCGGCTGTACGCGTAGAGATCGGAGTAGGTGGCGATGTAGAAGTTGGCGCCGTCGGCGGCCAGCGCGGCGATGCCGGTCGCCACGTGCTCGGCGATGGCGGCGGGGCCGTTCCCGTCGACCACCCAGGCGATCGACGGCGCCGGACTCGTCGGGTCCTGCGGTGCCGCGAACACGGCTCCGTCGGGCCCTTCCGCCGCGGTGACGCGGTCCGCGGCGAACGGCAGCGCAATGGGCGCACCAACCTGCAAGGGACCCGACGTCGGCAACGGCGGCACGGTCGAGGCCGCGGCCGCGGTGGTCGCGGTCGACGAGGGGGCCGACGTCGTCGTTGTTCGGCCCCGCTGCGTGGTGGCCGTGCTGCGCGCCGAGGGAGACGACGAGCACGCCGCCAGGAGGACCGCTGCGCACATCAACGTGAATCCCAATTGCAGACGTCGGCCGGATTCCCCCCGCATCGGGCCAGTATGTCCTGGGTTGCCGCCCGCTACGGTGCAGCAATGGCCATATCACGCGACATCTCGTACCGCGCCGACGACCGGACCATGATCGGCACGCTCGCGCTGCCCGACGGGAACGACCAGCGACCGGGCGTGCTCGTCTGCCATGAGGGACCGGGTCTCGACGACCACGCCCGCGCCGTGGCAGAGCGACTGGCCGACGAGCTGGGCTACGTCGCGTTCGCCCTCGACTACCAGGGCGGCGGCAAGCCGATCGAGGACCGCGAGCTGATGATGGAGCGCATCGGCGCGTTCTACGCCGACCCGTTGCGCGTCCGCGACATCGGGATGGCGGGACTCGAGATCCTCCTCCAAGAGCCGCGCACCGACCCCCAGAGGATCGCGGCCATCGGGTACTGCTTCGGCGGCACCCTCGCCCTCGAGCTCGCTCGGGGCGACGCCGACCTCAAGGCGGTCGTGGGCTTCCACTCCGGGCTCGCCACGGCCCGCCCGCAGGACGCCGCCAACATCGTGGGCAAGGTCCTCGTGCTCATCGGCGCCGACGACCCGATCGTGGACAACGCGCAGCGACGCGCCTTCGAAGAGGAGATGACCGGCGGCGGGGTGGACTGGCAGCTGGTGGTCTACGGCGGCGCCGTGCACTCGTTCACCAACCCGCGTGCGTCGAACGTCGACATGCCCGGCATCGACTACCACGAGCCGACGGACCGGCGCTCCTGGCAGGCCATGCTCGACCTGTTCGCCGAGGTGTTCGGCTGAGTCCGGGGCGCGTCGTATCTGACGCCCCGTCAGGTCCGGGCTACGCTCGAGGCCCATGCCAGAGCCCCTGCCGAAGATCATCTCGGTCGACGACCACGTCGTCGAGCCGCCCAACGTCTGGCAGGATCGGCTCCCCTCCAAGTACTCCGAGGTCGCCCCGCGGATCGTGCGTGCGCCCATGCCCGAGGTGGAGTTCCGCGGCGGTTCGCTCAAGGTGAAGCCCGGGTCGAAGGGCTTGCCCGTCGACTGGTGGTACTACGAGGAGCTGAAGCGCCCGCTCCTGCGCGTCGACTCCGCGGTGGGGGTGCCGCGCGACGAGGTGACCATGAAGGGCGTCACCTACGAGGACATGCGCCCCGGCTCCTACGAGGTCAAGCCGCGGCTCGACGACATGGACGCCAACCACATCGAGGCGGCGCTCTGCTTCCCCACCTTCCCGCGCTTCTGTGGCCAGACCTTCACCGAGGCGAAGGACAAGGAGCTCGGGCTCCTGTGCGTGAAGGCCTACAACGACTGGATGGTCGAGGAGTGGTGCGGCGACTCGGACGGCCGGCTCATCCCCCTGTGTCTGATCCCGCTCTGGGACGCCGAGCTGGCGGCCGACGAGGTCCGACGCAACGCCGGCCGGGACGTGCGGGCGGTGTGCTTCAGCGAGATCCCGCCGTTCCTCGGGCTGCCGAGCGTGCACGACCCGGACCACTACTGGGACCCGTTCTTCCGGGCCTGCGCCGAGACCCGAACGGTCGTCAACATGCACATCGGCAGCTCGTCGAAGATGCCGTCGACCTCGTCCGACGCGCCGCCGGCGGTGGGCTCGACCCTGACGCACACGAACGCCACCTTCTCGTTGGTCGACTTCCTCTTCAGCGGCGTGTTCGTCCGCTTCCCCGAGCTCAAGGTGGCCTACTCCGAGGGGCAGATCGGGTGGATCCCGTACATCCTCGAGCGTGCCGACCGCGTCTGGGAGGACAACCGCGGCTGGGGCGGCGTGGCCGACATCGTGCCCGAGAAGCCCAGCAGCTACTTCCCGGGCCACGTCTACGGCTGCTTCTTCGACGACGCGCACGGCGTGCGCTCGGTCTCCGAGATCGGGGAGGACAACATCACCTACGAGTCGGACTACCCGCACTCCGACTCGACCTGGCCCCGCACGCGCCAGATCGCCGAGGAGCAGATGGCCGAGCTGACCGACGAACAGCGGCGCAAGATCGTCCGGGGCAACGCGATCAAGCTGTTCGGCCTCGACCTGGCCGCCTGACCCAGCGCCCGCGGCGCGGCACCTGACGCATGGACCTCCGCTACACCGCGTCCGAGCAGGCGTTCCGTTCCGAGCTCCGGGGCTGGCTGGCGGCCACGATCCCCTCGGTGGGCGAGCCGCCGCCGCACGACGACTGGCCGGCCCGGCGCGCCTACGACCTGCGGTGGCAACGCCTCCTCTTCGACGCCGGCTACGCGGGCGTCGACTGGCCGGCCGAGGGCGGCGGGCGAGGCGCGTCGCCGGTCGAGCAACTGATCTTCAAGGAGGAGTGCGAGCGCGCCGGCGCGCCCTACGTCGGCGTGGGGTTCGTGGGCCTGCTGCACGCAGGGCCGACCATCATCGCCGAGGGCACGCCGGCGCAGAAGGAGCGCTACCTGCCGCCGATCCTGCGGGGGGACGAGGTGTGGTGCCAGGGGTTCAGCGAACCCGACGCGGGCAGCGACCTGGCCTCTTTGCGCACGCGGGCGGTGCGCGACGGCGACGACTACGTGGTCACCGGCTCGAAGATCTGGACGTCGCACGCCGAGGTCGCCGACTTCTGCGAGCTGCTGGTGCGCACCGGCGACGAGGGCAACCGCGGCATCAGCTGGTTGATCATGCCGATGGACTCGCCCGGGATCGAGATCCGGCCGTTGCGCACGATGGAGGGGACGACCGAGTTCGCCGAGCTGTTCCTCAACGAGGTGCGGGTGCCGGTGGCCAACCGTGTCGGCAAGGAGAACGACGGGTGGCGCGTGACGATGGTGACGCTGTCGTTCGAG
Source organism: uncultured Acidimicrobiaceae bacterium (assembly GCA_963763575.1). Classification (GTDB taxonomy): domain Bacteria; phylum Actinomycetota; class Acidimicrobiia; order Acidimicrobiales; family RAAP-2; genus Bog-473. Next base: position 48,627 of record CAVXPD010000005.1, read on the forward strand.
CGGGGCACCGCGTTCGTGGGCGAGCTGCTCGAGTGCCTGCGGCTGCTCGGGGAGCTGCGACGCGTGGCCGACCGGCTCGGCCTGGTGAGTGACGTCGGCCTGGCCCGGCGCTTCGGCCACCTCGTCGCCGCCTTCGACGCGCTGTGGGCGCTCACCAAGCGCAACGTCTCCGAGGCGGCACAGACGGGGATCCCGGGCACCGGCGGGTCTGTGTTCAAGTTGTCGTTCTCCGAGCATGCGCAGGCACTCGGCGACCTGGCGGTCGAGGTGCTCGACCGCGCCGCGTTGTGCGCCGACCCGCTGGACGGTCCCGACGGCGCGGCGCTCGGCAACGCGGAGCAACTGCACAACTGGTTCAAGTCGATCTCGCTCACCATCGCGGCAGGGACCTCGCAGGTGCAGCGCAACATCGTGGCCGAGCGCATCCTCGGCCTGCCCAAGGCCCGCTGATGGACTTCCGGATCGGCGACGACCAACGCGAGCTGGCGGAGGGCATCCGGGCCATGCTGGCGGGGCGCCTCCCCCTCGAGCACCTGCGGGGCCGCGAGGGGCACGAGTGCGCGATCGACGGGCGGGACTGGGCCGCCCTGGGCGAGACCGGCGTCTTCGCGCTCACGCTGCCCGAGCCCGAGGGCACGGGCCTGGGGTTGGCCGACGCCACGGTCGTCTTCGAGGAGCTGGGCCGCGCGCTCGTCCCGGGGCCCCTGGTGGGCACCTTCCTCGCGGCCGGGTGCGGCGTCGGCGAGGCGGCGGCCGCGGGGCGGGCGCAGGTCGGCGTCCTCTGCGCCGGGCGGCCGGGGCCGGTGCTGGTGGAGCACCTGGGCTCGCTCGACGCGCTGTTGGTGCTGGCGTCCGACGCGCCGCCCCAGGTGCTCGCACCCGCGCCCAGCGGCGGCGCGCGCCGGGTCGAGCACCCGCTCGACCCCCTCACGCCGTTGTGGCGGCTCGGCGCGCTCCCCGACGGCGGGGCGCTGCCCGGCGGCGACGGCCGCCTGTGGCGCGACGGGGCGCTGCTCACCGCGGCGCTGCAGGTCGGCCACGCCGCGGCGACGCTCGACCTGGCCGTCGCGTACGCCAAGGAACGCCACCAGTTCGGCAAGCCCATCGGCAGCTTCCAGGCCGTCAAGCACATGTGCGCCGACATGTTCGTGCGGGCCGAGGTGGCACGCGCCGCCGTGCACGCGGCGGCCTGCCTGGCCGACGCGCCCGACGTGACGCATGCCGAAGCGGAGGCCGCAGGGTGCGCGCCCGGCCAATTGCTGACGCGCAGCGTCGCCGGCGCCAAGCTGCTGGCCGACGAGGCCGCACTGATCAACGCGCGGGCGTCGATCCAGGTGCACGGCGGGATGGGCTTCACCTGGGAGGTCCCCCTGCACCTCCATCTCAAGCGCGCCCGTGTGCTCAGCACGAACTTCGGGACGCCCGCCGAGCTGTCGGCCGACCTGGCCGCCTACGCCTGAACGGAGGGGGAGACCCGCCATGACCGATCCCGCCCTGCTCCCCGCCGACGTCGTCCGCGCCGTGCCCGACGGCGAGGTGGTCTACGGCATGCAGCTGCCGATCCAGTCCCAGTCGACGCTCTACGTGGCCGACTGGGAGAAGGAGGCGGGCCCGCGCGAACTGGCGCGCATCGCGCGGGTGGCCGACGAGGCGGGCTTCTTCTATCTCGGCGTGTGCGACCACACCGCGATCCCGCGCCGGCTGGCCCAGGCCATGGGCACCGTCTGGTACGACACGACGGCGACGCTGGGCTGGCTGGCCGCGGTGACGACGCGGACCCACCTGCTGTCGCACGTGCTGATCCTGGCCCAACGCCACCCGTTGCGGGCGGCCAAGGAGCTCTCGACCCTCGACGCGCTCTCCGGCGGGCGCCTCATCGTCGGCGTGGGTGCAGGCCACGTGCCCGAGGAGTACGAGCTCCTCACCGGCGGCTTCGACCAGCGCGGGCGACACACCGACGAGGCGGTCTCGGACCTCGCCCGGTGCTTCACGGACGAATTCCCCGAGCTGCCGGGGCCCAGGTTCCCCGCCCGCGACATGGGCCTCGCCCCACGCCCGGTGCGCCAGCCCCGCCCGCCCATCTGGATCGGCGGGTCCTCGCCGGCCGCCATCCGCCGCACCGCGGCCTTCGGCGACGGCTGGCTGCCGCAGGGGACACGCCGGCGCGACCTGCCCGGGCAGATCGCCCGGCTGCGCGAGCTGCGCGGCGAGCTGCGCAGCGGGGCGCCGATCGACATCGGCACCATCGTCGAGCCGATCCACCTGACCTCGGGCGGATCGGGTTGGGACCTGCCCGGCTGGGTCCTGTCCGGGGGTGCGGACGAGATCGCAGCGTCGCTGCGCGAGCTGGTCGGGATGGGCGTGAACCACCTCCAGGTGCGGTTCATGGCCCGTAGCGCCGACGAGTTCTGCGAGCAGACGGCACGCTTCGGCGTCGAGGTGGGGCCGTTGCTCCACCGCTAAGAGCTCGTGAAGATCCCGGGCCCCGCTGAACCGGTCGTCGGACCCCGGCCCTAGGCTGGTACCGATGGTCGTGTTCTCCTACCTCGTGGGCATCCCCGTCCTGATCGTGGTGCTGTTGGCGCAGAGCAGGGCGCTGCCCGTGCCCCGCGTGTACCGGCCGCGCCTGCCCATCTTCCTCGGCATCATCGGGCTGTTCACGCTGTCGGTGTACGCCGGCGACCACCACGTCACCGCGACGGCATGGGCGTGGGTGCTCGGCGCGCTGGCGGTCGGGGCGATCGGGGTGGGCGCGCTGCGCGGCCTCACCATGCGGGTCTGGCCCAGCAACGGCTGGGTGATGCGTCTCGGCACTGGGCTCACGCTGGCGCTGTGGCTGGTCTCCCTGCTGGTCGGCTTCACCGGCGACGTCGGGAGCGGGAGCTCCGGTGCGGCCGGCTTGCTCGGTGCCAGCTTCCTCCTCTATCTGGCGCTCACCATCGCCGCGCAGTACTACGTCGTCCACCGGCGGGCGGAGCCCGTGTGGGCGCAGCTCGGCCCGGATGCGGGCCGGCCGTTCATGATGAACTTCATGCAGGGCCCCGGCGTCTACTTCACCTCGTTCCGCACGGGCGCTCCAGGAGCTCCGGGATGGGGCGCGGAGGCGCAGGGTGACGACGATGACGTCATCGACGCGGAGGTCGTCGACGACGACGAGCACCACGGTCCGCCCGAACTGCACGCGCCGCGCTGATCGTTCCTACACTCGGCGGCCGTGACGGCGCCGCGCAGCTTCAGCCAGAGGCCCTACGTCGGTCCGCCGGGCTCCGCCGAGTTGCTGCTCGTGCGGCACGGCGCGTCGGCGGACTCGGTGGAGGGTGAGTCGTTCGAGCTGGTGGAGGGCCAGGGCGACCCTCCGCTCTCTGAGGCAGGCCGCCATCAGGCCGAGCTGGTGGCGCAGCGCCTGGGGCACGAGCTCTTCGACGGCATGTACGTGAGCACGCTTCGCCGCACGGCGCAGACGGCGGCACCCCTCGTCGACCGCACCGGGATCACCCCGGTCGTCGACGCCGACCTGCGCGAGGTGTTCCTCGGGGAGTGGGAGGGCGGGCTCCTGCGCCAGAAGGCCGCCGACCAGGATCCGCTCTTGGAGCGGGTGATGACCGAGCAGCGCTGGGACGTGGTGCCGGGCGCCGAGTCGCGCGTCGCGTTCGGGGGCCGCCTGCGGCGGGCGGTCGAACGCATCGCGGCGGCGCACCCGGGCGGGCGGGTCGTCGTGTTCAGCCACGGGGCCGCCATCGGAGAACTGCTGGCCCAGGCGACCGCTTCGGCGCCTTTCGCGTTCTTGGGCGCGGACAACGCCTCGATCTCACGCCTGGTGGTGGCCGCCGACCGCTGGGTCGTGCGCGGGTACAACGACACGGCGCATCTCATGGGCTGAGGCGCCGTCCCGATGGCTCGTTCCGGGAAACGTCGGCGCACGCCGAAGGGAAAGCTGCCTCCGGTCCCCGACTACGTGCGCTACACCGGGGGCGGGCGGCGCTACTGGCGCCTCGGGGGACCGCTCACCCGCGACCGGGAGGCCGAGGCCTTGGCCGCCCAGCGCAAGCGACCGCCGGGCCGCATCGGCCGCTTCGTGCTGCGGGTCCTGGGTGGCAAGCCGCCGCCTCCATAGCAGGACGTCCGCGTCCGGCGGGTTCTGCGAGCAAGGTGCTCAGGCGAGGACGGCCCTGATCTCGTCGAGGGACATCTCGTCGGTGGCGTGGCCTCCGCACTGCTCGCAGTCGCCGGTGTGGCGCCACGAACGGAGCAACCGGGTGCCCTCGGGATTGAGGAGCACGGTGAAGGCCTCCGAGTGCTCGTCGACCTCCAGCCCGAAGTAGGACCGCCACCCGGTGACCACCGCGCGGTCCTCGACCTCGATGCCCTTGAGGATCCGCCGGAACCGCATGTGGTCGGTGTCGAAGACCCACGTGCTGTGACACGACTCGTAGACCAACGGCGAGGTCATCGGCCCAGTGTGCCCGCCCAAGATAAGGGCGCCGTCAGAGTTGTGTTGTAGTTGTGTGACGATCCGGGCGACCAGGGTGAACGCGATGGCACAGCGATGGCACAGCGTGGAGCAGTCCCCTTCGGTGCCGCAGGCTCGCTGGCAACGGCGACGCCAGACGCGTGATCTGACTCCGTTCCCGGTCGACGTCTCCGATCGAGAGAATCGCGCGGCTCGGGGTGGCCCGGCGAAGTGTCAAGAGTCATCGAACGCCGGTGACCGGCGCGTCCTTGGGGGCGAATTGGGCCATCTCGATCCGCCGAATCGGCGCTTTTGGCGGCAGCGGACCGGGCCGACTTGAATGTGACGCGGCGTCAGATCCGCTGGCGCCGCCCGACCCGGGAGCACACATGGCCGAGACCACCACGCACGACGAACATCAGCTCCTCATCGGGGGCAAGTGGGTGGACGCGTCCGAGGGGACCTACGAGATCGTCAACCCCGCCACCGAGGAGGTGGTGGGCCGAGCCCCGCACGGGGGCGCGGCGGACGCCCGGGCCGCGGCTGCCGCGGCAAAGGAGGCGCAGCCGGGCTGGGCCGCCTGGTCGGTGGACGAGCGCAGCACCCTCATGCGCGAGGCGGCGGCCGGCATCCGCGCCAAGTCGTCCGAGCTGCTCCCGCTGGTCATCGCCGAGACCGGCGCCACCGCCACGGTCGGCTCGCGGATGCAGGTCCCGGTGGCCGCCGACCGCTTCGAGCGCTACGCCCGGGACCCGCGCCCGGTCCTCCAGACCCCCCTGCTGCCCCAGCCGGCGCCGGCGACGCCGTTGGCCCCGGGCGGGATCATCGGAGGCATGGTCAACCGCCAGCCGCTCGGGGTGGTCGCGTGCGTCACCTCGTACAACTTCCCGATGGTCAACATGGCCGGCAAGGTCGCGCCGGCGCTGGCGGCGGGCAACACGGTCGTCGTGAAGCCGGCGCCCCAGGACCCGCTCGCCATCGTGGAGCTGGTCCGAATCCTCGACGAGGTCGGCTTCCCACCGGGCGTCGTGAACCTGGTGAACGGGCAGGGTGCCGACGCGTCCGCCGCACTCGTCGACGCCGACGAGGTGGATTGCGTCAGCTTCACCGGCTCGACCCAGGTCGGCGTGACCATCGCCGAAAAGGCGGCCCGCACGATGAAGCGCACGCTCCTCGAGCTGGGGGGCAAGGGCGCCTGCGTCGTCTTCGAGGACGCCGACGTCAAGGGGGCCGTCGGCTGCATCGGGTCGACGTGGTCCTTCCACTCGGGCCAGATCTGCACCGCGCCGACCCGCGCCGTGGTCCACCGGAGCCTGTTCGACCAAGTGCGCGACGGCCTCGTGCAGATGGCGGGCTTCCTCAAGGTGGGGGACCCCACCGACACCTCCACGATCATCGGACCCGTGATCTCGGCCGCGCAGCGGGCGCGGATCGAGGCCCACGTGGCGTCGGCGACAGAGGACGGCGGCGAGGTCGTCATCGGCGGTGAGCGCCCGGCGGACCTGCCCAAGGGCTTCTACGTCGCGCCCACGCTGATCACGGGCACGAACGACATGCGCGTCGCGCGAGAGGAGATCTTCGGCCCGGTCGTCACCATGATCCCCTTCGACGACGAGGAGGAGGGGATCGCCATCGCCAACGACTCGGACTTCGGGCTCTACGACTACGTCTTCTCCAAGGACGGCGCCCGCGCGCTGCGCGTGGCCAAGCGGCTCCAGGCCGGCCATGTGGGGATCAACACGGCGCAACGGAACCACGACGCGCCGTTCGGGGGCTTCAAGATGTCGGGCGTCGGTCGCGACGGCGGCGACTACGGGCTGCTTGCCTACAGCGAGCCCCAGGCCATCATCTGGAGCTCGTAACTCCGGTGCGGTCCCGCCTCCGCAGGCTGCTCCCGGTGGCGCTCTCGCATCGGACGCACCGCGACACGCTGCGCTAGGAACGCCCCGTGGCCGCGCTTCCCTATACGCCCATGCCCGACGTCGGCCTGCCCAGGTCCGAAGTCATGCAGCTGCTGATCACCATGAAGCAGGGCGACCTGGACTGGCGGGGCGGGCGTGTCTTCAGCCTCGTCTACTCGGCCGGCGACGACGTGCACGAGCTGTTGTCCGACGCCCTGTCGCTCTTCAGCGCCGAGAACGGGCTCAACGTGCTCGCCTTCCCGAGCATCGGCGTCATGCAACACGACATCGTGTGCAACACGGCGTCGCTGCTCGGTGCGGACGACCCGGCGGCCGGCGGGGAGGTCGAGGGCTACCTCACCTCGGGCGGCACCGAAAGCCTCCTGCAGGCGGTGAAGACCGCACGCGACGTCGGCCGTGCCCGCGGCATCGCGCGGCCCGGCGTCGTCGTCGCCGAGAGCGCCCACGCCGCGTTCACCAAGGCGGCCGACTACTTCGACGTGGACCTCGTACGAGTACCGGTGGACGCCGATTTCCGCGTCAGTGCGGGCGCGCTCGCCGACGCGTGCTCGGACAGCACGATCATGGTCGTCGGCTCGGCGCCGACCTATCCCCAGGGTGTCATCGATCCGATCGGTGACATTGCGGCGCTCGCTCTCGACCGGGGCATCCTCTGCCACGTCGACGCCTGTATGGGCGGCTTCCTGCTCCCGTTCCTCCGGGAGCTCGACCGCGTCGCCGAGCCGTTCGACTTCACGGTGCCCGGTGTCACCTCGATGTCGGCGGACGTCCACAAATACGGGTACGCGTCCAAGGGTGTGTCGGTGATCCTGTACCGGACCCACGAGCTGGCCCGGCACCAGGTCTTCGTGACGACCGACTGGCTCGGCGGCCTCTATGCCTCGACGGCCATGGCCGGCACGCGGCCGGCGGGGCCCATTGCGGCGGCCTGGGCCGCCATCATGCACATCGGCCACCGGGGCTATGTGGAGCTGACCCGCACCGCCGCCGACGCGGCGCGCGCGCTGCGTGCCGGCATCGAGGCCATCGACGCGCTCGAGGTCCGCGGCGACCCGCCGGCCACGGTGATCAGCTTCGGGGCCCGCGACCCCGACGTGCTCGACATCTTCGCCGTGGGCGAGCGGCTGGCCGCCGGGGGGTGGTACCTCGACCGTCAGAACAGGCCCGACTCGCTCCATGCCACGGTGCACGCGGGGAGCGCGGCGACGGTCCCGGCTCTGGTCGCCGACCTCGGGAGGGCCGTACGCGCGGTCGGATCATCCCGCGCCGGACGCCGGGACACCACCTACGGCCAAAGCGTCTAGCCGGGCTCCATCGCCAGCTGGTCGACGTAGCACCAGATCCAGTCCTCGCCGGGCTGCGCCGACTGGACGAGTGGATGGCCGACGGCGTGGAAGTGCTTCGTCGCGTGCCGGTTGGGTGAGGAGTCGCAGCAGTTCACCTGCCCGCAGGTCAGGCAGAGGCGAAGGTGCACCCAGTTCGCGCCGATCTTCAGGCACTCGCCGCAGCCCTGGGTCAGGGGCTCCACGTCTTGGATCTGGTCCAGGTGTGCGCACTCGGTCATGGTGGGACGCCTCCTCGTCGGTCCGCGTCAGGACGTCGTCATCCCCCCGTCTACCGGGAGCGCGGCCCCCGTGACGCCGCCGGCCTCCGGGCTACAGAGCCATGCGATCAGGGCGGCCGTTTCGGACGGCTCGAGCAGCCGCTCGACCAGCTGTTGGCCGGCGAACGCCTCGGCGGAACCGAGGCCGTAGACCGCGGCCGACGCGTCGAGCATGGGCCCCTTCGTGGAACCCGGGCACACCGCGTTGGCGGTGATGCCGGTGCCGGCCAGGTCCGCCGCCAGCGAGCGCATCAGGCTGATCACGGCGGCCTTCGAGGCGCTGTACCCGCTCAGCCGGCGCAGCCCCAGCGACCCCGCCGCCGACGCCACCCCGACGACGCGCCCCTGGCGGGGGGCGGCGTCGCGCAGCAACACCGGGACCGCGGCGGTGGCGAGGCGGCGGACTCCGTTGACGTTGACGTCGAAGAGCACGTCCCACTGGGCGTCGGGCGTCTCCCAAAGCGGGGGGCCGCCGCTGATCACGCCCGCGGCGGCGACGGCGGCGCGAAGGCCGCCGAAGCGTCGGACCGCTTCGTCGACGGCGGCGCGCATGTCGGCGGGGTTGCGGACGTCGCCCAGCATCGTGTGCACCGCGTCCCCGTGCCGGGCCGAGAGCTCATCGAGGTCGCTCGGCGTGGCCAGGGCGTAGTCGAGCGCGGGGTCATCGGCCCCGACGTCCACCGCGACCACGTTCCAGCCGGCCTTGACGAGGGCGTCGACGGTCGCCGCCCCGATGCCGCGGGCCGCCCCGGTGACGACCGCGGCCGGGCTCACGGCTCGCGCCACCGCGCCGAGACGGAAGCCGCGAGATCCGTGACGAGCCGGTCCAGCAACGCGCGGCCCTCGTCGGCACCCGCGCCGGTGGGATCTCCCAGCACGCCGTTGGACGATACCGGTCGCACCCCTTCGGCGCGCAGCCGGGGCAGCAGACGCTCGAGGGGCTCCGTGCGTCCCGGCTCGGCCAGCTCGAGCCTCACCGCCTGGGGTTCGATCGCCAGCATGAGCGACGTCTCCGTCCGGCCGGCGTGCGCGTCGCCCCCGCCGATCGCGGCGCACCAGACCAGCACGTCGTCCCCCTCGGCGGCGCAGCGCGCGGCGAGCGCGGCGAGCGCCGCATCGTTGCCGCCGTGGGCGTTGACGAGGACCACGCCGGCGAACGAGCTGCGGGCGGACCGGACCAGCTCGACGAGCAGCGCCGCCAGCACCTCGTGCCCGACCAGCAGCGTGCCGGGGAACCCGGCGTGCTCGCCGCTGGCCCCGTAGGCGACGGCCGGGGCCACTGCGAGCCGGGCCACCCGCTCGGCGGCGGCGTGGGCAAGGGCCCGCGCGATGCGGGTGTCGGTGTCGAGCGGCAGGTGCGGCCCGTGCTGCTCGAGCGAGCCCAGCGGCACGGCGAGCAGCGCCGTGCCCTGCGTCGCCTCCACCTGGGGCCAGGTGGCGCGATCGAGCCGCACGGCGATCAGGTGCGGGCCGGCGCGCGGAACCGCACGGGCATCGGCACCGGGAGCGGGGTGCCGTCGCGCCCGACCTTGGAGTGGCCGAGGACCGAACGGGGCCGCTCGGCCAGCGCCTTCAACGCCTCCTCGCCGTGTCCGTGCACGCACTCGGGGTCGGGGCCGTCGAGGGGAAGTCCCGTGAAGAACTTGGCCGCCATGCACCCGCCCCGGCAGGCGTCGAACGATCCGCACGACGCGCAGGCACCGGCGCTCTGGGGCTCGCGCAGCGACGCGAAGAGCGCCGACTCCCGCCACACGGCACGAAAGCCGCCGGGGCCGCGGACGTTGCCGGCCAGGAACTGGCGGTCGATGACGAACGGGCACGCGTACACGTCGCCGACGGGGTCGATGAGGCACACGACTCGTCCGGCGCCGCAGAGGTTCAACCCGTCCAACGGCTCCCCGAGGGCCGAGAGGTGGAAGAAGGAGTCACCCGTCAGCACGCCCGGCCGCTCCCGCAACCAGTGGTAGAGCTGCCGCTGCTGCGCGGCCGTCGGGTGCAGCTCGTCCCAGGTGTCGACGGCGCGGCCCGAGGGCCGGAGCCGCGTCAGCCGGAGCTGCGCCTCGTAGGAGTCGGCGAGGGCGGCCAGCGCGTCGAGTTGCTCCACGTTCTGTCGCGTGACGACGACGCTGATCTTGAAGGGGCCGAAGCCGGCGGCGGCCAGGTTGTCCATGGCGAGGCGGGCTGCGGCGAACGAGCCCGGACCGCGGACGGCGTCGTTGGTCGCCGCGGTGGCTCCATCGATGCTGATCTGGACGTCGAGGTAGTCCAGCGCCGCCAGTTGGCGCGCCCGCTCCGATGTGAGCCGGGTCCCGTTGGTGGAGAACTTCACGCCGACCCGCCGCTCCGTGGCGTACCCGACGAGGTCGAAGAAGTCGGGGCGCAGCATCGGCTCGCCGCCGCCGATGTTCACGTAGAAGACCTGCATCCCGACCAGGTCGTCGATGACGTGCCGCGCCTCTTCGGGAGTGAGTTCGCCGGGGTCCCGGCGTCCCGATGAGCTGAGGCAGTGCACGCAGGCCAGGTTGCAGGCGTACGTCAGCTCCCAGGTCAGGCAGATGGGCGCGTCGAGCCCCTGGCCGAACCGGTCCTTGAGGGCGAGCGGAGCCACGTCAGCCGGCATCGGTCGGCCCCTCGGAGATCACTTCCGACGCGGCGAGGCGGTCCAGCGCTCGTTCGTACGCACGACGCGAGGCCGCCGGGACGCAGGCCGCCACGGCCGCGGCCGCGCTCGGATAGTCGGCCAGCGACGAGACGAGCGTGACCAGCGTGCGCGACTTGAGGAACACGAGTCGCCGGTTGCCGTAGTGGTACGCCAGTGCGCCGAAGGACTCGTCGCGCAGCGCCACTTGGGGGTTGAGCCGCCATGCCCGCTCGAGTGCGCACGCGCCGGGGGTCGGCCGCGTCCCGGTGACACTCAATAGACGCCGCACATCCCGTCGATGGAGACCTCTTCCACCAGGAGCTCGTCGATGTCCTCCTCGGACACCTCCTCGGAGACCTCTTCGGCGTCCACCGCGACCTGCTCCTCAGCCAGCATCCCGACCTCCTCTGGGCAAAGGCCCAGCCTATCGCCGTTCCCGAGCTGCCAAGATTGGGCGGTGGACCGCCAGCGGGCACCGGGTGGGCCGTCGGCGCTGCGGACCGCGCCACCTCGGGCGTCGACGCCGCTCCCCGGCAGCTTCACCCTGACCGAGAGCGCGTCGACGGTGCACCTCGACGGCGGCGCCGTCGTGCTCGGCGGCAGCCCGTTGCGCCTGTTCCGGATCTCCGAGCGCGCGCAACGCCTCCTGGCCCGGTGGAGGATCGGGGGCGCCGTCGGCGACAGTCGCCCCGCGCGGATGCTGGCGCGCCGGCTCGTGACGTCGGGTGCGTTCAGCCCGCGCCCCTCGGGCGCGGGCTTCGGGCCTGCCGACGTGACGGTGGTGGTGCCGGTCCGGGACCGGGCTGCGCCGCTCGACCGGTTGCTCGGCGCCCTCGCCGGCCTGGACTGTGTCGTGGTCGACGACGCGTCGGCCGACGCGGGCGCGACCAAGCAGCTCGCCGAGCGCCACGGCGCGCGCTTCGTCGGTCTGATCGCCAACCGCGGCCCGGGCGGTGCCCGCAACGCGGGGATGGCGGAGACTCACCGGCCGCTGGTGGCGTTCGTCGATTCCGACTGCGTCCCCACACCCGGCTGGCTCGATCCCCTCCTCGGCCACTTCGACGACCCCGTGGTGGGCGCGGTGGCCCCCCGCGTCGTGCCCGGGAGCGGCCCTGCGGAGGGTGCACTCCGACGGTACGAGGCCGTCCGGTCGTCGCTCGACCTCGGACCGGTCGAGGGACCGGTGCGCCCGGGCGCGCCGATCTCCTACGTGCCCAGCGCGGCGCTCCTCGTGCGCAGCGCGGTCGTGTCGGGCCCCGAGCTGTTCGACGCGGCGCTCCGCGGTGGCGAGGACGTCGACCTCGTGTGGCGCCTCGTCGAGGCCGGTTGGGACGTCCGCTACGTGCCCTCGAGCGTGGTCGAGCACGACGGGCCGGACTCGATCCGCTGCTTCCTGGCGCGTCGCGCCTTCTACGGCTCGACGGCAGGGCCGCTGGCCCTGCGCCATCCCGCAGCGATGGCGCCGGTGCACGTCTCGGCGTGGTCGCTGGCGGTGTGGCTCCTCGCGTTGGCGCGCCGGCCACTGTTGGCGTGGGCCACGCTGGCGGCGTCCGTCGCGATCCTGGCGAACCGTCTGCGCGGACTGGTGCGCGACCCCGTGTTCGTCGCGTCCCGGATCGCGGGCGGCGGCACGGCGCGTTCGGCGATGCCCGCGCTGGCGGGGCTCGCCCGCACCTGGTCCCCGGCGCTGCTGGTGGCGCTGTCGTCCCGGCGCACGCGCGGGGCGGCCGCGCTGGCCCTGGTCGTCCCCGCCGTCCGCGACTGGGTAGGCGATCGCGACACGCTCGACCCCGTCCGCTACGTGGCCCTCCACGTGGCCGACGACGTGTTCTATGGCGCCGGCGTGTGGCTGGGTTGTGCGCGGCACCGGACGATCGCGCCACTCCTCCCGCGTGTGTCCTGGCGGTCGCGTGTGTGGTCCTCGGAGGCGTTGCGCCGCGTCCTGGACGGCCGGAGCGGCCGGGACTAGCTGTAACCAAATGCCTAGCCGCCCTGACCCCGGACGAACCTGAGCTGTCCCTCTCGGTGCTCCCAGTCCGACGTCTGCCAGAACGACACCGCCTGGTCGTCGCTCCCGATCACGATGGCGTGCATGCGGCGCACGCCGAGGCCGCGCAGTCGCTCCTCGGCAGCGGCTAGCAACCGGCGGCCGACCCCACGCCGGCGATGCGCCGGAGCGACGGCCAGCCGGTAGATCGAACCCCGCCAGCCGTCCCAGCCCACGATCACCGACCCCACGATCACCCCGGACTCTTCGGCCACGAGCAACGCTCCGGGGTCGCGGGTGAGCAGCGCGCGCACGGCGTCGGCCGTGTCCGTAGCCGTTGGCTCGGCCGCGTCCTCCCACAGCGCCAGCACTCCAGCCACGTCGCCGGCCCCGGCCGGACGGATTTCCGTGCCCATCGGCTCATCGTAGGGAGCGGGCGCGGCGCTGTCCGGCGACGACTCGGCGCCCGTCCGGCCCCCCGGCAGCGGTCCGTGCCAGGCTCGTGGCGTGGCGCGCAACTCGATCTACGACAGCGCCGGCGGGATGCCGGCGTTCTTGCGGCTGGCCGCTGCGCACCATCGGCGCTGCCTCGACGACCCTGTGCTCAACCACCCCTTTTCGCATCCCGGGCACCGGGACCACGTCGCGCGCCTGGCGCTGTACTGGGCGGAGGTCCTGGGCGGGCCCGCCGAGTTCACCCGCTGTTGCGGCGACCACGCCGACCTGCTGCACTTGCACGCCCACACCGAGGCCGAGCACGACTTGGGCCGCCGCTTTGCTTCGTGCTTCGCCGCCGCGCTCGACGACGCGGAGCTGCCGGACGACCCCGAGCTGCGCGACCAGCTGCGCGCCTACATGCAGTGGGCCGTCAGCGACGTCATGGCCTGCGCCCCCAAGGAGGCCGTCGTCCCGGACCGCCGCGCCGTGCCCCGGTGGTCCTGGGGCGGGCTGGTGTCCTAGCCGGTGGCGCTGCTGCTCCTCGGACTGGAGACAAAGGAGCCGGGAGCCTGGTGGATTCGAGCGAGCGCTCGACTCGGTGGTGGCGGCGATCACGCCAATGACCTCACGACGGGCTGGCGCAGCCGAGGGCCCGGGGCTGGGGTGACGGCGGGCGCGCCGCATAGAGTCTCCGGGTCCAACCGGCGCGCCCGGCCGGAAGGCGGACGGGTCGTCAGAGAGGGTCGGCATGGCTAACAAGTGGTTCGAGACGGTCGCCGAGGCGCAGCGACGGGCAAAGAGGCACCTGCCCAAGTCCGTCTACGGAGCGCTCGTCGCCGGATCGGAGCGCGGCCTCACGCTGGAGGACAACGTGACCGCCTACGGTGAGCTCGGCTTCGCCCCCCACGTCGCCGGGCTCTCTGAGAAGCGGGACCTGGCCACCACGGTCATGGGCCAGGACCTCTCGTTCCCCGTCGTCATCTCCCCCACCGGCGTACAGGCGGTGCACCCCGACGGCGAGGTCGCGGTGGCGCGGGCCGCCGCGGCCAGGGGGACCGCCATGGGCCTCAGCTCGTTCGCCAGCAAACCCGTCGAGGACGTCGTGGCGGCCAATCCCCAGACGTTCTTCCAGATCTACTGGATCGGATCGAGGGACCAGATCCAGGCCCGCATCGAGCGGGCGCGTGCCGCCGGGGCGGTGGGGCTCATCGCGACGCTGGACTGGTCCTTCTCGCACGGGCGGGACTGGGGCAGCCCGGCCGTCCCCGAGTCCATGAACCTGCGCACCATGGTGCGCTTCGCCCCCGAGGCGTTGTCCCACCCGCGTTGGTTCTGGTCCTTCGCCAAGACGGGCAAGGCGCCCGACCTGACCACACCCAACATGGTCCCGCGGGGCCAGGCCGGCCCCACGTTCTTCGCGGCCTACGGCGAGTGGATGCAGACGCCGCCGCCGAGCTGGGACGACGTGGCCTGGCTGCGCGGCCAGTGGGGCGGGCCGTTCATGCTCAAGGGAGTGACGAGGGTGGACGACGCCAGGCGCGCCGTCGACGCCGGGGTCACCGCCATCTCGGTCTCGAACCACGGCGGCAACAACCTCGACGGGACGCCGGCGACGATCCGCGCGCTGCCGGGCGTCGCCGACGCGGTGGGCGGGGACGTCGAGGTCCTGCTCGACGGCGGAATCCGGCGCGGCAGCGACGTCGTCAAGGCGGTCGCCTTGGGCGCGCGCGCCGTGATGATCGGCCGCGCCTACCTGTGGGGCCTGGCCGCCAACGGCCAGGCCGGGGTGGAGAACGTCCTCGACATCCTGCGCGGCGGCATCGAGTCCGCGCTGCTGGGCCTCGGGCACTCCAGCGTCCACGAGCTGCACCGCGACGACGTCGTGATGCCCGACGGGTTCACCCGCGACCTCGGCACCTGAGAGCGCGGCCACCCGGCCGCCGTGGCCTCAGCCGTCGAACGCGACGACGCCCCGGATGATGGTGCCGGCCGCCTGGTCGTCGTAGCCCTGCTGCACCTGGTCGAGCGAGTACTCCTGGGTGATCAGCTCGTCGATCTCGAGCTGGCCCGTGTTGTAGAGGTTCAACAGGTTCGGCACCTGAACGCGCGGGCTCTGCGAGCCGAACACGGTGCCCAGCACGGACTGGTTGAACATCGCCAGGTTGAACAGGTTGAGCTGCACGTCCATGGAGCTGAACGGGGAGATGGCCGTCACCACGACGCGTGCGTCCTTGGACCCGCAGGCGCAGGCCTGGGCGATCATCTCGCCCCTCAGCACTCCGGGCGTGAGGATGACTACGTCGGCGTTGCGTCCCATGGTGAGCTCGGGCAGCATCATCTGCGCGTCGAAAAGCGATGCGGCGGTGTGGGTGGCGCCGATCTCCTGCGCCCGCTCGAGCTTGTAGGGCACCGGGTCCACGGCGATGATGTGGCGCGCCCCCGCCAGGCGAGCCCCCTGGATCGCCCCGGAGCCGACACCCCCGCAGCCGGCGACGACCACCGTCTCGCCCGGTTTCACCTTGCCGCGGTCGACCGCCGACCCGAAGCCGGTGGCGATCCCGCAGCTGATGAGCGCAGCCGCCTTCATGTTCTCCCACGGGTTGATGCGCACGAGCGAGTTCTCGTGGCACACCATCTCGTCGGCGAACGTGCCCAGCTGCGCCATGCGGTTCAGGTTCTCCTCGCCGAGGTGGTAGCGGTAGGTCCCGTCACTGATCATGCCGCCGGCCAGGGTCATCATCCCGAGGTCGCACAGGTTCTGGCGGCCCGAGGCGCACCAGAAGCACGTGCCACACGAAGGGATGAAGGCCACCGCCACGTGGTCGCCCAGGGCGACCTGGGTGACGTTCGTCCCGACCTCGGTGACGATGCCGGACCCCTCGTGCCCGCCGACGACGGGGAACATGGACGTGACCCCGATCATCTCGAGCACCTCGGGTGGCGCGCTGATGTCGCCCGTCCGCAGGTGCTCGTCCGAGTGGCACATGCCGGCATAGACCATCTTCACCCGGACCTCGCGATTGCCCGGCGGGTCGATCTCGACCTCTTCCGTCTTCCACGGCTCGTGGAGCCCGGTGCACACCGCCGCACGCGTGGTCGTCATTGCCAGTCCCTCCCTGAGGATTCCGAGAACGTGTTCGCGCCCTCAGTATCGCCCTCGATCCGACGACCCACAACCTGGACCGGCGCCGGCCCTCGGGCGGCCCCGTCGTGGCGCGGCGGTAGTGTGCGCGCGTGCCCGGCTCCTCCCCGTTCACCCAGGTGGCGGCCCGCGTGCGCAACTGGGGGCGGTGGGGTCCCGACGACGAGATCGGCACCCTGAACCTGATCGACGACGTGGCGCGCCGGCGCGGTGCGCGAGCCGTCGTCTCGGGTCGTGCCTTCACGCTCGGCCTCCCGCTCTCGGAGGAGCAGGGGATCCAGGCCGGCTTCGTCGCCGGGCGGGTCAACCCGAGCCTGACCATGAGCAAGGTCAACGAGCCGGAGGGCCCGGACCCCGACTTCGTCCGCTTCAGCGAAGACGTCCTGACTATGGCCACCCAGGCCGCCACGCACTGGGATGCGCTGGCGCACTGCAGCCACGACGGCGTCCTCTACAACGGCTACGCCGCGTCCGAGGTTTCGGACGCGGGTGCGGCCCGCTGCGGCATCCACCGCGCCGGGGCCGTGGTCAGCCGCGGCGTCCTGCTCGACGTGGCCCGCGCGCTCGGCCGCGACGTGCTCGAGCCGGGTCACCCGATCGACCCCGGCGACCTCGACGCCGCTTGCAGACTGGCCGGCGTCGGGGTCGAGCCGGGCGACGTCGTGCTGGTGCGCACGGGACAGATGGTCCACCTCGCGCCCGGGCGGCGCGACCTCGTCGCCTACACGTGGCCCTCGCCGGGGCTGACCGTCGAGACGGCCGAATGGTTCCACGGCCACGACGTCGCGGCGGTGGCTACCGACACCTTCGCGTTCGAGGTCTATCCGTGCCAGTACGAGGACGCGTACCTGCCGGTACACGTGCTGCACCTCGTGGAGATGGGCTTGACCCAGGGCCAGAACTGGTTGCTCGACGAATTGGCGGACGACTGCGCGCAGGACGGCCGCTACACGTTCCTGCTGGACGCCACCCCACTGCCGCTCGTCGGTGGGCTGGGCTCGCCCCTCAACCCGGTCGCGGTCAAGTAGCGCCGCGACGCGCTCGCGCCGTGGCGCCGCCGAGGACCGGTCCGGTGCGCGGACGCGTGGACTCGCGGGGCGGCGCGTCGGCCTCGGGCGCGGCTCGGCCCGTCACCGCCCAATGCAGGATGCGCGCCTGGGCGTCGATCAGGTGGCTGGTCCGGATGCCCCAGAACTCGAAGCCGTAGCGGTGCGCGGAGACGTTGGCGAACATGGCGACGAGGGTGCCGGCGACCGCCATCGGATCGGCGCCCGCCGGCGAACAGGTCCGCGTCCCCGGCGATCCCTGGGCCGACGGTGACGCGGCGACGATGACCTGTGCCAGCGCGACGGTGACGGCGTTCAGCGCGCGGACGCGGACGCCCCGCAGCTCCGCGTCACCCTCTTCGGTGGCGAGGTCGACCACACGGAAGACGGCTCGGTTCTCCTCCCAGTACGACAGGAACCCCTGGGTCACCGTCAACGCGGTGTCCCAGCTCGCCTCCTCGGACCAGTCGCCGCCCACGAGCTCGGCCAGCTGCGCGGCCTGGTCGACCATGCCCTCGGCCAGCACCCGGATCGCTTGCTCCACGTTGACGAAGTACTGGTAGAAGGTGGCAGGCGACGTCCGGGCCTGCCGCGCGATGTCGGTGACCTTCACCGAGCGCCACGACGTCGTCGTCAGCAGCTCCACCGTGGCGTCGAGCAGGCGCTGGCGCGTCTGGCGGCCGCGCTCACCGGGCACCCGCCCGTCGGTGGTGGCGACCTGCTCCGCGTAGTCGCCGAGCGCGACGACGGCAGCGTCGGGCCGGGAGCGCTGTGGCGGCATGACGGTCCAGCGTAGTGGCCCCGTTCCCGAAGACCCAGGTGACGGTGCGGATACGCTGTCGGGATGGAGCAGACGTTGGCCCGCCCGCTCACCCGCGCCCAGCAGGCACGGCGTCAACGCGTCGTCGACGCCGCCATGGCGCTGGGGTTCGAGGGTGGCTACGAAGCGGTGCAGATGCGCGACGTGGCGGCCCGCGCCGACGTCGCCATGGGCACGGTGTACCGCTACTTCACGAGCAAGGACCACCTCCTCGCCGCCACGCTCGTGCACTTCGTCGAGATGCTCGACACTCGCATCGGGCAGCACCCGCCGCGCGGCGACCACCCGGGCGACCGCGTCCTCGACGTCCTCGACCGCGCCCTGCGCGCCATGGGCCGCCAGCCGAAGCTCGTCGCGGCGGTGTTCAGCTCGCTGTCCTCCGCCGACCCGGCGGCGGTCGGCTGCCAGCAACAGATCACTTTGCTGTTCGAGGGGATCATCTCGCGCGCGATGGGCGAGCCCGACATCCCCGACATGTCGGACCGCGCCCGGATGATCGGCCACGTCTGGTACTCGGCGCTGGTCGGGTGGGTCAACGGGTGGTCGACCATGGCCCGGGTCTACGACGAGCTCGCGGTGTCGGTCCGACTCCTGCTCCCCGACGAGCTGACCGAGCGCCGGTCGTCCGCCTGAGCGAGCGTCGCGGACGCCTCAGGACCGCAGGAGCGCGCCCGGGCGGGCGGCCAGGCCCTCGGGGGACGGGGCCCCGTCGACTCTGATCGGCACGCCGTTCACCAGGGTGTGCGTCATGCCGACCGGGGCGTCGGCGGTCAACCGCTCGCCGTCGGCGGGGAAGTCGCGGATGCGGCGCAGCGGCCCCGGCGCCACAGTGGCCGGATCGAAGACGCACAAGTCCGCCGCCTTGCCCACCTCCACCGTCCCGCGGTCGTCCAGCCCGTAGACGACCGCCGGCTCCCCGGTCAGCTTGTGGACGGCACGCTCGAGGGGCATGACCGCGCGCTCGCGCACCCAGTTTCCGAGGAGGTCGGTGGAGAAGCACGCGTCGCACAGCTGGGACACGTGCGCGCCCGAGTCGGCCAGGCCGAGCAGCACGTTGTTGCGCGGCAGCAGCCAGGCGATGGCGTCGGGGTCGTCGTTGGCCAAGACCGACCAGAAGCGTGACTCCAGGTCGTCGTCGAGCGAGACGTCGAGCATCACGTCGAGCGGGGTGCACCCCCGCTCCTCGGCCAAGACGGCCACGGGCCGCTCGGCCAGCTCGGGGTGCGCGCGCGACTCGGCGACGGAGATCGACGCCCAGTTCAGCGGGAGCCCACCCGACCTCCCGCTCACGTCGTCCCAGGCCTTGGCGCGCCACGCGGGGTCGCGGTAGGCCGCCACCCGCTCCTGCTTTGGCTTGTCCATGAGCGCGGCGAACGTCGGGCGCATGTTGAGGGTGAAGGGCTCCGACAAATTCATCTGAAACACGAGGGGCCGGCACGACACCTGCGGCCACACCTCGACGCCCTCGGCCCAGGCGGCGTCGTGCTCCGCGACGACCTTCTCGTGGTACGGGTACCCCTTGACGGTGAGGAGCGCGGTCCACGTGAAGGGCCGGCCCACCTCGCGCTGAAGGCGGAAGACCTCCTGATTGGAGAAGACACCCCCGGGGAGCAGCGCGACGACGCCCTTGCCTGACTGCTTGACCGGCTCGAGCAGAGCGCGCAGCTCGGCCAGGTCGCCGACGCGCGAGGGCACCGGGCGCCCACGGTCGCCGTTGTGGGTCGGGGAGGCGCTCGAGGCGAACCCAGCCGCTCCGGCGGCCATGGCCTCGGCCACCACCGCCTGCATGCGGGTGATCTCGTCCTCAGTGGCCGGGCGCTCGTAGGCCGCTTCGCCCATCACGTAGAGCCGCACCGCCGTGTGCCCGACATAGCAGCCGTAATTGAGCGACGTACCACGCGCGGCGACGGCGTCGAGGTACTGCGGGAACGTCTCGAACTCGTCCCAGGGCACCCCGGCCGAGAGCGTGTCGAAGCTCATGTCCTCGACGTGCTGGAGCGTCCGGGCCAACAGCGACACCGCGTCGGGGCGGATCGGGGCGATGGAGAATCCGCAGTTGCCGGCGATCACCGTCGTCACCCCGTGGAACGAGGAGGGAGTCAGATCCGGGTCCCAGAACACCTGCGCGTCGTAATGGGTGTGGATGTCGACGAAACCGGGGCAGACCACCTGGCCGGAGGCGTCGAGGACGCGGGCGCCAGCCAGCCCCCTCCCGATCTCGCTGATCTTGCCGTCGGTGACGGCGACGTCGGCGGCCCAGCCTGCCGCCCCCGTCCCGTCCACGACCGTGCCTCCCCGGATGACGATGTCGGCGCTCATGGCTCAATCGTCGCAGCCCACGGGCCTCTGTGCACGCGCGCTGTCGCCCGCCACCGGCACGGGCCGGATACCGTGGGTCAGGAGGACCCGCGGCGTTGCCGCGGGGAGGCAACGAAGCGCCACCCCGGCGCAGGACTGGAGTGGTCACGATGGCGGTTCCGTTTTTCAGGCAGAAGGCGACGCCGCAGCTCGACGACACCCTCCAGATGTCCGGCGCCATCGTGGCGCCGTCCGACGGCCCCTCCCCCGTCCAGCTCGTCGACGCCGGCCACGCCCCCCACGGCCTCGGCGTGGTGCGCGACCAGTACGAGCGGAAGGTCCGCAAGACCCCGACCATCCGCATGGTCCCGAGCTCAGTCATGGTGGAGGGACGGCGCCTGCGCTTCGCCATGTCGGACAACGTCGACGCCCACGGTCCCGACGGCCCGGGCTCGCCGCCGGTGTGGGCCGTCAACATCCACGGGTACTTCGCCGGCGGGGGCATGTACTGGAGGGAGAGCGCGCGCCTGGCTGAGCAGTTGGGTTGGCGTGTCATCAACCCGAGTCTCCCCGGTTTCGGCGGCAGTGACCCGCTCGAATGGCAAGACGTCTCAATCGAGAGGCTGGCGAACGCAGTCATGGCGATCGTCCACAAGGTGGAGGCCGGGCCGGTCGTCCTGCTCGGTCACTCCATGGGCGGGGCGGTGGCGGTCCAGTTCGCGCACGACCACCCGCGGCGCACGCTCGGCATCATCTACCGCGATGGGGTGAGCACGCCGGCGTGGAAGGAGCGGACCGGGTTCATCCCTACGTTGCTCTCGCCGCTGCTCCCCGACATCGCGCCCATGGTCGACCTGGTCGCCGCCGTCGTCTTCGACCTGCCCGATCTCGCCATGGGCCGCCTCTACTCGACCGTGCGCGCCGTCCTCCCCGACATGCGCCAGAACATCCGCACCGTCACGCAGACGCTGCCGGTCGGCAGCATGCTCATGGGCGTCGACCAGCGCAGTGAGGTCCGCCACCTGGTGGCCCAGCAGATCCCTATCCTCAACGAGTGGGGTTGCTTCGACCGCATCACCCCGGGGCAGACGGCTCTGGAGTTCGCCGCCATCGCGCGCTCGCCGGTGGTCTGGGTACCGGGCGGGCACAGCTGGATGCTGGCCCGGCCCCAGGGTCAGGCCGACATCCTCGCCCACGTGGCGCAGGGCCGGGACTTCCTGACCAATATGGAGGCACGCTGGCGCCAGCTCAACCCGCGCGAATACACCCTGCCGCGCCGTCAACTGACGGCCCGCCTGCCCGCGGGCGCAGCCAGCCGGCCCGGAGCGGCGCTGATCGACCCGGAGCGGCGCGCATGATCGACAAGATCCTCCAACCCCTGCTCTCGCTGCACGGCTGGCCCGCCTACCTGCTGGTCGGCGTGCTCGTGTTCGCCGAGGCGTCCGTCATGCTGGGGTTCGTCTTCCCCGGCGAGACGGCCGCCATCCTGGGTGGCGTCGTCGCCTCCAAGGGGGGCGTGAGCCTCGCCGGCATCACGGCCACCGTCGTGCTGTGCGCCATCGTCGGCGACTCCGTCGGGTACTGGGTCGGCGACAAGTGGGGACCGTGGCTGTTGCAGCTGGGGCCGCTGCGCAAACGTCAACGGGGGATCGAGGCCGCGCTCCTTCAGCTGCGCCGGCGCGGCGCCCTCGCCGTCTTCCTCGGGCGCTTCACCGCGTTCCTACGCGCCGTCATCCCCGGCCTGGCCGGGCTGTCCAAGATGCGCTACCGCATTTTCCTCCCCGCCAACGCGGCCGGCGGCCTCGTCTGGGGCGTCCTCTACGTCATGCTCGGGTACTTCCTGGGCCAGCGGGTGGAGAAGGCGACCGGCATCGCGTCCGACGTCCTCCTCGGGGTGATCGTTGTCGTGATCATCGTCCTGGTCGTCCGGCACCGGCGCAACGCGAAGAAGGAGATCGGGCCGGGCGACCACTCTATGGACGACGCCGCCGCCGACGCCGCCGGCCCGACGACCGGATCGACGGGATCGACGGGATCGGCGGGATCGGCGGGATCGCGATCAACGGGATCGGCGGGACGGCTCGAGGACTGACCGGTCCCCGGCGCGCAGGCCGGCCAGCACCCGCGCGAACTCGCCCGCGGCGTCGTCACCGTTGGCGTCGGTCTCGAGCCAGCGCACCGCCTCGGGGTCGCTCCGGTCGAGCCCGAACAAGCCGAAGCGAGGCTCGTAGCTCCCCCACTCGTAGTTGTCGACGAGCGACCAGTGCAGGTAGGCCCGGACGGGTATGCCCGCCGTCACGGCGTCGGCGACGGCGCCGAGGTGCTCGCGCACATAACGGGGCCGGTCCATGCCGTCGGCCCGCGGCAGCGCGCGCCCGGCCTCGACGCGCGTCGCCATGCCGTTCTCGACCACCCACAGCGGCAGCCCGGGGCGCAGCGCCGCCTCGGTGGCGCACCACGAGGCCAGCCCGGCCGGGTGCGACTCCACATCCCACAGCGCGCGCCCGGCCGACCAGTCGCGCCCGCCGGCCGCGTCGCGGCGACCCGGGACACGCAGCGCGTGGCTCGCCACCGGGTCGTACCAGTCGAAGCCCGCGGCGTCGAGGGCTCGGCCGCGGGGCGACGCGTGCACCGCGTCGACCACGCGGCGGGGTACGACCCGCCGGCAACGGCTCCGCAGTGCCTCCCAGGCCCGGCCGCGACCGGGAGAGTGGTCGGCCCCGTAGGGGGAGACTGCGGCAAAGAAGCGGCGGATCCCCTGCTCGCCGGCGTGGCGTGGTGGGAACGCGGCGTCGTGCACCGCGCGGCGCTCGTCGACGTAGCGGTCCACGTCGCTCGGCGCGACTCCGGCGTCGCGCAGCTGGAGGAGGTCGAGCAGCATGCGATCCTGCTCGTAGACCGACGACGAGCTCGTATTGATGATCACCTCGGCGTCCGGCTGGACGGCGGCGATGGCGTCGGCCGCCAGCACGTGAGCGGTGAGCAGGTTGTCGAGCACGCAGTAGGCGTCCGAGAGCGCCATGCGCCGGCCCGGCGGTGCGGCACCCTCCACCCACCCCATCAGCATCACGATGTTCGGCTCGTTGAGCGTGACCCAGTGCCGGCAGTACGGCGCCAGCACCGGCACCACCCGGTCGACGTGCCGGACGAAGACGTCGGGAGAGCCGGGGCGGAGCCAGAACTCCTCTCCGAGCCACACGGGGTGGGTGAAGTGGTGCAGGGTGACGACGGGCGCCATGCCACGCGCCGCGCAGAGCGACAAGATCTCCGCATACCGCTCGAGGGCGACGGTGTCGAACGCCCCCGGCCTCGGCTCCAGGCGCGTCCACTCGACCGAGAGCCGGAACGCGTTGGAGCCGAGCGACGCGGCGCGGTCCAAAGTCTCCTCGGGGTGTCGCCAGAAGTCGCACGCCAGGCCCGACCGCGCGACGCGGCCACTGTCCTCCCATGCGGCCCAGTTGTTGTGCGGCTGGTCCACGCCGTTGTAGCCACCCTCGATCTGGTAGCCCGACGTCGCCACCCCGGCGAGGAAGCCCTCACCCAGCAGGCTGGGACTCACCGGCGCCCTCAGTGGGGCGGGGCGACCGAGCGCAAGCGCGCCAAGGCCGTGGACACGAGGTCCACCTCGTCGCCGGCCTGGCGCACCAACGCGCGCAGCTGCGGATCGGCGGCCTCGCTGCCGGCCCGCAGCGCCGCCGCCTGCACGTCGCGGGCCGCGCCGATCAGGTCGGCCACCTGGGTGCGCAGGGCGTCCGCCCGCGGCGTGCCCCCGGGCAAGCGGCGCTCCAGGCGCAACAGCCCGTCCAGCTCCGAGGCGACGCCTTGCAGCGAGCGGCACACGGAGGGCAGCTCGGCCACCGGCGCGTTGTGGGACGACGCGTGCGCCACCGCGGACTCGGCGTCCTCGATCGCCACCCACATGCGCCGGCGGACCCGGGCCGGCGAGCCGGCACTCAGTTGCTCGGGTGTGGCCCGCGCCCAGTAGCGCTCGCGGCCGGCGGTGGCCAGCGCCAAACCGGCCAGCAGACCTCGGGTCGCGACGTGGCCGCGCACGAAGCGCCAGCGCCGGCGGACGTAGCGGCGCGCCACCAGGAAGGCGACGGCCACGGCGGCGACACCCACCAGCCCCACGATGAGCAGGAACTCGATCACATGGACCAGGAAGCTCACGAGCGAATTCTATGCGGCTGAAGCCGGGATTTGCGGCGGTACCCTTCTTGGCATGAAACGGGCGCCGATGCCTGGTGGGGGCGGCTCGGAGCCGGCGGCGCCCCCGGCATCGCCACCCGACGGCTGGACGCCCGGGATCCCCTCGGTCCGCGAGCACCTGCCCAGCCTCGTGTTCGGCGCGGCCCTCCCCATCGGGGTGTACTTCGCCGTGCGCAGCCATGTGCAGACCGACACGCAGGCCCTCATCATCGCCGGCGCCTTCTCCGTCGCCTGGATCCTGATCCAGTTCGTGCGGCAGCGCCGGGTGGACTTCGTGGGTGCGATCGTCCTCTCGGGATTCGCGGTCGGCCTCGTCAGCTCGACGCTGCTCGGCGGGAACTCCTACGTCCTCAAGATCCGCGACGCGTTCTTCACCTCCCTCTTCGGCGTCGCGTGCGTCGTCACGATCTACACGGCCAAGCGGCCCGCGCTCTTCTACGTCAGCCGCTACCTGTCCGCGGGCAACGACCGTGCCAAGGTGGCCGCGTACAACCAGCTCCACGAGGTCGAGACGGGTCGCCACACCTTCCGGGTCCTCTCGGTGGTCTGGGGGATCGGCCTGGTGGTCGAAGGGACGTCGCGCATGGTGCTTGCCGAGGCGCTCCATACCGGCACGTTCCTCGCCGTCACGCCCTTCATCACGGCGTCGATCATCGGGGCGTTGTTCGCTTTCACGGTGGCCTACACCAAGCGGGGGCAGCCCGAAGCGGACGCGCTGACGTCCGTCGTGTCCGCCACACGGTCCGCCGACCCGCCCCCGCCGCCCGAAGCCGCTGCCGACCCACCGGGGCCGTCCGGCGGCTTCCCCCAGATTCCCCTGCCCTAGCGCGCGCATCTATCCTCGGCGGCGCCGGCCCCGGCCGAGCGGCGGGTACCAGCGAAGGGAGCACCATGGCAGACGAAGTGCTGCGCGAGCGCCGCGGCAACGTGGAGATCCTCACCATCAACCGCCCCGAGGCGCGAAACGCCATCAACGGCGCCGTCAGCCGCGCCATGTCCTCCGCCATGGACGAGCTGGCCAAGGACCCCGAGTGCTGGGTGGTCGTGATCACCGGCAGCGGAGACAAGGCGTTCAGCGCCGGCATGGATTTGAAGGCCTTCAGCGGCGGCGAGGGCGGCGACATCATCGGCGCGAGCGGGGGCTTCGGCGGACTGACCCAGCGGGACTTCCCCAAGCCGATCATCGCCGCGGTGAACGGGTCCGCATTGGCCGGCGGCTTCGAGATCATGCTCTCGTGCGACCTCGTGGTGGCGGCCGAGCACGCCACCTTCGGCATCCCCGAGGCCAAGCGCGGCCTCATCGCGGGCGCCGGTGGCCTCATCCGCATGCCCAAGCGGCTTCCCATGGCGATCGCCCTCGAGCTGGCCATGACCGGCGACCCGATCGACACCGACCGCGCCTACGCGCTCGGTCTCGTGAACAAGGTGGTGCCGGCGGACCAGGTGCTGCCCGAGGCCGTCGCGCTGGCCGAGCGCATCGCCGCCAACGCGCCGCTGGCCGTCCGCTACTCGAAGAACGTGATGAAGCGCGCCGCGGAGCTGCCCGAGTCCGACGGCTGGAAAATCAATACCGAGGCGGTCGGCGTCGTGTTCTCGTCGGCAGACGCCATGGAGGGCCCGGTCGCCTTCGCCGAGAAGCGGCCGCCGAAATGGCAGGGCAAGTAGCGCCTTCGTGCTGGCGCCCGCGCTCGATACGGTCCGCCTCACGCTCCACGTCTTGGCGGCCACGGTCTGGGTCGGCGGCCAGATCGTGATGACGGGCCTGGTCGGCCCGGCGCGCTCCCTCGGCGGCGAAGCGACCAGGGTCCTGGCGCGCGCCTTCGCCCGCATGGCCTGGCCCGCCTACGTCGTGCTCGTGGCGACCGGGATCTGGAACGTCACCGCGGTCCACTACTCGTCGCAGGACACGGCCTGGAAGGCCGTGCTGATGGCCAAGATCCTGGTCGTGATCGTGGCCGGCGTCGCCGTCTTGCTGCACCAACGGGCCACCACCAGGGCCCAAATCGCGCTGTCGGGGTCCGTGGGCGGCCTGGCCAGCTTCGCCGCGCTCGTCATGGGCGTCCTGCTGGCCGGCTGACCCGGCGCTCCCACCCCGCCCCCGGCCAAAGACACCGGTGTGACCGGCTCCGATGGCCCCTCGGGGACCGCGGCCCGGCGCGGGTACCGGGAGGCGAGAATGGGTCTAACCTGAAGGTCAGCTCACCAGGTCGTCAACAATCCGGGTGAAGGAGGGTCTCATGCTCGCTGAAATCTTCGGTCCCGACCTCATCGTCGTCATCGTCATCGTTGCCGTGCTTCTCGTCGGCGGGACGCAGATTCCCAAGCTGGCCCGCAGCCTCGGCTCGGCGAAGAACCAATTCGAGCAGGGCCTGAAGGACGGAAAGGCGGAATCGGCATCGAGCAACGGCACCTCGGCCGCCCTCGATGCGCCGGCCCCGCCGGCGCAGGCCCCGGCTCCGCCCGCACAGGCCCCCGCCCCGCCGGCCGAAGGCAGGTCGCAGACCGCCTGAGCGCCCGCTCCCGGGCGCAGGCGAGCCGCTGGAATACCGGCCACCGCTCCGCCGCCGAGCGGCGGACGCCGACCACATCGGGGGGAACATGCCATCCGACGTCCTGTCCGTCGCCGACCGCCTCTGGAGCGGTGAGCTCTCGACGTCCACCTTCCACCCCGTGCACCACACGGGCGGCTTCGTCGAGATCACCGACGGCGTCGGCTTCTGCCCCTCGTTCGCCAACGTCTCGGCGTTCGCCACCGACGACGGCCTCGTCCTCGTCGACACGGGCAGCGCCCCGCTCGCCCAGATGGTCCACGACGACATCCGCACCTGGAGCCCGCGCGATCGGCTCAACACCGCCGTCTACTCGCACGGCCACATCGACCACGTCTTCGGCGTCCCGGTCTGGGAGGCGGAGGCCGAGGCGCAGGGCTGGGCACCCCCCGAGGTCATCGCGCACCACGCACTTCCCGCACGCTTCGACCGCTACATCTTCACCGCGGGCTACAACACCGTCGTCAACCGCCGCCAGTTCGGCTTCAGCGACCTGAACTGGCCCACCGAGTACCGCTACCCCGACCGCACCTATCACGACGCGCTCGACGTGTCCGTCGGCGGCGTCGACTTCTCGCTCCGGCACGAGAAGGGCGAGACCGACGACCACACCGTCACCTGGCAGGCGGACTCGCGGGTGCTTTGCTGCGGCGACCTCTTCATCTGGGCCTCGCCCAACGCGGGCAACCCGCAGAAGGTGCAGCGCTACCCGCGCGAGTGGGCCGCCGCGCTTCGACGGATGCTCACACTCGACGCCGAGTTCCTCCTGCCCGGCCACGGCTTCCCTGTGGTGGGAGCCGGCCGCGTCCGCCAGGCCCTGACCGACACGGCGGACCTGCTCGACTCCCTGGTCGACCAGACCCTGGCCGTCATGAACGCGGGCGGGCGGCTGGACGACGCGCTCCACGGCGTCCGCCCCCCGGCCGAGCTCGAGGCGCGGCCGTACCTGCGGCCCGTCTACGACGAGCCGGAGTTCATCGTGCACACGGTCTGGCGCCAGTACGGCGGGTGGTGGGACGGCAACCCGGCCACCTTGAAGCCGGCGCCGGAGCGGGCACTAGCGACCGAGCTGGCGGAGCTGGCCGGCGGACCGGGAGCCCTGGCCGAGCGCGCCCTCGAGCTGCTGGCGGCGGCGGGCAACGCGCCCGAGCCCGGGCCCGGCGGCGCGGACCGGGCGCTGCGCCTGGCCGCCCACCTGGCGGAGTACGCCTGGCTCGCGGCACCCGCCGACGAGGCCGTCCAGCGGGCCCGCCAACAGGTCTTCGCGACCCGGGCGGAGCGTGCCACCTCGACCATGGCCCGCGGCGTGTTCACCTGGGCCTCCAACGAGTCAGTGGCGCCGGCGCCCGAGCAGTCCCACCCCCCGGGTCACTGACGAAACCGCCGGCGGCCGGCGGCCTGCTCATTTCGTGTTTTTTGGCCCGTTTCGATAGTGTCACCGCGGTGGACTCGTCGCTGACCAGCCCTCCTCCGGGCACGCCCGAAATCCCAGGTCAGAGCGCCGAGAGTCCTCGCCCGCCCCGCGCTCGCCGCCGGCTCGCCTTGGTGGGCGTGATCCTGGGCGCCCTCCTGCTCACCGGGTGCCAGCTCCCGACCTTCGGCGCCTACAAGGGCGCCACCAGCCAGGGCCGCTCCACGTTCCACCTCTGGCAGGGCTTCTTCGTCACCAGCCTCATCGTGGGCGGCTTCGTCTTCCTCCTCATCGTCTGGGCGATCTTCCGTTACCGGCGCCGCTCGGACGACATCCCCCGCCAGACCCAGTACCACACGCTGACCGAGATCATCTACACGGTGGCACCGATCCTCACCGTCATCGGCCTCTTCGTCGCCACCGTCATCGTGGAGAACAAGGTCGACGCCGTCTCGCCGAACCCGTACACGACCGTCCACGTCTACGCCTTCCAGTGGGGCTGGGAGTTCCAGTACGACAACGGCGTCAAGATCATCGGCCAGACCACCGACGCGCCCACCATGGTCATCCCCACCGACCAGACAGTGCGCATCTACCTGCGGTCCTACGACGTCCTGCACGGGTTCTACGTGCCCGAGTTCAACTTCAGCCGCTACGCCAGCCCGGGCTACTGGACGTCGTTCGACGTCGACGTCTTGCACAACGGGGTGTTCCGCGGCCAGTGCACCCAGCTCTGCGGCCTGTACCACTCCTTGATGTTCTTCAACGTCCGTTCCGTGTCGGCCCCCGCCTACCGGACCTGGTTGCGGACCGAGGGGACGTTCCAGCGCAACCACCCCAACTCGATCGGCGAGCTGCCGGCCGGGGTCCACCCCAACATCAACGGCACCGCCCCGAGCTACGCTGGCAACACGGGGAGTTCGGGGAGCGGGAACACCGGCAACACAGGAGGCGCGTTCTACGGTGACTGACGTCATCGCCCCCGGCGCACCAGAGCCCACCGGGATCCTCCCGCCGCAGGTCCCCGGCGACGGCCACGTCGCCCACGAGGAACACGGCCCCACCGGCATCCTCAAGTGGCTGACCTCGACCGACCACAAGGTCATCGGCCTCAGCTACATGATCACGGCGATCGCGGTGTTCTACCTCTCGGGGATCATGGCGCTGTTGATGCGGATCCAGCTCACTTCGCCGCACTCGTCGTTCCTGAGCTTCTCGCAGTTCAACGCGCTGTTCACGATGCACGGCAGCCTGATGATGTACCTGTTCGCCGGCCCGATCGCGTTCGGCGGCCTGGCCAACTACATCGTGCCGCTCCAGATCGGCGCGCCGGACATGGCCTTCCCGCGCCTGAACGCGCTGAGCTATTGGCTCTTCCTGGGCGGTTCCATCACCATGCTGATGACCTTCTTCGTGGCCGGCGGCGCCGCCCAGTTCGGCTGGGTGGCCTACGCACCGCTGTCGAGCGCGACCAGCTCCCCGGGCGCCGGGCCCGACCTGTGGATCATGGCGCTGGTCCTCACGGGGTTCTCCGCCATCTTCACCGGCGTCAACCTGTGCGCCACGATCTTCTACCTGCGCGCGCCCGGCATGACCATGTTCCGCATGCCGATCTTCACCTGGAACATGTTGGTGACCGGGATCCTGATCCTCATCGCGTTCCCGGTGCTCACCGCGGCGCTGGTGATGCTGTTCTGCGACCGCCACTTCGGGACCCACATCTACACCGCCGTGGGCTGCCACCTCGTCAACGGGCAGGTCGCGCCCTCGTGCGGCTCGCCGCTGTTATGGCAGAACCTGTTCTGGTTCTTCGGCCATCCCGAGGTCTACATCCTGGCCCTGCCGTTCTTCGGCATCGTGACGGAGATCCTGCCCGTGTTCTCGCGCCGCCCGGTCTTCGGCTACAAGGGGATGGTCTTCGCCACCATGGCCATCGCCGCCCTGTCGACGGGTGTGTGGGCGCACCACATGTTCACGACCGGCGCCGTGCTGCTGCCGTTCTTCTCGTTCCTCAGCCTGCTGATCGCCGTGCCCACGGGCATCAAGTTCTTCAACTGGATCGGCACCATGTGGCACGGCCAGCTGAGCTTCAAGACGCCGATGCTCTTCTGTATCGGCTTCCTGTTCGCGTTCTTGATGGGAGGCGTGACCGGCATCATGCTGGCGTCGCCACCGATCGACTTCGCCACCCACGACACCTACTTCGTCGTGGCCCACTTCCACCAGGTCCTCTTCGGCACCGCCGTGTTCGCCGGCTTCGGCGGCGTCTACTACTGGTACCCGAAGTTCTTCGGCCGGATGCTGCGCGAGAACCTGGGCAAGTGGCACTTCTGGCTGATGTTCATCGGTTTCTGGATCGCCTACATGCCCCAGTACGTGGTGGGGTTGTTGGGCATGCCACGGCGGGTCGCGAGCTATCCGTCGAACCTGGGCTGGCAGAGCTACAACATCGTGTCGACGGTGGGCGCCTTCATCATCGGGGTCTCGTTCGCCTTCCTCTTGGTGAACTTCCTCATCTCGTGGCTCAGGCCCATCCCGGCCGG
This sequence comes from uncultured Acidimicrobiaceae bacterium, assembly GCA_963763575.1. Lineage (GTDB taxonomy): Bacteria > Actinomycetota > Acidimicrobiia > Acidimicrobiales > RAAP-2 > Bog-473. The sequence goes on from CAVXPD010000005.1 coordinate 79,686, forward strand.
GAACAACCCCTGGGACGCCCAAACGCTCGAGTGGTTCACCACCTCGCCGCCGCCGCACCACAACTACACCCACCTGCCGCCCATCCGCTCCGAGCGCCCGACCTGGGACTACAACCACCCCGATCACGTGGTGCTCCCCCACGGCAAGGCGGCCCGGCTCAACGGGCACGGGAACGGGAACGGGCGCAACGGGCACGGCAACGGCAAGGTGGAGGAGACGGTATGAAGGTCGAGTCGCTCTTCCTGATCTTCCTCGGCGCGTTTTTCGGCATCGTCGGCCTCGTCTACTGGTTCTGGTCGTACGAGGACGGCGGCGGCCTCATGCTGCTCGGCGTGACACTGCTCGGCTTCGTGCCCGGCCTGTACTACTTCTTCTGGCACCGGAGATTCGAGGGCCACAAGTACTTCATCTTCGGCAAGATCAAGGGGGCGGGCGACCGGCCCGAGGACAGCGACGACGCCGAGATAAAGGACGGCGCGGGCAGCGTCGGCTCGTTCCCCGGCTCCTCCATCTGGCCCTTCGTCATGGGCATGGGCGCCTTCGCGCTCGTGCTGGCCATGGTCTTCGGCATCTGGCTGGCGTTCATCGCCATCCCGCTGATCCTGACCGCCCTGACCGGCGTGACGGCCGAGAGCCGCCGCGGAGGGAACGTCTAGCTCGCGCCGCCGTCGGTACGGCGTGTCACCGGCGAACAGGGGGATGGCTGGTTGGTGCCGGCCACCGAGGCGTTCCTCGACCAGTGGGGCGTGTCCGACCCCGCGTTGCGCGCCTGGGTCGGGGCCCGGTTGACCGACTTCCCGTTCCGCTGCCTGGTCGAGCCGACCGATTTCGATCCGGCACCCCTGGCCGCGCTGCGCAAGGTCTACGTCGCCCATACGGACCCGCCGCTCCCGAGCCTGCAGCGGTTTTTCGACGCGGCGGAGGCTGCCCGCTGGGAGACCCACGAGCTCGGCTGCGGGCACGACGCGATGCTGGCGGCGCCGGAGGCGACGGCGGACCTGCTCGAGGCGATCGCCGCGCGGACGTGAAGAGGCCACTCGTCTACGCGGCGCGTCTCAGCACTCCGTGGGTTTCCGCCTAGTCAGACCTTCTCTAGGCATTCGAGGCGACGCCGCCCAGACCTGCGGCGCATACGTCAGACGCAGCCGCACAGAGCCAGTGGGCACGCTGGTGGCCAGGCGCCGGCGCACCGGTACCCTTTTTTCGATGCACGATCCGCCAGGACAGCTGTCGCGTGCCCTGGTCGCGCTCATGGCCGTGGCCACCGGTGCCATCGTGGCCAACCTCTACTACGCACAGCCCCTGCTGCACCGGGTGGCGGAGACGTTCCACAGCGGGCCGGGGCCGACGTCGTGGGTCATCACGGCCACCCAGGTCGGGTACGCCGCCGGGCTCCTCCTCGTCGTCCCCCTCGGCGACCTCCACCCCCGCCGCGCCCTCGTCGTCCGCCTCTACGGCGTCGCCGCCGTCGCGCTCGTGGCCTGTGCGCTGGCCCCCAGCCTGTGGCTCTTCATCCTCGCCTCCCTGGCCGTGGGTGGTGCTTCGGTCGCCGGCCAGGTGATGATCCCCTTCGCCGCCGACCTCGCCCCCGAGGAGCGCCGCGGACGGGTAGTGGCGCGAATCATGACGGGGCTTTTGCTTGGGATCCTGCTCGCCCGGACCTTGTCGGGGTTGGTGGCCCAGGCGACTGGAGGGTGGCGGGCCATCTATTGGCTGTCCGCTGCGCTCATGATCGCGTTCGGGCTCGTGCTGTGGCGAGCACTCCCTCCCGAGGGCGTGCGACCGCATCGCAGCTACCGCGCCCTGGTGGGCTCCTCCCTCTCGCTGCTCGCCACCGAGCCGGTGCTCCGCCGGCGCGCCTGGCACGGGGCCGTCGCGTTCGGCGCGTTCAGCGCGCTGTGGACCACCCTGGCGTTCCTCCTCTCGGGCAACCCGTACCACTACTCCTCCCTCGTCATCGGCCTCTTCGGCCTCGTGGGCGCCGGCGGGATCGTGGCCGCCAACGTCGCCGGCAAGCTCGCTGACTCCGCCCGGGTCACCCTGACCACCGTCGCGGCCGGCGTGCTCCTCACCGGATCCTTCGCGCTGTTATGGGCCGGCCACACGTCCCTCGCCGCGCTCATCGTGGGCATCGTCGTGCTCGACATGGGCACGCAGGGCATGCAGATCACCAACCAGGCCGTGATCTACGCGTTGCGGCCCGACGCCCGTAGCCGCATCACCAGCGCCTACATGGTGTGCTACTTCATCGGCGGCGCCGCCGGCTCGGTCAGTGCCGGCACCCTCTACGACACGCACGGCTGGGCCGGGGTGTGCCTGCTGGGGGCGGGCTTCGGCGTGGCGACCCTCGCCCTGTCGGCTTACGAACGCTGGCGGGTGCCCGCGCCACCGGCGCGATCCGAGCGAGTGGAGCTGGTTGACGGCGGGGCGGCGCCCATCCCGAAGCAAGCACCGGCTGCGGCGCCGGCGCCGGAGGGCTGAGCGACCTCAGTCGTTGAGGCGCTCCTCCAATCGGACCGACACCCGATCGCCGACGTCCTTGCCGATCTGTTTGCGCAGCTCGGCCTTGATCGGAAGCTTGTGGGTCCCGTCCCCGAGCGCCATGAAGGAAGTGCGAAAGGGCCGTCCATCGACCGTCCCGCGCACCTTCACGAGGCCTCGGGTCCCGAAGAAGGCGGCTGAGCCGGACATCACCACGTAGGCCCAGCCGCCCTTCTCGGGTGACTGCACAATCGTCGCGGTGAACTGCTTCTCCAGCTTCATAACGGCGGCGCCTCCATGATCTTGAACTGGTTCCCGTCGGGATCGCGCACGATGAACATCGCCGGCACGCCCGGCCAGCGCAGCAGCTCGTCGGTGTCCACCCCGGCCCACGCCAGCCGGGCGTGGTCGCCCTCGGCGTCCGACGTGGCGAACGTGATGCCGGTGTCCACCCCCACCAGGCGCTTGCCGCCGGCGGCCACGAGCGCGATCGGCACCCGCCCGCCGGGCGGCGCGACCTGGACCCAGCGTCCGCCGTCGCCCATCGGCACGTCGAGACGGACCTCGAAGCCGAGACGCCCGACATAGAAACGCAGGGCGCGCTCGTGGTCGGCGACGGCGACGGCGACCCCGCCGACATCGTTGATCTTCGTCGTGGTGACGGTGTCACTCATCGGAGTACTCCTTTCGTACGTGTTGTCTGGTGGTGTCTGGTGGTCCGTGGGCCCTCGCAGCGGCGGAGGACCGGGGGCTGTGGGTGATTCCCTCGAGTGGGGTGAAGATCGGACAGGCTGTCCGACTTTTGTACCGACAAACTCCCTGGTGAGGGTGTTGGATTTATCGGACGCAGTGTCCGAGTTTCACCCCACTCAGACCAAATCACCCGAAGTCTCCGGCACCAGGACCGCACGTCTCGCCGCTCGGGCCGAGTCCGGTCAGCTGTACTGGAGCGAGCCCGGCGTCGTGAGGAGCTCGCCCGACTCGAGCCACGTCTTCAGGCCGGAGAGGATCATCGGCCAGCCGCCGAAGATCTGGGCGTTGGCGCCCTCGCGCATCTGATCGTGGACGAGGGTCAGGTGGCACGAGTCGCCGACCGGCTCGATCTCCCACGTCACCCGCGTCGTGCCCTCCGCCCGGACGTCGTCGTCCCACAGAGCGGCCATGGTGTGCACGAGCCGCCGCGGCGGGTCGACCTCGAGCACCTCGCCCTCACCGAGATGCACGCCGTGCTTCTCGACGTCCACGCTGATGGGCGAGCCCACTTTCCACTCCGAGTTCACGGCGGCGCCGAAGTTGTACTTGGCCCGGATCTCTGGGTTGACGATGGCGTCCCACAGCTGCTCGGGCGTCGTCTTGATGAAGATCTCGTACACCTTTTCCATCTGCCTCTCCAATCTGTCCTTGATCTCGCTCAGCCCTGCCACCCAGGGCTCGGAGTACTTGCTGACCCAGCGGTCGTGGATGAGCCGGATCGGCACCGGGTTGAGGAAATGGAGCTTCTCCCGCCCGCGCCGCCGGGTGACGACGAGGCCGGCCTCCTCCAGCTGCTTGAGGTGCTTCATGACACCGAAGCGGGTCATGGAGAACTTCTCTTCCAATGCGCCCAGGCTCTGACCGTCCTCGGCGAACAGCTCGTCGAGCAGCTCCCTCCGGGTCGGGTCGGCCAGCGCCTTGAACACTTCATCCACCACAAGGACTATATGTGACCTTTTAGTCACATGTCAAGAGGAATCCGTCAACGAGCACGAGCGCAGCCGGCCCGCCGCGTCGTCCCGCCGGGCCGCTACAAGCGGGCCTGAAAGACCTCCCACTCCCCGGGAATCCCCTTCAGCAGCGCAGTGCCCCGCTTCTCGAAGCGAAGGCCGCTGCCCCCACAGGCTTTGCGCACGTCGTCCGACACCATCACCTGCCCGCCCTCCGCCCGATCACAAAGCCGCTGGGCGAAATGGACCGCCACGCCGGCGAGATCATGGTTACCCATGCGCGCCACCTCGCCGGCGTGTACACCGGCGCGTAGTTCGAGGCCAAGGCCTGCGATGGACTCCAGGGCAGCGAGAGCGCAACGAACAGCTGCGTCGGTCTCGTCAAAGGCGACGAGGAACCCGTCTCCCGTTTGCTTGACCTCGTGACCGTGACACTTCTTGACATGCTCGCGCATGCGGGCGTTGTGCAGGTTGATCAGCTGGCTCCAGCGCTCGTTGCCCAGGGTCGCGGCCATAGGCGTGGAATTGACGATGTCGGTGTAGAGCATCGTAGTGGTGAGGTGGTCGACAAATAGAGTCCGGGTCCCGGTCACAAACAGCTCAACCACGTCGATGACCTCGTCCGAATAATTGTGAAGGAAGATCTGGTCTTCTCCCGGAACCAGCGCGAGCCGCGCACCGGGAATCGATTCGGCGATGTAGCGTCCGAACTCCGGCGGGACCATGCGGTTGTCCTCCAGGTGGATCACCAGCGTGGGAGCTTTGATCGTCGGGAGGACGTGCCTGATGTCGTAGTCGCGGTTCATCTGGAACAGAATCACCGCCTGATTGCGTGCCGTCGACTCGAGCTCCATCCATCCGTGGTCGATGTCGGGCTGGGGCCGAGCCCAGTACTTTGAAATCCGGCCAACTCCCCAAGACTCCTCGTACACTTTCTCGAGTCGGTCAAGCTCCTGGGAGGTGAAGCCGATCCGGTAGTCGTCTGCGTACTCGAGCCGCGCCCATGTGTTGCACACGACCAATTGCTGCACCGGGTGCCGCGACGCAAAGACCGCCGCTACTGCCCCGCCGTTGTGCATGCCGAACAACACAGGGTTCTCTATCCCTCTGACAGCGACGACCGCCTCGAGATCCGCGACCAGATCGTCGATGGTGGGCACTGCTGCGAGGTCGATGGAGTCGGAGGCCTTCATGCCGCGTTGGTCGTAGGTGATCAGGCGCGAGAGGCTGGCCAGCCGCCGGAGACCGCGCGGAGGCGTGCTCCCTCCAGGCGAGCGTTGTGGAGAAGGACCCGCCCACGAACACGATGTCCGGCGGTCCTACGCCGGCCACGTGATAGGCGAGGTGCACGTTCCCTCGCTTGGCGAAGTGGATCTCGGGTGCCTCGAGCACGGGACTACCTGGTTCGAGCCCTCGTCCGAGTCCGCCGCATAAATGAAGTGTGGCACCCCTCGTTGGGCGAGGAAAACATCACGAAGGTGCGCCACCGATTTCCCAGCACTTCACATGGCCATTGCAGTAAGCTTCGCCGCATGCCAGCCAAACCAGCCCTCGAGTCCAGGGCCACCGCCGTTCTCGGGACCCCCAGGTCGCGGGACTACATCACAGCCAAGGGCATCGTCGCCAGCGCGACCTCGCTCACCGATGCCGTGACCCGCGACGACTTCTTCCTCGGCCCCGTGGAGGACCGATACAAAACCGAGATCGTCAACATGCTCGACCAGCTCGCCCAGTTGGCGCCCAAGGTCGCCCGAGGGGTCCTGGACGCGCTCGAAGACGCCCTCCAGCGAAACGCAAGAGTCGTCTTCGTATGGAATGAGCTGCCTGAAGGCGACTTCGACTACAGCTACTCTCGGGGCGTCGACCACGTCGCACATTTGGAGCTCCGGACGCCACGGGGTAATGCCGCTGACTAGCCCGCCTGCGAGCGGTCCGGCCGTAACTACCGAGCGGTATCCGTCGCTGACTTAGGAACCTGGTGGACGCCCAGTTTTGAGTCCGCGCCTGAGACCCGAAATCGGCAGCGGCATTCCCGGGCAAGTGTCATGCCTATTGCATTAGGGTCACTGCCATGCCTGCCGCTGAATCCATCCAAGAGAGGACCACCGAGGCCCTCGGGAACAACGCCCACGAGAACTACGCCGAAGCCAAGCGCATCGTGGCGGCCGCGGGATCGCTCAGGGAGGCCATCGAGAACGGGAACTTCCTCGACGGGCTGCAGGACGACCATCAAGCGGAGGCCCGAGCCGTGCTCGACGCCCTGCCCGCCGACGTCGACGCGGCCTTCATGGCGTCCCTGCGCACTGCCCTGGACGGCAACAAGAAGATCGCCTTCAAATGGGAGGAAGGCGAGTTCGCCCACGAGGCCAGGACCCACACAGACGGCACCGTGCAGCTCGTGCTCCAGTGCCCGAACGGTGAGACCTTCCGCAACCAGGCCACCTCGACGTAACCGTCACCACCCCGCGTGGGGTGACCTCAGCTGTCCATCCCTAGCCCGCCGTCCTCGTGGCGGCCGCCGGACGCCGGCGCCACGTGTCCACGCAGCCGGCGGAGCAGAACAGCACGACCGCACCCCGGACGTCGTGCGCGATCTCCTCGGCGGTGTCGTCGCTCAACGGCAAATTGCAGATGGGGTCGCGGGAACCGTCGCTGGCGTCGTGGGCCATCCGGATCCTCGACGCCGGGACCGGATTCTCGACCCCGCGCAACGTGACCTGCGTCTCTTTCGACACGAGACCCCAGCTGGGCAGGTGCTCGAGGACGGCGGGTGCCGCGAGCGCCTCGCCCGGCGCGGCCAGGTCACAGAGGCGCGCGGCCACGTTCACGCAGTGACCCACGTAGTCGTCGCCCTCCATCAAGATGACGTCGCCCGAAGTGATCCCCGAGCGGATCGAGACCGTCTCGACGGGCCCGGTGACCTCTCCGACGACATAGTGCAGCTCCAGGACGGTCTCGAGCAGCGGACGGGTGTCGACGCACACCAGCATCACGCCGTCGCCGAGCCACTTGGCGATCCGCACGCCGCGCCGCGCGCAGATGTCGCGGAGCAAGGCTCGGAACGCCGTCAGCACATCGACGGCGCGCTCGTCACCCTCGGTCTCGGTGAGGGCGGTGAACCCCGAGACGTCGACGAACGCGAAGCTGCGATGCACCCGCACGGTTCGATGCTGCCACGTGCCTGTTCGCGCCGCCCAATCGAAGCCCGCCCGGGCCCGGCGTGCCTTGCACGCCGCTCCTAGCATGGGCCGATGACGTCTCAGCGGGTTGCCCCCACGCGGACAAGGGCCTGACGTGGGCCAGCTCGACGGCAAGGTCGTGCTGATCAGCGGCGGCGCGTCCGACATCGGCCGGGCCACCGCCAAACGGGTCGCCGCGGAGGGGGCGGCGGTCGCCGTGGGGGACGTCTCCCTCGACGGCGCGGACGCCGTGGCCACGGAGGTGGTCGGGGCCGGAGGGCAGGCCGTCGGCGTCCACTGCGACGTGCGCGACGAGAAGTCGGTCGCGATCTTCGTCGACCGGGCCGTCGCCACGTTCGGGGGCGTCGACTGCGTGGACCACAACGCGGCCTGGAGCCATCCACGGCTCGACACCGACGCCGTCGGCGTCGACCTCGGCGTGTGGCAGCGGGCCATCGAAGTCACGACCCGGGGCGCGCTCCTCTTGGCGCGCTACGCCATCCCGGCGATGACCGAGCGCGGCGCAGGGTCCATCGTGGCGATCTCGTCGGGCACGAGCACGATCGGCGAGTCGACCCGGGTTGCCTACGGCGTGGCCAAGGCCGCCCTCAACCAGCTGACGCGCCACCTGGCGGTCCGTTACGGCGGCGAGGGCATCCGGGCCAACGCCATCGCGCCGGGCTTCATCCTCACCGCTACGGCGGCCGCCAACGTGCCCGAGGACATCCAGCAGCAGCTCGCGGCCGGCAACCCGCTGCGGCGGCTCGGGACGCCCGACGACATCGCACGGGTTGTCGTGTTCCTCTTCGGAGACGCGTCGTCCTACGTCAACGGGCAGGTGATCGCCGTCGACGGCGGGCACCAGATCGCGGGGATGATGTAGATGGCGGGCACGGACGGGCCGCCGGTGGCGCTCGTCACCGGCGCCAGCCGCGGCATCGGGAGCTGTGCCGCCGTGGCCCTGGCCCGGCGGGGGTTCGACGTCGTCATCACCGCCCGCACGATCCACGAGGGCGAGGGCCGCGCCCACGCCTCGAGCGCGCTGGTGCCGGACCAGCCTCTTCCGATCGCCGGGAGCCTCGACACGACGGCGGAGGAGATCGAATCGCTCGGCCGCCGCTGCCTGGCGGTGCGGATGGACCTCATGGACCGGGCGTCGGTGGAGCACGCCGCGGCAGCGGCCCTGGCCGCGTGGGGGCGGGTCGACGTGCTGGTCAACAATGCCATCTATCAGGGCCCCGGGACGATGGACCGCATCCTCGACCTGCCCCTCGAACTGGCCGAGCGGTGCCTGGTCGGCGACTACCTGCACCCCCTGCTCCTGACCCAGCTCCTGCTCCCCCAGATGCTCGAGCGCGGGCAGGGGCGGCTGGTCAACATGCTCTCCGAGGCCGCCTTCACCACGCCGCCCGCGCCGGCCGGGGCCGGCGGGTGGGGCGTGGCCTACGCGGCGGCCAAGGCCGCGTTCCACCGGGTCACCGACATATGCCACGTCGAGTTCGTCTCGCGCGGCATCTGGGCCTTCTCGATCGCCCCCGGTCTCACGCTTACCGAGTCGATGCGCGCCTCGGGCACCGACCAGGTGCTCGTCGCCGCCGGTCACATCCCCGCGCCTCCGGAGGTGGCAGGCGAAGTGGCCGCCTGGCTGGGTGACGACCCCGACGCGGGCCGCTACGCCGGCGAGATGGTGTCGTCGCGCAAGCTGTGCAAGGAGCTGGGCCTGGTGGAGGGCTGGCCCCCCCGGGCGCGCGCCTAGCCGACCCGAGGCAGGCCCATCGGATTGGGAAAGGGCAGGACGCCCGAGCCGACGATGTCGGCGGCGCAGGCCCTCAGCGCGCCGTAGAGGTCGGCGAGCGCGCCGTCGCCAAGTTCGGCATAGGCAGGTGCGGCCAGCCGGTCGGTCAGCTCTTCGATCGACGCGTGGACCGTGCGACCCGCGTCCGTCGCCCGCCCGTCCGAGTGCAACAAGCCACCGGCGCTGAGCGCCGCCGTCGCGGCGTCCCACTCCAGCTCGCTCCAGCCGCGATTCTCGCGCAGCAACACGGCCGGCACCCCTTTGGTGCCCGCCGCCAGCAGGTGGGCGGCGATCCCGTCGACCCCGTAGGTGACCAGCGCCGCCACGTGCCCGTCGCCGCGGTGCTCGCGCAGCGTCGTGCAGGCCTGCCAGGCCTCGGCCAGGCCCCCGGTGCCGAGCGCCGGCGCGATGACCGGCCAGAGGTTGCGGTTCGCCCCGGCCATGACCCGCCCCGACGCGTCACAGCCGGCCACCGCCCGGCGGAGGAGCGGCATCACGCCGATCAGCTCGGACCGGGCCTCGACGCCGCACCGCTGGGCGAGCGCCTCCGCCGCCGCAATGGCGCGCACGCGGCACAAAGTCGCCGGAGCCACGGCGTCCCAGCAGCCGGGCACCGTCTTCGCCACCATCGATGGCGCGAAGTTGTAGAAGGCGGCGGTGACCACGCCGGCTCCGACCGGTCCCAAAGGTGCGGCCCGTGCCGCGAAGTACCCCGACCAGAAAGCCCCCAAGCCCGCCTCGCGGAGAGAGGCGCGGCAGCCGGCGTCGAAGTAGGTGACGGCGTGGACGGTCTCGAGCGCAACCCAGACATCCCGGGCGCCGGGCCGCGCCGTACGTTGGGTCAGCGCGTGACCTGTCGGACGCCGGTCGGGGAGCTCTCGGGCTGGCGGAGGTCGCCGTTCTCCAGCGGCTCGATGTCGATACGGTCCGGGACGGGCTCGGGCTCCCGCTCGACCCGCTCGTCGTCCGGCCGTGGCGCCGCCGGGACGGTGGAGTACTCGCCCTCGATCGAACGCCGCACGATGACGGCGCGCTTGCGCTTGCCGATGCCGTGGACGCCCTGCATCTCCCTGCAGAGCTGATACGTCACCAGGCCGGCGATGACCGGGACCACGAAGACGGCGATGCGGAAGAACCACAGCGTCGCGTTGAGCGAGACGTGGAAGAAGTTCGCCATGACGTCGGTCGAACTGGCGGCGAACAGCGTGAACAGCAGGGCGATCATGGCGGCACCGGCCGCCGTGCGCTTGGGCCTGTTACGGGGCCGGTCGAGCAAGTTGTGCATCTCGTTGTCGCCCGTGAAGCGCCGTTCCAACGCCGGCCATATGAAGCAGATGGTGAAGATGATGCCGGGGAAGATGACGGCGGGGAGGAAGACCTCCAACGGCACGGTATGGCCGTCACCGGCGAACTCCCACGACGGCATGATGCGGAGGGCGCCGTCGAGCCAGCCCATGTACCAGTCGGGCTGCACGGCGTACGAGATCTTGGACGCGTCGTACGACCCGAACTGCCAGATCGGGTTGATCTGGGCGAAGGCACCGAGCAGCGCCGAGGCCGCCGCCACCATGAAGAGGAACCCGGTGGTCTTCGCCATGAAGGTCGGGAACATCGGCGAGCCGACCACGTTGTGTTCCGTGCGCCCCTCGCCGGCGAACTGGGTGTGCTTCTGGCGCACCAGCAATATGAGGTGCACCGAGATCAACCCGAGCAAGACCAACGGGATGATCAGCACGTGGATGATGAAGAAGCGCGGGATGATGGTGCCGTCACCGGGGAACTGGCCACCCCACAGGAACGAGACGATGTAGCTGCCGAGGAAGGGAATGGACTCGGCGATGGAGTAGCCGATGCGGAGGCCGGTTCCCGAGATCAGGTCGTCGGGCAGTGAGTAACCGATGAAGCCCTCGAAGATGGCCAGGATCAACATCAGGATCCCGATGGTCCAATTGAGCTCGCGGGGCTTGCGGAAGGCACCGGTGAAGAAGATGCGCGCCATGTGCACGATGATCGAGCCGGTGAAGATGTCGGCCGCCCAGTGGTGCATCTGGCGGATGAGCAGTCCGCCCCGCACGCTGAAGGAGATGTTGACCGTCGACTGGTAGGCCTCCGACACGCGCTGTCCTCGTAGGGGGGCATAGGCACCGTGGTAGATGATCTGGCTCGCCGAGGGCACGAAGAACAGCGACAGGAAGATGCCGGTCGCGATCAGCACCACAAATGAGTAGAGGGCGATCTCGCCCAGCATGAAGGACCAGTGGTCGGGGAAGATCTTGTCGAGGAAGATGCGGCCACCTTTGGCGACGCCGAGCCGCTCGTCGAGCTCGTCGACCACCCTGCCGACGGGCCCGAACGGGCCCATCGCCTCCCGCCTGCTGCGCTTCGTGATTGCGGTGTCGCTCATGTGGTCCGCTCGAAGAAGCCCGGTCCGACAGGCTCATCATAGGGTGCCCTGGCGATGAGGTACCCGTTGTCGTTGTAGCCGAGCTCCATCTGGGGCAACGGGCGCGGAGCCGGTCCGAATTGCGGCACCGCGCCGTTGCGTACGTTGAACATCGACTGGTGGCAGGGGCACACCAGCAGCTCGAGCTCCGTCTCGTAGAGGCCGACCGGGCACCCGAGGTGCGTGCAGACCTTGGAGTAGGCCACGTAGCCGTCGGGGGTCCAGTTCTCACGCCCGGGCATGGTGGTGAACGGCTGGTCGGAGAGTCGGATCAGGACGGTCTGATCGGTGGCGAGGCCCTGGTCGGTGAACGTCACCTGACCGTTCTCGATGCGCAGCTGGCTGCGCGGGTAGACGGTCATGATGCCGCCGACGACGAGGGACTCCCTGCGCACGGGCCGCCCGTTGGAGTCGACGAGAACGGTGCCGGCCCTCCAGTCCGTCACGTCGAACTCGTCCTTGGGGAGCGGACCGAGAGAGCGCAGGAGGGGGAACGCCAGGACGATCGTCATGATCCCGGCGCCGCCCGCGAACAGGTAGCCGAGCATCTTGCGCCGCTTGACGACGACGACGGAGCGTTCGACCAGGGCCGCGGAGAGCGAGTCCCGCTCCTCCTTCGTCCCACCCAGCTCGTGGCGCTCTTCGACGAAAGGCCCTTGCGGCATGAGGTACTTGCCCCACGCCGTGACGCCGAAGCCGAGCGCGAACAGGCCCCCGCCCAAGGCGCCGCCGAAGATCCACGGGCTCCAGTTCTGCCAGTATGCGGCGCCCGCGAGGACGAAGAGCACCATCGCGGCGACGAAGACCAGGGCGATGATGTTCTCCACCCGCCGCGGATGACGAGCCGCGTCGCTCATGTGCGGGTCGCTCAGCGCGGCGACCGGCATGGGCACCCTGGTGCGTGAGGGCTGGTGGTCCTCGTCGCTCACGACCGCTCCCCGATCCAGAAGCAGATGAGGGCAAGACCCCCCACGCCGATCAGCAGCGCCACGAACCCCTCGGCCACCGGGCCCACTCCGCCCAGCGCGAAGCCGCCCGGGTTGGTCGGGTGCTGGATGCGGCCCGTCACGTAGGAGACGATGTCGCGCACCTGGGCGTCGCTCAGGTTGCCCGAGAAGCGCGGCATGTTGGCCGGGCCGGTCCTGATCGCCTCGGCCACCTGCTGCGGCGTGACCGCGCGGTTCACCAGTGACGGTGCGTTGGTGCCGTAGGCGAGGGCGTCACCCGAGCCGGTGATCGTGTGGCAGGCGGCGCAGTTCAACGAGAACAGGTCCGCACCGACGGATTGGTTCGCGCCGGCCAGGTGCGGGAACGGGACCGCGGGCACGGCCGGGTCGAGCGAGTTGACCCACGACGCGATCTCGAGCGCCTGCTTTGGGGTGAGGCGGGTCGGCCGGCGTTCGGCCTCCACCGCCTTCACGTCGGCCGCAGGCATCCGGCCCGAGCTCACCCAGAAGTCGACGGTGGCGGCGCCCACTCCCTGGAGGTTCGGCCCGATGGTGGCTTCACCCTCCGGACCGACACCATTGGCCTCGTTCCCGTGGCAGCTCGCACAGGTCTGCGCGAAAAGCTGGCGCCCTGCCGTGATGTAGGACCGTGGCGGGTTGGCGTAGGTGATGGAGCTATTGCCGTACGAGAACAGGTGCCCGTCGTGGCAGATCAGGTTGGTGCTGGTGAAGGGGTTGCCCGAGTTGGGGATGGGGCTCACCCCCTTCGTGTTCACCGGGCCGCAGGCCTTCAGCGCGTTCGTCGAGATATGCGAGGCGTCGGCGTGACCACTCGCCCCGGCAAGGGTGCCCGGGAGGAACACGGCCAGCGAAGCCAGGGCGGCGGCTCCGAGGAGGCCCGCTGGCAACAGCAACTGGATACGAAATGTCCTCTTCTGTGGTGCGCGCACGCCTCGCATGCCTACTTGAGCAGGAACAGGCAACTGTAGAGGCCGACCCAGACGATGTCGACGAAGTGCCAGTAGTAGGAGACCCCCTGAATCGCCGAGAGCTCACCGGGGTCGCCACCAGTGTCGCCACGCATGCGGCCCAGCAGAAACACCATGGCCACCAGGCCGATGAAGACGTGGATCCCGTGGAGGCCCGACATGATGTAGAAGAGCGATCCGTACGAGTTCGTGTACCAGCGGGTCGGGCTGAACAGCCACTCGAAGGCCTGGTTCCCAAGGAAGCCCACGCCCAGGATGATGGTGGCGACGATCCAGATCCTTGCGGAGCGCCGGCGGCGCCACTCCGACTGGTAGACGGCGTACTGCATCGTGAAGCTGGACGACACCAGGACCAGGGTGAAAATGCCCGCCCGTACGACGTCGAGGTCGGTGCCGGCCGGAGGCCACGGCCCGACGGTGTTCGCCCTGATGGTGAAGAAAGCGGCGAAGAGGCCGCTGAAGAACATCAGCTCGGAACCGAGCCAGATCATGACCCCCACGGCCAACATCGGCGGCCGGTCGTGAACGATCTTCCCCTGGGGTGCGGGGGCCTCCGCCGAAACTGCCTGGCTCACAGCGCAATTTCTAGTCGACCGGCTCCCGAGGGCGCCAACTCGCGGCGAGGGCCGTCGCGCCCCCGACCGGGCGGGAATCCCCAGGTCAGTCGAGGTCGACGGGCAAGGGGTCGGCGTAGACGAGGGTCAGCCGCTTGGTGGGTCTGGTCATGGCCACGTAGAGGGTCCGCAAGCCCCGTGTGGTCGGGACGGGCGGGCCCTCACCGGCCCCGTCGTCTCCCACGGCGGCGATCAGCGCGGGCTCGACGACAACGACCGAGTCGAACTCGAGGCCGTTGGTCTCGTCGGCGGGCAGTACGACCAGTCCTGCGGCCAGGCCCGCACCCGTAGGGTCGCGGGGGTCGACCGGGTCGAGCCCGGCGTCGTCGAGGGCGCGGGTGAGTTCGGGCAACATGACGGCCGGTCCGAGGACAGCCACCCGCCCCGGTGCGACGGCGGAAATCTCTTCGCGTGCGACCTCGACCAAGTGTCCCACGAGCCCGCCGCGCGCCGACGGCAGGAGGCGGGGCAGGAAGCCTGCTTCGCGCACCGGCCGCGGCGGGGAGATCGTGGGTGCCGCGACGGCCAGGACCTTCGCGGCGAGCGCCACGACCTCCGCCGGCGTGCGGTAGCTCACCGTGAGCTCGACCAGCCGCGGTGCCCGCTGCGGGCTGAGGTGCCGCGTGATGTCTTCCCAGCTCTGCGGCGCCCAGGGGCCGGTCGCCTGCGCGATGTCGCCGACCACTGTCATGGAGCCCGAGAGCGACCGCCGGGCCAGCATGCGCAATTGCATGGGTGAGAGGTCCTGCACCTCGTCCACCACGATGTGGCCAAAGGAACGGATCTCTTCGTCCGAGCCGTTGGCTGCGCCCGCGGTGACGGGCAGGGGCGACGTTGCCAGGCCCTGTGGCCAAAACCCAACCTCTTGCGTCACGGTCTCGTCGGTGCGCGGGACGCGGGCGCGGCTCGGTCGTCCGCCGCGGCGCGGGCCGAGCAGGGTCCGGGCTTCGTCGATGAGGGCGGTGTCGGCCACCGTCCACGGCACCGCGTCGAGCGAGGAACTGCGGCGGCGGTAGAGGCGCGGGACGTCGGCGGGGTCGAGGAGCCCCTTGGCTGCTGCCGCGAGCAGCGGCCGCGCGCCGAGGAGGTCGTGCAGGAACTCGTGCGGTGAGAGGCGAGGCCACATGCGGTCCAGCGCCTCGGCCACCTCGGGGACACGCCGCAGCCGTTGGGCCAGGTCATCCTGCTCCTCCTGGCTCGGGGCCTCGTCGGGCGTCGCCGTGCTGCCGCGGGCCAGCCGGGCCCGGTAGTCGTCGGACAGCGCGCGCACGACCTGTGCCTCGACGTAGCGCCGGCGCGCGTTGTGCGTCCCCGGGCGCCGGCGCGCCGCGGCGACGATCTCTTCGGTCGTCGCGGCGCGCAGACGGAGCACGCCCGCACCGAAGGGGATCTCGACGTCGTGGCGCAGTGCCCGCTGACGCGTTCTCACGGCCTTGGCGAGCACCTTGACCATGCGGACGTCGCCCTTCAGCTTGGCCACGTGCGGATCGTCCACCCCGCGTACGCGGACCTCGGGGACCAGGCCTGCGACCGTCGAGAGGCTCACCCCCGTCTCGCCGAGCGACGGCAGGACCTGCTCGATGTAGCGCAGGAACAGGGGGTTCGGTCCGACGACGAGCACGCCTTGGCGCTCGAGTGGGAAGCGGTGCGTGTAGAGCAGGTAGGCCGCCCGGTGCAACGCCACAGCGGTCTTGCCGGTCCCCGGGCCGCCCTGCACGACCAGGACACCCGCCAGGGGCGAGCGGATGATCTCGTCCTGTTCCCGCTGGATGGTCGAGATGATGTCGCCCATGTGCCCGGTGCGCGCTTGGCTGAGGGCCGAGAGCAGCGCGCCGGGGCCGCCGAGCAGAATCCCGTCGCTGAGGAGGCGCTCGCCTCCGGCGGCGGCGTCCGTTACGGGCGGCAGCGGAGCGGCCCCGTTGCCGTTTTTCGGGTCGACGAAGTACTCGTCCTCCAACCCGAGGACCGTCCGGCCGCGCACGGCCAGGTGCCGGCGCCGCGCCAGGCCCTGGGGGTCGAGCCCGGTGGCACGGTAGAACGGCTCGGCCACCGGGGCGCGCCAATCGACGACGAGCGGTTCATGGTCGGGGCCCGACACCGCCAACCGCCCGATGTGGAACGACTCACCGAACGGACCGTTGGAAGGCGAACCGTCCCCGGGCTCGGGCAGGCGGTCGATGCGGCCGAAATAGAGCGCCTGGTCGCCGATGTCGAGTTGGTCGAGCCGAGCCAGGCTCGTCCGCACGACGATGTCGCGCTCGGTGCGGGATTGGAACGTGCCGCCCCGGCCGAGGTCCAAGACACCCTGCAGCATCTGGCGAGCCTCGCCCCGCATGAACTCCAGCCCGTCGTAGGCACGGTTCAGGTAGTCCTGCTCATCCTGCAGATCCGGATGTTCGGGCACCTCTCCCCCTTCTCCCCTGTGCGGGGAAACCGTCCAGTCTAGACGGCCCCTGGCGCAGGGGAGGCCGGGGGTGGCCACGCCTACGATGAACCGGACCGGAGGGCGGACCGAAAGGATTTGCCATGCTCATCACGACCATGAACGACGTCCCTGGCTACAACGTGACCTCGGTGCTCGGTGAGGTCTTCGGCCTGACGGTGCTGGCCCGCAACAACGAGTCCCGATCCGGCGCTGCGTCCAATTCCGTGGCCGGGGGCGAGCTCAACGGCATGACCACGGAGATCTGCACCCACGGCACGGCGGTCGTCAGCGAGCCGCTCGGGTGAGCCCAGGGGGAGACGCCGTCCCCGAGCTCGTCCGGGCCTGCCGGCGCGAGCCGGTGGCCCGCACACCGGTGTGGTTCATGCGCCAGGCGGGGCGGGCGTTGCCCGAGTACCGCAGCGCCCGCGGCGAGGGCTCCATCCTGGCTGCGATCGAGGACGCCGCGTTGTCCGCCGAGCTGACCCTGCAGCCCGTGCGGCGCTACGGCGTGGACGCCGCCATCTTGTTCTCGGACATCGTGGTGCCCCTGCACGCGACCGGCTTCGGCGTCGAAGTGGAGGCGGGCCGCGGGCCGGTGGTCGCCCATCCCCTTCGCTCTCCCGCGGACCTGGCGCGCCTGCGCTCGTTCGAGCCCGAAGACGACGCGCCCTACGTCGCGGATGCGGTTCGTCTCGTGAGCAAGGAGCTCGCGGGCACCGGTGTCGCGCTCATCGGTTTCGCGGGCGCCCCTTTCACCGTGGCCAGCTACCTCGTCGAGGGAGGACCTTCGCGCACGTTCGCGAAGGTCAAGTCGCTGATGCATACCGAGCCGGCCATGTGGCAGCAACTCACCGACCGGTTGGCCTCCATGGCGGTGGCGTCCTTGCGGGCCCAGGTGGCGGCCGGCGCCCAGGCCGTTCAGGTCTTCGACAGCTGGGCCGGTTCGCTGGCGCCCGACGAGTACGCCCGCTTCGCGCTGCCGGCAACACGGGCCGTCCTCGCGGGTATCGCCGACCTCGGCGTGCCGACGATTCTCTTCGGCGTGGGCACCGGCGAGCTCCTTTCCTTGATGAGCGACGCCGGGTCCGATGTGGTCGGTGTCGACTGGCGCGTGCCGCTCGACGAGGCCCGCCGGCGCGTCGGTCGCGGACACGCACTCCAGGGCAACCTCGACCCGGCGCTGTGCCTCGCCCCGTGGGCGGTGGTGGAGGACGCGACGCGGGCGGTGCTCGCTCGCGCCAACGACGGGACCGCCACCGGCCACGTGTTCAACCTGGGCCACGGGGTCCTTCCCGAGACCGATCCCGCCATCCTGTCGGCCGTCGTCGACCTCGTACACCAGGAGACGGCGCGGGCGTGACCACAGGTGTCCTCCTGATGGCCCATGGCACGCCTGCGAGCTCGGCCGAGATCGGCCCCTTCTATACGCGCATACGGCGCGGACGGCCCCCCACACCCGAACAGGTGGCCGAGCTCGAGGGCCGCTACCGCGCCATCGGCGGGGTCTCGCCCCTGGCCGAGCGCACCCGGGCGCAAGTCGACGGTGTACGCGCCGCGCTCGAGGGCCGTGCGCCGGGACACTTCCACGTCGCCTTCGGCGCCAAGCACACGGTCCCGCTCGTCGAAGACGCCGCGACGGCTCTGGCGCGTGCCGGCCCTCGGCGCGTTATCGGGCTGGTGCTGACCCCTCACGGGTCGTCTCTCGGATCGCAGGAGTACCTCGACCGTGCCGCGGCGGCGCTCGGTAACACCCCGTTCGTCCCGATCGGACCATGGTACGCAGAGCCGGCACTGATCGACCTGCTCGCGTCGCGCGTCAAGGACGCGCTCGCCACGGTCCCGGGCCGGGCCCGAGTCGTCTTCACCGCTCATTCGTTGCCCGAGCGCATCCGGGCGGCCGGGGACACCTATCCGGAGCAATTGGACGAGTCGGCACGCCTCGTGGCCGCCGCAGCGGGGTTGGACGACTGGGTCGTGGCGTGGCAGAGCGCGGGCAGGACGCCCGAGCAGTGGTTGGGACCCGACGTCCGTGACGTCGTGCGCAGCCTGGCCGCCCGCGACGATGCAGACGCCGTCGTCGTGTGTCCGATCGGGTTCGTGGCCGACCACCTCGAGGTGCTCTACGACCTCGACATTGAGCTCGCCGCAGTCGCCGCGGAGAACGGGGTCGCCTACGTTCGCACGGCGTCGCTCAACGACGACCCGGAGTTCGTGCGCGTCCTGGCCGATCTGGTGGTCGCCGCGGACGCCCAGGGCTGACGTGGCGGTACAGCGGGTGTGCGTCGTCGGCGGCGGTATCAGCGGGCTCGCCGCGGCCTGGGAGCTCACCGGGGGCGCGGCAGGACCCGGGCGCGGGCCCGAGGTCGTCGTGTTCGAGGCCACCCAGTCGTTCGGCGGCGCGCTGCGCAGCGGTACCCTCGGCGGCCGCGTCGTCGACACGGGCCCGGACGGGTTCCTCGGCCGCCGGCCCGAGGCGATCCGCCTCTGCGAGGAGGTCGGCCTGGGCGAGGCGCTGGCTCCTATCGCCGCGCGCGGCGCGTCGGTCTGGGCGCGGGGCCGATTGCGGCCGCTCCCAGATGCGCACGCGCTCGGCATCCCGACTCGATTCTGGTCCACTGCTCGAAGCGGGATCCTGGGCGTGGGCGGCGTGCTCGGGCTGGCTCGCGACGCGCTGCTTCCCCGTCCGGACGTGCGGGGCCCGATCGGTGACCGCTCCATCGGTCCTCTCGTGGCGCGCAAGCTCGGCCGACAGGTCGTCGACACCCTCGTGGACCCGCTGATCGGCGGCATTCACGCGGGCGCCGTCGACGACATGTCCGCCGCCGCTGTCTTCCCACCACTGCTCGCGGCGGCCCAGCGCCGCGGCAGCCTGATGCGCGCGCTACGCGCCGAGGTCCCGCCGCCGGACCCGGACGGCCCTCCCCTCTTCTGGTCGCTCGAGGGCGGCATGGCTGCGCTGGTGGATGCTCTCGTCTCGGGCCTGGAACGCCGGGGGGTCGATCTCCGCCCCTCGTCCCCGGCGGAACGACTCGAACGCTCCGCCGCGGGCTGGACTGTCGTGGCGGGCGGGCGGGCAAGCGAGGTGGACGCGGTCGTGCTGGCGACACCGGCCTGGGCGACGTCGCCGCTCTTGCGTCCGTACGACGGCGAGGCGGCGGCCCTGCTCGACGCGATCGACTACGCGTCGGTCGTGGTGGTGACGTTCGTAGCCCGCCCCGAACGGGTGCCGCCGCGGGCGTTCGGAACGGGATTCCTCGTGCCTCGGCGGAGCCACCGCTCCGATGGCGACGCGTGGGCGGTGACCGCGTGCACCTACCTGGATCTCAAGTGGCCACACCTGGCGCGCGACGGCCAGGTCTTGCTCCGGGCCTCGTTGGGCCGCGTTGACGACACGCGCGCGGACGCCTGGACCGACGCGGAGGTGGCGGAGCGCGCCTGGAGGGAGCTGGCCGAATTGTGGGGCGTGACGGGGGACCCGGAGGAGTCCGTCGTCATGCGCTACCCCCGCGCCTTCCCCCAGTACCGGGTGCACCATCTGCTGCGCGCCGCCGGGGTCGAGGCCGCCCTGGTCCGCCTCGGTGGGATCGCGGTGGCCGGCGCGGCTTATCACGGCGTGGGCATCCCCGCCTGCATTGCCAGTGGCCGGGCGGCGGCACACGCGTTGTTGTGACGACGTTCCCGCAGCGGGGGCGTATAACCCTCCCCTCGCTCGGCGCGGGAGTCCTGCTCGCACTCTCGCTGCCTCCGTGGGGATGGTGGCCCCTCGGCCTGGTGGGTGCCGCGCTGCTCTACTGGCGCGTCGCCGGACTGCGACTGCGGGCCCGGCTGTGGGCGGGTTGGGTGACCGGCCTCGGCTGCTACGGCATCGGTTTGTTCTGGTCCCGCGCGTTCAACTGGTACGGAGCCGTCGTGCTCGTGCTCATCGAAGCGCTCTTCGTGGCCGCCGCAGCCGTCCTCACGCCACCCGATCGCGGGCGCGCCCCTGCCTTCGTCGGAGCGTGCACGTTGGCCGAGGCGCTGCGGATGGGCTGGCCCTTCGGTGGCCTCCCGCTCGGCGGCGTGTTCCTGGGCCAGGCCGGCGGTCCCCTGCTCCAGCTGGCCCGGCTGGGTGGGCCGCTCCTCGTCACGGCGGGCGTGTGGGCGGGGGGCGTGGTCGTCGCCACACTCGCCGCCCGCGCCGCGGCGTTCCGTGGCGGCGCGTCCGGGCCTGGCGTCCTCGGCGCGGCGACGGCCGGCCTGGGGGTGGTCGCGCTGGTCCTGGTCGGGGCGGCCGTTCCCGACGGGGGTGCCCCGGTCGGCACCGTGCGCGTCGCGCTCGTGCAAGGAGGCGGTCAGCGCGGGGTGAGCGAGGAGCAGATCCCTCCCAACACGGTGTTCGACGCCCAGGTCGCCGCCACCTCCCACGTCACCTCGCTACACCCCGCGCCGCAACTCGTGCTCTGGCCCGAGGACGTGGTGGCGCTGAACCGGCCGCTGGCCGGCTCCCCCGAGGCGGCGCTGCTGAGCAACCTGGCTCGAGAACTCCACACGACACTCCTCGTCGGCGTGACCGAGCCGGCATCCTCGACGACCTTCCGCAACATGATCGTGGCCTGGGGCCCCAACGGGCGGACCATCGGCGTGTTCGAGAAGGTGCACCGGGTGCCCTTCGGCGAGTACGTGCCGTTCCGCTCTTTCTTCGCGCACTTCGCGAGCCTGTCGGGGGTGCCGACCGATGCCGTCCCCGGGCACGGCTCCGGCCTCATGCGCACGCCCGCAGGCCCGCTCGGTCTCATGGTGTCCTTCGAGGTCTTCTACGCTGGACGGAGCCACGAGTCGGTCCGCGCCGGTGCCGAGCTCCTGGCCGTCCCGACGAACACGTCGTCGTACAGCACCTCACAGGTGCCGGCGCAGGAGGTCGCGGCCGACAAGGTTCAAGCCGTCCAGACGGGCCGCGACCTGGTGCAGGCGGCACCGACCGGTTTCAGCACCGTCGTGACCCAGAGGGGGGTGGTCGTGGACCGCAGTGTCCTCGGAGGCCGTCAGGTGGTCACGGCGACCGTCGCCCTTCGGCGCGGTCTGACGCCTTACGACCACTGGGGCGACCTCCCGGTCCTGATCCTCTCCGCAGTCGCTCTGGCGGCCGGGTGGACGCGCCAGCTGCGCTACTCGTAGTACCCCGAATGGATGTAGACGCACGGGATCCCGGCCGCCACGTACATGGCGTGATTGGACGGGTCGTCCTCGAAGGCGAGACGCAGGTCGAACCCGTGGTCGCGCAGGTCCTCGACGGCGGCCTGCTTGAAGGCCGTCACCTGCGCGTACTCACCGCGCGCCCGCATGACGAGGAGGTCCCAGCGCAGGCCGTAGCGGTGGAGCCACGCCACGGTCTGCGGCTGCACGCGTTGGGGTCGCCCCGTGAGCAGGATCACGGAGAGCGAGGGGTCGAGCAGCTCGAGGAGCCGGGCGATCTCTTCGATGACCGGGTCGTCGCCGCACGCCTCGAAGAAGGCCGACCAGTCACGGCGGCCGCGCTCGAGAAAGTGCTGGCGCCCCGCGGCGTCCGAGAGCACCCCGTCGATGTCGAAGATCACGGCGGGACCGCCCGCAGGGGCCGACGAGCCCGGACGCCACGTCCAGTTGGTCCGGTCACGGGTGAGACGGGTGCCGGGCACGAAAGCGCAGCCTAACGGCCTTCCTTCCTCCCTTTGGTGGAGCTGTTCCGCCCTTTGGCGGAGAAATTCCCGAGGGTGTGCGGCCCGGGAGGTGACACGATGGACACCGCATGGGCAGCCAGGTTGACACCGAGGTGAAGGGAACCGAGGAGCGGCCGGGCGACACCCTCGACTGCGTGCGCGTAGCCCTCGGAAGGCGCGTCGAGATCATCGGCGACCTGCTGCTGCCGCCGGAGCCGAACGCCAGCTCTCGCGCCGCGTGCCGGGACATCGCGCGCCGCCTCGAGGAGTGGCAGGGCCCGGGCATCGTGATCCTCTGCGGGCGCCTCGTGGCACCCGGTTGTCCCCATCGAGAGGAGAAGCACGCACTCGACGGCCACCCTGAGCTGACGGCGGCGCTCGAGGACTTCGCAGCGCGCGCCGACTCCCGGGTGATCGTCGTGGCCTCCGCGGAGGACGACCCCGAAGTGACCAGTGCCCTGGTGCGCCGCGGGGTCGCGGTTCGTGACCAGGTCGACCTTCGCTGCGAGACCGGCGCCGGCCCGCGCACGGTGCTCGTCCGTGCCGGGACCATGAAACGGGACGCCAACCCGCCGATCGACGCGTACCCCCACGACGACCGCCCCTGGCTGACCGGGATCGAGCGACTCGAAGACCCGCTGGCCGGGCGCCGCTTCGTGACGTCGCGCCTCCTCTACCGTCGCCTGCGCCGGTACCTGTGGGCGCCACCGCTCGTGTTGGCCGCCGTCGCGCTGTTGCTGCGGATCGAGTGGGTGGTCGACGGTCTCGGCCACCTCTTCCGGTCGCCGCGGCAACAGAACGCGCTCCAGCGCGCCTACGACGCGTCGTGGTTCTCCCGTTTCCTCGTCACCGTGCTCATCGCCGTGGCGCTCCTGGCGATCCTGGCGGTGATCGTCGCCATCACGTCACGCGGCATCTGGCGCGCCCTGCGGGGGGAGAGACTGCCCCCGCCGTGGGCCCGCAACGAGGCTGGCACCCGCCCAATCGCCCACGTGCAACTCGAGATCGATGGCACCGAAGCCCTCGACTTCACGCGGGCGGCGGTGGCGCTCGGGGCCTCGGGCGTGATCGCCGGCGGTGCGCGCGTCCCCGAGCTCACCCACCTCGACACCGGCTTCTTCGCCTGCCCCGGTGCGACGGGTGAGGTCGTCCGAGAGCACCGGGCGCACGTGGGGCTTCCGCCGACCTTCCTGCACCAGCGACAAGAGTCGACCATCGAGATCGAGACCGGTGCCGAGCTGCACGTCCGGCTGCTCCTAGCGGAGGCGGATCTCCCGCTGACGACGCTCGGCGAGCGCCTGGTGACTGCCGACGCCGTGATCAAAGGGAAGAGCAGGGCGGCCGAGGTGCACGCCGAGTTGGCCGCCGGCTGGCCCAGCGGCGCATCCTGGCCGCCGGCGCCCGAGGTAGCGGCGGACCGCATCCGGGTGCGCCGCATCCGGCGCATCGCCGCCGTCGCGTTGTTCGCGGCGGGCACCATCGAGCTGCTGTCAGCGGTGACTGCGCCGCTGCGCGCCCACCTCCACCTGATCTCGCAGTACCTCCCGGTCTCCGTCGTCCAGGCCGCCGGCGCGCTCGTGGCCATCGCCGGGATCGGGATGATCATGTTGTCGCGGGGCATCTTGAAGGGCCAGCGCCGGTCGTGGCTGGTCGCGGTCGCGCTCCTCACGGCGTCGCTGCTGCTGCACGTCATTCACGCCGCCGACCTCGTCACACTGCTCGTGTGCGCGGCCGTCCTGGTACTCCTCGTCGTGCGACGCGATCTCTTCCGAGCCCAGACCGAACCGGCCACCCTGGTCGGCGCCTTTGCCATCCTCGCGGTCGGCGGCCTGGTCGCCACGCTCGGGGGCTTCATCGGGGTGGAGGTGGCGGCCCACGTGCACCACCATCCGCTGCCCGGCTGGCCCGACGTGTGGGCCGGATCGGCGGAGCGTCTCGTCGGCGTCCGGTGGGTGACGTTCCCGAAGACGATCGACCGCTACGCCTCCATCAGCCTGCTCGCGGTCGGGATCAGCCTCATCGTTTTTGCGCTCTACCTGCTGACCCGGCCGGTGGTCGACCGCGGCCTGTCCGCAGGCCGGGCGGCGGTCGGTCGCCGCGCCGCCGAGCTGCGCGCCCGCGACATCGTGCGCCGGCACGGCACGGGCACGCTCGACTACTTCGCACTGCGCGACGACAAGCAGTGGTACTTCTACCGCGACTCACTGGTCGCCTACGCCGTCTTCGGCGGCGTGTGCCTGGTCTCTCCCGATCCCATCGGACCCTTCTCCGAGCGGGCCCACGTGTGGGACTCGTTCCGCCGCTACGTGGACCGCCACGGTTGGGGACTCGGCGTCATGGGTGCCAGCGAAGATTGGCTGCCGACGTACCAGGCGTCGGGCATGCGTTTCCTCTACATCGGCGACGAGGCGGTGGTCGACCCACGGGAGTTCTCCCTCGAGGGCGGCAAGATGAAGGGGCTGCGCCAGGCGGTCAATCGCGTGGCGCGCTACGGCTACACGGTGCGGTTCTTGGACCCCGCGCACCTCGACGCCGACGACTCAGGCCGCATGGCCGAACTGATGGCCAAGAGCCGACGCGGCGAACAGGAGCGGGGCTTCTCCATGATGCTCGGCCGCCTCTTCGACCCCCGCGACACAGGCCTGTTGCTGACCCTCGTCGAGGGGCCCGACGGGGCGCCCGTCGCCATGTGCCAGTTCGTCCCCTCGCCGGCGATCGGCGGCTACTCGCTCGACCTCATGCGCCGCGACCCCGGCGACCACCCCAACGGTCTGCTCGACTTCGCACTGTGCTCGACCATCGCCCACCTGAAGGAGCGGGGCATGAAGGGCCTGAGCCTCAACTTCGCCGCCATGCGGTCGATCCTCGAGGGCGAGTCGGGCGACGGCGTCACCCAACGGGTCGAGCGCTGGGCGCTGCGTCGGCTCTCGGGTGTGCTGCAGATCGAGACCCTGTGGCGTTTCAACGCAAAGTACGAGCCGAAGTGGCTGCCGCGCTACATCGTGTTCGACTCGGCCGAGCAGTTCGTGCCGGTCGGGGTCCAGATCATGCGGGCCGAGTCCCTGACCGAGGTGCCGATCATCGGCCGGTTCCTCACGACCGGCGTGGCCAAGCGGTCCGGGCCGGCGGTGCCCGAAGAGGTCGTGGCGGCGATGGAGCAGCCCAACGGCTCCGCTCGGACTCGGGAGACCGAGACCACGGGCCACCGGACGTGAGCGAGGACACCTGCCCCCGCTGCGGGCACCCGGGCGTGCACGACACCCGCGGCGAGCAAGGACCGTGCCAGGGCTGCGACCAATGCTGGGCCGAGCAGCAGCGGCGCGAGCGACCGCCGCACCACGGGACGTTGCACCCTGAACCGACTTGGTGATCTGGGCTCACAGCCCGGTCGCACGCTGAGGTCACCAGATTTCCGCTACGCGCGGCGACACATACGGCTTATTAGCCGCCGACCACGGGGAGTTGGGTTGCCACGCCTTCGGGATTTGCGTAGATCGCCACGGCACCCACGACATCGCGGGATGGGTCGCGCAAGAGGGATAGCCGTCCCGCCAAGCGACGGACCTGCCCATCGCCACGGAGAACGGGAAGGATCGCCGCCTGACCGTCGATGTAGGAACTTCCCCTCGCCGTCGCTCGGTGGAACCCAGCCAAATGGCGTTGCCGGAATTCCTCGGGAACGATCAAGTCCAGGGTCTGACCGAGGACCGCGGATCGGCCGTGACCGAGCACTTCCTCGGCTCCCTGGCTCCAGGACTGGATGACCCCCGAAGCGTTCACAACCAGTACCGCGGGCCGATCATCCACGGACGAATTCTGGCGTCTCCCCGAGTGATCTGCACGGAGGGGCGGTGGTGGTGGAAAGTGTCCATATGGCACCCGATTCCGTCGATTTGGGGCGCGTACGGTCCTAGGCGATAGGAGCAGGAGTCGGGCCGGCTATCTGCATCGTCCACGACTCTCTCTCCTAGGTACGATGTCGATGTGACCACGGAACCCGTTGCTCTCGTCGAAGCATTCGGAGCGGCCTGGGCGGATCATGATCTGGAACGAGCCCTTTCGTATCTCAGCGACGAGTGTGTATTCGACGCGACGGGACCCGCACCCGACGGAAGACGGCATGAGGGGCGAGAGCAGATCCGAGCAGCGTGGAAGCCCATCTTCGATGACTCCTCGTCGAAATTTGAACCCGAGGAGACGTTCGGCGCTGGAGACCGGGTCGTCCAGCGGTGGCGCTACAGCTGGGAGGGTGGCCACGTACGCGGGGCGGACCTGTTCAAAGTGACCGGCGATCAGATCATCGAAAAGCTGTCGTACGTCAAGGGGTAGAGCATTCGAACGGCCAAGAGAAACGGCCGACGAAACGTCGGACTAAGCGCCGCGCCGCGGGATCCCAGGAACATCAAAAGATCCGCAACCGCATCGCCGCCATCCTTCTCGTACGAGATCGATGAGGTCGCCCAGTTCCATTGATTGGGGACGCAAACTGCCGTCTGCTGAGCGTTCGCTGATGGCGTAGCGAGGCCAGATCGGGCAGTATGCGATCGTCTCGTCTCTTCGTGCAGGAGGTTGCGGTGGGTCATGACTGAGCCCTTGACTGAGGTTGCCGTCCTAAGGCGACAATCCACGAAGCCGTGGAGTTGGTTTGAGGACACTGTCAGTGACGTCACGGCCGAGCAGACGAACTGGTGGCCACCGGGGACTGCGAACTCGATTGGCGCCACGTACCTACATGTCGTGATCAACGCAGACGTCGAGCTCAACCACCTGATCCATCACCGCCAGCCGCTCGTCGAGCGGTGGGGCGGCGCAGTCGGTCAGCCGCTTCCATACGATCCCGATCGGTTCGATCGATGGGTACGGCGTGGCCCAGTCGACTGGGAGGTGCTTCGTCGCTATGGGAAGGAAGTGCACGCCTCGGTCCTCGAGACTTTTGAACGCTTGACGGACTGACAGCTCGAGATGCAGGTGGACATGAGGCGCGCGGGCTTGGGGATGTGGCAGGGACGCGACCTCGTCGAGCTGCACGGCGTGGACCATCCGTTGCAGCACGGGGCAGAGATCGCGGTCCTCAAGGGTCTGCAAGGTGGCGTCGGCCACTCGGAGTCGGAGGTGTTTCGAGCGGCGGTGCAGGTCGTCGACTACGAGGAATAGGCGCCGGCCAGCCCCAAAGATTGGCCTCACGGAGTTTCAAGGGTGCGGTTTCGCTGGACGCACCTGTCCGTGTTCTGGGACACAGGCCGAAAGGCCTTGCGCCTTGCTTCGTGACCGTGAGGGACCACCCCACCGCGGATCAAGATCAAGATCACATCCGTCCCCTCGCGCGCAAATCGCCGACCTCGTAGGCGCGAGGCCACCCTGGCGGCTAAGGAGAGAGGGCAGTGCCCAGGGAGTAAGCGGCCTCGAACTTCGGAGCGCTCTTTTCGTAGAACACGTCGAGTTCGGTGATGGTGAAGCCTGCCGTTGTCAGCAGATCAACGATCGGACGGGTGAGGTGACACCCGCCGAATATCCGCTTCTGCACCGGCTCGACCCGCTGCTGCCAGCGGCGGACGCTCTCGTCAGGAGCCAGCCCATGCTCGACGAAATGCAGGGTCCCGCCCGGCTTGATCACTCGTCGCAGTTCGCTGAGCGCGGCAGAGACATCGGGGATGGTGCACAGCGTCCAGGTGGAGAGCGCAGCGTCGTAACTGTCGTTCGCGAATGGCAACGCCTGACCATCCAGACCCGAGCGTTGTATCGGCACCGTTGTCGACATGAGGCGTTTGTCGGCCAGCTTCCAGGCCATGTCTGAAGGCTCGACCGCGGTCACCTGAGTGATCGCGTCAGGGTAGAAGGGGATGTTAAGACCCGAGCCGAAACCGACCTCGAGGACTTCCCCGAAGAGGCTTTCACAGACACGCTGCCGGAGCGGTTCGGCCGTCTTCAGGCCGCATGCGAAGTCGATGACCTTTGGCAGGACTCGTTCGCGGTAGACACCCATTCGCTCCCCCTCAGTTTGTCAGGATGAGTAGTTTCATTATTCCTCAACACGGCGAACAATGAGACGAAGGACTGCCACCGAAGTGCTGTGACTGTTCAGGGACGTTCTGTAGGTGTCGCCAAGCCGAGGTGGTCTGGATGCTGTCACCTACCTCGGGTGCGCCGTACCGAAAAGGAACCAGCGGGTCGCCTCGATGTCGGCCGTCCAACCGAGGTCGGTCAGTTGCCCAGCCAGTTCGTCCGGCTCGTACATCACCTTCACTACGTTGTACTCACGACCATCGTCAAGTCGGCGTACGTGTCGGTCCGGTTCATACCGGAGGACATAGGGATCCTTGAAGTCCGTCTCTGGGATGTGCGGATCACGGTGATTGTCGATGAGAAACACGCGGCCGCCCGGTGAGAGGCACGACCGCACCATCGACCAGAAGGCGGCACACCGTTGACGCGGCACGTGCGACAGCCAGAACGAGAAGAAGACCACGTCGTAGCTGCTCTCTGGCACCCAAGTGAAGAGGTCGGCCACCACATATGTGACGTCGGCTCTGGCCGTGCGTTGCCGGTTGATCTCGAGTACCTCGGGTGAGGAATCGATGACGGTCAGATGATCGGCCGATTGGGCGAGTCCCTCGGTCCACCACCCGGTACCACCCGCCAGCTCCAAGACGTTGCCACTCACCGAAAAACCTCGAAGCGCCTCCCCGACCTGATCGAGCTGGCGATCCCATTCCGCGGCCATCTCGGGACCCTTGTCGTAGGCGCCACAGCGTTGCCACCATTCGTCGTATCTCGGTGCTCGCTCCCGGTAGAACGCCACCTGCTCAGCGAGCAGCTCTTCGTCCTCCACAGAGCCCAGTTTCGCAGTTCCCGAACGACCACGAACCGATATGAGATACGCCCGGTCAGCCCCGAGCAGGCCGGCTCAGCTGAAGCTGACCCTCCCGTAGATAACCCTCCCGAAGCTGACCCTCCCGAAGCTGACCCTCCCGAAGAGGACCTCCCCATAGAAGACCTGCCCTATCTCAGCGAACAAGTTTCAGTCGGGCCTCGAAGGCGGTGGCGAGCACGGAGTGCCCGGTGTCGTTGGTGTGGTTGGTGGGGTTCGTTGCGTCGCACATGTGGGTCCAGTTGCAGATGTTTGCCACGTCCTGGGGCAGAGTCTGGCCGTTGAACGAGCCGGTGAGCGCCATGTCCCACGTGTCAAAGTCCTTTTGCACCGGGGCGATACGGGCCTGATACTGCTTGTAGGCACCGCGGAGTTCCGAGTTGAGCTGGTGAAGCAGCCCTAGTGAGGCGGTGGCCGCCTGTTGCCCACTTGTGCCGTTGAGGTAGAAGGCCAACCACGGGTCGTAGTACACCATGCCGACGATCGGCACAGTGCCGCCGGCCGCTCGAAGGCCCCCCAAGATCGTCTGCATGTTCGTCGCAACCGCTTGCAGTCCCTTCTGGATGCACGTGTTGTTGATGACACCGTTGGGGGCACATCCATTGACGTCGTCTCCTCCGACGTCGATGGTCACGAACTTCACCGCTCCGACGTGGGAAGCCAGGAACGCCTCCGCATCGCCGAGCTGGTTTCCCGTCGTGTAGTTGGTGCAGTTTCCTCCGTGGATCACCTCGGTGGTCGAGTCTCCGGCGCACCCCAGGTTCTCGAGTTGGAGACCCGGGATGATCGCTTGCTCGTGGGCATAGACATCGTTGACGTAGCCACTTCCAGGCGTTGCCCCGCCACCGGTCGAGAGCGAATCTCCGAGTGCCAAGTAGTACGTCGTCGCCGGGGACGCTGAAGTTGTGCCCGCTGCGACTCCGATCGGCGCCGCGATCGCCAGGGACAACACCGCCGCAAAAATAGAAGCGCGCTTCGCTCGCACCGTTCCTCCTCCTCTTTCACTCCTGTGGAGCGTGGAGCGTAGTGGCTCGACGTCACGTCAGCCCAGATGCGGACCTTCTCGGGCGACCAGAAGCTGCACATCCCCAAATGGTGCTTCGTTCTGCCGTGAGGCGGTGTCCGGATCGTGTCGTCGGGACGCAGGTCCTCTAAGCGTCTGCCATCCGTTGTCCCACCACTGGACCCACCAGCGGATCGGAACCATAGACGGCGTAACTGACCGTGCCACCTCTTCGGAAGCGTTCTGGGGCCCGTTCACCTGGACTTGCGGGCGCTCTGCTCACGTGGCCAACAAATACGAGCTCTTACCGATGAGCCAAAGACCTACGGCCGCCGCCACGATGACGATAATCAGGTCCGCATGCCCGTCGATCCACGCCTTCAGGCTGCTCAGAACGGCGGCGCTGCGCTCGGGTCGGGCTACTGAGTAGATCTCCATGGCCAGATAGGTGGATACAGACAGAAGTCCGAACAAGACGAGGACGAAATAGTCGGCTGCCGACGAGAGCTTCGCTCCCGTAATGGTTGCTGCCGCCGAGATCACGAACACCGAGGGTTGAAAGAAGGCCCCCAATCCGATGGCGAAGAGGGTCGACATCTCGTCCATGCGCGCTTGCCACTTGGGCTCCTCTTTGCGCTGCCGGGGTTGACCCATCCGGCGCCGCTGCCGCTCTGCAATGAGCAGCAACACGAGGCCAAACACGATCTTGACGACCAAGATGCCGATGGAAGGAGCCGTGCCGGTGGCAGGAGGCTTGTTTCCGGTGGCCGAGATCGTCACTACGGCGACGACCGCCAGCGCTGCCAACCAGCCGAAAATGAAGCCGGCTCCCTTCGCGCGCGCCGCGCCTCGACGCCAGGATCAGGATGAAGATCGTGAGCGCGACCGGGTACACCGCCATGGCCAACCCGATCAAGACGAGGTCGATAACCACTCCTGGTGATGAGCCTCGCGCTCAGCTGATCCCGATGCTGAAGAGCATCTTCCACGTTCTGGCTATAGCGAACCAGATGGTCGGCTGAAACTGCACCAGTATCGAGCTCACCTCACACCCGCCACGCAACGAACTCCCGGCCGATATCCGACACCCGACACCTGCGATGTCAACGATCCACGGCGTAGAGCTGCCAGGACCCCGGTACACCTTTGAGCTCGTGCAGCCCTCGGTCAGTGAACGCAATACCCGACCCGACGATCAGGTCAACGACGGTGCGCGAGACCAGGACTTCGTCCCGACTCGCCAGCGCGACAACGCGGGCCGCGATGTGTACGGCCATGCCGGCGATATCGGCGCCGCGGAGCTCAACCTCTCCCGTGTGGACACCCACCCGAATGCCGAGACCCACCTGCGCAACGGCATCTCGAATGGCTTGTGCGCATTTCACTGCCCTGGCCGGCCCGTCGAACGTGGCCAAGAACCCATCGCCCAGGGTCTTGACCTCGCGGCCGCCAAACCGATCGAGCTGCCGCCGCACCGCAGCATCATGACGGTCGAGCGTGTCTCGCCAGCGATCATGGCCAACTCTTGCCATGGTTTCTGTCGACCCAACAATGTCGGTGACCAGGATCGTAGCGATCGCGGTGTCTGGTCGCCGCGCCAAGCGTGAACCCGTTGTGAACTCCTCCAGCTCCTCCAAGAGCAGTGCGGTATCCCCGACCCAGTACAACGAATCGCGCCCGGGGAGCTCGACGAACCTGGCATCAGGAATGTGCTCAGCGAGGTATCGGCCGTGACCGAGGCGGAACAGTTGCTCGTCCGTCCGGTGTAGGACGAGCGTTGGCACGGCGACCGCCGACAAAAGGGCGCGGACATCTGCGTCGTAGTTCACCGCCAGGATGGCCTTGGCGGTGGCTGGACTCGCCCCCTGTCGCCCTGCTCGGTCCCACCAGGCTCGAAAGGCGGGATCACCAGCGACGGTGGGCGCCCCTTCGGAGAGGAAGTCGTTCGGAGCGCCTTCCTCGGCGCTGGGGACCCCCTCGATAATCGACTGCACGAACGAGTCGACGATGTGTCCGGGAACACCATCGGGGTAGTCGTCGGCCCGGCGCAAGCGGGCAAAGCCGTTCACGACTATGAGTTTGGCCACCCTCTCGGGATGCGATACAGCCAGCATGATCGCCTGGAGCGTCGAATCGCGCGGCGCAAACACCACCACCTCGGATGACCCGGTCGCGTCAAGGACGCAAATGGCATCGTCCACCCACTGCTCCAAGGAGGGCGGATATGCAGGCGAGATGGGATCCGACAGTCCAACTCCTCGGGCGTCGAACTGAATCAAATGGGCAAACGACGAGAGACGCTCGAGTAGCCGCCGGAAGTGCGGCTCGTCGTCGACGCTCTCCATGGGCAGGAGCGGCGCGCCCGGGTACCACAGCATCTCGATCGGGCCAGACCCGTACGCACGGTAGGCGATGTGGACATCGCCGTTTCGCGCATAGTGGACACCAGAGCCTTCCTCCACGCTAGGAGTCTGCTCCCGTGCCAGCATGGACTTCGGCGAGCACTCCCGGTCTCACTTCCGTGACGCTAACCGAACGCCCCCGGGGCCTATCCGTCCCGGAATTTGCGCCCCCGGGGTCCTACTCGCAGGCACTTATGCTCCAGTGAATGGCGCGCACCGGACATGAACGGCCCGTTTCGCCGCGGCTTCCTCCCGATCTTCCGTTCGAGCAAGATCTGAGCCTGACGGCCGGTTCCGAGATCGGTGGCCTCACCGTCCGGGGCGAGTACTCAGGTGACCATCTCGAGGGCCTCGCCGTCGAGGACTCACACATCGTCCGTTCGTCGTTCACCGCGGCCGATCTCAGCCGTCTGAGCCTGATCGACGTGTTGGTCGAGGGGAGTGACTTCTCCGGCGCGAACTTGGAAGAGGCATCTTTCAGCCGGGTCACGTTCAAGGATTGTCGGATGTCGGGTGCGCGGTTGCCTCGGGCGCAGATGCGGGATGTCACCTTTTCCGAGGTGCGGCTCGACGATGGCAACTTCCGAATTAGCAGGGGAGAGCGAGTGCTCTTCGATCACGTGAACCTGGTGCGAGGCGACTTCTACTCGGCGCAGCTGACGAGCACATCCTTCTTTGACTGCGACCTGACCGGCGCAGACGTCGCCAAGACGAGGTTCCCCGGGTGCCGTCTTCACGGATCGATCCTGTTGGACCTCAAGGGCGGCGAGTTCCTGCGCGACGTCGTCATCGACAGCTCTCAGGTTCTCCCCCTGGCCATCGGCGTGTTTGCCGGTTTGAACATTCGTGTCGAAGACGACAGGGACGCCCCGAATCCTTGACGCGGCTGCAAACCCCGCGACCGCCGCGAGCCGCTGCGGGGCCGCTTCCTTACTTCGCCAGGAACAGGAGTGTGGCGTGGTTGGCGAAGTCGATCAGCGGTTGCGGCCACACCCCGAAGAGCACGGTGACGCCGGTACAGAGTCCGATGGCCAGTGCGCTGAGCGCCGGCACCGGCACGGGCTCGGGGCTCTCCTCGCCGTGATCTTCGCGCTCCTCCTCGGACAGCAGGATCTGCTCGTTGAGCGTGGTGACCGCACCCGACACGGCGCCCGGCGTGGACCACCCCGCCGCAGCCACCCCGGCTCC
Source organism: uncultured Acidimicrobiaceae bacterium (assembly GCA_963763575.1). Taxonomy (GTDB): domain Bacteria; phylum Actinomycetota; class Acidimicrobiia; order Acidimicrobiales; family RAAP-2; genus Bog-473. Next base: position 113,399 of record CAVXPD010000005.1, read on the forward strand.
GTCGCCCGCGCCGGCAACGCCACCGGCACCGCCGTTGGGGGTGGCCAGCTCGATCGTGCTCCCGCCATGCATGTCCGTCTCGCGGGTCAGCTCCGCCGACCCCGCGGTGCCGCCCTCGGGCTCGCCCAGGCCGCCGGCCGAGTACATCAGCACGCCCACCCGCAGGTAGAAGTACGCCGCGACCACGGCCGTCACCATGGCGATGGCTCCGAGGGGCACATCGCCGGCTTGGATGGCTGCGAAGACCACCTGGACCTTCGCCCACAGCCCGGTCGTGAACGGCGCGCCGGCCTGGGCCAGCAGCAGTACGGCAAAGGTCAACGCGAGCACCGGCTGGCGCCCGGCCAGGCCGCGGTAGCGCTCGAGGTCGTGGTCGGAGTCGCTCTGCCGGCCGAGCACCGTGACGATGGCGAAGCTGCCGATCGTCATGAACATGTAGACGAAGAGGTAGTAGAGCGAGGCGCTCGCGCCGCGGGCGGTGCCGGCGACCACACCGAGAAGGATGAACCCGGCGTGGTTGATGGACGAGTAGGCCAGCATGCGCTTCACGTCGCGCTGGCGCAGTGCCACGAAGGCGCCCAGGAGCAGCGACAGCACGGCCAGGCCGTACACGATGGGCCGCCAGTCGGACGACACCACCCCGAGCGACGAGAAGAGGACCCGCAACATGGCGGCGAACGCGCCGGCCTTGGCCACGGCGGACATGAAGCCGGTCACCGGTGACGGGGCACCCTGGTAGACGTCGGGCGTCCACATGTGGAACGGCACCGCCGCCACCTTGAAGCCGAAGCCGACGAGCAGCAGTGCGAGGCCCGCCAGCAGCAGCCCGTTGGACAGGACCACGTTCTTGGACAGGAAGTCCGCGATCTGGGTGAGGTTCGTCGATCCGGTGGCCCCGTAGGTCAGCGCGATCCCGTAGACGAAGATCGCGGACGAGAACCCGCCCAGGATGAAGTACTTGAGCGCCGCCTCCCCCGAGGCGGCGCGGCGGTAGTTGAACGCGGTGAGGACGTAGAGGGCGATCGAGAGGATCTCGAGCCCGAGGAACACGATGATGAGGTCGTTCGCCATCGCCATCAACATGGCGCCCGACGCCGAGACCAGGGCCAGGACGTGGAATTCGGCGCCCAGCACGCCCTCGCGGCGCAGGTAGCCGTCTGCCACCAGCGCGGTGAGCAGCATGGCGATGGCGACCAGCATGATCACCAGCACGCTGAAACCGTCCATGACGACCGCCTGCTTCACGTAGGTGTGGGCGCCGTGGTCCTGCACGTCGGCCCACTGCCAGATCGCGACGCCGAGCGCGCCCCCGAGATCGCCACGGTGGCGACCGTGGAGACGGCCAGGCGCAGCGGACGGCGGACCAGCGAGGCCAACCCGAGGAGGACCACGGCCCCGCCGATCATGATGATCGGCGGCAGGATTGCGAGCCAGCGGATGGAGGGGACGCGGATGGTGTCCGGGGGCGCCGACGCCGCGTGCGCCGCCAGGATGGACGCGATCACTTCAGTCCCTCCACGCCCTTGACCGCCACCGGCGGCTGGGTGGGCGAATGGGTCGCCGTCTCGACGTGCGCGATCAGATGTTCGACCGAGGGGTTGATCCGGTCGAGCACCGGCTTGGGGTAGACGCCGAGGAAGACGATGAGGATGATGAGCGGCGCCATCACCGCCCGCTCCAGCAGCGCCAGGTCGTGCGTCTTCTCGTCCGCCTCCTGCGGCGGGCCGTGGAACACCTGCTGGTAGGCCCACAGCAGGTAGATGACGGCCACGATCACTCCGCCGACGGCAACCACGGCCCACCAGCGGTGGGTCAGGAACGTGCCCGACAGCACGAGGAACTCGCTCACGAACCCGTTCAGCCCCGGCACGCCGATGGACGCCAGCATGACCACGGTGAAGACCCCCGCCAGGACGGGGGCGGCCTTCTGCAGCCCGCGCATCTCACCGGTCTGCCAGGTGCCCCGCCGCTGGTAGATGAAGCCGATCAGGATGAACAGCGCGCCGACGATCAGGCCGTGGTTCAGCATCAGCAGCACGCCCCCGGACAGGCTCTGCTGGCTGAGTGCGATCGTGCCCAGCGCGATGAAGCCGATCCCCGCCAGCGACGAGTAGGTCACCAGCCGCTTCAGGTCGCGCTGCGCGCAGGCCACGATGCCGCCGTAGAGGATGCCGATGACCGCCAGCGTCAGCATGAGCGGGGCCAGCGTGCGCGTGGCCTGGGGGAAAAGGCTCAGGTCGAAGCGGATGATGCCGTAGGTGCCGAGCTTCGCCAGGACACCCGCGATGACGACCGAGCCCTCCTCGGGCGCCTCGGTGTAGGCGTCGGGCGACCAGGTGTGGAACGGGAACAGGGGCGCCTTGACCGCGAAGGCGGAGGTGAAGGCCAAGAAGAGGAGCACGCCCTCGGTCCCGGTCAGGTGCGTTTGCATGAGCGGGCCGAGCGAGAACGTCAGGTAGTGGTACTGCGACTCGTGGATGAAGGCGAGGGCGAGGATGCCGACCAGCAGGAAGGCCGAGCCGAGGAACGTGTAGAGGAAGAACTTGAGCGCCGCGTACGCCCGCCGCTGGTGTCCCCACCCCGCGATGATGAAGTACGACGGCACCAGGGTCAGCTCGAACATGAAGAAGAACACGATGAGGTCGAGCGACAGAAAGCTCCCCATCACGGCCGCCTCGAGCAGCAGGATCCACGCGAAGTAGGCGCGGCGGTTCTCGCGGTTGCGCCCGAGGATGATGGCCAGCGGGAACAGCACACCCGCCATGAGCACAAGGAAGACGGAAATGCCGTCGACGCCGAGATACCAGTGGACGCCCAGGCTGGTGCCGGTGTACTCGTGGTTGGAGACCAGCTGGAAGCCGCCGTCGTTCACCTTCATCGCGACGAGCGCCGCGACGGCGAAGCCGAGCGTCACGAGCGACGCGATGAGTGCCAGAGCGTAGGGGACCTCGCGCGGCAGGCGGCGGTCGAGACCCAGGAGCCCGAGCGCGGCCGCGCCGATCGCCGGCAGCAGGATCAGCAGCGTCAGGAAGGGGACGGTGTGGTTCATCCCCACCACGTCCGGCTCAACATGAACGCCACGAGGAGGGCCATCCCGAAGGCGATCCCCAGCGCGTAATTGCGGGCGTACCCCGTCTGCAGCCGGCGGGCGGCCGTGCCGGTCAGCCGGGCCAAGTGCGCGACGCCGTTGACCGCCCCGTCGATGATGCGGGCGTCGACCACCCATGCGCAGAACGTGGCCAGGCGCTGGGCGGGCCGGCCGATGACGAGGTCGTAGAAGTCGTCCCAGTACCAGACGCGCTGGAGGAACTGCGGCTCCAGGGCCGGCTTCTCCACCACGGCACCGCGCCACAGCCAAACGCCGATGATCACGCCGGCGAAGGCGGCCGCGATGTCCGCGATGGCCAGGTACCACAGTGGCCCGGTGCCGAGGTGGTCGTTGAAGAGGTCGAGGCCGAACACCGGGGCCAGGAAGCTCTCGAGGTCGTGCGTGTGCACCCAGGGCAGCTCGAGCCCACCGCCGATGAACGCGAACAGAGCGAGCACGACGAGGGGGATCCGCATGATCCACGGCGACTCGTGCGGCGTGTGGTGGGGCGCCTCACCGTGCGGACCGCGCTGCTCGAAGCGTGGCTCGCCCCCGAAGGCCAGGATCTCGAGGCGGCTCATGTAGTAGGCGGTCAGGACCGCGGTGATCAGGCCGATGACCCACAGCACCTTGTAGTGGGCGAACGTGTTGTCGAGCACGTCCCCCTTGGCCCAGAAGCCCGACAGCGGCGGGATGCCCGCGATGGCGAGGTAGCCGATGGTGAAGGTGACGGTCGTCCACTTCATGAACCGGCGCAACGCGCCCATGCGCTTGAGGTCCTGCTCGTCCTCCAGCCCGTGGATCACCGAGCCGGCGCCGAGGAAGAGCAAGCCCTTGAAGAAGGCGTGCATCACCATGAGGAAGACCGCGGCGATGTACGCGCCCGACCCGACCGCCAGGATCATGTAACCGATCTGGGAGATCGTCGAGAAGGCGAGCACCTTCTTGATGTCCTGCTGCGCGCAGGCGATGGTGGCCGCCACGAAGGCAGTGACCGCCCCGATGCTGGCGATGACCGCGGTGCCCGGCGCGGTGAGATGCAGCACCGGGTTCATCCGGCACAGCAGGTAGACCCCCGCCGTCACCATGGTGGCGGCGTGGATGAGTGCCGAGACAGGCGTGGGGCCCTCCATGGCGTCGGGCAGCCAGTTGAACAGTGGGATCTGCGCCGACTTGCCCGTGGCGGCCAGGAAGAGCAGGAGCACCACCGCCGTCGCGGTGCCGCCGCCGAGGTGCGAGAGCTGACCGAAGATGCCGCCGCCCGGCCCGCTCTCGTACTGCACGGTGCCGGTCTTCTCGAAGAGGAGGAAGATGGCGAGCAGGAACCCGGCGTCGCCGATCCGGTTGTAGATGAAGGCCTTCTTCCCGGCCGAGGCCGCGGACTCGCGCTCGAACCAGAAGGCGACCAGGAAGTAGGAGCAGACGCCCACGCCCTCCCAGCCGACGAACGTCAGGACCAGGTTGTCCGCCAGCACCAGCAGGAGCATCGAGAAGACGAACAGGTTCAGATAGACGAAGAACTTCGTGTAGTCCCGATCGTCCTTCATGTACCCGATGGAGTACAGGTGGATGAAGGCGCTGACGAACGTGACGAACATGCACATCGTCATCGACAGCGGGTCGACCAGCGTGCCCACTGGCACCGACAGGCCGCCGGTGCTGAACCAGGTGAAGTAGTTGTGTACGACCACCCGGTGGTCGCCCGGCAGCCCCAGGAGGCCCGCCAGCACGATGCAGGCCACGACGAACGAGCCGCCCACGGCGGCGGTGCCGATCCAGCCGGCGACGGGGTCCCCCACTCGCCGGCCGAACGCAACGAGGAACAGGAAGCCGGCAAGGGGCAGCAACAGCATGAGGTACGCGACGTGGACCACGGGTCAGCCCTTCAACGAGTCCAGGTCGTCAGCGACGGTCGTGGCGCGGCGTCGGTAGTTGGTGACCACGATGCCGAGGCCGACGACGACCTCGGCCGCCGCCACCACCAGCACGAAGAACACCACGGCCTGGCCGCCGATGTCATGGAGCATGCGGGCGAAGGTGACGAAGGTCAGGTTGGCCGCGTTGAGCATCAGCTCGATGCACATGAACATGATCAGGATGTTGCGCCGCACCAGCAGACCGATGGCGCCGATCGTGAACACGATGGCCGCCAGGCCGAGGTACCAGGCTCCCGAGAGGCTCATGCCGGGAGCTCGCTCTCTTCCTCTTCCTCTTCGTCGGCGTGGACGGTCGGCGGGCGCCGGGCCAGCACCACGGCCCCGACCACCGCGATGACGAGCAGCGCGGCCGTGGCCTCGAACGCGAAGAGATAGGTGGTGAAGAGCTGCTTGCCCAGCTGCGCCGGCTCGCCGGCGGGCGAGGAAGGGTTGCGGGTGACGTGCCCCTGGATCGGCCCCACCACCTGCTGCGCCCCGGTCACCCAATGGGCGGTCGCAGCCATGGCCAGCACTCCCCCGAGGGTGATGGCCGAGAAGACGAACGCCAGCGGTCGCTGCCCGACCAACGGATCGATGGTGATGTCTTCGGACCGGTCGACGCCGAGGAACATGATGACGAACAGGAAGAGGACCACGATGGCCCCGGCGTAGACGATGATCTGGACGGCGGCCAGGAAATCGGCCGACTGCTCGATGAAGAGCACGGCCACTCCGAAGAGCGTCATCACCAGGCTGAGTGCGGCGTGCACCGGGTTGCGCGACGTGACGACGCCGACCGAGCCGACCAGGATCACGGCCGCCGACGCAGCGAAGACCAGAATGTCAGGCCAGGTAGGGCGCGTGGCAGCCAGGAGCAGGGTCGGATGGAGCATGGATCAGTCGCTCTCCCGGTAGATCGCCTGGTCGGCGTCGTGGGCCTTGCCCTCCGCCTCGTGTGCCCGGGTGTCCGCCTCGAGCGCCTTTGCGTCGGCCTTCGCCGCCTTGCGCTCGGGCGCCTTGAGCGCCTTCGTGTCGGCCTTGGCCGCCTTGCGCTCGGTGCGCAGCTTCTGCATGCGGGCGCGCATGGCCTCGAGCTTCTTCTTGTTGCGCTCCGCGCCCTTGCGGGCCCGCCAGACGCGCCCCTGCATGCCCCGGTGGGCCAAAGGGATGTCCTGGTCGAGCAGGTGGGGCTCGAGCACCTGGCGCAGCGGCTTCATGCCCGTCGCGTCGTCGTCGCGCCGGCCGGACTGGCCACCCTCCGGCACGCGCACGCCGTAGCCCAGTTCGCCCGACCACTGGACCTCGCCCTCGTAGGCGGCGCTGCCCGACGGCGACGTCGCCCGCATCCAGCCGGACGTCATGAGGTCGTCGCCCTCGCGCCAGTCCTCCCAGGGCAGCTTCTTCGGCGTCCCGTCGTCGTTCACCAGCAGCTCGTCCTTGGTGTAGATGGCGTCGGAGCGGTTGGTGAAGGAGAACTCGAAGAGCTTCGACTCGGTGATGGCCTCGGTCGGGCAGGCCTCGACGCACATGTCGCAGTGGATACAGCGCAAGTAGTTGATCTCGTAGACGAAGCCGTAGCGCTCGCCGGGCGACACCGGGTGGTCGGGCGGGTTGTCGAGCCCGCGCACGTAGATGCAGTCGGCGGGGCACACCCCGGAGCAGAGCTCGCAGCCGATGCACTTCTCCATCCCGTCCTCGTAGCGGTTGAGGACGTGGCGGCCGTGCTGGCGCGGCTGCTTCGGCTTCTTCTCCTCCGGGTACATCGTCGTGACCCGGGGACGCGTCAGGTGCTGGAAGGTGAGCTTGAACCCACCGAGGAACGAAAGCTGGTCCCTGACCTCGTCGCCCACGCCCATCACGCATCGCCTCCCCGCGTCGGCTCGAGCGGCACCAGCCGCGTCGGCCGCGTGACCCGGCGCCCGACGCCGGGGATGATCACGTCCTCCTCGCTGCGGTGGGCGCCGAGCGACGTCGCCCGCGCCAAGAGCAGGGTGGCCCCGAGCATGACCGGGACCAGGAGCAGGCCGCCCCAGCCCCAGGCGATGATCCCCGCCACCAGCAGCAGCCACCCCAGGGTGAGCGGGATGAGGCGCTTCCAGCCCAGGTCCATGAGCTGGTCGTAACGCAGGCGCGGCAGCGCAGCCCGGAACCACACGTAGATGAAGCAGAAGGCCACCGTCTTCAGCAGGAAGTAGATGATCGGCATGTAGATGGTCGCCCCGGGGATGTGGAAGATGTAGCCGTTGGGCCCGCCGAAGAAGAGCGTCACCACGACGGCCGACATCGTGATGGTGTTCATGAACTCCGCCAGGAAGAAGAGGCCGAAGCGGATCGACGAGTACTCGGTGTGGAACCCGCCGACAAGCTCCTGCTCGGCCTCGGTGAGGTCGAAGGGCGGCCGCGTGAGCTCGGCCGTGATGGCGATCATGAAGATGATGAACGGGATGAACCCCAGCCGGATCAGGTTCCAGTTCCAGAAGCCGTCGGCCTGGGACGCCACGATGGCCCGGGTGGAGAGCGAGTGGCTCACCAGCACCACCATCACCGTGGTCAGGCCGAGCGCCGCCTCGTAGGAGATGACCTGCGCCGAGGCGCGCACCGAGCCGAGCAGCGGGTACTTCGAGCCCGACGACCAGCCCGCCAGCATGACGCCGTACACCGCGACGCTCGACATGGCCAGCACGAGCAGGATGCCCACGGGCGGGTCGGCCACCTGCAGCTCGAAGGTGTGGCTGCCGATGGTGATGACGCCCCCGACCGGCACCACCGTGAAGATCAGCACCGCCGGGACCACCGAGAGGAACGGCGCCAGGCGGAACACGAACGCGTCGGCCCGGTCCGGCAGCAGGTCCTCCTTGAAGACGAGCTTGGTCCCGTCGGCCAGGGTCTGGAGCAGGCCCCAGGGGCCGGCCCGGTTGGGCCCGACGCGGCTCTGCATGTCCGAGATCACCTTGCGCTCGAACCAGATCATCAACGCCGTCGCCACCAGCAGCGCCACGAAGGCGACGAGGCACTTGACGATGACGATGACCCAGACCTCCCAGTTGAGGCCGAAGTAGAAGAGCGGGTCGCCGTTGCCGTTGTTCGCGCTGTGCGTCAGCACGGTCGGCCCGACACTGGAGGCGACGTGGTCGGCCGCGGAGCCGGCGCCCGAGGCGAGCACGCGGGCGATCACACCGACTCCAGTCGCACGTCGGTCACGACCTGGCGGCTGTCGATGAGCGTGGCCACGGCGTTGCCCGGCGTGCTCTCACCCCCGGGCACGTTGAAGTCGATGGCGACGACGCCCCGGGGCACGCCCTCGTCGGACTCGGCGGCCAGGGTCAACTCGCCCCGGCCCGACCGCACCTTCAGGCGGTCGCCCGTCGACGCGCCCAGCCGGTCGAGGTCGTAGGGGTTGGCCCGCACCACCAGCTCGGGCACGAGCGGCGTCAGTGAGGGCGAGCCGGTCACGGAACTGCCGGCGTCGTAGAGGCGGCGGCCCGCGACGAGGCGCAGGGTGTAGTTGTCGGCCTTGGGGACGTGCAGCGGTTCGGTGCCGCCGGTACCGGCCGCGGTGAGCAGCGGCGGTGGGCTCCCCAATTGCTCGGGGGGCGCCAGCGCGGGACTGCTGGCGCCGGTTCCGACGCGCGGCGGCGCGCCCTGACGCTCGACGGACTCGACGCCGGGCAGCGCGACCGGGTCGATGGGCGCCACGTCGGGTTCGGCCTCCCCGTCGGTGAGCGGCATCACGATGCCGTCGTGCGCCGCATCGGAGTGCAGCACGTCCTGGGTCAGCCCGGCGTAGGCGGGCGCCACCGCGGCGAGCTCGTCGGCCAGGTCGGTGAGGCTCGCCACGCCGAGGTCGGCCTCGAGCGCCGCGGCGAGCTCGGCGGCGATCATCCAGTCGGGCCAGGCGAAGCCGGGCGCGGTCAGCTTCGGGCCGAGGCGGCTGACCCGTCCCTCGAGGTTGGTCGTCGTCCCGGGACGCTCGTGGGTTACCGCGCAGGGCAACACGACGTCCGCGTCCGCGTCGACCGACTGCGAGGGGTGGCCGGTCACGGCGACGACGAAGTGGCCCGACGACAGCGCCTTCTTGGCCACGGCGTGGTCGGGGAAGTCGCTCAACGGGTCCGCGCCGAGGAGGACCAGCGCGTGGACCGGCGCGCCGGGCGACTCACCGTTCGGCCCTCCCGTCTCCTCGCCGGCCATCGAGGCCAGGATCTCGGCGGTCGATCGCCCGGCGGCCTCGGGGGTCGACCCCCAGGCCGCGGTGAAGCGGTCCCGGCCCGCATCGAGACTGACGCGCCCGGGCAGGATGCCGGGGGCGAGGCCCATGTCGAGTGCGCCGAACACGTTGCCGCGCCGCAGCGCGGGCAGGAACTTGGCCTTGGGGAGCGCGCCGGCGAGCGTGCGCGCGGCGTCGGCCGTCACCTCGCCCGACTCGGCGTAGGAGGCCCGGCCCACCACGATCGCCACGCCCTCGCCGCCGGCGTGGGCGTCCAAGAGTCGACGCGCCTCGTCGAGCGCGCCCGGGGCCTGCGCGGCACCCTCGTGATGGCTGCCCAGCGCGCCCACCGCGCCCTCGTCACCCGCCAGTGCCCTGGCCACGAGCGGCGTGTCGCCCGGGCGGGTGCGCAACGCCACGGCGGCGTGCGGGCTGAGCGCGGTCGGCGTCGGGCCGATCTCGACCAACGTCGCCGTCCCCCCGACGATGCCGGCGCGCAGGCGCAGGAACAGAACGGGCAGCTCCTCGCGCAGGTCGCCGGCGAGCGTGATCAGCAACGGTGCGGACACCGCCTCGGCAATCGTGGCCCGGGGCAGCCCCAGCACCAGGTCCGCCGGCAACCCGTCGCCGAGCTGCGCGTCGACCGAGTCGGTGCCGACGACGCCCTTGGCCAGCTTGGCCCAGGCGTACGCCGACTCGTTGGTGAGGCGCGCCCCGCCGACCATCGCCACCGCTCCCGGTCCGCCGGCGTCCTTGGCCGCGCGGATGCCGGCCGCCGCCGCGGCGAGCGCTTCGCCCCAGCTGACCGCGACCAGCTCGCCCTCCTTGCGGATGCGCGGCTCCGTCAGGCGGCCGTGCTCGAAGCGGCCCGTCTCGTGAGCCTCCCCCATGAACTGCCCGCGGCTGACGCCGAGGCTGACCACCTGCGACGCCGTCGCGGGCGCGACGTCGACGGCCTCGTCGGCGACCTCGGTCGGCATCGGCCCGGCGTCGACCTCGTCGCCGTTGACCGACTCGTAGGCGAAGCGGCCCTTGTCGCACAGCCAGCCGTGGTTGACGGGCTCGCTGTCGATGCCGAGCAGCCGGGTCAGACGGTTCTGCGACGACTGCACCGCTACCCGGCAGCCGACGGCGCAGGTGGTGCAGGTCGACTCGACCTGATCGAGGTCCCAGGGGCGCGCGGTGAAGCGGTAGGGCGTCGCGGTGAGCGCGCCGACCGGGCAGATCTGGACGGTGTTGCCGCTGAAGTACGACGAGAAGGGCTCGGTGGGGAACGTCGCGACCTCGACCGCCTCGCCGCGCCCGGCGAAGTCGATCTGCGCCTCGCCGGCCACCTCGCCGGCGAAGCGGGTGCAGCGGGCGCACTGGATGCAGCGCTCGCGGTCGAGCAGCACGAGGTCGGAAACGGCGATGGGCTTCTCGAAGTGGCGCTTCTCCTCGATGAAGCGGCTCTCGCCCGGCCCGTAGGCGAGCGTCTGGTCCTGCAGGGGACACTCGCCCCCCTTGTCGCAGACCGGGCAGTCGAGCGGGTGGTTGGCCAGCAGGAACTCGAGCACTCCGTCCTGGGCCTTTTTGACCCGGTCGTTGGCCGTGTCGACGACCATGCCCCCGGTCACCTCGACGAAGCACGCCGGGGTGAGCGTGGCGCCGCGCGGCCCGGTGACGTCGACCAGGCACATGCGGCACATGCCGACCGGCGCCATGCGCGGGTGCCAGCAAAAGCGTGGGATGTAGGTGCCGGCGCGCTCAGCCGCCGCGATGAGGAGCTCGCCCTTGTACGCGGTGGTGGACCGCCCGTCGAGCGTGAAGGAGACACCTTCCTCCTTGTCCACGTCGGTGTGCGGCAACTCGCGGGACGTGTCAGTCAAAGGGGCAACCCCCTTCCTTGACGTGCACCAGGAACTCGTCTCGGAACATACGGATCCCCGACGCGATCGACGACGGGATCGACGGGCCGAGCACGCAGATCGTCGTCTGCTGCGGCGGCCAGGCGACGCCAGGGGAGATGTTGTCGCACAGGTCCATGAGGAGGTCCAGATCTTCCTCGCGGCCCTCTCCGTTCTCAATTCGGAACATGATGCGCTCGAGCCAGCCCGACCCCTCGCGGCACGGCGTGCACTGACCACACGATTCGTTGGTGAAGAACTTGGTGATGCGCCAGGCGGCGCGCACCACGCAGGTGGCCGAGTCCAAGACGACCACCGAGCCCGAGCCGAGCATGGAGCCGGCGTCGCCCACCTCGTCCTGGCCGAGAGGCAGGTCGACCTTGTCCGGCCCGAACCACGGCGCGGAGACGCCGCCGGGGATGAAGGCCTTGAGCGTGTTGGAGCCGCGGATGCCGCCGCCCAGGACGGGCGAGTAGATGAGGTCGTGGAAGGTTGTCTTCACCATCTCGAGCTCGTAGTTGCCGGGTTTGCGCACGTGGCCGGCCAACGAAAACAGGCGCGTGCCCGTCGAGCGGCCGCGTCCGAGAGCGGCGAAGGCAGCGCCCCCGTTGTTGATGATCCACGCGATGTTGGCCATCGTCTCGACGTTGTTCACCACGGTCGGCTCGCCGAACATGCCGATGGACGCCGGGAAGAAGGGCGGCTTGATGCGCGGGAAGCCGCGCTTGCCCTCGAGCGACTCGAGGAGCGCCGTCTCCTCCCCGCAGATGTAGGCGCCGGCGCCCGGGTGGACGACGACGTCGAGCGAGAAGCCCGAGCCGAAGATGTCCGACCCCACGGCGCCATACTCGTAGGCCTCGTTGAGCGCCTGCTGCATGCGCTCGAGCCCGAGGGCGAACTCGCCGCGCAGGTAGATGAACACCTGGCTGACCTGCAGCGCGTAGGCGGAGATGAGCACGCCCTCGAGGATCTCGTGGGGATCGCGCTCGATGAGCATGTGGTCCTTGAACGTCGCCGGTTCGGACTCGTCCCCGTTGACCACGAGGTAGGTCACCGGGTTCCTGCGCATCATCGACCACTTGCGCCCGGCCGGGAACCCGGCACCGCCGCGGCCGAGCAGGCTGGCCGCGTCGACCTCGGCGCCCACGGCCTCGGGCGTCATGGTGAGGGCCTTGCGCAGGGCCGTGTAGCCGCCCGTCGCCAGGTAGCGCTCCATCGTGTACGAATCGTCGAAGCCGAAGCGCGATGTGATGATCTTGGGAGCGTCCGTGATCGCCATCAGGCGTTCGGCCCCCCGTCCTGGGCGGCGGCGCGGGCGGCCTGCGCGTCGGCCATGGCCGCGCGTTCCGCCACGACGGCGGCCTTGTCGGCCTGCAGTCCCGTGCTGCGCCGCACCCGCACCAACGTGCCGTGGGGCGGCACGGTGTCGGCCAGCCGGCCGGCGCGCAGGTCGTCGAGGAGCGCGTCGAAGGTCTCCGGCGTCTGGGCGCCGACGTAGCGGTGGTTCACCTGCACGCACACGGTCTGGTCGCAGTCGGCCAGGCACTCGGCCTCGTGCAGCGTGAACCATCCGTCGACCGTGGTCCCCCCGGCGCGCACGCCGAGCTTCGACTCCGCGTGCTCGAGCAGCTCGAGCGCGCCGCCGAGCAGGCAGGCGATGTTCGTGCACACCGACAGCACGTAGGTCCCGACCGGCTCGAGGTGCAGCATGTCGTAGAAGGAGGCCGTGCCCTGCACCTCGGCCGCCGTGACGCCGCAGAGCTCACCGAGCTCGGCCATGGCCTCGGGACGCAGCCAGCCGTCCTGTTCCTGGGCCAGATGGCACAGCGCGACAAGCGCGGAGCGCCGGTGGGGATAGAGGGCGACGAGCGCCTCGGCCCGGGCGCGGATGTCCGGGTGGAGATGGCTCACCGGTCCACCTCGCCCATGATGGGGTCGATGGAGGAGATGACGGCGACGGTGTCGGCCATGAGACCACCGCGCAGCAGCAGCGGCAGGCACTGCAAGTTGACGAAGCTGGGGGCGCGGATGTGCATGCGGTACGGCTTCGACGTGCCGTCGGAGACCAGGTAGCAGCCGAGCTCGCCGCGCGGAGACTCGACGGCGACGTACACCTCGCCCTCGGGCACCCGGAAACCTTCGGTGAAGATCTTGAAGTGGTGGATGAGCGCCTCCATGCTCTCGTCGATGCGGGCGCGTGGGGGCGGTGTCACCTTGCGGTCCTGCACCCGGTAGTCGCCGGGGGGCATCATCTCGGCGATCTGGCGGACCATCTTGATCGACTCGCGGATTTCGTTGAGGCGTATCGAGTACCGGTCGAAGTTGTCGCCGTAGCTGCCCACGATGACGTCGAAGTCGAGCTTGTCGTAGGCCAGGTACGGCATGGTGCGGCGCAGGTCCCAGGGCACGCCGGTGGAGCGCAGGATCGGCCCGGTCGCACCGAGAGCGAGCGCCTCCTCCGCCGACATGTTGCCCACCGCCTCGGTGCGCTCGCGGAAGATGGGCTGACCCGTCAGGAGCTCGTCGTACTCGTAGCTGCGGGCGAGGATCGTCTCGCAGATGATGTCGATGTCGTCTTCCCACCCGTCGGGCAGGTCGGCCGCCACGCCGCCGGGGCGGATGAAGTTGTGGTTCATGCGCTGGCCCGAGGTCTTCTCGAAGAAGGCGAGGACCATCTCGCGCTCGCGGAAGCCGTAGATCATCATGGACGTCGACCCGAGGTCCAGGCCGTTCGTCGCCATCCAGATGAGGTGGGACGACACCCGGTTCAACTCGCACAGGAGCATGCGGATCCAAGTGGCCCGCGGCGGCATCTCGACGCCCAGCAAGGCTTCGGTCGCCAGCGAGAAGACCAGCTCGTTAGCCAGCGGCGACAGGTAGTCCATGCGCGTCGTGTTGGTGGCTCCCGTGACGTAGGTCAACTCCTCCCCGGTCTTCTCCATGCCGGTGTGGAGATAGCCGATCACCGGCTTGGTGCGCAGCACCGTCTCGCCGTCGAGCTCGAGCATGAGCCGGAGCACGCCGTGGGTCGAGGGGTGCTGGGGTCCCATGTTGATGATCATCGTCTCGTCGTCGCGACGCTCGACGTCAATGTCTGCCGGGTCGACGTAGCCGCCTTCGGGGAGTCGAAGGACCGCGCCCACCTCGCTGCGCAGCTCGCCCGCGGTCGTGGTCCCGCGGGGCAAGAGCTCCTGCGCGCCCTCGGAGGTCTCGGCGACGAAATAGTGCCGCTCCTCGGCCTCGCGGTGTTCTTTCTCAGTCGTCTCGAGACCGAAGTCCCCGGCGTCCGCGGCCGGGGCCTCGGGCTCCGGGTCGTCGGGCTGGTGCTCGCCGGGCTGGTGCTCGTCGGTCATCGTGGCCCCGGGGCGTCCTTGAACTGGACCGGCACGCGCCCGACGCCGTAGTCCTTGCGCAGGGGGTGGCCCTCCCAGTCCTCGGGCATGAGGATCCGGGTGAGGTCGGGGTGCCCGTTGAAGACGATGCCCATCAGGTCGTAGGCCTCGCGCTCCATGGCCTCGGTGCCCGGATAGACGTCGAAGAGGCTGTCGACGGAGGGGTCGGACTCGGGCACCTGCACCCGGACGCGGACGCGCTGGCGCATCGACAGCGACAGCAGGTTCACGACGATCTCGAAGCGCTCGGGCTGCACGCCCTCGGGCAGCGACCGGCCCGGGTGGGTGAGGTAGTCCACGGCGCAGAGGTCGGCGCACAGCTCGAAGCCGGCGTCGCGGAACGCCGCGACCATCCGCTTGTAGGTGTCGCGGCTGGGGAACGCGAGCTGGTCCACGAGGCGGTCGGGCAAGCGCGGCACCTCGGGCAGCACGCTCGAGGGCGTCACGACCGGGCCGGCGGTCGAGGTCGCGTCGCTCACCGCGGCGTGGCCACCCGCACGGCGTCGGGCACGCTGGGTACCCAGCCACCGGTCGCCTGCTCGCCCGCCGGGACCGAGCTCCCGGGCCGACGAGTGATCTCGCCGGTGCGGATCTTCTCGTGCAGCGTGAGGATGGCGTGCAGCAGGGTCTCGGGCGACGGCGGGCACCCGGGGGCATAGACGTCGACCGGGACGATCTGGTCGACGCCCTGCACGATGGCGTAGTTGTTGAACATCCCCCCGGTCGACGCGCAGACACCCATGGAGAGGACCCACTTGGGCTCCATCATCTGGTCGTAGACCTGGCGCAGGACCGGAGCCATCTTCTGCGAGACCCGACCGGCGACGATCATGAGGTCGGCCTGGCGCGGCGAAGCGCGGAACACCTCCATGCCGAGACGGCTGATGTCATAGTCCGCGGCCCCGACGGCCATCATCTCTATGGCGCAGCAGGCCAGCCCGAAGGTGGCGGGCCACACGCTGTTGCGGCGGGCCCACTTGACCATGTCCTCGAGGCGACCGGTCAGGAAGTTGTGCTGGAGATCCTCGATCCCCATCCCTAGGCCGCCTCACCCGGGGTCGGGGGCGTCGCGCTGATGCGCGTGATGGTCGACTCCGAGGTGCGGCTCGGCATGCCCGGCTGCAGCGTCTTGGGCGGACTCCACGTCAGGGCCCCGTTGGAGATGAGGTACACGAACGACACGAAGACCACGGCGGCGAAGACGATGACCTCGATCAGCCCGAAGGTCTCGATCTGGTGGAAGACCACGGCCCAGGGGTAGAGGAACACGATTTCGATGTCGAAGATGATGAAGATCATTGAGACCAGGTAGAAGCGCACGGGGAAACGCTGGGGCGGCTCGACGTTGGGCACGATGCCGCACTCGTAGGGCGCGAGCTTGGCGGCCGACGGCTTCTTCTTCGGCGCCAGCATCCTCGAAGACACGAGCGAGAAGACCGTGAACAAGAAGCCGAGCGCGCCCACGATGAGGATCGGGAGGTACTGGTCCACTGTGAGCGTTTCTACCATGCGACCCCTTAGCCGGGCACATCCGCCGGGCTGGTCAGAGGCCCTGGCAGCGGACCTACGATGCCCTCATGACGCCTCCCGACGCGACCCCGCCCGACGGCTCCTCGAAGAAGGCGGGGCGGGCGCCCAAGAAGGCCCCTGCGAAGAAGGCGGCCACCCCGAAGAAGGCCGCCACCGGTGGGGCGGCCAAGCGGGCGGCGGCGAAGAAGCCCACGAAGAAGGAGAGGGCCGGCGACCCCGCCGCCAAGGCAACCCCCGCCGCCCCGAAGGCCGCCGGCTCGCGGAAGGGCGCCAAGGCGGCGTCGCGCACACCAGCGAAGAAAACGGGCGCCCGCGACGCCGCCCTGGTCCCGCGTCGCGTTCCGGCCGATCCCGTGCACGACGTCGTGGTCGTGGGAGCCGGGCCGGCGGGAGCGTCGTGCGGGTACTGGCTGGCCGACGCCGGCTGGGACGTGGTGGTCGTGGAGAAGAAGGTGTTCCCCCGCGAGAAGACCTGCGGCGACGGGCTCACGCCGCGGGCGGTGCGCCAGCTGGCGGACATGGGACTCGAGAGTGCGCTGGCGGGCTCGCACCGCTACGCGGGGCTCCGCGCCTTCGGGTTCGGGCAGTGCATCGAGATGCCGTGGCCCGAACACCCCCACTTCCCCGACTACGGCTACACCATCACCCGCCACGACCTCGACGGCCTCGTGGCCGGGCGGGCGGCCGAGGCCGGGGCGACCCTCCTCCAGGGAACCGAGGTCGTCGGCGTGGTGGTCGACGACGCCGCGGCCTCGGCCTCGGCCGGACCGCTGCCGACCCTGGCCGGCGTCACCGTCAAGGAGAATGGTGCGGCGCACGGCCGCAGCATCAAGGCGCGCTACGTCGTAGTGGCGGACGGGTCGAACTCGCGGTTGGGCCGGATGCTCGGGACGACGCGCCGGCGCGACCTTCCGCTCGGCATGGCGCTGCGCGGCTACTACCGCTCCGAGCGTCACGACGACCCCTTCATCGAGTCGCACCTCGACATCCGAGACCCCGACGGCAACGTCGTGCCCGGCTACGGCTGGATCTTCCCCATGGGCGACGGGACCGTGAACGTCGGGGTCGGGCTGCTGTCGACCGAGGCGCGCTGGAAGGGGATCAACACCTCCACGCTGATGGACACGTTCGTCGGCTACGCGCCGGTGTCGTGGGGGTTGTCTCCCGAGGCGAGCCTGGGGCCGCCGACGGGCGGCAAACTCCCCATGGGGCTCTCGGTCGGTCCGCGGGCAGGCGGCAACGTGCTGGTGGCCGGCGACGCTGGTGGTTCCATCAACCCGTTCAACGGCGAGGGCATCTCGTACGGCTACGAGACAGGGCGCCTGGCCGCCGCCGCACTGGGCCACGCCCTGACCGGCGCGGGCGAGCGGGCGCTGCGCGACTACGACCGCGAGCTCACCGCCGCGTACGGGCCCTACTACAAGGTGGCCCGGGCCTTCGTCCACCTGATCTCGCGCCCCGAGGTGATGCGCGTCTGCGTGAACATCGGCATGCGTTCCGACTTGCTCATGAACCAGCTGCTGCGCATCATGGCCAACTTGATGCGGCCGGACGCGGCCGGCCCGGCCGAGATCGGCTACCGCACCTTGGAACTGGTTTCGCGCTTCTTGCCCGATCCCGACGTGCTCGAAAGTCCGGCCGCCTGAGCCAGCGGGCTCCCTCGGTCAGTCGCTTCGTCGTCCTCAGGTCCCGAGCTCGGCCCGCAGCGCGGCCGCCTCTTCGGCCAGCCGCGCCTCGGGCACGGCCGGCGTGGACGACCGGTCGAAGGCCTCGCTCTCGAGCGGCCCACCGGCCCGGGCGTCCTCGATCGGTCGGGGAACGAGGTGGACGTGCAGGTGCGGCACGCCGTTGCCCAGGCTCAGCCAGTTCATTTTGGCCGGGCGGTAGCGCGCGGCGACCGCTTCCGCCACGAGCCCGACCTCGCCCCAGAAGCCCGCTCGCTCCTCGGCTGACAGCTCGGTCGGCTCGGCCACGTGCCGGCCCTTCCAGACGACGTACGCGTACCCGGGTCGCACCGGGTAACGCCCCAGATACCCGTCGGCCCAACGGCCCTCGTAGACCCGTACGCCGAACGGCGTCTCGTCGGCCCCCGGCGCGCACATCGGGCAGCCCTCGCCGCGGCGCAGCGCGTCGAAGTCCTCGGGCCAGCCGGGCGCGCCCACCGCCGGTTCAGCCGGCCGCGCCGGCGACCTCGGCCGCCGCGTCGGCGGCGGCCTCGACCACACGCGTGAGGACGGCGTCGTCGTGGGCCAACCCGGGGAACAGCACCTCGTAGGGCCCCGGCGCCAGGGCCACGCCCCGGCGCAACAGGGCGTGGAAGAGGCGCCCGTAGACCCCGCGCCTCGCCAGCGCCTTCGCGCCCTCGTAGTCCGCCGGCGGTGACACCGGTCCGTCGCCCACGGGCGCCACGAACAGCCCGGCCAGCGGGCCGACCGTCGGGACCGCCGCCGCCAGGCCACCGGAGGCCAGGGCCGACTCGAGCTCCTTGGCGAACACCGAGACCCGCACCGTGAGCGACTCGTACTCGTCGGGGCCGACGGCCTCCAGCACGGCGAGCCCGGCGGCCGTGGCAAGGGGGTTCCCCGAGAGCGTTCCGGCCTGGTACACGGGACCCATTGGGGCGAGCTCGGCCATCAGGTCGCGCCCGCCGGCGAAGGCGCCGACGGGCAGCCCACCGCCGATGACCTTGCCGAAGCACCAGAGGTCCGGCGTCACGCCCGACCACCCCGCCGCGCCGTCCGCGCCAAGGCGGAAGCCCGTGATCACCTCGTCGAAGATCAACAGCGCTCCCGCCGCGTCGCACGCCGACCGCAGTCCCTCGAGGAAGCCGGGCGCGGGCGCAACCAGATTCATGTTCGCCGCCACCGGCTCGACGATGACACAGGCCACGCGCTCGTCCAGCTCGGGCACGGCGTTGTAGGGCACCACTTCGGTGTCGGCCACGGCACCAGCGGAGACGCCGGCCGAGCCGGGCAAACCGAGCATGGCCACCCCGCTGCCCCCGCCGGCCAGCAGGCCGTCGGAGTGCCCGTGGTAGCAGCCGTCGAACTTGACGACCCGGTCGCGTCCCGTGGCGCCGCGCGCCAGGCGGACGGCGCTCATGGCCGCCTCGGTCCCCGATGACACGAGACGCACCTGCTCGACGCCCGGCACTCGCGCGCAGATGGCCTCGGCCAGCAGGACCTCTCCCGGTGTCGGGGCGCCGAAAGTGGTGCCGTGGGCCGCCGCGTCGGCGACGGCGCCGGTCACGACCGGGTGTGCGTGGCCGAGCAGGACTGCGCCGTAGGACTGGACCAGGTCGACGTAGCGGTTCCCCTCGGCGTCGACCACATAGGGGCCCTCGCCGGAGACGACCGTGTAGGGCGTCCCGCCAACGGAGGCGAAGGAGCGGACCGGCGAGTCCACGCCGCCGGGGATGACGCGGCCCGCCCGCGCGAACCACTCGGCGTTCGTCGGGAGGGCGTCAGCCACTGATGGCCTCGGCCACCTCGGCCGCGAAGTACGTAAGGACGAAGTCGGCGCCCGCGCGCTTGATCACGGTCAGCTGTTCGAGCGCCACCGCCGGCCCGTCGATCCACCCGGCCGCGGCGGCCGCCTTGATCATGGCGAACTCGCCGCTCACGTGGTAGGCCGCCAGCGGGACGTCGACGGCGTGGCGCGCCAGGCTCAACACGTCGAGCGAGGTCATGGCGGGCTTGACCATGATCATGTCGGCCCCCTCGGCCACGTCGAGCGCGATCTCCGCGAGCGCCTCGCGCTGATTGCGTGGGTCCTGCTGGTACGTCCGCCGGTCGCCCCCGCCTGCGATGCGGACGTCGACGGCGTCGCGGAAGGGGCCGTAGAGCGCCGACGCGTACTTGGCCGCGTAGGCCAGGACGGCCACCTGGTCGTGGCCGGCTCCGTCGAGCGCGGCGCGGATGGCGCGCACCTGGCCGTCCATCATCCCGCTGGGGGCCACGACGTCGGCGCCCGCCTGGGCCTGCGCCAACGCGACGCGCTGGTAGAGCTCGAGCGTCGCGTCGTTGAGCACCTCGCCGTCCGGTCCGAGCACGCCGCAGTGCCCGTGATCGGTGTACTCGTCGAGACAGAGGTCGGCCATCAGGACGAGCTCCTCGCCGACGGCGTCGCGCACGGCGCGCAGCGCCACCTGCACCACGCCGTCGGGGTCCCAGGCGCCGCTCCCCTGTGCGTCCTTGCGCGCCGGCACGCCGAAGAGGATCAGCCCGGGCAGGCCGAGCGTCATCAGCCGCTTCGCCTCGACGACAAGCGAGTCGACCGTGTGCTGCACCTCGCCCGGCATCGACGGGATGGGGAGCGGAGAATCGGTCCCTTCGCGCACGAAGAGTGGAGCCACGAGGTCGTCCACCCCGAGGCGCGCCTCGGCGACGAGACGGCGGAGGGCCGGGGTGCGGCGCGTGCGCCGCAAGCGGCGGGTCGGAAACCCCGCGGGCGCGAGAGCGGCAGTGGCGTCGGCTTCGGCCATACCGGCCAGCCTACGAGGCACTGCCGGTGCCCCCGCCATGGGCAAAGTGGTCCACGAGTTCGGCCACGATGCCGTCCGCAGAGGCGCCCCAGGCCACGTGCACCCCGGACAATCCGGCCTCCCGAGCCGCCGCCGCGGTCGTCGTCCCGATGCAGACCACGTGCGCGGGGGCCGGGACCGCCGCGCCCTCCGGAGTGCGCAAGGCGGTAAAGGCGCGCACCGACGAGGCCGCCGTCAACACGAGCGCGTCCGAACGGGCCACCCGGGCCAGCACCGCCGGCTCAGGGGCCGACAGCGGCACCGTGCGGTACGCCTCGACGCGTGTCACGTCCCAGCCCTTCTGCGCGAGGCCGTCGGTGACGATATCGGCGGTCAGGTCGGCGCACGGGAACAGCACCCGCCGGCGCCCGCCGGCCGGCGCGTCGGGGAACTCCTCGACCAGCCCGCTGGCGCTGTGTTCGGCGGGCACCAGGTCGGGTTCGATACCGGCCATACGCAGCGCGTCCGCGGTGGCCGGCCCGACCGCAGCGACGAGGACGCCGGCGAGCGCGCGGGCGTCGGGCAGCTCGGCCATGAAGCGGTCGACCGCGTTGATGGAGGTGAGCACGACCCACGCCTCGTCGTGCACGGCCGCGGCAGCTGCGCGCAGGGCCGCCCCGCCGTCGGCCGCATCGACCTGACGGGTGAGGGGGACCTCGACGACCGTCGCTCCGACGCGCTCGAGCGCGCCGACCAGACCACCCGCCCGCGTCCCCGACCGCGTCACCACGACCGAACGCCCGGCCAGCGCGCCGGGGTACGACGCAGCGTCCCCGGGCGGCGACGCGCCCAACGCCGCCACCGGCCCGACCACGATCACGGCGGGCGAGCCCAGGTCGACGGAGCCGAGACCGGCCAGCGTCGTACGCGCCACGCGCTGCGATGCCGTCGTCGCCTGTTCAATCACCGCCGCCGGGGTCTCGGGTGCGCGCCCACCACGGATCAACGCGTCAGCGATGGCGCCACGAGTCGTCATGCCCATGAGGATGACCAGCGTGCCCCCGGCCCGGGCAAGCGCCTGCCAGTCGGGTACGCCCTCGCCTCCGGGCTCACCCACCCGGCCCGTGACGACGGTCACGGACGACGCCACGCCGCGCTGGGTGACCGGGATGCCGGCGGCCGCGGGCGCCGCGAAGGCCGACGTGACACCGGGCACCACCTCGAACGGGATGCCCGCACGCGCCAACGCCTCGACCTCCTCGCCGCCCCGGCCGAAGACGAAGGGGTCGCCGCCCTTGAGCCGGACCACGACGGCGGCGCGGCGGCCGTGCTCCACCAGCAGGCGCGCGATCTCGGCCTGTCGCCCGGCCCCACTTGTCGTCTGGGCGTCGGGATCCTTGCCGACGTCGATGAGCTCCGCCGACGGTGCCACCAGATCGAGGATCGCCGGGCCGACGAGGCGGTCGTGGAGGACGACGTCCGCCCGGCCGAGCAGCTTCGCCCCGCGGCGGGTGAGAAGGCCCGGATCCCCGGGGCCTGCGCCCACCAGGTAGACGGTCACGTCTCGGCCCGCGACAGCGATGCGAACCCGTCGATCGCGGCCGCGCCGCCCTCGAGGAGCGCCTGCGCCAGCCCGGTCCCCAGCGCCTCGGGGTCCTCACCGTGCCGGGACAGGCGGACGAGCGTGTGGCCGTCGGCGCTCGCCACGAGTCCGTGTGCCCACAACGGACCCGTGCCGGACGCGTCCTGTGCGGCGTACGCGCCGACGGGCACGGTGCAGCTGCCCCCTAACGCAGACAGTACGGCCCGTTCGGCCCGCAGGGCCCGGTGGCTGGGCTCGTGGTCGATGGCGCGCAGCAGCAAGCGGACGCTCTCGTCGTCGGACCGGCACTGCACGGCGATCGCCCCCTGGCCGGCCTGGGGCAACACGTCCATCGGGTCGAGGACGTCGCTGAGTCGGTCCCTCCAGCCCAGCCGCTCCATCGCGGCCGCAGCGACGACCACGGCCGTCACGCCCCCGGGCCCGGCGGCCGCCACCCGGCGCGCCATGTTCCCGCGCAGGTCGGCGAACACCAGGTCCGGGCGCAGGTAGGCCAACTGAGCGCGCCGACGCGCCGACCCCGTGGCGACCATTGCCCCGGCGGGCAGGCCGGCGAGCGTGCTCCCAACCAGGCCGTCGCGGGGGTCAGCTCGCGGCGGGACCGCGCCGAGGACGAGGTACGCCGGCATCACCGAGGTCATGTCCTTGGCCGAGTGCACGGCTGCCTCGGCGCGCCCGTCGGTCACCGCGGCCTCCACCTC
The DNA here is from genome assembly GCA_963763575.1 of uncultured Acidimicrobiaceae bacterium. GTDB lineage: Bacteria > Actinomycetota > Acidimicrobiia > Acidimicrobiales > RAAP-2 > Bog-473. The sequence goes on from CAVXPD010000005.1 coordinate 136,181, forward strand.
GGTGACGAACACGCCCTGTCCTCCGATCTGGTCGAGCGGGGCGGTGGCGTCCTGGTCGCCGCGGGTGCGCACGACCACGGGCTCGACCTCGAGGCCGGGGTGCGCGGCCCGCAGGAGGTCCGCGACGATTTCGGTCTGGCGCAAGGCGAGCGGCGAGCCACGGGTGGCGAGCCGGATCGCTTGCAGGCCGCGGACGCTCCCGTCGGCACTCATCGCTGCGCCTAGAGGTCGAAGAGGATGCGCAGCGCCTCGACGAGGCGCTCGCCGCGCGGCGTCCCCGCCGTCTCCTTGAGCAGGATGGTTGGCTCGTGGAGCATCTTGGCGAGGGTGGCCCGCGTCGCTTGGTCGACCTGGTCCCACTCCTCCTCGCTCAGATCGGCCAACTGGGCCCGGCGGCGCTCGAGCTCGGCGACCCGAAGCGACTCGAGGCGGGTCCGCAACGACGCGATGACCGGGGCGGCCCCGCGCTGGCGGCTGGCCGTGCGGAACCGCTCGACCTCGGCCTCGACGATGCCGTGCGCCGCCACGGCCTCGTCCTGCCGGTCGTCCAGGGCGCGTGCCACCGACGCGCGCAGCGTGTCCATGTCGAGCAGGGTGACGCCGTCGAGGGAGCCGACCGACGGGTCGACGTTGCGGGGAAGGCCGAGGTCGACGACGAAGAGCGGGGAGTCCACGCCGGAGAAGTCGGCCCACGTGAGCACGTGCGACTCGGCAGACACTGCGGTCAGCACGACGTCGGCGCGCGCGAGCTCGGCCGACACTTCGTCGAGGGGCGCCGCCCCCATTTCGAAGGATCGCTTGCCGGAGTCGCGCACCAAGTCGTTGGCGCGTTCGAGCGACCGGTTCACCACCACGACGCGGCCCGGTGCGTCGGCGGGTGGGAGATCCGAGAGCGCCCGGCAGATGCCGAGGCCCATCTCGCCCGCGCCGACCACCACCACGCGTGCGCCCCGAAGTCCCGCGCCGGACTCGCCGCGCGCGACAGTCACCGCGGCATAGGCGAACGACGTCGTGCCGCGGCTGATACCGGTCTCGGTGCGGACGCGCTTGCCGGTCTGCAGCGCGTGGCGGAACAGCGCCGAGAGAACGGGCCCGCACGTGCCCTCCTCCCGCGCGCGTTCGAAGGCGCGGCGGACTTGGCCCAGGACCTCGGTCTCACCGGCCACGACCGACTCGAGGCCCGACGCCACCGCGAACAAGTGTGCGGTGACGTCGTCGTCGAAACGGATGGTGGCGCGGAGCGAGAGCTCCTCCACCGAGACGCCCGAATGGTCCGAGAGGACGTCGTAGACCTCGGCCACCGCGTCATGAAAGCGGTCGACGACCGCGTAGACCTCGGTCCGCAGGCAGGTCGACAACACGACCGCCTCCTGGACGTTGCGGCAGTGGCCGAGCGCACGCAGCGACTTGTGCAAGTCGGCGTCGGCCACCGTCGTCGCCTCGAGCAGCGGCAGCGGTGCCTGCGTGTGCTCAAGCCCTATGACGACGACGGACACTCAGATTCCTCCTGGGTCGGCGGGCAATTGTGCCGGTCCCTCGTCCCAGCTTGCCAGTCAGGGCGAGGATCCCGACCGGCCAGCCCTCAGTCGAGTTCGGAGACCGGCGACATCCCGACGGCTCGGATGAGCGGCCCGCGCTGGTCCCGACCGGCATGAGCCGGCTCGACCCCCTCCTGGCGGGCCCGGTAGAAGCCGAGCACCTGGAGCTCGATCGAGAGGTCGACGTAGCGGAGATGGACGTTGGCTGGGACGTTGAGAACACGCGGCGCGAAGTTGAGTAGCGAGGTCACCCCGGCCCGCACGAGCAGGTCGGCCACGCCCTGAGCGGACCAGCCGGGCGTCGTGATCACCCCGATGTCGGGACACTCGGCCGGCCGCAACGACGCGATCTCCTCCATGTGCCGGACCACGATGCCCCGGACCTCCTCGCCGACGACGGCCGGGTCCACGTCGAAGAGCTTGGTGATCTGACAGTTCCGCGAGGCGAAAGCGGTCGAGTTGGTGAGGGCACGCCCCAGGTTCCCGATGCCCACGATGGCCACCGACCAGTTCTCGTCGACGCCGAGCGCGCGGTCGATCTGGGAGATGAGGAAGTCAGGGTCGTAGCCCGAGCCGCGGGTCCCGAACGATCCGAGCAGCGACAAGTCCTTGCGCACCTTCGCCGCGTTGACCCGCGCCAAATCGGCCAGCTGCTCGGACGACACGGTCCGCACGCCGGTACGTGCCAGCTCCGCAAGAATGCGCTGGTAGACGGGCAGCCGCAGCACCGTGGCCTCGGGGATCCTTTTCGGGACCGGTGCAGGGGACGCGGACGCGCCAGACGCGGCGCGGTTCTCGGGGACGGTCCGGTCGTCGCTCACTGCGCTGCGATGGTACCGAGGAGGCTCCCGACGGCACCAAACCGGCCCACCCGGTTGGACGGCTCACCAGGCCAGGATCAGCAGCTCCCCCGCGACCACGTTGAGCCAGCGCGCGGCCGACGCCTCGCCGGCCACGACGGCGAGATGCCCGTTGGAGTCGACCAGAAGGCCGAACTCCCCCTGCTTGAGGTCGCCGAACGCTTCGACGCAGCGCAGATGGATCCCGTCGGGAACGAGGGAGTGCGGGAGCCCGTCGAGGTACTCCCGGCCCGACTCGACCCGGGCGGCCAGCTCGATCGTGCCTGCGGACGGGATCCCCGCCACCCGGGCGTCCGCCACGGTCGCCGCCAGCTGGAGGTTGCCGAAGTGGTCGACCCAGGTGACCTCGGTCCGCAGGCAGGCGCGGCCGTCGTGGAGGCGGCCCTGCTCGACCACGCCTCCGACGAGGCGAATCAGCGACAACGGCTCGATCGCCTCGCCGAGCTGCGCCATCGGCGTGCCCGTCGACAGCGCCGCGGCCACCGGTGCGAAGAGGTCGCGCCCGTCGAAGGTGGCACCGCGGTCGGGCGGGGGCGGCTCGCGGTGCAACTCGATTGCGCTGACGATCGGCGCCTCCCCCACCGACTCCGCCGCCGCCACGAGCAGGCCGTTGTCGGGCCCGACGAAGTGCATCGTCCCGCCAGCAGGCAGCGCCACCTCCAGCCCGATGCCACGGCGCATTGTGCCCACCCCCGGGTCCACGACACCGACGACCACCCCGGCGCCGAGGTAAGGCACCGCCCGCACCAGTGTGTGGCTGCCGGCGCGCACGTCGAAGGGCGGGACGTGATGGGTCAGGTCGATGACTGTGGCGCCCGGTGCCCGCGCCGCGATCACCGCGTGGACGACTCCGACGAACTCGTCCTCAGTCCCAAAGTCGGAGAGGAAGAAGACCGTCCGTTGCCGCCGGCTCGGCGCGGCGGGTCTGGGCGCGGACACGGGCGTGCTCAGCGGTGCAGGTTGCGGGAGCGTTCCGTGGCGGCCGCCACCGCCTCCATGAAGGCCGAGCGCACGGCGCGGGCCTCCAGGGTACGGATGCCCGCGGCCGTCGTACCGGCCGGCGATGTCACCTCGGCCCGAAGTGCCTCGGGGTCGCGACCCGTCTGGTGCAGCAGGGCCGCCGAGCCGAGCATCGTCTCTACGACGAGGGTACGGCTGACGTCGCGGCTGAGACCCATTTGGACCCCCGCCTCGACCAGGGACTCGGCCACCAGGAAGAAGTAGGCCGGTCCCGAGCCCGAGAGGCCCGTCACGGCATCGAGCATGCGTTCGGGCAGACGCACGACGGTGCCCACCGCCGCCAGCACGTCCTCGGCCCAGGCCAGGTCCAAGGCGGTGGCGAACGACCCGCCGGACATGGCTGTCACCCCCGCACCCACCAACGCGGGCATGTTCGGCATGGCCCGGACCACCGTGGGCTGGCCGCCCAGGGCCGACTCGAGGCGGGCGGTGTGGACGCCGGCCACGATCGAGAGGACCCGGGTCACGCCGGTCGCACCCAGAGCGCGGCACGCCCCCTCGGCCTGGTCGGGCTTCACCGCCAGCACGGCACCGGGCAGCCGTTCGCCGTCGTCGCCGAGCAGCCCGGGTTCAGGGGCGGCGAGGCACCGGAGTCCGGGATGTGCCGCCATCAACTCCGAGCGGCGCCCGGGGAGTGGCTCGATCACCACGACGTCGCCAAGGCCGGCCCAGCCCGACCGGAGCAACCCTCCGAGCAAGGCGCCGCCCATCCTTCCGCCACCGACGATCAGCAGGCTCGACACCGCCACGACGATACCGACCTGGCCTCGGAGTCGCTCTCGATATCGGTCCCCGACTCTCTACTGGGCTGATTTCAACCAACGGTCGCGTTTCCCGTACCGTCGCTCGAGCAGTGCGGGACACGGAGCTCCGACGTTCAACATCGGCTGCGCTGCTTCAGCGCCGCCGACGCCGCCGGTACGTCGAAGGATGCCCCAACGACATTGCCGTCGGGAAGTGGTCGTCGGTGTAGACGACGGAAGCGCCCGCGATGCGGTCCAGCTCGTCGTCGTCGATCAAACGGGCCGGGACCCGGCCCACCAGGTACACGGCGTCCTCAGGCCCCAATGCGAACGCCATGCCGAGCAACGCAGTGTTGCGCCGCATCAGATACGCGAACACCTCCTCCTTGTTCTCTTCGGGAGCCGGCATGAACTGGGCCTCGTGCCACAGCGTCCGCTGCTTCAGCGTGAACCAGACGGTGATGTAGTCCTTCTCCTCACCCTTGAAGCGGAGATACCACTGGAACGACGCGGTACGGTCCCTCACCTCCTGGCGCTCGGCCGCCACCAGGTTCTCGCCTGCGGCGAGTTCACGCGCGGCCCAGGCGTCGATGCAGGCGACCGCCGCCGCCATCTCCTGTTCTTCTGGCAGGTCGACGACCGGCACGGGATGGGGTTCAGGCCCTCTCGTCCGGGCGAGCCCTCAACTGCACTCGACGAGGTTGCTCGCCGCCAGCTCGTCGTGCAGCTCCACGAGGTTGCGCGCCGCCGCCCGCCAGGTGTAGCGGCGCGCCCGCAGGACCGAGGCGGTGGAGATGCGCTCGGCCGCCAGCGGATCCTCGAACACCCGGCGCACCGCGGCGGCGTACGACGAAGGTGAACCGTCGTCGACCAGGAACCCGGTGCGGCCGTGGTCCACCAGGGTGGTGAGGCCCCCCACGGCCGAGGCGACGACCGGGGTCCCGCAGGCGGCCGCCTCCAGCGCGACGAGCCCGAAGGATTCCGAGCGGCTCGGGACGAGGCACACGTCGGCGGCGCGGTAGTACGACGACAGCAATTCGTGCGGTTGAGGTTCGATGAAGTGGACGTGCTCGCGCACCCCCCGCGCGTCGGCCGCGTCATGGAGGCCCTGGAGCGATTTCTCGCCGTGCGGACCGCTCGGCCCCCCGACGACCACGAGGCGGTAGGGCTCGCCCCCTGACTCGAGTAGTTCGGCCAGCGTCTCGATCGCCACATCGGCGCACTTGAGCGGTTGGATCCGGCCGACGAAGAGCAGCAGCCGCCCGTCGAGGGGCAGGCCCAGCGCGCGCCGGGCCTGGGGCCGGTGCCCAGGGCCGAAGAAGGCGTGGTCGACGCCGGGCGGCACGATGCGAATGCGCCCGGGCTCGCCGCCGTAGAGCGACGCGATCTGCTCGGCCTCGACCGAGCAGGAAGCCAGCACGGCGTCGGAGCACTCGATAATGGTCGCCTCGGCTTCGGCCCGGCGGTGCGGCATATCGGCCTCGACCTCCTCGGGCATCGACTCGGCCTTCACCCGGTCGAGGGTGTGGAAGGTGCACACGAGTGGCAGGTTCAGCTCGTGTTTGATCACGTGCCCCGAGAGTCCCGACAGCCAATAGTTCGCATGCACCGACGTGTAGGGCAGCCCGGCGTCACCGGGCCCGGACGTCGCGGACATCAGACCGAGCACCCGGCCCGTGAACTCCTCCACCACTCCCGGGAGCGACTCCTTGGGGACGCGTTCGAGGGGCCCGGCCGGGACGTGGTGCACGCGCAGCCCCGGCTCGAGGTCGACGACCGGGGCCAGGTCGGGCGACCACGCCCGCGTGAAGACGTCGCAGGACACGCCGCTGCGGGCCAGGGCGGCCCCCAGCTCCCGGACGTAGACGTTCATGCCACCCCCGTCGCCGGTACCCGGCTGGGCCAACGGCGAGGTGTGGAGGGAGAGGACGGCGAGCCGGCGCATGGCGCTTTGAGCCTAGCGGTGAGGCCGAATTCGTCTCCGGACAATCCGGCTCTCGCCGGCGGACAGGCCGGTTCCGGCCGGTCCCGCTGCACTGCGGTCAGGCCGAGGCGACACGATCAGTTGTTCCCGACACCGGGCCCGCGGGCCTGTCCGGCGGGTCGGGTTCCACCGCGTCGCCGTTCTTCGCACCGCCCCGGGCGCCGCTGGCGCGGCCATGCTCGTCCTCGTACTCCCGGCGGAAGGAGAGGTAGATCCGGATCAGCGCCTGCTTCTGCTCTTCGCTGATCGTCTGGTCGGCGAGGATGGCGCGGGTGAGGTCCGGCGAGCCGACCGGAGCTTCGAGGATCCCCGCTTGCACGTAGAGCGTCTCGGCCGAGATGCGCAGGGCCTTGGCGATCTGCTGGAGGATCTCGGCCGAGGGCCGCCGCAATCCGCGCTCGATCTGGCTCAGGTAGGGGTTGGAGATCCCGGCCAATTCGGAGAGCCGGCGCAACGACAGGCGGGCCGAGCCCCGCTGCTCACGGATGAACGATCCGAGCTCGTGCCAGCGATCCCTCGGTTCGTTGGACTCCCGCTCCGGCTCGGGCTCGGTGCTCACTCTTGCAAGCGTACCGCCGGCCCGTCGTCCGGGTCGTGCCGCACCCAGGCCGCATGGTGGTTGGATCCCTGGTTGGGATGGCGACACCTTCGGGTATGGTCCAGCACGCACCCGCCGACGACGACAGCGCCGACGGTGAACGACCCGACGACGAGTGAGGAGACCCCGATGGCCGAGTACACCCTGCCGGATCTGCCGTACGACTACGCCGCACTCGAGCCGTATGTGTCGGCCCAGATCATGGAGCTCCACCACGACAAGCACCACGCCGCTTACGTGACCGGGGCGAACCAGACGCTCGAGAAGCTGGCCGAGGCGCGCGACAAGAACGACTTCGGCGGCATCGTCGGACTGGAGAAGACGCTGGCCTTCCACATCTCGGGTCACGTCCTGCACTCGATCTTCTGGAAGAACCAGAGCCCCGACGGTGGTGACAAGCCGGACGGCGCACTCGGGTCGGCCATCGACGAGAACTTCGGCTCGTTCGACAAGTTCAAGTCGCAGTTCACCCAGGCCACGTCGACCATCCAGGGTTCGGGGTGGGGCGTCTTGGCCTACGAGCCGCTGGCCGGGCGGCTGATCGTGGAGCAGGTATACGACCACCAGAGCAACGTCGGGCAGAGCTCCGTCCCGCTGCTCGTCTTCGACGCGTGGGAGCACGCCTACTATCTGCAGTACAAGAACGTGAAGGCCGACTTCTTCGCCGCCCTGTGGAACGTCGTCAATTGGTCCGACGTGGCGGCGCGCTTGGACGCGGCTCAGGGTTTGAAGGTCGCGGGCTGACCCTTCGGGTACCGGGGTCGGACCGTTTCGGACCCCGTTCGCAGCCAGCCCCGTCGGGGGTCGTTAGCCGAGCGCCAGGTGCTGTTCGCAGTAGCGCCGAACGGGGTCGCGTTCGAGGTCGGCGCCCAGAATGGGCGTGCCGCAGGTCGCACACCTCCCGTACGCCCCGGCGCTGAGACGGTCGAGCGCCTCGTCCACGCCGTCGAGCACGGACGCGGCCCGGGCCAACTCCGACTCGTAGCGCTCTTCCACTGAGGGCAGGGTACCCCGCGCCCCCCGTGTTCCGGGCGAACTGGATGCGGCACCGGCATGTCTCGCCGCGAGGAGGGTCTCTCCGGCCATGCCCGCGACCCGGTTCCAACGGTGATCACCTGAGCCTTCGTTTAGGGTTTCCTCCGGAGGGCACAACAAGCGCAACCGCTATGCCGACGCCAAACGCTTCCGGGGCGTGAGCCCGAAACGGCGGCCCGAGAGGCCGGATCGGTTGCCCGCGCCGCCGGCGCCGGCGTGTTCGGCTGAGGAGGGGCACGGGGAAGACCGTGACACGGGTGTTCCCGGCGACCGCCAGCTCGGTCGGCCGAGCCCGCAGGTTCCTCCTCCAGCACGTCCCGGCCCAGTGCGTCGAGGAGCCGGAACTGCTGGCGTTGATGCTCTCGGAGCTCGCGACGAACGCCGTGCAGCACGCGGCCACCGATTTCGAGGTGTCCATCACCTTGGATCCTCCCGCCCGGAGCCGCACCGGGTGGCTGCATGTCGCGGTCAGCGACGCAGCGCCCGGCTATCCCGTGCCACGAGAACCAGTCGCCGACGCGCCCAGCGGCCGCGGCCTGCGCATCGTCGAGTCGCTGGCCGACGCCTGGGGGATCGAAGTGGCGCGCGACCGCCCCGGCAAGACGGTTTGGTTCGCTACATGTGTGACGGAGGGGGACGTGAGTGGCGACGACCGGGCTCGCGGCGAACAGGCTGACGGCGAACAGGCTGACGACGACCAACCGGACACCGCCGCCGCACTCCACACGTTCGCGAGCCTCGGAGCCTCAGCCAGTGCCGGGCCGTGGCCCCTGCCCGCCATGCGCGCCATCCTCGACGGGCTGCGCGAAGCGATCATCCTCTGCGACGTCCATGGCGAGATCCACTACGCGAATATCGCCGCCGAAGAGTTGATGGGGTGGCCGCACGGATCCCTGAAGGGCCGTTCCGCCCTCGATCTCGTGCCCGTGTCGAGCGCTGATCAACTGCGCGACGGCTTCGAGCAATTCGTCGAAACGCAGGTCGAGCAGCTCGCGGGTCGGCGAGTGCCCGCCGTGGTCAGGCGCGCGGACGGGTCCGAGGTCTCCACTGACGTCGTCCTCAGCATGTTCGACCATCCCTACGCGGGCAGAGTCATCGCCGGCATCTTCCGCCCAGGGGACAACCAGAACCTCCAGCGCTGGTCGCAGCTAACCAGCGAACTGCTCGAGATCTTGGCGGACGCGCCGATCGACGACCCACCCGCCGAACGCGTGCTTTCGACGTTGGGCCGGCGCCTCGATTGGGACGTGACGACGATGTGGGCGGTCGGGGCCGAGGAGTCGCTCATATGCCGCCACCTGTGGCGGAACGCCGCGAACATGGCGCGCGCCTTCGCGCGGGAGAAGGAAACCGACCCGAGGAGCGGCGGCGAAGGGCTCCCGAGGTGGGTCGTGGAGCACGGAGAACCGCTGTGGGTGCCCGACCTCGTGGCCGACCGTCGTTTTGTCACCGACGCGCTGGTGCGCGACGGGCTGCAGAGCGCCTACGCCTTCCCGATCCTCTACCGCGGTGCCTGCGTCGGGGTGGTCGAGATGCTGAGCACCCGGCAGCGCGAGCGGGACCCGGCGGTCGTCGAGCTCATGGACGCCGTTGGCAGCCATCTGGGGGAGTTGCTGCACGCATCCGTGCAGGCAGCCGAACGCGAGCAGCTGCTCGAGGAGCTCCTCGAGGTGCGGCGGCGAAACGAATTCCTCCTCAAGGCGGCCCAGGTGCTCTCCGAGTCCTTCGACTACCGCGAGATGGTCCAGCGCCTCGCGGAGGTCTCGGTCCCTGTGCTGGCCGACCTGTGCCTGATCGACATCGCGGAGGAGGACGGCCAGATCCGCCGCATGGCGGCGCGCCACGCCGACCCGACGAAGCGCTCGCTCACCGAGGAGCTTCGGCGGGCGTACCCCCCCGATCCGGCGGGCGAGCATCCGACCGTGCAGGTCATGCGCTCGGGCCATTCGCGGTGGAGCACCGAGATGGACGACGAGTTCCTCCGAGCGACGAGCCGCGACGCTCGACACTACGAGATCGTGAAGGCGCTGGGCTTCACGTCGTACATGACGGTCTCGCTCGGCCGGCTCGACGACCGCGTCCTCGGCACGGTCACCCTCGTCTCGGCCGGGTCCGGTCGCCGGTTCTCAGAGAAGGACCTCGGCCTGGCCGAACAGCTGGCGACCCAGGTGAGCTCCGTCGTCAGCGGGGCGCGGGCATACGAGCGAGAGCGGCGCATCTCACACGAACTGCAACGCAACCTCCTGCCCGACGCCATCCCGCACATCGCGGGATGGGACGTGGCGGCGCGCTACCTGCCCGCGGCCGTGGGCGTGGAAGTCGGCGGTGACTGGTACGACGTCGTGCCGATCACCGAGCGGCTCGTCGCGCTCGTGGTGGGTGACGTCGAAGGGCACGACCTCGAGGCGGCCCGGATCATGAGCCGCCTCCGCCACACCCTCGGACTGCTCGTTCTCGAGGAGCAGCACCCCGGGAAAGCCCTCGAGCGCCTCAACAGGACCTCCCTCTCGGGCGTGCAGCCGCGCCTGGCCACCGCCCTGGTCGGGGTGCTCGACGTCGTCACGGGCGAGATCAGTTTCTCGTCCGCCGGACACCCCTCCCCGGTCCAGATCTGCTCGGGCCGGGCCATCGAGTTGCCGGTGCCGCCGGGCCCGCCCCTCGGCGTCCAGCGCTGCCACTACAAGGACCACGAGTACCGGCTCGCAGACGGCTGCCTCGTCATGTTCACGGACGGGCTTGTCGAACGCCGTGGCACCTATCTCGATGATCGCCTGGCCCAGCTCGAAGCGTCCCTGCGCTCCGCCCCGCGGACGGACCCGGCCACTGTCGCCGACTTCGTGATCGAGTCCATGACGGCGGACGCGCGCCGCTCCGACGACATCGTCGTCCTGACGGCACGGCGTCAGGAGATCGCGGGGGCGGCCGAGGGCTCGTGATCGCCGGGCCCTGATGCCGTGACGGCCGAGGTCGGGCACGGGACCTCTGTGAACGTCGTCTCAGGCCCGGTCGAGGCCGCCGGTCCTGGCCATGCCCTCGCACTTCGTAATGTGTCGGCGTGAAAACCGAGGCCCCCGTTGCGGCGCTGCTCGGAGCCCATGTCCCGGTCCCGTGTGTCGACGGAACCGAACGGCCCTATCGCGACCTCGACTGCGCAGCGTCGACCCCGGCCATGCAGGTCGTGGCGGACCGGGTCGCCGAGTTCACGCCGTGGTATTCGAGCGTCCACCGGGGCGCGGGCTACAAGTCACGGCGCGCCACGGCCGAGTACGAGGGGGCACGCGAGATCGCGTACGGCTTCGCCCACAGGCCTGCCGGAGGGGACGACGTGGTGGTGCTCGTGCGCAACACGACGGAGGCGATCAACCATCTGGCCTACCGATTGCGCCTGGGGCCCGACGACGTGGTTGCGACGACGGTCGTCGAGCACCACGCCAACTTGCTCCCGTGGTCCCGTGTGGCGGGGCGGCGATGGGTCGAGTGCGGCCCCGACGGCACGTTCGGCACCGACGACGTGGTCAAGGTGCTCGAGGACGGCCGGCGGCCCGCGCTGCTCGCCCTCACCGGAGCGTCCAACGTCACCGGGTGGCTCCCGCCGGTGGAGGAGATCTGTGCCGAAGCCCACGCGCGCGGCGTGCCGGTCCTGATGGACGCCGCACAGCTGGCGCCGCACCGGCCATTGCCCGCGGGACCGGACTACGTCGCCTTCAGCGGACACAAGCTCTACGCCCCCTATGGAGCGGGAGCTCTGATCGGGCCGCGCCGGACGTTCGAAGAGGGAGACCCGTTCCTGGCCGGCGGCGGCGCCGTCGACCTGGTCGACCTCGACGAGGTCATCTGGACCGAACCGCCGGAGCGCGAAGAGGCGGGGTCGCCCAACGTCGTCGGCGCCGTGGCGTTCGGCTCGGCCATGGACGAGCTGGAGCGGATCGGCTGGGACACCATCCGGGCCCACGAGGCCGCGCTGTCCGACCGTCTACACCGCGGGCTGCGGAGCATCGAGGGCGTCCGCGTCCTCGGTCCCACCCCCGGGGACGCTGAGGGCGACACCGAAACGCTTGCCGTCGCCACCTTCACCCTCGAGGGCATGCATCACGCACTGGTGGCGGCACGCCTCAGCGCGGAATTCGGGATCGGCGTCCGGCACGGCTGCTTCTGCGCGCATCCCTACCTCGTCCGCCTGCTCGGCGTCGGAAGGGAGGGCGTGGCCCGGGCCCGGGAGGCGGTGCGGCGGGGCGACCGCAGCGCCATCCCCGGAGCGGTCCGCGCCAGCTGCGGACTCGGGACCACGTCTGAGGACGTCGACGCATTGCTCCATGCATTGGGCGTACTGGCGACCCCGGCCCCCGCGCCGGTGCCCTACGTGCAAGACGACGTCACCGGCGACTTCTGGCCCGAAGGCGACGCGCCGGGCTGGGCCGCGGCCGACCGACCGGCGGGGGCGGCGTGCGCGCGCGGGTGAACGCGGTGCGCGGCCGGCTCGGCGCGCTCGTGGCCCTCGCCCTCGTCGCGCCGGCGCTCGCCGCGTGCTCGAGCCCTGTCGGCAGCACGTCGGTCCGCAGCGTGGCGTGGGTCACGACCGGAGCCTCGGTCACGCTCCCGGGCATGGAGGTGACGCCCGTCGACCTGGCCACGCGCCACATCCAGCCCAAGGTCCCAGTCGGGAGCCTGCCGGCAGCGCTCGCCTTCACGACCGCTGACAGGGGTCTCCTCGTCGTCACCCAGGGCGACGACACGCTGCATGAGATAGACCCGGCCACCCACGACGTGGTGCACTCGGCGGGAGTGGGCGTCGAACCCGACGCCGTCGCCGTCGCGCCCGGAGGAACGCGCGGCAAAGGAATCGCGCTGGTGGCCAACCTGGACTCCAACAGCGTCACGCCGGTCGACCTCGGCACCTGGCGCGCCGGCGCCCCGGTCCCGGTCGGCGCGCAGCCGGTGGCCGTCACGGTCTCGGTGGCGGCGACGGGCGCGGCGACCGCCTTCGTCGCCGACTTCGGGAGCAACCAGGTCACGCCGATCGACGTCTCGACGATGCGGGCTGATCCCCCCATCCCGGTGGGGCCCGGCCCCCAGACCGTGGCGGTCGCCTCGGGGCTGGTGTTGGTGGGCAACTTCGGCAACCGCACCCTCACGCCGATCAGCGCGTCCACGCTGCAACCCGGCGGCGCCGTCACCCTGCCGTTCAACCCCACGGCCATGGCGGTGAACTCGTCCGGAACGACCCTCTACGTCTGCGGCGGGGCGGCGCTGGCGCCCGTCACGGTCTTCGGGCTCGTGGTCCACAGCCCGATCGCGCTCCCCGACGTGGCCCAGGGCATCGCCCTCAGCGACGACGGCGCGACGGCCTGGGTCACGCAACAGGCCGGCTCCATCATCCCCGTCGCGCTCGCCACCGGGGAGCCCGGCCGTCCGATCCGTACGGGCGGACATCCTTCGGCGATCGTGATCGGCGCCGGCTGAGCCGGGCTCAGCGCGATCGCGTCAGACGCTGTAGACGGCGCGGGCGCGAAAGCGCAGGGGTCGCTCCGTCAGCTCCTCGAGGTAGTGGGCCGTCCACCCGGCCACCCGGGCCACGGCGAAGATCGTGCGGCCGGTGTCGGGCGGCATGCCGGTGCCCCAAGTCAACGCGGCCAGGGCGAGGTCGCAATTGGCGAGGGGCACGTCGTGCTCGGCAGCCAGCGTGATGACGTCGCGCACGAGGGCACGCCGATCCTCGCTCAGCACCGGCTCGGCCAACCGGTACAGGGCGTCGAAGCGGGGGTCGCCCGCCGTGTACACGGAGTGCCCGAAACCGGGCAGCCGGCCCTGCTCGCGCAACACGTCGTTGAGCGCGCGGGCGACGCCGTCGCGCTCCGCCCCTGCGAGCAATTCGTAGGCAAGCTGGCTGGCGCCGCCGTGCAACGGTCCGGCCAGCGTCGCCAGTCCGGCGGCCAACGCGTCGTAGGGGTCGGCGCGCACGGAGGCTGCGACGCGCACGGCCAAGGTGGAGGCGGCGAGCTCGTGGTCCGCCAGGAGGACGAGGGCGGCGTTCAGGGCGGCCGGCGCCACGGAGGCCTTCGTGGTGAGGCGGGCGGTCAGCCGGGCGGCGATCGACGACCGGGGGTCTTCGCCGGGCGGGGGTGGCCCCACCACCGCGGTGAGCGCGGCGGCGGCGCGGCGCGCGGCGCGGGTGACCGCCACCGGGCGCAGGTCGGCCCGCAACGGGTCGCTCGCCCCGCAGGCCACGAGCGCCCAGCGCATGCGGTCGAGGGTCTCGGTGAACGGGCTGGGTCCGAGATCGGGAGCGGACCAGTCGCCGGACTCGTCGGACTGCCACAGCAGCGCCGCGACCTCCTCGAAGCTCGTGGTGGCGGCCAGCTCCGTGGCGGGGTGTCCGCGGTAGATCGGGCCGAGCTGCTGGTCCAGCCGGGTCACGCCCGTCGTGACGCTGGCCAGGCGCGTCGCGGTCTGACGCCCGCCCCGGCTACGCGCCGCCAGCGCCTCGATGTCGGCCAGGTCGAACAGGCTGCCCCTCCCGTTGGGGTCCCGATGCGACTCGAGCAGGCCGCGGCTGACGTAGGCATAGACCGTCGGCACCTTCACGCCGAGCCGGCGGGCGGCCTCCTCAGTCGTCAGCAGGCGGTCCATCCTGTGAGCTTATATTGACTTGATCAACGTTTACAGACGAACTGCTCGAAGGCATAGTGGTCGCATGGAAACCATCGTGCGGGATCTCATGACCTCGCCGGCCGTCACCTGCGCGGCCAGCGACACCCTGGCCGCGGCGGCGCAGACCATGCAGCAGGCCGAGACGGGCTCGGTCGTCGTCACCGACGACGGCAAGGTGGTCGGCATCCTCACCGAGCGCGACCTGCTGCGGGCGGCGGCCGCGGCCGCCGACCCGGACCACGAGCAGGTGCGGCTGTGGATGACGGCGCAGCCCGACGTGCTCGGCCCCGACGAGCGGGCCGACGCCGCCTGGGCGAGCTTGACCTCGCACCACTACCGGCACCTGCCGGTCGTCGAGGGCGAGCGGCTGATCGGCGTGGTGTCGCTACGCGACCTGATGGGCGTGGCGCGCATCCGTCCGGCGGCCGAGACGAGCGGCGACGTGCCCGCCGGCCTCGAGGGCGTCGTGGTCGCCGAGACGACGATCGGCGACGTGCGCGGCCAGCAGGGCTTCTACCACTACCGGCAATACTCGGCCGTCGAACTCGCCGAGACGCGTTCACTCGAGGACGTGTGGCACCTCCTCTTCCGGGGCGAGCTGCCCGGGGCGGCCGAGTCGGCGGCCTTCGCGACCGAGGTGCGGCGGCGGCGCACTCTGCCGCCCGGGCTGAGCACCCTGCTGCCCGCGCTGTCCCGGCGCGGCGCCCCCCTCGACGTGTTGCGCACCGCGGTGTCGGTCCTCGGGGCCGAGCTGGGCTGGCGCCCGACCCACGACATCGGCGCAGACGAGCTGGCTGACCAGGCGCTGGAGCTGTGCGCGGTCGTGCCGACGATCTTGGCGGCGGCGCACCGGCAGCGGGCGGGCCTCGAGCCGGTGGAGCCCCGGGCCGACCTCGGCTTCGCCGCCAACTACCTCAACATGTTGACCGCGGCCGAGCCGAGCCCCGAGCACGCCCGGGCGATCGAGCAGTACATGATGCTCACGATCGACCACGGCTTCAACGCGTCGACCTTCACCGCCCGCGTCGTGACCTCCACCGGCGCCGACCTCGCGGCGGCCATCGTGGCAGCCATCAGCGCATTGTCGGGACCGTTGCACGGCGGCGCACCGAGCCGCGCCCTCGACATGCTCGACGCCATCGGGACGGCCGACCGCGCCGAGGCCTACGTCCGGCACGCCGTCGAGAGCGGGGACCGCATCATGGGGTTCGGCCACCGCGTCTACAAGACGGACGACCCGCGCTCGCTGCTGCTCCGTTCGGTGACCGAGCGGCTGGGCGGCGACCTCGTGGAGTTCTCGCAGTCGGTGGAGCGCACGACGGTGGACGTACTGGCCGAGCTGAAGCCGGGCCGCCAGCTCTATACCAACGTCGAGTTCTACGCCGGGGTGGTGATGCACACCTGCGGCATCCCGCGCGAGATGTTCACCCCCACGTTCGCTGCGGGCCGGACCATCGGATGGTGCACCCACGTGATGGAGCAGGCGGCCCACAACCGCCTGATCCGCCCCGCCGCCCGCTACGTCGGACCCCCGCCGCCCCAGCCCGTGCCCCCCGCCGCCTGACCGTCGGCGCCTATGGGGTGGATCTCTCCAGAAATCCCCAACGGCAGAGACCCGGCTCGTATCCAAGGGCGACCGACGACCGGCGCCGGCCGACCCCTCAGGTGGAGGCCTTCGCCGGCACCCCGAGACGAGGCCCGCCGGCCGCATCTGGATAAAACCTGACTAATCTGGTCAGGGTTAGGTCGTAACCCCGGCGCACACGGAGGAGCAGGTCATGAGCAGACTCGCCGCGCGGAGCAGCTCCGGCCGCGGGCGGGCGCTCTTCTCGTTCCCCAACCCGGTGAACGAGGTCTCGGCCCGCCTCGTGGCCGCCGGCGTGCTCCTCATGGTGGTCGTGACGCTGGCCTTCGGCCTCGAGTGGGCGACCGCGGTGATCGCGTACGGCTTCGTGGCGCGGGTGCTGACCGGGCCGACCCTGAGCCCGCTGGGGCAACTGGTGACGCGGGTGATCACGCCGCGCCTTGGCCTGCCGGCGCGTCCGGTGGCCGGGCCACCCAAGCGCTTCGCCCAGGGCATGGGCGTCGCCTTCGCCGGCACCGCGCTCGTGCTGACGGTGCTCGGCTACTGGACGGCGGCCGAGGTGGTGCTGGCTCTGCTGGGCTGCGCCGCCCTACTCGAGTCGGCGTTCGCCATCTGTTTGGGTTGCACCACCTTCGCGCTGCTGATGCGGGCGGGCGTCATCCCAGAAGAGGTGTGCGAGCGCTGCAACGACATCTGGGCGACGACGCAGGGCGTCCCGGCCTAGCCGACGTCACTCGGGGGCCGAGCGGAACCTCGATCCACCCCCAAAGGGTTCGGCGTTCAGTCGTCGTACACCAGGACGCCGCGGATGTTCTTGCCGTCGCGCATGTCCTGATAGCCCTGGTTGATGTCGCCCAGCTTGTACGTGCTGGTGACCATGGAGTCGAGGTCGAGCTGGCCGTCTCGATAGAGCTTGAGCAGCTTCGGGATGTCCGAATGGATATTGGCCGAGCCGAAGATGCTGCCCACCACCTGCTTCTCCATGATGGTCAGGTACATCAAGTTCATCGTCACGTCCATCTCGCGCATGGGGTGGATGTTGGTGACGACCACACGGCCCCGCTTTGCCGTCAGGTTCAAGATGGCGTCCATCATCGAGCCCTGCCCGATGCCCATGGCGCAGATCACCTTGTCGCACATGTGGCCCCAGGTCTCCTGCTGGATGAGGGCGAACGCCTCCTCGACCGACGGGGCGACGTGGGTGGCTCCGAAGGTGGGGGCGAGGGTGCGCTTCAACTCGACGGGGTCGATGGCGAAGATCATCTCGGCCCCGGCCAGCCGGGCGCCCTGTAGCGCCGCTGCGCCGATGCCGCCGATGCCGATCACCGCGACATTGTCGCCGGGCTTGATCTCGGCGGCGTACACGGACGAACCCCACCCGGTGGTGACACCGCAGCCCACGAGGCAGGCCTTGTCGAGCGGGATGTCGTCGAGGATCTTCACGCAGGACGCCTCGTTCACCACGCTGTAGGGGGCGAAGGTGCCCAGACAGACCATGGTGCTCACGTCCTGCCCACGGGCGTGGTGACGGATGGTGCCATCCATCTGCCGGCCTGCCATGAGGACGGCGCCAGTGTCGCAGAGGTTGGAATGGCCGGTGGCGCACGAGGGGCATTTGCCGCAGGCCGGGATGAAGCCGAGCACCACGTGGTCGCCGGGCTTGAGCGACGTCACACCGGGACCGATCTCCTCGACGACTCCGGCTCCCTCGTGCCCCCCGATGACGGGGAGCGGCACCGGCATGTCGCCCGTGACGAGATGCTCGTCGGAATGGCACATCCCCGAGGCCGCGAGCCGGATGAGGACCTCCCCTGCCTTGGGCGGGTCGAGCTCGATGGGTTCCACGCTCCAATCGGCGTGGCGGTCCCACAAGACGGCGGCTTCGGTCTCCACGGTGCCTCCCCAAGGTGCTGCGCGACGGCGCGCAGCGTACGCTACCGGCAGGGCAGAGGTCATGCGACACTGCTGAGGCAGCCACCAACGGCGGTGCCCGCGCCTCGAATCTGAGCGGCGGACCCTAGGGTTCCGCGGGTGCTGTCGGTGATGCTGCGCGCCGCGGTGCGTTACCGCTGGCCCGTGGTGGGGTTCTGGCTCTCAGCCACGGTGCTCTCGGTCGTGCTGTTGCCCTCGTTGGCCAGCGTCGTGCGCAACGACACCGCGTCGTTCCTCCCGGCGAACGCGCCGAGCGTCGTGGCGTCCAACTTGGCCGCCCCCTTCGTGAACCCGAGTCAGGCCTCGGGCGTTCTCGTGGCGACCGACACCTCCGGCACGTTGACGCCCCAAGACCTCGCTGCCATACAGGCGGTGGAGGAACGCGCGCGACGGTCCCCACTGGTCGTGTCCATCAGCAAGGGAGCGGTTTCGGTCGACGACCAGGCCTACTCCGCCCAGGTGCGCTTCCGTGCGTTCACCGAGGGCGGAGGGAAGTCGGGCCGCGCCGCGGTGAACGCCGTGCGGGCCGCAGTCGACGCGCAGCGCGATCCGCTGCTGTCGGTCCATCTCACAGGTTCACTGCCGATCCTCGTCGACCAGCAGGCAGCGGCGGCGCGCACCGAAGCCGTCGTGGTCGCCGGCACGATCCTCCTCATCATCATCCTGCTCGCGCTCGCGTTTCGTGCCGTGCTGGCACCGCTCGTCGCGCTGGCCCCAGCCGGGCTCGCCCTGGCGCTGGCCGGGCCGGTCATCGCCGAGTCGACCCACATCGGGGTGCAGATCTCCTCTCTGTTGCAGCTCCTGCTCACCGCGCTGGTACTGGGGGCCGGTACGGACTACGGCCTGTTCCTCCTGTTCCGCTACCGCGAGAACCTCGCGGCGGGCATGCCCGCCGACGACGCCATCGTGGCCGCGGGAGCCCGCGTGGGGACTTCGATCACCTTCTCCGCCTTGACCGTCATCTGCGCGCTGCTCAGCCTCCTCTTGGCGAGCTTCGGCCTCTACCGCGGCGTAGGCCCGGGGCTGGCCATTGGCATCGGCATCGTCCTGGTCGTCGAGCTCACGCTGTTGCCTGCCCTCCTCTCGATCGTCGGGCCCCGCTTGTTCTGGCCGTCGCGTGTCCGCAAGGACTCGACCGGCGCCGGTCTGTGGGGACGCATCGCCGGCCGTGTGGTCCGCCACCCGGTGCGCGCGCTCGTCGGCGGAGTGCTCGTCCTCTGCGGCCTCTCCGCCTTCGTGGTCGGGTACGCACCCTCGGGCTTCAACCCCGGGGCCGCCATCGCCGGCTCGGACTCGAGCATTGGCCAGACGGTGCTGGCCGACCACTTCGGCGAGATCGCCGTGGGCTCCACCGACATCGTCTTCCGGTTCCACACCTCGGTGTGGACCTCGCCTTCGCGCCTCGACCGCGCGGAGGACAGGCTCCGCAGCTCCGGGCTCTTCGCCACGGTGGTCGGCGCCCTCGACGCCGGCGGCCGCGACATCCCGACCTGGGCCGACGCCCTCCTCTACGCGGAGCTCGGGCCGCCACAGCGCTTGCCGCTGACGGACACGAAGACGTCCGACGGCGTCTCCGCCTCCCTTTACGACGCCTACCGGCTCGAGGAGCAGTACGTCACGGAGAGCGGCCAGACGGTCCTGTACCAGACCTCACTCAATGCCGGATCGGCGGGAAGCACCGCAGCGATGCAGGCCGTCCCGTCGGTCCGCGCCGCGGTGTCGGCCGTCGCGCGATCGCTTGGGGCGACGCAATGGGGCGTGACCGGCCAGGCTCCTGGCGCGGCGGACGTCAGCACGATCTCGGGTCAGGACGTGGTGCGGATCCTCCCCGTGGTGGTGCTCGTGCTCGCCCTGCTCCTCGGCTTACTGCTGCGCAGCCTGGTGGCGCCCCTCTACCTGGTCGCCAGCGTCGTGCTCTCGTACACGGCGTCGCTCGGGCTCGCCGTGCTCATCTTCGTGAGGATCGGCGGGCAGCTCGGGATCAACTTCACGTTGCCCTTCTTCATGTTCGTCTTCATCATGGCGCTGGGCGAGGACTACAACATCCTGGTCATGAGCAGGATCAAGGAGGAGACGGCGCGGCGCCCCCTCCGGTCCTCCGTCCCGCGCGCGCTGTCGACGACCGGAACGACGGTCACCACCGCCGGGTTGATCCTCGCCGGCACGTTCGGGGTGCTCGCCCTCACGACCACCGGGCAGGTGCGCCAGATCGGCACGGGGCTGGCGCTCGGCATCCTCCTCGACACCTTCTTGGTACGGACGCTGCTCGTGCCGTCGACGGTGGTCCTGCTCGGCGGCTGGAATTGGCGGCCGTTCCGGCCCTGGGCCGAGCCTTCGGCGGGGGGCGACGAGGCCGGGCGGGCAACCGAGCGCCGCTGACGGAGGCCCCGACGAGAGTCGGATGGTCGCTGATCTCAAGACAGGAGCTGCCGGCGACCCCAACGGCCGAACCCGGCCCGGAGGCGATCGGCGTCCTCACCCGTCAAGCGCCGGTACTCGAGGGCCCGCCCCGGTCGCCACCAGACCGGGTCTGCGGTCTGCCAGCCGTCGGCGCGCAGCGCCTTTCGATCGAGCTTTCCGGTACCCGTCACCGGCAGGGCGTCGACCACACGCACGTAGGCGGGGGCCCACTTCGTTCCCAAGTCGGCCTCCGCCCTCAGGAAGGCGGCGAAGGCCTCCCCGCCGAACGCCCTCCCGGGTCTGAGCTCGAGGGCCGCCATGACCTGGTCCCCCGTGCGCGGGTCGGGCACGGCGAACACGACCACGGCCGCGACGTCGGGGTGCCTCCCCAGGATCGCCTCGACCGGGGCCGCCGCGAAGTTCTCACCGTCGACACGGAGCCAGTCGTCGCCCCGGCCGGCGAAGTAGAACGTGCCATCGCCGTCCCGGTATCCGAGGTCGCCGCTCCAGAACCAACCGTTGCGTGTGCGCACGGCGTCGGCCTCGTCGTTGGCGTAGTAGCCCTCGAACGACCCGGTGGAGTCGCGGCGCACGATCTCGCCGATGGCCTCCGTGGGGTTGAGGAGCTCGCGCCCCGGGCCGAAACGGGCCCGGGCGCACTCCTCGCCGGTCTCGGGGTGCACGATGGCGACGTCAATTCCGTCGGGGGGTCGGCCCAGCGCATCTTCGGGCATGCCGGCGAACGGATTGATGGACACACCACCCTCGCTCGATGTGTAGCCCTCCACGACGTGGCAACCGAAGCGGCGCCGGAACTCCTTGCGGTCGCGAGCCGAAGCCTCGGCCCCGACGCAGAAGACGAGCGCGTTGTCGGAGTCCTGGTCCGTCGGGGGCTGGGCGAGGATGTAGGACAGCGCACGGCCCACATAGTTGAACGACGTGCAACCGTGCTGCCGGACGTCGTCGAGGAAGGACGAGGCGGAGAACTTTCGCTTGAGCACGACCCGGGCCCCGGCGCTCGCACCGGGGAAGAGGCTGCCCATGAGCGCGTTCAGGTGGAACATCGGCATGGAGCAGTACAGGACGTCCGCGTCCGTGTAGACCGCGGCCGCGCCCGCCATCATCCGGACGGCGCGCCCCTGAGAGACCCGCACGGCTTTCGGCGCACCCGTCGAGCCCGAGGTGTAGACGAGGAGAAGCAGGGCGTCGGCGCCGGGCAGCCGTTCGGGCAGCGGCGCGCCACGGTGGCGCTCCACCTCATCGATCCAGTCGCGCCCGTCGACGAGCCGAACCGGCGTCCCGACGTCGACCCCCTCCAGGAGGTGCACCTTCGTCGAGTCCGTCAGGACCACGCCACAGTTCGCGTGACGCAGGTCTCCTGCGAGC
The DNA here is from genome assembly GCA_963763575.1 of uncultured Acidimicrobiaceae bacterium. Lineage (GTDB taxonomy): Bacteria > Actinomycetota > Acidimicrobiia > Acidimicrobiales > RAAP-2 > Bog-473. The sequence continues at coordinate 157,910 of CAVXPD010000005.1, forward strand.
TCCTCGCCCCTGCGGGTGTCGTTGGCACCGACGATCACCGATCCGGACAGCGCGGCCGCGCCCAGTAGGAAGACGTACTCCGGGAGGTTGTCCAGCAGCACGCCGACGTGGCCGCGGTCGAGCCCCGAGGCACGCAAGAGCGCCGCCCTCGCGAGGCACTCCTCGACGACTTCGCCCCACGTCCACGTTCGGCCCTCGAAGACGAGCCCCACGCGGTCGTCGGCGACCCGGGCGGCGAGCAACTCGGCAATGGTCTCGGCCATCGAGCCGATGTTGCCACAGGGCCTCGCTGGCGTTCGGCGGAAGCGCCTGGCCTTCCTCGCGCCCGAGCGCACACGGTTCAGACGGCGAGCCGTCACGACCGTCATGCGCGAAGGGTGGCGAATCGCTTTGATCGGCCCTGCGTGCGCGTCCGAGAGACGCGAAGTGCGCACGATGAAGGCATCGGTCGTGTGCCCATCTCCTTGCCGTCCGGCACGCTGATCGTCACGACTCATCCAGCCCGGATGGTTGCCGCGATGCAACGGCGACCTGAGACCTCACCCGGCATGGGCGAGCCCGGCACCTCCCGGGGTGGGTGCCTTGAAACCCCAGTTCGTGCGCATTTACACTCGCCCCGCCAAGCACCTTGTGGGGGAACCGTGACGATGCGAGGTTCTAAGTCGGACCGTAGCTGGCGGTCACTCGCGTGCGCGGCTCCGTTCTGTCTACTGGCTCAGTTGATGCTCTGGTGCCCCGCGGCCGCGTCGCAAACCGTGACACCGTCTCCGGGTGCGGAGTACGCAGCGATCGGCAGTTCGTACGCGGCCGGTTTTGGCATCCGGCCGCAAGAACCCGGGGCGGGGGCGTGCGGGCGCTCGCTGGTGGACTACCCCCACCTCGTTGCAGCCTCGCTGCACCTCAAACTCGACGACCTGAGCTGCGGGGGGGCGGTCATTGCCGACGTGCTTCGCAGGTCCCAAGGTGCAAACCCCCCGCAAATCGAGGCGGTGACTCCCCGGACGCGCCTGGTGACGATGACGATCGGTGGCAATGATGTCGACTACGTCGGCACGGCGATCGCATGTGGACAGCCTCACTCGACGTGCACGGCGACGGCGAACACGGCGCAGATCAACGCGGCCTTTCAAGCACTTCCGAACGCGCTGACCAGACTTGTTCAGGCCGTACGGACAAAGGCTCCCTCGGCCACCATCGTCCTCGTCACCTACCCCCGGCTCGTTCCCCCCACCGCGTGCCCGGCCCTGCACTACACCCCGGCCGCAACGCGTCTCGTCGGTTCCATGGGTGCCCGACTGGAGCGGGTCTTCGTGACGGTGGCCAAAACGGACCACGTCCGACTGGCAGACCCCTACGTCCTCGGAGCGACGCACGGCCCCTGCGCCAGCGGTACGAACAAATGGGTGGCGGGCCTGGTCGCCTCCAACGGCTTCGAATATCACCCGACTGCCGCCGGGCATCGGGAGATGGCCCATTTGGTCGAGCGGGCGCTGGGATCGTCGTAAATCGCCAAACCCGCAGAGCCGGCCGCTCAGGCTCGCCGAGGAGTTGGGCGTCCTGGGGCCGCCCTTGACTTGCCGGAGAGCGCCTGTGGCGCCCCTCACACCTAGGCGAGCCGGTAGAGCTTGGTCCCGTTCTCACCGAGGATCTTGCGGCGCGATCCTGGGCGAAGCGAGGACATGGCCTCGTGCACGTGTTCGAGTGGCTTGGGCCAGAGAGAGGTGGGGTGGGGAAAGTCGGTTTCGAAGAGGATGTTGTCCTCCCCGACCTTGTCGACCAGCTGCTGGAGATGCCCACGCCCGGTCTCGAACCACATGGTGGCGAACCAGTTCGACTTGAAGTAATCCGAAGGAGCCCGCCCGAGCGCGGCTGCTTGTACCGGCGCGTTCTCGGGCAGTTCCCAGTCCATCGTTTCGAGGATGAACGGCACCCAGCCGATCCCGCTCTCCACGGAGACCATCTTGAGCTTGGGGAAACGGTCGAACACCCCCGAGAAGATGGTGTTGATCACGACGCGGGAGTTCCCGATGAACAGCATGGCACCGCCGATGGCGGGCTTGACGAACTCGTCCTGGGACTCCCAGAAATACTGGCCGAAGAAGTTCATCGCCGTGAGGCTCGCCCCGATGTGGAAGTGGATCGGGAGCTCCAGGTCGGCGCAGACCTCCCACAGCGGGTCCCAGGCTTTGTTGGCCAGGTCCGGGGCGCCGAGGTCCTGGGGGTCCGAGGTCATGTTGATCCCCCGGAGCCCGAGCTCTCCGATCCGTTGGGCCTCGCGGACACATTCATCGATGTCCCACGCCGGCAGGATGGGCATGGGCAACAAACGATTCTTCGTGCGCTCTTGGATCTCTGCTCGAGAGTCGTTGAAGATCTCTACGCACAGTCGACGCAGCGTGAGGTCCTTCACCTCGGCCAGGGTCTGGCCCCCCAGTCCGAGCGCGTTCGGATAGAGGACCTGATACTGGATCCCCATGTCGTCGAGCACCTCGAGGCGGGTGTCGACGTCCCACGCAGCAACATGGGCGCGTTCGAAGTCCCATTCGATCATCGACTCCAAGAAGGGGTGCTTCACTCCCTCACGGTCGATGGTGCTCCCGCCGCCGGCCTTCCCGACCGGCGTCCCCTCGATGACCCATTGGCGCTCCCCGTCGACCTCCTCGACGTGGAGGATCTGGTCCTTGTAGGCGGCGGGGGCACGCTTCGTCCATAGGTCCTGGACGTCGGTGAAGTGCGAATCGGCGTCCAGAACTGCCAGTCCCTCGGGCACCTCGGCGGCGAGAGTCATTTGATCGGGTCCTCCAGACTTCGAGGCCACGGGGCACGCAACCTTCGTCTCCGAGGTTACTCAGCCGTGCTGACCCCTGCATCACGGCTCGACGGCCTCTATGTCCAGGGATCGTGGCTCAGGCGCAGCTTCAAATAGCCTCTCGACGTGGTTTGGCCCGGACTGGTGACCGAACGCTTGGAGTTGCTTCCACTGCCGGCACGTACGGCTGCGATCCTGCCGAAGGATTGGACGGAGGCGGCTCGCCACTTGGGTGTACGACTTCATGCCGAGTGGCCGGGTCCTGATCTTCTCGGTGTGCTCCCTCGTCAGGCCGCCTCGTCGCCGGAGACGGAGCGCTTCGGCATCTGGGTCATCATCGAGCGCGCCAGCAGATCCGTCGTCGGCGATGTGGGCTTCCACGGTCCGCCGGACGACGGTGGAACGATCGAGATCGGATACTTCGTCGTCCCTGATCGTCGGCACCGTGGGTACGCGACCGAAGCGGCCGGTGCCCTCCTCGAATGGGCCGCCGCCGAGCCGCCGGTCCGTTGCATCGTGGCAACGTGCGCCCCCGACAACGCGGCATCCATTTGCACGCTCGAGCGGGTCGGATTCCTCCGAACCGGTGAAGCGAACGGCGAGATCCGGTGGCGCTACCGCAGCCACCTCGACCAGGTGTGATCAGATGCATTGCACGTCTGCGCCGTGGCGGGGCGCCGTCGTTCCTTGGACCACGACCGCGTGTTCGACGGCCGTCCTGGAGGCCGTCAGCTCGAAGGAAGGAATTTCGAACCTCCGGCGACGACGGGTGGCGTCCACGCGCTCTACCGTGGATCCATATCGAAAAGTGCGCACTGGATCACGTCATGCCCCGGGGGGGTGTGCATGCCGGCTTTCCTTGTGTGTTGTCCACCGTAGGCCATGCGCCTACAGGACGGGCCGGGGTGCGCGACTCCGGCAGTTGGTGACCCGTGCAGGACTCGAACCTGCGTCAGCTGCCTGAAAGGCAGCCGTCCAACCGCTGGACGAACGAGCCGTGGGTGTTGCGGTGCAGAAGGTGGAGACTTCGAATTTCAGGGCAAGATTCAAACTGCTGACCGAGGCTTGCCGGGGCCCTTTGTGTTGTTCACTAAATCACCCGGGTGTGACAACAGTGCGAGTGGACTGGGACTGCGACGCGTACCTTCCGGATTGACCATCCGGACGCAAGGGGGCGGGAGCCCAGCCCACTCGAGCGAGCGACGGCGCCAAGCGCCGGACGCGCCGGGTCGGGCCGAGGGGGGTGCGGCACCGACGAAAGAGGTGTCGTCGGCGGTCGGCCGGGCTCCCGCCAGGGCTACGGACAGGGAGGATCGAACACTCATGGACCGGATGCGACGGTTTCTGAGGCCGATGCGTCTACCGATGCCGCCACGTCCGCAGGATTGGGCCGGACTCCGCAGGGGAGGTGCACTGCCACTTGTGCGTTGGGCCCATGAGTCCGCGGAGCAGGAGTCGAACCTGCCGTGCCAAAGCGCCTCGTTAGGGCCCAGGTGCCGTCACACGACGGCGAACCGCGGAGGGATCGACGCACGGCCGCGCCGTGGCAGGCCTCGCGACATCGATCCCATTGCTGGCGATCTCTTCAATTGTCAAGGTACGTTTTGGGCGCGACGAGACAGACCATTTGGGTAAATGAGCTCGCCACACTCGCAGGGGCCGCAGGGAATCGAACCCTCGTCATCAGCGGGTTCAAGGCCGCCGGCGCTGCCGGCGCCGCGCCCCTTGGTGGTGCTCTTCGTTCTTGTGTCGGTCCGATAACCAAAAGAGCCGCCTCCATCAGGAGGCGGCTCTCAAACGGTCACGGACCTGTGAAGATCCTGTTCATGCCGTTGAGAGCGCCTCCAATACGAGAACGTTGCCGAAGATGTCTCGGCCGGCACCGGCGTGCGACATAACGCGCGATGTCAGCGAAGCACCTCCGCCCTCCTTCGTCGGGAGTTCCCGGTCCCTACTCGCGTCGTTGTACCGCATGGTTGGGAAGTATATGAAGTTGGAACGGGTATGTGAAGAGGCAAGGCAACAATCACAAAGATTGTGCGGTTGATTGAAGACAATGTACTCATGTGGTGTGTGCGACGGATCGCTGGAAGGACGCCGCGCATCAATGACGACGTGACGTAGCCTTCAACACTGAACGGAGCACCGCCGCGCGATCGAGAACGAAGAGCTCAGAGCCATGTATGAGGATGGGACTGGTGGCTGCAGTACCACGTTCGTCCCTTCGAACGCGCCCATGAGGGCTTGGGCCCGATGGCACTAGAAATCTGGACGGCCGGCGCGAGTTCAGCGTCAAGAGTGCGAAGAACCGCCGAACGCCTCGAGCAGACCGGTTGGGATGGCTGGGCCCTCGTCGACTCCCAGAATCTGGCACCCGACCCCTACATCCTCCTCGCCCTCGCCGCGACGGCAACCGACCGTCTGAAGCTCGCGACAGGCGTGACCAATCCCCTCACTCGCCATCCCGCCGCCGCCGCAAATGCCATTGCCACAGTCCAGGCGACATCAATGGGCCGGGCCGTCCTCGGCATCGGGAGAGGTGATTCTTCGCTCGCCCACCTCGGTCTGGCACCCGCCCGCCCAGCTGCCTTCGAGCGCTACCTGATTCGGCTGCAAGGCTATCTGCGAGGTGAGGCGGTCCCCTTTGACGTCGAGGGCGACGGATCAGGGGTCGCCGCCTCGTCGAGCCTCTTGGAGATGGCCGGCGCGCCTCAGGCGAGCCAGATCCGCTGGATGACTGCGCTCAATGCAAGAGCGCCAAAGGTGCCTGTCGACGTGGCCGCCACAGGCCCGCGGGTGATCAGCATCGCTGCTCGCCACGCTGATCGCATCACTTTTGCCGTTGGCGCCGCTCCTGAACGACTGCGTTGGGCCATAGCGCAGAGCCAGGAGAGTGCTGTCCGCAACGTCGAGATCGGTGCCTACGTTCCGGTCGTGGTCAACCCCGATCGGGACGCCGCCAGACTCCTCATCAGTGGAGGCGTTGGTTCCTTCGCCCGTTTTTCCGTGATGCACGGACGCGTTCACGGTCCGGTCGATCCGGATGGGCACGCTGTTCTCAGAGCGGTACACGACAGCTACGACATGAACCAGCACTTCTCCCAGGGGTCGCCCCAGAGCCGAACCCTTACGCCCGAAGTGATCGATACCTTCGGGATCGCCGGGCCTCCCGACTACTGCATCGAGCAACTGCGCGCGCTGGTGGACCTAGGACTCACGAAGTTGGTGCTGCTCGGTGGCGGTACCGGGATGGACGGAGACTCGCGAGCGCTATCACACAGACTTTTAACCCAGGAGGTCCTTCCGGCACTTCGTCAACCGTGAGGGTTCCGAACGGACCGAGTCCGATGGTCGGCGAGGAAGGTTTCCCATTCCAGCGGTGTTTCGTCCCTACCAAACCTCTATCGGCAGTTTGCCGGTCCGGTGCCGGGAAGTGACGGGCGGAGGTTGGTCGGCCAGAGAACCTCAGCCGGAAGGCCTAACAAGACGCGGCCGGCGGGCTCTAGGTTGCGTGCCGACGCGATCGCATGCGCAGCAATGGTCATCTGATCACGCACAGCTCGATCGAGGGCACTGAGCGACTGCATTCTGAGCCAGCCTGGGAGCCGTCTGTGCGGCGTGACACCCATCCCGCATGTGTGCGGCCCGGGACCTTGACGAGCGTAGAAGGACGCACGAGTATTTCGCGGTGCGTCGTCGTCATCTCCTCCTGCCCGTTCTCGCGGTCCTGGCCGTCGTCGTCACCGCCTGCGACTTGCCCAACATCGCCCCTACGGGCAGCGCGCCTTTGCGTTACCGCGACCAGCTGTTCAGCGCCGTCACGGTCACGTCGAACATCACCTACGGTTCCGCCGTCAACCTGGAGAACCAGACGGTGGCCCTTCAGATGGACATGTACCAGCCAACCGGTGACTCGGTCAGCGACCGGCCGGCCATTGTGTGGGTGCACGGTGGGTCCTTCTGTTGTGGCGACAAGACCGAGGCAGACATCGTCGATGAGGCGACCACTTTCGCGGAAAAGGGTTTTGTCGACGTCTCGATCAACTATCGGCTCGAATCGCCCGGCTGTAGCGGGAACGACTCGAATTGTGGGGCGGCGATCGCCGAGGCCTTCGCTGACGCCCAGACCGCGGTGTCGTTCCTGCGAACACACGCGGCGGCCTATGGCATTGACCCCAACCGCATCGCAATCGGCGGGACGTCTGCCGGCGGGATCACGGCCCTCAACGTCGGCTACTCGTCTTCGGAAGATCCCGCAGCACAGGTGCGCGCAGCGGTGTCGCTCTCGGGGGCCTACCTCGGCGTCTCGGGGGTCGGTGCGATCTCGAAGGGAGACGCTCCGGCGATGGACTTCCATTGCACGACCGACCCACTGGTGCCGTATCCGCTGGCGGAGAACACGATCAACGACGCCCAGGCCGTAGGCCTCGACGCCTTCCTCGAATCGTGGAACGAGACGTGTCACGCGCCGTATGCAGAGCACCGCACGCAGATCCTCACCCAAACGACGAACTTCTTGTGGTGGGAGATGGACCTCGCGCAGGCGGCGACTTGAGCTGACCTGCACCGAGCTCGTCGTGGCGCCGGCGGCTTGGGTCCCGGTAATGGCGTGAGCAGTCTCAGGCTCGAGGGACTGCTGCCTCACCGAAGACTTCGGAATCGAGTTCCGTGCAACGAGTCTGCAACGGGTCGCGTTCGCAAACATCGCCGAATAACCCGGCGCTCTCCATGCAGGAATCCACGGCAAGGGACGGGAGGATCATCGCGCTGCGCGACGTGCGCCATAGGCGAAACGGAACGTTCGCGATTGTGTCCGAGCCGCCGGAGGGACCCGCGGACCATTCTCGAACCTTGACAGCGATTCAAAGTCGCAGTTCTTGAGGACGGACGCCACCGGTGCTGGTGAGGTGAGACAGCGACTGCCAGGGCCGATGCGGCATCGCAGGAGTACCGAGGCCGAGCCGTTGGCGGGACGGCCAGCGGGTGAAATGGAGACTCGATTGAGTCGGTGTATGATTCTTCCAACCTCAACTCGGGTGGAAGCGCCGCCGCTTACGGCGGGGGGAGTGGCAGCGCTGTGGAGACCAGTTCGAATGGCGGATCCGCCGAGCCTTGGCACACGCTCCGTCTGCATCCCACCTCTGACCGCGACGGGCGAGAGGGTTCACTGCTCTTGATGCCTGCGCCGCGCAAGGCACTTCGCCACGCACTTCCCGTCGTGCTCGAAGGCGTCGTAGGTCCCCTCGTCCTGTTCTATCTGCTCCTCATCCTCACCGGATTCAAGGGTGCATTGATCGCGGCACTCGCCTGGTCTTATCTGGCACTCGGTCGGCGCCTGCTGAAGCGGGAGCGGGTATCGATGCTGTTGTTGTTCGGAACGATTCTCATCACCTTGAGGACGGTGATTGCATTCGTCAGTGGGAGCGCCTTTATTTACTTTGCGCAGCCGACAGCCGGTACCGTCATAATTTCTCTCGCCCTGTTGGTCGCAGCAGTGGCCGGTCGGCCCTTCACACAACGCTTCGTCCACGACTTTTGCCCCATGGACCCGGCAATGATGAGGCGGCCCATGGTTCGTCGATTCTTCATTCGGATCTCGGTCCTCTGGGCGACTGTCCTGATGCTCAATGCGGGGCTCGTGTTCTGGTTGCTCGTGTCATCGTCGCTCCGTTCCTTCGTGCTGGAGCGCTCGGCGGTGACCTACGGGCTCACCGCCATCGCCATCTTCTTCTCGATCACCAGGTTCATGGCGATGATGCGTCACGACGGCATTACCGTCGAATGGGCGAGCACCAAGACACCTCAAGTCCGCTCGGGAGCCTGAGTCCGCACGGTCATCGGTGCCTCGACGACGGGCCCGTGCCGTGATTACAACAGAGCAGCGTGCTCTCCGGATTGGGCGGCCTGGGCCAATCGGCGGAGGTGTCTAACTCCGATTCCTAGTGGGCCCTTTTCGGGTGGACCAACACCATTTCCTGGGACCTCTTTTGGTGGCTCTTCCGGTGGGCTCTTCTGACGGGCTTTTCTGCTGCGTTTCTGCTGTCGGGGTCACCCAAAAGCACGTGTCGGCCCTCAGCCGAACAGGAAATGACGGGGATCAGCCGGAACAACACATGTCTGTGTGGGCCTGTCTGTGTGGGCCTGTCTGTGTGGGCCGCCCGGGTCTCGATCCCGGCACCTTGGGATTAAAAGTCCCCTGCTCTTCCGGATGAGCTAGCGGCCCCGGGGTGCACGATAACGGACGAGAAATCAGACGAGAAGACAACTGAGCAGAACCATGGTGTTCGAGACAGACCTCGGCTTATCGACTCGGATGTGTCTCGGCTCTTCGAGCAGTCAAACGGCGACATCTTCGAACCGGCCGTCCCAGAGGATCATCGCCCGGGCGTCGCGATGGCAGCCAACTTTGGGATGACGGGCGCCCAGGTCTCCTCGAGCCAGCGACGCGGCTCGGGCCCGGCCGAGCTGACCACGATCGTATGGGCCCCGGCGCCGGCCATGGCCTCCGCTTCTCGGACGATGGTGTCGGTGTCAGCGTCGTCCGGCACCGCGAACAGCGCCGTCACCTCGATCTGCGCCGGGTCCCGGCCGACGTCGTCGCAGTGGCGGCGCAACACGTCGACCTTGTGGGCCACTGTTGCCGTGTCTCCGATGAAGTTGCATGCATCGGCGTACATCGCCACGAGGCGGAGCGTTTTGCGTTCGCCACCGCCGCCGATGAGGATCCGCGGCCGCGGCGAGCTGACCGGGCGCGGTGAACACATGGTCTCGGCCAACGTGTAATGCGTCCCCTCATAGGGCCCGTCGTCGTCGCTCCACATTTGGAGGCAGATCTGGAGAGTCTCTTCCAGCCGTTCGTAGCGCTCGCGCAGCGGTGGAAACGGTACGCCGAGCCCGCGGTGTTCGCGTTCGTACCACGCTGCGCCCAACCCGAGCTCCACGCGCCCTTCGGACAACACGTCGAGAGTGGTCACGGTCTTGGCCAGGAGCCCGGGGTGGCGATAGGTGACCCCTCCGACCAGGAGCCGGAAGCGCAAGCGCTCCGTCTTGCCGGCGGCGAACGAGAGCGACGTGTACCCCTCGAGCATCGGTTCCTCCGCGGACCACATCATGTCCATCTGGAACCAGTGGTCCATGACGGAGAGCGTGCGCACGCCGATGGCGTCCGCCGCCTGCGCCACAGAGGCGAACGTGGGTCCGATGGCCTCGGCACCGCCGGGCCAGGTGAAGCGCGGAACGTGAACGTCGAGATCCATCTCTGCTCCTCCCGTTTCTCGCTCGAGGGTATCCGGGGCCTCTCGGTCCGGGGCCTCCCCGCCGGACGGGGAGGACTAATTGCGGATCCCCACGCCGGCGGATTGCTGTCCCTAGGCTGGCGATCGTGATCCGACGCACATCGACGCTGGTCGGTTGGCTGGCGGTGCTCGCCGCGGCGCCGCTGGCCATGGGGCTGTCGGCCGGAGAGGCAGCGGCACAGACGACCACCACCACCAGCTCGCCCGCCACGACGACGACCTCGGCTCCGACGACGACCACACTCCCGCCCACCACGGCAACGACGACCTCGACGACCTCGACGACCAGGACGACCCGCCCCCGTCCGACGACGACGTCCACGACGAACGCCGTGACCACGACGACCAAGGCCGCCTCGTCCTCAAGCTCGTCGACCGTCGGCTGGGTGCTCCTGGCAGTGGTGATCGTCCTCGCGGTCCTGCTGGTCGTATGGCTCATCGCCCGGAACCGACGCCAAGGAAGGGCAGCCAACTGGCGGCGCTCCGTCACACCCGCCATCGCCGCCGCCGAGCTCGCCCGAGAGCTCGTCCTGTCGCAAGCACCATCAGATGACCAGCAACGGCGTGCCACCGTGGGAGTCCAGGTCGACGAGGCCGTGGACGGTCTCGAACGCGCAGCCTCTTCCGCACCGGACGAGACCAGCGCGGCCCTGACCAACCGCACCGCGCAGAGCCTGCGCGGTCTCGCGTTCGCCGTGGAGGCTGACCACTTGCTGCGATCGGGTGGCGAGCATCCGACGGGACAGCAGCTCGCGTCGGCCGACGCCGCTCGCCGCAACAGCTCCGCTGAGTTCGACGTCGCGCTCAGGGACCTCAAGGCGGCCGTGACCCCCACCAAGTAACCGGCCGTCACCCGTCGGGCCGAAGGCGTTCTCTTTGTTCGGCACGGCCGAGTCACGAGAGGAGGGTCACCCGTCACCAGCCGGTCCGGCGCCGCAGCCACGACAGTGCGATGTCGCCCTGCGCGGCCTGAAACGGCCGCAGCGTGGGGAGACCGGGCGGCGCCGGGCGGAGCGAATGCGCCACCAAGAACCCGCTGAGCGCGGCCACGAGCACCGTGACGGCGTCTGGATCGGCGGTCTCCGCACGGGAATGCAGGGTCAGCAGTTCCTCGGGTGGCGGGCCACCCTCGAGCGCCACGGAGGGTGCCCACGCCACCACGTCGAAGACGGCCGCGCCGACGCACGCGTGGGGCCAGTCCACGAAGACGACGCCGTCGTCGGTCACGAGAATGTTGTCGGAGCGCACGTCGCAATGCAGAAGGGTGTTGCCGTCGAGGGCACCACGCCAGTCAGACGCGAGCTGGGCGAGCCGTTCGAGATGGCGGCCGGCCCATTCATCCAGGCCGGGTGGTGCGAACGGCTGGGAGGCCAGCTCCGACCAGCCGTCTAGGAGTGGGCTCAGGCGCTGGGCCGCCGATGGCGCCTCCGGCGCTGGGCACGGAGTGAGGAGGTCGTGCAGGACCTCGAGCGCGCGCACCGCCGCTCGAATCTCGTGGGGGTCCCACGGGCATGCCGGCGGCGTGCCGTCGATGGCGTCGAACGCCAGCGCCACCCAGTCGCCGTCGTCGTGGACCTCGAGCAGCCTGGGGAGCTGTGGCGCCGTCGGGAACGCGGCGGAGATCGCAGCCTCGCGGCGATGGAAGTCCGGCGACTCGGGGTTCAGTCCTGCGCCAACCGCTTTGACGAACATGGCGCGGTCCGGGCATGTGAGGACGACCGTGGCGCCGGGCGAGAAACCCCCGGCCAGATCGCGCACGGATGTTGGCGCGCCTCCGCCGACGCTGGCGGCCCACTCCCGCACCGTCTTGGGCACCTGGGCCCAGGGCAGATGGACGCCGGCCGCCGGGACGGCAGGTGTGCTCAAGAGGCGGCAGGCCCTGCGGCGGCGAGCGCCTCCTCGATGCTGTGGACCAAACGGCGCGCCGACTCCGCGCTGAGCTCGACGGCCACGCGCGCGCCCGGGCCGCGCGAGGGGTCCAGGAAGTCGATGTTCAACGTGTGGTCGAAGGACGCGTGAAAGGGATGGTCGAAGTAGACCTGCGCCGTCGTGACGGGGAACCAACCATGCGGGCCCTTGGCGCTGCCGGCGACGTCGGTGGGCACGGTGAGGTACGAGCACATGATCAGGCCTCCTGGAGGTAGTTGCCGAAGAAGTCGAAGATGTGCCGCCAGCCGTCCACGGCGGCCTCGGGCCGGTAGGCCGGACGGTCGACCGAAAAGAACGCGTGGCCGGCGCCGTCGTAGCGGTGGAACTGGTAGGTCTTGCCGGCATCTTTGAGCGCCGCCTCGAGCTCGTCGACCTGTTCGGGGCTCGGGAACTGGTCATCGTTGCCGAACAGCCCGAGCAGCGGGCAGTTGAGCTGGGCGGTCTGGCCGACGAGCGGCGTCACTTTGAGCGGGTAGCCGTCGGGCACCGTTCCGACGACGAAGGCGCCGTAGCAGTCGACGGCCGCATGGACGGGCAGGGTCACCGCCGTGAGGAAGGCGTGCCGGCCTCCCGAGCAGTGGCCGATGACGCCCACCCTTCCATTGGACGTGGGGAGCGCGCGCAGCGCCTCGATCGCCACCTTGACGTCGCCCACGAATTGATCGTCGGGGACGCCGCCGGCTTCGCGGGTGGCGGCCGCGGCGTCATCGGGATCCACATCGAGACCCTGGCGGGCGTAGAGGTTGGGGCAGATGGCGTTGTAGCCCGTCGCGGCGAAGCGCCGCGTCATCTCCTTGGTCTCCCGGTCCCACCCGGGCAGGTGGTGGATCACCAGGACCCCGCCGAAGGGGCCGTCACCCGCGGGGCGGGCCTGGTAGGCGTTGATGGTGGCGCCGTCGGTGCCGGTGAGCATCACGTTGCCGGCAGTGAGCGCTTCTTCGGGTGCTGCCACGGGAAACCCCTTTCTGCGTGAGTTGGTCGCACGCACCCTACGCTCGTCCGACCGCGACGCGGCGAGCGGCAACCGCCGTCGCCCGGCATGATGACGACGTGCGCCGCTGGGGGGCTGTGGTGGCAGGAATGCTCGGGGTCGCGTCGTGGGGCGCGGTCGCGATGCCCCAGCCGGTGTCGGCGTCGGGGACTGCGTCGGGATCGGAGGAAACCGTCCACACCGTCGCGGCGGGCCTGCTGGCGTCTCCCTCGGCGCTCACGCTTGACAGCGCCGGTGACCTCTTCGTGGCCGATACCGGGCATTGCCGGATCCTCGTCGTCCCGTCCCACGACGGCCGTGTGTACGGGGTGAAGCTTCGCCGCGGGCGCGCCGTCACCGTCGCTGGCGGGCGCTGCGGTGCCGGCTCCATCGGGCGCCCCACCGGCATCGCCGTGGACGCGACGGGCGACGTCTACTTCTCCGAGGCCAACGAGCAACGGGTCGAGGTCATCCAGCCCGCGGGCCCAGGCGTGACCGTCGTTGCCGGCACCGGGCGAGCGGGCGCTGGCGGCGACGGGGGCGTGGCGACATCGGGCCAGCTGGACGAGCCGAGCGGCGTGGCGGTCGACCGGAACGGAGACCTCTTCATCGCGGACACGGCCAATTGCCGGATCCAGCTCGTGCCCGTGGCGAGCGGCGAGCTGTTCGGGCGGAGCGTCGTGCGCGACCACGCCTACACCGTCGCGGGCACCGGCGTGTGCGGGAGCGCGGGGCAGGGCGGGCCGCTGAGCGGCGCCCAGCTGTTCGACCCGGTCGCGGTCGCGACCGACGCCGCGGGCGACCTGTTCGTGGCCGACGCCGGGGACCAATCGGTCCTGCTCGCGCCGGCGGTGAGTGGGACCTACTACGGCACCGCCGTGGGAGCGGGTGACATCGGGGTCGTCGTTGGCGGGACCGGGAGCTACGGGCCCTACGTGGCGGACGGGCTCTCGGCCACCGGGATCGGCGCCGAGTTGAACGACCCTCGGGGGCTGGCGCTGACGCCGAACGGCACGCTGGTCGTCACCGACGGCTTCATGCACGTGATCCGGTTCGTGCCGGCGCAGTCCGGGACCGAGTTCGGGCGCGCCGTCTCGTCGGGAGACCTCTACACGCTCGCCGGCGCCCGGCCGGTCTCGACGTCCGTCGCCGCCGGCGACGGAACGCGCTGGGTCCTCACGCACCTGGACGTGCCGGCCGGAATCGCGGTCGGCGCGACGGGGGCCGTCCTCTTCAGCGACGCGGCCACCGGCGCGATACGGAGTATCGGGTGAGCTGGCTCGGTCCGGCGTTCGGCCGCCGGACGTTCCTGGCCTCGGGCGTCGGGCTGTCTGCCGGCGCCATCGCCGCGGGCGCGCCGGGCGAACAGGCCGCGGTCGGGACGTCAGGCGCGCCGCGCCGGACCGGTGCCGTCGCGGCTGGAGCGAGCGCGACCTCGGGCACGCTCCGCGCCGCCTCGCTCACGGTCAACGGGCTCGTCGACCCCGTGGGCGTCGACCCCGACGACGCTTCGTTCGCCTGGACGTTGACGGCCACCGGCCGCGGGGCGGCCCAGACCGGTTACCGGCTCGTGGTCCGGCGCACCGATCCCGGCCACCCCGGGCTCACCTGGGACAGCGGCCCGGTGGCCGGTGCCCGGCAAGGCTTCGTCGCCTACCGAGGGCCGACCTTGGCCGGCGACGCCTCTTACCAATGGACGGTCCAGCCTCGGGGACCGGGCGGGAGATGGGGCCCCGTCTCCGCCCCGGCACGGTTCACCACGTCGCTCCGTAGCGCGGACTGGACGGCGCAGTGGCTGCAGCCCGCGGCGGCCTCGTCACAGCCCGACCGCGTCACCTACCTCAGGACCGAGACGGTGCCGCCGGCGGGCGCGATCGCACGGGCCACGGCCTACGTCTCGGCCGCGCACACGTACCAGCTCTACGTCGACGGCGAGCGGGTCGACGCCTGGCCAAGCTTCTCGTACCCCGACGAGCAGTACTCGCGGTCCGTCGACGTGACGAGCCGAATCAGCGGGGGCCGCCCGACGGTCCTCGGCGTGCTGCACCGCTGGTACGGAGCCGGGAAGGGCCGGCCGCAGTCCGCGCCGGGCCTCATCGTGCAGCTCTCCCTCTGGTACCGGGACGGCCGCCACGTAGTGGTGGGCACCGACGCGAGGTGGCGGGAGGTGCAGGCGGAGTGGCTGCCGTCACCGCAGCGCAACAACGATGCCTGCGACTACGTCGAATGGATCGACGCTCGCCGCCACCCGGCCGGCTGGTCCGCTGCCGGCTACGACGACACCGCGTGGAACCAGGTGACGGTGCTGGGGCCGGCCGGTACGGCGCCGTTCACCCACACCTACGCCCAGCGCACCCACATCAGCGAGCACCCGGTGGCTCCGGTCTCGGTGCGCACGCTGCCCTCGGGCTCGGTGGTCGTCGACTTTGGCGCGGTGTACGCCGCCCGGCCGCAGGTGGCCTTCCGGTCGGGACAGGCGGGCCGGACGGTGCCCATGCGTGTCGGCTACCTCCTCGATCCCGACGGCCAGGTGTCGACCACCCATGGCACACAGGTCACCAACCTGTCCTTCTCCTACATCCAGCGCGCGGGGGCACAGGTGTTCGAGGCGATCTGCTTCCTCGGCTTCCGCTATCTGCAGATCGATGGGGCCGGTGAGCCCATCGGTGCCGACCAGGTCACGGCCGTCGCTCGTCACGCCGCCATGCCCGAGGTGCCGATGGCGACGTTCTCGACCGGCGACCGCGTGCTCGACGCAGTGTGGAAGCTGAACGCGCGCTCGTGCCTGTACTGCTGCCATGAGCAGTTCGTCGACACGCCCACGCGGGAGAAGGCGCCGTTCCTCTGGGACGCCGCCAACGAGTCCGAGGCCGTGATGCGGACCTACGGCGACCAGAACATGAGCTGGCAAGGCCTGCGCGACGTGGCCCGAGGCCAGTCGAGGTTCCATCCCGACGGGCGCGTCAACGTTGTCTACCCCTATGGCTTCGGCGCCCGCGACATCCCCACCTTCACCGAGCGCTACCCCGAGTGGTTGTGGCGCTACTACCTCTCCACGGGCGACCTCGAGACGGCAGTGCAGCTCTACCCGAGCACTTCGAAGGTGTCGGACTACCTGTGGTCGGCGCGCCGGGCGAACAACGGCCTGTTGTACGGGCTCGGGGACACGTCCGACGGCGATCCGAACTACGGCTACGACCTGGACGTGGCCGCGGACGCGGCGAGCAACGTGCTCGGTGTCAACGCGTTCAACCGGGTGGCGCTATTGGCTGATCTCGTCCGCGACCCGGCCGGCGCCGCCGTGCAGCGCCAGCGGTCGGCCCAGCTCGCCGCGGCGATCAACACGCGACTGACCCGGCCCGACGGTGTCTACGTCGACGGCCTCGACGCGAACGGCGCCCAGAGCGCGCACGCGTCCCAGGAGGCCAACGCGCTCGCCTTGGCCTACGGCGTGGTCCCGTCGGCGAACGTCGCGCGCGTCGCGGCCTACGTGGCGTCGCTGGGGATCAACGTCGAGCCGAACCACGGCTTGGAGCTGATGCGGGCGCTGGCGGCAGCCGGGATGCCTGCAGCGATGGTGCGCACCTTGACGGATGCGTCCGTACCGGGCTGGGCGCACATCCTCGCGGCCGGTGGCACGTTCACCTGGGAGATGTGGATGCCGAGCGACCTCATCGGCGACTCCATGTCGCACGGCTGGGGATCCTCGGCGCTGGTCGCGATGCAGGAGACGCTGCTCGGGGTGTCGCTGCTGGAGCCGGGGACCGACGGCACCGTGCGGGTTTTGGTGAGCCCGCCGCGGTCGGGCCTCGCGGCGGCGTCGGGTTCCGTCCCTACGCTGGCCGGCCCTGTGGCGACGCAGTGGCGGCGCTCCAAGAGCCGGATGAGCGTGGCGCTGTCCGTGCCGGCGAACGCGGCCGCCCACGTCGTGATGCCCGCCGCCGCGGCGTCGCGGGTGCGCGAAGGCGGCGTGCCGGCGGCCTCCGCCCGGGGCGTCGCCGTTCTGTCCGAGGCGGACGGGTCGGTCGTCTTGGCCGTGGGCAGTGGGACGTACCGGTTCACGGTGGCGTAACCGGAGACTCGCCCCCGCGCCCACGGGGCGGCGCGCCACAGTGACACGAACAAACCGGCACGACCGTTCAGCGCACGAGGAGGTTTCCTGGTGGAACGGTCAGATGGCGGCGGTCTCGAGATCGGGCGCCCCGGTGCCTCGGCACGAGCCGAGTTCGAACGACGACGGCAGGGCCATGCGGCGCGCCGAGAGGAGCGGTTCGGTCGGATCCTCGCCCCGGTCGTGGGCTGGCTCGCCGGCGTCCCGCCGTCCACCGCCCACTGGCGTGTCGGAGGACGCGCCGAGGAGCAGGTCGGCCTCTACCTGACTGCGTCGCTCGGCCGGCGCGGCATCGTGCTCCACGACCGCGCCATCCCGGGCCGGCACGGCAACATCGATCACCTCGTCGTGGTGGCGTCCGGGATCTGGGTCGTCGACACGAAGTGTTACCGAGGCCGCGTGCGGCGAGCCCGTCCCGGAGCTCGTCGGTCCCTGCGCCGGACGCTGGTGGTCAATGGGCAAGAGCGCAGCGAGCTCCTCTCTGGCGCTCGTCGTCAACGCGCGCTGGTACAGGCCGCGGTCGGACCGGCGGTGCCGGTGCACGCCGTGTTGTGCTTCGCGGGCGCGGAGCGCGGCGGGATGGCGCGGACGTTCGAGATCGGCGGCGTGACAGTGACGCGTCCGACCTCTTTGGTGCGCGCCCTGCGGGCAAGGGGGCCCGTCGGCCGGGAACGCCGGCAGGCGCTGGCGGCCGCGCTGGCCCGGGTCTTTCCGCCCTACCCGGCCTAGCCCAGCGGACATCGCGGCACTCGGGCCGGGTCGCGATGGGCGCCGCGCCCGCCGCGGGTTGGGCCGGGGCCCGGCCCCTCGGTAGGGTCGGGCGGCCATAGGGAGGTCCGATGACCCCGAGGGAAGAGCGATGTGCGGGACGGACGACGCGCGGCGCGGCCTGCCCGCCGAGCCGGGACAGAGCACGGTGAACCGCGTCGAGACCGAGGACGTCGCTTCGGGCGTCCGCCTCGTTGCGTTCAACCGGCCCGAGGTGCGCAACGCCTTCGACGCCGCGATGTACCGCGAGGTCACCGACGCCCTGCGCGCCGGGGACGCCGACGAGAGCGTCGGCGCCGTCGTGCTCACCGGCCGAGGTGGCGCCTTCACCTCGGGCCAGGATCTGGCCGAGATGGCGGCCATCGCCACCGGCGCTGCGGTCGAGGGCGCCGGCCAGGGGTTCATGGGGTTGCTCGAGTGCATCCTCGACGTGTCGGTTCCGTTGCTCGCCGCGGTGAACGGAGCGGCCGTCGGGCTCGGTTTCACGATGCTCGCCCACTGCGACCTCGTCCTGGTCGACGCCCGCGCACGCCTGCGCGTGCCCTTCGCCGAGCTCGGTGTGCCGGCCGAGGCGGCGAGCAGCTATCTGTTCCCGGCCACCCTGGGGTGGCAGCAGGCCGCCCGCATCCTGCTGACCTCGGACTGGGTCGACGCCGACGAGCTCGTCGCGCTCGGGCTGGCCCTGCGGTCGTGCGCCCCGGGCACGGTGCTCGACGAGACGGTCGCGCTCGCGGCGCGCATCGCGACGCACCCCCGCCCGGCCACGCGGGCCATCGTCGGGCTCATGCGCGCCGCCCGCCGCGACGCCGTGCTCGAGGCGAACCGGCGCGAGCAGGCGGCATTCGGCCGACTGCTGGCCGGCGCAGCCCGGTCCGGCCCGTTGGCCGAATTCGCCACCAAGACGCCCTGACCGTGCGCCTCGGCATCACCGCCGCCCTTACCGACCGCGACGTGGCACCGGCCGCCCTGGCCCGGGCCATCGAGGAGCGAGGCTTCGACTCGTTCTGGCTGCCCGAGCACACCCACCTGCCGGTGCGCGAGGACACACCGCCCACGTTGGTAGAGGGCGTGCGGCTCGACGACTACAAGCGCTGCCTGGACCCGCTCGTCGCTCTGGCCACGGCGGCCGCGGTGACGGAGCGGATCGGGCTCGGCACCGGCGTCCTCCTGGCCGCCCAGCACGAACCCATCGTCCTGGCCAAGCAGGTGGCGACGCTCGACCACCTCTCGGGGGGACGGGTGAGCCTCGGTGTGGGCTTCGGCTGGAACCGCGCCGAGGCGGAGGATCACGGCGTCGACTTCGCCCGCCGCCACGCCATGGTGGGCGAGCACCTGGGCGCGATGGAGGCCATCTGGTCGAGCGAGCAGGCCGAGTTCCACGGCGAGTTCGTCGACTTCGGTCCGACCTGGTCCTGGCCCAAGCCCGTACAGCAGCCCCGCGTGCGCACGCTCGTCGGCGGCGGCGCCACCGATGCCGTCTTCGCGGCTGTGGCCGAGCGGGCCGACGGCTGGATCCCGATCGGTGGCCGCGGCCTGGCCGAGGCGCTGCCCCGGCTCCGGGCCCGCGTCGAGGCGGCCGGACGGGACCCCGCCGGCCTCAGCGTGGTTCCGTTCGGGACCATCGCCGGGGAGGGCAAGCTCGAGCACTTCGCCGGCCTCGGTGTCGACGAGGTCGTCCTGCGCGCCCGCGCCGGCGCGGGGTCCGACGTGCGGTCCCAGCTCGACACCCTGGCCCCGCTCGTCCCGTTCGCGGCCACACTGGAGCAGCCATGACCGACCTGATCGACGACACCATCCCCCGACTCGGCGGCACCACGCCGCTGCCCAAGATCATCAGCGTCGACGACCACCTCGTCGAGCCCGCCCATCTGTGGGATACCTGGCTCCCGGCCCGCTTCCGCGACCGGGGCCCGAAAGCCGAGCGGCGTGGCATCGGGGAGATGGAGCACATCGGTGGCGGCGCGTACCGCCAGACCTTCGACCCCGACGGCCCGCCGGCCGACTGCTGGGTCTACGAGGATCTCGTCTACGTCAACAAGCGACACGTGGCCGCCGTCGGCTTCGACCGGGACGACATGACGATGTCGCCCATCACCTACGACGAGATGCGGCCCGGCTGCTACGAGCCGAGGGCGCGCGTCGCCGACAACGAGGCCAACTGGGTCGAGGCCAGCCTTTGCTTCCCCACCTTCCCGCGCTTTTGCGGCCAGACCTTCCTCGAGGCCAAGGACAAGGAGCTCGCCGAGGCCTGTGTCATCGCCTACAACGACTTCATGGTGGAGGAGTGGTGCGGCGACAGCGCAGGGAGGCTCATCCCGCTGAGCATCATCCCGCTGTGGGACGCTGCCAAGGCGGCCGCCGAGGTGCTGCGTAACGCCACCCGCGGCGTACGAGCCGTGTGCTTCAGCGAGATCCCACCCCACCTCGGCCTGCCCAGCATCCACAGCGGCTCGTGGGACCGGTTCTTCGCCGCCTGCGAGGAGACCGGCACCGTGGTCTGCATGCACATCGGGTCGTCGTCGAAGATGCCGGCGACGTCGGGCGACGCGCCGGTCGCTGTGGCGGCGACGCTCAGCTTCGGTAACGCCATGTCCTCACTGTGCGACTTCCTGTTCTCGGGGGTGCTCGTCCGCTTCCCGCGCCTCGTGCTCGCCTACTCCGAAGGCCAGATCGGCTGGCTCCCCTACATCCTCGAGCGGGCGGACGACGTGTGGCGCGAGCACCGGGCCTGGGGGGGCGTGAAGGACATCGTGCCCGAGCCACCCTCCACCTACTTCCACCGGCAGGTCTACGGCTGCTTCTTCCGGGACCAGCACGGACTCGACTCGATCGGCGTCATCGGCGCCGACCGCATCACGTTCGAGACGGACTACCCCCACACGGACTCGACGTGGCCCGACACCCGGGCCGTGGCCGAGAAGATGGTCCAGCACCTGAGCGACGACGCGGTGTACCGCATCATGCGGGGCAACGCCATCGAGATGCTCGGCCTCGACGTCACGTGAGACTGGGCGACGTCGTCAACCCGGAGGCGGCGCCGTTCGGCAAACCGCTCGAGGGTGTCCGGGTGCTCGCTCTCGAACAGATGCAGGCCCTCCCCTACGCCACCCAGCTGCTGGGCCGGCTCGGCGCGGACGTGGTCAAGGTCGAAGCCCCCGTCACGGGCGACCTCGGACGCGGCGCCCAGCCCGCGATGGCGGATCCCGACGGCCGCGCCGTCGGCGCCACCTTCATGCGCAACAACCTGTCCAAGCGCTCCGTCGTCCTCGACCTCAAGAATCCCGCCGGACGCGAACTCCTCCTCCGCCTGGCCCCCCGCTTCGACGTGGTGGCCGAGAACTTCCGTGCCGGCGCCGCCGAGCGCCTCGGGCTGGCCTTCGCCGAGATCGCCGCCGTGCACGACCGCGTCGTCTACGTGTCCATCTCCGGCTTCGGCCGGCCGGTGCAGCCCGGGGTGGTCGCCTCGCCCTATGACGGCTGGCCTGCGCTCGCCGCCATCGTGGAGGCCATGAGCGGCGCGTACGAGTTCAAGCGGCCGGAAGGAGAACCCCCGGTCGGCGCGCCCATGGGTGGCCTGGGCGACATCGTCACCGCGCTCTTTGCGGTGATCGGGACGATGGCCGGGCTGCGCCAACGCGACCGCACGGGCCGGGCCCAGCAGGTCGACGTGGCCATGCTCGACGCCATGGTCGCCGTCCTCGACGTCGTGCCCAATTTCTGGTCGATGGGCGTGCCCATGGGGACGCCGTGGCCGGGCCTCCTCGACGCATTCCGCGCGACCGACGGCTGGTTCATGATCCAGGTGCTGCGCGCCCACCAGTGGCCGGATTTCGCCGTGGCGATCGGGCGCCCCGAGTGGGCTGCCGACCCCCGTTTCGCCACGCCGCGAGGGTGGAGCGACCATCTGGAGTCCGACATCCGTCCCGCGGTCGACGCCTGGGCGACGAACCTGACCCGGCGGGAGGCCTCCGAGCGCCTGATCGCGGCCGGGTTGGTAGCCGGCCCCGTCGCCACCGACGCCGACGTGGTGGCCGACCCCCACCTGGCCGCGCGCCACATGCTGGTGGAGCATCCGCGCGTCGACGGGGTGGCCGAGCCGGTTCTGCTCCCCGGGCTGCCGGTGAAATTTGCCGAAGTCGCCGAGGGGCCCGAGCGCCGCGTGCCGTGGCTCGGTGAGCACACCGACGAGGTGTTGGCGACCGAGCTCGGGATCGGACCGGACGAAGTGGCAAAGCTGCGGGCGGACCGGGTCATCGGCTGATCATCACGGCGCCGCCAAGGCGAGGAGCTGCTCGCCCGACTCGGCGAGGCGGTGCCTGGCTGCGCTGTTGTCCATCCTCTTCACGCCCGAGGCCTCGAGCGAGAGTTCGCAGCGCGCGGTGTAGGCGAGGAGGTACGTGGCCGCCGCGCCCGCCGCTCTCCACTGTGACGACGAGAGGCGGTGCCCCGCGGCGTCCTCGAATGCGGCGACGTAGCGGACCACCTCGTCAACCGAGGGGTAGCTTGTCCCTCCCGGCTCCGCGGTGACTCGCCAAGTGATGGCGGCCTGCCCGACGGCCGTGCTCTCCTCGACGAGCGCCACGCTGTCCCAGTCGTAGACGGCGAGGAGCCGCTCCTCGTCGAGACGCACGTTGCGGGCCGACCAGTCCGTGTGGCCGACGACTTGGCGCGTGGCGTCCGCGTCGCGGTCGGCGACCGCACGACGAGCCAGCCGATCGATCCACCCGGCGCGGGCAGTCGAGGAAGCGAAGTCGAAGTGGGGGCTGTGCGGTTCGCCGTAGAGCCCGCCGTCCGACTTGCGGAGCGGATGATCGCAGAGATCGCCGGCAAGGGCGAGCCCGCTGCACAGGGCCACCTGCCGCGCCAGCCCGGCCGCCGACACTCTGAGCGCGGCATCAGAAGCGATCGCATCCATGCCGGGGTCGGGTAACCACGACTCGACCGTCGCGAAGGTGTCTCGACCGGGTGCCAACGCAGTCGGCGCCACCAACGGTCTGGCGCCGGGCAGTCCGCCGGTGACCGCGCAGCGTTGCGCCTCGTGCACGGCTGCCAGGAACGACGGTCGCCAGCGCGGCTGATACGCCTTCATCACCACGTCGTGTCCCGCGTCGAAGCAGAGGCCGATGACGCAGCCAACGGACGACCGATAGAACCGGGCCCCTGTCGGCGGGCCGCCGAGGTTGGCCTCGCAGAAGCGCACGACGAGCGCCGCGATCTGCTTCGGTTCGGCCGTACCGAAGACGCTGAGCTCGGTCACGCCGAGGCGGTCGCGCCGCTGGTCGGCAATCACCCGGGCGATGGATTCCACCCCTGGGCCCTCAGTAGGCGGGCAGCGCGATGAAGGCGATGAGGCAGGCGAAGAGCAGCGACCCGACGAGCGTGCACGCGTGGAACACCTCGTGGAAGCCGAAGACCCGCGGCCACGGGTCGGGCCGCTTGCGCGCGTACACGAGCGCGCCGGCCGTGTAGGCGCACCCGCCGGCGATCATCAGGGCGAAGCCGGCCCAACCGAGTTGGTGCACCAACTCGGGCGCCACGACGACCGGCGGCGCCCAGCCGACGGCCACGTAGGGAATCGCTACCACCCATTGCGGCGCGTCGAGCCATACCTGGCGCAGCGTGATGCCCGCGGCCGCGCCGCCCCACACGAGCGCGAGCACCACCACCTGGGCCCACCCGGTCAGCGCCAGCGCCGCGACCGCCGTGGTCGTGCCGGCGATGCCGACGAAGATTGCGCTGTGATCGGCCCGTCGCATGCGGCGCCAGGCCGACGCCGACCAGCGCAACCGATGGAAGGCGGCGCTCGTGCCGAACATGACCAGCATGGCGGCCACGTAGACACCCAGCGCGGCCATGGTCCCGGCGTCGGGGGCAGCCGCGACCAGGAAGGGCCCGCCCACGAGCCAGCCCACGAACGCGGCCACGTGCAGCCAGCCGCGCAGAAGCGGGCGCTGCCCGCGGTTGTCGGCCAGCCGGCCCTGTTCGCCTTGCGCCAGTGTGGTCACTGCGTCCTGGCCTCCTCCGAGCGGTCCGCCTGCTCCACCTCACGCCGCGAGATGCCGAGCAGGAAGAGGATGGCATCGAGGTAGGGCACGCTGAGCGCCGTGTCCGCGGCCGCGCGGACGACAGGCTTCGCGTTGAAGGCGATGCCGAGCCCGGCCGACGCCAGCATGTCGATGTCGTTGGCCCCGTCACCCACGGCGATCGTGCGCGACAGGGGGACGCCGGCCGACCGTGCGAAGCGCACCAGCGCATCCGCCTTGCCGGCGCGGTCGACGATCGGGCCGCGCAACTCGCCGGTGAGGACGCCGGCGTCGAGCACCAGTTCGTTGGCCGCGAGGTGGTCGATGCCGAGGTCGCGCACGAGGGATTCGATCACCGCGGCGAAGCCGCCGCTTACCACGGCCACCTCGTAACCCAGCCGCTTGAGCGTGCGCACGAGGGTGCGAGCACCGGGCGCCAGGAGCATCGCGTCGCGCACCGCTTCGAGATCGGACTCCTTGAGCCCGACCAAGAGGCGTACCCGCCGGCGCAGAGCCTCCTCGAAGTCGATCTCCCCCGCCATCGCGGCCTCGGTGACCGCCGCGACCTCGTCCCCGCAACCACTGCGTTGTGCCAGGAGGTCTATCGCCTCTCCCTGCACGAGAGTGGAGTCCGCGTCGAGGACGATCAGGTGCTTCGCCCGGCGGTGCAGTCCTGCCGTCTGCACCGCGATGTCGACCTCGTGGCGCGCCGCATCGGCTGCCAGCGCGCGCCGAAGCGCGTCGAGGTCGGCGCCCGCCACCTGGAGCTCGTAGCTGTGCACCGGGTAGGCGGAGAGACGGGCGATGCGTTCGATGTTCCCGCCGCTCCCTGCCACCGCGGCGCACACGCTCGCCAGCGCGTGGGCGTCGATCTCGGGCGCGAGGACGGTGACGAGGTGTCGGTCCGTCGGCGCGTCGAGCTCGGCCTCGGTGAGCGGCTCGACGGTGACCTCCGACCCTGTGCCGGAAAGTCCACGCGCCAGCGAAGACTGCGCGCCGTCGACGGCGGCGGGCGCCAGAGCGACCTCGACGCAGAGGAGCAGGCGGCCGTGCACGCGGACCTGCTCTACGTCTTGCACCCCGACGCCCAGCTGCGCCAGGGAGGCGAACAGCCGTGCAGCCGTTCCCGGCCGGTCCTGCCCTCGCACCGTGACCACGTGGGGAGTGGGCGGCTGATCCACGCTCACGAGAGGGTGAGGTCCTTCTCGTCGACCCACCCCGTGCCCTCGATCCAGCGCCGCACGATGCGGGCCGGCACCCCGGCGACGACGCAGCGGTCGGGCACCTCGCCGCGCACCACTGCGCCGGCCGCGACGACGACATGCTCGCCGATCCGTGCACCCGGAAGGATGACGGCGTTCGCCCCGATCCAGCTTCCGGAGCCGACGCGCACCGCAGATTCCGTCGGCCATTGCCGGCCGATGGGAACGACCGGATCGAGGTACGTGTGGTTCTGGTCGGTGATGTACACGTAGGGACCGGTTTGGATGTCGTCGCCCAGCGCGATCTCCCAGTGGCCCACGATGTGCGAACCCCGCCCGATGAGGCAGCGGCTGCCGATGGACACGACGGGGTCGGTCGGCATCACCTGCCCCGGCGCCATCCCGGCCGAGAGGGAGACGCCCGGTCCCACGATGGTCTCGGCCCCGATGTGAATGAGGTGCTCGTTGTAGACGGCGCCCGGCGGGAACAGCAGACAGGCGCCGCGGCCCATGGCCCCGAAGCGACGGCCCCGTTCGTCGTCGGGCCCGATGGCGCCGAGCTCGCCCGCCGCGTCCCAGGCGGCGCGCACCAGATGCGAGAGCGCGCGCCGCAGGGGTCCGGGAAGGGAGCGGGCCCAGGTCACGTCGGAATCGTAGGGGTCTGCCCGCCGGACCACGAAACGACGTGCCCACCGTGGCAAATGGGGGCATGGGTACACTCGCGTCGTGCGCACGCATCCCCCGGGCGGCGGCTCCGACGCGGGGTTGCCGGGTCCGCCGGAAAACCGCCCGCTGAGCCGCCGCAACTTCCTTCAACTGTCGGCGTTGGGTGCTGCCGGGCTCGCCGCCACCACCCACGAAGGAAGCAGGGGCAAGCCGCACGCACGGGCCCGCAAGCCAGAAGGCGTGAACGAACCGGCGCTCGTCGACACCGTGCTGCCGAGTGGAGTCACCGTGCCGACCGCGCCATGGCTGATCGCCGAGAACGCCCGCCCCGGCACGCTCAACTGGATCTGCAACTTCGTCCAACCCAATCACGCGCTCGAAGGGTTCGCCAGCCAGGTGAGCGCCGTGCATGGCGACGACGTGGCGCTGTTCGTCAACACGATGACGGCGCGCGCCGTGCGGGTCCAGGCCTATCGGATGGGGTACTACCAGGGCCTCGGCGGGCGCCTGGTGTGGCAGAGCGACTTCGTGGCGGCGAAGACGCAGCCTGCGCCGGTGTTCACCCCGGGCGTGGGGACGATCAGCTGCCCGTGGAGCCCCACGATGACGATCACCGTCGCGAAGGACTGGCCGCCCGGCTGCTACCTCCTCAAACTGGTGGGCGACGGGGGGGAAGAGCAGTTCGTGCCGATCACCGTGCGCGACGACACCTCCATGGCCTCGTTCGTCATTCAGAACAGCGTGACCACCTGGCAGGCCTACAACCTCTGGGGCGACTACAGCCTCTACTACGGCGCCATCGGAGCCGGTGGGCAGGACTTCGCCAACCGGTCGCGCATCGTGTCCTTCGACCGCCCGTACCCGCAGACCTGGGCGTCCGGCGCGGCGGACTTCGTCGGCAACGAACTCCCGCTGCTGTTCCACCTCGAGAGCCTGGGCCTCGACCTGACCTACTGGACCGACGTCGACCTGCACGAGCGGCCGCAGCTGTTGGCCAACCACCGCTGCCTGTTCAGCCTCGGGCACGACGAATACTGGTCCACCCCGATGCGCCAAGGCGCCGCAGCCGCCAACGAGGCGGGGGTAAACCTCGCCTTTCTCGGCGCCAACGCCTGCTATCGCCAGATCCGTCTGGAGCCATCGTCGGTCGGGCCCAACCGGCTCCAGGTCTGCTACAAGGACGCCACAGAGGACCCCATGGCCCGGGAGCAACCCGCACTCACCACCGTCAACTGGGACCAGGCGCCGGTGAGCAACCCCGAGTCCACCCTCATCGGCTCCATGTACCAATCGGTCGGGGCCGAGGCCGACATGGTGGTCACGGACTCGGCCTCGTGGCTCTACAAGGGCTGCAACCTCACCGACGGCTACACGTTCCCAAAGGTGATCTTGGGGGAGTACGACCGGTACGTGCCGTCATTCCCCGGTCCGCGCAACTGCGACGTGCTCGCCCACTCCCCCGTGCCGCACCAATCCAACTGGTCCGACATCACCTATTACACCGCCCCGGGGAACGGAGGCGGCGTGCTCGCCACGGGGTCGGCGAGCTTCGTCGCTCAGCTCTCGACCACCGGCGTCATCCCGTCGCTCGTGATCCCGGGACCCTTTCCGGGGGTGACCGAGATCTTCCGGCGCGCCATGGAGAACGTGTACGGCCGCTTCGGGCTGGGACCCGCCAGTTCCTACGGCGCCTCGGGCGGCAACTGGAGCGCGGTCTATTCCGGCGGCGCGGCCGCGGCCGGCACGGCTGCGGGCACCAACGCAGCATGAACGACACCGGGCGAGCACGGGCGGCATCGCCGCCGGGGTGACGTGGATCGCTCGGTCGGCGCGCTCCCCATCCGGCGGAGGGCCGGAGCAAGGGCATGAGGCTCACCGCGTCGACGACGGTGGTGGGCCTGTGCCTCGGCCTCGTCGTCGTCGCGGTCGTCGGCGCGACGGCCGCTCTGACGGTCCCGGCGGTGGCGGGCTCGCCCGAGGCCCCCGTCCACGGGGCACCGGCGCTGTCTGCCACCGCGGCGCACGACTCGCCGCCGCCGGACGCCGACCCGGCCGCGCCCGGGACGTTCGTCAGCTTCGGCGGCGACCAAACGGACCCTTTCATGTTCGCCGACGGGGAGACCTACTACCTCTTCACCTCGCGCGAAGGATACGGAGCAGACGCCAACGTGCCCGTGCGCACGGCCACCGTCGTCGGACGCTGGGGGCCGGTGAGCGACGCGCTGCCCGAGCTCCCGGCGTGGGCCGCGCCCGGCTGGGCCTGGGCGCCTGACGTGCACCGCTTCGGAAACCACGACGTGTTGTACTTCACCGCCCTGCTGCGTGGCTCCTCGCCGGCCACCATGTGCATCGGTGCCGCCGTCGGCACCCGCATCAGCGGGCCGTTCGTGACTCTCCCGGCACCCTTCGTCTGCCAGGCGTCGCTCGGCGGCTCCATCGACCCGCGTACGTTCGTGGACGGCGACGGCCAGGCCTACCTGCTCTGGAAGTCGGACCAGAACGCCGTGTCGCAGGCCACGCCGACGCAGATCTACAGCCAGCCGATCAGCGCAGACGGCCTGCAGCTGCTGGGCCGGCCGACGCAGATCTTCGGGCCGGACGAAGCCTGGCAGGGCGAGATCGTCGAAGCGCCCGACCTCGTCGAGGTCGCGGGCGCCTACTTCCTCTTCTATTCCGGGTCATGGTTCAACCAGCCGGGCTACGCCATCGGCGTCGCGCCGTGCGCGGGGCCGCTCGGTCCGTGCGCCGACACGTCACCCGCCCCGTTGCTCGGGTCCAACGAACAGGGCACCGGACCGGGCGAGGAGTCCGTCTTTGCCGACGACCGCGGGATCTGGCTGGTCTACGCGCCGTTCCAGTCCTCGTTCGTGCCGCTCTTGACCCCGCCCCGCCCCGCGACCGCCGCCCGCCTGGGCTTCAGCAGCGCCGGCGTGTATCTGGCCGCGACGCCGACGAGTCCCGCGGACGTCTGACCTGCGGCCCGGCGCGGCGAGCTGCCACCACTTGGGACCCCCGTCCACCTACGATCGCGCCGCAGAAATGACCAGACTCGACGTACACCGCCCACGGGCGCGCCGCCCGCTCGCGTGGGGCGTCGTGGCCTCCGCCGGGCTTGCTGGGCTGATCTTGAGCGCCTGTTCGTCCTCACCCGCCCAGGACGCCGCGCCCCCGAAGCCCAAGCAGACGACGACCAGCACCACCAAGGCGCCGGCGCCGGTGTGCCCGCTCACGGGCGTGCCCGCGCCGGGGGGGTCGGTGCCCCAGCGCCCGGCCATGGCCGTGAAGATCGACAACTACCCGTCCGGCCGGCCCCAATCGGGCTTGGACCAGGCCGACATCGTCTTCGAGGAGCCGGTCGAGGGCGGCATCACCCGCTACGCCGCCGTCTTCCAGTGCCAGAACGTGGCGCTCATCGGACCGGTCCGCTCGGCCCGCAACGTCGACATCGGCATCCTGGGGCAGCTGGGCAACCCACTCTTGGCCCACGTCGGCGGCATCAACCCGGTCATCGCCAACATCGACGCATCACCCCTCGTCAACGTCGACCTCGGCGCCAGCGACTCTCTGCTGATCCATCCGGCGGGTCGTGTTTCCCCCGACGCCGACTACACGTCGACCGCGATCGTCTTCGGCACGCACCCGACGATGAACACCCCGCCACAGCCGCTGTTCACGTACTCGTTGGCGCCGGCCGGGGGGACTCCCGCGGCCTCCTTGAACATCGACTTCTCGGGGACCTCGAACGTCACGTGGAAATGGAACGCGACCACCGGCACCTTCCAGCGCTACTACGACGGGACGACGCCCGACCTGCTGGCCAACGGCGTCCAGAACCAGGCGTCCAACGTGATCGTGCAGTACGTGTCGATCAGCTACGGGCCGTGGGCCGAGAACTCCGAGGGCGCGCTCGAGGTCCAGGCCGACCTCTACCCCAACGCCAGCGGCAACGCGATCGTCTTCCGCAACGGGCAGGAGATCCAGGGCACCTGGCACCGCTCGACGCTGGCGTCGCCCACGCAATTCGTGAACGCGGCCGGCCAGACCATCCCGATGATGCCCGGGCCCACCTGGGTCGAGCTCGTGCCCAACACGATCATGGCGGTCACCACGCCCTAGCCGATCCTCAGAACACCCCGTCCGTAGCGACCTCGAGCTGCGCGCCGACCGCCGGGGTCAGCCAGTTGGCGTACGTCGCGGTGATGTGGTTGTCGTCGCGGTAGACGAGCAGGTTTCCCACGATGACGGTGCAGGTGCTCGAGATGCAGAACCACGGGTCGGTGTCCACGTAGCCGGCGCCGGTCGAGGCTGCGACAGCCTTCTCCTGCGGGATCCCGCTCGGGTTGTAGTACGGATAGTGCTTCGGGATCGCACAGGATGGGCGTGTTCGACAGGTTCTCGCTGAGGCACTGGGGCACGTTCTGCTGCGGATAGGGGTCGTCGCCCATCAGCACCACGCGGCCGCTCGTGTCCTTCTGGATCGTGGTGATCATCTCGGTCAACCCGGACAGCCACGCCGGACCGTCGACGATGACGTGGTCGTTGGCGATGCCGTACTCGCGGGAGAACCCGAGGATCACCACGGCCGGATGGAGCGTGGCCATGCGTGCGAGTTCGGCCGTCTTCCACTCGTCGCACTCGGTGTACGACCGCCCGAGCTCGGGGCTGTAGACGGGGACGTCGACGGGAGGGCACGTCGCCTTGGCCATGACGACGAGGGCGTCGTGCTGCTGGTTGGCCAGGCTGTCGATCGCCGGGAACCACTGGAGCGCGTGGGAGTCGCCGAAGAGCACGATGGTCTTGGCGGAGGTCGTGTCACCGTAGAGACAGGAGTGCACGGAGGCGTCCGTGAAGCTGTTGAAGCACCCGTCGTCCTCTGGCACCGGGAGGTCCGCTGCCGCGTCGACGAGGGAGGGGGTGAGGTTGGCGGGCACGTTCGGGTTCGCCAGCGACTCGTAGACCTGTTTGTTGACCTGCGTGTTGAGGGAGTCGGCGGCCGAGACCGCCGGCGACACTGTGGGCGACGACCGGCTATGGGGGTCACGGGCGGCCGACAGCCGCACGACGCTGGCATGGCCGCTGCCCACCGGCGGCGGCACCGCTGCCACCACCGCGACCGCCATCGCGGCGGCACCGAGGCTGAGCGCCCCGCCGGCGAGCAGGCTGCGCGCCTTGCCGGCCGAGAGCCAGGCCGAACGCCGCAGCGGCTGCTCGACCAAGACCGTGGTCAGCGCCGCAAGCAGGAGGCTGAACAGCCCGATCCCCACCTTCTGCCCGAGCTCGAGCTGATGGCCGAGGACGAAGGGGGCGAGGATCAGGGCCGGCCAGTGCCACAGGTACCAGGTGTAGGAAACGGCGCCGATGGCCCGCATGGGGGCCAGGCCCAGCAGGCGACCAGGCCCGGCCCGCACCCAGCGGGTGCCCGCCACGAGCGCAGCTCCCGTGCCGGCCACGGGGATCAGTGCGGCGGGTCCCGGAAAAGGCGTCTGCGCGCCGAAGGTCGCAAGCGACCACCCCACGGCGGCGAGGCCGGCCCAGCCCAAGACGCCCGCCGCCCACGCGGGGAGCCGTTGGCCATTCGTCACCGCCAACGCCAGGAAGCCGCCGAGCGCCAGTTCCCACGCTCTCGTCGGCAGCGAGAAGAACGCCCAGGGCTGATTCGCGTTCGTCAAATACACGCACAACCAGAACGAGAGCACCCCGATCACCGCGAGCACGGCGAGCACTGGGCCGCGGCGCGCCGCCGTGGCCGTCTGCTGGTGGCGGCCGCCATTCCAGAAGCGACGGCCGACGAGATAGGCCGCCAGGAGCAAAAGCGGCCAGAGGAGGTAGAACTGCTCCTCCACGCCGAGCGACCAGTAGTTCTGCAGCGGCGACACCGGGCCCTGCGCACTCAGATAGTTGGTTGCTTGGAACGCAAAGCGGTAATTCCCGACGTAGAGGGCGCAGGCCACCGCGTCCTTGGCCACGGCGGTCGCCTCGAGGGGACTCGTGACGACGATGGACACGAGCAGGGTCACAACGATGACGAGCACCGCCGACGGCAGCAGCCGCCGGGCACGTCGGGCGTAGAAACCGGCGAAAGAAAGGTGCCCACCCTGACTCACCTCTTTCCAGAGAAGTGAGGTGATCAGGTACCCAGAGATGACGAAGAAGACGTCGACACCGACATAGCCTCCGGGCACCGGCAGGCCACAGTGATAGGCGACGACGGCGAGGATGGCGACGGCGCGGAGCCCCTCGATGTCAGCCCGCCGCCGGAGCCGCGGCCCCTGTGCTTTGTCCCTGCTGTCGGCCATGTGTCGGTTCGTCCGGCTCCATCTTCACCGACAGGCGGGCTCTTCCGCGGCACACGCCGACGGAGGAGGTCAACCCGTGAGGCAGACCGTCCTCCGGGCAGTGCAGACTAGGCCGCCATGGGCGAGGCAGCCACCTTCCGACTCGATGGCCACGTGGCCACCATCACCTACAACCGGCCCCAGGCCCTCAACGCCATCAACGGCGAGATGCGGCGTGACCTCAACGACGCCTTTGCACGTTTCCGCGATGACGACGAGGCCTGGGTGGCCATCGTCACGGGCGCGGGTCGGGCCTTTTGCGCCGGCGCCGACCTGCGGGACGGAGCCGGGTCTACCGGGGAGTTCGCCGGCACCTTCTGGGAGAAGCCGACCCTCAATTCCTTCGAGAGCGGGTGGGAGATCTTCAAGCCCGTCATCGCGGCGGTCAACGGGTACTGCCTGGGCTACGGCCTCACCCTGGCCAGCTGGTGCGACTTCGTCGTGGCGAGCGACCGCGCCGAGTTCGGTCTCCCCGAAGTGCGCCTCGGTGTCCCAGCCATCGTCGCGTCGATACGCCTGCCGCAGCGTCTCAACTGGGCGGACGCCATGGAGCTCTTGCTGACCGGGGAGCGCTTCACCGCCGAGCGGGCGCACGCCATGGGTCTGGTCTGGAGGGTCGTGCCGCACGAGTCTCTGCTCGAAGAGGCGAACGCGCTCGCGTCACGCCTCTTGAACGGGGCGCCCCTGGCGCAACGAGCCATGAAGGAGATGGCCGCGCGGACCCGGCACATGCCGGCGCTCGAAGCCATCCGTTTCGGTGAGACCATGCGCCACGTCGCCACGTCGACCCGCGACGCGGCGGAAGGCGTGCAAGCCGCG
The DNA here is from genome assembly GCA_963763575.1 of uncultured Acidimicrobiaceae bacterium. Taxonomy (GTDB): domain Bacteria; phylum Actinomycetota; class Acidimicrobiia; order Acidimicrobiales; family RAAP-2; genus Bog-473. The sequence continues at coordinate 190,837 of CAVXPD010000005.1, forward strand.
GCGGAGCACCGTCCGCCCAACTGGAGCGGGCGATAGCCGGAGACGTCGATCCGGCACGGGCCCGGACCTCGGGCCTCGTCGACCAGATTGGGCCTCGGCAACCGCCATTCTCGGACCGGGGCTGGATCTTCGCCGACGTCGCGGCGCTGATCGCTCGACTCACGTGACCGGCCCGACCGCGGGGCTCGGCCGCGACCGCCCTGGGATGCCCCGCGTCCGGGTCGTGGTGGGTACCGTGCAGTCCGTGGCCGGCGCGCACCCCTCGATCTTCGAATGGGCCGGTGGGCGCGAGGCGTTCGCCGGCTGGCTCAACCGGTTCTACGACCTCGTCGAACAGGAGGCTCCGGACATCGCGGCCATGTTCGGCGGCCGGGTCGGTCAGGAGCACCGCACGCGCGTGACCGACTGGTGGTCCGAGGTGATGGGTGGCCCCACGGTCTACACGGAGCAACGGGGCGGGTACGAGAACATGCTGGCGAGCCACGAGAACCTCGCGATCACCGAGGCCCAGAGGCTCCAGTTCGTGACCCTGCTGAGCCGCGCCGCCGACGACGTGGGGCTGCCCGCAGATCCCGAATTCCGCTCCGCCATCATGGGCTACGCCGAGTGGGGCACCCGGCTCGCCATGCACAACTCGCAACCGGGCACGGAGCTGGTCGCGCACGCCCCTGTGCCCCGCTGGGGCTGGGGCGTCGCACCGCCGTACCTCCCCGAGGACACCGCTCCCGGCTGAGTCAGCCGCCCGGCTTGCGCGCCACCAGCGCCAGCAGCAGGCACTCGTCCGCGGCTGCGAACACCCCGGGGTGCGCGCTCGCCTCGGCTTCGTCGAACGTCTTCAACGCCACCCCGGCGCGCATGAGGTTGAGGCCCTTGCACTCGGTCACCTCGAAGCCGCCACGTTCCAGCTTGCCGACGAGCTCGCCGGCGGAGTACTCGATCTTGTGGTCGTGGTTCATCGGTTCGTTGGACCGCAGCCGCCACACCGGCCCGTTGGGGGTGTCGAGGCAGAACCACCCGCCCGGGGCCAGGACGCGGAACGCCTCGCGCACGACCCGGTCGCCGTCGGACTCCGTCACGTGCTCGATCGACTGCCCGCTGTACACCAAGTCGAACGACGCGTCGTCGTAGCGGGCGAGGTCGACCATGGAATGGAAGGCGAACTCGACCGGGCCGAGCTCGGACACGATCGGCTCGCCGCTCGAGCCGCCCTGGTAGATCTCGTCGCGCTCGTCGACCGGGAGGTCCACCACCACGAGCCGTTCGAAGGGATAGGGGTAGCCCAGGTGCACGAGCGCGCCGTCCGCCAGGCCCTGGTGCGTGCCCCCGAGGTCGAGGATGCGGGCCGCCCGGGGCAGCCCCATGACGAAGTCGCTCCGGCTGACGTGCATGGAGAGCAACACGTTCTCGATGGGGACCTCGCGGCGGAACTCCTCCGAGTGCGCCAGCTGCTCGGCCACGCCCCGCCGCGAGAGGTCGCCGCTCGCCAGCTTGCGGACGTAGTCGTCGCCTCCCGGCCCGTCGGGCTCGCGGTCGAGGATCACGTTGAAGGCCATGCGCACCGACTGCTTGGGGGGCAGGAAGCGGAAGGGCACGGTCGGCACGTAACGGTCGAAGACGCGGAACGCCCGTCGCTTCCATCCGCTGGTCGGCATCGGACCATTCTGGCTGGTGGCGTCTCCCACCCCAGACGACTTCGCCCGGACGCGAAGCGCTCCGGATTGGTCAGCCAAGGAACGGGCGGGGACCGTCCGGAGGCTTCGATGCCGTGAGGGCGGGGTGCAGCTAGGAGTCGAGGGTGATGGGCAGGTCGTCGGGGTGGACGGCTTCCTCGCCGAGAACGGTCTCGTCGTCCTTGGGCGCCAGGTGCACGCGCACCCGGTCGTCGATCTCGGCCATCAGCTGTGGGTTCTCCGAGAGGAACGTCTTCACGTTCTCCCGGCCCTGGCCGAGCTGCTCGCCTTCGTAGGTGAACCAGGCCCCCGACTTCTTGACGAACCCAAGCTCGAGCCCGACGTCGAGGAGCGAGCCCTCGCGGCTGATCCCCTTGCCGTACATGATGTCGAACTCGGCCTGCTTGAAGGGGGCGGCGCACTTGTTCTTGGCGACCTTCACCCGGGTGCGGTTGCCGATCACGTCCGCCCCGTCCTTGATCTGCTCGATCCGGCGGATGTCGAGACGGATCGACGAGTAGAACTTCAGCGCGCGGCCACCGGGGGTCGTCTCGGGGCTTCCAAAGAGGACGCCGATCTTCTCCCGCAACTGGTTGATGAAGATGGCGATCGTGTCGGACTTCGACAGCGTCCCGGTCAGCTTGCGCAGCGCCTGGGACATGAGGCGCGCCTGGAGGCCGACGTGGGTGTCGCCCATCTCGCCTTCGATCTCGGCCCGCGGCGTGAGCGCAGCCACCGAGTCGATGACGAGGATGTCGAGCGCGCCGGAGCGGATGAGCATGTCCGCGATCTCGAGCGCCTGTTCACCGGTGTCGGGCTGCGAGATGAGGAGGTCGTCCACGTTCACGCCGATGGCCCGCGCGTAGACCGGGTCCATGGCGTGCTCGGCGTCGATGTAGGCGCAGATGCCGCCGTTGCGCTGCGCCTCGGCCACCGCGTGCATCGCCAGGGTCGACTTCCCCGACGACTCGGGCCCGTAGATCTCGACGATGCGGCCCCGGGGCAGGCCGCCGATCCCGAGGGCGAGATCCAAGGAGAGCGCTCCCGTGGGGATGGACTCGATGTGCATGTTGACGTTGTCCCCCATGCGCATGACCGATCCCTTGCCGAACTGCTTCTCGATCTGGCCCAGCGCCGCATCGAGCGCCTTCTCCCGTTCCATCTCGGCCATCCCTCTCTCCTCTGTGTGCTCTGCTCTGTGCGTTGCGACCTGCGGCCAGGCTCGATCGTCGCCCCGCTGGCGACCCTATGGCGGGGGTGTGACGGGCCCAACGGGTGCCCTGTTCGCAGCATAACGAACATGTGTTCGTACGCGGTGGACCCTCCTTGCCGCCATGACCCGTCGGCACGAGAACGGTCCGCCCGCCGGGCCGCCGTTCTCAAATGGCAGGACGCGAAGGGGACCGCGTCGGGGCGTGCGATGCTGGCTGATCCCACGGACGGGTCGTGGAGACTGGGCGGAAAGCTGGGCGGAAAAAGAGGAGCAAGGTGGAGTTCGCACGAAGGCTGGCGGCCGCCACGCTGGCCGCCACGGCGGCCGCCGCGCTGTCCTCGGCCGCCCCGGCCGCGGCGGCCTCCCATCCCACCCTCGACGCGGCCTCGCTGTACCGGAACGCGCTGACCACCACCCATTCGTGGTCGGTGCACTACGTCTCGACGTCGACCCAGTCCCAGGTGAGCCTCGTCGAGACCGGTGACGCCGGGCCGGCGTCGGGCACCCAGACCGTAACGACCGGGAAGGGAAGCCTCGATGACACCATCACCATCGACGTCATCGGCGGCATCACCTACGTGAAGGGCAATGTGGGCGGGCTCGAGATCCTCGCCGGCCTCGACGCCGCGCAGGCGGAGGAGGCGTCGAACCGCTGGATCGACTTCTCGACGTCCAGCTCAGCCTTCTCACAGGTCGTCTCGGGCGTCCGCTCGCACGACGTGGCGACCGAGCTCGAGTTGAAAGGGCCACTCACCCTCGGCCACTCGCGCAGCCTCGACGGGCTCACGGTCGACGCTATCGACGGCACTCAGCTTGATCCCAGCCACAAGACGCAGCACGTCGTCCTGTACATCAGGGCCAGCGGGAGCCACGTGCCGGTGGAGGAGGACTCGGTCAACGCCCAGGGGAAGAGCACCTCGGCTCTGCACGTCGTCTATTCGCGTTGGGGTGAGCCCGTGCGCCCCGAGGCCCCCTCCGGCGCCCTCCCGTTGGGGCCGGTCAGCGCAGTCTGAACCGGACGAGAAGGCCGAGCGCGTCGAGGCCGTCCGGCATGGGAGAATGTTCTCCCCTCACAGCGTCCGGCACGCACGCCTCGCCGGACCCCTCAGGAGAGTGAACGTCATCATGCGCCCCCTTTTCGCCCGCAGCGTCGCGGCCGCCACCGGCCTGAGCGCGGTCGCCCTCACCGCTGCGCTGGCAGCCGCTCCGGTGCCAGCCGGCGCGGCGTCGACACCGTCCCAGTCGACCCCGCAGGCCGAATACCAGGCCGCCATCAAGGCCGCCAGTAACCAGGGCGTGCACTTCGTCTCGGTGGCCTCGCAAAACGGCATCACCATTCACGTCACCGGCGACACCGGAGCTTCCTCCGGTGCTCAGACGCTCACGGTCACCAACGGAAAACTGACCGAGCGCGTGGCGGCGACCGTGGTCGGTTCCACCGGCTACGTGAAGGCGAACTCAACCGCTCTGCGCGACGTGATCGGGCTGAGCACGTCCGAGTCGAACAAGCACGCCAACCAGTGGCTCTCGTTCCCCACCTCCAATAGCGGCCTCGACGAGCTCGTGAGCGGTCTGTTGAACTCCCAGGTCTCGGCCGAGCTGCAGATGAGCGGCCCCTACACCTACGGCGCCACGACGACCGTCAACGGGCAACGGGCGTATGCGGTGCGCGGCACGGTGAAGACGCAGAGCGGCAGCAACGAGCCCGTGGTCCTCTATGTGTCGGCCACCGGCAAGCCCAACCCGATCGAGGAAGTGACCAACCCCAGCGCCTCGTCACACTCGTCCGCCATTCACGGCACCGTGTCGTTCTCGAATTGGGGCGAGAAGCTCTCCCAGAAGGCGCCGGCGCATTCGTCCTCGCTGCTCAAGCTGGCGCCGGCATCGACGTCGGGTACCACCACCACCACGGGGTAATCGGTGCGCCCGCGCCTCGAAGCCGCGGCGGGCGACATCACGACCGAACGACTCGACGCGATCGTCAACGCGGCGAACCGGCAACTGCGCGGGGGTGGCGGCGTGGACGGCGCCATCCATCGCGCGGCAGGTGGCGACCGACTGCAGGCGGCCTGCCGCGTCATCGGCGAGTGCCCACCGGGCAACGCCGTCGTGACCGACGGCTTCGACCTGCAGGCCCGCTTCATCATCCACACCGTCGGGCCGGTCTGGCACGGTGGTGACGCCGGCGAGCCCGAGACGCTGGCGTCGTGCTACCGCCGCAGTCTGGCCGTGGCTGACGAGGTTGGCGCCCGCTCCGTTGCGTTCCCGGCCATCTCCACCGGTGTCTACGGATACCCGCCCGAGCAAGCCGCCGAGGTCGCGGTGAGAGCCGTACGATCGACAGAGACCGCGGTCACCTTGGTGCGCTTCATCGCGTTCGACCACACCACGCTCGAGTACTACACGCGTCTGCTCGGCCGCTGAGCGCCCGAGGCAGCCTCAAATGCGGCCCGAGGTGAGGTCGTAGATGGTCGTCCCGCCCACTGTCTGCGCGCGTGAAGTGCGACTCCACCCACGAGGCGATTTGCGACGCGTCGTCGTTGGAGCCGCCTCCGAATCCCGCGAAGCCGCCACCGCCGGATGCGATGAAATAGTGGACCTTGCCCTCGGCGACGTACTTCTCGAACTGTGCCAGCGTGGGCGCCGGGTCGGTCCCGTTGAAGCCGCCGATGGCCATCACCGGATCGCCGCTCGCCAGCTGGTAGCCCGCCGCGTTGTTCGAGTTCACGGTCGCGGCGACCCAGGTGTAGCGGCCGGCGTCCGCCTGCAACAGCCTGGTCAGCGCGGGATTGGACGGGCTCGAGTTCAAGAAGCCACCTCCCGGTCCCCCGCCCCGCGCGCCGCCGCGGAGGGGGCCACCGGGGAACCCACCCGGGAGGCCGTTCGATCCTGTCCCGGTGCCCGAACTCGAGCCACCCCGGAGACCACCGCTCGGAAACCCGCCGGGGAAGCCTCCCTGTGACGGGCTACCTCCGGGGAAGCCTCCGCGTGGGAAGCCACGACCGGCGAAGGCGCGTCCGGCTCCCGCGAACCCGCCACCGGGGAACGTCCCCCCGGGTCCTCCCTGGCCGCCGGCGGGGGTGGGGGTGACGGTGGGGATGGCTCCGCGGTGCGGGGTCGCCGCGGTGGCGACCGTCGAGAACAGCGGCACCACCAGTGCGGCGCCGAGACCAAGCGTCGCGACGAGCGCGACGGCGAGCTTCGGGACAGTGCGCAGCCACGGGAGCGCCAGGATCGCGACGACGCCGAGCGTGCCCGCCGCGGCGACGAGGGGGCGCAACGCGGGGAACCAGTCCGACGTGCGGCCGAGGAGGACCCAGGTCCAGACGACCGTCGCGGCGAGCGCCGCCGCGAGGCCGAGCCGTCCCACCCACGACGCCCGCCGTTCCCACAGGCCCATGGTGGCGATCCCGACCAGCGCGCCGAGCGGCGGCGCCAGGGCGACCGCGTAGTAGGGATGGATGATCCCCTGGGCCATGCTGATGGTGAGCCCGGTGCACACGAGTACGCCGCCCCACAGCAACAGCGCGGCGCGCTCGCGGTCGGTGCGTCGCGCCCGGATCGTGACGAGGAGGAGGACGGCGCCCATGATCAGGGCGCCCGGCAAGAGCCACGACATCATGGTCCCGAACGAGTCGTTGAACAGGCGCGTCCACCCCGTCGGACCCCACATGGCGCCGCCGACGTTGCCGCCGCCGACGCTCCCGGCCTCGTTGCCGGTCAGACGGCCGAAGCCGTTGTAGCCGAAGATCAGGTTGAGGATGCTGTTGTCCCGCGAGCCGCCCACGTAGGGCCGGTCCGCCGCGGGCGTCAGCGCCACGGTGGCCACCCACCAGCCGCCGGCCACCACGACCGACAGGCCCATCACGACGACCTGCCACACGCGGCGCCACCATCCGGTGGGCGCCGCCAGCAGATAGACCACGGCCAGGACGGGCAGGACGAGGAAGGCCTGCATCATCTTGGTGATGAAGCCGAAGCCGACGAGCGCGCCGGCGAGGACGAGCCATTTCGTCTGCGCCCGCTCCAGGCCTCGGATGAAGGCGTAGGTGGCGGCGGTGAGCAGCAGCGCCAGCATGGCGTCGGGGTTGTTGTAGCGGAACATGAGGGCCGCCACGGGCGTCAACGCGACCACCGCGGCGCCCAGCAGTGCGGCCTGGGCGCTGAACCAGCGGCGCACGGACAGGTAGACGAGCCCCACGGTGGCCACGCCCTCGAGGGCCTGGGGCACCAACATGCTCCAGGAGTTGAAGCCGAAGAGGCGCGCCGAGATCTCCATCGGCCACAGGAACGCCGGCGGCTTGTCGACGGTGATGAAGTTGGACGAGTCCGAGGAACCGAAGAAGAACGCCTTCCAGCTCTTCGTGCCGGCCTGGACGGCGGCCGAGTAGAAGGAGTTGGCCCAGCCGCTGGCGCCCAGGTCCCACAGGTAGAGAACGGCGGTGGCCGCGAGCAGCGCCAAGAGCGCGGGCCGGACCCACGGAGCATCGCTCTCCTTGCCCCGGAAGAACCGGGCGACGCGCCCCGGACGCGGGCCCGGTGGCCAGGTCGGGGGGGTCCCCGCCAGGGGTGGCCCGTCGTCACGCGCGGGGTCGGCCACGGCGGGCGGGTCGAGCACCGCCACGGGGGCGTCGGGTGTGGGCGCGCGGTCCGTCATCGCGACACCTCGGGGAGGGGAGCGGGCGCGAGCAGACGCGGGCGGAAGATCCAGGCGCGCAGCACGGTGAAGCGGAACGTCGCCGCCAGCGCGTTGGCCACGGTGATGGCGGCGAGCTCGAGCCACAGCGCGCCCGGGACCAGCCACCCGGCCACGAACAGCGCGAGCGTCGTGAACGCGAGGCTCAGCGCGTAGAGCCCGCCGGCCACCGCGACCATGTGGCCGCGCCGGGTGCGCCCGTCCCGGTCCTGGGACAGCTCGCGGTGCACGGCCGTGTTGAACAGCGTGGCCATGGCCATGGCCACGGCGTTGGCGCCGAGCGGGCCGAACAGGGGACGCCAGGCGACGAAGAGGAACAGGTAACCGAGGGTGGAGACGACGCCCACGCCGGCGAAGCGCAGCAGCTCGTCCGCGGCCACGTCGTCGCGGCGGACGGCGAGGCGGGCGTCCTTCGGGCGGCGCACGAGGAGGCGCCAGACGCCGCGCAGGTCATCGAGCGCGGTCGAGACGATCTTGACGCGGGAGTCCGGATCGTCGACCCAATCGACGGGGACCTCGGCGATGCGCAGGCCCAGCCGCTGCGCGGTGACCAGCAGCTCGGTGTCGAAGAACCACTCGTCGTCCTCGACGAGGGGCAGCAGTCTGGCGGCCGCGTCCCGCCGGAGCGCCTTGAACCCGCACTGGGCGTCGCTGAAGCGGCCGCGCAGCGTCAGCGTGAGCAGCAGGTTGTACGCCCGCGAGATCAGTTCCCGCTTCGGACCGCGCACGACGTGCGCGCCGCGGGCAAGGCGCGAGCCGATGGCTACGTCCGTGTGACCCGAGAGCAGCGGCGCCACGAGCGGCAGCAGCGCGGAGAGGGAGGTCGACAGGTCGACGTCCATGTACGCGACGACTGGCGCGTCGCTGCTCGACCACGCCGCGCGCAGGGCGTGGCCGCGTCCCTTGCGCTCGAGGTGCATCGAGGCGACCCCGGGAAGCCGAGTGGCGAGCTCGTGCGCGATGGCGGCGGTGTCGTCGGTGCTGGCGTTGTCCACGATCGTGACGAGGGCGCGGAACGGGAACGACTCATCGAGGAAGGCCCGCAGCTTGGTGATGCGCTCCGCGAGATGGGCGGACTCGTTGTAGACCGGGACCACGATCTCGACGTCGACGTCGGCGCCGGCGGGGACGCGACGCCGGTCGTTCTCGTCCCTCTCGAGATCTACTTCGTGGTCGGCCGCGGGGGCGGCTTCACGGTCCGCCTCGCGGGGAGCCAGTGCAGTCATGCCCGCATGGTGCGGACCGGGTCTCCGGCCTCGGTGAAACCCAGCTGTGCGGCGGGTGTGAATCAGGCGCCCGGGGCCGCACCCGGGGATTGGGTCAGCCGGCGGGCCGGAGCTCTCCCCCCGCCGGCACCGGCGGCTCCGGGTGGTCCCCAACGAGTGGGAGGCGCACGGTCACGGTCATCCCCTCACCGGGCGCCGAGTTCGCGGAGACCGTGCCGCCGTGGGCCTCGACGATGGCGGCGACGATGGAGAGGCCGAGGCCGCTGCCGCCGCTGGCGCGGGAGCGGGCGGGGTCCGCCCGGTAGAAGCGCTCGAAGACGCGCTGAGCGTCCTCGGTCGGCATGCCCGGGCCGGCGTCACGAACCTCGATCTCGGCGTGGTCTCCGGTCTGGTCCACCCGGACCGTGGTCACCGTGCCCTCCGGCGTGTGGGCGCGCACGTTGGCCAACAGGTTGTCGATGACTTGGCGCAGACGGTCCTTGTCGCCGGAGACCTCGACGGGCCGCGCCGCCCAGAACCGCACCGGCCACTCGGGTCCGACGGCGGTGGCCGTGCGCACGGACTCCGAGACGATCGAGACCAGCTCGGCGGGTGCCATATCCATGGCGAGCCCCTCGTCGAGGCGGGCGAGGGTGAGCAGGTCGGTGACCAGTCGGTCCATGCGCGCCGTCTCCATGCGGATTCCCGCCGCGATGCGCGGGAGGTCGTCGGAGTGCTCCATGCCACCTCGCTCGAAGAGCTCGGCATACGCCGAGACCGCGGCGATGGGAGTTCGGAGCTCGTGCGAGGCGTCGGCCACGAACTGGCGCAGGTGCTGTTCGTTCTGCTTCAGCTTGGACTCGGAACGGAGCCGGGCGTCGAACGCGCTCTGGATCCGTTCGAGCATGACGTTGAGAGCTCGGGCGAGTCGGCCGACCTCGGTGGGCGCCTCGGCGCCCGGTACGCGCTGATCGAGGTTGCCGCCGGCGATGGAGTCCGCCGTGGCCTCGACCGCCGCAAGCGGGCGCAGGCCGAGGCGGACGAGCCACCAGCCGGCGAGGAGCGCGAACACGATCGCGGCCGCGGTGACGGCGAATTCCGTCAAGAACAACGTGTGGAGCGTGCTCAGTTGGTCGGTGAGCGGCAGAGCCTGCACGACAACGAGGTCTCCGACGCCCGGGGTCGACACCTTCTCCGCCTTGACACGGAAGTCCGGACCGCCCGCGGCGATCGAGCTCGCGGTGAAGTACACCACTTGGCTGCCGTCGGGCTGGGTGGTGAAGCCGGTGATGTTCGACGGAAGTTGCGGCCGGTAGGAGTGGCTGCCGACGTAGGCGGGACACTCCCCGCCCTTCACGACGTCGCCGTTCGGAGCGACGACCGCGAAGTAGTCGATCCCCGTGACGTTGGGATAGCCCCCGCCACCCCCCGGTCCCGGGCCGCCCGGGCCGTTGCCCTCCTGCACCTGCACGGCGCCGTTGTGCCCCGGAGCGGGGCAGGCGAGGCTCTCGGTGCCCGTGGCCACATTGACCCGGGCCTGTGGTTCATACCGCTGATGCGCCAACTGCTGGTCGACCTGGCCGTACAACGAGTTGCGCAGCGCCGAGTACGTGGCGAAGTCGGCCACGACCAAGGCCACGATGGCGATCAGCCCGACGGCAGCGAGCAGGCGCAGCCGGAGGGACACTCAGCTCCTCCCGTTGGAGCTCTCGGGCTCCCGCAGCGTGTAGCCGACGAGTCGGATGGTGTGGATGAGGGGCGGGCCGTACTTCTCGAGCTTCTTGCGAAGGTAGCTGACGTAGGTCTCCACGACGTTTCCGTCGCCGCCGAAGTCGTAGTGCCAGACGTGGTCGAGGATCTGCGCCTTGGAGAGCACGTGCCGGGGGTTGAGCATGAAGTAGCGAAGCAGGTTGAACTCCGTCGCCGTGAGGTTGATGGGGTTGCCGTCGCGGCGGACCTCGTGCGCGCTCTCGTCGAGCTCGAGGTCGGAGAAGCGGAGGATGCCGTCGTCTTCAGGCTCGTAGCCGGTGCGGCGCAGGATGGCGTGGACCCGGGCGATCACCTCGGCCAGCGCGAACGGCTTGGTCACGTAGTCGTCGCCGCCGATGGTCAGCCCCGCCAGCTTGTCCGACAACGTGTCGCGTGCGGTCAGGAACAGGACGGGAACCCGCACGCCGTCGGCCCGCAGGCGCCGTGTCACCTCGAGGCCGTCGAGGTCGGGGAGCATGACGTCGAGGATCACCAGGTCGGGCGGGTCCTCCTGCGCCTGCGAAAGTGCCTTGCGCCCGGTCATCGCCTCGTCGACGGTAAAACCCTCGTAGCGGAGCGAGGTCGCCACTGCGTCGACGATGGAGGGCTCGTCGTCAACCACCAGGACCCGCGGTCCACTGTCCGTCTTCACTTGGCCGTACCTCCCTGCAGTACAGGGTCGCGCCTGCGACTTTCCTCCAAGTGTGACCCGCCTGTGGGCCTGCTGTGAGCGCGGCCCGGCTGGCTGGCTAGGCGTCGAGGGCGCGTCGCAGCAGGTCGAGGGAGGAAATGGCCCCGTACTGACGCACGCGCTCGCGATCACCGGGCACCCGGAGCTCCCGGGTTGCGGTGGGCCGGCCGGGTAGCGCGAGCCCGACGAAGACGGTGCCGGGCGCCACACCCTCCTGGTCGTCGGGCCCGGCGACGCCGGTGATGCCCAGGCCGACGTCGGCGCCGGTGACGGCGCGGGCGCCCTCGGCCATGGCCGCCGCGGCCGGTTCGGTCACCACCGGCCCGGCCGGCACTCCCAGCACGTCGAACTTGACCTGCGAGGCGTAGGCGACGACCCCGCCCTTGAACCAGGCGGAGGCCCCCGGCACGTTGACGAGGCGGGACGCGATGAGGCCGCCGGTGAGCGACTCCGCCACGCCGAACGTGAGCCCGTGGGCGATCAGGCGGTGGGCGACGGCGTCCTCCATCGACTCGTCGTCGACGCCGAACACGATGTCGCCGACGCGCGCTTCGAGCGCGCGGCGCACCTCGGCTTCCTCCTTGTCCAGGAGGGCGGAGGCGTCATCGAGCGTGCGGGCTCGGGCGGTGATGCGCACCTTGATCCCCTCGATGCCCGAGGCCAGGAAGGCGAGGGTGACGTCGCCCACGTCGTCGAGCGCGTCGACGCGCTCGGAGAGGGCCTCGGCCAGGGCCGACTCGCTCGTCCCCCACGTGCGCAGCACCCGGCTGGCGATGACGCCCTCCTCACCCGCCTCCGCCATGCGGGCGCGCAGGTCGGGCAGGATGGCGCGCTCGAACATCTCGGCCATCTCGTAGGGCACGCCCGGGACCGCATAGACGACCTTGTTCCCGACCGGGCAGATGAGGCCCGGTGCCGTCCCGCCGTTCTGCACGATCGGGCGCGCGCCCTTGGGGACGTCGGCCTGGCGCGCGTTGTTGGCCGACATCTCGCGGCCCCGGGCCTTGAAGAAGGCGGCGATGCGGTCCACGATCTCCTGGTCGCGGACGAGCTCGACGTTCATCACGTCGGCGATGGCCTCGCGGGTGATGTCGTCCTGGGTGGGGCCGAGACCGCCGCAGACGATGGCCCCGTCGCTGCGGGCCAGCGCAGTGCGGAGCGCGAGCACGATGCGGTCGTGGTTGTCGCCGACGGCCTGGTGGAACTGCGAGGTGACACCGGCCTCGGCCAGGTGCTGGCCCAACCAGGCGGAGTTGGTGTCGGCGATCTGGCCGAGCAACAGCTCGGTGCCCACCGCCACGATCTCGATCCTCACCGGCCCGACCTTAGGGGGCGATCGATCCGGGGTGGCGCAGTGCGCGGCGGCCGTCGAGCAGGTACTCGGCGCCGGTGTAGAGCGTGAGCACACAGGCCAGCCAGATCATGGCGAGCTGCAGGCCGTGCTGATGGGCCAGCGGGGGGATGATGCACGCGCCGACGGCGAGGTCCTGCACCAGCGTCTTGAGCTTGGCCGTGTTGCGGGCGGGGATCGACACGCCGCGCCGCCCCACCCAGGAGCGGTAGCCCTGCATGCCGAGCTCGCGCAGCGTGATGAGGACGACGGGCAGCCAGGGCAGGTGACCCTGCGCGGCCAGCGTGATGAGCGCGCCGAGCACAACGGCCTTGTCCGCCAAGGGGTCGAGGAAGGCACCCGATCGGGTCGTGCCGTGGCGGCGGGCCAGGTAGCCATCGAGCCCGTCGCTGGCGGCGAGGAAGAACCCGACCACCACATTGATCCACGACGCCCCCCAGGCGACGAGCATGACCACGTAGACCGGCGCCGCGAGGAGACGCGCCACGGTTATGGCATTGGCCGGCGTGACCAGCGCGCTCGGGCCGAAGGTGAAGCCCGGGTGCCCGGCGGGATGCTCATGGGTGGCGTCGCTCATCGGACGGCTCCGGCGGGCGCGGCGGGCGCGAGCGCCGTCAGTGCGGCGAAGAGGTCGGGACCCTCCGCGGCGGTGATGGTGGTGTCGACGATGCTGCCGACGGCCGGCCCGTCGGGCAGGTGCACGATGCCGTCGATCTCAGGCGCCTCGTGCACGGTGCGGCCGCGGCCGGGCGCGTCGACGAGGACGCGTTGGGTCGAGCCGACGAAGGCGTCGCGCTTGGCCGCACTGATGGCGTCCTGCAGCTCGGCGCACTCGCGTAGACGCTCGAGCGCGAGCTCGGGGGGAACCTGGTCGGGCAGGCCGTCGGCGTGGGTGCCCTCCTCCTTGGAGAAGGTGAAGAAGCCGGCCCAGTCGAGCTGCGCGTCGGCCAGGAACTCGAGCAGCAGGTCGTGGTCGCGCTCGGTCTCGCCGGGGTAGCCGAGTATGAACGACGAGCGGAAGGTGGCGTGGGGATCGGCGCAGCGGATGTCGGCGATGCGGCGGAGGAAGCGCTCGCCGTCCCCCCAGCGCCTCATGCGGACCAGGTGGGGACGCGAGACGTGCTGGAGGGAGAGGTCGAAATAGGGCACGCCGGTTTGGAGGACGGCCTCGACGAGCTCGTCGGTGAGGCCGGAGGGGTACAGGTAGAGCAGGCGCGTGCGGTCGACCTTGGCCGAGACCGCACGGGTGAGGGCGGCGATCGGCGAGTGGCCGTCGGCGTCACGGCCGACGCGCCCGCGGGCGCCGGGGCCGGTGCGGTCGCGGCCGAAGGAGGCGAGGTCCTGGGCAACGAGGACGACCTCACGGAGAGGGGGTCTCCCGCTCCCCGCTTGCGGGTCGGGACCGAGCAAAGCGTCGACCTCGGCCAGGATCTCCTCGTGGGAGCGGGAACGCTGCTTGCCCCGGAAGGACGGAATGGCGCAGAAGCCACAGATGCGGTCGCAGCCCTCGGCGACCTTCACGTAGGCCCAGGGGGCGCGCGCGGCGGGGCGGGGCAGCTCGAGGAGGTCGAAGCTGCCTCCCGTCGATGCCACCGAGGCGTCGCGCCGGGGAGTGCGGGTGTCGCCCAGCGAAACGGCCACGGCGTCGGTCGCGGCCGGAGACCCAACGAGGTCGTGGCCGAAACCGGCCACGAGATCGACCTCGGGCAACGCGTCGCGCAGCTCGTCCCCGTACCGCTCGGCCATGCAGCCGGTGACCACGAGGCGGGCGCCCGAGCGGCGCTGGTCGGCGAGGCCGAGGATCGTCTCGATCGACTCCTGGCGAGCAGCCTCGATGAACGCACAGGTGTTGACGACGACGAGGTCGGCGTCGGAGGGATCGGTGACGCTGTCGTACCCCTCGGCTTCGAGGTACCCCTCGAGCTTGTCGGAATCCACCTGGTTCTTCGGGCATCCCAGGGTCTGCATGTAGTAGCGACCCACGACTTCGCACACACTCCTCGCACCAAGGCCGCACCCCACCGACGCCGGCGACGCGACGGGGACGGCAGGCCCGCCATGAGGCGGGCCGACATTCCGGGGCATCCGGCACCGGGTGCCCGAGCTCCGAGCGGAGAGGGAGGGATTTGAACCCTCGGACCCGGTTACCCAGGTCAACTCATTAGCAGTGAGTCCGATTCGGCCGCTCTCGCACCTCTCCAGTAGGAGTTTTGTCCAGCGATCAAAACTCCTGGCCATAATCTGACCATAATCGCTAAACTGCACTCCGTGAGGGGAAGCCTACGTGAGCGATCGCCAGGCGTTTGGCAGATCAGGGTGGCCCTGGGTCGGGACCCCGACACCCATCGCTACCGGTACGCGCACGCCACCGTCCACGGCGGACGACGCGATGCCCAAAAGGAGGCGGCTCGACTGGTCAATGAGGCCTCGCAGGGACGGATCCCTCTGACCAAGGAGACCTTCGGGGGCCTTCTCAATCGCTGGCTCGACCACATCGAGGCCCGTGGACGAGCTCCCAAGACGTTGGTCGAAAACCGCCGGATGGCTGCCGCCATCGCAACAGAACTGGGGGCGAAGGACCTCAGGAAGCTAGAGGGATCGGACCTCGACGCCTTCTACGACCGATTGAGTCAGCGGGGCCTCTCAGCGACCAGCGTCCGTCGGTATCACGCCGTCTGCTCGGCCGCCCTGAACCAGGGCGTCAAGTGGGGCCTCCTCGAGCACTCCCCAGCGGCGCAGGCATCTCCCCCGAGCATCGAGCGGAACGAACCGGATGCGCCGACGCCGGAGGAGATCAAGCTCCTCATCGAACGAGCAGAGGAGAAGGATCCCGAACTGGCCACGCTGCTCTTCGTCGCAGCAACGACCGGCTGCCGGCGCGGCGAGCTCTGTGGTCTTCGATGGTCGGACGTGGACTTCGAGAAAGGCGTACTCCTCGTACGGCGATCCGTCTCGGATCTTCCGGGGCGGGTAGAGATCCGATCGACCAAGACGGGCCACGTCAGGAAGATGGCCCTCGACGGCGCGACGCTGTCGATACTCGAACTCCTTCGGGAGCGAGCGGTTGCCCATTGCGCAGTCGTCGGTACCTCACTCGATGCGGACGCCCATCTCTGGTCCTCATCGCCCGACTACCTCTCGCCACTGCGGCCGGGCGGCGTCACCTCCCGGTTCATTGCTTTGCGCAACGACCTCGGACTGACTCACATCCGCCTCCATCACCTCCGCCATTTCGCCGCGACCGTGATGTTGGCCGGCGGCGTCGACGTTCGCACAGTGGCCGGCAGACTCGGACACTCTCGCCCGACCCTGACGTTGCAGACGTACGCGCACGTCATGGACGTCTCTGACCGAAGGGCGGCTGAAGTTCTTGGTGGAAGTATTTCGGACGCTCACGTCAGGGTGGCCGAGTCTGGAGCGTGAAACTCCGGCAGGTGGCGCGCACAGTCGCGTTTCCCCGAGCCCCATCGCAAACGGGTCCCGACTCCCCAGCGTCAACGTTGTGGACGTCCACACGAATGTCCACACGAATGTCCACATCCCTGGTCAACGAGGTCTTCCAACTCCTCGACGCGAACTGACCAGAGCTGTCAAGGTCGGCATCGCCGAGGCGTCCGACATGTCGGGCGCCTCGGCCCTTGAAAGTTCGGTTACTGAACTGAGTGGACACAATGGATCAGGGCGGCCGGAATCGGCCGGCCTGGACGCGTGTCGGTCCTTATTGCGGCGCGTGCGACACCCCAAGGAGGGTCCCGAAGGCAGGGGCGGAGTGGCTTCGCACCGTGGTGAAGCAAGTGTGTGTATAGCAATTTGCGATCTTTTTTGGCGAACGCCTGAGTGTGTCGAGAGGCGCTGTCGAATCTTGCGGCGGCAAGTTCGCGTTCCGCATGTTCAGCCAAAGAAAGGGCGCACGAAACGACGCGTGGCCGTGCAAACAACTTCGGGCAGGAGCCAGTCGCTCTGTCGTCACCAGAACCCGATCTCGTAGGCCGAGATGGCTCCGTGACTCATGCGGGTACCCACCACCGGCTAACAAGATCTCGTGCGCCGGAAGAGGGCTGGGGCGGCTTTCACAAGAATCTGCGGAGCCGACTGACCCGGTCGCCGCGATGCCAACCGCCCGCCTCGCGAAGGCTCTCGAGTGCGCTCCTCGATGTGGTTGGTGCCCGCTTCGGGGGGGTAGCCCCGCACGACTGGGACAGGCAAACCGGCATGTTCGGCGTGTTATTGGGACGCGTCGGTCCGCTCGGATGGGGGAATCTCGGGGCCGCCGTACTCGATCCGTTCACTCGCCATCACAGACGCGCGTGTCGGGGAGTCCTCCAAGGTTTCCCCGACACGGTTCGGGCGATCAGTGCAGGGCCGGCTCCAGATACTCCGTCTCCGACGGATCCACCGCCGGAGCGGCCGTTCCCCGGGAGGCGGCCCGCTCGGTCCAGATGTCGAGCACGAGCAGGCTCAGGTTCGATACGGCGGCCGCACCGATGATCGTCGTGATCAACGCCACGAGCCCGCTAGTCACGTTGAACCCGAGTACGGCTCCGACCACCGCACCGACACCCGCGGCACCGATGCCCTTGGCCCGCATCGCCTTCGGCGTGTCGGTGCGGACCCAGCCGGCGTAGACCCCGAGCCAGATCGGCACCGCGATCGAGACCACTGCCAGCAGCTCGTCGTCGAGCCGCTGGCTTGGCCAGAGCCAGAACCGCAGTATCAACAGTGCGCCGAGGAACCATCCGCCGAGTCCGAACACGATCGGACCGGCCGAACGGATCCATGCGCCCGTCTTGCGGCCGGTACCGCCTCGGCGGCGGATCCGGATCGCCAACACCACGAGCCAGATCACTGCCAACAAGGCGACGCCGACCATTGTCGCAAGGGTTTTCTTGGCAATCGCTGCCTGCGATTGCGATGTGGCGAAGCTGACCACGTTCGGGGTGTAGCGGGACGTGTCGACCTGGCCGGTGGCGTAGAACGTGGTCAGCAGCTGCGTGCTGGCGCTCGGCTCGTAGGCGTCGAAGTCATCCACGTGCCCGAGCCCGGACAGGATGACCTGATGCCCGTTGGAAAGGTGCGGCAGCAGCTCCTTCGTGGCGTTCTGGGCCGGCGTTTCGAAGTCGAGCGTCCCGCCGATGAGCAGCGTCGGGACGTTCGAGTTCTGCACGCTGGTGTACTGGTTCTCGCCCGGGTTGGCCGGCCAGGCGTGAGCCATGCCTCCTGCCCCCCACAAGAACTCCCCGAGGGGATTGCCGATGATCGAGCCCCGGTCCGCGCCGGAGCTGAAGTAGCGCTCGACGGGCTGCGCGTCGGCCATCCCGATGCTTGCAAACTCGCCCCAGACGAACGACTGGGGGAGGACGAGATTGGCCACCGCCGAGAGGAACCACAGGCCGCTCGGGTCGCCCTGCGCGGCGGAGATCCACGAGTTGAGGGTCATCGGCCCGGTCAGTGGCGAACCGCTGTCCGAGTTCGCCTCCGTGAGCCCGAGGAACGTCCCGACCAAGACGTTGCCCCGCTTGATCGGCAGGGAGAACCAACTGCTCGGCATGTCTGCCGCTGTGTGCTGCACGCTCGCGGCGAGGTTTTTGGTGCGGGCGCGGCAAGCAGGCTGCTTCGCGCACAGCGCCGAGTAACGCTCGATCCCCTGATCGATCTCGGCTCCGCTGTAAATGAAGTTCCCGGGCGGGTTGACCCCGATCATCACCGAGCGATCGACACTGTTCGGGTACCGCCACTGGTAGGTCATCGCCAGACGGGTCCCGGCGCTCTCGCTGAGCAGGTCGATGCGCTTGTAGCCGAGCGCGACGCGAGCGGCCTCGATGTCGTCGGCCTGCTCCGCCAGCGTGTAGCCGGCGAGGTCAACGCCGGATCGCTCAAGCCGCTGCGCGCACGAGGCGAAAGCCTGGGAGTACGCGCTCAGCGACGCTTTGCCGAGGTAGTCCGCGGAGCTCTGGAGCGCCGACGTCACCTCGGGACAGTTCAGCACCGAAGAGCCGTCGACGCCGCGGTAGCCGACCATGACGACATCGTGCTGGGCGGCCAGGCGGTTCGCTTGGGGAAACGTCATGTTGGTGATGCCAGGGCCGCCGTTGAGATGGAAGATTGGCGCCAACGGGTGCGATGAGCGAGCCAGGATCCGGGTCACTGGCAGCGCGATCAGGCGCGACCGGGGGTCTGCCCGGTTCTCGGGCACGACGAGCGTTCCGCAGTCGGCGCGGTAGCCGCCTTTCTCGGTGGAATAGGTGCACGGGTGCATCGTCAGCTGGCCGGCGTGCGCCCCCTGCGGGACCGAGACCGCGGCGTCGCCGGGTGCGAACCCGATGTACACCAGGCCGAACAGCAGTACCCCGATGACCACCAGGGCAACGATCCGACTGGGGGTGTAGATCCGCTTTGACTTCATGACGATGCCTTCCCTCGGTCCTGGGGAAAACGCTCCTGCCTCAAAAGAATGATGCTGCTCAAGAGAACGAAGAGCAGGAGCAGCACGAATCCGATCAGGTCGAGAACTAGCCCGAACGATGCGATCACACCGCCGAGTCCGAAGGCCTGCAGAAAGAGCAGGGGCGCGGCGAGGATCGAGACCCACCCAAGCCACCGCGGCAAGACTCCACTCCTGAACACGAGCACCCCAGCAGCGAACGCGAAGAGGCTGCCGAAGACGTCGGCGACGCTGTCCACGGCATAGGTCAACAGGTACAGCGTGTAGGAGACACTGTGGTCGTGTTGCGCACCGAACGTCGCGAGCTTCCCGTCGAGCACGCCGTAGATCCCGATGTCGCTGACCGCGTGAAGAGCGACAAACAGCACGCCACCGACCAGCAGCAAGGAGCCGAGAGCACCCGAGCCCTCGGCATCCGTGTGTAGGAGACGGTCGTACAGCTTCCATAGGTAGATCGGAAACATGGCGGCGTAGACGACACAGAAACCCTCGACGACCACCAGTCGGTTCCTGTGATCGGCGAGCGTGTTCGCGATCTTCGCGGCCGAGTCGTTCTGGTTGATGCCGACCCCTAGCCCAATCGCGGATTCCGCAATCACGGCAAGAACGAAGAGGATTCCTGCCAACCACGCATACCGCTCCCAGCCAGGTGCGGCCCTCGTGGTTGCCCGTGAAGTCCCTGCATCAACGATGCTGGTAGCCGTGACGTCGTCCTTCCTTGGCGGCGTCGTGCCAAGGCGTCGTCAATGACGTGGACCCTCTCGTCGGGTCCCCCATGGGGCACCGTACACCCCTATTCACTTCATAGGGGACGATTGCCAAAGGGCCCATGCCCCATAACGCGCGGCCACCATTCCGGGTGAGGGTGCCCCATAACGCCGGGTCATGGGCGCTTGACACCGATTCCGATTGGGCGGACAGTTGGCCAATGCGGCAGCGGAGGTTGACCATTCCCGACGCTCGTGGGCGGGGAGCTGTCCTCCGGGTGACCCGGCACCCCGAGCAGCACAAGGTCGTCGTCAGCCATTGGCGAGACGACGTTTGTGTTGCATCCACACCCATCGAAATCGGCGAGCTTCCAACTCTCATCGGAGTGCTGGCCGACGCACTCGGAGATGCCGTCCGCTCAGGCGAAGCTCCGCCCGCGACTACCCACGACACCAGACTCTTGGACAGGATCAAGCAGTGGCTACGTCCCCGGTTGGCACAGATCATCGAGCTTCGGGCTTCAAGAGACACGGGAACACAGAGGCAAACGGGCTGACGACAATGCTGCCCCCGATCGCCGGGACTGGGGCCTCAGTTAGCGCGGCGACTGGTGCTGCCAGATAGCTTTTACTCCCCGAGAGTTGCCAGCCAAAGAGGTAGCATTCGCTGCGTCCACGAGGTGCGAAGGGGAGAAAAGAGATGCCTGAGTTCCCTGCGATTACTCACGTGGCACTAACGGTTACGAGCCTTGAACGGAGTGTGCCTTGGTACAAGGATCTGTTCGGCTCGGACCCAATCCTTGACGAGGACACAGGTCCGTTCCAGCGCGTCGCTTGGCTTACCGGCGGCACAATCGTTGGCGTAACCCAGTTCCCTGACTTGGACAGCACTGAGCCGTTCAACGAGCGGCGGCCGGGGCTCGATCATCTGGCTTTCGGCTGTGCCAACCGCGATGAGTTAAAGGCATGGGAAATCCGTCTGAACGAACTCGGCATCCCCAACGGTGGCATCGTGGACACGCCTTACTACTCGGCATTGTCGTTTCGAGATCCCGACAACATCGCACTTGAGTTCTTCGCACCCCGGGGCTAAGACCGGCGGAGTATCCGACTCCTTATAGGCCATCCCATACCGCCGGCATTGTGTCGCGGCAGACTCCCCCTCGGGTCGAGTCAGTATCGGAGGTCGGCGAGGACTCCGTAGTGGTCCGAGAGTTGGAGATGGTCGTCCGGTACCAAGCCGAGCAGCTCGCAATACGTGGGGTGTCCCACTCCTCCAAGTCGCGGCCACGCCGACAACACGTAGTCGAATCGTCGATCTGGATACAGTGCGACCGCCGCCAAAGGATTGCGGTTGGACCAGGTAATGCCAGCAGTTCCGTCTCCGGCAACGTCCCAGGCGTCGTAGAACACCAGTCCCGGTGCTGCGGTGGCACTGTGTCCGGTGAGCATGCGGATCTCGTCGGAGTCGGGTCCGGCATTGAAGTCTCCGCACACGCGCCACCCAACGCTCGGGCGCGATCGTACGCGTTGGCGTTGCTGCGGGCACCTGGCCAGTCTCGGGCCGATCCGCACCGTCGGACGGGCGCCGTTAGGCGTCGGCCTGTTCACCGTCCGGCTCCTCTACGACAGCGCCCGCGTCGAGATGATCGTCGAAACCAAAGCCGTGGCGGCGAAGCGCACCGAGATGGCCAACCCAACGAACTGGTGGAGATCGTCACCGGTTCGGGCGAACGGTTGGACGTTGCACCGCTCCGTAGTGCCGGCGACCAGGAAGGCGATGGGAGAAGTGAAAGAGCC
>CAVXPD010000006.1:0-36151 GCA_963763575.1 uncultured Acidimicrobiaceae bacterium
GCGCGGCCACCATTCCGGTTGAGGGTGCCCCATAACGATGCTCCTATGGATTGTCAAGAGCGAATTGTGAGCGAGGGAGCGCGACGAACACCTCCCGGGCGACGTAGCGCTTGAGGCAGCGGATCGCCTCCTTCTTGGTCCGCCCGTCCTTCATCCGTCGCTCGATGTAGTGGCGGGTCCTTGGGTCCTTGACCATGCGGGTGAAGACGATGTGCCACAGCGCCGAGTTGGCCTGGCGATCCCCGCCCCGGTTGAGGCGATGACGCTCCTGCTTGCCACTCGAGGCATCGAGGGGAGACACCCGCAGAGCTTGGCGAAGGTCGCTTCGTTCTTGAGCGCTCGGGGTTGTCGCCGGCGGCGACCAAGAGGGCCGAAGCAACGTCGGTGCCCACCCCGTCGACGGCGCACAGTTCCGGTGCGGTCTCGGCGACGAGGGCCTTAAGCAGCCGGTCGATCTCTTTGACCTCCTCTTCGAGGGAGAGGGCCCGGCGCGCCAGCGTGCGCAAGGGTGAGCTTGGTCATCGTCGTTACGTCGGTCCGCCCGGTGTGCCGATAGGCACTGGCCAGGTGAGAACTGGTAGATGGAGAGGTCCCGGAGCTCGCTGCGCAGCCCGTCGGGGCGGTCGAGATGAGGCTGCGCATCTGGTTGAGGGCCTGGGTCCGACTGCGCCGGGCCGAAACCGAGCGACGCGCAGCACCCGCATGGCCTCGACGTTTCCGTCTCTCGTCTTGGCCGAGCCCGTCGCCTCGCCGCCTTGGGCCGCCCGGGCCGCCGCCACGGCGTCTTCGGGATCGGACTTGCCCGTGCGCCGGCGGCGCTGGCGGTTGGGCCGGTCGACCTCGACGACCGCGATCTGGTGGGCAGGAGGTGCCGGGTCAGCCCGGCCCCGTAGCTGCCCGTCCCTTCGACGCCGACGAGCTCGAGGGTGCCGAAGCACTCGAGCCAGCCAGCAGCCGCCGATAGCCCGCGGGCGTCGTCGGGAAGCTCTCCACGCCGAGAAGTGCGCCTCGTTCGTCGAGGGCGGCTGCAACGTGGACGTCGAGGTGCGTGTCGACCCCGCCGGTGATTGCGCGCGATAGTGGTCATCGTCATCCTTTCCTTCGCTGGGTGGGTGGCACCGCACCAGTCAGACGATGGACAGGACAGCGATGGGCCTGTGCGGCAGGCTCCTATGAGGTCACTCCGTCGGACTGGCTGGTGTCGGGTAAGTGTCCGAGCCAGGCCGACGGATCGACTTCAGGACAGTCCAAGAGGACGTCAGCCGGATTTGATGGAGTCAGACCTGGCTCGGGCACGCACCCACACGCTGACCAGTTCTCCCTCCGGAGTGGTGGACCGTCAGCGGCCTAATTCAATCCTCGCTGCCGGATCGGTGGGGCAGAGATCTGGCTGTGGCCGGTCCAAGCTCTCGTGGGCCGGGTCCTGGTCGGAGGAGTCGCCTTGGCCAAGCTCATCTACATAGCCAACGCCGGGTCATGGGCGCTTGACACCGATTCCGATTGGGCGGACAGTTGGCCAATGCGGCAGCGGAGGTTGACCATTCCCGACGCTCGTGGGCGGGGAGCTGTCCTCCGGGTGACCCGGCACCCCGAGCCGCACAAGGTCGTCGTCAGCCATTGGCGAGACGACGTTTGTGTTGCATCCACACCCATCGAAATCGGCGAGCTTCCAACTCTCATCGGAGTGCTGGCCGACGCACTCGGAGATGCCGTCCGCTCAGGCGAAGCTCCGCCCGCGACTACCCACGACACCAGACTCTTGGACAGGATCAAGCAGTGGCTACGTCCCCGGTTGGCACAGATCATCGAGCTTCGCGCTTCAAGAGACACGGGAACACAGAGGCAAACGGGCTGACGACAATGCTGCCCCCGATCGCCGGGACTGGGGCCTCAGTTAGCGCGGCGACTGGTGCTGCCAGATAGCTTTTACTCCCCGAGAGTTGCCAGCCAAAGAGGTAGCATTCGCTGCGTCCACGAGGTGCGAAGGGGAGAAAAGAGATGCCTGAGTTCCCTGCGATTACTCACGTGGCACTAACGGTTACGAGCCTTGAACGGAGTGTGCCTTGGTACAAGGATCTGTTCGGCTCGGACCCGATCCTTGACGAGGACACAGGTCCGTTCCAGCGCGTCGCTTGGCTTACCGGCGGCACAATCGTTGGCGTAACCCGGTTCCCTGACTTGGACAGCACTGAGCCGTTCAACGAGCGGCGGCCGGGGCTCGATCATCTGGCTTTCGGCTGTGCCAACCGCGATGAGTTAAAGGCATGGGAAATCCGTCTGAACGAACTCGGCATCCCCAACGGTGGCATCGTGGACACGCCTTACTACTCGGCATTGTCGTTTCGAGATCCCGACAACATCGCACTTGAGTTCTTCGCACCCCGGGGCTAGGACCGGCGGAGTATCCGACTCCTTATAGGCCATCCCATACCGCCGGCATTGTGTCGCGGCAGACTCCCCCTCGGGTCGAGTCAGTATCGGAGGTCGGCGAGGACTCCGTAGTGGTCCGAGAGTTGGAGATGGTCGTCCGGTACCAGGCCGAGCAGCTCGCAATACGTGGGGTGTCCCACTCCTCCAAGTCGCGGCCACGCCGACAACACGTAGTCGAATCGTCGATCTGGATACAGTGCGACCGCCGCCAAAGGATTGCGGTTGGACCAGGTAATGCCAGCAGTTCCGTCTCCGGCAACGTCCCAGGCGTCGTAGAACACCAGTCCCGGTGCTGCGGTGGCACTGTGTCCGGTGAGCATGCGGATCTCGTCGGAGTCGGGTCCGGCATTGAAGTCTCCGCACACCACTATCGGGTGGCGACGGTGGGTGGTCGAAGAAATGAGTTGGGCAAGGTCCCGGACTTGGGCCTGGCGCACGATGCTCGCACCAAGCGGGTAGTCCAGCATCACGGCAAAGAACTGAACAGGCCCCCGGTCGCCTCCGATCGTGACGGCCAGCACCTCTCCCACTCCAGAATCATCCTCTCCTCGTAGCTTTCGGCGTTCGACTATCTCGAGCGGCCAGCGAGAAACCAGACCGATGCCCGAAACCCAATCGCCCTGGTCCCAGTCGCCGGCGAAGACGTGATGTTCCACGCCTAGCCGGGCGGCAATGAGCTTGGCCTGCGTTGTCTCGGCACTCGACCAGGACTCGACCAGGCAGATGATGTCGGGATTCGCCGCGGCCAACGATTTCTCGATTGCCGCTTGTCGCTCCTGCCATTGCCCGTAGCGGCCCCATACGTTCCAAGTCACGACCCGAAGACTGGACTCAACGACGGACCCGTAGGGCGCATACTGATCGAAGCTCACCTCCGCAGTTTGCCCGATTTCACGAGCTCGGAGCAGTGAGATGCCAGCTACCGGGGAGGGTCAACAACTCCAAATGTCTCAGATCTCGGAGTGCCTCAATTCGCCGGCTCTGGGAGCTGCCTGGGAAGCCGCCTCTAGCGATCCAGTCGACCCGGACGTGTCGGCGAATCAATCGCTACCGAAAGATGTCCCAACACCGGGGACTCCGCCCGCGTTCACCACGGTCGCGCCAGGGTGTTGTGCCCTCAGATCGAGTAGGGAGAGATTGGCAGGAGTCGCGGGCAGGCACTCGTAGGTCAGGAAGTGCACGGTCTCTGAGCACTGTCCCTGCTGACACGCCACCGTCGTCTGAAGGAGCAGGGGTGGTAGTCGCTCTTGGCGACGTCATAGGTGCCATTGGTGAGCCCGCCACCCACCGGCAGACCCGACAATGACAAGACGTAGGCCGGGACCCCGTCCACGACAGCCGAACCAGCGACGTGCGCCTGGCCCGACGAGATGAGAGAGCGGATGGTGGCGGCCGTGTCGACCGGCGCGTGGTTCGGAGGGCTGTATATCCCGACGTAGATCGTGTTGGAAGCGGCGTCATAGCTGGACATCGTCGTTCCGTTCCACGCGGCTTCGTAGCCGAACTTGACGAACCGATACGAGGATCCGACGGCCCACAGCGCGTAGGGCTGGGCAGCACTCGACCCCACGGTGATCGTGGCGGCGACATGGAACACCGAATCGGGCGGCGGAGTGAGAGCGCCTTGAGCAGACGCGAGGATCGCTGCGTCGGCAGGACTCGGCGTGCTTCCAGCTCCCAGCACAAGAGCGAGGCTGAGGCCCAACGCGGCAAGCCCCGCCGGCGTGCCAAGCGCAACCGCTCGCCTGAGGTAGCGCCGGTGATCTCGGTGCCGAACCAGATCGGCCTCGACGGCCGCACGCAGCTCGTGGCGGAACGACTGGAGCTCAGGTTGGAGCGTGGTCATGTCAGAACCCTCCTGGGGCCAGATGGAGACGACGGAGCGATCGAGATACGCGCAGGCGAGCTGCGACGGGAGTGCACTGGAGGCGCCGGGCAATCTCCCTATAGGGCCGTTCCTCGACCGAGCGCAGAACGAGCAGTTCGCGCTCTGAGTCCGGGAGGTTCGCGACTTCTCGAAGGACAGCCGAGGGAAACGACAAGCGGTCGTCGACGGCCTCGAAGTCGGCGTGCACGACTGTGATCGGGAGGCCCAGACGCTCCCGAGCGCCGTACTCGACCCTTCGCTTGCGCAAGGATGACCGAAACACATTGTGAGCGATGCCATAGAGCCACGGAAGTGCGGTGCCATCGTGCTCGTCTCGGAACCGCTTTCGGCTATGCCACGCCGCCGCAAAGACCTCGGCGGTTAGATCGGCGTCATAGTCACCTACCCGGACACTCGACCAGGCGAGGATCTGGCCTACGTGTCGGTCGTAGAGCTCGGCAAAGGCGTCGGGGTCGTCTAGGACCAATAACTCGGCGTCCGACTGCTCCGTCCATGCGCTCACACTCTGTATATGACAGCTCAGCGGAAAATGTGTCCCGTCACCTCACAACCAGGGGCTTGGCCACGCAGGCAGCCATTCTCGAGGCCCTGAGGCACTGCCCCTATCGCCGGCCTGGGATGCGGAGGCGTCCCGCGGGTTCACGCACTGTTAATCCGACTTTGCAGCGGTGACCTCGAAAGCCGGTGCTAAGACGGGAGCGCTTCCACTCTGAGCGACCGGCCCCGTCTTCTTACTCCCCCCTGGGAAGGCGGGGCCGTTTCGCGACGTCGACCCTCGCGATTCCCGCGTCACCTCGGGTCCTCCAGCGTTGAAGCTCGCATAGGTGTTCGCTGTCCTCCTCAACACAACAAGGATGTCATGCCCACCCCGACGTCAAGTTCAGTAGCGCTTGTCAGCGCTCGCGACGCCGATTCGTTCGCTCAAGCCCAGATGGCCGCGGCGGCGTACCTGGCCCGCTATGGCGGCCGAACCCTTGAGACATATCGCTACGACCTGCGCGCGTTCTTTCAGTGGTGCACCGATGTTGGTCTCGAGGTGCTCGAGGCCAGGCGGGCTCATATCGAGCTGTGGCGGAGCGCCATGGAGGAGCGCGGTCTGGCGGCTTCGACGATCGATCGCCGGCTGTCCACGATCTGCGGGTTCTATCGCTTCGCCCACATCGATGGCCGGATCGCGTCGAACCCGGCGCAGTACGCCCGTCGGCCCAAGGTCCATCCGAGCGATTGCCGTGGCCTCGATCGCTGCGACCTCGGAACCTTCCTCTTCACCGCCGAGCGCTACGACCGAGACCATGCTGCGCTGGCCGCCCTCCTCGGCCTCAACGGCCTGAGAGTGAGCGAAGCCTGTGCCACCAACGCCGAGGACCTTGGCTTTGACCGGGGACATCGGACGCTGCGAATCGTCGGCAAGGGCAACAAGCCTGCGGTGATCCCGCTCGTCCCGAGGGTGGCCAGGACGATCGACCTGGCAATCGGAGAGCGCTGCGAGGGGCCAATCCTGCATCGCCACGACGGCCAACGCCTCGACCGCCGCACGGCACACCGCTGGGTCCGCTCCATCGGCAAGCGGGCCGGCCTCGGCATCGTCCATCCCCATATGCTCCGGGCCGCGTTCATTATGGCGGCGCTCGATGCTGGGGTGCCGCTCCGTGACGTCCAGATCGCGGCTCGTCACGCCGATCCGAGGACGACCACCATCTATGACCGCCGGCGCGAGAACTTCGACCGCCATGCTGCCTACGTCGTCGTGGCTTTCGTGGCCGGCGGTTAGGAAGCTCCGAGATCGACACCTCGTCGCTCGGCAATCGCGATTGCGATTGCTTCGGGCGGTCGTCCGGTCCGTTCGGCAGCCACGCGTGCGTAGAGGACGAGGGCGTAGAAGGCGCCGAGCAGCCCGCCGAGGGGGTCGAGGGCGGCCGCGACATGGACGTCACGATGGGTATCGACGCCACCGGTGATCCCACGCGCAGCTTCTACGATGGTCATGGTCATCCCTCCTGTTAACGGAGTTAGGGATGGCACGGCCGTTCCGGATCGGAGCGACGGGCGGTCCGACCTGTTGGTAGCAAGTCGGGCCAATCACCCCACCTTCGAGACGGGACGTGCCGCTGTAAATGTGCCGCTGGAAGGCCTCGGTCGACGACACCGCAAGGTGTCACGGGACTCCAAGTCAGACCGGACCCACCAGCACTCCCGAAGCTATTCAGGACCAGCAATCAAGCGGTGGACCCTCAGAGAAGTATCAATGAACTGGGGCAGTCCTGGGCGACATCATTCCGAGTGAGGAACCAGAGAAGAACTGGCGGAAGGAGTTCGCTACTTCGGGCGAGGCTCTACGCTGCCGCTGTGTCAGATAGCAGCGATTTGGTAGCCAGCGGGTATGAGGCGTTCTACGCCAGGTGGGGTGAAAGTCCGACCTTGCGTCGCATCTGGCGGGAGCACGTGACCGGCTCCGACTACCCAGAGGAGTTCGCTCACATCAGCTTCCTTCCGCTTGCACAACTGCACTTTCTGACCGAAGGCTTGACCCTCATTCCGAGTTATAACCGAAACCTGTGGATGCACCACCTGAACGGAGGCGCGGCGTACCTTCCTGTTTGACCAAAAAAGTTCGCCGGCGGTGACACGCTGGCAGGAAGGAACGCCGATGTTGAGAGTACATGTTGACGACGACACGAGCGCGGAGCTGTCGAACGGGCTGGACGAGCTGGTGGCCGAGGGTGCGAGGCGGATGCTGGCCGCGGCCCTCGAGGCCGAGGTCGACAGCTACATCTCGAGCCTGATTCACGAGGTCGACGAACACGGTCATCGCCTGGTCGTACGCAACGGACACGCCGAGCCGCGGTCGCTGGTCACCGGAGCCGGGCCGATCGAGGTCCGAGCGCCGCGGGTGGACGACCGCCGGGTCGACGAGGAGACCGGGGCACGCATGCGGTTTCGCAGTTCGATCCTGCCCCCGTGGGCGCGGAAGTCTCCCAAGGTGGCCGAGGTGCTCCCGCTGATGTACCTGCACGGGATGAGCTCGGGTGACTTCGTGCCCACGCTCGAGGAGTTCTTCGGCTCGGCGGCCGGGCTCTCGGCCTCGGTGATGACTCGGCTGACGAGCGACTGGCAACGCGAGCGTGAGCGGTTCGCGCATCGGTCCCTCAAAGATGTCGACTACGTCTACCTCTTCGCCGACGGCATCCACTTCAACGTGCGCCTCGAGGAGGCCCGCCTGTGTGCCCTGGTCATCGTGGGCGTGCGCACCGATGGGACCAAAGAGCTCGTCTCGATCACCGACGGGCACCGCGAGTCGACCGAGTCGTGGGCCGACGTGCTGCGCGGACTCAAGCGCCGAGGCATGCGCGCTCCGGTCCTCGCTGTCGGCGACGGGGCTCTCGGGTTCTGGGGGGCGCTCAGCGAGGTCTTCCCCGACACGGTGCACCAGCGCTGCTGGGTCCACAAGATGGCCAACGTCATGAACGCCCTGCCCAAGTCGGCCCAGCCCGCCGCTCGGGCCGCGCTCTGCGAAGTTCGTGACGCCGAGGACCGGGCCCACGCCGACAAGGCGCTCGACGCGTTGTGAGGGACTACGAGGCCAAGTGGCCCAAGGCCACCGAGAAGGTCGAAAAGGACCGCGAGGAACTGCTGGCCTTCTATGCCTTCCCCGCCGAGCACTGGGTGCATCTCAAGACCACCAACCCGATCGAGTCCACCTTCGCCACGGTGCGCCTGCGCACCAAGGTGACCAAGGGACCGGGCTCGCGGGCGGCCGGACTGGCCATGGCCTACAAACTGATCGAGTCGGCCGAGTCCCGCTGGCGGGCCCTCAACGCACCGCACCTCGTCGCGCTGGTTCGTGCCGGCGCGACGTTCGAGAAAGGGGTGATGGTCGAGCGATCAGACGAGCTGAACGAAGAGGTCGCCGCGTAGTCCGTCAGATTCTCATCCACAGGTCTTGACTATTTCTCCCTCATTCCTAATCAACTTCTTGTTGATCTGGCGTGTGGAGCTGGCGGCCCAGGCTTGTGGGCGGCAAGGAAAACCGGTTGTCGCCTGCTGGGCATAGACCTGTCCTCTATGGCTGCGAAGCGCGCGTCCGAGCGGGTCGGAGCTCTGGGGATGAGCGGGAGGGCGACATTCAATCAAGGGACCTTTGAGGCAACCGGCCTCGAAGCAGCCTCAGCCGATGCAGTGATGAGCGTTGATGCCCTCCAATATGTCCGCGACAAGTCGGTCGCACTGGTTGAGGTTGCCAGGATTCTCCGTCCTCGTGGACGATTCGCATTCGTGGCCTTTGAGCTTGACCCGGAACGGGTTGCTGGGCTGCCGTTTTGGGAAGACGCCATATCGGACTACCGACCGCTGCTCGAACAAGTCGGCTTCGTGGTCAATCAGTACGGCCAAATCCCACACTGGGAAGACCAAGTCGCGGCGGGATTCGGTGCGATCCTCGCCGAGCGAGAGGCTCTGGAAGCCGAACTCGGTGAAGCTGCAGCAGGGGCAACGCTCGTGGAGGCTGCGGTGACGACCGAGCTAAGGCCGTACTGCGGACATGTTCTAGCGGTGGCAACTCGAATCTGACGACCTCATGACCGGTAGGGCCGCCCTATCCCAATGGTGCCGCAGAGTGGCACCCAGTTCCGGCGGACGGGGGCAGCTAGTTGCGCTTATAGGCGACGCCACGGAATTGACAGGAGTGCCCCGCCGACGCTTGGTGTTTACGGACCCGTTCTCACCGCGTAGAACGGCGAGGTGACCAAAGCCAGAGAACCGATGTAGCCCGTCCATGTGCCTGGACGCGACTGAGTGGCGATGCCAGCCGGTGTCTTCCGGCCCGTAGACACGGCGCTGTACGCGCAGTTTGGGGGCTGGTTGTACTTCTGACACTCGAGTGCTCCTGCGGGCGCGCCCTGGAGCGTCACGGTAACGACACGACTGGACACCGACCACGTTCCGCTATTTGGAGACCCCACCGTGTGATTGCTCAAGAGGACGACTGTCTGTTCTGCATTCACCTGCACGAACCACTGGTAGGTCCCAGCCACCGGGTGAGATGCACCAGCCGGTAAGGCCGAACCGACTAGCCACGCGGCTCCGAGCACCTGAAGGACGGCCACCGTAGAGATGAGTCGTTTCATAGAGCGGACCTCACTTTCGATACCCAAGGGAACGCTACCGCCGTATGCAATATCCCGCTCGTGCCGATAGGGGACGTTTCGCGATTGACTCCGAGCCGGTGAAGTGGGGCACAGTGGTTTCCCGTCCAGTATCGACAAGGCGAGCGTCGGGTGTCGCCGTCGGACGCCTATACGCTCGTCACGGCGAACAGTTGCCAGTCACCGGGTACGCCCTTGAGTCGGTGGATTCCACGGTCGGCGAACTCGATACCCGAACCCGCCACGAGATCGGTGACGGTGCGCGAGACGAGAACCTCATTGGCGCTGGCGACCGCTACTACACGGGCACCGATGTGGACGGAGATCCCGCCAATATCCTCGCCTCGTACTTCGATTTCGCCGGTATGCAGGCCGACACGCACTTCGATGCCGAGCGGACGCAAGCTATCGCGTAGCTGGCAGCCACAAGAGACTGCTCGCGCCGGTCCATCGAACGTGGCGAGAACGCCATCGCCAGTCGACTTGACCAGTTTCCCGCGGAAGGTCTCGATCTCCCGATTCACGACGGCATCGTGTCGGTCGAGCAGCTCCCTCCAGCGGCGGTCACCGCCTGCCACGGCCTGCTCCGTCGAGCCGACGATGTCGGAAAACAGGACGGTCGAGAGGACCCGGTCGGTGGTGACCGAATGATGTCGGCCCGTGAGAAACGACTCGATCTCATCGGCGAATCGCGGCTCCAGGGCGAACGCCAGGTGTTCGCCGGGAAGCTCAACGAAGCGGGCGCCCTCGATGTGGTCGGCGAGCCACCGGCCGTTGTCGATCGGGACCGTAACGTCGTCGCTGGCGTGGAGGACGAGCGTGGGCACCGAGATCGCCGGAAGCACGGCACGCACGTCGATTCCCACCAAGGTGTCCAGGAACGCCCGCACGGTGCCCGGACTGCCCGATGTCCGCTCCTCGCGACCCATGAATTCACGAGAACGCTCGTTTGCCAGGAGGCTCGGAGCGAACACCTCCAACGACTCGCCCGTTCCCCAGCCGCGATCGACGATTCGATACAACGTGGCGATCGCCTCTTCGTTGCCATGGGGATAGTCGATGTCGCGCCGCACGCGTGCCATGGTCCCGTACAAGACGAGCGCGATCGTCCGCTCTGGATAGGTAGCGGCAAACAGAGCGCTCATCGGGCCACCCTCGGACACGCCGATGACGGCGGCACGCTCCGATCCGACGGCGTCCATGACCGCTCGAACGTCGTCCATTCGCTCTTCGAGCGTCGGCGCGCCGACGTTGCGATCCGAGAGTCCCACCCCTCGCTTGTCGAAGATCATTAGTCGCGAGAACGCGGCCAACCGCTCGTAGAGTTGGACCAGAAATGGGCTCTCCCAGTCGACTTCAAGGTTGCCCGCCAGCCCGTGAACCCACACAAGGTCGAGTGGACCCTCACCCATCACGCGATAGGCGATGCTCACGTCACCCGCCATCGCGTAGTGAATCGGCGGTCGATCGTCCATGATCTACCTCTCAGCGTGAGGATGGTGATTGAGCTCCTGGCAAAGCAAGAGTGACCAGGACTTCAGTGTGCCCTCCAGGAGGGTCGGCTGTGAAGCGGCGACCTGAAGGGATCCTCCATCTCTCTTCAGGGCTCCCACAGGCTGGGAAACGTGCGGGCCGTGTGGCTAAATGCCATCGGCGTGGCTTTGGCCTTGGGGGCCGAAACGTGCTTGGAGCAAACCAGCCCCTGCCCCAGACATGCCTGTACGGGGCGTAGGCGTCAGTGAAACCGCATCAGTTTGGTCAGCGCGTTCGGCGGCCAAACGACGAGTCAGTTCCATGAGTCGACGAGCCGCTTCTCCGCGGCGGGGTCGGACGCGGTGGCGATCCTTGGCGATCGCATCAGGCGGATTTTCTTGGCCATAATCCTGGCCATAGACGCGGACGAAAGCGTTCGGACGTAAAGAGACGACGTGGATAATGCTCCAGGTCAGAACGTCTGAATGGATTTGGTCGGACGGGATGGACTGCTTTCTGCTGGTTAGCAGTGAGTCCGATTCGGCCGCTCTCGCACCTCTCCAGCAGGACTTTTGCGTTTCGGCGCACGGCCTATTCAGAACCGTCCATCGTCGATGCGCTCAATCCCGTGTAGGGAAAGCCTACGTGAACGCCCTCCGCGCGTTTGCCAGGTGCGGGTGTCGCACGGCCGGGACCCCGCCTCCAAGCGCTACCGGTACGCGACCCCGACGGTTCGAGGGGAGCCGCGGGCGGCCCAGAGGAGGCGGCCCGCCTCGAGAAAGAGGCGAACGAGGGCAAGATCCCACTCGAGCGAGAAACGCTGGCGGGGCTGCGAGAGCGGTGGCTCGATCAGATCGAAGGCCCCGGGGAGTGCACCCGAGGACCTTGCTGGAAACCGGCCAATGTCGGTGGTGACACCGAGGAGCTCGGTGCGAAGGAGCCTTCGGAAGCTCCGGGGCCGTGACCTCGACGGCTTCTACCACCGGCTGCGCTGGTGAAGCCCCGGATTTCGGGCCTTCGAGCAACTGATCGGGGCTGGCTGCCCTGCTGATTGCGTAAGCGGGCCGGTTTCCTGGGGTCGCGTGAACAGGTCGCAAACCGCGGCGTCCGACAGGATCGTCTGCGGCCAGTTCGGCGCCCTCGACCAGGTCAGCATGTCGACGCTCTCGCATCACCTCGAGGTGCTCCGCGAGGCCGGCGTGATCCGCGTTGAATTGCAGGGCAGCTTCCGCCAGCGCGGCTGCGAGCGGCGGACTTGCAGAAGCTTCTCCCCCGTGTGCTCGAGGGAATCATGGCCACCTTGGGCCTCGAGCTTCCGCGGCGGGCCGCGGCAGAGCGACCGCAGCGCGATGGCCCGGCTGCCCGGACGATCGTCAGCTGGGTGGCGCGGGGCTGCCCGAGGCACCGCTGTCAGTGCCGCTCGAACTGGTGGCGCCCGCCCCGCTGTCAGTGCCGCCTGAGTCGCTCGAACCGGTGCTGTTCGTTGCGTCGCGCAGATAGTCGAACTGCAGGCCGGACGCGCCCAGGCCCCGGCCGGGTCCGCTGCGGTTCGCCAGCCAGGTGACGGTGCTTCCGTCGGGCAGCCGGGTCCGGCGCAGATAGCGTTGCGCGCTCACGCCGATCGGTGTCACCACTCGGTCGGTGAGGTAGAAAGGCCCGGCGGGCTCGAGGAGCTCGGCGACGGCGGTCAGCTGCATCACCGTGTCGCCCGGACCGGGGATGTCCATGGTGCCGCGCCGGAACACCGATGCCGCGCCGATCGACGGCAGCACCGGAACGAGCGGAATCCAGTTGTCCGGCGGCGGATGTTCCAGCGTGTAGGCGACGCTGGGCATGTCCGGGGCGGGCGGTGGCGGCGGTGCCTGGTTCTCGTCCCGCAGCCTCGCCAAGTAGCCCTCGAACCCGTCGACGCCGACGTCCGCCGCGCCCCACACGGTGTTCTCCACAGCCCAGGCCAGCGCGGCGGTGGGATCGCGGGTGATCAGGATGTCCTCAATCGGATCGGCGTCCTCGGTCTGTCCGAGCGTCGGGGCCAGCAGGATCTCGCTGCCGACCGCGCCGGACGGATCGGCGATCTTGAACATCGACCAAGGTCGCGAACTGCCTTGCACCGGGTACTGCTCCACCGGGCGGATCAACGTGCGCACGCCGAACGTGTCGGTCACGACGAGCGTGTCGACCGTCTGCGTCGAACCGATCGGGCTCGGAATTGGGATGTAGAACCAGTCGTTGCCGTAGACCAGGGCGAACTCCATCACGAGCAGTTTGGCGAGATCGACGTGCTGCGCGTCCAGTTGCCCGAAGTCGGTCTTGCCGTCCTCGAAGCCCCACCAGCGATCCGATGGCATCCCGTGGAAGGAGACGTGTCCGGGCAACATGGTGATCGTCGTGTACGTCGGATCGACCGGCGTGGAACCGGTCGATCCGGAGCCGCTGGTGAAGGAGTACCAGTCGAGCTCGCCACCCGGGAACGAATCGGCCTCCAGAACAAGGGAATTCCCGTCCGTCGAGACGGCCTCGACGGCGAACGCGTAGTCGAGGTCGGCCGACTGCCAGGAGTCGCCGGGACCACTGCCGGTGCTGCCGCTGGACCCACCTGAGCCGCCCGCGCCGCCAGAGGCGTTGACGTCCTCGGTGAAGGCGCTTTCCCGGAGCGCGACGAAGTCGGCGAGCACCGCCTCGGTGGCCGGATCGCTCGCCTCGGTGGGCAAAGGCGGATTCGCGATCTGTCCCGCCGCGGTGGCTTGCGCCGACCGGAACAGCGCCTCACCGTCCAGCGCGCGCCCAGCGGCGAGCGAGCGCAGCGCCAGGCCGTCCACGCCTGCCAGGTACGGGTCGGGGTCGGCCGCGGCGATCGGGAACGCCGTCCGGAACGCGTCCACGGTCGCTGCGGGCAGGCTCGCGTCGTCGGCCAAATCCTCGAACAACAGGCCCAGTTGGACGCTGCCGCGCACCTTCAGGTGTACCGGACGGCGTTCGACCTGAGTCTCCAGCGCGGTCGAGTTGTCGAGAGCGACGGTGGGGGCGGCCGGCTGACCGCCCGCGGCGAGTGGCCCCGGCCGATAGCCGGTCAGCGCGCGTGTGGTCAGGCCGAGGGTGGCCTGAACCGGCGATCCCGCGTCCTCTCCGGCGAATTCGCCGACCTGCCACTGGCGCGCGAGGAACCACAGAGGGTCGCGGACCTGTGCCTGCAGCGACCGTTCAAGCGTGGCGTCCCGGGGTTGCGGCTCGAGGCGAGTCCACGAGGTGACCGAGGGCTGCAGGATCTGCTCGGACAGCCGTGCCACCGAAGCATCGACGAACGCTCCCGAGGCCATGTCCTCAGCCGAACTGCCTGATGGCGCTGATGACGCTGTCATCGATCACAAGCTCCTTCGCGAACGTGGTCGCGGGCGTGGCCGCCTGCAGGTTGAAGGGGAAGTACAGCGCCGGGAGGATCTGTCCGACCTCGGTGATGCTGGCCAGGTCGACGCCGCGGATCCGGGCCAGGTCGTAGGTCTCGTCGAGGATCTGAGCGATGAGCCCGCGGTCCCAGGTGGCCCGCCCGTCCGGGCACACCGCGAGCAGCCAGGCCTGTGGCGCGCGGGCGTTCGGCTCGTCGTAATGGAACGCCACGCCTGCTGTGGTGCTCGCGCCGGGGATCCGTTCGACCCATTCGTCGATGAGCAGCCCGGCGTACGCCGACGCGGTCGCCGGGTCGCCTACCGTCACGGCCTCGATGGCCACCCGGCCTGAGCTCGGCGGGTTGTTCTCGTCCAGCGGCAAACCTAGCCAGCGGTCGTTCGCCGTGGCGGGCAGCTGGGCCAGTTCGACGGCCGGGCGGTCCGCGCCGAGTAGCCGGGTGGTGGCGACTGCGACGTCGAGCCGCTGCGCGCCGTCCCTGACATGGCTGAGTTGGAACAACCAGCGCCGTACCGCCTGCGGGTCGACGGCCTGCATGGCGGCCGACTGGGCGAACGACGACTGCAGGTCGCCCGCGTCCGGCGGGGTGAGCTGTGCAAGCAGCAATACCGCGCCGCCGAGCACCGCCTGCGCGTCGGCGGTGATGTCGGTGAGGGTGGCCGACGAGCCGGTGACCGCCGCCCGGTGCTGCTGGAGCTGGTCGACGATCCGCCCGCCCAGATCGAGCAGTCCGGCTGCGGAGGTTCCCGGAGCGGGCAGCGCGCCGGCGAGCGCATAGGCGCTGACGGTGACCAGCGCGTTGACCACCGCGGACGCGGCGCCGGTGTCGTCGGGCGTCGCGGTGAGCGTGGTCAGGGCGGCTTGTAACGCGGCGAGGTCGGTGTCCAGCGCGGCGACAACGGCGGCCACCCGTCCCGCGACCTCGGTCAGGTCGACGGTGCCGCTGGTCGGCGCCTTGTCGGGCAGCGCGAACGCGAGCAGGTCGAGCGGCCGCGCGGAGTTCACCAGCGCCCGTGCCGCGCGTGCCGCGGTGAGCAGGTCCGGGAAGGTCACCGAGCCGGCCGGCAGTTGATCCGCCCCGTAACTCAGGGTGATCGTGTCCGCGCCGGCCGGAGGATTCGCGGCCAGCAAGAGCCTGCTCTCCAGCTCGGCCCGCTGCGGCGCGTCGGACGCGTCAGCGAGCGCGAGGACATCGAGCGGGCCGATGTCCAGGTCGCGCAAGGCCACGTCGACGGTGTCGGTCTGGGGGCCGACCGTCCAGGTCACCTGCGCACGCACCGTCGCCGGGTCGGGCAGCCGGCCGGCGACCCAGGCGGACAGCCACGGTTCCGCCTTTGCGCGCGGGCGAGTCGTGACTCCCGACCAGGCGGCGGGCTCGGGCGGGGCGCCGGCGAACAGCAGCATCAGCCGGTGGGTCACGTCGAGCCCGGGCCGGGGCGTGGTGACGATGTCCGGGTCCGGCGGATGATCCCCGCGCGACACGGCGTCGAGGATGCCGCCGACCCGCCCGTAGTTGCCGCGCATGATCTGGAAGACGCTCTCCGCGATCGACACGTCCGACAGCGCGCTCATGGCGTCGTCGATTTGTTCGAGCATCCCGGTGATTGCGGTCTGCGCGGGGTCGCCGGGGGCGGGAAGCCCGGTACCCCAAGGCTGTCCGGGAGCGAGCGCGCCGGACTGCCATGCTTCGCGCAGCTTCACGCCGTCAACGACCTGCGCGATCGGGGTGACCGCGCCGCTGGCCGTGGTCCCGGTGAGGTCGTCTCCCACCAGCGGAAAGGCGTCCCGGAACGGCTGGATGTATTTGTCGAGGTCGGACTCGTGCAACTGTTCCTCGAACTGGAAACCGGTCAGGGCGCCGAGGCTCAGGCCTTGACGCACGCCCGCGAGCACCCAGAGCGCGGTCCGGACCCGGGTCGAGGACAGGTCGACGGCCAGGGTCGGCTCGTCTGCGGTCCCCTGGTGGCTCAGGTACCCGCTGCGCAACACCGCGCCGGCCGCGGCCTGGGTCATCGACGGTGCGTGCACGTACCCGCCGCTGCCCGGGTCCGGGACCTGCACCGCCGCCGGTGCGTTCGCGTTCGGTTCGCGTCGCGTTCGGGGCGAGTTGCGCGGCGGGCTTGGTCCAGCTGGGTCACGGCCGCCGCCTCGGCACCGGTGACCGTCGCACGGACCGTTGTCGGCGCGACCTGTTCGGCCCAGCCGTACGCTCCGAGATGCAGCACCGGGGTGTCGGTCGAGCTCGTCGTTGCCGCGTGACCACTCGAGCCTGTACCCGCCGCGATATCGATCGTGTTCGTAGCCGGCGCGACACCGTTCGAGTTCGTATCCGACGCGCTGGTCGTGCTCTCGGCCGAGTTCGTGAGCTGGGCGGCCGCGTTCGGGAGCTGATCGGCCAGCAGGGACGTGCTGATCGCGGTGATCCAGACGTCGAGCCGATGACTCGCGGCGTCGAGTGTCTCGGAGAGCAGGCGGTCGAGTTCCGCGCTGGGCAGCACGGCGAGGCGGTCCAGCGCGGCGCGCAGGTCGGCCAACCGGGCAAGGGGGGACTCCGGCGGCGGCGTGACTACGGCGTCCAGGTACTTCGCCCAGGTGAGCGTCGACCCTGCCGCATAAGGGCGTTGCATGATCGCGTACGCGGTCGTGGTCGGAGTCTCGACGGCGACGTTGACCAGCTCGACCTCGCGCAGTGTCGACGCGTCCAGCAGACCGGAACTCACCTGCGCCTGTCCCGCCTGGGTGACGTACTCGCGCAGGATGGACTGCCGCAGCACTCGGTAGAGGATCGACGTCGGCTTGGTGCCCGGGTAGTTCTCGGCCCACACATCGTCCATCGCGGCGTGCGCGAGCCATTGGATGTAGTTGACCGGGACGCCGTCCAGGGTGGCGTCCGCGGCGACAGGGTCCGTCTCCGACAGCGGCGCGTCCTGCACGCTCGAGTACGGCACCGGGTAGCTCTCGGTGCCCATGGACGTGTGAATCACCCGCGGGTCCCAGGTCGCCAGCTGCAGGCCGTCGAGCAGGGCCCTCCCGCGCGCCAGGTGCTCGGTCCACCATTCCTCCGACGGCGGGCCGGGATTCGCGAAGACCAGCATGTTCCACAGCAGGTCGTCCCCGACGACGCGGCGGCCCCGGTAGTCCAGTGAGCTGGCGTCCATGCCCAGCACCTGCGCCAGGTCGGCGTCCGGGTCCGCGCTGGCGCCGATGTGCGGGACTGCGCCGATCCCGCTGTCCCAAGACGGCAGCAGGCGTTCGGCCAGCTGCGCGAGCGCGCTGCGCGCACGGTAGTTCGCGATGCCCAGTCGCGACGTGGTGGGCTTCGCGGCCAGCACCGCTGTCAACGAGGTGGTCGGCAGGATCCCGTACGGTGTCGCGCCGACCCTGACCGCGGCGAGCGGACCGCGCGGACGCACATGGTCTCGGGTGAACTGCCGCACGGACTCCTGTTGCGCGGCGGTGAGCACTGGATCCATCATCTGGTCGAGGAAATAGCCGAGTGTCGCGGGCCACAGCGCGGTGAGCATGTCGGCGCCGTTCTGTCCACCCTTCCCATCGGCGTAGCGCACGTGGCTGAACGTGCTGGTCGGCACCCCCAGCGTCGCGGCCAGTGTCGGTCCGTCCGCGGCCGGATCGGTTGCCAGGTCGCCGGCGGCCTCGACCGCGTAGCTGATCGCCTGGTTGGGGTCCGCCGTACTGAACGCGGACGACGCGTCCGAGGTGTTATTGGTCGGAGCCCCCTGTGGAACAAGGGAACACCCGTCAGTGTAGTGGTGCGCGGTCAGCAGCTCGGCCAGTTGCTCTTGACCGGGAGCGTCGTCGGCGGCGTCGCACACGCCGAATACGTAGATGCGATCGAAGCCGGCCCGCTCGTCGTCGGTGAGCGTCACCCGGATGCCCATGCCCACCCGCTCCGCCTCCGCGAAG
Source organism: uncultured Acidimicrobiaceae bacterium (assembly GCA_963763575.1). Lineage (GTDB taxonomy): Bacteria > Actinomycetota > Acidimicrobiia > Acidimicrobiales > RAAP-2 > Bog-473. Next base: position 18,259 of record CAVXPD010000006.1, read on the forward strand.
TCGACCAGCCAGCGCATGCCGGCATCGACCGGAAGCCCGTCCGGCAACTGGCCGTCGTGCGGGGTAAAGCCGACCGCCAGGCCCGGCGTGATCGGGCCGCCCTGAACCGTACGGTTGATGGTCCCGCGCTGCAGGACCACCGTCCAATGCTGCGGAAGGGCCTCCGCAGTGGGGGCCTTCTCGTACGAGCTCGCCCTGGTGGCCGGGCTCGGGAACGTCGGCGCGGCATCCGCGCCACCCAAGTTCGTCGGCGTCATCGTCGCGGCGATCCAGGCCACGCGCTGGGCGCCGAACTGGTTCGCGAGCGTGGTCCACGCATCCCGCCGCGGGTCACTTGCCGTGCTGTCCCAGCCGGTCTGCCAGTAGCTGGTACCGGCCGCGATCTCGTCGCCGGTCAGCTCGGGCTCGAAGGAGGACGTGCTTATCGTGTCGGGGTACACGCGGATGAGGAGGTCGAGCGCGGTCGGCCGGTTGACGACGATCTCAGCGAGATCGAAGTCTGTGGCGACATTTCCTGCGTCGGCGTTCTCCGAGCTTTCCGACGTTGCCGCGTTGACGAAGCGGGTTTCGAGTCGAACCGGCAACAACAGCAGCGGGACACCAGCCGGCAGCGTCGTCTGGTTCTGGTCGACCGCCCCGGTCTCGTGCGACGCTTCTTCCCCGCCGAGCATCCGGCGGCCGGTCTCCACCAGCGAGTGGGCCGCGGTTTCGACGGCACGTGTCATGACGGGGCGTCCATGTCCGGGATCATCAGGTCGGCGTGGATGCCCACCCGGAACGGCAGGCGGGCGGTGATGTAAGCGGTCTGCGCTGCGTCGACGCCCCAGTGGAAGCCCGTGTCGGCGCCGCTGATCGACACGTCGGTCGGGTCGTCACCGGCGGACAGGAAGTTCGGGATCGGCCGCTGCGCGAGGATCCGACGCATGGTCGACGAGGCCAAGAACAGCTCAGTGAACGGAGGCAACAACGTCGGCGGGGTGATGATGTCCGGGCTCGCTGTGGGCGCCGCCTTCGCCGGATCTGCCGGCGCCGGGGGAGCCGGGTCCGCAGGAGTCGAGCCGAAGTTCGTCCAGGCCAGGTCGGACCATTGGCTGACGGTGCCGTCGGCGAACGGTTCGAGCCCGAACCGCGGACCGGACGGGTGTTGCTGGAAGACGAAGAAATACCCTTCCGGCATGGCTCCATCGCCCTTGGCGTCTTCGACGGAGATGTTGAAGCCGAAGAAGTTCATGTCCGGCGCGAGGGTGCCGTGGAAGATCGGGTGCTGTTCGGGCGCCGAGTCGTCGATGGTGCGGGCGTCGCCGTCGAGCTTGGCGGGCGCGGCGTAGATGATCGCGTCGGGATAGCGGCGCAGCAGTTCGCCCCGCACAATGAGGACGAGCGGCGCGGTGACGCCAGAGTGGTTGGGATGGTCGCCGAGCGGATCCGGCAGCGCCCAGGTGATGATCGGCGGGATGTCGTAGAGCATCTCGGCGAGCGCGGCCGGATCGGTCGGGTCGCTCGGCTGTGGCACGTATCCGCTCACGTCCCAGAACTGCCGGAAGTGGGTGCCCATGCAGTCGGTGGGGTAGCCGACGAACAGCAGCTGCCGGGCCATCTCGTGCGACAAGCCGACCATGTAAGCCTCTATGAAGGCCGGATTGGTCAACACCAGCCCGACCGACTCGTTGGGGATCTGGTCGGCGCCCGGCATGATGTACTGCAGCGACAGGGCGCGCAACGGCACGTACATCGGCTGCGGGAACGACGGTGCGGCCATGATCTCGCGGATCGGATCGGCCGGGTGCCAGTTGAGCCCCGCGGTGATCTGGACGATCGACGACATCCGAGCGGGGATCGTGAGCAGGGGATCGAGCCGCTGGGTGACTGTGTTGCTCAGCGTCGTGATGTCGAAAGCCTCGGCCATCGGCGGATCGGTGGCGACTCCGGCCCACGCCTCGGCGAGCGGACCGAGGGCCAACCGGAACCGCGCGGCGTCCGGGGAATCGATCCCGCCTGCTCCCGAACCGCTGCCCGAGCCGGTGCCGGTTCCGCCCGGTGCCACCGCGGTTTCCGGCGCGGTGATGAGGAAGTCGGGCTGGGCCGACACCGCGTTGATCGCGGCCAGCGTGAAGGCCACCGGGTTTACCGACGCCACCGCCGAGCCGGACCCCCAACCCGAGCCCGCCCCCAGGCCGGAACCCGACCCGTGCGGGCTCACGTCGACGGTGAAGGCGAAATCTCCGGCCGGCGTGTCGATGTCGAGGGTGAGCGGGAACCAGCGCGTCCACGGGAATCCGCCGCCAGACCCACTGCCGCTCCCCGAGGAACCCGAACCGGAACCGGACCCCGTCCCGCCGCCCGCGGCGGTCCCGGTGCCGACCTGTTCGATCGGCACTAGCCCACCGGGCAGGGTCACCGGTGGGACAACCGCGATCCGGCCTGAGTTGATGGCAGTGAGCAGGCTGCCGGGCGCGACCCGGACGCCGGTCAGGGCGACCTGCCGGCGCCGGATCAGGCTTGTCGGATGGGTCAATCGGCGCGCGGTGGGGGAGGTCAGCCGCAGCGGGACCCGGCTCGCGTCGATCGTCGCGCCGATGGTCCTCGGGCTGGCGAGCAGCTTGGCGTGCAACGGCGTCGTCAGGGTGAGGATGGTTGATGCCAGCGCCGTGCTCAACTGGGCGTGCAGCATGGTCATGGTGGCGCGGGCCAATTGGGCTTGCCGCAGCGCGGCGTTGGCCGCCTCAATACCGGCGACCTGCTGCCATGCCGAGGCGAGCAACGAGGTCTGGTTGGCATCGACCACCTGGGCGCCCATGCCACCGATCGTGCGGTTGCGCGGGTCGAGGCCGAGCTGGTCGATCCACCGGGTGCCGTTCACCGTCATTGCGTCGACGCCGGCCGGCCAGCGGCCGTACATCGGCGGAACGACCCGCGGGTCCGGCCCGTTCGGGTCGTCGACGAGCGGCGACACCCGGTTGACCAGACCGGCCACCGCGGTTTGGAAGGCCGTCTTCGCCGGGTCGTCCCACTCGGTGGTCGTGGCCACGATGCTCTGCAAAGCCCCTTGCAACATGAGGGGATCGCCCGCGCTCGGCACATCGGGCATCGGGGCGTCGACCGCCATCGGACGCTCGCCAATGTTCGCGCCGAACTTGCGGGGCACCAACTGGCGGACCAGCGACTCGAAATCCCCTTGATCGGACGTGTGGAACTGCCACTGGTAGAACGCCGGGAGCCGTAGCGGCGTGCCGTTGCTCGACGTCCAGGCCGGGTCGGAGGTGTGCAGCGCAGAGACGTCCAGGCCCAGCCCGGCCTGCCGGCCGATCTCGAACGCCGGTACCACGAAGGCGGTGTAGGCCGTCTCCGGATCGAGCCGGCGTGGGCACAGCAGCCGCGAGATCACGCTCGACGGGTCGGAGGCGGCCGTCGCGGCGAGGCCGGCGTTCCCGGACACCTGAGTGTGCGCCCAGTTCCACGCGTCGTCTAAGGACTGCAACGCGGCCATCGAGGTGACGTCAATGGCTGGGAGCGGGTTGACCACGCCCGCGACCGGCGTGAACTCCGAACTCTTCAGCACGATCAGCGTTATCCACGGCCGGATCCGGTCGCCGGCCGGGGCGGCGGGCGTGAACAGCCAGGGAAAGTCAGGGGTGTCGAACTCGATGCCGACCAGGTAGTTCGGTTCGAAGTTGGTGGTCGAGTCCTTGGGCTCGGTGCGCACCACCTGCCGCGGGTCGATGCCGAGCACGTCGCCCGGGCCGAACGTGTGCACCGTGACGGTCGGGACGGCCGTGACGCTTCCGGGGTTCTGCGCGGTGACGTTGAGGTCCAAAGTCACCGTGGGGCGGTCCGGCAACGAGCCGCCGTAGTCGGGGTTGTTCAGCGTTGTGGCGATGCCCTGCCGCGACCAGGCCAAGAAGTGGTGCTGGCCGAACTCGTCGTCCGTCGGTCCCGTCATGTCGTCACCACTTCGGGGGCCGCCTCGTGACTGGCGATCACCTGCAGGTCGGGCTTGTCCTCGGGGTGGGCGACCAGGTGGGACGCGAGCGCCACCTGCGCCTGGTAATAGGTGGTCGCGTCGGCCAGCACGTCGGTGCGCTGAGTGAGGTCGATCGTGCTGGCGACGACGTAGTTCGTGGGCCGCACGGCGATCGGGCCCGGGGCGTGCGAGGCGAAGTTGCGCAGCCCGGTCTTGGTGATGGCCGCCGCGACCCGGGTGCTTGTCAGCGCGCTGTGGATCTGTGCGGGCATCTGGTAGATGCCGACCACGCGGGATACCTGCTGGTAGTCGTCGATGATCTTCGTGACGTACTCGACCGTGCGGGGCGCGTCTTTGCCGTTCTGCAGCGGGGCGTTGCCGACCCGGACGCCCGCGTCGAACAGTTCGTAGGACGGCGCGCTGACCTTGTCCGCGTCACTCAAGGTCGTGAACTGCCCGATCGCGAAGTCCTCTTGTTTGGCCGTGGCCGTGACGGGCTCGGAGTTGAGCCGGACGTCGGTGATCGCGAACTCGGTACCGTCCGTCGGAGTGGCGTTGTCGAACATGGTGATCTGCAGGTCGAGCGGGACGACGATCTCGCGGACATCGAGCACCCCGGTCGGCTGGACCACGATGACGGTGGGATCCGAGCCGATTGCGCGCAACGAGACGGCCGGCGCGCCGGCGGGCAGGCCCACCGACCAGTTGCGCGGGTCGCCGAGCGCGGACGTGAGCACAGGCAGCACGGTCGCGGGCGGGAGCGTGGCCTGGTCGGCGTCGCCCCAGGTCAGGTCGATGGACGCGCTGACCGAGAAAAACAGGAACGTCAGGGAGGCGTCGCCGTGCAGGTGCCACGGGGTCGGGCCGGACAGCGAGGCGTCCAGCGTGACGCCGGCCAGCGTCGCGCCGCCGTAGCTGATGTCGAAGCCGGCGGAGAAGTCGAACTCGAACGAGAACGGGCTGAAGATGAACAGCGCGTCGAAGCCGATGTATCCATGCACGGCGAACCCGCCGGCCGCAGCGTACGCGTCGACGTTCGCCCCGAACTGCAGGGAGTTCGACGTAACGGCCAGGTAGGCCGAGGCCGACAGCCGCGGGTTGTCACCGCTGCCCAAACTGATGCTGAGCCGCTTGAGCGCCGGCACGTCCGGCGGCGGGGTGAAGTGCGGGTTGAAACCGCCCAGTGAAAAAAGGAAGTCTGGGCTGCCGCCCCAGTTCAGCCGGAGCGCCATGTCGCCGCCGAGTTGGAAGGCCAGCAAGTACGAGTCGTACATGGTGCCGTCGATGGCCAGTTTCTCCAGGCCGAAGTCGATCGTGCCAAGCACCTGGATCTTCAGCGAGATGATCGGGAAGTCCGGTGACGGGATGCTGGCCTTGATCTCACCGAGGATGGCCAGCCGGATCGGGTCCGGGACCTCGAGAATGATCCCGACCTCCAGGTCCAGCAGCGTGGGCGTGCCCCAGCCGATTGAGAACATCGGCCCGAGCAGGTATCGCCCTTGCTGCGGCGGGAAGAACGACTCGATTTCGCTGACGATCTTCGTGGCGTTGGCGACCGGGTCCGGCGGGAACAGGATGTCATCGAGGCTGTGCGCCCGCAGCCCGGCTTGCAGCGCGTCGATCACCATGGTGCGGTTGACCCCGCCGAGTCCGCCGACCCCGTTCAGGGTGAAGCCCATGCCCAGCTGGATCGGCGGGAACTCGAACGTGATGATCATGAGGAACGAGAAACCCGTGGAACCGTCGGGCAGTTTCGTGTCGAGCACCGCGATGACCTTGACCGCGATGGTGTCGACGATCGTCACGTCGAGCACGCCGGCGTAGCGGCCGGAGTCCGGGTCGAACGAGATGAACCCGCCGCCCGCGGCCACTCCGACGTCGATCTGGATGCCCAGCCCGGTGGGCGGCTTGAAGCCGAGCGAGAGGTCGACGGGGCCGAGGTTGCCGCGCTGGAAACTCAGGTCCGCGGTGGCGCCGAGTCGCTGCACCGCCACCTGCAACGGACCCAGCGAGGCGCTGCCGTCGAAGCTGAGCTCCACCGGCAGGTCGGGCCGTCCGAGCGTCATCACCACGTGCAGGACGCCCAGGTGGAAGGGGCCGACGTCGGTGTTGAGGTTGATGTCGAAATGCGGGCTCGCGTTGCCCTCAATGAACAGGCCGCTCGCCGAGGACCAGCCGACCGTGAGGTTGAAGTTGCAGGTCACGTCGATCGGGATGATCGTCGCGACGAACGAGTCCAGGTTCTTGGTGCTCAGGGTGAACACGCCGTTGGTGAGCGCGGCCGAGACGAGCGCACTGAGCTGGCCGGCGTTGACGTCGACCCCGCCGCCGACCCCGACCGAGCCCACCGTGATCCCGAGGCCGTCCGCCACGGTGAGCAGGTTCAGCGGGGTATTGTCCGCGTGGGCCACCGTGAGGGTCGCGAGGATGTGCCCGTCAAGCGCGTCGGCGACGTTGCCCGCGAGGAGGCCGGTTCTCATCACCGGGGCGGAACCAGCCCGGTAGACAAAGGCAATCCCGGTGTCCACCTCCAACGAGGCGTCGATCCCGAAGGTGACAGTGTCACTGATCGGGATCGTGATGTTCCCGCCCCCCATCACGTACGGTGCGAACGCGATGCCCATATCAAGGCCGCCGGCCGTGGTCGGGCGTAGGCCGGTCATGGTGATCCCCACGTCGACGCCGGAGTCGTCGAGCGCCTTGAGGAAGCTGACGAACACCTGCAGCATCGGGTCGGTGTCCGCCTCTGGCACGTCCTGCCCGACCAGCGTGCCCTCGGCGCGCCGGGGAGCGCGCGAGCTGACCGAGACGCCCAGGCCGGAGACGATCGTGCCGAGCGCGCTGACCAGCACGGACGGGTCGGCGTTCGCGACGCCCCACTGGAACGCCTCGGAGAGCAGGCCCCTGATGTCGCTGAACAGCTGGGGGATGCGTTCCCAGTTCACGACCTGACGCACGTGCTGGACCTGGTAGATCGTCGGATCGGCGGGGTACGGCTGCAGCTCGACGATGCCGAGGAACAGCAGCAGCCCGATCGTGAGGAGCGACGTCGACTGCAGCATCGACACGACGCAATAGTCCAGCAGCCGCGGTATGAACTGGTCGACGATGTCAGTCTGGGTCAGGTAGTCGCCGGTCGATGCGAAAGCGTTGACAACCGTGTCAATGCCCTGCAGGAACTCCCCCAGCGCAACGGCCACCTGCGCGAAGCCGGCGTCGAGGTCGAGGCCTGTGGTGCCCGCGTCGAGCAGATCTTCGAGGTTTGCGATCGCAGTCAGCAGGTCGGAGAAGTCCAGCGCCGCAAGGCCGATGTCGTCGACCTCGGGCGGCAGGTCCCAGCCGAGCCGGCCCAGCAGGTCTGCCGGACCGTCCGGGCGTTCGACCACGTCGGCGACGTCGGCAAGGACATTGCCGAGCCGTTGGATGGCGAGGTCGAGGGAGGAGGGCATCGTCTCAGCTGCTCGCGTCGGCCCACTTGCCGGTGTGGAAGTTGAACGCGGTGGTCTGTTCGAGCAGGCAGACCGGGTTGGTGACCTTGCCGTTTGCATCCTTGGCGTTGATGCCGGCGGCCGCGATGAACTTGGCGTAGTCGCCGGGCGCGGTCGACGGGAAGGCGAGCACCCGGCCGTTGGCGTCGTTGGGGTCGATGGTGGTCGGGCTGTTGACGAGGACTGCCAGCTTCGCAGCGGCCTGGGTGTTCCACAGCGTCAGCCAGTTGCTCGGCGGGCTGGCCGGGGCCGTCAGCCGCGAGTCGCTGGTCGGGGTCCCCAGGTGCTCGCTCCACAACGCCACCCGGAGCGCGTCGGCGAAGCCGCTCGAATCATGGTTGTCCACCCCGTCGTAAACCACGCAGTTGAGTTCGTCGTTGCGGTTGACGCCGATGAGCGGCCGCAGGATCTGGAACTCGTCGAGCGAGGCGCCGTCCAGATTGCTCGAGCCGATGGTCGCCCACTTGCCGTCGACGATCGCCGTCTTGGTGTGTAGGTAGTTCGGCATCAGCAGCGGGTTGTCGTCCTTGTTGTCCTTCCGCTTGTGGTCGGTCGAGGCCGCCTCGTGCGACCAGGCGGTGAAGACCCCGAACCGGGTGGAGGCACTCGGCGCGTCCTTGCGGATCCGCGCGAACAGCTCGGTCTGCCAACGCGGGTAGAACGGCATGTCGGGGACGACGTTCACCATCAGGATCAACTGCAGGTTCGGCTGCTTGTTGAGCGCCGCCACCAGCGCCTTCCCGATCGTCTCGTTGGTGAAGTACTGGTTCTCGAAGTAGATGTAGTCGGTCGCGTTCTCAATTGCCCTGAGATAGGCCTCGAGCACGCCCAGCTCGCCGTTGGGCACCGTGGGCAACGTGTCCACGTTGACGGTCCGGACCAGTTGGGCTGCGGCCACGAACTCGCCTTCCTTCTTCGTGGTCGTCGTGATCGCCGCCGGCGGATTGGTCAACGCGACGGCCGGGTCGCTGCCGTCGTCCGCTTTGCTCCAGTGTGCGACGAACTGGTCCTGCAGGTCTTTGACCAGCGGTCCCCGGATCCCGATGCTGACGTCGTGCACGGGAACGGGCTCGCCGGAGCACGAGCCGCGCCGGGCCTCGTAGACCTGATGGTGGCCGGTGTCCCAATAGCTCTGTTCGAACGGCGACCCGAGCAGGAAAGCGTTCGACGAGTCGGCGCTGGCATCCACCGCGTCGACCAGCACGGCTTTGGCGTGCACCACGCTGAGCCCGGTCGTGGTGAAGGTCAAGGCCTTGGCCGTGGTACCCGCTTCGGTGAAGTATTTCTGGACCTCCCCGGCGTCGGGATAGGGCGCGCCGTGGAACAGGTGGTTCCACACGCGCACGACCGTGACGATGAAGTTGATGAAGGTGTTACCGGTGCTGGAAATCAGTACTTTCACCACTCGGCCGCCCTGCGCGGCGGTGAGCATCGTCCGTTCCGGCCGGGGGAAGGTGGTCAAATCGTTGGCGGTCGTCGGCGACGTCGTGCCATCAAAGCTGTCCGGGAAGTCGAGCACGACCTCGGGGCTCTCGTCCGCGGCGTTGGTCTGATAGCTGCGGGGCATGTCCAGCGACAGTTGCATCACCGAGATCGCGTTCGTTGCATTCTTCATCGCTGTGTTCACCGCACTCCAGGCGGTTTTGTCGTCGGCCAACGCCTGAAGCGCGGTGCCTTCCCATACGGCGAGCGCGTTGGAGGTGCCGGGCAGCGTCACGGCCCAGCCGGTGACGTCGGCCGGCTTGAGCGAGATGGTGTCGACGGTGGTCGTGTCGCTGTCGCTGTCCGGGTAGGTCTGCAGGTAGAGCAGCCGGCCCACCAGGGCGGTTCGGACCGACACCTCCAGCTGCCGCGGGCCGAGTTCGGTGCCGCTGAAGGAGTCGGCAGCGATCGTGATGGTGAAGCTGCCGTCCGATCCCGTGGTCGTTGCGCCCAACTGGCTCGCGACGATCGCCGAGGTGTCGCGAACGACGACCGGCAGCCCGGAGAACCCGTTGTTTGGGTTGTCGATGTCGACTACCTTGCCGATCACGGACGTACTCACAACCCGCCCCCCATCGACCGTGGGCACCCAGACCATCCACAGGTCACCGCAGGGAGTATCGCGCTGATTGCGCTCCGTGAACAGAGGCTGAGAGCTTCTAGATACGATCTTGTCGGCTTCTCGTCGTCCCTTCGTCGAGGGCAAGCCACCTCCACGTCGGCTCCTCGTCGACCGGCGCGTCGGCCTTCAGCGCTGGCACACCCGCGAGCAGCTGCGCATCGCCATCGTCACGTGGATCGAACGAAAGAGGCCGAACGGCGCGAGATGTTGGCGGAGCTGAAGGGCTGCGCCGACAGCTCGTGCTGGCCGGCTCGGCGCCCGAGGTGGCCGAGGACGTCGACACGGGCCACACTGTCGGCGGCGTGTTCGACCAGTACCTGAGCACGCCGGCGTCATGATCGACGCCGCCTACCGTCGGGCCGCCAAGCTGGACGCCGAAGGCCGAGACGGCGAGGCGTGGCGTGATATCGATATCGCCGTCGCAGTGCACCTCGCGCTGGCCGCCCGCCCACGCCGGGGGCGAGTTGGCCGCGCTCCGCTGGTCGGACGTCGACCTCGACGCCGGCATGCTGCGCTTCGCCAGAGGCATCCTGAAGGACAAGAAGGCGCGACCCGCTGGCGGCGCAAGTCGACGAAGTCGGGGCACGAGCGTCCGGTGCCGCTGCCAGTGCAGACCGTCGAGGCGCTGCGCCAGCTGCACGAGGAGCGCCAGCCCGCCGACACCGACGGCGTGCTGCAGCTCGCGCACCCGGACGTGATCACGGACCGCTGGCGCAAGCTGGCGGCCGCTGAGGGGATCTCGGGCACGTTCCACCACCTGCGCCACTTGTCGGCGTCTTACAAACTGGCAAAACGGCGTGGGCGCCGTGACCGTCACCGCACTGCACGGGTGGTCGTCGACCCGGATGGTCGACCGCTACGGGGCACACGCTCGGCGAGCAGCAGCGCCACGCTGCCGACGTGATGGGCGCGCTCCTGCCGCAGCTTTCGGCGAGCGCCTGAAACGCTCCGCTCCTCACAACTCGACGAGACGGCGGCTGGACTTGCCGGCGGTGGGCTTCTCGTGCGCAGCGCCGCACCTACGGTCAATCGCAGCTCGGCGTCCACGCAGTCCAGATAGTCGCTGACGGTTCCTCCAGTCTCGAATGATTCCATCATCCGCTGGAAGACGTAACACGGCAGCGCGCGCTTGTCACCGGTAGTGCGACAGTTAGCCACCAACTTCACTGTGACCAGTGCCGGAAGAAGGTGTGAAGCCGCGAGACGGGAGGCGTCATGTGATAGTGAGCCACCTGCTGCACTCGCTCCTGTGCCTCAGGGTCGGCATGTTCTGCGGTCAGTCCTGTGCCGTCCGTCCGACTTCAGCTGCCGAACTGCTGCAGCCCGATCAGGCCCTCGAGGTGGTGGTGACAGGCCGAGACTCGCCACCACCGATCGATGTTCGGCTCAGCTCACCGTGACCGTGATGGGCGCGCTGGTCGCACTCCCCCCTCCGGCCTCGGTAGCCGTGCTCTCGATCGTGTACGTGCCGGCGGCGACGCCGCTCAGGCTCCAAAAGGCGATCCAGCCGTAGATGGTCTCGACCGCGGGCCCCGTCACCTCATAGGAGCTGGACACGCCGTTGATGACGAACTGCACCCCGGTGACGTCGCTCGTCCCCGAGGCCGAGGCGTCGAGCACCGCCGCCGAGCCGCTGAGGGTCGCCCCGTTGGAAGGCACCAGGACGGCGGTGTGCAGCGCGAGGTTGTCGACGGTGACGCTGATCGGGGCGCTGGTCGTCGACTGGCCCAAGGAGTCGGTGGCCACGCTTTGGAGCGTGTAGGTGCCGTTGGGCACGTCGGTCGTGTCCCAGGCCCCGAGCCACCCGACGGACGTGTCGGTCGAAGAGCTGACCACCTGGTCGGAGATCGAGCCCCCGCTCACTTCGAAGGTCACCGAGGCGATGCCGACCGGGCTCGAGGCCCCGGCGTCGACCCAGATGTCACCACTGACTGTAGAGCCGTTCGAGGGCAGCGACACGCTCGTCGTTGGCGGGGGCGGCGGAGTGACCGTGAGCGTGGCTGCGTTCGTCGTGGCTGAGCCGACCTCGTTCGTGAACACGGCCCGGAACTCGTCGCCGTTGTCAGCGAGGGGCACGTCGTTGATGGTGTACGTACTCGATACGGCACCAGGGATATCGCTCCAGGTCGTTCCTCCGTCTGTGGACACCTGCCACTGCACGCTCGGACCCGGCACGCCGCCCGCGGCGGCACTGAACGTCACGTTCGTGTCCAGAGGGACGGTCTGACTGGACGGCTGGGTCGTGACCGCCGGCGCGGTCGTGGGAGTGACCGTGAGAGTGGCCGCATTCGTCGTGGCCGACCCGGCGGCGTTCGTGAATACGGCCTCGTACTCGTTGCCGTTGTCGGAAATGGGTACGACGGCGATGCTGTAGGTCCTCGACGTGGCTCCGGAGATGTCGCTCCAGGTCGTTCCTCCGTCTGCAGACACTTGCCACTGTACAGTCGGCGCCGGCAAGCCGCTGGCGTTCGCAACGAAGTTCACGTTCGCACCCTCGAACACGGTCTGAGTAGGCGGCTGGAGCGTGATGCCGGGCGCGGTCTCGGGCGCGCTCACGATCGCATAACCCGCTTGTGCTCCTGGTTCTGCACCCAAGCTCTCTGGGACGCTCCCCGACGGGAGCGAGACCGCCACCGGCGGCGAGAAATTCTTGTCGAAGCCGTCCCCGAGCTCCCCCGCCAGGCCATAGCCCCAGGCGTAGATATTTCCGTCCGAACCGATGGCGTAACCCGTATGGATGTTGTCGGAGATGGCCGTTGGGTGGACGCCCGAGGCGAGCGGGACGTCTATCGGCACCAAACTGCTTTCCGAACCGACTCCGAGCTGATTGGCTGTGTCCCCGAGGCCCCAACCGTAGAGGTTGCCGTCCGAACCAATGGCATGGGCGAAGCCGCCGCCCGCCGTGATGGCCTTGGCGGTCACCCCTGACGGAAACTGCACGACCACCGGCGTCGTGCTGTTGGTGGTGGTGTTGTTCCCGAGTTCGCCGTAGTTATTGAATCCCCAGGCATAAAGGTTCCCGTCCGAACCAATGGCGTAGCCTGCTCCACCGCCGCCGGCGATCGCGGTTGGCTTCATCCCTGGTGGGAGGGACACCACCACTGGAGTGGAGCTGTTGATAGTGCTTCCGTCCCCAAGCTCGCCGAAACTGTTGTCGCCCCAAGCGTAGAGATTTCCGTCTGACCCGATGGCGTACGCGGATTGGTAACCCCCCGCGACGGCAGTCGGCGTCACGCCCGACGGCAGGGAGACGACCACTGGGGTCGTGGAGTCGGCGGCCGTGCTTCCATCGCCCAGCTTGCCGAGGTTGTTGTCGCCCCAGGCATAGAGCTTTCCGTCAGAGCCAATGGCGTAACCGGTACCTTGAGCCGCCGAGATCGCCGTAGGGTTCACGCCCGTCGGCAGGGAGACGACCACCGGCGTGGCGCTTTGAGTGGTGCTGCCGTTCCCGAGCGCTCCGTTTGAGTTGTCGCCCCACGCGTAGAGCTGCCCGTCTGAGCCGATGGCGTACGCGGCTAATTGAGCTGCTTCAGTGTCAGGGCCACCACCACCGCCGCCGGCCGCGATCGCCGTCGGGGTGACTCCGGGCGGAAGCGCGACGGGGGGGATGGATCAGCGCTGGAACTGCCGATTATTCCGAGGCCCAGCTCACCCGTCGAGTTGTCGCCCCAAGCAAAGAGGCCGACGGCGTTCGTGGCTGCACCGGCGGGGAAAGTGCTCCTTACCTGCGATAAACCGATTGCCCCCAATACGCCAGTGGACGTAGCCAACGCGAACAGTCCGAGAAGTGAGATGACGCTCCTCGAACTCAGCGCAGGAAGACGGAAACGACAGGACACAGTTGAACCATTCCACTTGTAAGCAAAAACCACAACCGGTTCTTCAGAGAGTGAGGCACACTTCTGGGCCGCCCGGATAAAGTCCATGGTCCCTCGACGCCCTAGCGTCCTGAAGATCAGCGCCTGCCTCGGATCCGTCGACGTGGAGGATGAAATCGGGCACTGAGAACCCGTGCTGCGACCTGCAACGCGATGCAACGGGGCTTACACCGGCGCAGGTTAGACCCCGGAGTCGAGCTGTTCTGAACCTCAGACAACTGCATCGGCCCTCAGCCGTTCAGGCAGAGGGGGGCGTTCGGATAGTCATTGCATACGTCCTGGGTCATGGCCAGAACATCCCCGTTGTAGGAAGGGTCGGACCGTTGGAGGCTGTTGTAGTTGGGGTCGTGGTCGTCGGCGCACCGTGGTCGTGGTCGGCGCACCGTGGTCGTGGTCGTGGTCGTGGCGGTCGTCGGCACCGTCTCGGGGGGTCGGGACGCCTCCGCGCTGCCGTGACGAAGCGTGGTCGCGCAACTTGCCAGGAACGCCATGAGCGCCAAGAGCGCTCCGATCAACGAGGAACGCCATGAGCGCCAAGAGCGCTCCGATCAACGTCCACCTACCGGGAACCGCCCTCACCAACCAAGGAGCCTGCCCGGTCGGAATGGTCCGTACAACGGCTCAACCCCGAACTGTCGCAGCCCGGTCAGGCCCTCGAGGTGGTGGTGACAGGCCGAGACTCGCCACCACCGATCGATGTTCGGCTCAGCTCACCGTGACCGTGATGGGCGCGCTGGTCGCACTCCCCCCTCCGGCCTCGGTAGCCGTGCTCTCGATCGTGTACGTGCCGGCGGCGACGCCGCTCAGGCTCCAAAAGGCGATCCAGCCGTAGATGGTCTCGACCGCGGGCCCCGTCACCTCGTAGGAGCTGGACACGCCGTTCATGACGAACTGCACCCCGGTGACGTCGCTCGTCCCCGAGGCCGAGGCGTCGAGCACCGCCGCGAGCCGCTGAGGGTCGCCCCGTTGGAAGGAACGAGGACCGCGGTGTACAGCGCGAGGTTGTCGACGGTCACGGTGATCGGTGTGCCCACACTGGTCGTCGAGGTCCCCAAGGTGTCGGTGGCCACGGCTCTGGAGCGTGTAAGTGCCGTTGGGCACATCGGTGGTGTCCCAGGCGCCGATCCACCCGTAGGGCTAGTGGACCGAGGAGCTGACCACTTGGTCGGTGACACAGAATCCCCGCTCACCTCGAAGCTCACCGCGGAGATGCCGACCGGGCTCGAAGGCCGAAGCGTCGAGCCAGATGTCACCACTGACCGTGGAGCCGTTCGACGGGAGTGCCACGCTCGTGGTTGGCGGTGGGACACTGACCGTGAGCGTGACATCGTTCGTCGTGGCCGAGCCGGCGAGATTGGTGAACACGGCTCGGAACTCGTCGCCGTTCTCAGCGAGGGGCACACCGATGACGGTGTACGTGCTCGACGTGGCCCCCGAGATATCGCTCCAGGTCGATCCCCCATCAGTGGACTGCTGCCACTGCACGGTCGGGGGCGGGCCGCCGCTCGCGGCGGCACTGAACGTCACGTTCGTGTCCAGAGGGACGGTCTGACTGGTCGGCTGGGTCGTGACCACCGGCGCCACGTGGGAGCACGCTGAGGGTGGCCGCGTTGGTCGTGGCCGAGCCTGAGGCATTCGTGAACACGGCCTCGTACTCGTTGCCGTTGTCGGCGAGAGTGGTCCCGGCGATGGTCAAGGTGTCACTGGTCGCGCCGGGTACGGCCGAGAACGTGGCCCCGCCGTCGGTCGAGACCTCCCACTGCACCGTGGGTATCAGGAAACCACTGGCCGCGGCATTAAAAGTTGCGTCCTGCCCGGCAAACACGGACTGGCTGGTCGGATTGGTCGTGATTGACGGCGCGGCCGGCTCAATGGCGATAGTCACAAAGGCGGACTGTGCCAAGGGGCCTGAGCTCAATGTCAGTGGCGTGCTCCCCGAGGGCAGTGACACCTGCACCGGGGTGGTGTACACACAAAATCATTGCCGATGTCGGGCCGGTCGTGGTGCCGTCGCCGAGCTCACCAACGGGGTTATCGCCCCAGGCGTAGACGTTCCCATCCGAGCCGATCGCGTAGCCGTCCCCTATCCGTCGCCGATGGCCGTTGCGGTCACGCCTGTCGGCAGCGAAACCTGTACAGGGGTGTCAGTGGTCGTGGTGGAGTCGTCGCCGAGTGCGCCCTCAGCGTTGTTGCCCCAGGCATAGAGGTTCCCGTCCGAGCCGATGCGATGGCGTATCCGGCGGCGATGGCCGTTGCCGTCACGCCTGTCGGCAGCGAAACCTGCACCGGGGTGTTACAAGGAAGCCCGTCGTGGTATCCGTCGCGGTCGTGGAGCGTCACCGAGCTCGTCGCCTCGTCGCCCCAGGCGTAGACGTCCCCATTCGAGCCGATGGCGTAGCCGGCCTCGTAACCGGCGGCGATGGCCGTTGCGGTCACGCCTGTCGGCAGCGAAACCTGCACCGGGGTGTCACTGTCGTAGTGGTGCCGTCGCCGAGACCGCCAAAGGTGTTATCGCCCCAGGCGTAGACGTGCCCGTCCGAGCCGATCGCATAGCCGGAATCGGCTCCGGCCGCGACCGCCGTCGCAGTGACGCCCGACGGAAGCGATACTTGGACGGGCGCCAGGTTGCAAGCCTGGGATGACAGCGGCATAGGTTGTGGCACACCTCAGGGCCCGTATTGGTGCCGTCTCCCAGCTCGCCGTTCGGGTTGTCACCCCAGGCGTACACATGCCCGTCTGAGCCGATCGCATAGCCGATTGGTTTCCGGCCGCGACCCCCTCGCAGTGACGCCCGACGGAAGAGATACTTGGACGGGCACCGGGCTGCAAGGATAATCCTCTGCGCCCCATAGGGCGGCGTGCACACCTCAGGGCCCGTATCGGTGCCGTCTCCCAGCTCGCCCACATCGTTGAGTCCCGAAGCGTAGAGATTCCCGTCCGAGCCGACGGCGTAACTGGTGTATTCATTGGCCGCGCTGGCTGTCGCGGCCACCCCGGCTGGCAGCAACATCTGCGCGGGCGCCGTGCTGCAGGGATAAAGGTTGCCTCAGATGGTATTACGCACACCTGAGGGCCCGTTATGGTGCCGTTTCCCAGGGCGCCGAAATAGGTTGCGGCCCCAGCCGTAGACCAGGTGTACGGCGGGACTTGCGCCCGAGGGTGTAGTGGCACCGACCTGCAAAAGTGCGGTACCCAACACCACCAGGGCGACAGCTGCGCCCAACCTCGACAGCACGGCAAGCCAGCGATTGACCACGACAGCGCCTCCCCGACCGGGGGACCAGTCTTCTGCATGGGTCGACCGAGGTGGCCCGCGCCAAGGCACTCGTCCAGTGCGCAGAAAGTACACCTTTAATCTCCAGCGTCAAAGCGCCGAGAGGTCCTGACCATTCAGTTGATCGTGACGAACGGAACTCAATTCCCGAAGAGATTGGTAGTTCCCGGCTGGGACGGAAGGCCCCCGACCGCATGACGCTGAGGAAGTCCGGTCGTTGAAGCATCTGCGCGGATGGATAACCCAAAACCCGCGGGCCACCGTGCGTGGAGGGCGTCGAAGCGTCGACAAAACAGATGTTCGCGCTGCAGGATTTCGCCGAGCAGATGGTCCGCGACACCCACAAGAAGCCGAAGCGCAATAAGGCAGGCAAGCGCAGCCGCCGTGCGTCCATCGACACATGGACTACGGACGACGAGATCATCGCTGAGCTGCGTTCCATGCTCTAAGGCGGTGCCGCGTGATAACTGCGACGAACCGCCGCAAGGAGAACAAGGAGAATAAGGAGAATAAGGAGAATAAGGAGAATAAGGAGAATAAGGAGATGAAGGAGATGAAGGAGATGAAGGAGAAGAAGCCGACGGCCGAGAAGCGAGCCGAGCACTACGGCACCGCCAAGAAGCAGGAGGCGCGCTGATGGTGTTCAAGAAGCCGTTCGCCGCTCGCAGAAATAACGGCAACGCTTCCGCCCGCCGGCCACAGCGGCCGAAACCTACGCGGGGACGATCGAGGAGTTACACGACGCCGTCGCGGGCAAGAATGAGGGCATCGACGGTGAGCGGGCGCTCTAAGTGTTGGGCGGCCGCGCAGCCGTTCGCCGTCGAGTGGCGACTCGACCCCTACGATCGGCCGTACAGTCGGCCAACGGCAAACTCGAGGGGATGAACACGCGCCACCCAACGCTCGGGCGCGATCGTACGCGTTGGCGTTGCTCGGGCACCTGGCCAGTCTCGGGCTGATCCGCACCGTCGGACGGGCGCCGTTAGGCGTCGGCCTGTTCACCGTCCGGCTCCTCTACGACAGCGCCCGCGTCGAGATGATCGTCGAAACCAAAGCCGTGGCGGCGAAGCGCACCGAGATGGCCAACCTAACGAACTGGTGGAGATCGTCACCGGTTCGGGCGAACGGTTGGACGTTGCACCGCTCCGTAGTGCCGGCGACCAGGAAGGCGATGGGAGAAGTGAAAGA
>CAVXPD010000007.1:0-103539 GCA_963763575.1 uncultured Acidimicrobiaceae bacterium
CGAACGGCGCGAGATGTTGGCGGAGCTAAAGGCGGTGAAGACGCCACCAGTTGACGGCGCTACGGTGCCGGCCATGAGCCACGCATCCAAGAAGTACAACTGGCAGGGGATCGTCGAGGTCGCACTCCCAGCCAGCTGCGAAGACTTGAGCGCCGAAGACCTCGAGCGCGTTTACGACCAACTGAACGGACTGTTCGACAAGGCGGTCGACGGGTTCCCCAGCATCGTCGCCGAGGCGCTCGGCGACGGCTTCGAGGTCCAGTAAGACCTACGGCGTAGAGCGCGATATACAAGGCGCTCCGGCGTTGTGCGCACGTGTTGGGTCGTCTGGGACAACCTGGGCTTGCCACGAGCCCGGGTGAATCGTCCGTACCGCCTTCCGAGCCTATGGTTCCTCTACGCCATAGGGCGGGTGAGTCCAGCGAGGTGGAAATGGTCTCAATTGCTAGTGGCCGGCGGTTCGTGGTGGGCGCCCTGCTCGTCGCGTTGGATTTATTATTGATCACCGGCGTCGTAGCCGGGACGGGGCTCGCCGCACCGGCGGGTGCTTCTCCGGTTGCCGTTCCGACGCAGCTGGCGATTACCACTCAGCCACCGTCCACCGTCCAGTTCAATCAACCATTCACCGTCGGCGTCTCGGTGGAGGACAACAACGGCAATGTGGTGACAAGTGACAACGCCGATGCCATCACCCTCAGCAAGGTCATCACCTCGGGCGGTTCCTCCATCAGCTGCACTCCGAACCCAGTGGTCGTGACCAATGGGATCGCCACCTTCAACTGCACGCTGCTCTCGCCCAATCGGACCTACCACCTGACTTTCGAGAGTGGATCGTTGACACCGGCGACGTCAGATCCGTTCTCGCTGACCGGCATGTTCCCCGGCTACTGGATGACCGGGGGCGACGGCGGAGTGTTCGCCTTCGGGGGCGCCCCCTACGAAGGATCGCTGCCCGGCCTTGGGGTCGCCGTCAAGGACATCGTGGGGATGGCCGCGACGCCCACCGGGAGGGGCTATTGGTTGGCCGGAGGCGACGGTGGCGTGTTCGCCTTTGGGGATGCGGCCTATCTCGGCTCCTTGCCCGGCAACGGCACGACCGTCAACGACATCGTGGGGATCGCCGCGACGCCCAACGGGAATGGCTACTGGCTGGTGGGGGCGAACGGGGCCGTCTACCCCTTCGGCATTTCGCGAGATGAAGGTTCGTTGCCAGACATGGGTGTCACCGTCCACGACATCGTTGGGATGGCCGCAACCCCAACCGACATGGGCTACTGGCTGGTCGGTGCTGATGGCGGGGTCTTCGCGTTTGGAGATGCGCCGTTCGTGGGGTCGATGGTGAGCCTGGGCCAGCACGTCATCAACGCCGTCGGGATCGCTGGCGCGGGCGCGGGATACTGGGTGGCCACGGCTGCTGGCGCGGTCGCCGGGTTTGGGTCCGCCGGGAACTTCTCTGGAAGCCCTTTGGTTCTGAACGCTCCCGTGTCGAGCATCACCCCACCATTCTCGCCAAATGGCTATTGGCTCTTCGGAAAGGACGGCGGGGTCTTCGCCTATGGCGATGCTTCCTACGAAGGATCGCTGCCCGGCCTGGGCATCCACCTCACAGACATCGTGGGATCTGCTGCTCTTCTCTGACTCGGTGCCCGCCGAGCAGGTCTTGCCGACCCGGCAGAGTGACTCCGAACCGAGGCGTTCTGGGCGAGGTGCCGACTCAGCCTGATCTCTCCCCGAACCGGTCCGGAACCGCCGCGTAGACGGTCTCTCCGAGCGCTTCTCGGACTCGATCCCCAGTAGAATTTCGTCGTGAGCAGCCTGTCCGCGACCGAGCCGGACGAAGTGCTCGAGGGTCTGTCCGGGTCCGAACACGAGGATATCGTCGCGGTTCGACGCCCCGAGAGCGGTCTTCGAGCCATCATCGCCGTGCACTCGACGCTCCTCGGTCCCTCCCTGGGCGGGGCCCGGTTCTATCCCTACGAGGACGAGGCACGTGCTCTCGATGATGTCCTTCGCCTTTCGAGAGCCATGACGCACAAGGCGGCGTTGGCCGGACTGAGACAAGGAGGGGGCAAAGCGGTCATCATCGGCGATCCGCGCCTCATAAAGACGCCCGCGCTGCTCCGTGATTTCGCCGCGGCGGTCGACGTCCTTCAAGGCCGCTACGTCACCGCAGAAGACGTCGGGACGACCCAAGACGACATGGATCTCCTTCGAGAGACGACTCGGTTCGTGGCGGGCACCGCCACCGGGCGCGGCGGATCGGGCGATCCCAGTTGCGCCACGGCGCTCGGGGTGGTGGTGGCGATGGAGGCCGCGGCCGCTCGCCGGTGGGGTGACGACCTCGAGGACAGGACCGTGTGTGTTCTCGGCGCCGGCAAGGTGGGCGCAGAGGTCATTCGGCTTCTCGTGCGGCGACAGGCCGTCGTCATCGCCTCGGACGTGGATCACACCAGGGCCGAGCGTGCCTTGCGCCTGGGCGCCGCCCGCCTCGTCGACCCGGCCGATGCGTTGGGTGTCACCGCCGACATCTTCTGCCCGTGTGCGTTGGGCGGCCTGCTCAGCGAAGAGGTCGTGCCCGACCTTTCCTTCGCCGTCATCGTTGGAGCGGCAAACAATCAACTGGATCGTGCCCGGGTGGCGGACTCGCTCGCGGCGGCCGGCATTCTCTACGTCCCTGACTTTCTGGCCAACGCAGGTGGCATCATCAACATCGCCGAAGAGTCCCATGGTTACGACCGAGCGCGTGCGGTGCGGGCTGTCGGTCAGATCCGGAACACGACGACCGCGGTGCTCGAGCGCGCCGAGCTGTGCGGCATCACTCCGCTGGCGGCGGCCGAGGAGCAGGTGGCGAAGCGGCTCGCAACAGCCAAAAGAAGCGTCGATCCGACTGGTTAAGAGCCCAGGGCTCCTTGCCGGTACAGCGACGCTTCGGAGCGCCTGAAGCTTCGGAGGCCCGTAAGGTCAGCTGCGCAGGCGAACGAGCTGCTGGTTGCAGATCGACAGAAGACCATCGACAGCAAACACGGCACCCGCTCCGACGCACACACCGCCGAGAGCGTCCGTCGGGTAGTGCCAACGCAGGACCACCACCGCAGCGCAGACCGCCGCGACGACTACTCCACCGCCACGGCCACCAGGGGCCTGGCGAACCAAGGCACGACGAGGAACGCCACGGCGGCGAGCGCAGCCACAGCGGTGACTGTTCCCGACGGGTACGTCAGGGAAGCGCTGCCCCAGAGATGGCGGCCGACGAGTGGCTTGGCCACAGTTTGCACGATCAGCACCGCCGCTATCGGAGCGATGAGACACGTCAATGCTCGTACCCAGTTCCGGGCCAGAGCCGCCACGACACAGAGTCCGGCTACCCCGGCGATCAAGACGGTCAAGGAACCGAGGTCAGCCACGTCGGCGGCCCCTCTAGAGGACAAGTCCGCGGGCAGGAGCCTGAACCCGATGGCGTCCACCTGGTTGGGCCACGGTCGGTCAACGAATACCAACCCGGCGAGATTCGCGCAGCGAGCAAGAGACATCCTAGGAGCATCTCCATCAACGGCCAGGCGTGATCGGCGGACGACTACACGCTTGGAGGCGGCTCGGAGACGCTGTCGACACGACCATGGCACACGAGGCTACGGGCCCCGGCGTCTGAACGGACCTCGCCCCGGTCCGATCGCTCTGACAGACCTGCTCGGGGGCTCGACCACAAATTCTCCTCCCGGTAGGGGACATCCCCCGGGTTGCGCCGCAGCTCGCTCCGTCACGAAGATCCCAACGACGAGGATCTCGACCGAGGACGCGCCAACTTCGATCGCCACACTGCCTACGTAGTCGTTGCTTTCATGGCTGGCGGGTAATCCTCTGTTGACCCCGAGCGTTCGGATCCGTGGCTGGCTTGAGGCTCTGACGCCGGCCATCACAAGCGCATCCTGCGGCTACCGATGACACCACCGATTCCCCCTGACGGTGGTCAACACTCTGAACCTCAACCCGAAAGCAACACTGATCGGGGACCTGGGCACAGCCGGGGCACAGAAGCCAGACAGCTGGGGCTCCATCCTCCTCATCGAGACTCTCCATCGGTCGAGCCGAGCAGCCTGCCTGGAGAACTGCTGGCAAGCACTCCGAGCCCACGGCACTCTCTCGATCACCTCCAGGTCCTGAAGCGGCTCAGCCCCAGTCACCCCCAGAGTGACTACTGACGCTTCACGCCGGCCGTTCTACAAGCGCTCAAGACAAGACGCTGGCCCGGACCTTTCTCTGTCAACGCCTACGGCAACCTCCGAGCCTGCATCGCCTTCCTCCTGGCCCAGTTGGCGGAGCTAAAGGCGGTGAAGACGCCACCAGTTGACGGCGCTACGGTGCCGGCCATGAGCCACGCATCCAAGAAGTACAACTGGCAGGGGATCGTCGAGGTCGCACTCCCAGCCAGCTGCGAAGACTTGAGCGCCGAAGACCTCGAGCGCGTTTACGACCAACTGAACGGACTGTTCGACAAGGCGGTCGACGGGTTCCCCAGCATCGTCGCCGAGGCGCTCGGCGACGGCTTCGAGGTCCAGTAAGACCTACGGCGTAGAGCGCGATATACAAGGCGCTCCGGCGTTGTGCGCACGTGTTGGGTCGTCTGGGACAACCTGGGCTTGCCACGAGCCCGGGTGAATCGTCCGTACCGCCTTCCGAGCCTATGGTTCCTCTACGCCATAGGGCGGGTGAGTCCAGCGAGGTGGAAATGGTCTCAATTGCTAGTGGCCGGCGGTTCGTGGTGGGCGCCCTGCTCGTCGCGTTGGATTTATTATTGATCACCGGCGTCGTAGCCGGGACGGGGCTCGCCGCACCGGCGGGTGCTTCTCCGGTTGCCGTTCCGACGCAGCTGGCGATTACCACTCAGCCACCGTCCACCGTCCAGTTCAATCAACCATTCACCGTCGGCGTCTCGGTGGAGGACAACAACGGCAATGTGGTGACAAGTGACAACGCCGATGCCATCACCCTCAGCAAGGTCATCACCTCGGGCGGTTCCTCCATCAGCTGCACTCCGAACCCAGTGGTCGTGACCAATGGGATCGCCACCTTCAACTGCACGCTGCTCTCGCCCAATCGGACCTACCACCTGACTTTCGAGAGTGGATCGTTGACACCGGCGACGTCAGATCCGTTCTCGCTGACCGGCATGTTCCCCGGCTACTGGATGACCGGGGGCGACGGCGGAGTGTTCGCCTTCGGGGGCGCCCCCTACGAAGGATCGCTGCCCGGCCTTGGGGTCGCCGTCAAGGACATCGTGGGGATGGCCGCGACGCCCACCGGGAGGGGCTATTGGTTGGCCGGAGGCGACGGTGGTGTGTTCGCCTTTGGGGATGCGGCCTATCTCGGCTCCTTGCCCGGCAACGGCACGACCGTCAACGACATCGTGGGGATCGCCGCGACGCCCAACGGGAATGGCTACTGGCTGGTGGGGGCGAACGGGGCCGTCTACCCCTTCGGCATTTCGCGAGATGAAGGTTCGTTGCCAGACATGGGTGTCACCGTCCACGACATCGTTGGGATGGCCGCAACCCCAACCGACATGGGCTACTGGCTGGTCGGTGCTGATGGCGGGGTCTTCGCGTTTGGAGATGCGCCGTTCGTGGGGTCGATGGTGAGCCTGGGCCAGCACGTCATCAACGCCGTCGGGATCGCTGGCGCGGGCGCGGGATACTGGGTGGCCACGGCTGCTGGCGCGGTCGCCGGGTTTGGGTCCGCCGGGAACTTCTCTGGAAGCCCTTTGGTTCTGAACGCTCCCGTGTCGAGCATCACCCCACCATTCTCGCCAAATGGCTATTGGCTCTTCGGAAAGGACGGCGGGGTCTTTGCATATGGCGATGCTTCCTACGAAGGATCGCTGCCCGGCCTGGGCATCCACCTCACAGACATCGTGGGATCTGCTGCTCTTCTCTGACTCGGTGCCCGCCGAGCAGGTCTTGCCGACCCGGCAGAGTGACTCCGAACCGAGGCGTTCTGGGCGAGGTGCCGACTCAGCCTGATCTCCCCGAACCGGTCGGAACCGCCGGGTAGACGGTCTCTCCGAGCGCTTCTCGGATTCGATCCCCAGTAGAATTTCGTCGTGAGTGGCCTGTCCGCGACCGAGCCGGACGAAGTGCTCGAGGGTCTGTCCGGGTCCGAACACGAGGATATCGTCGCGGTTCGACGCCCCGAGAGCGGTCTTCGAGCCATCATCGCCGTGCACTCGACGCTCCTCGGTCCCTCCCTGGGCGGGGCCCGGTTCTATCCCTACGAGGACGAGGCACGTGCTCTCGATGATGTCCTTCGCCTTTCGAGAGCCATGACGCACAAGGCGGCGTTGGCCGGACTGAGACAAGGAGGGGGCAAAGCGGTCATCATCGGCGATCCGCGCCTCATAAAGACGCCCGCGCTGCTCCGTGATTTCGCCGCGGCGGTCGACGTCCTTCAAGGCCGCTACGTCACCGCAGAAGACGTCGGGACAACCCAAGACGACATGGATCTCCTTCGAGAGACGACTCGGTTCGTGGCGGGCACCGCCACCGGGCGCGGCGGATCGGGCGATCCCAGTTGCGCCACGGCGCTCGGGGTGGTGGTGGCGATGGAGGCCGCGGCCGCTCGCCGGTGGGGTGACGACCTCAAGGACAGGACCGTGTGTGTTCTCGGCGCCGGCAAGGTGGGCGCAGAGGTCATTCGGCTTCTCGTGCGGCGACAGGCCGTCGTCATCGCCTCGGACGTGGATCACACCAGGGCCGAGCGTGCCTTGCGCCTGGGCGCCGCCCGCCTCGTCGACCCGGCCGATGCGTTGGGTGTCACCGCCGACATCTTCTGCCCGTGTGCGTTGGGCGGCCTGCTCAGCGAAGAGGTCGTGCCCGACCTTTCCTTCGCCGTCATCGTTGGAGCGGCAAACAATCAACTGGATCGTGCCCGGGTGGCGGACTCGCTCGCGGCGGCCGGCATTCTCTACGTCCCTGACTTTCTGGCCAACGCAGGTGGCATCATCAACATCGCCGAAGAGTCCCATGGTTACGACCGAGCGCGTGCGGTGCGGGCTGTCGGTCAGATCCGGAACACGACGACCGCGGTGCTCGAGCGCGCCGAGCTGTGCGGCATCACTCCGCTGGCGGCGGCCGAGGAGCAGGTGGCGAAGCGGCTCGCAACAGCCAAAAGAAGCGTCGATCCGACTGGTTAAGAGCCCAGGGCTCCTTGCCGGTACAGCGACGCTTCGGAGCGCCTGAAGCTTCGGAGGCCCGTAAGGTCAGCTGCGCAGGCGAACGAGCTGCTGGTTGCAGATCGACAGAAGACCATCGACAGCAAACACGGCACCCGCTCCGACGCACACACCGCCGAGAGCGTCCGTCGGGTAGTGCCAACGCAGGACCACCACCGCAGCGCAGACCGCCGCGACGACTACTCCACCCGCCACGGCCACCAGGGGCCTGGCGAACCAAGGCACGACGAGGAACGCCACGGCGGCGAGCGCAGCCACAGCGGTGACTGTTCCCGACGGGTACGTCAGGGAAGCGCTGCCCCCGAGATGGCGGCCGACGAGTGGCTTGGCCACAGTTTGCACGATCAGCACCGCCGCTATCGGAGCGATGAGACACGTCAATGCTCGTACCCAGTTCCGGGCCAGAGCCGCCACGACACAGAGTACGGCTACCCCGGCGATCAAGACGGTCAAGGAACCGAGGTCAGCCACGTCGGCGGCCCCTCTAGAGGACAGGTGCGCGGGCAGGAGCCTGAACCCGATGGCGTCCACCTGGTTGGGCCACGGTCGGTGGACGAATACCAACCCGGCGAGAGTCGCCGCAGCGAGCAAGAGACATCCTAGGAGCATCTCCATCAACGGCCAGGCGTGATCAGCGAAGCGACTACGCGCTTGGAGGCGGCTCGGAGACGCTGTCGACACGACCATGGCACACGAGGCTACGGGCCCCGGCGTCTGAACGGACCTCGCCCCGGTCCGATCGCTCTTGACAGACCTGCTCGGGGGGTCTCGACCACGAATTCTCCTACTTCAGTAGGGGAATTCCCCCGGGTTGCGCCGCAGCTCGCTCCGTCACGAAGACCCCGCACGACGACGATCTACGACCGAGGACGCGCCAACTTCGATCGCCACACTGCCTACGTAGTCGTTGCTTTCATGGCTGGCGGGTAGTCCTCTGTTGACCCCGAGCGTTCGGATCCGTGGCTGGCTTGAGGCTCTGACGCCGGCCATCACAAGCGCATCCTGCGGCTACCGATGACACCGATTCCCCTGACGGTGGTCGACATTGAGACCTCAACCCGAAAGCGACGCTGATCGGGGACCTCGGCGCCACCGGTTCGCTGAGCCGAGACAGCTACGACTGCATCCTCCTCATCGAGACTCTCCATCTTTTGGTCGAGCCGACGACCTGCCTGGAGAACTGCTGGCAAGCACTCCGAGCCCACGGCACTCTCTCGATCACCCTCCCGGTCCTGAAGCGGCTCCGCCCCAGCCACCCCCAGAGTGACTACTGACGCTTCACGCCGGCCGTTCTACAAGCGCTCAAGACAAGACGCTGGCCCGGACCTTTCTCTGTCAACGCCTACGGCAACCTCCGAGCCTGCATCGCCTTCCTCCTGGCCCACGTCGTCGAAGAGTGTGATGACGGCGACCTTGAGGTCTCTGACCCACGCTTTTCGCTCACGGGGCAGCTCACGCTCTCAGACTTTGAGTGCCGAGTGCTTTAAAGATCGCCAATATCTAAGGCCCAACGTGCCGCAGATCGCCGGGCAGATATGCGCCATGCGACGCATCTGAGGCTGGTTCCTAACGTTCATAGAGGGGAAGCTGCGAGTGACCGGCAAGGAGCTGTGGTGCCACCAGCAGCGGGCTCTGACGGCAAGTCGGCGAAATAGAGTGAGATCGGGGGATGCGTAACGATCTGCCTGAGAGAAAGGGGTTGTTGTGCGCAAACCAATGAAGCTGGGTGTTGCGATGGCTTCGATCGTGGCGGTAGTCGCGATCACGGTCGCCGTAACGGGATCAATCGCTAAGCCGTCTCAGGCGGTTCGGCTGTCGGCGAGGCTAGCCGCCGCACAGCAGGTCGCCTCGACGGCTAACGGCCGAGGGTATTGGCTCGTTGCTTCGGACGGCGGGGTGTTCACCTTCGGCAACGCCGGGTTTTTCGGATCACTCGCGGGGCATCGCCTCAATGCGCCAATCGTTGGCCTGCTTCCGACTCCCGACGATCGGGGGTACTGGCTCGTTGCTTCGGATGGCGGAGTATTCAGTTTCGGTGACGCCGCCTTCTTTGGCTCGGAAGGTAACCACCACCTGAATGGCCCGGTAGTGGGGATGGCCTCCACGGCTGGCGCCGGCAGCGGACCGTCAGGACCGCCGGGACCGGGTGGCGCGAGAGGACCAATAGGGCCACAGGGCGCGACTGGAGCGCCGGGACCGGCTGGTCCGGCGGGGCCACAAGGGCCACAGGGCGCGACTGGACCTCCGGGCCCGGCTGCATCCAACGTGATCTATGGGCGGATCATCGGTGTCGACTTCGGTGCAAGGAGCAGCTACACCGGCGCTCCTTCGGGTGTCAGTACGGCCGGCACCACCGACGTCCTCTCAGAGCAACTGTCGGCGACGAACGCTCTCACGCTGCAGAACCTCCAGGTCAGCTTGGTGCAGCCGGGCGGTGACGCAGCGGACCCGGTCCCGGGCGCACCGAACCGGTCGAGCGTGAATTTTGTCTTTGTCGATCAGAACGGCAACGTCAACGGCTGCTCTATCGCGCCCGGCGCTTCCACGTGCACCTTGGCCGCTGTCGGCGCGATTCCGTCCGGCAGTTTCTTGGGTCTCGCTGTCGACCTCGCGGGTCTTTCCGGGCAACTAGCCGGGTACACACCTGACGTGGTCTTCAACTATCAAGCGATTCCGTAAAGGAACCGCCTCGAAGCCCCGGCCGTTCATCAATCAAAGGTCTATAACGGCGTCGCCCTCTTAGCTGTCCTTCTCCTCGCTGCCATTTTCGGCGGCGAAGCAACTACTTCAGGGCGAGCGTCATGTCAGGACGATGAAGAGAGACGTGGATTCGATTCTCGCCTCTCACGCGATTGCGTCAAACTCGGGTATGGCACGCACAGGTTGTGACCGGCCACCTCGCACAGAACCTTGCTCAGTTCGCCGGAGGAGGCGGCGCCCGCTGATGTGACTGGCGCATAACCCACGAGATGAGTGGGACCCAATCACCGGCGCACTTCGACCCCTGCATCCGTAACTGCAACCGCGTCGAAGCGGTGTCGCTGACCCCGGCGAGACGTGCCAAAGTGCCTCGGCCGAGCGGGTGCCGTGAGATCTAGATCCGAGTCAATCGGTGCCTTCATGGACCCGCACCAGCGGCGACGCGGTGGAGGACCGCCGGTGATCCCGGCGTCATTTGTATCCCTCAGGTTTCCGTCAGGACTGTCCCTCAGGACGAAGGAATCTGAACCTGTTGAGCCTGCGCAAGCAGTTCACTTCTCTCGGACGGCAGGAGATACCGGGCCGCAATGGCCCGGTCAAGATCGGTGGTGAACTTGGAGAGATAGTTGGCTTGGGATCCGTAGATGCTCGCGAGCTCGGCGGCGCCGAATGGTGTTGTCGACCCGAAGAGCGAGCAGATCTCCGAGGTACCGGCCGGAGCCGAGCCGGTGAGCGTGGACACGGGAACGTCCACGGCGGGCGTGCGCACACCGCCGATCACGTTGCCGTGGTCGTCGAGCGCCAAGGCCGGCGGATCCGTGCTCGACAGTTTGAATGGTGCCGGGCTGGGAGGTGCCGTTCCGCCGGCCACCCACTTGCTGAAGTCAGCGAATGCAGCTTGCACGACGACGTGCTGCGGGCCGGTGTTGATCTGATTCGTGCAACCCAGGATCCCGGCGTCTCCGCCGACTTCGTAGATGTCGGCGTGCGATGTACCTGCGATCTCCCAGGTGCGAATCCGGTTCGTGTTGGGTTGTTGTGCTGGGGCGTAATCCAAGCCGATGAGGTCCGTCTGCGTCTCGGACATGAATACGGGAACCCGCAGATCGGTTCGGATTCGAAGCGGGTTCTTCGCAGCGTTTCCGACGATGGATCCTCCGTCGAGTGCTGCCCCGGGACCGCCCCGGCTGTGGATGAAAAACCCGTCATAGGGGTAGTCATGCGGCTCGATGGCGTCTGCGAACGTCGTGAGGTAGAACGCCGACTGGGACTCACCGATAGCAAGAAGGCGGCGAACCTTCAACGGACCGAGGATGCTCGACGCCGAATCTCGCAGACCGAAGCCGATTTGGTCATAGATGTCGAACGAGTACTGATCGCCGGGGTGATGAAGGGTTCCGTATCGCTCGGGTTCCTGTTGGACGAGGCCCTTCACTGAACCATTGACTTGACCACCGCTCAAGATGGACGAGCCTCCATCAACGCCAAGCTTCTGGGCGGAAACGCCCACCCAGGCGTCTCCGGCGTCCATGATCTCGGGGTTGAGGTAGTCCCAGTCGGGAGCCGACTCACCCGCCGACTCGTTCATCCACTCGACCACGACGGTTCCACTGAAGGCACGGGGATTGGATGGACGCCTCACCAGGACCCGGGTGCTGTAGGAAGCCGTCGAAGTGGGGGTTATCGACCACTTCCCGTCCGGGGGTGACGATGTGGCAACAAAGGCGTGTGCCGTCCCGGATGCCGAGTATTCGTCTTCGACGTAGTCATGGGCGGCCAATCCTGTGGGGTTGGCACTGAGTGGCTCGATGATGTGTCCACCCGTGAGGGGCTTGAAGGCGGCCGCGTCCCTATAGATGGATCCAGGTTCTGACGCCGACGCCTGACTCGAGCGCATCCACGGCACCCCGACGATTGCAAGTAAGGCCAGGACAAGCGTCGCGAGTCCCCGGACACCGAGTCGGTCTGGCTTCCAGCCGACTCGGTCTCGTACAGGCGGATGCACTGTGGTCAAGGTGGACACCTCTCACTCCCATCGGGAGCAACCACCCCCCGATCGCCGACCCGGCGCCGGCCGCGAAGTGTATTTCGATTTGGACTTCGACTTCGGTGCATAGATCTCGGCGGTGATCACCGCGGTTCCGAAGCCCGGGAAGACGACCCGCGGGCGAGCTGCACCAAGTCCGACATGTGCACGCCACGTGCCTGGCGCCGCAACGCTGCTTCGACGTTGCCCTGTGGCACGAGCATCCGTAGGCCGTGCGGATGGATGCGGAACCGCAGTGGCGTCTCCAGTTCCAGCGCCTCTCCGTCGATCCCGGCGTACGCCGTGCCGGACCGCGAACGCACTTCGAACTCCTCACATTCGAATTCGTGGACGTGGCCGCTCGCCCCACCGCGGCCCGCCAGTGCCAGCGTGACAACCTCGGCGGCCTGGGTGCCGGTGCGGGCGCTCACGGCGAAGACCCCGAGCCGTCCCGCATCGAGTCGCCGGCGCTGGGACAGGTCCAGAGAGGCTCCGAGGACGTACGGGTTGTTGGAGACCATGATCAGGAACGCTCCGTCAACTTCAATGCCGTCCGGCGTGACGAACTGCAGGTCGAAGGGTTCACGGCGCTGGCCGAGGAGCTCCGGCAGGAGCTGCTGGGTCGTCTCTGTCTTGGCATCCCGATAGCCCTCTTGCTGCACGACGGTCGCGTAGACACCCAACGAAACATTGTTGACGAAGAAGCGTCGGTTGACCGTTGCATAATCGACGTGACGTTCGATCGCGTCACGAAAGGCATAGACGCTCTTCCTCGGGTCCTCGCGATCGAGACCGAGGTCGAGCGCAAAGTGGTTGCGCGTGCCGGCCGAGACGCACACGAAGGGGAGCGCATGCTCGACGGCGAGCGAGGCAACCAACGCCTGCGATCCATCGCCTCCGGCCATACCCAGACAGTCGGCACCGCGCGCGATGGCATCGCGGGCAAGATCGCCCAATTCGAGCCCGTGCTCGAGCATGACCGTCTCGACGCCCAGAGACGCCGCCAGATCCTGGAGTCGGAACCGCTCCACCTTTCCTCCGCCGGACCACGGGTTACAGAGCAGAACCGGGTGATTGGGTGGCGGAACTCGGTGGGCGTTGCCGATTTGCGATGCCAGCAGCCTGGAGGCAAGCGATGCCCGCGCGGAGACGATCGCAACGGAGAGCAAGACCAGGGCAAGTACCGCACGCACGAGCCGAGGCCCAGTTCTCCTGCCCGGCGCGGAGCAGCGCAACCACCATCAGCGCCATTCCGATGGCCACGCCCAGGTAGCCGATGACTCGGCGGAGCGAGTGCTCCGTGATCACCCACCACCCTCCGGCGATTCCCATGACCAACCCGACCAGCCCGAGTGCGATGGCGACGCCGTTACGGAGGACGAACGCGACGATCAGCAGCACAAGAAGTGCTCCGGCGGTCATCGCAACAATTGCCAGGGCACGCGATCTGCGTTCTGACGGAACGGGTCGGTCCGTTTCGGCGACCCTCTCGTGATCGGGCCCCTCGCCCATACCCGGGATCTTTGCCATGCTCCCTACCTCCGTGGCGCTTCGGCCCGGCATTGTAAGTTCCACGCCCGGAACGCGGAGGAGGAACGCCTCGTGGGGAGGACAACGAGATGACGGATCTTCGGGCCGGAATCGGCCGACGGATCCCGGGCCTCCGCGTCGCCCAGACGTATCAGCGTTCGTGGACCCGATCCGACGTCGTGGCCGGGGTCGTCCTGGCCGCCATCCTCGTCCCCCAGGGAATGGCGTATGCCGAACTGGCCGGGCTTCCACCGGTCACCGGGCTGTACACGACCATCGCATGTCTCATCGGCTACGCACTCTTCGGACCCTCGAGGATCTTGGTGCTGGGGCCGGACTCGTCGATCTCGCCCCTGATCTTCGCGGCCCTGGCACCCTTGCTGGTGGGAGCCGACGCGCACCGGGCCATCGCTCTGGCCGGAATGCTGGCCGTCATCGTCGCCCTCATCGAGATCGGCATGGGCCTCGCTCGTCTCGGTTTCGTGGCGGACCTCCTCTCCAATGAAGTGCAGGTCGGCTACATGAACGGTCTTGCGCTGGTCATCATCGTGGGCCAGCTGCCCAAGCTGTGCGGCTTCTCCACCGATGCATCGGGATTCGGGCCCGAGGTGAAGGCCTTCTTCGTCCACCTGGACTCCACGGTGGGCGCCGCGCTGGTCGTGGGGCTCGTGGTGCTGGCCATCCTCCTCGTCGTGCCACGCTTCACGCGCACTCTGCCGGCCGTGCTGATCGCAATCGTGGCTGCCACGGTCGTCTCCGCTCTGTTCGATCTTCATGCCCACGGAGTGCCCACCGTCGGGTCACTCCCCCGCGGACTCCCGAAGCCGTCGTTGCCGTGGACCAAGTTCGCCGATATCGGACCGTTGATGATCGCCGCCGTCGGTATCACTCTCGTCTCACTGGCGGACACCATCGCCACCTCCTCGAGCTTCGGGGCGCGACGAGGAGAGGAGGTCGACGCCAACCAGGAGATGATCGGGATCGGGGCAGCAAATTTCGCAGCAGGGGTTCTGCAGGGCTTTGCGGTGTCGACGAGTGGCTCGCGTACGGCGGTCGTGGAACAGGCGGGCGCCAAGAGCCAACTGTCCTCGGTCGTGGGCGCGGGCGTGGTCGCGGTGCTGCTCCTGTTTTTGAACTCCTTGCTGGCGGACCTTCCTCAGTCCGCCCTCGCGGCGATCCTCATCGCGGCCGCGTTGTCCCTTCTCAATCTCGGAGTGCTCGCTCGCTATTGGCGGGTGCGGAAGAGCGCTCTCGCACTCTCGGTCATCGCAAGTCTCGGCGTCGTCGTGCTCGGCGTCTTGCAGGGAATCGTGATCGCGATCGCGATCGCCACGGCCTTGTACTTCCGAAGAGGCTGGCAACCTCACGGCGCGGTCCTGGGCCGGGTCGACTCCCTCGCCGGATGGCACAACGTCGCTCGATATCCCGACGCGAGGGAACTCCCCGGGATTGTCGTGTACCGATGGGAGGCCCCCCTCTTCTTCGCCAACTCGAGCTCGTTCCGGAACCAGATCAGGGGAATCGTCACGACCAGGCAGGTGTCGTGGGTCGTGGTCCAATGCGAGGCAGTCACCGACCTCGATGTCTCGGCGGCGCAGATGCTCGAACAGCTTGACCAGGAGCTGAATTCCCAGAACGTGCACATGGCCTTCGTCGAGATGCGGACCCGGCTCCAGGAGCTCGTGCAACGGTACGGGCTCTTCGAAACGCTCGACCGTGATCGGTTCTACCCGACGCTCGAATCTGGCCTTGCTGCGATACGGGGGGAAACGGGGGATTCGAAGGACCACAGCTCATAGGTGTGTCCCGCCGAGGCCATGTCTCTCGCGGTTAACTTGTGATGCACCCCCATCGACAACCGGCGGAGGAAGTCTCGAACCATGGCTGAGGCGATCAGATACGAGACCCCCACTCCGTCCCTGCGGGTCATGCTCGTCCCGCTCGCCCTGGCCCAGTTCATCTGCAGCTTCGCCGGGTCGAACATGAATGTCATGATCAACGACATCAGCGTTGATCTGCACACGACCGTCCAGGGAGTGCAGGTCTGCATCACGCTCTTTCTCCTCGTGATGGCGGCGCTGATGATCCCGTGTGGGAAATTGACGGACCGGCTTGGAAGGAAACGGTGCTTCAGGCTCGGGCTCACCGTCTATGGCATCGGTGCGCTGCTGAGCGCGCTCGCACCCAATCTCGGCGTCCTGATTCTCGGCAACTCGATCTTCGAGGGTGTGGGTACTGCACTCTTGATCCCGCCCGTCTACATCCTCACCACGATGTTGTTCACGGACCTGAAGTCACGAGCTTGGGCCTTCGGGGTGATCAGCGCCATGGGGGGAGTTGGAGCCGCCATGGGACCACTGATCGGGGGCGTGATCACGACGACGATCACGTGGCGCGCCGCCTTCGTCTTCCAGGCATTGGTCATCGTGGCGATCCTGGTCCTCGCCCGTCGCGTGGTGGACCCCGTGCCCGCCGACCCGACGCGTCCGTTCGATCTGGTCGGAGCCGTCCTGTCTGCAGCCGGCCTCGTGATCCTCGTGGGCGGGATCATGGCGGCGGACCAGAGCGTCGTGCTGATGGTGGCACTGATCGTCCTCGGCGCTGCCGTGCTCGCCGGGTTCTTCCTGTGGATCCGCCGACGGGAGCGCGAGGGTCGCGAGGCGCTCCTTTCGACCTCTCTTTTCCACAACCGCACCTCCAACCTCGCGCTGGTCACCCAGAACGTGCAGTGGGCGATCTTGCTCGGCACGTCTTTCACGGTCGCGGCCTACCTACAGGTCGTCCGGCACTACGACGCCATTCAGACCGGCGTGATCTTCACGGCCGCCACGGTGGGAATCTTGCTGTCGTCCCTGGCGGCTCGCCCGCTGGCCAAGCGGTTCCTTCAGCGGACCCTCATCTTGGGCGGGTTCGTCATCACGATCGTTGGCGTCGTGGTGCTCGTGGTGCTGGTCAAGGGCCGCCCCGGCCCGTGGTACTTCGCTCCGGGGCTGTTCCTGATCGGGACCGGACTCGGGCTCATGCTCACGCCGTCGGTCAACGTCGTGCAATCTTCGTTTCCCGAACACCTTCAGGGGGAGATCTCGGGGCTGTCACGGAGCATCTCCAACCTCGGGTCGTCGTTGGGGACGGCGATCGCCGGCACCATCCTCGTGGCCGGCCTGGCCGACCCGAAGCGCTCCTATGGCATCGCCATGATCGTTCTCGGGGTCATGGGGCTGATCGGGCTCGGTGCGACGTTGCTCCTACCGAGGGCTGACCCCGTACCACCGTCAGACTCCTGAAACGACTGCGACAGCGGCCCTTGGTCAGATACGGCGGCGCGTTCGCATCCAGTTGACGTTCAGCATCGTGGTGATTACGCCCAACACCGCGCCGGCCGCCCCGAGAAGCAAGCCGCGCGTGGGCCCGCTCCCTTCCCGGGCCCGCCCCACGGCCTTTAGGCCGAGCACGGTTCCGGTGACCGACTCCAAGGAGGTCGCGAAGAAGAGGGCCAGGGCGCGGAATGGAGTGCGATCCCTACGGTCAGCCAGCCTGAGAAGGGTCAGGAAGCCGACCGCCGACAGCGGGACGGAGGCCAGGGCGAGGGCATCGGCCGATTGCTGGTCCGCCTGCGCACTGTCAGGCAGCGGGCTATCGGCTTCTGGATCTGTATCGGAGTTCACGGTCGGCGCCACCATCGCGGGTCATCACCTCGCCGCTAGCTTGACGTGCGAGGCGGGCGGCTGACAAATCACCCTCGATCAGGCCCCTGCGTTAGGAACTCTCGGAAAGCCCTGTGGTGACAGAGCCACACCACCCCGGACACGGCGCCGAGCGCCAGGACAGCGCCGATCGCGATGAACCACGTGACCAGCGTGAAGACGACGCCGATCGAGCCGTAGAGATGGCTTTCCGAGACGACGGTCGAGGAGAAGTAGTCCGAGGCGAAGACTCCGAGACCCATCCAGAAGAGGGCGGTCGCCAGACCGACCGGCCACGCCCGCCGCCACGGCTCTCTCCCGCCGAGGAGGAAGTGCGCGTCCCGCTAGAAGAACAAGATCACGCCGATGAAGTTGACGACTCCCAGCACCAACCGGCCTGCCGGCTTGTTTGCGGAGGGTCGGGGCGGACACTGGGTCGGCCGCGTACACCCCGGCGAAGACGCCCACCAAGACGAAGCAGCGCCCGTAGTTGACCAGACCACGCCTCGGCGGTCGGTCGAACGCCTTCTCATAGATGATCTGCACGGAACGGGAACCGCAATCGTGCCCGCGAATGCGAGCAAGAAGCTGACCAACACACCGCGGTTGAACGCAATGGAGGACGGCTTGAAGAGCCCCTCGACCACTCGCGAACCGGCGCGGTGGAGTCCAAGATGCTGCGCGATGTTGTCCTCCAGCCGCTGGTTGGCCAGTGCGTTGAGGATGATGACCAGCGGTAGCACAGAGAGGAGCAACGCCGGTCCGAAGAAGATGATCCAATCGCCGAAGTCGAAGACACCCAACGGGGAACCGAACTCTTTGAGCACCGAACACTGGTATCTCTGGTGCCAAGGTTCATGGTCTCTGGTGGACAGATCCCTGTGACGCTCTGAGACGGTGGAATCTCCGAGACTTGATTGTCTGTCGCGGTCGTGCTCCCAGGCGCGGCGTATCCTCGGCTCGTTGTTCCCCTGGATCGTTGCGCACGGTTTGCGACGTGCCGAGGTTCAGCCTTCGACCACTAGTTCGCCGTTGGCGGCTTCGGCGACACGGATCGGGGTGAGGCCGTGCGGCGCCGGGGGACTTACGACCGCGCCAGTGCTCGGTTCGAACTCAGAGCCGTGGCAGGGGCACACGATGAGTTTGGCGGCCGGGGAATACCCGACGGTGCATCCGGCATGGGGGCACACGGCGTCGTAGGCGACGTATTGGCCCTTGGCCATTTGGATGACCAGGCCAGGGTCCCCCGTGTACGGATCCGTGAAGTTAGCCGCTCCGCCGACCGGTACTTCACGGGCCAGTCCGATCTGCGTCCCCGTCGGCGCCGTTGTGCTCGGAGCCGTTGGCGCCCCGGGGGCGGACGTCGTCGTGCTCGAGGATTGAGGGCCCGCGGACCGCGAGCGAGTTGGTGAGAGGGTCACCGTCTGGCCGCCAGGGCTCTTTGCCCCGCCCACGACACGTCCCAAGCCGGCGGTGGCCCCGGCAACGACGCCGCCGGCGACTGCTGCCGCGATCGCCGCCGCGCCCCCGAGCACAACGGTTCGGCGGTCGACCTCGTCTACTCCTCGCTGCAAGACGGTTCGGGCTCTTTCCGCCGGGTCGGTCGAGAGGAACGGGCAACCGGAGACGTTGCAGCGACGACCGCGTTGGGCTGCGCACGCGTCCTTCTCCTCCTCGTACTGGCCGCAGACCTTCTGGATGAGGACGAAGCGCACCGGGACGAACGTTTGTGGCCCGAGGTTTTGCTCCTCAGCGACCCGGCCCGCGATCACGGCGTCGAGCGAGAGCACACCGCCCGAGCCCGCGAGGATGAGGGGGATCCAAGCGAACACGAAGACGATGTCGGCTCCCGTGTAGTACGGCGACGAGTGAAAGCTCACGGTCAGAAAAAGCGTGAGTGCGAGGACCAGCCCGCCGGCCGCGGCGACGCGGGTCCACAGTCCGAGAATCGTTCCCAGACCGACTGCCAGCTCGCCCAGAGCGATCACGATGCCGATGGGCACTGCGTAGGGCAGGAGATGTCCGAGCAACTGATGCAACGGACTGATGCGGATGGATGCGATCAACTGGGCTTGGATGCTCGATGGGCTGTTCGCATTGAAGAAATTAGGGTTCGCCAGCTTCTGGAGCCCCGCGAAACAGAAGGTGAAGCCCAAGAACGCCCTCAGCGGCAGGAGCACCCAGCCCGCGAGTGCGACGGCTCGCGGGGGCGGAGCGTCAAAGCGGAGGCGCCTCGGGGGCCGGGCGGGCGGGTGGCCGGCCCTGGACCCGGACCGAACCCGGACAGGCTTCGTTCGTTGTGACACGAGCTCACTCCTCATAGCAGAACGATGCCCCGAGACTGCATGACATTAGGTCGGACTGCGTTCCAGCGAGAAGCGAGGCCCGTCATCGCGCGACTCGAATGAGTGGACGGCGACCCTGTTCGTCTGCCCGTGGCGCACTACGGCGCCGTCACCCGAGGAATGTTCGTGACCGGCGGCGCCCCACCCGTCGCCTCGAGCGCATCGTCTACCACGAGGTCCGAACACCGAGAGCAATGAAGCGCGCGGCGCCGCCTCGACTCCCCTAGCCTCGGGCCGTGGGCTCGTGCCGGGTGGTCGTGGTCTCGGACACGCATCTCTCCGTCCGGACCCCTGAGGCGCAGCGCAATTGGTCGGCCGTTCTCCTCCATATCGCGGTGACCCGGCCGGACCTGGTGGTCCACGCCGGGGACCTCTCCCTGGACGGCACCCACGCCGCCGACGAACTGTCGCACGCCCGCTCTCAACTCGATCTCGTCTCGACCCCCTGGCGTGCGGTGCCCGGGAACCATGACATCGGCGACACTCCGGCACCCGGCGTCGGCGTCACTGTCGACGCCGACGCCGGCGACACCGTCAACGGGGAACGCCTCGCCCGCTGGCGGGACGTCGTCGGAGACGACTCTTGGTCCATCGTCGAGGCCGGCTGGCGTCTGCTCGGGGTGAACGCGCAGCTGTTCGGTTCGGGCTCGAGCGACGAGGCACGACAGTGGGCCTTCTTGGAGGCCGAGGTGGCGAGAGCGCCCCTCCCCACCGTCCTGGTCACCCACAAGCCACTGGCGGCCGGGCACGAGGAGCTGGCGTCGGCCCCGCCCGACCGTTTCGTGCCCCGGCCGGCGCGCCGACGCCTCCTCGAGCTGTGTCACCAGGGCGGCGTCGAGCTGGTCGTAAGTGGCCACGTGCATCAATCCCGCCGGCTTGCCGCGGCAGGCATGACCCATCTCTGGGCCCCGACCACGTGGGCGGTGCTGCCCGATTGGCTCCAGCCGCGGATCGGCACCAAGCGGTGCGGGATCCTCGAGCTCGAGCTCCGAGAGGACGGCCGGTTCGATTCACGGTGCGTCGAGCCCGCGGGCATGGAGCAGCTGACGCTCGGTCAGGACGTTGCCAGCCCCTATGCATCGGAGGGCAACCCGCCGTCGTGACGAGGGAATAAGGTCACTGGGCGCCCGGCGGGTGGACGCGTCCTGCGGTTGCAGGCCCGGGCAGAGGAAAGGTGCGAGCGGTGGTCATGGCCAATCGCCCAGGGGTGAAGACGGCACCTGCGCCGATCGTCGCGCTCGACGTCGCCTCGGGTGTCAGCGAGATGGCGACCGCCCTGGCCCGGGTCCCGTTCTGCCGCCCCTTTACGGGGGACTCCTCGCCGCTGTCCAACCTGGGCATCTCGGTGACCCGCGAGGTGATCCGGACCTTCATCGGATACACCGCGTCCCTACGCATCCCGGAGTTCCGCTCGCTCGAGCTGTTCCTCGACGACTTGTGCAAAGTCATCATGCCGCCCTTCGTCCGCGCCCTCGACGTCAACTGCCATAAGACCAATTTGGGTGGCGTCCCCGGCATCCTCTACATGCCGCGGAACCGGGAGCCGGTCGCGGTGATCCTCTATCTCCACGGAGGGGGGTACATCGGCACGTCGCCCACCATGTACGCCTTCTTCACCGCAAGGGTGTGCCGCGATACCGACTGCTCCGTCTTCGTCGCCGACTACAGGCTTGCGCCCGAGTTCCCTTACCCGGCGGGCGCCGAGGACGCGTCGGCGGTCTACGCCGCACTGGTCGCGGCCGGCACGCCACCCGAACGGATCTTCTTGGCCGGCGACTCCGGCGGAGGTGGTCTCGCCAATACTCTTCTCTTGGAACGTCCCGAGCGCGTGGCGCCGGTGCGCCCCGCGGGGCTGGTGCTCTTCTCTCCTGAGGTCGACCTCCGCTTGGACGAGCCGTCGGTGACCGAGAACGCCGCGCACGACATCTTGCCCTGGAACATCCCCACCGCTTCCTATCTGCACGGGGAGGACGCGTCGGACGAAGCCGTCTCACCGCTCACGGCCGATTTGAGCGGCTTTCCACCGACTTGTGTCACCTGGGGCGGGGACGAGATGTTCCGTGACGCGATCCGGCGATACGTGCAGCGGCTCCGGACGGCCGGGGTGCCCACCGAGGCGCAGGAGTTCGAGGGCATGTTCCACGTCTTCCAGATCCTGATGCCCTGGGCCGATGACAGCCGTGACGTCTTCCAATTGGTGCGCAAGTTCGTGCATGACATCGTGGCCGAGACACCCCGCCTGACCCGTGAGCTGATGCTGGAGTTGAGCTCCTCGCGCTAGCCCGACCCACCAGACTCCCTGCCGCAAGTGACGGTCAGCGCCGGCCCAGCTCGTCCGCCACCTTGCGGAGCTCGGTCCGGAAGTCGGGGTGGGCGATGTCGACGAGGAGATGGGCGCGTTCGCGGACCGTGAGGCCACTCAGCTCGGCGGCGCCGTACTCGGTGATCACGACGCCGGTGTGGTGGCGCGGCGTCGAGACGACCGATCCCTCGGGCAGCAAGCCGGCGATGCGCGAGATGACCTCACCCTCGCGCTCAGCCGTCGAGCGAAGGCAAATCAGCGAGTGTGCGTCGAGATGGAACTCCGCCCCGGCCACGAAGTCCTCGTGGCCGCCCACTCCCGAGATCTGCCGCCCGTCGATGCTGTCGGCGACCACCTGCCCGTAGAGGTCGACCGACAAGGCTCCGTTGATGGAGACGAGCTTCGCGTTCTGGGAGATGACCGTCGGATCGTTCACCGTCTCCACCGGGAGGAAAGCGACCTCCTCGTTGCCGTCGAGCCAGGAATACAGCTCCACCGTGCCGAGCGCGAACGTCGTGACTGACACCCCATCGAACACGCCCTTGGCGTCGTTGGTCACCTTGCCCGCCTGGTGCAGGTGCATGAGCCCGGTGGTGAACATCTCCGAATGGACTCCGAAGCCGTCCAGCGAACCCTTGGCGAGCTCGGTGGCGATCATGTTCGGGATACCACCGATGCCCGTCTGCAACGTCGAGCCCTGCTGGACGTAGGCGAGCGCGTGGTGCGCGATCGCTGCGTCGATCTCGTCGGTGGGTTCTTCGGCGAGCGCGAACGGTGTGGCATCCGTCTCGACCACGATGTCGATCAGGTCCAATGGGATGGTGTTGTCGTACCGGGGCGGGAGGCTCTTGGTACGCGGCAGGTGCTCGTTGACCTCCACGATCAGCATGCGGTCCGGGTCTGCGCCGGCCCGTAACAGCTCGGGGCGCGTGGCACCCATGTGCAAGGACAGGTTGACCCGGCCGCCGTCCGGGGGTGCACCCTGCGCCACCATGATCCTCGGCGAGAAGCGCGCCAGGATCGGCGCGAACTGGCGGAATCCTCCCGGCACGAGCTCGACCCGATGGCCCATCGTGTGGAGCAGCCGTTCGGCCGGACCGAAGAAGCCACAGCGGTACGAGACGTTCGGTTTGGTGAAGACGTCGTAGAAGTTGAGGCAGAGCGCACCGCCGAGCTGCAGGTCCTGCCAGTCGTCGCGGGCACCGAGCGCGGTGAGGAAGGTGTCGGGGTTCGCCGGGCCGAGACCGAACCCGATCGTGTCGACCGGCCGTACGGCCGCGACCGCGTCCTGCACGGAGAGGAACCTGGTCACGGCTCCTTACCCTTGCATTGGAGCGGCGAGAGGACCAACGTCGGGTTGCCCTGCTCAAGGGGGACCGGCCGCCTTGGATCAAATGACCTTTGGCCCTAGCAACGGGGAGTGCGCAGAGGCCAGAATTCTAAGCACACCCTCCTCTTCCCCAGACAAAGGTGCTTGGAAAATGGCGGCCACCCCCTCGGTCGCCATTTTCCAATTCCGTGACATTGCGCG
Organism: uncultured Acidimicrobiaceae bacterium; assembly: GCA_963763575.1. Classification (GTDB taxonomy): domain Bacteria; phylum Actinomycetota; class Acidimicrobiia; order Acidimicrobiales; family RAAP-2; genus Bog-473. The sequence continues at coordinate 23,343 of CAVXPD010000007.1, forward strand.
GACAGGCCTCGGCTTAGCCCCGTGGGCTCACGGCCTGCGCCGCATCGAACGCTTCTTCGTTGTCGTCGACGGAAGCTCCACGTTCTCTCGAACGGAGTGGCCGCTCGCCTGGACGTCGTGGCGGGAGCCGCGCAATTTCGAATAGGAGGCGAGGTCCACGTTCTCCGCGATCTCGACCTTCTTCTGCGTGTCCTCGCGCACGTCGAGCTTGGCCAGATCGGCCTGGACCTGAGCTCGCCGATCCGGGCCTTCCACTGGTCGATGGTGCCGGACATCGAGTCGACGTCCTGTTCCTTGCCCTCCCCTGCCGCTGTTCATGGCCCAGCCTCGTTTCGTCAGGGTACGAAGCCCGCTCGTCGGGGTTCCGCACCTTCGGCCGGTCCTCGGTGCCGCCACCTCCGGGGATAGCGCCGGCCGCGGGGCGTCGCGCGCTCGCCGGCACCAGGTGGACGAGCCCAAACCGGTCCGCAGACCCGAAGACCGGCGGTGGGCGGTCCGAGCCCACCAGCCCAGAGCAGAAGGTCACACCGGGGTTCGGGTACGGGCGCAAGCAGGCCCTGGTTGTGACATCTGGCCCTGTCCACCGAGCCCGGCTGGGCGCAAGCTAACTCCGACGCACGGGAAGAGGCACGCCGAAGGCCGAGACGAGACAGAGGGAGAGGTCGTGGACAGGATCTGGCGGTGGCACCGCAGGCCGCATCCTCCCTACCCGGTCGCGGTCCCTGACTACCTCCTGCTCCCCCGCGCCAGCGGGGTCATGTTACACCCCTGGCTGCGTGGGGCGGCTGCGAACTCGAGGGACTGATCCACGTCCTCGCTCATGTCGATGTACACCCAACTCCTCGGTGCAGCCCTCGACGAACGCCGCCCTCTCGAAGCGGGGGCGGGCCGGCCTGCCGCGCTGGCCGAGGCCCGGCGCTGCCGTCACGATTTGGAAACCGCGACGCCCACAGGTGTGAAGCCGGATGCGGTTCCTATCGTGCTTGCGCTCCACGTCGGCTACGACGTCGCACTGATCGAGCTCGCATCCGTGATGGGCATCGACTCGGATCCGGGCCGCTTCGAACAGCCCCAGCGCGAGCGGGAGAGGCTCGAGGCCGCGCTCGGCGACCTCGGGATCACCCTGGACGCAGAGGCGAACCGTAGCTCAGAGGCGCGGGGGGCCAGGCTCTGAGCGCGTCTCAGGTGCCCGTGGCGTCGGTGCGGCTCTCATGGGCCGAACGCTCGTGCATGCGGGCCGCGAACGTGGCCGCCTGTGTACGACGTTCCATGCCCAATTTGGCGAGAAGGTTCGAGACGTAGTTCTTGACCGTCTTCTCAGCCAAGAACATCGTCTCGGCGATCTGCCGATTGGTATAACCCTCGGCGATCAGGTCGAGGATGCGGCGCTCTTGGGGTGTCAGGCTCGACAGTCGCGGATCCGCCTTGGGACCCTCGCGGAGGCGTTCGAGGACTCGCTCGGTCAGCGCGGGGTCGAGCAGCGACTGCCCGGCCGCCGCCCGGCGGATGGTGTCGACGAGGTCGAGGCCGCCCACCTGCTTGAGGACGTAGCCCGAAGCGCCGGCCATGATCGAGGCGATCATCGCTTCGTCGTCGGCATACGACGTGAGCATCACGCAGGCGACCTCGGGCGCCGTCGACCGGATTTCCCGGCATACCGCGACGCCGCTCCCGTCGGGCAGGCGCACGTCCAAAATGGCGACGTCCGGTTTGGCGGCCGGGATACGCACCAACGCCTCCGCCACCGTGCCAGCTTCTCCGAGGACCTCGATGTCCTCGCTGGCCTCGAGGAGGGCGCGCAGACCGGTGCGGACCACCTCGTGGTCGTCGAGGAGGAAGACGGAGAACGCCACGGCCTTCATCATCCCATCTGGCCCGATCCCCGGCGAGCGGCGTCGGGTCCACCGGCGACCCCTCGGGCCTATGCTCCCGTTGGCGCTCCCCCGGCGTGGTGGTTCAGCGGCAGCGAGTGAGTCCCGAGAAGGAGACACAGCGTGGCAGCCCAACGTCAGCCCGATACAGGCCGGATCGTCGTCGGCATCGACGGCTCCCCCTGCTCGCTCGAAGCCCTGGCCTGGGCGGTGCGTCAGGCCGAGCTGACGGGTGATCGGCTCGAGGTGGTGGAAACCTGGCTGTGGCCGACGAGCTTCGGGTGGGCCGCGCCGATCCCCGACCACTACGACCCCGAGACGGAAGTCCGCCGCCAGGTCGAGTCGGTCGTCGAAGGCGTGCGGGCCGAGCACCCCGGCGTCGATGTGGACGTCAAGGTGGTCGAGGGGCACCCGGCGCCCGTCCTCGTCGAGGAATCCAAGGGAGGCGACCTGCTCGTCGTCGGCAGCCGAGGCCACGGCGAGTTCGTCGGCATGCTGATCGGCTCGGTCAGCGAGTACTGCGTCGCGCACGCCGATTGCCCCGTCGTGGTCCATCGGCCCGCGTCGTAGGCCGTGTCCGAAGACGCACGCCGGATCGTCGTCGGGATCGACGGATCCGATCCGGCGGAGCGCGCGCTCGACTGGGCCGTCTCGGAGGCCATCCGGCGAGACGACCCTCTCCATCTCGTCTCCGCGTGGATGGTTCCCATGACTCTGGGCTATGCCTTCACGTCCAGCGGTCCGGGGGTAGGCGACGCGGCCCGGGAGACCTGCGAACAGGCCGCCGCCGAAGTCCGACGGCGTACGTCGGACCTGACCCTCACGACCGAGACCGTCGAGCAGTCGCCGGGGCCCGCCCTGGTCGCCGCGTCCAAGGATGCGGACCTCCTCGTGGTAGGGAGCCGGGGTACGGGCGGGTTTCACGGCCTCCTGATCGGTTCCGTGAGCCAGTACTGCGCCCGCCACGCCGAGTGCTCGGTCGTGATCGTTCGCTGACCCGTGACGCTTACGGCCCCGCCGCCTCGTGCGCCTGGTCGACAGCGTGCAGCCGTTCGGCGCGAGCGGCCCGCAACTGGGCCAGGCCGGGTCCGCCGGAGGTGCGCGGCTGGCCGTGGTGACCGGAGAGGCCGAGGAGCGCGCCGAGCGTCGCCTCGGCCGAGGCGGAGAGCGAGGCCGGGTTGTACCCACCCTCCAAGAACAGCGCGAGCCGACCCGGTCGCGGTGCGAAACCGCTGACCACCCGGGCGAGCTCGGCGAAGTCACCGCTCGAGAGCTCGAGCTGGGCCAGCGGGTCGTCGGCATGGGCGTCGAAGCCACAGGACACCAGCACCCAGTCCGGTCCGAACTCCTCGACGGCCCGTTGCGCCTCTTGGTCGAGGGCGGCTCGCAGGACGTCGCCGGTCGCGCCGGGTGGGACCGGCAGGTTCACCGTCAGGCCCGGCGCCGCCGGCCCTCCAACCTCGCGCGTCGCCCCCGTGCCGGGATAGAGGGGATCCTGGTGGGTCGACACGTAGAGCACGTCCGGATCGTCCCAGAAGATGTCCTGCGTCCCGTTGCCGTGGTGGACGTCCCAGTCGACGATCACCACCCGTTCGCCCCGCGCCGTCAGCGCGGCGGCGGAAATGGCGATGTTGTTGAGCAGGCAGAAGCCCATGGCCCGGTGGCCGGTGGCGTGATGGCCGGGTGGGCGCGCGGCGACGAAGGCCACGCCCTCGCTTCGCTGTTCGAGTTCCGCCAGCGCCGCCAATCCGGCGCCGGCCGCTCGCCGGGCCGCCGCCCACGAGTCCGCGCGCGCGTAGGTGTCGGCGTCGATCGCCCCGCCCCCCTCCGCGCAGAAGGCCTCGAGCTGGGCCAGGTACGACCTGTCGTGGACCCGGCCCAGGTCCTCCATCGAAGCCTCGTGCACCAACGGGTACACGATGTCGTCGCCGAGCCCCAGCGCGCGCACCCCACTCATCACCGCGAACAGCCGGCTCGGTTGCTCGGGGTGGCGCGGGCCACCGTCGTGCTCCGCGACGCCGACCGGGCCGGCGACGATGAGGGTCATGGTGACCCGGGCGGTGCTTGCCGCCGGGCCTCGCGTGTTTCGAGCTCCTGCGCGTAGCGCTCTGTGGGCGCAATCGGGAAGCGCAACCTCACGGTCCCGTGCTCGACGTTCGAGGTGACCGGGAAGCCGGCGTGGTGGAAGACGTCGAGCATGCTGTGGTTCTCCGCCAAGGTATCGGCTCTGAAGAACTCGATCCCGCGCTGGCGGGCCGCTCGGGCCAGCTCGTCGAGCAGCAGGGTCCCGATCCCGTGATGCTGAGAGTCGTCGGCGACGACGAAGGCGACCTCCGCCTCGACCTCCCCCGACCTGCGGTCGAACCGTCCCACCCCGATCAGCCGGTCGCCGTCGAGGGCCACCAGCGCCAGACGGTCCTGGTAGTCCACGGTGGTGAACCGGGCGACCTCGTCATCGGTCAATTCCGGGTGGAAGCTGAAGAAGCGCAGGTACACCGAGTGCGGGGAAAGATGGCGATGAAAGGCCACCAGCCGACCGGCGTCATCCGGCCGGATCGGCCGCACGCGATAACGCAGTCCCTCGTCCGCCGAGACCTCGCGCTCGAAGTCATGTGGGTATCCGACGGGGTCGTCGTGCCCGTCTCGCGCGGTCGACGACGGAACAGCGGTCATTGGCGAGCTCCTCGTTTGAGGAATGTTACGGAGCGTGAACCGCAGCCGTGCGCGGTCCTACGCTGAGTCCGTGACGACCGCCACCATGCAAGCGTGGGTGGTCGACCGTCCCGGTCCAGTCGACGGTCGGCCCCTGATCCGCCAAGAGAGGGAGATTCCCGAGCCCGCGCCGGGTCAGGTCCGTGTCCGCGTGCGCACCTGTGCCGTCTGCCGCACCGATCTGCACGTGACCGAAGGGGACCTTCCGCCCCACCGTCCCCACGTGACGCCCGGGCACCAGATCGTCGGAACGGTGGAGCGCCTCGGTGCCGGCGCCACCCGCTGGCGCCTGGGCGACCGGATCGGTATCCCGTGGCTGGCGCACACCGACGGCGTGTGCCGTTTCTGCTCGTCGGGACGGGAGAACCTGTGCCTTGCGCCGCGCTTCACGGGTTGGGACGTCGACGGCGGGTACGCCGAGTACGCCGTCGTCGAGGAGGCGTACGCCTATGCATTGCCCGAGGCGTTCGGCGACGAAGAGGTGGCACCCCTGCTCTGCGCCGGCATCATCGGATACCACGCGCTGCAGCGAGCGAACCTCCCCGATGGCGGGAGCCTCGGGATCTACGGCTTCGGCGGCTCGGCGCACATCACGGCCCAGGTCGCCCTCGCGCGTGGCGCGCGGGTGCACGTGATGACGCGCGCACCCGAGGCCCGCGCCCTCGCCCTCGAGCTCGGCGCCACCAGCGCAGGGGACGCAGCCGACCCGCCGCCCGAGCCGCTCGACTCGGCCATCCTGTTCGCACCGGTCGGCACGCTCGTGCCGCCGGCGCTGGCGGCTCTCGACCGCGGCGGGACCCTCGCCGTCGCCGGCATCCACCTCAGCGACGTGCCGCCGCTCGACTACGAGCGCCACCTCTTCGAGGAGCGGACCCTCCAGAGTGTGACCGCTAACACCCGCGAAGACGGCGAGCGCTTCCTGGCCGAGGCCGCCCGGATCCCCGTGCGCGTGGCGACGACCCCGTACCCCATGGACCGGGCCGACGAGGCGCTCCGCGACCTCAGCCACGACCGGGTCAACGGGGCGGCCGTTCTCATCGCCTGAGGGAACACCTGAAGTCGGGACCTTGGTGGCCAAGCGCCTTGGTGTAGCGCCTTGGTGGCCAAGCCGCTACACCAAGAACTTCAAGAGAAACAAAAAGCGCCGACGGTGCCCCAGTCGATTGACGTCAAAGCGCTGTCGCAGGGCCCTTGGCGATAGGTCCTGGAGCTCTCGACTGGGGCACGCACGCCGGCAGTGCGATCAGGCGGTAGATCGCTGAAACCATTATTCCCGATCCGGTGATCGATAAACATCAAAATTTTCAGAAAAGCTTGAAGGGGCTCAGAGGACGGGTTCGACCTGGTCAGCGGCCATGAGGACCGTCACCAGCTCCCTGTCACGGGGGTAGGAGAGCAGCCGGGTGGCCTGGTCGAGGCTGACCCAGCGCAGCTCGTCCACCTCCGCGTTGGGCTTGAAGACGCCGGACTCGGGCACCATGATCCAGTAAGCGACCGCCTTCGGGCGGCCCTTGCGGTCCATGTATTCGGTGTGCCCGATGAAGCGGAGGAGACGGCACGCCATGCCCGTCTCCTCCTGGACCTCACGGCGCGCGGCCAGCTCGAACGTCTCGCCGGGCTCGAGCTTTCCCTTGGGGAACGACCAGTCGTGGTGCACGGGCCGATGGACCACCGCGATCTCGAGCGCCCGCTTCCGACGACGGACCACGAGCCCGCCGGCCGCCTGGACAACATCGGTTGGTGAGGGGAGCTCCGCGGTCATCGCTCGTCGCGCCACTGTCTTCGCAGACTACCGCCGAGCGCCGCGCGAACCGCGGTTTTCCCGGGGCGATCTTCTCGACGGTCGTGGGCCGTCGTGGGGTCCCGAAGTAGCCTGACCGAATGTCCGACGTGAGCGACGAGAGGCCGGGGAGCCGGAGCGACCCCGTCGAGATCGAGTGGCAGTTCGACGCGCTCGATCTGCGACCGGTGGAGCGCTGGCTCGCCACCCTGCCCACGATGGCCATCGAGACCCCTGACGGTGGGACCGTGACCGCGATCGCCCGCACACCGCGGCGGCAGACCGATTCGTACCTCGACACCGACGACTGGCGCATCGCGCGGGCTGGGTTCGTCGTCCGCATCCGCCATCGAGGTCGCCACGAGGAGGTCACGCTCAAGGACACGCGACCCGCAGAAGGCAGCGGCTTGCGCCGGCGTCTCGAGGTGACCGAGTTGCTCCCCGCCGGCGGGATCGCCGCTCTGGGCTCCGACGGCCCAGTGGGCTCGCGGTTGCGCGCCGTCGTGGGCGCGCGCCCTCTGCACGAAGTGCTCCAGGTGCGCACGCGCCGGCGACCGTTTGCGTTGCGCGTGGCGGGTGTCGACGCCGCCGAGGTGGCGCTCGATGACACGGTGATCGTCGTCGGCGACGGAGAGCGGCCGATGCGGTTGCGACGGGTGGAGGTCGAGGTGCGACCTGACTGGATGGACGCGCTGGAGCCGATGGTGCAGCGACTGCGAGAATCATGCGGGCTCCGGCCCGCGCACCTGTCGAAGTTCGAGGCGGGGCTGCTGGCGCTCGGTCAGGAGATCCCCGGCTCGCCCGATCTCGGTCCTGCGGAGATCTCGCCGTCGTCGACCATGGGTGAGCTCGCGTTCGCCGTGATGCGCCGCCAGCTCGCCGCCATGCGCGACAAGGAGTCGGGGACCCGCCTCGGCGAGGACCCCGAGGATCTGCACGACATGCGGGTGGCAACGCGTCGGCTGCGCGCCGCGCTCTCGCTGTTCGCCGCGGTGCTTCCCGCGCGGGCGCAGGCCTTCCGCGAGGAGCTGGGATGGCTCGGAGGGCTGCTCGGCGCGGTGCGAGACCTCGATGTGCAGCGAGAGGGTCTGGCGGAGATGGCCGGCTCCGCCACCGGGAGCTCCCTGCCGCACGCCGACGGCCATGACCCCCTCGAGGAGCTCTCGCAGCTCCTCGAGCACGAGTGGGTTGCGGCCCGCGCCGACCTGCTGACGGGCCTCGACTCGGTCCGCTGGGAGCGCCTGGCCCGCGGGCTGGCGGCGATGGCACAACAGGGGCCGGCCCGTCGCTCGATCGCGACGCGGGCCCCCGCGCTCGTCGGCCTGCCCGACCTGGTCGTCGCCCGGCACGGCGCGGTGGCCAAGGCCGCCAAACGCGCCCGTCGGACCGGCGAGGTGACGGATTTTCACCGCCTGCGCATCCGCTGCAAGCGGCTCCGCTACACGCTCGAGTTCGGGTCCGAGGTCTACGAGGGCGAGACGTCGCGCTATGTCCGCGAGCTCACCGCGGTCCAGGACGAGCTCGGTCTCATGCAGGACGCCGAGGTCGCCTCCCTCCGGCTGGCCGAGTTGGCCACCGGCGAGGCGGACCTGTCGGCGGCGACCGTCTTCGCGATGGGCGCCATGGCCGAGCGCGACCGGCGCAAAGTCCGGCGCCTCCTGCGCCGGCTGCCGAAGCACGCGTCGCGCGTGAACGGCCGAGAGTGGCGCGAGCTGCACGAGCTGATGGAGCGCCGTCGCGCCGAGGTGGAGGCCGCACAACCGCCCGGGCGCCGCACGCTGAGCGCCTTACCCACGCCCGAGCCCGCCCCCGACGCGTCCGCCACCGAGCCGGGCGCCCAAACTCAGGCTCACCCGTCGCGGGGACCCGGGCTGACGGCCCTGGCCCCGCCCCGGTCAGGCGAGAGGGAATGAGCCCGCGTCGTCGCCCATGACGACGCGGGGATGTTCGGTCACGACGAAATCGAGGCGGCCGGTGTCGAGGAACCGCTCGATGTCGGCCCAGATCTCGCCGAAATCCTGCTCCCCCATGTGGGCGCGGTACGAGTCCATGCTCTCGAACCACTGCACGGTCACGCCGTCGTAACCGGCGTCGTCGTCACCGTTGTAATCCTCGAGCGGTCGCGGATGTTGCTCGTAGCGCACGACGTGGCTCCCACTCTTGCTCGACGCGATCAGCGGTCCGTGGACTTCCCGCCAGTGCGCGTGGAATTCGGCGGGCGTGAGACCGTCTTTGCGCCGCAGCAGGCACGTCAACCGGACCATGGAGACCTCCTTGGGGACGCCGTGAGGACCGAGCAAGCTGCCCGGCGCGGCACGGCCGCACCCTAGCGGGCACGCGTCGGGACGCCCGCTCGTGGGAAGTGAAGCGAAACGCTCGCGCCCGAGCTGCTGGAGTTCATCGGCCCGCCTCTCGAGTTGGCGGCTGCACCTGCCCGGAACGGGATTTCGTCTTCCCGTTCCGAGCAGTTCGCAGCACCGGTTCCCGCGTTATTGCTGCTTCCTCGCGATCCTCCGAGATCCCTCCGTGCCCCTCTGTTGCCGGCCGCGATGGCGGATCACCCGGTCCCCGGTCCCGGTTTTGGCCGCGAGCGGCCGGTCGAGCCAGTGCGCTCGAGCTGCCGCCGGGCCGGCCCCCGGGACCGGAGGGGTAACAGAGGAGGTCCCGAAGGCCGGGCCCGGGGGCGGTCCGCCGCCCGATTCGAAGTGTGGAGTGGTCGAAGCGGCTCACCGGCCGCTCCTGCTGCGAGGGGCGAGGGGGGAGGGGCGAGAGCCTGGATCGCGCGAGCCGCACAGGGATCCGGTGCGGCTGCCTGCACGATCCCGATGCACTCTTCATCGTCGTCACCCCTTTGCCGTCGCCTGCTGGATTGCGCGCGACTCCTCTGTCGTTACGAATGAAACGGGCGAGCTCAACGAACCTTTCGCCACCGGTGGAGAAATTCCCAGGTCGACACCCCGGTTGTAGGTGCGTGCTGGGTGCGGGGCCCGGACCGCGTCCCGGGGCAACCCGATGAAACCGGCGGTGTCTCGTACTCTGGCGGTTCATGCCCGCCTCCCATGCCCTGGTGATCGTGCTGGCCGGGGTGGGTGCCGGCATCTTCAACGGGGTGGCGGGTGGGGGCAGCCTGATCTCGTTCCCGATCCTGCTCGGCCTCGGCTACCCCGCCCTCACGGCGAACATCACGAACACGATCGGCATCTGGCCGGGCTATCTGGCTTCGGCCGCCGGCTTCCGCCGCGAGATCGGCGACCAGTCCCGCCGGCTGGTCCGGCTCAGCCCGGTCGCGCTGGCCGGCGGAGTGGCCGGCGCATTGCTGCTGCTCACGACCTCCCCGGCCACCTTCGACGACGTGGTGCCGTGGCTCGTCCTGGGGGCGGCCGCCCTGTTCGCCGCCCAGCCCTTCCTGCGGCGTGCCCTCGACCGCAACTCGGCCCATCCCCGTACGCGGCCGGTATTGCTCGTGCTGGGGGTGTTCGCCGCTTCGGTCTATGGGGGCTACTTCGGCGCGGCCATGGGCGTGATGTTCCTTGCCATCCTCGGGATCGCGTTGCCGGTCTCGCTCGCGCACACGAGCGGCCTGCGTGCCGTGCTCTCGATGATCGTCAATGGCATCGCCGCGGTCGTCTTCCTCGTTCACGGCGGCCTGGCGTGGGCGGCGGTCGGTTGGCTCGCCCTCGGCAGCCTGGTCGGCGGCTACGTCGGTGCGCGCCTGGCGCTGGCGCTGCCGGCATCGGCGCTACGCGTCGTCGTGGTGGTCATCGGCGTGGGTACGGCAGTCAAGCTGCTCGTCTGATTCCCTTACATGGGCGCGGATACCCTTGTGGGCCGGCGCGAACAGTGCTGGCAAACCTCAGTCAGCAAAGACCGGGTAGGTGCCGACGACCGCACTTCCGAGCCGCCGGCGCTGCGCGTCGTACGCCGCGTCGGCCTCGTCGCGGCCGACCGGGACCAGGCGGACGCGTGTGCCGGGAGCGCACTGGCCGAGCAGACCGAGATCGGCCGAGACCACGACGGCCACGACCGGATAACCGCCGAGGGTGGCGTGATCGGGCCCCAGCACGACCGCATCGCCGCTGGGCGGGACCTGGACCGCTCCGGTCACGACGCCCTGGGAGTCCAGTTCGCCGAGGCTCCTCGTTTCTCCGGTCCAGCGCGACCCTTCTTCGGCCCGAAGCCGGAGGCCGACCCGGTTGCTGTCGCGCTGCACGACGAAGACCGAGTCCGAGAGCCGCTCCATCGCGTCTTCGTCGAAGCGCTCGGGGTGCGGGCCGGGCACCACGCGCAGCGGAAGCGGCGAGTCGTCCGTCCCGATGCAGGTGGCCGCGCCCTCGGACAGGTGGTCCCCGAGTGGCGGAGCCCACGGACCCGCGAACACGTGGGCCCCGGGCCCGAGTGCGCCGGGCCCCAGCGCGCAGAGCTCGTCGGTGGCGCGGCTGCCGAACACCTCCGGTCCGAGAACGCCGCCGGCCACGGCGAGATAGGTTCGGCACCCGCCCCGCAGCCGCCCGACCCCGAGCACCTGGTCCGCGACGAGCGGCAGCAGGCGGTCCGCTGCCGCTTCCGACCCGTCGACCCGCACCTCCGGTGCTGCCCCGACGGCCGCGACATGACAGGGACCGAGGGTGCGCAGCTTGGTGCCGCCGCCCGTGATCTCCAGCGCGCCGGCCTCGGCCGGATTGCCGGCCAGCCGGTTGGCCAGGGTGAGCGAGACGGGGTCGGCCGGGCCTGCCGCAGGGACCCCCGAAGCGGCCACGGCGCGCCGGCCCCCGTCCTGCACCACCGCACGAAGACCCGGCGCGACCACCTCCCACACCGGACGGGCGTCCGCGGGAGGTGTCCAGGCCGGCAGGCGGATCGGGGTGGGCTCGCCCGGGTCGCCCTCCCGGGCAATCGTGAAGCGCACCCGGTCGCCCGGCGCGAGCGCCGCGTAGGGCGGCGTCACCGAGAAGAGAGGAACGCCGGTACGGCCGACCAAGTGCCAGCCCCCGGGCGACGCCGTCGGGTACACCGCAGCGTGTCCGTTGGCCAGCGCAACCGCGCCGGCCGGCACCACCGGGCGGGGCTGTGCACGCCGGGGGACCGACCGCAGGGCGCCAGGAAGCCCGTCGAGATAGGCGAAGCCGGGCGAGAAGCCGACGACCGCAACCGACAGGGACTGCGCGGTCAGCAGGGCGACCACCTCGTCGTCGGCGCAGCCGGTCAACGCGGCCACCTCGGTCAGGTCGGCGCCGTCGAACACACAAGGGATGGTCACGAGGCGACCGTCGGGCGCGGCGTCGCGACCGACGGACGCAGAGTCGAGCGCGTCGACCGCCGCGGCGCGCACGCTGCGGATCGTGACGTCGGGGTCGCGCAGCAGGAGGGCGACGGTGGCGAAACCGCACACGAGCTCGGCGTCGATCCCGCGTAGCGTGTCCTGCAAGGCGTGTTCGAGCGCGCGTCCCGCCGACGGATCGTCGACGCCGATCAGGAGCGCGCGGTCACCGAGGGGGCGCACCTCCCCCACGGGCACCGATCGCGTCATGCACGGGCCGGCGCCGTCACCTCGAAGCCGGCGTCGTCCATGGCCGCGCGCACCGCGGTCGCGATGGCGACGGCACCGGGGGAGTCGCCGTGGATGCACAACGTGTCGACCCACAACGTCAAGAGCGAGCCGTCAGCGGCCACCACCGCCCCACGGGCCAGGCTCAGCGCCTGGTCGGCCGCCGCGCCCGGATCGGTGAGCACGGCGCCCGGCTTGGCGCGGTCGACCAGTCCGCCGTCCGGCCGGTACGCGCGGTCGCAGAACCCCTCTTCGCAGGCCATGAGGCCGTCGCGCAGGATCATGGCCATGGCCCGGCAGCCCGAGGGCAGCACGAGGGGGGTGTCGTCGGGGCACGTGGCGCGCACGGCCTTGCGCAGCGTCTCGTAGATGGCCCCACCCTTGGCCACCTCCTCGTAGAGCGCGCCGTGCGGCTTGACCGACTCGATCGTCGTTCCGGCGGCGTCACAGACCTTGCCAAGCGCGCGCAGCTGGTCGCTCAGGGATCGTCCGAGCTCGTCGCGGTCGATATCCACGGGCCGGCGTCCGAACCCGGGGACGTCGGGGTACGACGGGTGCGCGCCGATGCGGACCGCGTGCTCGAGCGCGGCGGCGACCGTTTCCGTCATCGATGCCTCGTCGCCGGCGTGACCCCCGCAAGCGATGTGCGCGGTCGTCACGAGGGCGAGGAGCGCACGCTCGGTGCCGGTCCCCTCGGGGTCCGTCGCCTCACCCAGGTCGGCGTTGAGGTCGATCGATCGTGCGGGCGACACGTCAGCCTGCCGCGAGGCGGTCGACCACGACCCCGTCGCGGTAGACGACGCGCTGGTGACGGCGCGTGGGCACTCGGGTGCCCCCGAGGATGGATCCCGTCATGTTCAAGGGATCGGCTCCGGCCACGACCACCTGCTCACCATCGCCGCTGCTTCGGTGAATGGCGTGCAGCTCCTCGACGGCTTCGGGCAGCGCGTACTGTTCGCCCGAGAGACCGGCGACGAACCGCCCTCCGAGTGCGAGTCCTCGCGCCTCCATGCGGCGCAACGCCCACACCACCTCACGCCAGGGTACTTTGAAGGACTCGCGGCCCCACAGCTCCCACGTGACGACGCCCCAGCGCAGCAACAACTGATGCGCCACCGCCTCGGCCAGCTCCTCGTTGCCCGGTGACAGCACGCCTTCGTCCACAGGCGGCGCGCCGAGTACCTCGGCACCGGGCAAGAGCGACCAGCGGCCCTCACCGATGCCCGAGCCCACGGGGGCGCGGCGCCGGGCCAGGCGGTTCGACGGACGCCGCACGGTGCGGGTCCGCCAGCGGTCGCGCGGCGAGAGTAGGGACCGCACGGCCGAGAAGGCATCGGCGGTGACCAGGCCGCGCGCGACCAGATCCCACAGCCCCTCGTCGATCTCGGCCGGAAGTCGTCCGGTGAGCGGCGCCAGCTCGGGCCGGAAGCACGCCCCGCGGGTCCGCAACACAGCCAGCACGTCGCCGGCAACGCCCACTTCTGGCTCGGGGGCGACGGCTCCGGCGCGCACCGCGCGCAGCATCGTCACGAGGTCGTCGCGCAACACGAACGCGAGCGGGGTCGCGGGCGATGGCGCGCCACTTCGCCCGTTCCGCTCGGCCCGCGGCGTGAGCCGCGCCCACGCCACCTCCCCCGAGAGGCAGAGCTCGTCGAGCCAACGCGGCTCGTAGTCCCGCACCCGGGCCGGCAGGATCTGCTCCTCCCATTCGGCCGCCGGCGCCTCGATCCCCGCCAACTGCTCCAGCGCCTCGAGCAGCCCCGCCCGACCCTCGAGCCGGGACTCGGGCGTGGTGTGCTGCCAGTGGGTGACGAACCGCACGTAGTCGGCGATGGGCACTGCCTCGACCAGGCCGCGCCGACGGCGCCGACTGGCGCCGTGGAGGCGCACGAGAAGATGGCGGGCACACCAGCGCTCGTCGGGCAACCCGATGGCGATGCCCGTGTTCTCGAGCCGCGCCAGGGCGGTACGCGCCCGGGCCGCGGACAACGGCGCGCCGAGCGGTGCTCCCGGGGGCAACGGTGCGTCCGCGACAAGCTGCTCCACCGTGACCGGTCCGGCCAGCTGGAGGTGCCCGGCCAAACAGGCGGCGGCCGCCTCGTCGTCGGTCGCCAGCGCCGCCGCGGCGTCCCGGCGTTCGGTCGCCACCCACCAGCCGTCGACCTCGCCGACCCGGCCGTCGGCAGCCAGCGCGGCGTACCAGGCGGCCCACGGTGCGTGGGGGCGGCACGCCACCAGCGAGAGGAGGAGGTCGTGCAGCTCGTCGGGGTCGCGCGGTTGGGGGCAGACCTGCTCGAGTACGGCGGCGACCGCCTCGGGGTCGAGCGCGGCGAGCTCCTTCGCCGGCACGGGCAACCCGGCGGGACCGAGCTCTCCCAGGCCGCGCCGGAGCGAGAGGGCGCGGGTCCGGCGCTCCTCGAGGGGTGCGTCGTCGAGATAGGTGAAGGGTCGGCCGCTCAAGATGGCGTGCGAGAACGGCGACGGCTCGGTCGATTCCACGGTGTGGACGTCGATCTCGCCCGACTCGATCCTCGCCCAGACGTCGACGAACCCCTCGACCCAGAGTCCCTCGTGCAGGCAGTCGTCCACGGTCTGGCGGGCCAGGACGTGATCCGGCACCGCCACCGGTCCGGCCGGCGCGTTCTCTTGGCAGGCGGCCAGACCCGGCCACACCGCGGCGAGCAGGTCGTCCGCCTCCATGCGCTGGAGGTGGATGGGGCGCCGCTTGCCGCCGTTCATGCGCGGCATCACGAGGGCGCGGGTGAGGTTCCAACGCCAGCGCGCGCCGAGCATCGGGTGGAGCAGCACGGCCTGGGTCAAGACCTGGGACGCCTGGGCGCTCGACAACATGGACTGGACTTGGGTCAGCGGGAAGCTGTGCTGGGGGCCGAGCGAGAGCACGACGGTGTCGTCGTCCGCAGCCGCCTGCAGCTCGAAGTCGAACGAGACGCAGAAGCGCTTACGCAGCGCGAGGCCGAGCGCACGGTTGACGCGTCCCCCGAAGGGCGCGTGGATGATGAGCTGCGAGCCCTCGCTGTCGTCGAAGCAGCGCTCGACGACGATCCGCTCGCGGGTGGGCAGGTGGCCCAGCGCATCGAGCCCGGCGGCGCAGTAGGCGACGACCTGCTGGGCCACTTCGGGCGACACGTCGGCGCGGTCGCACACCAGCCGGCGCGCCCCGTCCCCGTCCTTGGCGTGGAGCAGCGGCTCGAGCGAGGCGCGCAGGTCGCTCACGGCCTCGGAGAGCTCGGCCGTCCGGGCCGGGGCCTCGCCGAGCCAGAACGGGATGGTCGGGGGCAGGTCACCGGCGTCGTGCACGCGCACCGTGCCCACCTCGACCTTGGCCACCCGCCACGAATGGGTGCCCAGGAGGAAGATGTCGCCGGCGGTCGCCTCGACGGCGAAGTCCTCGTGGACCGAGCCGACGGTCACCCCGTCGGGATCGAGCACCACGCGATAGTCACCCGTCTCGGGGATGGCACCCCCACCGGTCAGCGCGGCCAGCCGGGCCCCGCGCCGGGCCCGCAGGCGACCGTTGACCGCGTCGTGGTGCAGGTGCGCCCCGCGCCGGCCGCGCCCGGTCTCGATCCCCCAGCTGGCCAGCGTCACGACCTCGTCGAAATCGTGACGGGACAGCTCGGCGTACGGCGCAGCGCGCCGCGTCAGCTGCCAGAGGGACTCGACGTCGCGCTCGCCGACCGCCGCCACCTCGGCGATGAGCTGCTGGGTCAGCACGTCGAGCGGGGCCACCGGGGGCTCCAGGAGGTCGAGCTTGCCCTCGCGCACCGCGGCCAGGAGCGCCGTGCACTCCACGAGCTCGTCGCGGGTCGTGGGGTAGAGCCGTCCCGCGGGTGTGCCGTCGCGGTGGTGGTTGGCCCGGCCGACCCGCTGGAGGAAGGTGCCGATGGCTCGCGGCGAGCCGATCTGGCAGACGAGCTCGACCGGGCCGACGTCGATGCCGAGTTCGAGCGAGGCCGTGGCCACCAGCGCGCGCAGGTCGCCGGCGCGCAGGCGCGTCTCGACGATGCGGCGGCGGGCGGCCGACAGGCTGCCGTGGTGCGCGGCGACGAGCAGGGACGCGTCGACGTCGTCGCCCCCGCGCCCCGGCTCGTCCTCGGCCAGGCGCTCGGTCAACAGGTGGGCGACGCGCTCCGCCATCTTGCGCGTGTTGACGAAGACGAGCGTGGTGCGGTGATGGCGCGTGTGCTCGGCGATGGAGTCGAGGATGTCGGAGAGTTGGCCGCCGCTCATCACGGCCTCGAGCTCGGTGGTAGGCAGCTCGATGGCGACCTCGAGGTCTCGGGCGTGGCCGCAGTCCACGATCACCGTTGGGTCGCGCTCGGGGTGGACGCCCGAGAGCAGCCGCGCCACGAGGTCCAGGGGACGCTGCGTGGCCGAGAGGCCGATGCGCTGCAGGCGGCCGCCTCCCTCGGCCACGAGCGCGTCGAGCCGCTCGAGACTCAGGGACAGATGGCTGCCTCGCTTGTCGCGCGCCAACGTGTGCACCTCGTCGACGATGACGGTGCGGACGCCGCGCAACAGCGCGCGGGACGACGGTGCGGTGAGAAGGAGATAGAGCGACTCGGGCGTCGTCACGAGGAGATCCGGCGCCTGCCTCGTCATGGCGGCGCGCTCGGCCGGGGGCGTGTCGCCGGTTCGCACGGCCACCCGCAGGCCGGGGTCGGGGCACCCGAGGCGCGCCGCCTCCTCCCGGATCTCGGCCAAGGGCACGTGCAGGTTCTCGTGCACGTCGACGGCCAGCGCGCGCAGCGGCGAGACGTAGAGGACCTCGGGCGCGCCGGTCGTGCGGGTGCCGGCCTCGGCGGCCCGGTAGGCCGCGTCGATGGCCACGAGGAAACCCGTCAGCGTCTTGCCGGAGCCCGTGGGCGAGGCCACGAGGACGTCCCGGCCTTCGGCGATGTGGGGCCAGGCGGCGGTCTGCGGCGGCGTCGGCCCGGCGGGGAAGCGGCGGGCGAACCAGCTCGCGACGGCCGGATGGAAAAGCGACTCAGGCGTGACTTCAGGCATCCTCCCCATTTCACCAGGATGTTGTGACCGTCGCGTCAGGGGCCCGGCCGCCACCCCCAGCAGGAGATCATCGGCGGCTGGGTCAGGTCGAGGCGGCCGGAGCGCACGCTGGCCAGGTGTTGCTCGATCTCGGCCTCTGTGGCGAGCTCGTGGTCGACGAGTTGGTCACGGACCAGGTTGACCGTGGCCAGCTCGAGGGGGATGCAGGCCGGGTGCCGGACGGGGAAGGCGGCGTCGGCCGCCACGTCGACGAGGCCGGCCGCCTGCAGCCGGTGGGGCAGCGTCCGGCCGTAGGCCAGGTCGACGCCCCGCTCGGAGAGCAAGTAGCGAAAGCCGCGGCGCAGGCGGTTGGCCAGGACCTCCTCGGGATTGGTCTCCTCCAGGCAGCTACGCGGCTGCAGGGCGGGGTCGGCGTCCTCGACGAGGAGCACTCCTCCCGGTCGCAGGCAGGTGACCATGGTGCTCAGGGCCTGGTCGCGCTCGGGCACGTGGACGAGGACCAGGCGGGCGTGCACCAGGTCGAAGGGGCCGCCGGGCGGCGGGTCGCCGGCCACGTCGTGCTCGAGGACGGTGACGTTGGGCGCGGTGGCACCGGCGACCCACGACAGGTCGATGTCGGTGGCCAGTACGTGTCCGGTCGGACCGACCCGGTCGGCGAGGTGCGCCACGACGGTGGTGCCTCCGGCGCCCACTTCCCAGCAGCGCCAACCGGGGCGGAGGCCCAGCGCATCGAGGTGGCGGAACGTCGAGGGATCGAACAGCGCGGCGAAGGCGGTGAAGCGGTCCATCGCCTCGGAGGCGTCGTTGGTGAGCAGGTAGCGCGCCGCGGAGGAGGGGCGGGCTGCGCTCATGCCGTCGGCGCCGTCTCGGGTGCGGTGTCGACCGCCGCGCCGGGTCCGGCGGCAGCGGGCGGTGGGCCGACCGGAGCCAGGCCGAGATCGTGCGAGGTCCCGACGTAGCGGTCGAGGACGTCGGCCACCTCGGCGCGGCCCTCGTCCATCAGCACGGACGTGGCGGAAAAGTCGCGGTACTGGCCGGACGGGTCGCCGCCGCCGCTGAAGACGATCACCTCCACGCCAGGCGGCAGCGCCGACAGCTCCCGCACGAAGCGAGCGTGGACGGCGACAAAGAACGCCGTGAGCACGGCCTCGGCCGGTCGGCGCGGGGGCTTGGGGTGGTAGTGCAGCGGGCCGCAGAGCAGGACATAAATGCGGTCACACCGCGCTGACAGCGCGCGGCTGATCGGGACGTTGTTGACGACGCCGCCGTCGATCAGCACGTCGCCGTCGATCGTCACCGGGGGGAACATCGAGGGAATGGCCGAGGAGGCGAGGATGGCCTCGACGGCGGGGCCCCGGGTCATCCAACGCTCACGGCCGTCGGTGAGCGACGTGGTGACCACCTCGACCGGTATCTCGGCGTCCTCGAGGTCCTCGTAGTCGAGCCCCGCCTCGATGATCTTGCGCAACCCGGTGTTGGCGTGCACGGAGGCGCGCTTTTGGAAGTAGGCCCATGGCCCGTCGAAGGCGCCCCGGGGGAAGATGTCGGCGCCGCGGACGCCCCGCCAGACCTCGGCCATGTGCTCGATCCCATCGAGCGTCGGGTTCCCCGCATAGGCCGCTCCATTGATCGCACCGACCGACGCGCCGAAGACCCGGTCGGCCCGGATGCCGCGGCGGACGAGCTCCTCGAGCATCCCGACCTGCACGGCGCCCCGGCTCCCGCCACCCGCCAGGACGAACGCCGTGCGTTCGGGGGTTCGGTCATGTCCGGGCGCGTGACGGCCGTCGGCGCGGTTCGAGAGCCGGGTGAAGCGGGCGCGGAACCGCTCGCCGAGAGTGAGGCGCTCGTTGTCGCGGGTGTGCCGGGCGTGGGCCGGATGATCGGTCTGACCGGAGTCATCGGCTTGGTCCGAGACGTATTCGGGCACGATGCGGTCAACCGGGTCGCGGCCATTCCCGTCGTCGCCGGCACTCGTCACGACGAGCCCCCCGGCCGGTTCTGCTGGGCGGCGCGCTCTCGCCGTTCGTTCCAGGCGCGGCGCCCCGCAATATCGTGGCGGACGGCCCAGACGACGATGATCGCGATCAGTACCAGCATTGCGGCGACGAAGACGCCGAAGATCACGTAGAACGCGACGTTCGACGCGGCCGCCGGCGCCAGGAGTACCGAGGCGGGTGCCACACTCGCCAGGGTAGAGCAGTGTCACACCTCCTGGGCACACTCCCCCGATGGTCCTCGTGGCTCCACGTCCTCTGCAGTCCGCCGCCGGCGGTGGCGTCGCAGCCGCCCGGGCGGGCGCCGAGGTCCTCGCTCTGTTGCGCGGTGAGGCGTCCCGGCGCCCGCACTTCGACCCGGGCCTGGCCGGCGGGTTGCGGGCCTGGCTCGAGGACGCGGCGTACGGCGTGGTCGGATCTCGGGGCGAGCCGGCCCCTCCGCTCGTGTTGGGCCCGCGCGAGGTGCTCGGTCCGGGGCGGGTGGAGCCGACCGAGGGCTCTGAGCCGATCGAGAGCCTCCGGCAATCGTCCAGCGGACCGTCTCGCCCGGCCCCGGGACATCGGGCCGGGGACCTCCCGAACGAGGAGGCGTTGCTCGGGCGTCTGGTCCACACGGTCTTCCGCCAATTGGTGACGGGGGGCACCCTGGGTGACCCCTGGCGCGACGCACTCGACGGTCTGGCCGCGGAGGGGTCGCGGGACGTGGTGCGCCAATGCGAGCAGCTCGGTGAGCGGGCCCAGGCCGTCCTCGCCGAACGCGTCGCCGCGCATGCCTACCACCTCGACGAGGTGCTGCCACGGCTCGCACCGGGCTGGATGCCGAGGACGGACGACCGGGTCGCCATCCCGCTCGCCGGCGGCCGCGTCGTGCTGCAGGGCTTCTTCGACCTGTTGGTCGGCGTGCCGCACCGGGGCGAGGCCTCGCTGTGCGCGCTCGGCCTCGCGACGGGCGTCCCATGGGCGTGGGAACGGCGATCGCTGCACTTCCTCGCCCTGCTCGAGACGCTGCGCAGTGGGGCTCCCCCGTTCCGGCTCGCCGTCATCGAGTCGTCGACCGGCCGGTTCGGCGTCGAGGACGTCCGTGAAGACCATGTGCGCGCCATCGCGTCCCATCTGGCGGCGTGGCTCGCCAACGAGTCCCGGCGAGCCGTCGCGGGCCCCGGTGCATGATCCCCTGACCGCGGCGCTCGTCGAGCCGGTTCCCTCCGTGGACGGGGCCGCCTGGCACGGCGCCCTGGCTAACGCGGAGACGACGCTCGCTCGCCTGGCCGTCCGCCGCGCCGGGGCCAAGCCGTTCCGCGTCACCGATCACGAGATACGCGTCGGCCTCGGCCGCGACCAGAACGACGAGGAACGACCGTTCGAGTGGTCGGCCCGCACGGCGCGACGCGCCCTCGGGCTCGGGGCAGTGCGCGCGATGGTCACCGGCGAGGCGCGCTCGCCCGTCGAGGCCGTACGGCTCCGGCTGGGCCAGTCGGTGCGTTGGGTGCGCGAGGGGAGCCTCGGCACCTCCCCCCTCGACCGCTGGGTCAGCGGGCTCGGACCCGCCGGCCGGGCCGCGGTGGCGGCAGACGCGATCACCTGGGCCACCCGTCTGTCGTGCGCGCTCGACTGGACCGCGCTCGGCCAGCTCGGCACGCCGCCGGTGATCGGCCGCGACCGGTGGTGGGACAGCCCGCACTCCGCACTCCTCGCGCTGCGCGGGCGGGCGGACGTCCGTACCGGCCGCGCCGACCTCGTCGTCCTCTCGGGGCCGCGGCGGTCATCGGTGCGGTCCGAGCTCGCCCTGGTGACGCTCGTCGACGCCCTGCGAGCTCAGGGGAACGCGACACCGGGGCGGGTCGTGGGCTGGTGGCCCGACTCCGGCCACCTGGTCCGGGTCGAGCCAGATCCGGCGGTGCTCACGCTGGCGTGCGACGCGATCGCCGTGGTGCTCGCCGCCGACGGGGCGGCACGGACGCGCTCCGCCGCCTGAGGAGGGCGCCCGGGGCGGCGCTTTTGGGGTGGCGGGTCGTCCTCTATCGTTGGCTCCCCCATGGGAACCCGCGACGACATCCGCAACGTAGCCATCGTGGCCCACGTCGACCACGGCAAGACCACCCTGGTCGACGCGCTGTTGCGCCAGACCGGGGCGTTCGGCGCGCACCAGGAGCTCACCGACCGGGTCATGGACTCGGGCGACCTCGAGCGGGAGAAGGGCATCACCATCCTGGCCAAGAACACGGCCGTCCGCTGGCAGGGCGTGAAGATCAACATCGTCGACACGCCGGGTCACGCCGATTTCGGGGGCGAGGTCGAGCGCGGCCTCACCATGGTCGACGGGGTCCTCCTCCTCGTCGACGCCTCCGAGGGCCCGCTGCCCCAGACCCGCTTCGTGCTGCGCAAGGCCCTCGAGGCGCGCCTGCCCGTCGTGCTGGTGGTCAACAAAGTGGACCGGTCCGACGCCCGTATCGCCGAAGTGGTGCACCAGGTCGAGGAGCTCTTCTTGGACCTCGACGCCGACGAGGACCAGATCGACTTCCCCATCCTCTACGCCAACGCCAAGGCGGGCTGGGTGAGTACCGAGCCGGGCGTCGAGGGGACGAACGTCGAGCCTCTCTTCCGTGCCATCGTCGATCACGTCCCCGCTCCGTCGTTCGACGAAGAGGCGCCCACCCAAGCGCTCGTGTGCAACCTTTCCGCATCGCCCTACGTGGGCCGCCTGGCGGTGTGCCGCGTGTACAACGGGACGCTGTACAAGGGCGGCATCGTGGGTTGGTGCCGGCTCGACGGCACCGTCGAGCGCGCCAAGCTCACCGAGCTCTACGTCACCGAGGCCCTCGACCAGGTGCCAGCCGACTCGGCGGGCCCGGGCGAGATCGTCTCGGTGGCGGGACTGGCCGAGGTGACCATCGGCGAGACGCTGGCCGATCCGGACGACCCGGTCGCGCTCCCGGCCATCACGGTGGACGAACCGAGCCTTGCCATGACCATTGGCATCAACACGTCACCGCTGTCCGGTCAGGACGGCACAAAGGTGACGGCGCGGTTGCTGAAGGGTCGTCTGGACGCGGAGCTGGTGGGCAACGTCGCCATCCGGGTCCTTCCCACCGATCGTCCCGACATGTGGGAGGTGCTCGGAAGGGGCGAATTGCAGCTGGCCGTCCTCGTGGAGACCATGCGGCGCGAAGGATTCGAGCTGACGGTCGGCAAGCCGCAGGTCGTGACGCGTGAGATCGACGGCAAGGTGTACGAGCCGGTGGAGCGAGTCAGCATCGACGCGCCCGACGAGTATCTCGGAGTCGTGACGCAACTCCTCGCGCTGCGTAAGGGGTCCATGCTCGAGATGGTCAACCACGGCACGGGCTGGGTGCGGCTCGACTACCGCGTCCCGGCGCGGGGCCTGATCGGCTTCCGCACCGAATTCCTGACCGAGACGCGGGGCACCGGGATCCTGCACCACGTCTTCGACGGGTGGGAGCCCTGGCGCGGCGAGTTGCGGGCGCGACGCAACGGCTCCATGGTGGCCGACCGCCGCGGCGTCACGACAACCTTCGCCCTGATGAACTTGCAAGAGCGCGGGAGCTTGATCGTCGGGCCGGCCGAAGAGGTCTACGAGGGGATGATCGTGGGCGAGAATGCCAGGGCCGAGGAGATGGACGTGAATCCCACGAAGGAGAAGAAGCTCACCAACATGCGCTCGTCGACGGCGGAGGAGTTCGAGCGGCTGACGCCGGCGCTGGCCTTTTCGTTGGAACGCGCCCTCGAGTTCATTGCCGAGGACGAGTGCGTGGAGGTGACCCCCAAGGTCGTGAGACTGCGCAAGGTGATCCTGGACCAGGCGACGCGGGGTCGGCTGCGCAGCAGGGCCCGGGACCGCGACCAGTCGGGCAAGGGATAACCCGGCAGGGAGGCATGGCATGGTCGCAGGGAGGGTGCGCAACGTCGGCTTCGACCACATGACGGTCGTCGTCACGGACCTCGACGAGGCGCGCCGGTTCTTCGGGCTGCTCGGCTTCGCCGAACGCCTGGCGGTGGTGGCCCAGGGCGAGGAGATCGCCCGCTACATGGGCATCGAGGGCTGGGAGGCCGACCACGTGACCCTCGCGCTCGAGGGGGCGACCACCCACCAGGAGGTGCAGTTGCTCCGCTTCCACCGTCCGGCCCCGGCGCCGGACGAGGGGGCCGGCTCGTTGACGCGCATCGGCTTCAACCACGTGTGCTTCCGGGTAGAGGACCTCGACGCGATGTTGGCGCACCTGGCGGACCACGGCATCAGGCCCCGCAACGAGGTCATGGACTTCCACGACCGGCGGCTCGTGTTCCTCGATGGACCGGGCGTCGTGGTGGAGCTCGCCGAGTGGCTCAGGGGTCCCGGCGCCGAGGCGTCACGTAGCATTTGAACGTCACCCCGGAGGGATGGCAGAGCGGACGAATGCACAGCTCTTGAAAAGCTGCGAGGTGCAAGCCTCCGTGGGTTCGAATCCCACTCCCTCCGCTCCGCACCACTCCCTCCGCTCCGCACCACTCCCTCCCTCCGGGATCCCTCCCTCCGCTCCGACATCCCTCCACTCGTTTCCTCGCGAAACCGGTCGCCTTTCCTTACGACACGCGACCAGGGGGCGCGTCTGTCCCGCGAGGCTCGAGTACGGGATTGTGGGCAAATGTGGTTCGCCACGGCGCTGCGGGATACGAGGCGTCATCGAACCGATTCGGATGCGAGGATGAGGCGATGGTCGAGCCGGAAACAGCAGAGTGCTTCATCTGCCAGAAGCATCAGCTCGGAGACCGGGCTGAGGGTGGCGTGCTGTTCGAAGATGACCTCGTCTACGTTGGGCACGTCCACACGCTTCGAGGTCCGACGGCTTACCGCGGACATCTTGTCGTCGAGCCGATACGGCACGTCTCAGGGATCGGCGACCTCGACATGCCGGAGGCATCGGCCCTCGGCCGAGCCTGCAGCCTGGTGGCGCGGCTCCTTCAAGATGTCGGGGCTGCCGAACACGTCTACCTGTACGCAACAGGCGACGAAGTGCCACACCTGCACGTGCATCTCGTACCCCGCTACCCGAATACGCCACGAGAGCACTGGGGCCCTGCCGTCACGAGGTGGACGCAAGCCCCGCGTGTCGATCCCGGGGCGATGAGAGCGTTGGTATCTGACTTCCGGAGTCATCTGGACCTCGGTTCAGGCAGGTATCCCTGACCGCCTGAATCCACTTCGGTTCGGGCGCCATGGCAGATATCAAATCAATCTCGTATCGCCACGAGATGTACCAGCTGCCCCACGGTCACCGATGTGACGGAAAAGCACGCGGACGCGAAGGCAGTCTCGAACTCATTCGGACTCCGGCGACGGTCCACCAGGTCGTAGGCCCGTCCATCGTTGCTCCGGGTCTCGATCTCGGGCCCGGGTTCGTGGGCAGCGCCTTCGGCGACGAAGAACGAAGCGCCGGGACGCAAAGCGTCGTGCAGCGACGCGAGCAAGTGAGGCAGCACCTCGTCGGGTACATGCTCCAAGAAGAAGAACGCCACGGCCGAGTCCCACAGTTGCCTCGGCTGCCACCGCCACAAATCGACGACCTCGAATTCGACCTTGGTGGCCCGAGCGCCCAGGCGCGCCCGAGCGATCCTTAAGACCTCGGGTGAGGCGTCGAGCGCCCACAGCCGCTGCACCCGGTCTACGACGCGCCCGGTCCAGTATCCCGTGCCGGCTCCGAGCTCCACGCAGTCGCCACGAACGGGCGCTGCGGAGAGCGCTCTATCAACCACGGCCAGGTCGGCGATCCACCGGGCGTTCAGCAGCGGCCCGCGGTCGTAGTCGCCAGCGCAGTCATAGGCATCGTCGTACCAGGGCGCACGAGCGCGGTAATAGGCGATCTGGTCTGCGCCGACCGATTCGAGAGTCTCAGTTCTCGAGAAGTCGAGCACTCTCGCTGCGCGTGGTCGGCGAATGGCCGCGTCGGGGATTCGGTGATGGCATCGCGAACATCCTCCCGGTCACCTCGGTCGCCCGCAACACTGCAACCGCAACGTCCCGATCGCCGGACTTGGGGCCGCTGAGTCAGTTGTGTGTTGCACCGGGACCCATGGGTCAGAGAGACCTTAGGCTCCTTCACCCGTACAGACAGCGAACAAGGTGTCTCAGGGTCGACAGTATGACGCAGGGAGATGAAGTCGGTCTGGCGGCTTTACCGCCTCCTCGCTGCCGGATAGGGCTACGACTGCAGCACTGCGAGGCGCCGGCTCAGGTTGACCGCGTGATCGCCGATGCGTTCGTAAAAGCGCGAGATCAACGTGACCTGAGCGGCAACGGTGGTCGGCATGTCCCCCTTTGCGATCTCATTAGTGAGACGGTCGTGCAAGATGTCCAACTCCTCGTCCTCTTCTTCAAGGTCCAAAGACGCCGCGTCCTCTTCAACGTAGGAGGCACCGACTGTCTGCCACATCTCGGCGGCCACTTCTGACATTCGTTGGACGATCCCGCGCTCAGTGGGCGTCATCTTGGAACCAATGTTGGTAAGTGCTCGTTGTGCGATGTGCTCGGCGAGATCGGCGCTGCGCTCGAGTTCGGGAAGTATCAAGAGGACGCCGACGAGCTGCCTCACCCGCTCCCGGTCGAGATCCTCGGTGTCCATTTGAGACCAGACCATCAGCTCAACCTCAGCTGTGAGGTCGTCGACCTCCTGGTCCCCGTCGACCACCTGCTCGGCGAGATCCATGTCCCCGTTGAGGAGCGCAAACGTCGCCCGCGCCAGGGCCTCACGCACCTGGGCAAAGAGTTTGAGAACGAGTTCTTCAATGGAGCGCACCGGAACAGAAGATACCCAATCCGGCCGTTGGACATGTTCTGTCCTAACGAGGACTCCAGGCTGTTCTGGGGTGTAATCGGGTGCCTCAGAATTACACCGGGTCGGCGACATTCGTGAACGTTCCCGACAAGGTCGAGGTCGGTATGGACAGACTTAGAGTCGTCTCTCCAAACGATCATTTGTGGCGTTGGCAGTAGTTTGAGTCCCATGACGGAGTCCGACATCGAGTTCGTCCTGTTCGATCTCGGAGGAGTCCTGATCGAGCTCGGACAACTCGGCGACCTTCAAGAGTTGACCGGGTTCGTCGGTGACACAGATACATGGCGGCAGATTCTGGAGCCCTGGATTCGTCGATTCGAAAGGGGTGAATGCTCGGCGAACGAGTTTTCGGCTGGAGTCGTTGCCGACTGGCGGGTGGACATCACGCCAACGCGGTGGTTAGAAGTCCTCCAAGCATGGCCGATCGGCCCCTATCCCGGCACGACTGAACTTCTCTTGAGGCTTCACCAAGCCGTGGCGATCGGATGCTTGAGCAACACGAACGCCTTGCACTGGAAGGACCAGAGTGCACGGTGGCCAATGCTCGAGATCTTCGATTACCGATTCCTCTCCTTTGAAATGGGTCTCAGAAAACCGGAAATCGCGATCTACCGAGCCGTCGCCGACCGCCTGCCATTTGACCCCGAGCGGGTTCTCTTCATGGACGATCTCGCCGTGAATATCGATGCGGCTCGCGCCTTCGGATTCCGGTCTGAGCAAGTCCGAGGCCTCGATGAGGTGGTGACAGCGCTCAAGGACTTTGGAGTGCTCGCCGCTTCGGAGGGAATCCCCTGACCGGCTCCGATCGATGCGGCTACGTGGGACAAAGCGTCAGGTGCCGTGAGCGGCAGAAGAAACCAAGCGGGGCAGGAGGCGCATGTCGTCAAAGACGTGGACCCCCTCCCCCTGAAGGCGCTCAACCGGGACTACGCCACCGGCGAAGGCGAATGCTCCCATCCCGGCAGCGATTGCCGCCTCGACTCCGGCCGGGCTGTCTTCGACGACTGCACAAGCCCCAGGTGGGACGCCCATTCGCTTGGCCGCGTGCAAGAACAAGTCCGGTGCCGGCTTGCCTCTCGTCACGTCCTGCACACTGAAAATGCGGTCTTGAAAGCGCTCGAGGAGCCCGGTAAGTCCGAGCGAGGAACGTATCTTGGCGTGGGTCCCGCTCGATGCGACGCAGAAGGGTGTTTCGATGCCGTCCAAAGCGTCGACAATGCCTTCGACCGGCCGAAGTTCTCGCTCAAAAACCTCTCGGTAGCGGGACTCGAACTCTCCCTCCCAGTCGATGGGTCTCCCGAGCTGCTCCTCAACCGCCATCCTCATGTATTCAGCAGATCGTCCGACAAACCGCTCGACCACCTCTGCCTCGGTGAGCTGCCATCCCAGGGTGCCCAAGATCCCCACCTCCGTCCGTACGACCAGCCGCTCACTGTCAACCAGGACTCCGTCGCAATCGAAGATGACGAGTTCGTAGGAGCACACGATTAGTGACCGTAGCAAGCGGGATCAGTTCTCAAAATACGCAGGTGTCCGGACACCGGGAGGGTGCCGCTATCGATCCGACTCCATAGGCGGAGTCGGAACTCACGCTCTCCCAGCGTGTCGAAGGGCGTCTGCGTTCCTGTTCGCCGTCGGAGACCCAGGATCAGTGTCGAATACGGCAACGACTGATAGTCCGGGATCACGCCTCACCGCAGTCTTCACAGCCCGCCATGCGGCCAGATGTGGATTCCGCGCTTCGTGCCTCTGACGGGCGGCAAGTACCTCGTCAGACGTAACCCAATGTTCGTCGGAGGACTCATACCCCACTATCGGTGTAGTTCCGTCGTGCATCCAACTTCGTCTTGAGCCATCCTCGAACGCCGGCTAGACACCTGCCACCAGGAGTTGTGATCCACGTCCTAGTCTCCGCTCGTGCCGGCTCAACCTTGTCGCTACACGTCCCCCGATGAGGACAGTGCGCGCTGGATCGGTTTTCCCTTCCGAGACGGGGACATCGTCATCAGTTCGAGATCGAAGATGGGGACCACGTGGGTGCAAATGATCTGCGCCCTCCTCATCTTTCAGACGCCAGACCTTCCCGATTCCATCTCCAACCTCTCGCCGTGGCTCGACTGGCTGATCACGCCTCGAGCCGATGTCTACGACCTCCTGGCAGCCCAGGGCCACCGAAGATTCATCAAAACGCACACGCCACTTGACGGTCTCCCCAGGGACCCACGGGTCACCTTCATCGTCCCGGGGCGTCATCCATTGGATACGGCCGTCTCGCTCTATTACCACAGCGCGAACCTGAATCGGGAGACGATCCGTAGACTGTCCGGGCACCCCGACCCCGGTCCGATTTCGCGGCGGCGACCTCCGCTCCACGAGTGGCTGGTCCAGTGGATCGACGACGAGGCCGATCCCGCGCAGTCTCTCGACTCACTGCCGGGGGTCCTGTGGCATCTCACCGACGCCTGGTCTCGTCGAGAGACACAAGATGTCGCCCTCGTTCACTACGACGATCTGATGAATGACCTCGGCGCTCAGATGCGGCGGCTTGCGGCACGGCTCCGTGTCGTCGTGCCGGCGGAGACCTGGCCCACTCTGACCAAGGCGGCATCGTTCGTGCAGATGCGAACACGGGCTGGCGCAATAGTCCCCGATCCTTCGGGCATTTTGATGGACAGGAGCGCGTTCTTTCGGAGAGGTTCGTCAGGTGCGGGGGCTGAAACCCTGACCACCGTTGAGCTCGAGCACTACTACGAGCGGGTTGCCACCCTGGCGCCGCCTGATCTCCTGAAATGGCTGCATCATGGATCGGGTGTTTCGGATGGAGGGTAAGTCGCTTTAGCGTCCCCGATGAGACTGGAAGGACGAATGCCCCAGACGGACCATCTGCACTACGCATGATGGTTTGGCGCACCCGGACAGGAACCAGTCGAGCGGGTCGTCGCAGAACTGATCCGCGAAGACGACCGCTCTCTCACGCCCCGCTGTGCGGTTTCGATGAAGCTGGGTCTTCCTGGATGTCCCCGTAGGACACATCGGATCGGTGATGCATTGAAGAGTCGCATCAGCCTCTACCTGCGAGCGGCTGCTACCTGCCAGGCCAAGGCTCCCGTGGAGTCCCAAGTGATGTCTATGACTTCGGGTTCGATGGATTCGATTTCCCATCCCGCGGAAAACGCGACCCGAATCTCGCGTTGGGTCACGCGACGCGGCCCCCAGTCACCCGACTGTCGGTCGCTGAAGCAAAGCATGTGATATCGACCACCCGGGGTTACCACGGAAGCAAGGCTGGCAACGTAGCGCCCACGCTCATCGTCATCGAGTAGGTGGAAGAGCCCGCAGTCGAGCACGGTGTCGAACCGTTCAGCGAGGTCAACGAGACGAAGCGCATCTGCAACGTAGAAGCGCGCCTCCACACCCCTTTGGGTCGCCTTCGTCTTGGCTAGCTCGATGGCCCGCACCGACGTGTCAATTCCCACCGCTTCGTAACCGAGTGAAGCGGCCAACAGGGCGTGTTCGCCGGTGCCACAACCGACATCGAGCACCCGGCCGAAAAGCCTCCCCGCCGTGGCCAGGTAGTCGAAAGCTGGTTGGGGTCGCCCGATGTCCCAGGCTGGGGTGCCGGACTCGTAGATGGCGTCGAAGTCGTGCTGTGGACGCAGTGAGCGATTCTCGGAGGGTCGTGAGGAACCACCAGCAGCCATACCGACGTGCGTAGCACAGTGCCAGTGGCGACGGGCGGTCCGAAGGCCGGCGTCCTCGAACATCGGATCCGAGGCCCAGTTTGGATCGCGTCGGGCTGGGAAAGCTGCGTACGGATAATGCCGCGGGTGCATTCCAGGGCGCAGGCGACGATTCGTTGTCACCCTGGACCTGATAGCCAAGAGATGCATCGAGTTTATGACCGCCGAGTCAGCCTCAGACCGTCAGGAGCAGTGGGTGCTCGTCGTGCGGCGGTCGTTTGGCATACCGGACCTCGTTGGCAAAGAGGATCCTCGGAGAGCGCTTATCCAGTGCTGCCAGGAGCAGCTCGAAGACAATGGGTGGCAAGGCCCCGCACGCGCGATTGCTGAGCCGATGATGGACTCACTCTTGGCGTTCGGGGCAAACGGCGAGTTCGATGACCCTGTGTTTCCCTCTGAGCAAAGCGTTTCGGCTTCACCATTCAATACTCGAGACGCGGCACATCGGCTCATCGACAAGGGTATGACGGTGGTTGACCCGGAACACCTTGTCTTCGACACAATCAGTGAGTACCCCCCAGAGGTCCTCGCTGCGGCCCAGAGAGTTCTAGACCGCGTATCCCAATACCTGGGCATGGAGCCATTCAGGGACCCTCGGGATGTCACATAACGCAGATGGGTGCGGGGTCCTGTCCCCACTGGCTCGGTTCTTCAGGCGGGCTTAACCTCTGAGTTCGTGGGTGCAACGGAACCCCGGCCAAACAGTGCACTGTCAGTCCGCGCCAAGCTCCGGGTCGGAGACAGGACCAGAGATCTGGCCGCAGGAGTGCTTCAGCGCGCATTTGCAAAGGGCCAGCTGACGCGTCCCGAGCTTGACGAGCGTCTAGTCCTCGTCTTTGACGCGCATATCCGAAATGATCTCAGACCGGCTCTCGAGGACCTGGAGGAATACCAGCTCGTCCGATCGGATCCGAAGCTGTGGCGCTACTTGTTGGACTGACGGCAACATCCGGTGGTTCGATCCACCTGTGAACGCCCAGACCATCAGATCGGTCTGACGTCTTGACGCTCAGGTGGCGAAGCGGCTGCGAGCGGCTTCAGCGAATCGCTCCACTGCTTGGCGATCAGGCAGCTGATTCGGCGAATATTGCGATCTGCAGCGTCGGGCGATGCGGGTCATAACGATTCATTTGGTCCGCCGTCGCCGGTTGTACGACGAAGTGGATGTGGCTGGGCACCCCACCTGCGTGGGACCACAAGCAGTTGTACACCTGTTCGCACTGGACCAGGTCTCGTACCACCTGTGACGCGCGAACAAGCAACGGGCCGAGTTCCGCCGCCTCGGTGTCGCTCAGGCCGGCGACCGATGTTACGTATCGTTCCGACTTCACGATCAAGGTGCCGAGCCCGAGTGAACCAACAGTGTGCTCAACGACCCAGTAATCGGTCCGGTGGATTAGCCCTCCCGGAAGGGGTAAACGGCCCTCAGCAAGGTCGCAGGCCATACACCCGTCCAGGGATACGAGTTTGGACGGTGCCTTTGTCCCAGATCACTGGACATGCGGCTTCGATTCTCAAGGGGCTGGGTCCCCTATCGCTGCCGGATCTGCGCCTCGTTACCACGGTCGACAGACCCGAAGAAACTCAGCCCTTCCTACTGGCTTCTTGTTCCAGCTTGAACTTGTGATGCTGGTTGAGGATGAATTCGTGGGTGGCACCGTGGTTCGGGACGTCAGGATGGTGGTGCCTACAGAGGATGTAGGGCGTCCCGGCAAGGGGGTGGTGGCCGATCCTCCAGCAGCCCTTTGTATGACAGTTGACCTTGCGCACACCCGTATAGACCCCTATGCCCACGGCACTAATGAGGGTGGCCTCACCAAGATCTGAGCCGAATCCGGACCAGAAGTTGTAATAGATATCTGGTCCGCCGTGCAGTGTCCCAGTGTGAAGCGCGAACCAATGGCGCAGGGCACCGACGAAGGCGATGAGGAGCGCCAAGACCAAGATCAACAGGATCAGACCCATCAACCACACCGCTTTGTTCCCAGAGCTGTCCGGGGGAAATGCAGGCTTCGGTGTGCTTGCGGACCCATTGGTGGGAGTCAGTCCGTTTTCTCCCTGCGTCGTGAGAGCAGAAGATTCGTCTCGCGGGCCAGAACCTGTGGTCGCTGTCATGGTCCCTCCGATCCCGGTCACTACAAGAAGAGGGGTGGAGAACTATTTCCCCCCGATTCTGTCGTCGCGCGTGCCGCTGGGCGCGGATGTGCCTCCGAACGCGCCGCGGCTGTTCTTCCGACCGCAGCTCGGTGGGACGCTCACCGTCCCTTCCGAGGTTCAGGTCAGGTCGCGCGAATATCGCAGCTCCTCCACCTCGATCCCCCAGACTTCGGCGCGTCGGCGGACGTTGTCGCTGGCCCAGCCGTCGATTCGATAGAACCGTTCTGCTCGCTGGTTTCCGGAAAGCACCCACAGGACAGCTCGACGGAACCCCTGCTCGCGCAATTCGTTCCGGGCAGATCTGATCAAAGAGCGGCCCGTTCCGGTTCCCCAGAAGGGAGCATCCACATACAAACCGTAGAGCTCTCCGGTTTCCTTGGGAACGTCGACGCAGGGTCCTACCGTCGCGAACCCGGTGATCGTGCCCTCCTCGATAGCGACCAGCGTCAGCGGGTGATCGGGGTCAGGATCCTCGAAGCTGTAGTGATTCGCGCGGTCTTCGGGTCGCAGACCGTCCAGATAATCGTCGGGAAGAAGTCCGCGATAGGCCGCTTGCCATGAGTGAACATGGATCCGAGCGACCTCATCGGCATCGTTTCGTCGAGCACGCCGGATCTTCATCGGCTCAAGGTAGCCCCGGGAACGAGATCAGCCCTGATGGCCCGACACCATCTCCGAATCACAGCTATCTGTGACGATCTCGTCACTTCCAGTCGGTACGGCTCATGACCCACTCCATGCTCCGACCGATCTCTGCGGGCGCATGGGCCTCGTCGTCCACGATGCGTTCTAGTCGATAGCCCAACCGACGGGGAATGGCCGCACTTGCGACATTCGCCACGTCACAGTGAATATGGACCTCGTAGATCTCCGACATCGTGAAGGCCGCCGAAGTAAGTGCCCTCGCTGCAGCCGTGGCGATCCCCCTGTTCAGGTACCCATCACGTACCCAGTAGCCGATCTCGATCCGACCGGGCCCAAGGCGCGGGTGCAATCCGGTGCCGCCCACAAGCAAAGGGGGTTGGGGTATCCACATGGCGAACTGGAAGTCCTCGCCTCGATCGAACTGCACGACGGAGCGTTCTATGAACTCGGCCAAGCTTGGTTCGAGCGGCTCGATCGACGCCCAGGACGCCCAGGGCCCGAGATGATTTTGGCTTGCGCTGACGGCATCCAGCAATGCCGCTAAGTCGCCGCTGCGATACCTCTGAATCACAATCGGGGTGGCATCGATCACCGGCGGGAACTCGTTCATAAGTCCAAGTTTGGCAATGAAATCGTCGTGCCTCAGATCGTCGTACATGACTGCGAGCCATGCCTGGCAGTCGAACCCCGCGAGGGATTGGAATCACGGTTGCGGCAGTCTGCGTTCGTGCCACGATTTCACTTCCTTCACGGTTGGGGCATCGTCCTCCGCAAGCGATCCTGATTTTTGCCTTGCTCGTTTTCGGCCTTCAGATTGGGTTTGGAATCGTACTCATCGTTCATCCATTGAGCAGTGGGATCCTCGCCGCCACGATTAGAGATGTGCCCGTTGCATCTCTCCTCACTGGCATTGGTCGAGCCTCCGAGCTCGTCGGAGACTGGAGCACGAGACTCTTTGCATCGGTAGCTCCTTGTTCCGCCGCACGTCCAAGGACAAGAACTCACCGACCATGAACGACCCGAGGCCGCAGAAGTGCTTTCAGAACCCGAATCCGCCAAGGAGTAGTCAGGTCAGTTGAGAATGCCCCAGTCCATTGAGCCGGGGCAGTGGGCTCTGTCGGTACTCAGTCATTTGGGGGTTTGAGCGCCCTCACGGCCAGCACCGAAGGGATCGGCTCCCCACCCTCCTTGAAGCTGTCGAGCACAAATCCCGCTTCAACAACCGAGCGGAGCAGAGTAGGCAAGGGCACGTGCGTTGCTCCGACCTTGTCCCTAAGGCCCCTGTCGGTCCATGATGCCTTCGTCCAGTGGCCATCGAGATAGCCGGGACGAACAATGATGGCTTCAGGGTCAGTGCGATCGGCGAACCCTCCGCAGAAGCATGGGTGAACCCCGATGTGAACGATACAGCCACCAGGAGTGAGAACTCGCCATGCTTCCTTGAGGACGGCGGAGTAGTCGGAAACATCGGTGTGAATCATGACGGAAACCACACTCGCAAATGAAGTATCCCCGAAGGGCAGACACTCACCATCGGCCTGCGCTGTTGGAAGCCTGGTACGAGCGTGGAGCAGCATCCCGGCCGAGAGGTCGACGCCGAGGGGCGACCAGCCCAAGCCACGAATCCGAGCAGCATGTGTACCGGTGCCACAGCCGATTTCCAGCGATAGTCCGGCGCCTTGACCGAGCAAGTCGCATAGAGAACCATCGACACCAATGGGATCGCTCATCGGCAGCCCGTCATCGAACCGGTCACTCAGAAACTCGTTCTCGTACCAGTCAGCGATCGCGTCATATGCCGCGGGCATATTCACACCCCTAGCCACTTCAGACTCACTGTGAGACTACAAACCGAGGGTAATCGGTTCACAAGTCTGGCGTCCCGGTGCGTTATGCGGGGTATCTCCGTTCACCGGATATGGGTTAGCGACATCCGGGTTCCTTTAGGGCTGCCGCTCCCACACGGAGA
Organism: uncultured Acidimicrobiaceae bacterium; assembly: GCA_963763575.1. Classification (GTDB taxonomy): domain Bacteria; phylum Actinomycetota; class Acidimicrobiia; order Acidimicrobiales; family RAAP-2; genus Bog-473. Next base: position 57,617 of record CAVXPD010000007.1, read on the forward strand.
TATGTTTTGTGCTCTCGCCGGTGAAGGGTGTTCGATCCCAATCGCCCCATCGCTCCCGCAATCGCATCACGGCCATCTCAGCCATTAAATCGAGTTCGGCCGGCCATGCGAAGCGGAAAGGGGACTCGAAGTGGCCTCCTCTCCCGTCTACGACGACGTAGTGGTGCGACACTCCACGTTGCTTGGCAACGTCCAGAGTGTCGAAGCCGAGGTGGTTTGGGCTCACGTCAAACGGCAGCACCGTAGCGCCAGGTGGGAAGCGTCGCAGACCCATAACGTCTAGCTCCATTACAAAAACTCCGCCCGACAACAGGTGACGTGACGCGTTGCGGAACGTCTCAACCCACTCGGACTGTTCAAGGAGGTTGGAGATGCTGTTGTAGACCACGTAGACCACGGAGAACTCACCAGGAACAGCGGCGACCGCGAAGTCGCCGACGGTCGCGCCTATGGCCTCGGAACCTGGCTTCCGGCGTAGTTCGTCGATCATGTCGGCCGATATGTCGATCCCGTGGACCTGGATGCCGCGCTCACTCAGCGGAATCGCAACCCGGCCAGTCCCGATCCCGAACTCCAGCGCGGGCCCACCGTGTGCTTGAGCCGCAAGGAACTCCGCAGTCGCATCCAGCAGGACTGGGTCCCACATCTCGGGTGCTCCACGGTCGTAGTTCGTTGCCTTGATGCCCGTGAACAAGTTTTGAGGCACGAACAACAGTATGACGTTCGGTGCCCAGGCTACCCAAAGGTTCGTGGTCTGGATGCCAACTCCCCCGCCCCTAACAGTGGGTCGGCGACACACTGTTCACTGAAGCTGGACGACATAGTCAACAACAGCCAATCGTTGCTCGAGAGCTGTTGCTCACTTAGGAATCTGTCTACCCATTGCTCACTCAGGCTGTCCGATCGCCTTAGCGTCCTCGGAGGGGGATATCGATGGTGTGGTCAAGGTCGAGATGCTGCAATATCCGACGGATTGTCGGGGGGTAATAGCCACTCGGAGCCGAGAATTCCTCGTAGGTCACCGTGAGAGGTTCGACGTTTACCTTTCTGTACAGGTCCGGCCAGGCTGCTTCTCCTTGATCACTCAACTGCATCATTCCGACGATCACCTCATATTGAAACAGGGCCTCGCGTTGGGGACGCGCGGGTTCGTTCTCCCACACCCCTCCTCTGCACCCAGCCAGGAGATTTCCCGGCGAAGTCGGTGCTGGCGAATCACGTGGATGACTCGCAGATCTGGGAAAGCTGAGGCGAGGATCTCTTCGGTGGTGGCCTCCGAGAAGCGCGGCATCTCCCGGACTTCTCCCTGGCCCAGTCCACGTAGTTCCACATGAACTTGGCTCCGAAGACACCATTGGGCGGTGCCCCGACTCGATAGACAAGCCGGAGGAACTCCTCGCACTCGGCTACGCGTGCTCGCGGGAAAGAGGTCCTCTTTCCCAAAGGCCGTTCCGGGCGCCAACGCCTCGGCCGGTCCAATGATGAAGTACTCCTTGGGATGGCCAGCTGTTCCGGTGTCCGAAAGAGCACGGCACAGAAGCGTGGACCCACACTGAGCATTCGCACAGATGAGATAAGACCTAAGGCCATCCATGTCCAGACGGTATGTCCCGCCCCGCTGTATAGGGTTGGCCTCGATATGAAGGTTCGAATCGCTCGGCACACCGACCGGCTCGGTGCGGTCGTTGCGTTCTACCGCGATCTGATCGGCCTGCATCAGACCGGTGGGTTTCAAGACCATGATGGCTATGACGGCGCCTTTCTCGAGATTCCCGGAACTCAGAGCGAGCTCGAATTCACAACCGGTGGCGAACATCCGCCGCCCGATCCCCACCCGGAATCGGTGCTCGTCTTGTACTTCGAGACACCAGCGGAGGTCGAAGCGATCGTGCAACGGATCGGTCAGCCGGAGGTCGTTCCGGCCAACCCGTTCTGGCAAGAGAAGGCCAACGCATTCTCTGATCCCGACGGGTATCAGGTCCTGCTTGTTCCGAAGAGCTGAAGCGTCGGTGGCGGCGCACCGCGCGGGCGGGTTGTCACCCCTCGTGCCCAAGAGCCCTCCAGGCCGCATCGACCCGCTCACCAGAGAGCGGCTCAGTGTCATCGCCGAATATGACGCTCATGCCCGGCAAACGGGAGAAGTTGAGAGACCTTCGCTACGCTCCATGCTGTGCCGACGATCCGCACGGGTTCCATCGGCTGGCTCCGCACGTCGGTAGGTCTCGCCCTGATGGCTGCACCCGGTGCTCCGATGCGGCTCGCCGGTACCGAATCGCCGACCGGGGCCGCCCTACTTCTCATGAGGACGATCGGCATCCGTGATCTCGTTTTGGGCCTGGGGGCGGTCACCGCAGCACAATCAGCCGATGAATCCGACACGCGCCGTTGGGCGAAGGCGACATTGGCGAGCGATGCGCTCGATACCGTCGTAAGCCTGGCGGCGATGCGGTCCATCGGAAGACGAGACTCGTTGTTCGCCGCGGGGTTAGCACTCGCCTTCGTCTGCGGAGACCTCCAAGCGCTGCGAACTGCCTCCGAGCAGCGGAGCAACCGGAACAACTCATAGACGCATCGGATCATCTGACCGCGGCGATGGAAGGCTCGCGAGCCGCGAACGGCCTCTACACGAGCGCCCTCAGGCGGCGTGGGACGATCAGGGCGCTCACCTCCGCCGTGGGGAACCTCAGCGCAAGGGGCCAGAGAGGACGTGCCGGCGGCTGGTGCTGCGACCGTTCGGCTCGGGCACATGACCGGCCCCTCCGAGCTCGAACGGCCGCCGCCCGGCGGTGCCCTGCGCACCTCCGGCGCTCAGGACAATGGCGAGGCCATCCCCTGTGGGGAGGACCACGAGCTGGGAGATTGAAAGGGTAGTTTTGGGGCAGTTTTCGGCATTCCGCCGTCACGAGAGAGGGATCTGGGCGAGATCGAGGCGGTGAGGACGTGATGACAGAACTGCTGACGAGGGATTCCGGCCCGCAGGCGACGGTCTCGGCCGGATCGCGGCCCGTGGTGCGGCAGCGCCGGCGTCACCTATGGGCCTGGGTGGTCACGTTCGCCTGCGTGGCGCTCGTAGGCAGCGCGCTGGGTTACCTCCTCGAGGGCGCCGCGCAGGCCAACCACGCCTACGACCGGGCCAGGGCGTCCCTGTTCACCACCCGCCACCACACGACCGTCGTCTCGCATGAGCTCGCCCAGGCGCGCACCGATCTCGCGCTGCTCACCCGCCAGGTGGGCAACGACACGACCGCCCTGTCCCAAGACACCTCCGCGCTCCAGGGCGCACGAGCAGCGCTGAGCGCGGCGGAGAACCACGTGTCGCAGCAGGCGACCCTGCTCACCTCTCTCAATACGTGCCTCGGCGGCGTCGAGCAGGCCCTCAACGCGCTCTCGGTGGGGAACCAGTCCAGTGCGGTCGCGGCCCTGAACGGGGTCTCGCAGAGCTGCTCGGCAGCGGAGGCGGCCAGTGGCTAGCGCGCGCGTGCGCCGGCGGCGGGTCGGAGTCGCGATCGCTGGATTGCTCGCGGTGGGCGTGCTCACCGCGGCCACATGGTACGACGTCCACGCGCGCACACGTACCCGCAACGAGGAGTCCACGCTGACGGCCGCCGACAGGCACCTGTCCCGGTTGCGCCACAATCTGGTCGTCACAAAGTTCGCCAACGCGGTCACGAACAACACGCGCAACGGTCTGCAAGCCTCCATCGGCACGACGGTCGGTCAGACCGCTGGCGTCGATTCCTCGTTGAGCAGCACGAACACAGTCGTCTCCCATCAGGACATTGGCATCACGACCTTGCACACATGTTTAGGCGGCGTCCAGAGCGCCCTCGACGAGATCTCGGCCAACCACAACGGGCAGGCCGCAGATGACATCTCGGCCGTCTCCGGCCCCTGCGCCGCGCTCGACAACTCGGCCGAGGACGGGCTCGTCTATCCGTTCGACTTCCCCGATCCGGACGTGCTCCTCGTCGGCCAGACCTACTACGCCTATGCCACCAATTCGGTGGCCGGCAACATCCAGATCATCGTCTCGGGGGATCTCATCCATTGGACCGCCGTCGGCAACGCGCTGCCGACGCTCCCCTCTTGGGCGACGCCGGACAACACATGGGCGCCGTCGGTGGACGAGGTCAACGGGCAGTTCCTGCTGTACTACGCGGTCGACGTCGCCAGCAATGGCACGGAGTGCATCTCGGTGGCGACGTCCGGGAGCCCCCAGGGACCGTTCGTCGACAGCTCGACGGGCCCACTCGAGTGCCAGACGTCGCTCGGGGGTTCCATCGACCCGTCGACGTTCATCGACGCCAACGGCGTCACGTACCTGGTCTGGAAGTCGAACGACGCCAACCCCTCCAAGATCTGGGCCGAGCCGCTCGACCCGGCGGGAACCGGCTTCGCGGCGGCCGCGACCCCTTCGCTGTTGCTCTCCGCCGACCAGGTGTGGGAACAGGGGACGATCGAGGCTCCCGACATGGTGCCGGCCAACGGGCGCTACTTCTTGTTCTTTTCGGGCAACAACTGGAACAGCGCCAACTACGCGGTGGGGGTCGCCACCTGCAGCGGGCCACTGGGGCCGTGCAGCGACTCGACCGCCGGCCCCATCCTCTTCAGCGGCCCAGGGGTCGCGGGCCCGGGAGGGGAGTCGATCTTCACCGACACGTCCGGGTCCTACTGGATCGCGTTCCACGCCTGGGTCCCAGGCGCCGTGGGGTTCCCGAACAGCCGCGACCTCTACATCCGGGAACTGGATCTCTCGGGCTCCGTGCCCGCGGTCGGAGCGCCGCCGTCCGGCTGACGCACGTGCCGACGGCTAGCGCGTTCTTTGCGACGCCAGCGCCTCGGCGCGTTTGGCCAGGCCGGCGGCGTCGAGCGAGTCGCACACCTCTGCGAAGTCTTCGGTCGGCCCCGTCCAAAGAAGCGCGTCGACGTCAGAAAGCAGCGCGCGCTCGACGCGCAACGTGGCAAGGTCCTTGAACAGCAGGGCGTGATCGAAGTCGGCGCGGAGCGTCGATGCCAGCTTCGGCGCGCCGCGCACCGCGACGTCCCAGTCACCCGGTTCGGGCGGAATGTCCTCGAGGTGGGCCCAGCGAGCCAGCACGGCCGCCGCCGACTTGGCCCCCCAGCCCGAAAGGCCGGGGAACCCGTCGGCGCTGTCACCGACGAGGGCCAGGTAGTCCGGGATGGAGGTGGGCGGGACGCCGAACTTGGCGACGACGCCCGCCTCGTCGATGAGGAGGTTCTTGCGCCGGTCGAGCTGAACGACACGCCGCTCTCGCACACATTGACCGAGGTCCTTGTCGGGCGTGCAGATGACGACCTGCTCGACCTCGGAATCGTCGGCGGCGACCGCGGCACCGCTCGCCAGGGCGTCGTCCGCCTCGACGTCGACCATCGGCCAGACGAAGACCCCCAGTGCGACGAGTGCGTCTTCGAGCGGCCAGAACTGCGACTTCAGATCGGGGTCGACGCCGTCTCCGGTCTTGTAACCCGCCCACAGCTCGTTGCGGAACGACTCGATCACGTGATCCGTGGCCACTCCGACGTGTGTGGCTCCCTCGCCGAGCAGCTGGAGGACCGAGCCCACCACGCCGCGGACGGCGGCGACCTCCTGTCCCGCGGCGTTTCGGTGCGGCGGTGCACCGAAGAAATGCCGGAACAGCTCGTAGGTCCCGTCGACCAGGTGCACCCTCATGACGACGCCGAGTCTCTCATCGTCCGGGCCAGCGAGGCACGGGCCCGCTCCAGGAACCGTCGTTCGGCCTCGTTGTCGGTCAACGCCAACGCCAGCCCGTATTCGGCCGCGGCGTCGTCGGCCCGGCCGAGCCGCCGCAGCAGGTCGGCGCGGACGGCGTGAAAGGGTTGGTACGCGTCCAGGGGGAGGCCCGCGGTGGCTGCCAGCGCGGGCTCGGGCCCCTCGACCTCGGCCAAGGCAACGGCTCGGTTGAGCACGACGACCGGCGACGGTTCGAATGCGAGCAGTTGGTCGTAGAGGACGAGGATCTGGGCCCATCCGGTGCCCGCCTCCGTCGGAGCATCGGCGTGGACCGCGTTGATCGCAGCCTGAATCTGATACGGGCCGGGGGCGTTGCGCCGCAACAGGCCGCGCACCAATCCGAGGCCCTCGGCGATCAGCGCCTGATCCCAGAGACGACGGTCCTGTTCGCGCAGGGGCACGAGCGAACCGTCGGGGCCGGTGCGCGCCGGCCGCCGCGCCTCGATCAGGAGCATCAGCGCGAGCAGTCCGTGGACCTCCGGTTCGTCCGGCATCAGGGCAGCGAGGACACGGCCGAGCCGGACCGCCTCGCCGGAAAGCTCTTCCCGGGCGAGCCGCTCCCCCGCCGTGGCGGTGTAGCCCTCGTTGAACACCAGGTATACGACGGCGAGCACGGACCGCAGCCGGTCGGGCAGCTCCGTGCTGCTGGGGATCCGGTACGGGATACCGGCGTCGCGGATCTTGGCCTTGGCCCGCGTGATGCGTTGCGCCATCGTCGACTCCGGCACCATGAAGGCACGTGCGATCTCCGGCGTCGTGAGACCCCCGAGCAGACGGAGCGTGAGCGCGACGCGGACCGCCGGCGCCAGCGCCGGATGACAGCACGTGAAGATCAGGCGGAGTCGGTCGTCGCGCACTGCCAGCTCCTCTTCGGGCTCGTCGCGTGGGCCCAGGAGCGCCGCCTGGGCGTGCCGGTCCTCGCGGGACGATTCTCGACGCAGCCGGTCGACGACCTTGCGCCGGGCGGTCGTGATGATCCAGCCGGCCGGGCTGGCGGGCGGGCCCTCGTCCGGCCAGCGCTCGGCTGCAACGAGAAACGCCTCCTGGACGCCCTCCTCGGCGAGGTCGATGTCTCCGAACGCCCGGACCAACACCGAGACGGCGCGGCCGTACTCCTCGCGGAAGATCCGCTCGACATCGGGACCGTGCCGGTCCATCGGGGCCGAACCGGGTCTCAGGTCGGCGGTTCCTCCTGGAACGGCCGCACCTCGACCGGCTCGCCGCAGGCCCGAGTCGCCTTGGCCGCCCAGGCCAGAGCCGCATCGAGGTCGTCCACCTGAATGACCCAGAACCCTCCGATGTGCTCCTTGGACTCGGTGAAGGGTCCGTCCGTGACGAGGATCTCGTCCCCGTTGGCCCGGACGACCGTGGCCGACGACGCCGGCAACAGCCCGCCGCCGAACACCCAGGCACCGGCGGAACGCAGCTCGGCGTTGAGCAGGTCCACCTGTTGGTAGGCCTCCTGCGTCTCCTCGGGCGGCCGCAGCGGCGCCCCCTCGATCATCGCCACGCTCAGCAGGTATTGCTTCATCGGATCACCCCTTGCTTTCGCTCGAGCCGGTACGTCCGGGCGCGGTGGCCGCGTGGTCGTGGGTGCTCCGCGCCACGGCCGGATGGTAGGTGAGGATCACGATCCCGTCGCCGACGCTCGTGACGCCGTCGAGCGCCAGGACGGGCGCCTCGCTCACGTCACCAAAGAGCCGCTTGCCGCTCCCGAGCACGATCGGGAAGACCATCATGCGGTATTCGTCGACGAGGCCGTGCTCCACGAGGGTCTGGACGAGGGACGCGCTGCCCGCGACCAGCAGGTCGCCGCGCACGGCGTCCTTCAGCGCCTGCACCTCGGTCGCGGCGTCCCCGCGGACCACCCTGCTGTTGTGCCAGGAGGCGTCTGCATCGGACAGGGTGTTCGACACGACGTACTTGGGCATGGCGTTCATCTTGGCGGCGAAGCCCACCGGGTCTTCCATCGCCGGCCAGGCCTGGGCGAAGCCCTGGTAGGTCACGCGGCCGAGCAGCAGGGCTTCGGCGTCCAGCACCTCGTCCAGCTTGAAGCTGTCCCCGTCCGACCCGCGGTCGAACCGAAAGGTCCAGCCCGCGTTGCGGGTGCCCTCGGACCCTCCTGGGTCTTCCATCACGCCGTCGAGCGACACGAATTCGCTCACCACGATCCTTCCCATCTCACTGCCTCCTCGGTTCGACGCCCCGGTCCGGCACCGGCGGCCAACCCTTATACGAACGTCGCGCGGCGAATTCGACAGCCGGTCCCAACTTTTCGCGGTTTTTCGCGAGAGACCAGCCGTCGTGCCGGAGGACCACTGCCGTGTCAGCCCGGACCTGTCACACCCCGCCGCTATGCCGGGTCTTTCCACCGGAGATCGACAAGATCTTCAGGTCCGAAATCCGCCAGAACACCGGGACCCCCAACCGTAGAGTGGGAATAGCCGGCAATCGAGCGACGTTGGTCGCGCAGAACGGGTGGTTGTCGGACCCGAACGTTCCCACTAGGAGACCCCATGCGCGGCGACGACGCCACCGCCATCGAGATCAGGCCGGGCCGGACGGTCCCGTCGTGGCTCGTGCTCGGCATCGTCCTCATCGGTCAGTTCATGGTCGTCCTCGACGCTTCCATCGTCAACGTCGCCCTGCCCTCGATCCAACGTGACCTGCACTTCAGCACTTCGGGGTTGCAATGGATCGTCAACGCCTACACGCTGACCTTCGCCGGCTTCCTGCTTCTCGGTGGCCGCGCCGCGGACCTGTACGGGCGGCGCAAGGTCTTCCTCATCGGCCTGACCTTGTTCACGGTGTCCAGCCTCCTCGGCGGGTTGGCCCAGAACCAGGCCTGGCTGATCACGGCCCGGGCGCTGCAGGGGCTCGGTGCCGCCATCCTGGCCCCGGCGACGCTGACCATCCTCACCTCGTCGTTCCCCGAAGGGCCGGCCCGTGCGTGGGCGCTCGGAGCATGGAGCGCCGTGTCCTCGGCCGGCGCCTCGGCCGGCGCGCTCTTGGGCGGCATCCTGACCGAGTTCCTCACCTGGCGCTGGATCCTCTTCGTGAACGTGCCCGTCGGCGTCGTCGCGTTGATCGTCGCCCGGCGCTACGTGCCCGAGTCGCGCGCGGACCTGGTGCACCGGCACCTCGATCTCGGCGGTGCGATGACCGTGACGGGAGGATTGGTCGCCATCGTGTACGCGCTCGTGCGGACCGAGACCTACTCATGGGGTTCCGCGCGAAGTCCTCATCCCCCTGGCGCTCGGCGTCGTGCTGCTCGCGGTGTTCCTCGTCCTCCAGGCCCGGTTCTCGAAGGCGCCGTTGGTGCCGCTGCGCATCTTCCGCTCCCGCTTCGTCACTGGCGGCAACGTGGTGATGCTCATGATGTTCGGAGCACTCTTCGGCTCGTGGTACTTCGAGACGCTGTACATGCAGCACGTCCTTGGCTACAGCCCGCTGCGGGCCGGGCTCGCCTTCCTGCCCCAGACGGTGCTCATCGCCGCCGGTGCCCAGGTGACGTCGCGCCTGGTGCCGCGGTTCGGCCCCAGGCCGCTCATCGTGGTGGGCACGGTCGTCGCCGCGGCCGGACTGGGCTGGCTGGCCCAGATCTCCGTGTCGTCGACCTTCATCGCCGATCTCCTCGGCCCCTACGTATTCATCGGGCTCGGCATGGGCCTGGCCGTCACGCCGATCGCGGTGGCCGGCACGGCCGGGGTGCCGCGACAGGACGCCGGGCTGGCCTCGGGCCTGCTCAACACGTCGCGGACGGTCGGCGCCTCCATCGGCCTGGCCGCCCTCGCCACCATCGCCGCCAGCCGCACGTCCGGCGAATTGCTCGGGATCGCGGCCACGCCCGCACACACGGCGTCCGCCCTCAGTGCCGGCTACGCCCTGGCCTTCAGCGTCGCCGCCTGGGTGTTGGTCGCCACCGCGATCGTCGCGATCGCGACGCTGCCCCCGCTCCGGGCGCTCAGGCCGCCGGCCCAGGCGCCCGCCCCGGAGCTCGACATGACGCTGGAGCTCGACCAGGCGTTCGAGACCACCTGATCCGGGATCAGGGCCCCTGCCCGGGCCGTCGTGGGACCCGCCGCTCACTCAGAAGGCGGTGCCACCTGCTCCATGAATTCGAGGCGGATCCCCCCGGGGGCCTCGACGAAGGCGATGCGCCGCGTCCCGAACGCACCACTCACGGTGCGGGGGCCCCACAGGACCTCGTGGCGTGCGAGCTCCGCGTCGAGGTCGTCGACGAAGAGCGCCGGGTGCAAGAAGCCCTCGTCCGGCAACGCGCACGCGTCCTCGTAGATCGCACGCGTGAAGAGCGTGAGCGCCAGCGCTCCGAGCCGCACGTCCGCCCGCCGGCCGTTCTCCCAGGCGACGGGCTCGGTGACCTCGGCGCCCGCGGCCTCGTACCAGGCACACGCGGCCTCGAGGTCGGTCACCTTGACGGCCAGGTTGGCCAGGCCGGTGACCGCCATCAGTGCAGCGGCGTGCCGTAGAGCGATCCGAGATCCTCGGCGATGAGCTCGAGGCGCACACCGTCGGGGTCCGAGAAGTAGAGGGAGACCTCGCTCTCCACCTGCGTCGCGATGCCCGCTGCTTCGAGGCGGGTCCGGGCCGCTCCCCATTGGGCGCGGCCCACCGAGATGGCGAGATGGTGGAAGCCGCCCAGGACCTCGGCATACGGGCCGAGACCCAGATCGGGGAAGTCGAAGAAGGCCAACGTGTTGTCGTGGCCGATGTCGAAGAACAGGTGGGTGGAGCCCCTGTAGTCCCGGTTCTCGAACAGCTCGACCAGCGGGAAGCCGAGGAGCTCCTGGTAGAACCGGATGGTCCGCTCCACGTCGGAGCACAGGAGCGCGATGTGGTGCACCCCCTGGGCGGTGGATCGGGGGCGGTTCGCCGGCCGTTGGAGGTAGGCGGCGCGGAGACGCTCACGCTCTGCGGCCGCCGCGTCGAGGTCGATGGTCACAGGTCGAGGAGCCACGCCGCGTTGGCCCCCAAGATGTTCGCCCGGGCCGCGCCCTCCAACCCCGCCACGCCCCGTTCGGCCGCCGCCAGGGGATCCGCGACCCCTTCGGCGTGGGGCCAGTCACTGCCGATCATGTACGTGTCGTCGCCGACCTTGGGGACCAGCCGGTACGGCATCTCGTAGGGCAGCGCCGCAACACGCACCTGGCGGAGGAAGTACTCCGACGGCCGCGCCGACAGTTGGTGATAGGGCTCGCCGTGCCGCTGGGCGTAGAAGTCCGACGCGCCGTCGATGTGCAGCAGGAAATGAGGGACCCAGCTGGCCGTCAATTCGACGACGCCGACGCGTAGACGCGGGAAACGCTCGAGGACGCCGTTCAGGATGAGGTCGGCCAAGGCTACCGCCGGCGCCAGGTACAAGAAGATCGAATCGAAGAGCCGCTCCCCTTCCGCGGGCTCCCCTTGCCTCCATGCGGGGTGGAGCGGGCTCTCGAACTCCGAGACGTGGAACACCGGTGCCACACCGTGGTCGCTGAAGGCGGCCCACACGGGATCGAAGTCGCGGTGCGACAAGGGCTTCTCGTCGACCGGTGCGGGGGCGACCATGGCCAGCCGTACTCCGTCCGCCCGGACGCGGGCGATCTCCTCGACGGCCCAGGCCGGATCGTGCAAGAGAACGTGGGCCACGCCGAAGAGCCGGCCTTCGCCTTCGCCGCAGACGCCCGCCGTGAAGCGGTTGTAGGCGCGGGCATTCGCCCGCTGCGCGGCACGGTCGGAGGCGAGCCGCCGCTCCCAGAGCAGGCCGTAATTGGGGAACAGGACCGAGGCGTCGAGGCCGAACGTGTCCAGGGCGGCCAGGCGCGCCCCGGCGGTGCGGTAGGACTCGGGCACCAGGTCGTCGAACGACGCCGGCGCCCGCTCCCCGCCCACGCGGCGCAGACGGTCCGCACCGATCAGTGTGGAACGCTCCGGGATCGGCACCTCCAGCGGGGTCAGGCGTTCGCCGCGCCACGTCAGCCAGGGCCAACCCGCCTCGTCGTCGGCAATGGCCAGCGCGTCCGCGCGGTGCGCCGGCTCGATGTGCTCGGACCAGGTCGTCCTCGACTCGAAGAGATGCTGGTCGACGTCGATGATCGACAACGTCATGGGCCCTCCCGGCCGCACAGTATCAGCACACGCGCCGAGTCTGGCCGAGGTGGACGCTGCGGCTACCCCATCCCCGCCCGCAGCCCACGCAGCCACTCGTCGGCCGCCTGCCAGGCGGCGTCCGCCTGTCGCCGCTGCTCGGGACCGTGCTCGCCGGCGGCCGGGTACGAACCGAGGAACTTCACGCCGGCGAGCGACGCGTGCAGGTCGCGCAGGCAGTCCGCGACGACCTCGTCGCCGACGTGACCGGAAAGGTCGATCACGAAGCAGTAGTCGCCGAGACCCTGCTTGGTGGGGCGCGACTCGAGCTTCGTGAGGTTGATGTTGCGCGCCGCGAACTGTCCCAGGATCCCGTGGAGACTGCCGGGGTGGTCCGCCCGCTGAAAGCACACGATGCTGGTCTTGTCGTGCCCGGTGGGCTTCGGCACCTTGGTGCGGGCCACCAGCACGAACCGGGTCTGGTTGTCCGGATGATCCTCGACGTCCTCGGCGAGGATGGCCAAGCCGTACCGGTCGGCCGCCACCCGGGGCGCGATCGCGGCCGCGTCGGGCGGGCCACTCTCCCCCAGGAGGCGGGCCGCATCGGCCGTCGAGTTGGCGGCGCGCTGCTCGGCCTGCGGGAGGACCTCGGCCAGGAACTTCTGGCACTGGGCCAGCGCGTGCGGGTACGAGGACACAGAGCCGATCTCGGACAACGTCGTGCCGGGACGGGCCATCAGGTGGAGATGGATGTCCATCACGACCTCGCGCTGAATGTGGAGGTCCACGTCGTGAATGAGCCCGTCGACGGTGGCGCTCACCGTTCCCTCGATCGCGTTCTCAATGGGCACGAAGCCGCAGTCAGCCTCGCCGCCGGCCACGGCGTCGAGCACCGCCGTGATCGAGGGGAAGGGCGTCGTCTGGGCCGCGGAGAGGTCGGGTTCGGTCAGGAGCGCCTCCTGGGTGAAGGTGGCCTCGGGCCCGAAGTACGCGACTGAGGTCGCAGGGGGGTTCACGGTTGGGCAGGATAGAGCAGGTCATGGACGCCTCTACGCTGCGCGCACTCCTCGAAGCGGTTGCGTCGGGCCGGTGCGCGCCCGATGACGCGATGCGACAACTCCGGCGCCTGCCCTACTCCGACCTCGGGTTCGCCCGGGTCGACCACCACCGGGACCTGCGAATCGGTCTACCCGAAGCGGTCTACGGGCCGGGCAAGACGCCCGAACACTGCGGGGCGGTCGTCCAGGAGCTCGTGGACGGATCCGACTGCCCGGTCCTCCTCACGCGGGCGACCGACGCCCAGGTGAAGGCCGCCTCTGCGGTGGGCGCCGCCGCGGGGGTCGGCCCCGGGGTCGTCACCGAGAGCGGAGCCTTCTCGACGCTGGTCTTCCGTCCCGCCCCAGCGCGTGGCGGAAGGGTCGTCGTCATCACGGCGGGGACCGCCGACCTCCCGGTCGCCCGCGAGTGCACGGCGGTGCTCGCCGCGCTCGGCTTCCGCCCCACCGTGCTCGTCGACTGCGGTGTCGCGGGGGTGCATCGCCTGCTCTCCGAAGTCGACACTCTGGCCACGGCCGATGTCGTGGTCGTGATCGCGGGCATGGAGGGCGCGCTGGCCAGCGTCGTCGGCGGGCTCACGCCCGCGCCCGTCGTTGCGGTGCCGACGAGCACGGGCTACGGCGCTGCGCTCGAAGGCGTCACCGCGTTGCTGAGCATGCTTTCCGCCTGCTCGTCCGGCATCACCGTCGTCGGCATCGACAACGGGTACGGCGCCGCCTGCGCAGTCGCCCGGCTGCTCCCGTGAGCCCGCCCGCCAACGAGACGGTGGCCTGGTTCCACTGTTTCGCCGGCATCGCCGGGGACATGGCCCTGGGCTCGCTCATCGACGCCGGCGCCGACGTCGACGAGGTACGCGTGCTGCTGAACCGACTCGACCTGCCCGCCTGGGACCTGGACGTCGAGGAGGGGATCCGCGGCGGGATCGCGTGCACGCGCGTGCTCGTGAGCGGGGACGACGTCGTCGTGCGCACCCACGGCGCCATCAGCGCGCTGATTGCCGAAGCCGCACTCCCGGCCCGGGTGACGGCGCGTGCCCTCGCCGTCTTCCGTTCGCTCGCCGCCGTCGAGTCCTCCTTGCACCGGCGCCCGCTCGACCAGGTGCACTTCCACGAGGTCGGTGGTCACGATGCGGTCGTCGACATCGTCGGTACCGCCGCGGCGCTCGAAGTGCTCGGGATCGACGTGGTGACCGCGTCCGCGGTGGCGACGGGAAACGGCACCGTGCGCAGCGCCCACGGCTGGCTGCCGAACCCATCTCCGGCAGCGGTGCAGTTGCTCGAAGGCATCCCGACCTACGGCCGAGACGTCCGCTTGGAGCTGACCACGCCGACGGGCGCCGCTCTGCTGGCCGCCTTGGGCTCCTCGTTCGGACCGATGCCGGCGATGACGGTCAGCTCCTCGGGGTTCGGCGGCGGGGCCGGCGAGATGCCGGACCTGCCGAACTGCACCCAGGTCGTGATCGGGCGGCGCGCCGAGACGGGCGACGTCGGTCCGGGGCAGCCCGCGATCGTGCTGGAGACCAATCTCGACGATGCCACGGGGGAACAACTCGGTCACGCCGTCGCTGCCGTGCTCGACGCCGGTGCCCTCGACGCGTGGGTGTCCCCGGTCACCATGAAGAAGGGACGGCCCGGGCACGTCCTGCACGTGCTGGCCGACCCGACCCGCATCGAAGCACTGCGGCTGGAGATGGAGCGGTCGACGGGAACGATGGGCATTCGCGCCGTGCCCGTCGAGCGATGGCCCGTGGCTCGGGAGCTGGCCCAGGTCACCGTCGACGGCATGACCGTCCGGATGAAGGTGACGAGCGGGCGCGCCAAACCCGAGTTCGACGACGTCGCGCTCGTGGCGGCAAAAACGGGGGCGCCACTCCACGAGGTCTCCAGCCGGGCCGAGGAGGCCTGGCGGGCGGCTGCGCCGCGACGGCCGCGCGGTGACCGGTCCCGCCCATGACGATGCACCCGATGTTCCACTACGACGAGGCGATGACCGACCTCATCGTCCAGGCCTGCCGCGACCGGCTCTCACTTGACCCGGTTCCTCTCGACTTCGGTGGCTTGGTGGAGTCCCTCGACGCCGAGCTGGCCGGCTTGATGCGACCCGAGGGCAACGACGCCGCCCATGTCCTCAAGGTGTTCGTCGACAAGCTCGCCACGGCCGTCGTGTCGTGCGACAGCCCCCGCTTCTTGTCCTTCATCCCCGCCGCTCCCACGAAGGCCTCACTGCTCTTCGACATGTTCGTCTCGTGCGCGTCGCTCCACGGGACCTCGTGGCTCGAGGCAGCCGGCGTCGTCGTCGCGGAGAACCAGGCGCTCAGGGTGTTGTCGGACCGCGCCGGCTTCCCCCCCGGTGCGGGTGGGTGCTTCGTCTCCGGCGGGTCGGCCGGCAACTTGTCGGCGCTGATGGTCGCCCGCGACACGGCCGCCTTCCGTCGTGGCGCTGCGGCGCCGCAACGCCCCCTCGTGGCGCTGAGCGAGGACGCCCACTCCTCGGTGGGCAAGGCCCTGCACGTGCTCGGGGTGGGCACGTTCACCGTGCCGACGCGGGAGCACCGTCTCACCGGCCACGCGCTCCGCGCGGCGCTGTGCGACGACCCGCGTCGGGCCGATGTCGTCGGCGTGGTCGCGACGGCCGGGACGACGAACGCCGGCATCGTCGACGACCTCGACGGCGTGGCGGACGTGGCCGAGGAGCAGGCGCTGTGGTTCCACATCGACGGCGCGTATGGCGCTGCGGCGGCGCTCTTCGCCCCTTCGCTGCGCGAGCGGTTCGCCGGGTTCGAACGAGCGGATTCTTTCATCGTCGACCCTCACAAATGGCTCTTCGCGCCGTTCGACTGCGCGGCGTTGATCTACCGCCAACCGAACCTGGCCAAGGCGGTCCACACGCAGGACGCCCAATACCTCGACGTGCTGCACACCGGCCATCCCGAGGAATGGAACCCGAGCGACTACGCCTTCCACCTCACCCGCAGGGCGCGAGGCCTCCCGCTGTGGTTCTCGATGGCGGTCAACGGTCTCGACGCCTATTGCGACGCCGTCGAAGCCGGACTCGCCATCACCGTGCGGGCCGCCGACCGGATCGAGGCGTCACCGTTCGTGGAACTGGTGCGCGAGCCCGGGCTGTCCATCGTGCTCTTCCGGCGGCCCGGCTGGTCGAGAACCGACTACGAAGACTGGTCGGCCCGGCTCCTCAACGACCAGATCGGCTTCGTCACCCCGACCACCTGGGAGGGCGAGGCCGTGGCGCGCTTCGCCTTCTTGCACCCCGACACGACCGTCGAGATGATCGACCAGATCCTGGACTCAATGGCCGACCCGTGACCAGGCGCGGCGCAGCACAATGCCCATGGTCTCGACGTCCTGCGCCCCCGGCACGGGCCACGCGCCGTTGAGCAGGAAGTAGGGCACGCCGGTCACCCCCCGCTCGGTGGCCGCGGCCTCGTCGGCCCGCACCTCGTCCGCGTACGCGTCGCCGCCGAGGACCTTGTCGGCGAGGTGCGCGTCGAGGCCCGCCGTGGTCGCGACGTCGTGCAACACGGCGTGATCGGAAAGAAGACGGCCCTCGGCGAAGTACGCCGAGAACAGTCCTCGGACCAGAGCGTCGTGGCTCGGATGCCCGCGGGCCGCCTGGGCCAGCCGGTGGGCGTCGAACGTGCTGGCGAGCTGCACCCGCTCGAAATCGAACACCACTCCGGCCTGCCGGCCCAGGGCTTCCAGGCGCGCGTGGCCCGCGCGCACGTACTCGACGCTCGTGCCGTACTTGGCGGCGACGACCTCTTCCATGCCCCGCTCGCGGCGCGCCGGCGCCCGCGGGTCGAGCTCGAACGAGCGGTGCACCACCCGCACCTCGTCGCGGTGCTCGAAGTCCGCGAGAGCGGCATCGAGGCGTGCGAACCCGAGGGCACACCAGGGGCAGGCGAAGTCCGACCAGATCTCGACGTCCACGCCCTCCACCCTACGGTCGCGCCGTCTATGGGGTGGGTCTACCCAAAACTGGGCGCAATGACGAGAGGTACGCCCGATACGGCGCCAACACCGCTTCGCTAAACCCACTCCTACGCCGGCCAGCCCTCGGCCGCCGCCATCAGCGTCCAACAGGTGGCGCCGTCGATGGACTCGCGGATGATGTCGGCGTGGCCGGCGTGACGGGCCGTCTCCTCGATCAGGTGCAGCAGCACCCAGCGCGGCGTCCAGACGATCCCGCCCGGGATCCACGGCACGAGGTCGGTCGTCGGCGGCAGCGCGGCTCCGAGATCGGTCACCGCGCGCACGACCTGTTCCGTCCTGCAGGCCTCCTCCTCGGAGAGAGCGATCGTGTCCTGCAGCGTCTCGCCCTCGACCAGGCGAAAACCGTCGGCCCAGTCCTCCTCCCCCGGGACGAAGGCGGCAGTGTCACCGTCGGTCAGGAAGGAGACCCAGGCCCGCTCGACGAGCGCGGCGTGCTTGACCAGCCCGCCCAGGCAGAGCTCGCTGACGGTCGGGCGCTCCGACGCCTGGCCGTCGTCCAGGCCATGGGCCGCGTAGCGCAGGGCGTCTCGCTGTTGAGCCAAGAAGGCGAGGAGGGCCTCGCGCTCGTCGGCCAGGGGCGCAACCAGTCCGGGCATCGTGACTCTCCGTTTCTACCGGCTTCGGCCGGCGCTCGGTGATGGGGTCATGGCCATGGTGCGCCCGAAAAGTGGACATCTCGTGGCCACTTTTTCGGCAAGACTGGCCGGGTGCGCGCCGACCGCCTGGTGGCTGCCCTCCTGATCCTGCAGGCCAAGGGCCGCGTGACCGCGGCGGCGCTGGCCGAGGAGCTCGAGGTCAGCGAGCGCACCGCCCGCCGTGACCTCGACGGCCTCGCGCTGGCGGGCGTGCCGGTGTACTCCCAGCCCGGACGCGGCGGCGGGTGGGAGCTCGTCGGGGGGGCCCGCACCGACCTCAGCGGACTCACGGCCGACGAAGCCCGGGCTCTCTTCCTCCTCGCCGGCCCGGCAGCGGCCACGCCCGAGGTGCGGGCGGCCCTGCGCAAGCTCGTGCGCGCCCTGCCGGCGACGTTTCGGGCCCATGCCGAGGCGGCAGCCGCCGCGGTCGTGCGCGACGCGGCCGGATGGGACCACGTCGAGCGGGCGGCTCCCGTGCACCTCGAGGCGCTCCAGCGTGCGGTCATCGACGGCGTCCAGGTGGTGCTGGGCTACCGGCGCCGGGACGGCGAGGTCTCCGAGCGCACGGTGCACCCGCTCGGCCTCGTGGTCAAGGGCGGGACGTGGTACCTCGTGGGCGACACGACGGCGGGATTGCGCACGTTCCGGGTGAGCCGGGTCCGCTCCGTCACGCCCACCGACCGCCCCCTGGAGCGCCCCGCCGGCTTCGACCTGGCCGAGGCGTGGCGCTCCATCGTGACGGCCGTCGACGCCGAGCGCCTTCCGGTCACCGTCCGGCTGCGCACCGACGAGGTCATCGTCGACGTCTTGCGCTACATGTTCGGCAATCGCATCGAGGCTGGCGAGCCCGATGGTGGCGGACGGGTCGACGTGGAGCTGCGCGCGCAGTCCGAGCTCATGGTGGCGCGCCAGCTGGCCGGCTTCGCCGACCGGATCGAGGTGACCTCGCCCGCGGCCGTGCGCGACGAGCTGGCCGACATCGGACGCGGTCTCCTCCGACGCCACGCCGGGCGGCGGGCCGCGTCAGGAACCTGAGAGGCCGATCGCCGTGCAGGGACGGCATCGGAAGTCAGCCGGCCGCGACCGCGGCCTCGAGCAGAGCGCCGGCTGACAGCAGACGCTCTTCGCTCTGCGCCGGCCCGATCAATTGGAGGCTGGCGGGCAACGGACCCGTCGTCGGCACCGGTAGGGAGAGCGCGGGCACGCCGGCCAGGTTCACCGGGAGCGTGCAGCGCGAGACCAGGAGGTCGTCGCCGTCCTCGAGGGGAGGCGGGAAGATGGACAGAGTCGGGGTGACCAGGAAATCGAATCGGGTGAAGACTCTTTCGAGCGTCGCCCTCCACTCCCGCTGCGTCTCCCACGCGACCCGCACGGCGGCGTCGTCGAACATCGAGCCCAGTTCCAGCCGGGCCCGCACCCCTTCGCCGATGCCCTCGGGGTCCTCCCGCACGAGGGCCCGGTCCGAGTGCCAGGCCTCGACGACCAGCAAGAGTCCGCTCTGGAGAAGAGCATCGCTCCAACCGGGCACATCCATCTCGGTGCACGGCCAGCCGGCGAGCCGCATGGCCCGGTCGATGGCGGCGGTGATGGCTGGGTCGGCCTCGACGGCCAGCCGTGCCACGGAGAGGTCTCGGACGTCGGCGAGCCCGAATCCGGGCTCGAGCAGCTCCATGCCGGTGACGAGACCGGCGACGTCGCGCGCCATCGGCCCGACCGTGTCGAAACTGGGTGCGAGTGGCCACACGCCGGTCAGGGGGATCCGGCCCCAGGTCGTCTTCAACCCGGCGATGCCGCAGCAGGCCGCGGGGATCCGCACCGAGCCGCCCGTGTCGCTGCCGTACGCCACGTCCGCCTCGTCGGTCGCGACGGCGACGGCCGAACCGCTGGAGGAACCGCCGGGGACCAGCGCCGGGTCCAGCGGGTTCACCGGCGTCCCGTACCACTCGTTGATGCCGGTGACGCCGAGCGCCAGCTCGTGGAGGTTCGTGCGCCCGACGATCCGCGCGCCCGCAGCGCGCGCCCCGGCCAGGCACTCGGCGTCGCGCTCGGCCGGACGGGCACGGGTCGCCACGGCGCGGCAGCCGGCGGTCGTGGGCTCCCCCTCCATGTCGATGAGGTCCTTGACGGCCAGTCGCACCCCGGGTCCCGCGGTCTCGTAGCGGGTGATGAACGTGCTCACGGGTCGGTCTTGTCCTGCAGCTCCCAGGCGAGGTCGAGAACGTGCCACGCCGTCCTTCGCAGAAAATAGCGGGGGGACCAGCCGGCGGCCTTCGCCTCGGGGCGACTTTCCCCGAGGAGCGTCTCACCGATACCGGCCCGTTGCTCGTCCCACGGCGCACGGGGCGGCAACCGCACCCCGATCTTGCGCGCACACGTGCGCTCTGCCTCGCGCGCGTGCTCGACGATGCCGTCGCGGTCACGACCGCCACCACGGGGTCCCTTGGGCAACACGGCCGGCGCCGCCGCGGCCGCCTCGTCGAAGGCCCGCCAGCACGCCTGCAGCAGCCCGACCTGGCGCGCCGCCTCCGCCGCGTCCAATGGTTCGTCGTCCCAGGGACCCGGGAGACCCGGTGCCCCGAAGTCCGTGGTGGCGTTGCCCGACACGCGGCCGACGACGTTCGGGGGGCCCACCTCGACGCGAGGCCCGGCCACCGCCCGGTAGCGGTCGCCGTACCCGAGCAGCTCGTCGACGGCTGCGTCCTCCCCCTTGGCCCGCCGGCACCAACCCGGCCAGTCGATCGCCGAGGCGAAGGACCACGTCTTCCCGTCCTCGAGGGCGATGCGCAGGGTGCTCGTCACGTGTTGGTCGATCCCGTCTCGACAGGTTCCGCGGAGCCGGGAACCCTCCAATCCGGAGCCTACGGCGCAACCTCGCGTGTCACGTCCGGAGACTCGCCGATCTCGAAGTCCGGCTCCTCTTGGCGGCCCCGTTCGAGGCCGAAGAGGGCGACGAGCCCGGCGAACGCCATGATGCCGCACATCACATAGAGCACGGTGGAGGTGGACTGGGCGAAGTCGAACGAGAAGAAGTGGGGGATCGACGTCACCGAGCCGTTGGTGTGGGATTGCGTCAGTTGGGCGGCCTTGGCGGCGGGGTTGGGGACCCCCTGGGAGCGAAGCGACGTCGTCAGGTGCGACCGCAGGCTGAACAGGAGGATGGTGCCGAGCGCAGCCAGGCCGAGGCTCGCACCGTAATTGCGGACCGTCTGCGTGATGCCCGTCGCCTCGCCGTAGGAGAGGCGCGAGGCACGGTTCACCGCGTCGGTGTTGGCGGGCCCGATGACCAGGCCCATGCCGAAGCCGGCCACGATCACCCAGATCTCCTCCTTGGAGAAGCTCAACGTCGTCGCCTTCGAGGCCCAGACCCCGTAGCCCACGGCCGCGATCGCAGCACCGAGGACGACCGGTCGCTTCGCCCCGGCGCGGTCGAGCATGCGGCCGCCTATCTGTGCGGCCACCACGAAGCCGATGAAGAAGAAGAGGAGGAAGATGCCGGCCTGCGACGCCTTCTTCTGCAGTGAGATCTGGGCGTACTCACTGACGAAGAAGAACATCGGGATGAACGCCGCCATCGTGATCAGCAGGACGAGGTTCTCGACGAAGAAGGCTCGGATGCGGAAGATACCGATGGCGATCAGCGGCGAGTCCGTGCGCAGCTCGAGGTAACCGAACACGATGATGATGGCGACGCCGGCGACGATGCAGATCCACGTGGCCGCACTGCTCCAGCCCCACACCACCGACTGCTGCAGGCCCAGGATGCTCAGGCCGATCCCGGCCGCAAGCAGAACGGCGCCCCGGTAATCGATCGGCGCCCACTGGTACTGCGTCTTGGGCTTGGACAGTGCGATCAGGACGAGGGCGATCAGGGCCACCGGCACGTTGACCCAGAAGATGGCGCGCCACGTCCACTCGGTGAGGTAGCCACCCACGAGCGGACCGATCGACGTCAGGCCGCCGGCGATCCCGAAGAAGATGGCGAGTGCCCGGCCTCGCTCGCGGAGCGGAAAGGTGTTCACGACGATGGCCAGGGCCGCCGGAAACATGAGCGCGCCGCCGACACCCTGCACCACGCGGAAGGTGATGATCCAGGCCTCGGCGGCGGGCCCCGTCGGCGTCAACCCGCACAGGACCGAGGCGCCGACGAAGACGATGACCCCGATGACGCACATCTTGGTGTGCCCGAAGATGTCTGACAGCCGTCCGCCGAGGGCGAAGAAGGCCGACAGTGCGAGCAGGTAGCCGTTCACCACCCACTGGACGCCGGTCGAGGAGAGGTTCAGCTCACGCTGGATGTTCGGCACCGCGATGGAGACGATCGTCTGGTCGATGAAGGTCATCGAGACAGCGAAGATCATCGCCGCAAGAACCCAGTTGCGCCCCTGGAAGCCTGCCCCGTTCATGGTTCCTCCAATGTGGTTCTCAAACGGCGACCCTACTTCCGGCTCGCCTCGGGTCTCTCGAAGTGCGCGCCTTCGACGGACCGGACTCCCGCGGGCTGTCCCGCGCCGTTCGTGAGCCGTCGCCGCGCCATACCGCGACGACAGGCCCACGTCTGCCAGGCTGGTGTCAGTCGAAGGGAGCATCCGTGAACGAGGAGAATGCTGCCTTGCTGCGGCGGGCGTGGATCGCCTACGACCGGGGCGACGTCGAGGCGTTCGCCGAGTGCCTGACCGACGACTGGCGCGAACACGGGCCCGACGGCGAAGTTGCCACGCTCGACGACGAACGCACGACCATGGCGGTGCACCGCGTGGCCTTCCCCGACAAGCGCACCGAGATCGTGCATCTGGTGGCCGACGGCGACGTAGTGGCGTGTCAGTGCACGACGTCGGCCACCCACCGTGGCCGCTACTTCGACCTCGAGCCCACCGGCACCCGGGTGAGCGTCGACGAGATGATGTTCAACCGGATCGAGGGCGGCCGGATCGCCGAGACCTGGGTCATCACCACGTGGCCTGGCTTCTACCGCCAGCTTGCGGGGAGCGAAGCGCCCGAGGATGTCGACAACATGGGATAGGCGGTCCCGCGGGGCGGTCTACCCGGCCGCCTCGACCGCCCCGGCCAGCATCTGGTCCAGCGCCGCCTGGTCCGGACCGACGAACCTCGGTGCGTCGGGCACCTGGGCGAGCGCACCGAGGATCCGTTCCAGCGACGAACCCGGCGCCGCCGGCAAATGGCTGCTCAGGACCATGCTGGGCTCCAGCGCGCGGATCCGGTCCAACTCCGAGGCGAACTCCGCTCGGTCCACGTGGTGCAGCCACGACGAGTCGACGGTGGCCCAGAAGACCTGACCTTGGCGCAGCGCCTCGTGGGACAGGTCCTCGACGCTCTCGGGCACCTCTTCCAGCAGAGCCCCGAAGCAGTCCGAGCTGAACAAGATGCCCGACCGGTCGTCGTACAGGCCCTGAGTGATGGGGTTGTCGAACGCCGGGGGCCGCACCGCGGTCAGGCGGCGGTCGCCGACCTCGACCGTCTGGCCCGGGTTCACCAGGTACACCCGATCCATGGGCAGCGGCATCGCCAAGCCCATGATCCCGACGCCGAGGAAGCTGGTGATCACCCGTAGGCGATCGTTCTCGTCGAGGAGGCGGTGCAGCGAGCCGATGTGGTCGAAGTCGGTGTGGGTGAGCCAGATCCACCGGAGCTCGGCGGGATCGATCACGGAGCGCAGTGCCGTCATGAAGTCGTCACTCTGCACCACGGAGCCGGTGTCGACGAGCACCGGTTCGGTGGCGTGGATCACGAACGCGTTGATGGCCAGGTTGCCGAAGCCGGCGATGGGATTGGTCGACGTGACCACGTCGACGTCTGGTGCGGCCTGGTAGGTCTGCAAGGTTTGGACTCCTCGGGTCTCGAAGGGACGGTGACTATCGGGCCGAGGGTGTCGCCTCGGCAGCGCGCTTCAATTGCTCGAGCGTGTGCTGCATGTGACGTCGTAGCTCACCGGCTCGGTTGGTCAGGATGTCGACGATGCGGGCCCACGTCGGGATCCAATGGATCTCGTAGCTCTCTGTCACCCGGGTCCCGCCCTCGACCGTCTCGAGGCGGTACCGCCACTCCACGCCTTCCTTGCCACCCTCCTCGGTCGCGAAGGCGAACTCGCGGCCG
The DNA here is from genome assembly GCA_963763575.1 of uncultured Acidimicrobiaceae bacterium. Taxonomy (GTDB): domain Bacteria; phylum Actinomycetota; class Acidimicrobiia; order Acidimicrobiales; family RAAP-2; genus Bog-473. The sequence goes on from CAVXPD010000007.1 coordinate 81,289, forward strand.
GGGTCTGTGGTGAGGACGCGGCCCCTTCTGGACCACTGCAAGAGGCCACCCGGGCCACCCTTGTTGTGGCCCATGAAGCGAGCCCCCTGGGCCGGCCCGGTCGATCCTTCGAGCCACTCCACCCGCTGGCACTCTGGACTCCACTCGCCCATGCGGGACAGGTCGGCCACCAGCCAATAGATGCGTTCGCCCGGTGCCTCGATCACGAGCGACCGCGAGTCCTGCCGCAACCACCAGCGGGTGCTCGGCTTCGATCTCTGCTGCTCGGACATTTCGGCTTGGGCCTCCAGTCGGGTCATCTTCCCACCTCCTGGGCGCCAGACTAATGATATTAGCTATAGCTGTCAAGCCATTCTTAGGCTATACTTCATCTCGATGAGATCGTCGTCCGAGGGCGCGGCGCAGGCGGAAGCGGCCGAGGGCCATCCGGCGCACCCCGACCGCCGGGCCCGCCGGCGCCAGGAGACGATCGAGGAAATCCTCGCCATCGCCCGCGACGTCATGACCACCGAGGGGGTGAACGGCCTCAGCCTGGCCGAGGTGGCGCGACGCCTCGGCGTCCAGCCCCCGTCGCTGTACAAGTACTTCCCGTCGCTGATGGCGATCTACGACGCGTTGTTCCTCGAGGGACAGCGCGAGAACCTCGAGGTGATGCGTCGCGCCATGCACGCGGCGGAGCCCGGCTTGGACGCGTTGGTGGCAGGGCTCGAGGCGAGCGGGCGCTGGGGCCTGGCCAACCGCGCCGTCGCGGAACTGCTTTTCTGGCGTCCCGTCCCGAGCTTCCGTCCCTCGCCCGAGGCGTTCGCCGTCAGCATGGAGATGGTGGAGCTCCAGCGCCGTGCCCTGGCCGATGCGGTGGCCAAGGGTCAACTCGGCCCGGGGGCCAACGACGACAGTGCGATCTATCTCGTCTCGACCATCATCGTCGGGGTGCTGAGTCAGGCGTTCGCCAACGAACCGGACCTCCCCTGGGGCGAGGGGCGCTTCACTCCGATGTTCACGAGGCTGATGCGCCTGCTGCCGGCCGCGTTCCCGGCTGACGAGTGAACGGACCCTCGGGCGATTCTCAAGGGCCGGGGGCCGGGATGATCGCCCGCAGGACTGCGCTCCGTTCTGACTAGCCCGGAGCCTCCAGGAGGCGGCGGTACACGTTCGTCGCGCGGGTCTCGAAGCCCATGCGCACGTAGAGCCGATTGGCCGCCTCGCGGTCGGGGCGCGACGTCAGGTCGACCGTGCGCGCACCGACCTCGGACGAACGGTCCAGCGCCGCCTGCACCAACGCCGCGGCTACGCCTTGCCCCCGGGTGGCCTCGTCGACGACGACGTCTTCGATCCAGGCCCGCACCGCCGTCGGGATCTCGAAGGTGATGAGCGTGAGCATGCCGACGATGCGATCCTCGTCACGTGCGACGAAGAGCGTCGCCCCGGGGTTCGTCACGATGCGGGCCAGCGCCTCGGCGTCGGGCGGCGGCGAGGACGACGACAGCTGGGGAACGAGCTTTGCGATCGCCGCCACGAGCCCGGCGTCGACCGACGTGGCCGCCTCGACCGCGATCACGACTTGGCCGCGTCGCCCCGCCACATCGGTTGGCGCACGCTGTCGTAGAGCACGTCGCGCCGCTCGCCGTTCAGTGCCGCGAAGACCTGGTCGCCCCACCGTTCGGACCCCACCAGCGGGTAGGGCAGCGTCTCCCGGGTGAACCAACCCACGTCACGCGTCTCGAGCGGGTGCGGCGCCAGCTCCCCGCCCACGGCCCGGCAATGGAAGAGGAGCGAGTAGAGGGGCACGCGGGTGAATCCGAGGCGCAGCCCGTCCAGCACCGCGATGAGCCGGACCGGCTCCGCGATGATGCCCGTCTCCTCCTCCACCTCCTTCACCACGACCTCGGCCGCCGAGTAGCCGACGTCGCACCACCCGGTCGGGTACAGCCAGATGCCCGAGTCGGCGCGCCGGATCAGCAGCAGCTCGCCTTTGTCGTTGCCGACCGCGGCGCCCACGGCGACCTTGGGCGTCACGTACCCGGGGACGCCCTTGCCCACTGTGTCCATCCACTCCTGCACCAGGCCGCCGGCGTGGTCCGGGTCCTCCTCGCCGTCGGCCTCCGCCCGGATGTCCGCCGCCACCTTGAGGATCTCCTCGAAGCGTTCCTGCTCGTAGAGGCTCTCGGTGAACCCGAGCCCGGTGCGCGCGATGGCCGAGAGGGCCTCGCTCCAGCGCAGCAGCGTCTTCAGGGGGACGTCGCGGTCGTCGGTCGGATCCACGGGCGGTGACGCTACCGCGGCCGGTCGGCTGGGCCAGAATGGGGCATGCCGGTCAACGAGGACTGCCGCCACTACGTGATGCGGACGACGCCTCGCGGGGACCGCCTCGAGCGGTGCAAGGTCGACGCCAACGAGCCTCTCCCCTTCGCGTGCCCCGAGGGCTGCGTCTTCTACGAGCCGCGCCAGGTGTCCTCCGCCGGCTGGCACGTGCCGCGGGACCCCGACCGGCGCTGATCGACGGCGGCGCCGCTACCCCTCGAGCACGTCGCCGAGCAGGTCGACCGTGATCCCCTCGCCGCGCAACCAGTCCAGCGCCGCCTCGACCTGGGACGCCTCGCCGTCGACCTCGCAGAGGATCCAGCCCCGGTGCTCCTCGACGTCGGCCCGCCGGATGTTGGGCTCCACGTCGAACTGCCGCACCATGGTGGCGAGCACGGGCCGTCGGACCTCCGATTCGGGGAACGTCAACCTGACCTTGACTCGGACCGTCCTCATGCCGGTTCCGTGCTCCCTTCTCCGGTCATGTCCCCACCGAGCACCCGGTTCAGGCTGCCCGTGCGAAAGCCTTCGAGGTCGAGCGCCACGAACGTGAAACCGGTCGCCCGCACCGCCGCCACGACCTCCCTCCGCCGTTCGACGACGAGGGAGAGGACCGCGGGCTCGACCTCGATGCGGGCGGTGTCGCCGTGGTGGCGCACCCGCAGCTGGCCGAAGCCGAGGGCCCGCAGCGCGGCTTCGGCGGCCTCCACCTCGGAGAGCCGGCCGAGCGTGACCGGCGTGCCGTACGGGAGCCGGGACGCCAGGCAGGCCGCCGCCGGCTTGTCCCAGGTGCGCAGGCCGAGGGCCCGGGACCACCGCCGGATGTCGTCCTTGGTGAACCCGGCCTCGACCAGCGGGAACCGCGCGCCCGCGGCCGCCGCGGCGCCCTGACCGGGGCGGTGGTCGCCCAGGTCGCTCACGTTGACGCCGAGGACCACGGTGGCACCCTCGGCGCGGGCGAGCGGGCCGAGCGCGTCCATGAGCGCGGTCTTGCAGCGAGCGCAACGGTCCGGCCCGTTGGCCACGTAGGCCGCATCCTCCATCTCCTTCGTCGGCACGCCGACCCAGCGCAGGCCCCATTCCTCGGCCAGGGTGCGGCATTCCTCCTCCTCGGACCCCGCCAGGGACGGCGAGAGCGCCGTGGCGCACAGGACCGATGCCGCACCGAGCGCGTCGTGCGCGACCTTGGCCAGGAAGGACGAGTCGGCGCCCCCGCTGAAGGCAACGACCACCGACCCGAGGCCACGCAGCCGCGCGCGGAGGTCGTCCAGCGCCCCCGCCGACCCCGCCGACCCGTCCGGCCCGTCCGGCCCGTCCGGCCCGGTGGGCTCCACCGCGGGCAGCGCGCTCATGCGCCCAGGGCGTCCAGCACCTGGTCGAGGGTGCCGACCATGCCGGTGTAGAAGGGGCCGAATTCGGCGTACATGGCCGACGCCTCGTCGAAGCGCATCTCGTAGACGCAGTCCTTGAGGTCGTCGGGATGCACGCCGAACAGGGTGACACCCCACTCGTAGTCGTCGAGCCCCGTCGAGCCGGTGATCACCTGGAGCACGCGTCCGTGGAACGTGCGCCCGACCTTGCCGTGGCCGACCATCAGCTCCCTGCGGGCGTCGTAGCCCAGCCGGTACCAGTTGTGCGCCTCGCCCCGGCGCTTGCTCATGGGGTAGAAGCAGAAGGCGGCCTTGCCCTCGGGGGGCAGCCGGGGGAAGAGCCTGGCCTGGCGCAGCTCTTCGGGGATCCCGGCGGCGTATTCCGAGATCTCCGTGAGGGAGACGTACGAGGACAGCACCTCGACCCCGGCCCCGGACACCTCGGTCTGCAGCTGGCGCAGCCGCCACACGTCGGGACCGAGGGCCATGAGCCCCAGGTCGGACTTGTGGCCGAGCAGGGCGACCGGTACCACCTGGTAGCCGTCGGCCTCGGCGGCGTTGACCGCCTTGCGCAGCGCCGGCGCGTCGAAATCTGGACCGAGTCGGCAGAAGAGATGGAGGACCGCCCACCCGGTCGTCGGGGACAGAGCCACGGGCTCAGTGTAGAGAACGCAGTGCGCCCGGCCTTTCGGCCGGGCGCACTGGTTAGCCTCGGGTTGGGGGTGAGGCGGTGTTCAGTGTCACATCGTGGTGTTGCAACGCCGTGGCATCGCGGTGGCAGCACCCGGGCGGCCCACTCACCAGCCGGTCTACCCGGCCGGTTCAACCCTCGATTTAGTAGTCGTCCATTCCTCCGGGCATGGCGGGCGCCTCGTCCTCGGGCTTGTCCACGATCACCGCTTCGGTGGTCAAGAACAGGGCCGCGATGGAGGCGGCGTTCTGCAGCGCCGAGCGGGTCACCTTGGCCGCGTCGATCACGCCGTCCTTGAACAGGTCGTCGTACTCTCCGGTCGCCGCGTTCAGGCCGTGTGCGCCTTTCAGGCCGCGCACCTTCTCGACGACGACGCCGCCCTCGAGGCCGGCGTTCACGGCGATCTGCTTCAGCGGCTCCTCGACGGCCTTGGCCACGATACGGGCACCGGTGGCCTCGTCGTCGTCCAACTTCTCGGCCGCCTCGAGCACCGCCTTCTGGGCGCGGAGCAGGGCGACGCCGCCGCCCGGCACCACGCCCTCCTCGATGGCGGCCTTCGTCGTGGAGACCGCGTCCTCGATCCGGTGCTTCTTCTCCTTGAGCTCGACCTCGGTGGCGGCCCCGACCTTGATCACGGCCACGCCGCCGGACAGCTTGGCCAGGCGCTCCTGGAGCTTCTCGCGGTCGTAGTCCGAGTCGGTGTTCTCGATCTCGGTCTTGATCTGGTTGATCCGGCCCTTGATGTCGGACTCGGTACCGGCGCCCTCCACGATCGTGGTCTCGTCCTTGGTGACGACCACCTTGCGAGCCGAGCCCAGCAGGTCGAGGGTGACGTTCTCGAGCTTGAGGCCGACCTCCTCGGTGACCACCTGGCCGCCGGTGAGGATCGCGATGTCCTGGAGCATGGCCTTGCGGCGCTCGCCGAAGCCGGGGGCCTTGACGGCGACCGAGCGGAACGTGCCGCGGATCTTGTTCACGACGAGGGTCGCCAGGGCTTCGCCCTCGACGTCCTCGGCGATGACCAGGAGCGGCTTGCCACCCTGCATGACCTTCTCGAGCACGGGCAGCAGGTCACGTACCGCGGAGATCTTCGTGCCGACGAGCAGGACGAAGGCGTCCTCGAGGACGGCCTCCATGCGCTCGGGGTCGGTGACGAAGTACGGGGCGATGTAGCCCTTGTCGAAGCGCATGCCCTCGACCAGGTCCATGTCCATTCCGAAGGTCTGGGACTCCTCGACGGTGATGACGCCGTCGCGGCCGACCTTGTCGATGGCCTCGGAGATCATCTCGCCGATCTCGGTGTCGGCGGCCGAGATGGAGGCGACCTGGGCGATCTGCTCCTTGGACATCGTCTCCTTGGCTTGGCCATGGATGGAGTTCACTGCGGTGTCGACCGCGGCCTCGATCCCCCGCTTGAGCGCCATCGGGTTCGCCCCCGCCGCGACGTTGCGCAGGCCCTCGCGGACCATGGCCCAGGCCAGGACGGTCGCCGTCGTCGTGCCGTCACCGGCCACGTCGTCGGTCTTCTTGGCGACCTCCTTGACCAGCTCGGCGCCGATCTTCTCCTGGGGGTCTTCGAGCTCGATGTCCTTGGCGATGGACACGCCGTCGTTGGTGATCGTCGGGGCGCCCCACTTCTTGTCGAGCACCACGTTGCGGCCCTTGGGGCCGAGGGTCACGCGCACGGCGTCGGCCAGCTTGTTCATGCCGGTCTCGAGGCCGCGCCGGGCGTCCTCGTGGAAGGTGATGATCTTGGCCATCAGGTAATTGCCTCCGTAAGCAGTCTCGTTAGCACTCTCGTCACTTGAGTGCTAATACAACCACTCTAGGGCCCCGGGCGCAAGGCCGACGCGGTGGACGCGGGGTTCGCCGGCGCCGTGCGGTTCGCACAGCGCGGCCCCGGAGGTTCACGACCGCCCCGGCGCCGCCGGACCGCACCTGGCGGGAGGGCCCTGGGATCGCCGAGGACGGCGAAGGCGCTAGCGGGCTCAGCCCTGCCCGACCCGGCCCGCGGGCCGGCTCAGCCGCCGGCGACGGCGGGGACGATCGAGAGGGTCTGGCCGTCAGCCACCGGTGTGGCCAGGCCGTCGAGGAAACGGACGTCCTCGTCGGCCAGGAACACGTTGACGAAGCGCCGCAGGTTGCCCCCCTCGTCGAAGAGCCGGTCGGCCAGGCCGGGGTGGGCGGCGTCGAGGGCCTTGAGGACCTCGCCGACGGTGGCCCCTTCCGTCTCGACCTCGCCGGCCCCGCCGGTCAGGGTGCGCAGCTGGGTGGGGATGCGGACGATCACGCTCATCGGGCAGCGCTCTCCTTCTCGAGGTCGAAAGCGGCGTCGAACGCAGCCAACGTGGGGGCGATGGTCGCCGTCGGCGCGCAGCCGGCGGTCGCGGTGAGGGCCTCGACGGTCTTGAGGCCGTGGCCGGTCACGAGGGCCACCACCCGCTCGTCGGGCCGGATGGCGCCGGACGCCGCCAGCTTGCCCAGGGTGGCGATCGTCACGCCCCCGGCCGTCTCGGCGAAGATCCCCTCCGTGCGGGCCAGCAACCGGATCGCCTCGAGCACCTCGGCGTCGGTGACCGCGGCACAGGACCCGCCCGAGTTCCGCATGACCTCGAGCGCGTACCACCCGTCCGCCGGGTTCCCGATGGCGAGCGACTTGGCGATCGTGTCGGGCTTGACGGGGCGGATGGCGTCGGTGCCCTCCAAGAAGGCGGTGGCCACCGGCGAGCACCCCTCGGCCTGGGCACCCGAGACCCGGACGGCGGGTTCGGCGGGCAGGAGCCCCACCTTGCCCAGCTCGGCGAAGCCCTTGGCCACCTTGGTGAGCTGGCTGCCCGAGCCGATCGGGACGACCACGTGGTCGGGCGCCTGCCAGCCCAGCTGCTCGGCGATCTCGAAGGCCAGCGTCTTCGAACCCTCGGCGTAGTAGGTGCGCACGTTGACGTTGACGAAGGCCCAACTGGGGCGCTCGCTCGTCAGCTCGGCGCAGAGACGGTTCACGTCGTCGTAGGTTCCCTCCACTGCGATCACGGTCCCGCCGTAGACCGAGGTCATGGTGATCTTCGCCGCCTCGAGGTCCTGGGGGATGAGGACGACCGACTCCATGCCGGCACGGGCCGCGTGCGCGGCCACCGAGTTGGCCAGGTTGCCGGTCGACGCACAGGCGGCCACCTTGAAACCCAGCCGTCGTGCCTTGGTCAGCGCGACGGAGACGACCCGGTCCTTGAACGAGCCGGTCGGGTTGGCGGTGTCGTCCTTGATCCACAGCTCGCCCAGGCCGAGCTCGGCCGCCAGGCGGTCGGCCCGCACCAGCGGGGTGAAGCCGGCGCCCAGGTCGACCGGCGCCTCGTCGTCCACGGGGAGAAGGTCGCGGTAGCGCCAGATCGAACGGGGTCCGGCCTCGATGCGGGCCCGGCTGACCGTCGCGGCGATCCGCTCGTAGTCGTAGGCCACCTCGAGCGGCCCGAAGCAGTAGTCGCAGACGTGCAGCGCCTCGGCGGGGAAGGCGCGCTGGCACTCACGGCAGCGCAGCCCAGTGACGAAATCGACCATCGGTCCTCCTCATCGATCGGGCATTGGCACCAGGTGCGTTGCACTGGTTGCCGCGACTTCAACGGGCCCGTCCCTCAGTCGCTCTGGATGATGATCACCATGGTAGCGCCACCCGGGCCACCACCTCAACGCAGCGTGGCTGCTTGAATCGCGGTGTGGCCCGCACCTTCCACACCGGGGACTTCCCGCTCGGCCTGCTCCTCGAGGCCAAGGCCCGCACGGGACGGACCGTCTCGGTCTGCATCCCCGCCCGCGACGAGGGGTCGACGGTGGGCTCGGTCGTGCGGGCGGTGGTCCAGCCTTTCCTGAGCGCCCACGGCGGCAACGGCCTGGTCGACGAGGTCATCGTGATCGACGACGGGTCGGTCGACGACACGGCGCGGCAGGCCGGCGACGCCGGCGCCCGGGTGGTCACCGGCCCGGGCGGCAGCGGGGGGAAGGGCCAGGCCATGGCGGCCGCCCTTGGCGCCGCGGCGGGCGACCTCATCGCGTACCTCGACGCCGACGTCGCCAACACCACCCCGGCCTTCGTCAGCGGGCTCCTCGGTCCGCTGCTCACCGTGGACGACGTGGCGTTGGTCAAGGGCTTCTACACCCGTCCCCTCCACGGCGAGCCGACCGGAGGCGGCCGGGTCACCGAGCTGGTGGCGCGCCCGGTGCTCGAGCTGCTCTTCCCCGACCTGGCCGACGTGCGCCAGCCGCTGGCCGGCGAGACGGCGGCGCACCGCTGGGTCTTCGAGAAGCTGGGCTTCGCCGACGGCTACGGCGTCGAGCTCGGCCTGCTGATCGACGTGGCCCAGCACCTCGGGGCGGACCGTCTGGCCCAGGTCGACCTGGGCGAGCGCATCCACCGCAACCGTCCGCTGCACGAACTCCGCCCGCAGGCCGTCGACGTGCTGCGGGCCGCGCTCGAGCGCGTCTCCGTCTCGTCCATCCCCCGCCCCGAATGAGCGCGCCGCTCGTCGTCTCCAATCGGGGACCGCTCACCTTCCGCTTCGGGCCCGACGGCGCGCTGGTGCCGGTGCCCGCCGGCGGCGGGCTGGCGTCGTCGCTGCACCGGCTCCTCGACGGAAGCGGGACGACGTGGGCCTCCGTGACGATGGGGGCGGCGGACCGCGAGGCGGTCGCCCAAGGGCGCATGCACCTCGACGGCCTCGACCTCCTCCCCGTGGTGGTGGACGACGAGACCTACCGGCAGGCTTACGACGTCGTGGCCAACACGACCCTGTGGTACGTCCACCACCACCTGTTCGACCTGCCGCACCGGCCTCGTTTCGACCGGGTGTGGCACCGGGCGTGGGAGGGCTACCGGGCCTACAACCGCGCCATGGCCGAGGTCGTCGCGGCGCGGGCGGGCGAGGGCGAGGTCGTGCTGGTGCAGGACTACCACTTCTCGCTGCTCGGGCGGATGCTCGCCGAGCGCCGGCCCGACCTGCGCCCCGTCCACTTCCTGCACACACCCTTCGCGGCGCCCGCCATGTTCGGGGTGCTGCCCGACGACGTGGTGGCCGAGCTGCTCGACGGGATGGCCGGCTACCGCGCCTGCGGCTTCCACTGCCACGAGTGGGAGGCCGGGTTCGTCGCCTGCTACGGCGCGGCCGGGCTCGCCGCACCTCCGACGTTCGTGGCACCGCTCGGGGTCGACGCCGACGTGCTCGAGGCCGAGGCGGCGTCGCCGGAGGTCGCGACGGCGGCGGCGGCGCTGCGGGCCGAGGTGGGCGGGCGCCGTATCGTGGCGCGGACGGACCGCATGGAGCCCTCGAAGAACATCGTGCGCGGGATGCTCGCGTTCGAAGAGCTGCTCGGCGCCCATCCCGAGTGGCGCGGCGAGGTCGTGCACGTCGCGTTCGCGTATCCGTCGCGGCAGGGACTGGCCGAGTATCTCGCCTACGGCGCCGACGTCGTGCACACGGCCGAGCGCATCAACCACGCCTTCGCCGGCGTGGCCGGCGACGCGTGGACCCCGATCGTGCTGTCCGTCGAGGACGACCGCGCCCGGTCGCTCGCCGCGCTCGCGATGTCCGATGCGTTGTTGGTGAACCCGGTGCGCGACGGGCTCAACCTCGTGGCGAAGGAGGGCCCGCTGCTCAACACCGTCGGCGGCGTGCTGGTTCTGTCGCGCCAAGCGGGGGCGTGGGAGGAGCTGTCCCTCGGCGGCGAGGGCGCGCTCGGGGTCAATCCCTTCGACGTGTCGGGCACCGCGGAGGCGTTGCACGCCGCGCTGTCCATGGCCCCGGTGCCGCGAACGGAGCGGGCGGCCGCACTGCGCGCGGCGGTGCGGGCGCGCAGCGCCGCGGATTGGTGGCAGGACCAGCTGGCGGTCGCCGGTCAGGCCTGAGCGCCCGGCGCGCCCTTCGTGGCTGCCGCGTCGGCCAGCAGCCGCAGCAGGGCGACGGCGCCGGTGGCACCGGAGACCGTGAGGTCGGCCCGGGCCGCGACCTCGGGCGGGCTCTCGCGGTCGACGGCGGCGACCCGGACGGCGTAGAGCGCCGCGCCGTCGGGTGACCTGAGGTCGCCGAGCGCGGCGAACGCGGGAAGGTCGCCCTTGTCGTCGCCGAACGCCGCGACCGCATCGAGGCGGCCGGCGTGCTCGTCGGCGAGCGACCGGACCACCGTCCCCTTGTCCACCTCGACGGGCGGACGCAGCTCGCGCTCGTGGCGGCCCTGGTGGATGGCCAGGCCGCACTGGGCGTGGGCGCGCTCGGCGAAGGCGATGACCCAGTCCTTCTGGTCCGGGGCGCGGCGCCAATGCAGGGTGACGGTCAGGCCCTTGGGCTCGACGTAGACGCCCGGCGGCGCCGTCGCCGTCGCGTCGGTCACGACCGCGTCGATCACCGTGGCCCACCGGTCGTGCTCGGCGCCGCGCAGCGCGCGCTCGAGCCCGTAGAGGCCGACCAGCTCCACGCCCGACGGCCGACCCAGAGCCTCGGCGAGGAACTCGGTCGGCCGTCCCGAGACCACGGCGACGAGCGCGAACGGCACCGCGAGGTCGGCCAGCAGGGCGGGGACCCCCGGCAGCGGCCGCGCGTCGCGCGGGTCCTCGACGATGCCGGCGAGGGTCCCGTCGAAGTCGAGGAACAACGCGCTGCGAGCCGGCGCGTCGGCCAGGGGACCCAGGATGGTCGGCAGGCCGGTCACGCGTCCGCGCGCCGCGGGCGACGTCAGGAGCCGGCGGCCGAGCTGGCCAGGTCCTGCCCGACGACGACGACGACGTCGGCGCCCGCGACGCTCGCCACCGGGGTCGCCGTCGTGAGCGGCTGCACCTGTGTCGGCTTCACCCCGATCGTGCTCGCGATCGCCGTCGCCGGCTGTTGCATGCCCGCCGCGTAGTAGACGGTCGACGTCGACTCGGTGGTGGCGGCGTTGGCGGGCGACATCGTGTGCCAGCCCTTGCTGCCGAGAACCGTGGTGTAGTGCCCGGCGAGCCCGCTGGTGTTCGTCGCGTTGGCGACCAGCACACTCACCGTGCCGGGGGCGAGGGTGGTGGTCGTCGTGGTCGCGCCGTGATGGTGCCCCGCCCTCGTGGTGGTGGTCGTGCTGGCCGCGCCCGCTGCGGCGCCGGTCGACGTCGTCGAGCCTCCCGACTGGGACGTCGTCGTGGTCGGCGTGGTCGTCGTGGTCGTCGTCTGCGCGCTGCTGGCCGGGGAGGTCACCGTGGGGCGCGTGCCCACCGCGACCAAGATGACGACACCGACGACGAAGGCCACGAGGATGATGCCGGCCCTGACGGTGGAGAGCGAGCCGGAGAACCCTCCCGAATGCTGCGGCCGGTCGTCACTCATTCCTCGCCCAGCCTGCCGTGCCGCCCGGGCCGAAGCAAGCCTTTCCGCTGCTCGAAACGGGGGTCGTCCCCGGCGGGAACTAATCTGACCAGGACGCCCGAGTAGCTCAGTCGGTAGAGCACTTCACTTGTAACGGCCTCGGAGGCTTGTCGCGCCGAACGGTGTGTTCAGCACTTTTTGGATAGGCGCTGCTCAGATGCGATGTTGCACATTGAGGACGGTGGCGGTTGGTTGCCGCTAAAGGCCACCCGTTGCGTTGCGAGGTTGAATCTGGGTTGAATTAATACGGGCTTTCGACACCGCTCGTCATGGCGCCCCGTTCCCCGCACCGCGTCGCCGATTGAAGACGCCCGCAGATGAGGGTCGACGGACGTTCCTTCGTCCATCTTGTCACTGCTCGCTCTGTGCTCTCGCTCTCGGGGGGGAAGCTGTAATCTTCAGTGATGGCGATATCCACCGGGGATCTGCGGGCAGCAGCAGAGCGAGCCCGAGCTGCAGCGTCGGAGGCGGGCGAACTTCGGCCGGCCCGCATCGGCAAAGTGACCACCGACATCCCCGAGACCATCCGAGCCGCCATCCGTGAAGACCTGGCCTCCGGCGCCTACCAGAAAGCCGCACAGGATGCCGTCGCAGGAGACCCCGACCTGGCTCAGGGCTGAGCGCCCGGATCATCCGGCGTGATCGTTGTCGATGACGCCCTTTTGCTGGCCATCTTGGCCGAGCAGCGAGGTGCGGCAGAAGCTCTATTGATCACAGCGGCTGAGGCCGGCGAGGTATTCACAACCGGTTCGTGGTTCTGGCGGCTGGCCCGGGTCGTGGCTCGTCCAGGTCAGGGCGCGCTGTCCCGTGCTCTGGCGGCAAGTTCTGAGGACGAGCAGCGTCGGGTGCATGACGCCCTGGACCAGCTGCCCGCCGAAATCGGCCTGTTGAGCATGCGACGACTGGTCCCGGTCATGGCGGCGTTGCCGGGCCAGCTCAACCTTCTTACCGCCGAGGCAGTTGCTGCCGCGGTGGTCCTGGGTGCGAGGATCGCCGTTTCCACCGAGTCACCTCTCGTGACCACCGCAGCTGCCTCGGTGGGTGTGAGCGTCGATGTTGTGGATCTCGGCTTGTAGAACAACGCTGCCCTCGCCGTCACTGCTCCAGCTCGCCAAGCCACGTCTCGTACCAGTCCCGCCGGACGCGGATGTCGCCGTTGCGTAGGCGGATGGAGCGTGGGAACCACGGTGCTCCCCGAGCCGACCACTTGTAAGCCGTCGAGCTGGACACACCGAGGTCGGCAGCGATCTCACGGATACTGAGCCAGCGAGTATCCGTGGTGATCCCGTGTCTGTTCACCCCAGTCGGCACGATCTCGCGCGCCAGAGTCATCGCTTTTCTCGAGCGACACGGCGTAGGAACACGCCAGGACCACCGATGTTCGTGGGGTCGTGCAGATGGGACGCCTCTCTCATGGCAGGTGCGACCGGCAAATGCGATTTGGTCACCATCATGTGACCTCCCCTGGCTCGTTGTCTGGCTTCTCCTCCTTGGCCGACAAGCGGCCATTACCCGCCCCCGCGTACGCACCCGTATCGGTTCCGCGCCTGGGTCTTCCTGAGGGTTCACGGGCCGCTGAACCGCAGCCGCTCATTGCGAAAACGCCCTTCACCATGCTCAGTCGGAATACGCCCCGTACGGCACCATGGGGATAGTCCTGGGAGTCGGTAACGGGCAGTTCCGGTCGGCCGACGACGGTCCCGCATGGCACGAACTCGCGTCGTTACCGGATGCGAAGAAGACGCTCAGGATGGACGGCCTTCCGAACGTACGGTCAGCGGTAGAACTCGAAGGACGATCGCCTGCAGGCAGAGTCGCTGTCCTTGTCGACGGATTGAGTTGATCGAATGGTCGGCCCGCCGGCATCCGTGAACTGAGCGTCGCAGCGTCATGGTGATTTGCCACTTGGTGCAGTACTTCGGCGCCCGACGCCATGCGATGCGGCTCTACGCTTCGACGATGTCTGCTTTCGTGCTTTGTATGAATGCGAGTACCGCGTCGCGCTCGGCCTGAGGGACTTGAAAACCATCCAACGTGGCATTGAGATGTCCCACAAATGCCGACCAATCGGTTTCGCTGACTTGCATCCCTCTATGCGAGGTCCTCATGTCTCGTCCGGTGTAGTAGAGCGGACCGCCTGCACTCGAGCACAAGAAATCGACCAGAAGCTGCTTTTCCCGACGCAGGCCATCCTCACCCCGAGCCTGCCAAAACCGAGCCAGTTGCGGATCCGCCTGTAAACGGGGCGACAAGTCGCTGGCGACGGCGGAGATGGCGTCATAACCGCCAAGGCGCTCATACAGTGTTGTCTGAGTCATGGCTGTGACTCCCTCTTTGGAATTCGGCACGACGCACCGATTGGGTGGCCCGCAACAGTCCCTCTCCAATGATAAGTATGTGCGGTTGCGTTGGCACTGCAACACCTACCCCGGTGTCACCTTTCGCCCGCCCGGGAAGTGCCGATCTTTCGCCCCCCTTCAGCGTGCCTTCGGCGGGAGTAGGGTGTACGGTGGGTTAGCTCAAGTCGAGCTGTGTCCCTCCGCTACCGGAGGGAGATCGGCGGTCCTGAAATGGGACCCACCCTGCAACACTCCGCCAGCGATCGCGCGAAACTCGAGGCCATTGCAGAGGCGGTTCTCCCGCTCCAGATCCTCGATGTGCGAACCAGGACCAGGGGTGCGCTAAGGGAAATCGCGGGCCGAATCACGCCTGGGATGTCCGAGGACACCGGGCGGATGCTTGCAGCCACGGTCCTACGCGATGCTGGTCTGCGCAAGGGATGGCACAAAATCTTGGTGCGTTTCGGTCAGAACACCACTAAGAACTTTGAGGACCCATCCACACCCGGGGTGGTACTGGGTGATGACGACATCTTCTTCCTCGACATCGGCCCCATCTATGAGGGATGCGAAGGTGATGCCGGAGACACGTTCGTAGTGGGTGACGATCCCGAGATGACCAAGGCAGCCGAGGATGTCAAGTCGATCTGGACAGCGACGCGTCATCGTTGGGTGCACGACGGTTTGACCGGCATGGCCTTGTATCAGTTTGCCGAGGAGAATGCGCAACGGCTTGGCTGGCAACTCAACCTGGAGTTGACCGGACACCGCCTCTGAGAGTTCCCACACGATGCCCACTACGACGGCACCCTTGACAGAGTGGATTTCCGCCCCTCCGACTTACGCTGGATGCTAGAGATACAAATCAGACATCCGAAACGCGACTTCGGCGCGTTCTTCGAGGACCTGTTGCTCGAGGACGATCGCCTGCAGGCAGAGTCACTATCCATGTCGACAGATAGAGGTTAAGGGAACCCTCCCGCCGATTCTGGGGAGTACGACGGGCGGGTACGCGGGACATGTCGCGATCTCGTTCGCCCTGGGAAAACGGGCCGCCGCGCCCGAGACCCGCAGCATAATCGGTGATCCCGTGCGCATCGTGTATCCAACTGGAGCGACCGGGTTGTGCCGGTACCGAGTGGGTCTGGGTATCCCATAACGATGCTCCTATGGATTGTCAAGGGGCGAGTGCTGACCTCGGAAGCTGCCCGAACACCTCTCGAGCCACGTAGCGCTTGAGACAGCGGATCGCCTCCTTCTTTGTCCGGCCTTCCTTCATCCGACGCTCGATGTAGTGCTTGGTTCTCGGGTCGTTGACCATCCGGGTGAACACGATGTGCCAGAGCGCTGAGTTGGCCTGGCGGTCCCCGCCGCGGTTGAGCCGATGGCGGTGCTGCTTGCCGCTCGAGGCATCGAGGGGAGACACCCCGCAGAGCTTGGCGAAGGTGGCCTCGTTCTTCAGGCGGCCGGGGTTATCTCCGGCGGCCACCAGGAGGGCCGACGCCACGTCGGTCCCCACGCCATCGACCGCATTGAGCTCTGGTGCGGTCTCGGCGACGAGGGTCTTGAGCACTCGGTCGATCTCTTTCACCTCCTCTTCGAGGGAGAGCGCCCGCCGGGCCAGCGTGCGCAAGGTGAGCTTGGTCACCGCCGCCACGTCGGTCTTTCCGGTGTGGCGGAAGGCGCTGGCCAGTTGGAGGACCTTGTAGATGGAGAGGTCGCGCAGCTCGGCGCGGAGCTCGTCGGGGGCGGTCGAGACCAGGCTGCGTATCTGGTTGATGGCCTGGGTCCGGCTGCTCCGGGCCGATGAGCGCGCCACCCGCAGGACCCGCATGGCCTCGACACTTCCGTCCCTGGTCTTGGCCGATCCGGTGGCGTCGCCCCCCTGGGCGGCCCGGGCGGCGGCCACGGCGTCTTCGGGGTCGGACTTTCCCTTGCGCCGCCGGCGCTGACGGTTGGGACGGTCGACCTCGACGACGGAGACCTTGCGGGAAAGCAGGTGCCGGGTGAGCCCGGCCCCGTAGCTGCCGGTCCCCTCGACGCCGACGAGCTCGAGCGTCCCGAACGTCTCCAGCCAGCTGAGCAGGGCCCGATAGCCAGACGGTGTGGTCGAGAAGCTCTCCACGCCGAGGAGCGCTCCACGCTCGTCGAGGGCAGCCGCCACATGGACGTCGAGGTGTGTGTCGACCCCTCCGGTGATACGGCGCGCGATAGTGGTCATCGTCATCTGGTCCTTTCGCTTGGATGGGTGACACCGCACCAGCAAGACGATGGACAGGACAGCGAAGGGCCTGTGCGGCAGGCTCCTATGAGGTCACTCCGTCCGACCGGTTGGTGTCGGGTGCGTGTCCGAGCCGGGCCGACGAATCGACTTCAGGACAGTCCGAGAGGACGTCAGCCGGTTTAGATGGAGTCAGACCTGGCTCGGGCACGCACCCACACGCTGGCCAGTTCTCCCTCCGGAGTGGTGGACCGTCAGCGGGCTACGTCAATCCTCGCTGCCGGTTATGCGGGCAGTAACTCGGCCATAAGGTCGGCCTGCCTGCTATCGTGAGCACTCCCGTGGCGGTCGATCACCGCCGGGTGACCGAGCCATGAATCCGAGCAGAACTGGCCCCATCTGCTCCCTGAATTGCGGGTTGACGCCCTGGAATCCCGTTTCGGGCGCCGCGAACGAGACGTGGGTTTACTGAATGCTTTCCAACCCCAGATCCGCAGGCATGGCGGCAGAGGATCGCCCGACTGGTGGCGCCGGACCACCATCGTCCGCCATATCTTTTTGATCACGGCTCGCCAAAGTGTGGAAAGTCGCCCAAAGACCCGGGCGTTTTGGGTGACTATCGGCCCTGACGATGCGCTCATGGAGCATCGAGAAGATCAGGAACCTCGGGCTGTGCCATGGTTGCACGTGTTCACGACGACGTGAACGAGCGCCTTCAGCTCGAACGAGCTGATCTGCCCCGGCAGGCCTTGGGCTCTGCTTTCAGCGGTGCCCAGACCTGCGAAAGTAGGGCGGGCGACGTGTAGGGCGGGCGACGGAATCGAACACGGCGCTCTCAACTTGGGAAGCCCTTCGAGGCCAATCGTGTCGCCAGTGGCACGCTGTGGCACGGGCCGACGCGGAGGCTTCAGAGATGCGAGTTGTGAACGTCGGCAGAGGGCTTGTCACCTATTTCCTTCTGGACGACCCGGAATGAGCGGGCATCGCACAGCGGCCTAACGGACATACAGAATGTGGTCGGCAATCGACTCTTGACCGAGGACCATGTTCAATGTGACGGCCAGCGAAGAGCGGTAGTTATCGTTTAGCGGTGCGACCAGGTAGTGGTCTATGCTCTCGATATGCGTGGCAATGGCCCGTTCGAGTACGTCCTGTCCTGCTCCCGTCAGGACAACGTGAATGCGGCGCCGGTCCTTCGAGGAGTTCTCTCGAACCACCAGACCACCCCCGACCATCCGGTCGACCAGGCGTGTCATGCCGCCGGTGGTGAGCGCAACCTCGCTGAGCCGGCTCATGGTCAGCTGGCCCCCTGGCGCCGCTGCCACGTGGACCAGGACGTCGAAGAAAATCGGGGGGATGCCAACTGCCAGTTCGAGCCCGCGGCCGAGGTTGTCGGCGAGATGCCGATACGTATGCGCCACCAGGCTCATCAGGCGTATGCGCTCATCGTGTAGCTGAGCGAGCGCGCCGCAAAGATCGCTGCCGGGCAGCGTCTTGCGCTTGTCCCCTGCCAGCTTCATCACTACTCCCACAATGCTTGTCGGTCACGAGGCGAGACGGCGTCCGGCAAGAGTCGGGGAGGCAAGTATGGTGGCAGCAGCGTTCCGGATGGCTTCGTGCACTGTAGTCGCCGGCTTGCCACTTAGTTCACCAAGTCCTCGCTCGCAGTGAACGACTCTCCGCGAGCCACACCGGCGTCGGCTTCGGCGACGGCAGCGGCAAGCTTCGCCGGCATCCCCGCACGGATGAGGACATCGGTGTAGTCAGCGACCGACATATCCTGATAGGCGATGCGGGTGCCGATGACCTCGCTGATTGTGGCGGCGAGCTCGATGAGGTGAACGGCGTCCCGCCGAGTTCATATGTCGCTCCGAAGTGCCCGTCATGCGTCAATACAGTCGCGGCAGCGGACGCTAGTCACGTCGGCTGGCCGCGTCGACGAGACCGTCACGCGAGCTGCCCAACAATGAGTGGTACCGGATGATCATCGGGAGCTGGTCGGTGTAATTCTTCAGGTACCATCCGT
Source organism: uncultured Acidimicrobiaceae bacterium (assembly GCA_963763575.1). Lineage (GTDB taxonomy): Bacteria > Actinomycetota > Acidimicrobiia > Acidimicrobiales > RAAP-2 > Bog-473. The sequence goes on from CAVXPD010000007.1 coordinate 99,610, forward strand.
GGCGCAGGATGACGAACGCCAAACCGCTGTCACGCAGGTAGTCCTCCGTGCGGCGATGCTCGCCAGCGAGCGTTATTTGCGCGGTCGAGGCGTTGACGATGCTGGTGTACACGATCCGGGAAACGCCAGCTCGGGCTGCGGCGTCGATGGCGTTGCGGGCGTTGTCGAACCGCTCCCCGACGTGTCGTCGAGACCAACATCATCGTGTCGGCGTCCTGGAAAGCGTCCTCGAGCGTGCTCGGGTCGGCGAAGCTAGCGCGTCGGACCGTGACCCCGTTGCGTTCGAGCTCGCTGAGTTTGTCAACGTCTTGGCCGCTGGCCACGATCTGCGCCGGTGCCGTTGCGGCGAGGAGTTGATCGACCACGAGCCCGCCGAGGCGACCTGACGCTCCGGTGATGACCGTAGACATGGCGTCGCCTCTCGAAAGGGCAGCGCGGTCCGAGTGAAGGTCGTCGGTGACCCGCGGAATGTACGCCAAGGGATCGCTTAGCTTAGAGGCTGATGCGATCGAGGGCGTGAAGTACCGCTATCCGCTACTGCATCGAGGTTGACCGAGTTGGAATGACGCGGTCGAGTTGTCCCCCGCCGCGGCGGGCGTCGGTGTGGCGGTATCCGGGCGGATCCGTGGGCCCGTAGATTGCCGATCCACACCGAGCCGCCGCTTTTGTCGAGGCGCCTTTGCCGACGCTCCTGGCCGATCAGCGTGACGTCGAAAACTCATCGAGAGACCGGCTGCAACACTGTTCGCGGCCCTTCGGTCGCCTTGTCCGATGCCGGTTCCTTCGCGGGACGAATGCCGATCATCCCGAAGAAGGCAATCAGACAGCCGATCCCAGCAAAGGCCGCGCCAAACCAAAGGTGACAGAGAAGCCGTGGTTGAGCGCCTCCGTCATGATGCCGCGTGAATGGCCGTGTCCGTCGATGAATCTCGTCGTCGCAGAGACCGCAATCGTCGAGAGCACGGCTACGCCGAGTGCACCGCCAATCTGTTGCGTCGTTGTTATCAGCCCTGACGTGACGCCTGCCTCACCCGGGACGACTCCACTCACTGCCCCGATGGTCACCGGCACGAACGAGAGGCCGAGGCCGACGCCGGCCAGGAGGAACCCAGGCAGCAACGCGCCCAGGTACGTCCCGTGCGGCGAGATCTGGGCAAAGTAGATAAGACCACCGACTGAAAGGGCCATACCCAGAGTCATCACAAGTCGGACGCCAAACCTGGCCACAAGCGATTGTGCTGCTCCCGCGGCGATGATGATTGCGCTGGCGATCGCCAGATAGCCGACCCCAGTTTTGAGGGCTGAGTACCCCAGGACCTGTTGCATATAAAGCGACAGGAAATAAAACATCGAGAAGAGGGATGCGCCCAAAGTGAGCGAGACCATGTTGGACACGCTCAGGATCCTGTTGCGAAAGATTGACAGAGGCACCAGGGCGTTCTTGGTCCGTCGCTCGACTCCGATAAACGTGACGAAGAGGACAACGGCTACGGCCAAGAACCCCAACGTCTTGGCAGAGGCCCAACCCCAACTCGTACTCTTGACCAGAGCCGACACAAGCAACGCAAGGCCGGCGGTCAGACTGATCGCGGCCGGATGTCGTATCCCCGGTCCTGGTCCTCTGCGAAGGAGGGGACAGCACGAAGAAGCTCGCCAGCACGACCAAAGCACCGATCGGCACATTCACGTAGAAGATCCACTGCCAGCCGAACTCCTGGGTGAGGACTCCACCGAGCAGAACCCCAAACGCGCCACCTGCTCCTGCGATCGCCCCCCAGATGCTCAAGGCCGTGTTCCTCGCGCCCCTCTTGGAAGGTCACGGTCAGGATGGAGAGGGCAGCGGGTGAGAGGAGCGCAGCCCCCGACCCTGCAGCGCCCGGGCCGTAACCAACCAGCCGGTCGATGTCGCCAGTCCACAAAACAGGGAAGCCGTGGTAAAGACGATCACGCCCGTCAGGAACACACGGCGCCGTCCCAGCTCGTCGCCACGCGGCCACCGAGCATGAGGAACCCACCGAACATCAGGGCGTAGGCATTCAAGACCCAGAGCAAGTTCTGCTCAGAGAAGTGCAGGCCACGCTGTATCGAGGGCAAGGCCACGTTCACGATCGAGACATCGAGAATGACCATGAACTGAGCAATACAGATGATCGCCAGCGCGAACCATTTGCGGGAATCGGTTGTCATCGGACTTCCAGTTGGTCGGTGGCGAGTTCAGTCAGTAGATCCCCGTTGACCTCGCTCGGCAGGACCGGGTCGGCGAGAACGGGGATCCTCGTTGACTCCGCCGTCGGCTGGGTCGAGACGGGGCTCAGGGATATCACCGGACATGACAGGCCTCCTTCGGGGATCAGGCGCGGATCCCAGGGGTCTCGCGGGTGAACTGGTGACGGCCGATCAGCTTGTAGGCCAGACGAGCGGGAGCTCGTACGACCTGCATGAACTTCTGCCGCTCCGCGTCGTCGGTCTCCTCAGTGATGTATCCGAGTATCACCAGGCGCCGCCTGACCGGGATCGTGCTCATGCCGTGCTTGCCGAGCGCGTCCCATTCGCTCTGGGAGAGCGTGACCGAGACGACCGGGAGCAGTTTCTGCTCCTCCTCATCGCAGTGACCGATCAGTGTCGGCATCATCGCGTCGATGCAGGCTGCCATCCGCTCGCCGGCGACGGCGTCCGCGGCTCGCCGTCCACGCCGGCAGCTCCGCGTTGACAGCCACGACCGCTCGTTAACCTGAGCGTGTTGGGCGTCCATTCGGTCCATCAGCTCAGGGTCGAGCACACGTCGCTCGCGAAGCAGGGGAAAGAGCAGCTCGTCCTCACCGGTGTGGTGCGTGTGCAGGAAGTCCAACATCTCCCGGGCGTGCGCGCCGATGATCTTGGATCGCGTGGGTCATCGACCGTGGAGCGGAACAGTCGGGGTAGCTGACCGATCTCGCGGCGGAGGACGCGGTGCATCAGAACCATCTCGTGGGTATCGACTCCGGATCTCCTGTTGCTCACCGGTGTTGCTCGATGATCGCGACGCTCAGGGGGGATGTTGGCGAGTTCACGGGGGAGTTGGGATGCGTCAACAGTGGTCTCGGATTTGGTCATTTCGGTGTCCTTTCGGTCGGATTACGGGATCAGTGTCAGGATGACTGCGGATCCTGGGCATTCGCACCGGCGATTTCGCCAGATTGGTTCCCGGCGCCGGGGAGTACATGGAGTTGATGCTCTACGGCAGGGACCCAGAGCGCGGGCTCGGCGCGCTCCTCGGGGACGCTCGTGAGTCGCGAGGCGGCGCGCTCGTCTTCCGCGGCGAGGCGGGTGTCGCAAGTCCGCCCTGCTCAAGGACACTCGTGAGCGAGCGTCCGACATGCAGGTCCTGAGCGGTAGCGGGATCGAATCGGAGGCGCACGTCCCCTTCGCCGTGTTACACCAAGTCGTCCGTCCCATCCTGAAGCACCTGGAGAGCATCGCCGAGCTCCAGAGGGGGGCGCTGCGGGGAGCGCTCGGACTGGAGGCGGCGCGAAGGCCACGACCGTTTCTTGATCTCGCTTGCGGTGTTGAGCCTCCTAGCCCAGGCGGCCGAGCACCGGCCCGTTCTCTGCCTCATCGATGACGCGCGGCACTGGCTCGACCCTGCTTCCGCTGACGCCCTCATGTTCGTCGGCCGTCGGCTCGAGGCGGACGGAATCGCCATGGTGTTCGCCGTTCGTGAGCGTGAGGGTTACCGCTTCGAGGCACAGGGGTTGCAGGAACTCCTGCTTGGCGGGCTCGATCCGCAGGCGGCGGCGGCGCTCATCGGCCGTCAGGCGAACGTCGCACTCTCGCCTGAGGCACGTCAGCGTCTGGTTGAGGCAACCGGCGGCAATCCCCTTGCCTTGCTCGAGCTCCCGGGAGGTGTTGAGTGAAGCGCAACTCGCAGGCGCCGAGCCGCTGCCAGCGCCG